>NZ_BMMK01000021.1 GCF_014645795.1 Longimycelium tulufanense | reverse complement strand
ACACCTACAACCATCACCGCCACCACACCGCGATCGGCGGCCCACCCGCCCACCGCATCCCCAACCTCACGGGACAGAACACCTAGGCTGCCGACGTGCCCGCTCCCGACTGGATCCCCCGCCTGGTCGCGCTGGACATCGACGAGACCCTGCTCCGGCCCGGGCTGGGCATCAGCCCTGCCGTGCGGTCGGCCGTGCACCGCGTGGTGCGCGCCGGCACGGAGGTGGTGCTCGCGACCGGCCGCACCGCCCTCGGGACCCGGCCGATCGTGGCCGGGCTGGGGCTGGCCGCCGGCCACGTGCTGTGTTCGAACGGGTCGGTGCGGTTGGACGCGGCCACCGGGGAGGCGGTCCACATGACCCCGTTCGATCCCGGACCGGTGCTGCACCGGCTCGCCGAGCTGTTGCCGGGTGCGGTCTTCGGGGCGGAGTTGGTCGGGATCGGCAACCTGGTCACCGCCCACTTCGGTGCGTACGGCCTCACCGGTGAGTTCCTCGCCGGGCTCGACGAGGTGGCCAACGCCCGCACTCCCCGGCTGACGGTGTGGTGGCCGGGCCGCAATGCCGAGGAGATGAACGAGCTGGTCGCCGACCTGGAGTTGCCGGGTGCGAGCTTCACGGTCGATCACGTCCACGCCTGGCTGACCGCTGTCGCTCCGGGCGTCTCGAAGGGCGGCGCGCTCGAACAGCTGCGGACCGAGCTGAAGGTGCCCGTGGACTCCACGATGGCGGTCGGCGACGGCTACAACGACGTCGAGATGTTGCGATGGGCGGCGCACGGTGTCGCGATGGGACAGGCGCCACCGGACGTGCGCGCCGTGGCCGATGAGGTGACCGGCACGGTCCAGGAGGACGGCCTGGTCACCGCGCTCGACCGCTGGTTCTCGCTCCCCGCCGCCGGCTGACTCGGCAAGCTCCGCCCGGCCGCGGCCTCCCGCGGATCGATCTCGACCTCGTTCCACAGCGGATCGGTCACCCGAGCATGGTCGCCGGCCCCACCGAGCCGGCGCGGCCCGTATTCCGTCGCGCACGTCCCGGTCCACACCCTTGATCCACTTGTGGTGGATCGCCAGTGGTGGTGCCCTTGTCGTTCAAGCACGCTGTTCGCGGCCAGGTCGGGGGTGCCATGATCGAGGCTCGTGGGTTGACGAAGCGCTACGGCCGCACGGTCGCCGTGGAGAGTCTCTCCTTCACCGTCCAGCCCGGACGTGTCACCGGCTTCCTCGGCCCGAACGGGGCCGGCAAGTCCACCACCATGCGGCTCATCCTGGGCCTGGATCGCCCCAGCTCCGGCGATGTCCTCATCGACGGCAAGCACTACCGCGACCTGCACAGCCCACTCCGCTACATCGGCGCCCTGCTCGACGCGAAGTGGGTCCACCCCAACCGCTCCGCCCGTGCCCACCTCAAATGGCTCGCCCGCTCCAACGGCCTGCCGAAACGCCGCGTCGACGAGGTCCTCGAGCTGGTCGGCCTGACCAACGTCGCCAAGCGCAAGGCGGGCGGGTTCTCCCTGGGCATGTCCCAACGGCTCGGCATCGCCGCCGCCCTGCTCGGCGACCCACAGATCCTGCTCTTCGACGAACCCGTCAACGGCCTCGACCCCGAGGGCATCCACTGGATCCGCCAGCTCATGAAACGGCTCGCCGCCGAGGGCCGCACCGTCTTCGTCTCCAGCCACCTCCTCTCCGAGATGGCGCAGACCGCCGACGAGCTGGTCGTCATCGGCAGGGGCAAGCTCATCGCGCAGAGCACCACCGGCGAGTTCGTCGAGCGCGCCAGCGGCACCTCGGTACGCGTCCGCACCCCGCAGCTGGAGCGGCTGCGCACCGCCCTGGCCGGCACCGCGGGCACGACGGTCCGCGTCGACGAGGGTGCGTTGCTGGTCAACGGCATGACCAGCGACCAGGTCGGGGAGGTCGCCGCCACCCAGGGCGTCGTCCTGCACGAGCTCTCCCCGCAGCGCGGCTCGCTGGAGGAGGCGTTCATGCGCCTGACCGGGGACGCGATCGAGTACCACGCCGAGGAGGCCGGCGAGCACCTGCACATGCAGGGGACCAGCGGAGGTGCGAAGGAATGAGCGTGCTCGGCGCGGAGCGGATCAAGCTGTTCTCCACGAAGTCACCGTGGTGGTCCTCGCTGGCCACCGTGGTGTTCGTGGTCGGGTTCGGCATGATCTTCCTGCTCACCACGGCGTCCCTCGTCCGCGAGGACGGCCCGGCCGTCCCGTTCCGGGTCGGCGTGTCCACCACCCAGCAGGGGATCTTCTTCGGCCAGATGGTCATTCTGGTGATGGCCGCGCTCGCGATCACCACCGAGTACCGCTTCAACACCATCAAGACGACCTTCCAGGCCATCCCCGGACGCACCTCGGTGATGCTGAGCAAGGCGCTGATCATCGGCCTGCTGGCGGCGGTGCTCGGTGAGATCGCGGCGTTCGCCTCCTGGGGCCTGGGCAGGCTCCTCGTCACCGACTTCGACCTCACGATCCGCACCGCGGACCAGTGGCGGCAGGTCGCCGGGGCCGGGCTTGTCTTCGCCATCACCGCGATCATCGGGCTGGCCGTGGGCGCGCTGACCCGGCACACCGCCGGCGCGGTCACCGCGCTGCTGGTGTGGGCGATGCTGGGCGAGCAACTGATCGGGGCGATCCCGCGGGTCGGCGACAAGATCCAGCCGTGGCTGCCGTTCAATGCGGGAGGCCACTTCCTCGGCGTCGGCCCGAACCAGAACGAGGGCGCGCAGACCGGCACCGACCTCCCCTACAACGCCTGGGGCGCGGTCGCCTACTTCGCCGGGGTCGCGGTCGTGCTGTTCCTGGTGGCCGTGCTGGTGGTCAACCGCAGGGACGCCTGATCCCGTAGCCGTACCAACCGTCCGGGAGGGGTGCTCCCCTCCGGGCGGGCAGCCCGTTGATCAGGGTCACATCCGGGAGAAAACCGATCCCATCAGCCTCCGGGATGAGGCACGGTACGACCGGAAGCCGACGTGAAGTGTCGACCCCAGGTCGACGCGGCTTGCCCGGACGCTGCGGCAGGGTGGTCTCATCAAGGCGACACCAGGCCGAACGGGGGATCTACGGTCCTGGCCGGGCGAGCCGTGTATTCGGAGTCGTTTGAGGGGGAACGTGCGATGATCGAGGCTGTCGGCCTCACCAAGAGATATGGCCGCACGGTCGCGGTGGACAACCTGTCGTTCACCGTGAAGCCAGGGCGGGTCACCGGGTTCCTCGGCCCGAACGGGGCCGGCAAGTCCACGACGATGCGGATGATCCTCGGGCTGGACCGCCCGGACGCCGGGCAGGTCCGGATCGACGGCAAGACCTACCACCAGCTGGACCGGCCGCTGCGCACGGTCGGCGCGTTGCTCGACGCGAAGTGGGTGCACCCCAACCGCTCCGCCCGCGCCCACCTGCGGTGGCTGGCCCGCTCCAACGGCCTGCCCAACCGGCGGGTGGGCGAGGTCCTCGAACTGGTCGGGCTCACCTCGGTGGCCGACCGGCGCGCCGGTGGGTTCTCCCTGGGTATGTCGCAGCGGCTGGGAATTGCGGCCGCCCTGCTTGGCGACCCGCAGATCCTGCTCTTCGACGAGCCGGTCAACGGCCTCGACCCCGAGGGCATCCACTGGATCCGGCAGCTGATGAAGCGGCTCGCCGCCGAGGGCCGGACCGTGTTCGTGTCCAGCCACCTGCTGTCGGAGATGGCGCAGACGGCCCAGGACCTGGTGGTGGTCGGCCGGGGCAGGCTGATCGCGCAGTGCACCACGGCGGAGTTCGTGGACACCGCCAGCGAGACCAGCGTGCGGGTGCGCAGCCCGCAGCTCGACAGGCTCCGCGAGGTTCTGCTGCGCAAGGGCTACGCCCTGCACGTCGAGCCGGGGGTCGACGGCAACGCGCTGGTCGTGACCGGGAGTGTGACGAGCGAGCAGGTCGGGGAGATCGCGGCCGAGCAGGATGTCGTCCTGCACGAGCTGTCGGTGCGGCGCGGCTCGCTGGAGGAGGCGTTCATGCGGCTCACCGGCGACTCCGTGGAGTACCGGACCGACGGGCAGGGTCCCGCCGGCCCGGCCGCGGCCGGCAGCGAGGACCTCATGGTTGCTGGGGGTGTGAACCGATGACGCTGCTCGCCGTTGAGCGGATCAAGCTGTTCTCCACGCGCTCACCGTGGTGGTGCATGCTCGCCGCGCTGGCCGTGACCTGCGGGTTCACCGCGTTGATCACGGGCACCTCCGGGGACGACTACCCGGTGAGCGTGCAGACCACGCAGTTCGCCTCGAACTTCGGCCTGATGGTGATCCTGGTGATGGCCGCGCTCGCGGTCACCACCGAGTACCGCTTCGGGACGATTCGGGCCACCTTCCAGGCGGTCCCGAACCGCACGGCGGTCCTGCTGGCCAAGACCGGTGTCGTGGCCCTGCTGGCCGGGGTGGTGGGTGAGGTCGTCGCCTTCGCGAGCTGGGGCATCGGCAAGGTGATGAGGCCGTCCGCCGACCTGGCGCTCAACTCGGCCGCGGACTGGCGGCACGTCGCCGGCGTGGGGCTGGTGTTCGCCGTGGGGGCGGTGCTGGCGGTCGCCGTGGGCACGTTGGTTCGGCACACCGCGGGTGCGGTCACCCTCCTGTTGGTGTGGGCGTTGCTGGTGGAGACCCTGCTCTCGGCGCTGCCGACGGTCGGGGAAAAGATCCAGCCGTGGCTGCCGTTCAACGCGGCCAGCAACTTCATGCTCATGGGTGGCACACCGCCGCCCGGCGCTTCGGTGGTCAGCCAGCCGTACGGGCCGTGGGGTGCGTTGGCCTACTTCACCGGGGTCGCGGCGGCGGGCCTGGTGATCACGATCGTGGTGGCGAACCGGCGCGACGCGTAGGGACGCCGTAGGCGGGTCGGCTGGCGCGGAATTCGGGGCCGCCCAGCCGAGTCGGGGGAAGAGGAGAAGAGCCCGGGTCGTCTTCGGGGGACGACCCGGGCTTTTCGGTAGCTGGAGAACGGCTGCTACCTGGGTGGATCAACCGCACCGGCCTTCACCGCAGTGAGGAACGCGACGAAGGCCGAATAGCTGAAGGATAAGACCGTGCGCGCACCACCGAGCCTGGCTTGCTTGGTGTCACGGACGTAGACGGACTCGACGGAGTCAACCTCGACACAGTTGCCCGTGTTGCCGCTACGGCCGGACTTCCGCCAGCCGTCTGCGACTTCCACGCAGTTGCCGGTCCCTGCACTACGGCTCGACCTGCGCCAACGCAGCCGAGACGAGGCAGTGGTCAAGGCGGCGTCACCTCCTCCCGGATACGAGTGATGATCGCAGGCGTCTCCCCGGGCGCAGCAGCCCGAATGCGAAGACGATTCATGACATCGAGATAGTCGTCAACCATCGCCGGATCCTCGTAGTACCGCGACTCGCTTCGGGTCTCGGCATAGGCGATGCGAGAGTCGTCGAGGGCAAACCGCATCACCTCGAACGCCCCGTGGAACGCGGGATGCTCGCCCGCGCTGAACGGGAGCACCTGGATGTCGATGTTGGGCCGTTGGGACGCCTTGATGAGATGGTCCAATTGTTCAGCCATGACCTCCGGCCCACCGACCAGCCGTCGTAGAACACCTTCATCGATGATCGCCCACAACTTCAGCGGACCTTCCTCTCGGTTGAGGATCTCCTGACGCATCAAGCGGAGCTTGACTCTGCGCTGGACCTCGCGATCAGTAACGTCCGCCGAGTAGGCACGTACCACGGCCTCGGCATAGTCGGGAGCCTGGAGAAGCCCGGGAACCACTAGCGCCTCGAAGCACTGGATTGCTGTAGCACTCTCCTCCAGGCCGAGGAACAGCTCGAAGTTCTCCAGGGTCCTGTCGCTGAGGCCCGCCCACCACTCGCGGCGGTTCGCCTGCGCCATGACCTCGCGGAACTTCGGCTTCAGGTCCGGGCGGCCATAGAGGTCGAGCAGGCCCTCCACATCCGCGAGGGAGGGCCTGTTGCGCAGCGTTTCGAGGTGCCCGATGCGCGATCGGTTGCACCCCAGGTGCTTGGCGGCATCCCGTTGGTCCAGGTTCGCCGCCTCGCGGAGCCGCCGTAGCTCGTAGGCCACCCAGCGCCGCAACACGGTCGGGCTGGATCGCGGTGGCGTCATGTCGCGCAGCCTCCTCATACCCGCCGGCAATTGCCAGTAGCTGCTACTCGCACTCGGTCGAGGAATGGCCGGCATCCCGTCAGGTCAGTAGCTTCTACTGCCATCATCTGGTGATCAGTTAGCCACTGATTGTTGCCAGGCCGTTGTCGGCGGTGGCACCGGGGAGCCCCCGACCCCCCGGCGCCACCGCATCCCACTCCAGCCCCTGACACCGCGCCTTCCATGAAGCGAGGCCCCATGCTGCCCTCGACCTGGGAGGGTCCGACCCCTCCGCCTCCCGCGTACGGCGACCGCAACGCCGTCTGGATCTGGTACGTCACCGAGGTGCTACCCCGTATCCGGGCCATACCCGAAGGACCTCGGCGCTTCAATGATCCAAAGTGGACAGAGTACTTGAACCGGCAGTTGCGAACACAGACGTCGCCGGCGAACACCATGGGAGCTTGATCGGCGGCAAATACCACCGATGACCGGCCGTACAGACCAGTGGCCACTTGTCGCCAGCCGGAAGTTGGGATGTTCCGGCCAGCTCAAGCCGGACCCTCCCGAGCGCCACGCGGCCGGCGCATGACGCCCACGGGAGGGGCGCGAGAGACCTCGTCGAAGCGCTCGGGAGGGGCGAACCTCGCTATCGCGCACCTTGTACGCAGGCGTCAGCGACCGGCTCCGGCTCGTCCAGGAGGACACCGGTCTCCGCATCCAGCTCCGGGTTCCGCGCCTCCCGCGCGCTACGGGCGACCCGAACGGCCAACACGCCGAGGAAGGCGAGGGCGGACCACACATAGACGTTCCCGAGGATGTGCTGCCACCACGACCAGTCCAGCTCGTGATTCCCGCCCCGGGGCATCCACCACTGCGGCGCCAGGACGAACATCAGCATCACCACGACACCCCAGCCGAGCCGGGCATCCCGGTACTTCCATAGAGCGCCGGCCAGCAGCACCGCCGCGGGCGCGATCCACACCCAGTGGTGCGACCAGGAGACGGGTGAGATCGACAACTGCGTCGCACCCACCGCGATCAGCGCGGCCAGGTCCTTCCCGTTCCCTCGCGCACCTCGAACGACGAACCAGGTCACCGCCACGACCAGCAGGCTCGTCCCGAGCCACGCCACGGTTTCGGTGCCAGCGGGCAGCCCGAGCCGGTGCAGCACGCCCCGGAGCGACTGGTTGGCGGTGTAGGCCAGGCCGCCGATCCGGCTGGGATCCAGCAAAGCGCCGAACCAGTACGCCACCGTGTCCCGCGGGGCGAGAACCCATCCGAGAAGCCCGCAGGCGACGAACGTCGCCGCGGCGGTCAGCACCGGTTTCCACTGGCGACGCGGCAGGAAGAACAGGACGAACACCGCGGGAGTGAGCTTGATGGCGGCCGCTACGCCGATCAGCATGCCGCGCGGCCACCGAGTTCTCGGCAACAGGCAGTCGAGCGCGATCAGACCCATCAGGATCAGGTTGATCTGCCCGAACGACAAGGTCTCGCGAACCGGCTCGAACGCGAGGCCGACGGCCGCAATGGCCAACCCGATCCCGTAGCCGGGCCGAAGGCCAACCCGCGAGGCCGCCAGCACGCATGTGGCGGCGAGAGCGGCGAAACCCGCCAGGGTCAGCAGGAGGAGCGCCACCGATGACGGCACGAGTGCGAGCACGCTGAACAGCACCGCTGCCAGCGGCGGGTAGGTGAATGCCAGCTGCGGCCCGTGCAGCGGTGCCGGAAACCCGGGCGCGTACAGCGGGATGTCCCGCAGCCACGCCTCCCCGCCCACGCGGTAAACCTGGAGGTCGACGGCGCCGATTCCACCGGAAACCAGCCCCCAGAGAAGCACCAACGGCAGCGGGCTGGCACATGCGGCCAACAACCAGAGACCGGACACGAGCCGTTTCCGGCCGTCGTTATTCTGCTGCACCTGTGGGATCCGCGTAGTCACCAAAGACTCCAGATTCATCTCGCCGGGCGAACACCGGACGACCGACACACCATCACGCGCACGTTCTCCTTCGCACCAACAACCGAAGCCGGAGAAGATCTCGGGACACGCGGCACGACGCCGCGGTCCCGAGCCGAAAGCCGAACCTCGTCCGGCCCTCGTCGGCTACGGCCGCAGACGGATCAGGTGTTTCGTGCGGCACCGGTCACTTTCACACCCGACAGATGCTCGCCAAGAGATCTTCCACCCCCGAAGATCCCGCACGACATTCCACCCCCTGATCGCGGCGGGGCCCGGTGTTGGCCATCCATACACCGGGTTCTTGCCCGCACCCGTGCTCCGCGTTCACGGGACGGGACATGACGGGCACCACATTCGGCGGCGATCGCCGGCCGGCCACGGTTGTTGCCGGCAGTGACCCCGAGGCATGAATATGGCACCCCCTGAGCAATCGACGCTAGCAGTAGCCACTGTTCACACGGAGACGCGGTTCGATCGACTGTGGCAAAACTCACCAAGAAAGGACACGGTACGGCCACGATCACATGACAGATCGCTAACAGAATCCGCGCCACGGGAAATGGTTGCGGCGAAGCTCTCAGGAATGTCTACCTGCGATCTGACAGATAATCCGGTTCATTTGTGCGAATCTTAGCTGGGCGGATCGGCGCACATTCCACGGCCAGGTGCGCGGTCAGAGCCGCACGGTGGGCAGGTCGGCGGAACGGGCCTGCTCCTCCCGCCGCAGGACGACGGTATCCGCCGACTCGTCAGCGGACTCGTCCCCAACCGATGTGTGCCTCCCGCCCTTGGCTTCCCGGCGGAGCACAACAGTGTCGGCAGACGAGGTCGCACCGTCCATCGGCTCCTCGTCCGAGGCTGCGGGCGAGCTGCCCTGCTCGTCCTCGGTGGTCGAGGTCGTGTCGGACGTTGCGGTCGTGCTCTTGGCAGGCTTGTCCTCCAGCTCGCGATCCGACGCAGCCCGCCCGGTGTCCGAGTCCTGTCCCGGTGCGCCGGCGGAGGTGTCCTCCGGCCCCTCGCGCACCGCTTCATCCGGACGGTCCGTGCCATCCGGACTGTCCCCGACATCGGAACGGCGACTGGACACCGTGTCCACCAGAACAGTGTCCTTTATGGACGGATGAGCCGGCTCGCGGCGGAGCACCACGGTGTCCGCGCCGCTGGTGGCCTCGGGAAGCACATGCTGTGATGGCTCCGGGCTCACACCGTCTTCCGTGCCCTGTGCACTGGCCGAGGTGGAGATGTCGTCCGCGGTCTCGCCGGTCTCGTCACACAGGTCCAGCGAGCCCGTCGTGGGCAACTGGCCCTCGGGGGTGGGCTGTTGGCTCGCTCGGGTCTCGTTGCCGGAATTGGGCGCACCAACGGAACTCTCGTCCCCGTCCAGCGGAGACACTCCCGTCCCCACCGCATCCGTCGACCCCGTCGGCTGTGCGGGCACACTCTCCCGGTCCTGCCGAGGTACCGGCGTCCACTCGCTGCTACCGGCGGGGTATGCGTTCTCCCGAGGGTTCGGCAACGGCTGGTCCACCCAGGACTCGCCGAACGTATCCCGGTCCGGCTCCGTAGCCCGCTGCCGGCGCGCAGGCAGCCGCGCGCGAGCCAAGGCCGGTCCACCACGGCCCAGCGCGTGTGGGTCGGCGGCAGCATTCCGGGCCCGTCGTACCCGCACCACCACCGTCAGCAGCGCCAGCGGGACGAGAACGAGGAGACTCGCCGCGAGGACGCGTGGCATGCGGACGGGCCCGACCTCGACGTCCGCCCACAGACCGCCCTCGGCCGGATTCCCGTCGCCCTCGAACAGCCCGCTCCGCCCGGGCGTTCCCAGCGGGTTCTCCGGCACCGTCGGCACCTCGGCCCGCACGGCCTCCAGGGGACGCACCACCCCGAAGCCGGTGGCGTCATCACGTCCGGGCGGACCAACGTCCTGGGCCGTGCGCACCAGCCTGTTCACCACGTTGGCCGCGTCCAGGTCCGGGTGGGCCGCCCGCACCAGGGCGGCGGCACCAGAGACCAGGGCGGTCGCCGAGCTGGTCCCGTCGGTGATCGCATAGCCACTGACGAACCGGGACGGGGGCGCCGTGCTGATGATGTCCGTCGCGGGCGCGGCGATCGCCACCTGCGGCCCGTGCCCGGACCGGCTCCAGGGCTGCCCGTCGCGGTCCAGGCCGGCCACGGTCAGCACACCGGGGACGTTGCCCGGCGCGGCCACCTTGTTGCCGGTGCGCTCGGCGTTGCCGGCGGCGGCAACCACCACCACGTCCTGGGACAGGGCGTACTCGACAGCGGCCACGACATCCGCCGGGGTCTCGCCGGCACCGCCGAGCGAGAGGTTGATGACCTTGGCACCGTGATCGGTGGCGTAACGGATCGCCTCGGCCAGGTGCGCCAACCACTGCTCGCTCTCGCTCGGCAGCGCCAACGGCAACAGCTTGGCCTGCGGTGCCACGCCGAGGAGGAGATTCGGCCCACCGCCACGGCCGGCGATCAGCCCGGCCATCGCCGTGCCGTGGCCGTTCTGGCCGCGGTCGTGCCGGCCACCGTCGGTTCCCTCGGCGCCGAACACCGCACCCGGCAGGACCTGCCCGGTGAGCGCGGGATGGCCCGCCTCGACACCGGAGTCGATCACCGCCACGACGACGCCCTCGCCCCGGCTGATCCGGTGGGCGGTGCGAACGTCCAGGGTGTCCAGGTACCACTGCCGGTCGCGGATCCCCGGGTCGGCCGCCACACCCGGCGCGACCAGCAGACACAACAACGTGAGCGCGGTGATCCCCGCGCGGAGACTGACGCGAGCCAGGGCTCGCTTCGTCAGCGGCTTCGGCATCGGCGGCCTGAATCCCCCGGAAGAGTGATTGCCGGGGAATGGTAGTGCCTCTGTCCAGCCGGCGTTCAGATGTTGGGCCGTACCACCAGAACCGGACAGCGCGCGTGCCGCACGCACTGGTCGGCCACGGACCCCAGGACGAGCCCGGAGAAGCCGCCCCGGCCGCGGTGGCCGACCACCAACAGGTCGGCGTTGTCGGTGGCGGAGATGAGCCCCTGCGGCGAGGGCGAGTGCACCACGTGCACCTCGACCGGAACCCCGGGGCTGGGCCCGACGTGCTCGGTGACCAGTTCCTCGGTGCACCGCTCCAGGTAGCCGGCGTACTCCTGCAGGGTCGGCACCGCCCCACCCGGGGTGTCCGGGGGCCGGGGCGCGGTGCGCAGCGTCCACGCCCGCACCACGTGCAGCGTGCAGCCACGCAGCCGGGCCTCCTCCAGCGCCGCGCGCAGGGCGCGCAGCGAGGACCGTGAGCCGTCGACCCCGACCACCACGCCGCCGGCGACGTCGGCCCGCTCCACCAGCTGCTGCTCCCGCACATCTCCACGGAAACCCCGCCCGGCCGAGTTGTCGAGTCGAACCCGCCGAACGTCCGCCCCGCCCCACCCCGACCGGGGGAGGTGTTCCGCGCCACGACGAAGTGAGACCCTGGGACCCGGGCGCCTCACTCCCACGGACACGTTCGTCTCACGGAAGCCATCGATCGTGCTACTGGGTCCAGTCCATCGGGCGGCGCGGTGGTTCGTCGAACCGTCGCCCCGCCGGGAGGAGGCACATGTTCGTCCGCATCGCGGTCCGGCGCGTGTGCGCCCGGTCGGAATGAGCCTTTCCGACCGCCGGGTAACCGATGCGGGACGACGGGAAAGACCACGACGAGGCGTGCCGGACGGGCACTGGTGCGTGTCCGGCCGAACGGCGGACCGATGACCAGGCAACTCGGGCTCGGGCCGGACCACAACCGACACGTGGCCCAGGCGCGGCGGCCGCCGGTTGCTCCACGCCGGCCGCCGGAGCGGATCCTCCCCATGTGCCCGCGGGTCGAGCCGCTTCCGGAACTGGACTGGGCGATGGCGGTCGACCCGGGTGCACCGGCGGTGCACGCGTCATGTCCGCTGGAGCGCCGCCGAGCCTGGGTGCACACCGGTGAGGAGCACCAGGTGCTGGGCCTGTATGACGACACCGCCCGTTTGGTCGGGACGTGCGACGTTCCCTGGTGGGTGCGGGCGGTGGCGGAGGGGCGCCTGGGCTCGCGCGCGGAGGGCTTCGAGTTCGAGGACGCGGTCCACGCGTTGCTCACCGAGCGGCAGGGTTGGGTGTTCGTGCCCTGGGTGCGGGACGGCGAGGATCCGTACTGGGAGTTCGAGCCCTCGGAGCCGGAGCAGGTGGGCGGGCACCCCACGACGATGGCCCTGACCTGTGAGCACGACGGATGGCTCGACGTGCTCCCGCCGGGAAACACCGAGGAGCGGCTCCCCCTGGACGGGGTCGCGGGCCTGGCCGGGCGACTGCCCGAGATCGAGACGTGGCGGGCGGACCTCCCTCGTCCGCGGACATGACCTCGTACGCAGGTGAGGTGAGGAAACCTCCGGCACGCTCGTGACATCTGCGCGAGCCGATGGCGATGGTTCCTGAGCGGACCAGGGGCCAACCCGTGGAGAGCACGTCTCTTCCGCTCACTCGGTCCTCAGAAGAGCAACGCTTCAACCTGACCGGCCCAAGGCCACTGGATGCCGGACCCGGCACGCAAGGCAGCGCTGGGTGCGGGGTCACGGCACGCCGCTTCCCCTTACCGCACACCGCAAACCAGCACCGCCGGCTCAGGCCCGCTGCGCTTCGGCAGCCACCCGCTCCCGCCGGTGGTCCGGTTCCGGCACCTGCAGCGGCCGCACCTCGATGCGAACCGGCACCGGCTCCCTGCGCTGCCGTGGCACCGGCGGCACCACCGGTGGCACCGGGAAGCTGCGACGGATCCGGTCCGTCGTGCGGCGGCACCGCCACACCCGGTACGGGTCGCGGAGCAGCCGCGCCAGCCCGAACGCGGCCACGCCCATGACCATCAACCCCAACAACAGCACGTCGATACGTGCCACCAGCTGCCCGACCAGTGTCAGCACGTGATCACCCCGACCCGACGCCGCGCCGTCCTCACCCCTAGGACGTCACTCGATCGGGTTAGGTTGCGTCGCTAGCCGCTACTCCTCGTCGCCAACTTGGGCTCGTAGCTCGGCCAGCTTCCGCCGGGTCCGCCGGCGGGAGCCCAACAGCAGCTCCGTCAGCGTGAACACCACCACCGCGATCAGGGCACCGGCCAGGCTCGCACCCCGAAAGGCCGGCGCCTCGACGTCCATGATCCGTTCGCCGGCGTGCGCGGCGCTGCCCCCGCCGAGCACCACGGTCAGCGTCAGCAGGTTGGGCACGGCCAGCCCGAGCGCCAGCAGCCCGAGCAGCCCCCTGGCCTGCCACGTCGTCGCCCTGCGGATCGCGAGCCACAGCACGACCAGCGGCAGCAGCGTGAACACGAAGCCCAGCGTCAGGCCGAGCCAGGTGCCCGTGGTGAACCGCTGCCGCACCACGTCCCCGATGGTCATCGCCCACCACCGCGGCAGGAACGCCACGAGCAACAGGTAGGCGAGGAAGACCGCGAAGAATGCCAGCACTCCCACCAGGAGCCAACGGAGCCAGATCCGCCCCGCCGGGGCACCCGGCCCACCGGTCCCCCGTGCTGCTCCCGGGCGGCCCGCCCCACCCGGCGCCGCCTGCTGGCCCATGTCCTGATGTTGGCACCACGGAATGCGTTCCGCCCGCTCATCGGGGTTTTCCCATCGAACGGAGGACCCTGCGGACCGGCCGACAGCGCTCGACGAGTCCACCATGGACCGTCCCATGGGCGACCACGGCGCTTTTCCTTGCCCAGCCGGCTGATTCGCGCCCCAGCCGCCCGGTGATCCCCGCGACCGGGCCGCCCGGACCGCCCCGGCCGGTCCGGATGCTCCTCCTGGCGGCCACCGACCGCGGGCCCCACCGCGCCCGACCCGCACCGCGCCGCCCGAAGGCCCGGCCGCCACCGTTCCCGAGTGAACCGCTTCCAACCCCGCCCAACCGAGGCGACCAGCGCGTTTGGCACAGTCTCCAGCCATGGAAACGCCCTCCGGCCAGCAACCGTTCCTGCGCACCGTGGTCAGCTACGTGCAGCGTGGTGAGCGCATGACCACGGGCCAGCAACGCGCGTGGGACCAGTACTGGAACGACCTCGGCAACGAGGTGTCGGCGCTGCCGGAGGGGCCGCTGGACACCGACGCGTGGTTCGGTCGCACCGCACCGGTGCTGCTGGAGATCGGCTCGGGCATGGGCGAGGCCACCGCACAGCTCGCCGCCGCGGCGCCCGAGCTCAACTACCTGGCCGTCGAGGTCTACAAGCCCGGTCTCGCACAGCTGCTGCTGCGCGGGGAGAAGCTGGGGTTGACCAACCTGCGGCTGCTGCGCGGCGACGCCATCGACCTGCTGGAGGAACACATCGCTCCCGGCTCCCTCGCCGGTATCCGGATCTTCTTCCCCGACCCCTGGCCGAAGAAGCGGCACCACAAGCGTCGCCTGGTACAGCCGAAGTTTGTGGCGCTCGCGGCCTCCCGCCTCGCGCCCGGCGCCGACCTGCACCTGGCCACCGACTGGGAGCACTACGCCGAGCAGATGCGGGCGGTGTGCGAGGCGGAACCGCTACTGCGTAACCGGTATGCCGACCGTCCCGGAGGGTGGGCGCCACGCCCGGAGTGGCGGCCGGTCACCAAGTTCGAGAACCGCGCCCATGCCGAGGGTCGGGTCTCACACGACCTCGTTTTCGGACGCGTTCCAGTCGACAAGAACGGCGGTATGTCAGATACGCTGCGCGGGTAGTCCACTACCGCTAGTTATGAGGACGGCTCGCGTTGGGCAGCGAACGACTGAACGGCAGCCGCAAGCGCATCGTGCTCGACACCGATCCCGGTGTCGACGACGCACTCGCGATCCTCTACCTGGCCGCCCATCCGGGGGCCGAGATCATGGCCGTGGGCAGTGTCCACGGCAACGTACGCGCACCCGTGGCCGCGGAGAACGCGGTGCGGGTCCTGGAACTTGTCGGTCTCACCGAGGTCCCGGTCGCCGTCGGCGCCCGGCGACCGCTCTCCCAGGCGCTGCGCACCGCCGAGTTCGTCCACGGTGAGGACGGTCTGGGCGGCGCCGCCGGACCGCCGCCGTGGCGGCGTCCGGTGGTGGAGTCGGCGGCCGAGCAGATCGTGCGGCTGGCCCGGCAGCATCCGGGAGAGCTGTCGCTGCTCGCGCTGGGACCGCTGACGAACGTGGCGCTGGCGTTGATGTTGGAGCCGCGACTGCCGTACCTGCTGCGGGAGGTCGTGTGCATGGGCGGGGCGTTCGACGCCCCGGGCAACATCAATGCGCACGCCGAAGCCAACGTGTGGCACGACCCGGAGGCCGCGGAGCTGGTGCTCTCCGGCGGGTTCGAGCTCCGGCTGGTGCCGCTGGACGTGACCGAGCGGGCCTGGGCGGGTTCGACGTGGTTCGAGACGGTGACCGGGCACGACACCCCGCTCGCGCGGTTCGCCAGCGCCATCTCCCGGCACTACGTCGACGTCTACAGCTCACTGCTCAAGGACGTGCGGGGCGAGCGGGGCTGCCTGCTGCACGACCCGCTGGCCGCGGCGATCCTGATGGACCCGTCGATGGCGACCTACGAGGAGTACCGGGTGATGGTCGAGCTGACCGGCACCCACTCCCGTGGCGCCACCCTGGTCGACCGCCGGGGCTTCGTGTTGCCGGGCACCGAGCAGCACCGCCGGCGGCCGGTCCGCGTCGCGGTCACCGCCGACGTGCCGGTGATGCTGGAGAAGATGCAGCAGGCGCTGGTCGCCGTCGAGCAGGAGCCGGTACACGTTTCCTAGAGCGAGGTGACGGGCGAAGCGAGCATCGCCACGCAGCGACGAGGCGGCGGCGAAACCCGAGGGCAAGCAATCGGACACGGTGCGCCACCCGGACGGTCGGTCGGAGGCCGTCCGGGCCGTACCGTCCGTGTGGAAATTGCCCGTACGAGTGAGTGCGGGCGGCCGAGAAGTCCGCTCACTCCAGCGATCTCCGCTCACACCGGCGCCGGGCTAGGTTCAGCGGACGTGACGGCACCTCATGACCAGGTGATCCCCCTCCCCGATTCACCATCCTCGGACGCGGCCGTGGATCTTGCTGCGGCCGAGGAGTTTCTTCGCCTGTTCCACGCCGAACATCCCGAGGCCGGATCGATGTCTGCCCGGCTGGGCGAGGTGCGTGCCGAAATCGGCGAGACCGGCAGCTACCGGCACACCGGACCGGAGCTGACTTTCGGCGCGCGTATGGCGTTACGCGAGATCTCCCCGTGCACCACGCGGTTACCGTGGCGCGCGCTGCGCGTCCGCGATCTGCGCCGGGTGCGCAACGCCGCCGCTGTCGCCGACGCGTGTTTCGAGCACCTGCGCGTGGCCAGCACGGGACGCCGGGTGTTGCCGGTGGTCACGGTGTTCGCGCCGGACACCCCGCGCCGGCCCGGCCCGTGCCTGTGGAACGAGCAGTTGGTGCGGTACGCGGGCTACCGCCAGGCGGACGGCTCGGTGGTGGGCGACGCCCGCTACGCCGGCTTCACCGAGGCGGTGCGCCGGCTCGGCTGGCGGCCACCGTCCAGACGTGGCCGGTTCGACCTGCTCCCGCTGGTCGTGGAAACCGTGGAGGAGGGGCCGCGGTGCTTCCCGGTGCCCCGGGACGTGGTGGTGGAGGTGCGGCTGACGCACCCCGAGCTGCCGTGGTTCGCCAAGCTGGGCCTGCGGTGGCACGCGGTGCCTGCGGTGGCCAACATGCGGTTGGTCGTCGGCGGGGTGAGCTACCCGGCCGCTCCGTTCAACGGCTGGTTCGTGGACAGCGAGATCAGCGCCGGCTGCCTGGCCGCCGACGACCGGTACCGGGCCGCCCGCGAGGTGGCCGCCCGGCTGCGGCTGGACACCTCCACCGAGCGGACGCTGTGGCGGGACCGCGCGTTGTTGGAGATCAACAGCGCCGTACTGCACTCCTTCGACGCCGCCGGGGTGACCGTCAGCGATCACCACACCGAGGCGCAGCGCCTGCTGACCCAGCTCCGCGGCCGGCCGCCGTGGGGGCGGCAGCCGCTGGAGCCGCCGGGTGGCCGGCCGGCCTACGTGCTGGACCTTCACGCGGCGGCCCGCGGGTTGCGGGGTGGGCCAACCCGGTTCGGGGAGCCGGCCGCGCGGCCGGAGGGTGGCGCCGAGGCGGCGGCCTCGACCGGCACCGCCGCGCACGGCTGGTTGATCGGCGCGGTCCGCCGACGTCTCGGGGCCTGACGCGAACGAACCCAGCCGGCGGCAGGAGGTCTGGACGCGCGTTCGCCCCGGCCTGCCCTGGCCGCGAGAAGACTGGGGGCACCGGTGTGGGGTAAGGCGGAGCGTGTCCGGCGTGCCGCCGCGGCAACGAGCCCCGCGCGGGTGTTTGGCGGTGCCGCTCGCGGTTGGAGCCGGCCACCGTCCGGAATGCCGCCCAGCGGTGTCGAACTGCTCGGTTCCGGGCTTCGCTGCGCGCGTCACCGCCGCCTGGCGATGCTCGCTTCGCCCGTCACCTCGCGGTCTCCCCTCGGTCGATGTCGGCCAGAGCAATCATTACCGGGCGGCCGCGTGAACCGCCTGCCGCCCGACGTCACGTCACCGCGCGGGACGCCCCTTGCCCGCGGTCAGCACGCCGGCCAAGGTCATCCCGAGCAACACGAGAATCCCCAGACCCGCCAGGATCCAGCTCACGATCACGGTGAGCATCGCTCTGCCCTCCCAAGGTCCCCCAATGTCCTCCCAGGTTGACGCCGTGATCCCCGGAAATGGATCGGCCATCGGAGCGGACTTGGGGGGCCATTCGGCTGACAGGCCGTGGTTGCGTCCCTGCCCGGACGTTCGCCCGGTTTGTCGGTTGCCACGCCGTTCATCCGTTCGGTCGGCACGACCCAGCCCATCGACTGGTCCGTCCGGGCGACGCCCCACGTACCGTGCTATGACGTGGAGAGCACCCTCACCGGCTGGCGGGCCCTGGCTCGCCGCCAGTGGCCGGTCGCCCTCGCCGTGGCCACCCTCGTCGTCATCGAGCACACCTACGCCTACGACCCCCAGTGGTGGTCGCTCCCGGGTGCGGTGCTGCTCGGCGGGCTGGCGGTGGTGGCACCGCGCCAGCCGTTCGACGCCGCTCTCGTCGGCGCGGTCACGATCGTGGGCTCGTCACTGCTACTGCGGGTCGCCCACATCGAGCTGCCGGTGACCTTCCTCGGCGTGCTCACCCCGTCGGAGAGCCTCGCCACAATGGCGCTGATCGCCTACGTCGTCCGCCAGACGTCCCGGCCGCGCGCGCTCCTCAGCGGCGCCGCGCTCGTCGCCGCCTCGCTGCTCACCTACCTGCTGCGCGAGCGGCAGCGCTACGACTTCGGCACCCTCGACGGGCCGCAGCAGCCGTTGTACGAGCCGCTGCTCAGCGACCTGCTCCTGCTGGCGGTGGCGGTCGGTACCGGTCTGTACTTCCGCGCCCGGGACGGCGACCGGCGGCGGGTGGTGACCACGGCGGTGATGGGTGCGCGCCAGGCCGAACGCATCGCGCTCGCCCGGGAGCTGCACGACGTGGTCGCGCACCACGTCACCGGGATGGTGGTGCACGCCCAGGCCGCCCGGCTGGTCGCCGAGCAGGACCCGGCGACGGCGGCCCGCTCGCTGGACCTCATTGCGCACAGCGGTACCGAGGCGTTGGCCGCGATGCGACGGCTGGTCAGCACGTTGCGGCAGGCGGAGCGCACCACCGGTGCGAGCGGGGCGGCCGCGGCCGGGGAGGCCACCACCGACCTGGCCGCCGACCTGCGCCGGGTCGTCGAGCAGGCGTCCGCGGTGGGCGCGCCGGTACATCTGCTGGTGCGGTTGCCGGAGCGGGTCCGCCCGGAGCTGGCCCGCTCGGTGCTCCGTCTGGTGCAGGAGTCGCTGACCAACACGCGCAAGCACGCACACGACGTGACCGCGATCCGGGTGGAGGTCACCCATCACGCGGGGGTGCTGCGGGTGGCGGTCGCCGATGACGGGCAGCCGACAAGGCACGATCGGGAGGAACCGGTGGGCGGCTCGGGCGGGTTCGGGCTCGTCGGCATGCGGGAGCGGGTGCAGCTGCTCGACGGGTCGTTCTACGCCGGGCCGGGGCCGGACGGGGGCTGGCTGGTCAGCGCGGAGCTGCCGTTGCGGGAAGGGGAGTCGTGACGATCCGGGTGCTCATCGCCGACGACCAGGAGATGGTGCGGGTCGGGTTCCGCATGATCCTGGAGTCACAGCCGGACATCGAGGTGGTCGCCGACGTGCCCGACGGGGTCAGCGCGGTGCAGCGCGCCCGCGAGCTGCGGCCGGACGTGTGCCTGGTGGACATCCGCATGCCCGGTCTCGACGGGCTGGAGGTGACCCGTCGGCTGGCCGGCCCGGGGGTGGCCGACCCGCTGAAGGTCGTCGTCGTCACCACGTTCGACCTGGACGAGTACGTGCACACCGCGCTGACCAACGGCGCCTCCGGCTTCCTGCTCAAGGATGCGGGCCCCACGTTGCTGGTGGAGGCGGTACGCGCGGCCGTGCGCGGTGACGCGTTGGTCTCGCCGCAGATCACCGTGCGGCTGCTGCGGCACTTTGCCCGGCCGGGGCCCGTGCGCGCGCAGGCGCCGAACGAGCCGCTGACCGATCGGGAGCTGGAAGTGGTGCGGGCCGCGGCACGCGGGCTGACGAACACCGAGATCGGGGCCGAGCTGTTCCTGTCGCTGTCGACGGTGAAGACCCACCTGGCGTCGGTGCAGGCCAAGCTGGGCGCTCGGAACCGGGTCGAGGTCGCCGCGTGGGCGTGGCGGTCCGGGCTGATGGACCAGGGCTGAAACCAGGCTGGGGACCACCGCGAGGGCGCAGGGCGTTCGTGGCGCCGCCGCGACCAGCGCGGGTGGCACGAGCGGCTGTCGGGGACGCGGGGCGTGCTCGACGAAAGGGCCCGATCGGGCCAGGGGGAGGACGACGCCGGGGGTACGAATCGGCTGATGCCGATCTCGGCCGGACGACGGCCGGCACCGACCGATCGGCCGAGTGATCCGGCGGCGCACGGCCACACCCTGGGGTCATGAGCTCCAGAACCCGCGTCCTGATCGTGGTGTGTTGCGCCGCCGTCCTCATCCCGTTGGCCGGCGGGTTGTTGTGGCGGGTCGCGAGCGCCCGCGGCGGGCCGCCGGTGCGGCAGGCGGACGCCCAGATGGAGCGGGTGGGAACCACCGACACCGGGGTACGGCTCCGCCTGCTGGAGACGGTCCGGGTCGGCCCGCGGCTGGCCGAGCAGGTGGTGCCGGCGGACACGGTGGTCACCGCGCCGGAGTCGGTGACCGGGTCCGGTGCGGGTGCGCTGCGCTGTCGGCTGCGGATCACCGCGCAGGCCGGGGAACTGCCCAAGATCGAAGTGACCAGCTGCCACGCCCGTTCGGCGGGGTCAGCGGACAACTAGACACAGCGGGCGAGACGAGCGCCTCGACCTTTCCACACAATCTGGGCTTGGACAGTTCTTCGCCCCTACCTGGTCGCCACCTCACGCTAGCCCAGGTGGCGGACACATCCGGTCGCCTTCGTGCGAGGATCGGCCGTATGGCGACCCCTGTTCGGCTGCATGCGCCCGTCGTCCTGCCGTGCGACCCGGACTGCACGGTGCTGCGCGACGCGGTGGTGGACATCGACGAGGCAGGCCGCGTCGTCCACTGCGGGCCGCTGGCCGGGGCACCGGAGCGGCCGGCCGGCGCGACCGTGCACCGGTGCTCCGGGATCCTCATGCCCGGCCTGGTCAACACACACGCCCACACCCCGATGACGGTGCTGCGCGGGCTCGGTGGCGACCTCCCGCTGCTGCGCTGGCTCAACGAGGCGATCTGGCCCGCCGAGGCGCGGATGGTGGCCGACGACGCCTATGCCGGCATGCGGCTGGGCTGCGTGGAGATGCTGCGCGCCGGGGTCACGACGAGCGCCGAGTCGTATTTCTTCCCCGAGCGCATCGCCGACGCCGCGCTCGAGGTTGGCTTCCGCTCCGTGATCGGGCGGGCGATTCTCGACCTGCCCGGGATGGACTCAGGCGGTTGGCGTCAGCAGGTCGGCGAGATCAGCGAGTGGATCGACCGGGTCGGGCTGCGCTTCGGCCCCGGTGAGCTCGTCGAGATCTCCTACGCACCGCACTCGGCCTACACCGTGTCGCCGGAGGCGCTGCGGGCGGTGGCCGGGGCGGCCCGTGAGCGCGGGGCACTGGTGCAGATCCACGTGGCGGAGTCGCTCGACGAGGACCGCAGCCAACGGGAGCGGTACGGCTCGGTGCCGCGGCTGCTCGACGAGGTCGGCCTACTCGGGTGTCGCCTGGTGGGCGCGCACTGCGTGCACATGTCCGACTCCGACATCGAGCTGTTCGCCCGGACCGGCGCGGGCGTGTCGCACTGCCCGGGCTCCAACGGCAAGCTCGCCTCGGGGATGGCCCGGCTGACCGACATGGTGCGGGCCGGGGTCCGGGTCGGCCTGGGCACGGACGGCCCGGCCAGCAACGACGACCTGAACCTGTGGCAGGACGCCCGGTTCGCCGCGCTGCTGGCCCGGGTGAACAACCATGACGCGGTGGCGATCTCGGCGGGTCAAGCCTTGCTGCTGGCGACGCGGGGCGGCGCGGCCGCGCTGCAGCGGGACGACATCGGCGCCCTGGAACCGGGCCGGTGGGCGGACGTGGTGCACCTCGGCGCCGACGACACCGCGTTCGTGGCCGGCTTGGACGTGCCGGACGCGGAGCTGCTGGCGAACCTGTTCTGGGCGGCCGGTGCCCGTGCGGTGCGGGACGTCTGGGTCGCGGGTGAGCAGGTGCTGGCCGAGGGTGTGCCCAGCCGGGTGGACGTCGACGAGGTGCGGGGCAAGGCCCGTGCCGCGTCCCTGCGCCTGCGTGGCTGATCGGGGCCTGTTGTCGGGCCTCTCAGCGCCTTCTGACGAGCTTCTTGGCGGCCCCGCACATCTGTCAGCGGCTGCGCATCCGGTCACGCCGCCTTCTGCCTCGCATCAGCGGGCGAGCGACAAGGCGTCATGTCGGTGCATCGATGTGTCGACATGTGCCTTGTCGGTGTTCAGGTGGCCTTTGGTTCCCGTGCGGCGCGCCGTGATGCCACCGCCTTCCGCCGGTGGACCTGAACGAATCCCACCGTGACGAAGAGGAGGCCGGCGGGCAGGAGCACCGCAGGCGCGTGCGATGCGACGTGCCCGCGTTGCAGCGACTCGGGCGGCTCGTAGGTCGCCCTCCCCTTGCAGTTGACCTCGGCACGCCCGGAGAACCAGGCCACGACGTGTCCCCGCATGCCCCAGTGACTGCGAGGGAAGGTCGGCCGCTCCGCGACCACGTCCCGCGTCTCGCCGGATTCCGGGCTGATGACGCAGCTGGTGTCGTGGTGCGACCGGAGTGCGAAGACCTCGCCCTCGCCCACCTCGATCGTGATCGATCCGTGGACGGGCACGTGCTCACGGCCCAGCACGATCACTCCGAACGGGGTGAAGAACGCCACCGCCAACGCGAAGCACACCGCACCGAGCACGAACCAGCGCAGGGCTCGCGGCGCCCGGCGGCCGGCGGGTGGGACCGGACGACGCACGCTCGGAGACGCTACTACCGCGCCTGGCCCGGCCGGATGACCACCTCGGTGACGTGGGCGTCCCGGGAGGCGGTCACGGCGGAGACGACCGCGGCGGCCACCGACTCGGGCCGCAGGTACTGGCCGGGGTCGAACTCGCCGCCCTCCTGCTCGCGCACGGACCGCTGCATGTCCGTGGCGGTGCGGCCGGGGTGCACCGAGGTGACCCGGATGCCGTGCTCGGCCTCCTCGGCGCGCAGCACGTCGCCGAAGGCGCGCAGGGCGAACTTGCTGGCCGCGTAGGCGCCCCAGTTCGGGTTGGCGCGCAGGCCCGAGCCGGAGTTGAGCAGGACCACGTGGCCGTGGGAGGCACGGAGCGCGGGCAGTAGAAGGCGGGTCAGCTCGACGACCGCGACCAGGTTGACCTCCATCGTGCGCCGCCATACCTCGGCCGGGGTCTCCTCGATGGTGCCCAGCTCGGCCAGGCCGGCGCTGTGCACCAGCACGTCCAGCCGCTCGATGCCGGTCGTGGTTGCGGCGAGCGCGGTGAAGTCGGTCAGGTCCACCGGCCACGGGCGGGCCGAGCGCAGCTCGCCGGCAAGCTCGTCCAGCCGGGCCCGGTCGCGACCACCCAGCAGGAGGTCGTGCGTGGGGGCGAGGGCGTGCGCGACGGCGCTGCCGATACCGCGAGTAGCACCGGTGACCAGGGCGATCGGACGAGAGGACATGCCCCGAACCTAACGCCCACCGTGGCCGACCACAGAACGGGCTCCGATCTCCCGCACCCACGGTGGTCGCGGTCACTGCGACAAACCCCGTGCGGCCAGGTGCCGGTCAGTGCTGCGGGCGCTGCGCTTTCCGGGGTGGGGAATCGAGCCTGCGGAGCAGGTGGTCGCGGGCGTCGGCATCACCTGGGCCGTCCCGTTTCGCCAGTTGTTCGGCGACATGCTGGCGGTGGTTGGCGTCGACGTTCCCGCCGTACTTGAACTTCCCGCGGATCTCGGTCACGCGGAGGTGGAGACCACGAATGCCGTTCAGCACCCTGTCGTGTGCGGCGGGGTCGACCAGTCCGCCCTCGGGGTCGAGGCGTTCGAGCTGGCTGCGAAGGATTTCCGCCTTTTCGGCGAAGTCGTCGACGATGCGCGCGCGACACACCAGTTGCACCGCCGCGTAGTAGGTGGTCGGGACGCCGTAGGCCGGGTCTTCGTCGAGTTCGGGCAGTTTCTTCCATGCGCCGGGGATGAAGGCCCAGTCACCGGTGACCGCGAGCAGGACGATCGGGTTCTCTTCGATCGGATGCCAGACCGGGTTGGGACGAGCCAGGTGGAGCAGCACGGTCTCGTCGTCGGCGAGCAGGAACTGGGTCGGCACCACCACGGGCACGTCACGGCCCCGTCCGACGGCGATCAGCTGCCCGAACTCGTTGTGCCGCACGAAGTCGAGGGCTTCGGCGTCGTCCACGCTGTCCCAGGGCTGGATCAGCATCGTGGCCTCCAGCGTCGGAGCCTGACGAGGCTGGGTTGCTCGGCTCCGGGCCTCGCTGCGCGCCTTACCGGCGCGATGCTCGCTTCACCCGTCACCTCGTAGTGCGAGACCTTAACTGCTCGGCGCCGTTGCGCACTGCTCAGCAAAGGAAGTCTCCGGGCCAGCGGTACCAGGGATCACGGCCGAAGCCGACCAGCGTGCCCAGCGTGGCGTTGTCATCGCAGGGGAGGCAGGTGTAGCCACTGAGATCCGTCGGCTCCACGCCGTCGTCGAGCCGGTAGACCGCCGAGGGGTGGGTTTCGGCCAGCACCGCCGTTGTCTCCCTGGTAGCCCCGTTGCGTCGCCAGAGCGTGCCGTCGGGTATCGCGATCTCCCACCAGCCGCCGAATCTGGTACAGCTGCCCGGTTGGTCGAGCTGACCGAGCACGGTACCGACCCTGGCCAGCCTGCCCGGTTCCGACCCGACAAGGAGCACGCAGGAACCGGTGGCGCCAACCACCGTGGCGGTGGTCGCGGACCGAACGGCGTCCACCGATTCGGGGCGTCCGGTGACCACGACCAGCTCGGCGGGCGCCATCTCGGCCACCGCCTCGTGCGGTGGTCTGGAAAACACGTGGAGCGGCGTGGAGAGGTCCAGCAGGTCGGTGAGGACGGCGGCGAGTTCCCGCAGCTGGTTGGTCTGCTCGGGGTGACCGGCCACCCCGGTGGGAAGGCCGCACAGGGCAAACGGCAGTGCCCTGCGGATCAGGTGGACCGCGTGGCCGTGCCGGGGCAGCAGGCTCAGCACCGGCGCCAGCCCCGGCCATCGGGGGCGGCCGGTCCGGGCGTGGCCGGCCGCGGCCAGCACACGCCGAGCCGCCCAGTTCAGGGTGAGGGCGAACTCCCTGGCGAGAACGGTGCTCCACTCCCGCGGTGGGATTCGCGGGTCGCGGAGCGCCACGGCCACGTCGGTGGGGACTCCGTCCTCGACCAAGGCCGCGAGCCGCTTCACCCACGCCATGGAGGGGCGATGTCGGGCCGGGACGAGGTGTCCCACCTCGGAGAGGTTCGGGCTGCTAACCGTCGACATGCCAGCCGACCCGTTGCAGGACCGCGGCATCACCGTGGCGGTAGTGCCGCCAGATGCCGTCCAGGAAACTCCAGGCCAGCTGCGGGACGATGGCCGCCGCGGCGACCGACTCGGGGCCGACCTCGTAGCGGTCGGTGAGCAGGGTCAGCAGCTCGTGGCTGTCGTCGCCGTGACCGAGCTTGGTGTCCTCGAGGTCGTGCTGGCGCATCGCGGCCACCACGGGCATGCACTCGGGTAGCGCGCCGAACAGCACGCGGTAGAAGCCCTCGTGCCGCTCGCCCAGTCCGTGCTCACTGGTGCCGAGCGACCGCTGGAGGAAAGCCAGCGCCAGCACGTAACCCTTCCAATCCCGCTGGCTCAGCTCGCGCAGGGTGCCGAGGAAGGCCACCGTGGTCGGCAGCGGCCGCATCGCGGCGACGGGCAGGTCCTGGTACCGGTCCCCGCGACCGGTCTCGATGCCGTTGCGGAACATGCTGCCGTGGTCGAACTCCTCGGTGAGGTGCCTGACCAGTTCCGCGCGCACAACCGGGTCGGGACAGGCCGAGAGTGCCGCGCCGGCGTGCTGCCAGATCCCGGCCACGTAGTGGTAGTTCTCGACCATCCAGCCGTAGACGAGGGGGAACGTGGTGCGTTGGGACAGCTCGCTCCACAACTGGTGGCCGTCGATCGCGGTCAACCACCCGTCGACGATCTTCTCCAGTTCCTCGGCGCTGTCGCCGCGGTCCAGGTCACGGGCGGCGCGAGCGACGAAGTTCTTTGCGGTTTCCGCAATCCCGGTCGAGTCGGCGTCGACCACCTTGCCGCTGAAGGCGTAGGCGACGGCCAGACTTCGGCGTACGCCCGGCTTTTCGCTGAGTGGACCATGGGCGAAGGACCGGTAGACCTCGGCCGGCCACACGGGAAGCCCGTCGGTCTCGCCGCCGTACCTGCGCGCCGCGCCGGCCAGCCGGAGGCGCGGCAGGGTGGTGACCAAGTCGCCAGCCAGTCCTGACTCGAAGGTGTCGAGCCAGCGCACGATCATCTCGGCGACCAGGGTGGCGGCGTTGAGCCAGTCGGCCAGTTCGGCGACCGGGACGACCTTGGCCGCGTGGATCGCGTCGCGCCAGTTCGAGCCGTGGCCGAGGCCGAGGTCGGTCTCGACGTGCTCGAAGATCGCCCTGACCGCTTCGGCGGGGAGCATTCCGCGTTCGACGAGGTGTTCGTGCCACCCGGTGACCGCGGCCTTGTCGCCCGCCGTGAACTCCAGCAGGCCCGAACAGATCGCGGCGGCGAGGGGACCGTAGGCGGCGACGGTCCGCATGAGGTGGATCCACTCGACGGTGACCGGTGAGGGGCGTGCCTCGCGGACCAGGTCGCGGGGGCAACCGAGTTCGGCCAGGCCGTTCTCGAAGAACCTGTCGTGGTCGGCTTCCTCGACGACGTGGTGTGCCTGCAGGCGCACCAGCTCCGAGGGGCGGAAGGCATCGGTGATCCCGCTGGCCATGCGGAACGGTGCCGCGGCCAGGTAGTGCCGGCTCTCCAGGAGGTAGGAATAGAGCGCCTCCTGCCCTTCGGCGTCCCGGAACCGCTGCCACACCGGGTGGCCGTAGATGAATTCGAGGCACGCCTCGTACTGCGCCTCGACGATGGCCTCGACCTCGGCGGCGGGTAAGCACCGGTCGGCGCGGCCAAGGTTGATCGGCCGGGCGAGCGTGCCCGCAAGCCTGGGATCGTCCGCCGCCGAAAGCGCCACCTCGGTGTTGTCCACCAGAAGGCTGTACTCCTCGCTCAACACACGTGCCTGGGAAAGAAACGGAACGGTTCGCCGAAGACCCGCCATTCGTGCTCCTCAGAATTCGTGCGGTCGGCCGCAGCTGGTCGACAACCCCAAGTTCTCCGGGCGGGCGGCGGGGCCGGCCGTTCCGCCCCTGGGCCATCGCGGGGGCGCCGGAGCCGCACGGTGCGGCTCCGGCGCCTGCCGAGGACTTTCGATCACTCGACGACGCCGGCGCGGAGCGCGCTGGCCGCGGCCTCGGAACGCGCCGCGATCTCGGCCAGCTCCTGCAGCTCCTCGACAGAGATCTTCTCGCCCACGAACTTCACCTCCCCTCCTTGCGGATAACGGGGAACATTCGGTGGACGCAGGGGTTCCATTGATTCCGGAGAAAAAGAAACTCCCCAGGCGTCACCCATTACGCCCACTCGCCCGAGTGTTCGCGGCACCCAGCCGGCCGTCAAGGGACCCGACCTCCCGTTCACCCCAATGCCGCAGCATTACCCGGCGGACCATTGCGGAGCGTCATGTGGGCACGTCGGTCCAGATACTTTTGCCCTCCGAATGATGCTGCTGCCACCCCAACGGGATCCGTTAAGGTGACGCGAGTTTCTCGACCTGTTTGGAGACCAACAGGACATTCGGGGGAGCACATGGCGCCGGGGTCGAGCCTGTCGAGCCTGCGTTTCCGGCTGCTGTGGGCGGGGCAGAGCGTGTCCGTCCTCGGGGACGGCGCCGCGGTGCTCGCGGTGCCGTTGCTGGTGCTGCGGGCGACCGACAGCGTCCTGGCGACGGCATTGGTGGTGGCGTCCCGGACGGCGGCGTACCTGGTGGTCGGGCTGGTCGCCGGTGCGCTCGTGGACCGCTGGGACGTGCGGCGGGTACTGATCGTCTCGGACGCCCTGCGTGCGGTCTCGTTCGTTCTACTGCCCGCGGTGGTGTTGCTGCCGGCGGGTGGGTGGCTCGTGCTCGGCGTGGCGTTCGGCGCCTCGTCCGCGGGGGTGTTCTTCGAGACCGCGATCGCGATCGCGGTGAAGGACAGCCTGGCGCCGAAGGACCTGGTGGCGGGCAACGCGCGGCTCGAACTCAGCAACCAGCTCGGCCTCCTCGTCGGTCCCGCGGCAATCGGGGTCGCGCTGGCGTCACTGGGGGTGGAAACGTGCCTTTACATCAATGCCGCGACGTTTGCCGTTTCCGCACTCACGATCGTCCCGTTGCGTTTCGGCCGCACGGAGCGGAATACCGCGGGCGGTTCCAAGATTTGGCGCGACATGATGTCGGGCGTTCGGTACATCAGATCGAGCCAGATCATCGCGAATATCGTGTCGCTGCAGGTCGTCATCAATTTCGTGGTCGCCGTCGAGGTCCTGATCGTTGTTTACGCGACGCGCGGACTGCAGGCGAGCCCGACCTGGGTGGGAATCATCCTGTCGGCGGCAGGTGTCGGCGGGCTCGTGGCGATGACCGTCGCGCGGTGGGCAGCCAACCGGTTCGCCTCGGAGCGGCTCATCGCCTGGTCGGTGATTGCTCTTGGCTTCTCGTTGCTGGCCATGGCGTTGGCGCGGAACGCGGTTCAGCTGTGCGTGGTGAACGCTGTGCACGGTGCGCTCTCCGTGCTGGCGACGGTGAACATCCGGGCGGTGCGGCAGCGGGTCGTGCCGCGCGAGCTTCTCGGGAGGGTGACCGCGAGCGCCCGGTCGGCGGCGATGGCGGCGCATCCCTTCGGCGCGGCACTGTTTGGAGTGCTGGCGCAGGCGGCGGACGGCAACGCCCGTTGGGCGTTCCTGACGGCAGCGGTGCTCAGCCTGCTGAGTGCGGTGGTTGCCTACCGAGGACTCCTGCGGACGGCACGGACTGATGCCGGAACACCCGAGAAGGCACCGGAAGGCTGACCACTAGTCCAAGCCGAGAAGCACTGGATCGAGGAGTGCTGCGGGTGTCTGCGAACGGGCCACCTCGATACCATCGGCAACCTTCATCAGGCACCGCACACACGGCATCCCCTCCGTAGTCTGCTCCACTAGGCCACGGTCGACCTCAACCCCGCACATAGTCGCGAGAGGCTGCTCATCAGGTGCAGGGAAGGCATGCACCTGGCTGCGAGACCGGCTGCCCGGCACACGCACCAGCCAGAACTCAAGCGCGCTCACGACGCACCTGCCCAACGGCCGGGCGACGGAGCGTGCCAGGCATGCTCGTGGCCAGCCGGACTCGTACCCGACGAGCACGCAACGGAGCCATCCTGCGATCCCACTCGGCGGCCTCATCCGGCGTCATCAGCTGCCACACCCGCACGTTCATCGCGCCTACCTCCCTGTGCTGCCTGGCCGGAGGCGACGCTAAGAGGGCTCACGGGCAGGACGGGGTATACCTGATCACCCTGCCCGGAGGGGTTCAGTTTGTACCCCTAGACCGGAACCTGGATCTTCATCGCCAGCTCGGCCGCGTCGGCGCGGACCGTGCTTCCACCCTTGGCCGCGAGGTCTGCCACCACCGGCCGAGCGAACAGGTTGAACCGAACCGTGTCGGGCGACTCCTCGTGTGCCTTGGTCAGCATGCGCAGGGTGGCCAGGTGCTCTCCTCGCAGGTGGTACCCGCGGGCAGTCTCGATCATGTGGAAGCTGCGGCGCGTTGCCGACGGCATCGTGGCCAGGTCGATTCGGTCCGCCTGCCGCACGGCTTCGCCACCCTTCATCAGGTCGGCATTGATGGTGATTGCGTAGGCATCGACCATTCCGGGGCCAAAGATCAGGTAGGGGTGGGCGTAGCCATCACCAAGCGTGCGAGCAGCCTTGGATGCCTTGTCCCAGTGGTGCCAGGCGTCGCCCTCCCGGCCGAGCTTGGCATGGGAGAGGGCGATTGCCAGATGAAGGAGGCCCCATCGCACCAGGTGTTCTGGGCCGGTCTCCGGGCGCAGCGTCCCGGCCGCACGTGTCGCCAGCTCCACGCGCGCCTCATGGCGCTGGCCGGCGTCCCGGAACACGTGGTTGAGATACCAGGCCGTGACCGCAATGGCTTCGGGATCGTCGGCGTCCTGCGCCGCGGTCATCGCCCGATCGCCGGTCAGGTGCACCAGTTCGGGCACCGGTTGGAAGCTCAGGAACAGTTGGGCGAGGTGGTATATCTCGGCCAGCGCACGCAGGCCGCGGCGGCGCTCGGCACCTTCCATACGCCGCACGGTTGCGGGAGCCGTACGCAGTAGCCCGGGTAGCAGCACCCCGATCGCGGTGCGCTGCCGTCGCGAGCCGTGCCACAGCTCCCATGCCTGCCACACCTGGGACGCCAGGGTGTCGGCCGACATCGGTTCGCTGGACTCGGCGCTGAGCGGGAAGGTGGCCAGCGCGTCGGCGACCTTGTCCAACGAGTCGTGGCGTTCCTTGGTGAAGCTTGCGGCCGACAGCTTCTGCTCCCCGGTGAGTTCCGCAAGGTCGTCCACCCGCAGCACCTCGGCGATCCGGATCAGCATGGGCAGCCGTGGGGGGAGCAGCCGCCCGGTCTCGATCCCCTTCACCCATTCCGCAGACTTGCCGACCAAGCCACCCAGAACCGGCCGGGACAGCCCCTCCTGTTGGCGGAAGTACTGGATTCGCTTCCCCACAGGCAGATCCGGGTCGAGCGGAGCTGACACCGACCTCACCCCTTCGCCGCGTCCCCTCCGCTAGGCCCTCGACATACGCTCAGCGGAGAGGTATCACCGACCATACCGACGCGGTGACCGAACCGACAGAGTGACCAGCACGGCCCTTCTGCACGACCGATCGATCGGGCCTGCGGCCCCCTACGCACGGGCGGGCCGATCGGCAGGCCAGGAGCTGCCGATCGGCCCGCGGATGTCCGTCGTCAGTAGCCGATCAGGCCGTTGTCCTTGCGCCGGACGGCCACGACCGCCGGCCGCGGCTGGCTGTCGCCACCATCGGGCCAGTGCGAGGCCGGGTTGTCGGCGCTGTGCCCGTCGACCTCACCCGGGTGCTGCACCGAGACGAGCACGAAGCGGTCCTGTATCACCGGCCCGCAGGTCTCGGCACCCAGCGGCACCGTGAGGAACTGCTTGACGTGCCCGCGCTCCCACCCGGCCAACGGCACCGCGAACAGCCCGTCGTTGCTGCCCAACGCGTTGCCGTCCGTGGAGATCCACAGGTTGTTCCAGCGGTCGAAGGCCACGTTGTCCGGGCAGGAGATCGGGCTGACCTGGCTCTTGTCGTACCCCGCGAAGTAGGTGTCCGGCGACTTCGGGTCACCACAGACCAGCAGCAGCCGCCAGGAGAACCGCGTCGCGGTGTTGTCGCTCCAGCGCTCCTCCAGCTCCAGCACCTGGCCGTGCTTGTTGCTGTTGCGTGGGTTGGCCTCGTCGGCCGGCGCGTAACCAGCCGCGCCCCGACGGCTGTTGTTGGTCAGTGCCGCGTACATCCGCCGGTTGCGCAGGCTCGGCTCGACGTCCTCGGGCCGGTCCATCTTGGTCGCGCCGACCTTGTCCGCGGCGAATCGGGTGAAGACGTAGACTTCCTCCGCCGTCATCCCGGGCACGAAGCTCTTGTCGTTGTGCGCCAATGGGATCCACTCGCCACGACCGTCGAACTCCCCATCGCTGGGCAGCTTCCCGGAACCGTCGATCTCCCGTTCCGGGCTGTCGCCGCTCAGCTTCGCGACATAGAGCGTGCCGGAGTCGAGCAACAGCTTGTTGTGCTCGCGGGCACGACGGCTCGATCCCGGACGGAACCGGCCGTCGGACACGAACTTGTACATGTACTCGAAACGCTCGTCATCGCCCATGTACGCCACGACGCGCCCGTCGTGCGCAATGATGACGTTCGCGCCCTCGTGCTTGAACCGGCCCAGCGCCGTGTGCTTGACGGGCCTGGCGTTCGGGTCGTGCGGGTCGATCTCCACCACCCAGCCGAACCGGTTGGCCTCGTTGGGTTCCTGCCCCAGGTCCCACCGCTTGTCGAACCGCTCCCACTTGCGCGTGCTGGCGCCCTCCGGGAATCCATACCGCTCGAGGCGCGCCTTGGTGTCCGGGTCGGCAACTTTGTCCGCGTTGGCGAAGTACTGGTGGATGTTCTCCTCGCCGGACAGGATCGTGCCCCACGGCGTCACGCCGCCCGCGCAGTTGTTCTGCGTGCCGAGCACGACCGTGCCCGTCGGGTCCGCGGCGGTCTTGAGGAAACGCGAGCCGGCGGCGGGGCCCCGCACCTCGAACTCCGTCAGCAACGTGATCCTGCGGTTGTAGTGCGGATCGAGCTTGACCTCGAGCCGGCCGCTACGGCGGTCACGTTCCACCACGACGACGGAAAGGCCGTGCGCGGCCCACGCGATCCGGGCCTGCTCCTCGGTGGGGTTCTCCTTGTCCCACCCGCGGAACATGTATTTCTCGCTGGTGTACTCGTGGTTGTTCACCATGAACCAGCGGTCGGGGGGCCCGGGCATCGGCACGAGGCCGCAGAAGTCGTTGTTGAACCCGAACTGCTTGGCCTGGGCGGCCGCCGTCTGGTTGTCGAAGTCGAACTTTGGCGCGTCCGGCAGCACCGGGTCACCCCAGCGGATCAGCACCTGGTGCTGGTAGCCGTCGGGGACGACCATCGCATCCTCGGTGTTCGGCGCGACGGGGTCGAAGTTCACGCCGGGGCTCCACCGGCCGTGCCCCTTGGTGGTTCCGGCCGACGGCGACCCAGCCGGAAGATGCTGCGCGGCGGCGGTGCCGGTGGACGCGGCCGTGCCAGCCCCGGCGATCGCCAGGACGGCGCCCGCCTTCAGCGCGCCACGACGTGACAACACCTGCTCGACGACCTCGCCGAAGTACGGGTTGTCCGAGGTGTTCGGGGCGTCGTGGGCGCAGGCGTTGCCGCAGCGGTACTCACAGGTGACGGCGGCGCGACCGAGGGGGTGGTTGGGCAGCAGGGGAAGCAGCCGCGGGCGTCGTGCGGACACGCAGACCTCCATCAGTCCGGGAAACGCCGCGACGTTAAGTCGGACAAGCGACGCACGGAAGATGAACGGGTAAATTCACCCTGAACTGGACACTTTCCGTAACTGATCTTCGTCCACAATCACCCGCAGTGCCGACGAGATGGCTCACATCATCTCGTCGCCAACCAACGCAGCGTCAGCAGGGAGCTCTCCGTCCGGCTCCGGGCCACGGGTGCCGAGGGCGAGCACGACCGCCGAGACCACACACAGCACCGCGGCAACAACGAACGGGGCGTGCTCGGCGCGCAGCCAGTTGGCCAGGTGTCCCACGAGAGTGGCCGCGGCCGCCCCGCCCAGCCACCGGCAGAAGTTGTAGCCGGCGCTGGCCACCGGACGCGGCGCCGGGCTGGTGCTCATGGCGGTACCGGTGAACAGCGTGTTGAGCAGGCCGGACGCCACACCGGAGGCGATCACCGCCACCACCAGGACCGGCCGGCTGTCGACCGACATGACCGCCAGCAGCACCGCGTAGGCCAGCACCGCGACCACCGTCGCCCGCCGTTCCCCGAGCCGGGCTGCCAAGCGCGGCGCGAACAGGACACCGGCCACCGCCACGCAGAGCCCCCAGCCGAAGAAGACCAGACCAACCTCGACCGCGCCCATCTTCAACACGAACGGCGACCAGGCGAGCACCGTGAAGAACGCCGCCGTGTAGAGCGCCGAGCCGACCGAGGTCCACCGCAGCCCGCTGTGCCGCAGGGCGCGCAACGGCTCGACGACACTCACCGGGGCGCCTCGTTCGCCCCTGTCGGCAGGCAGGAACCCAGCGACGAGCACGAGGGCGATCCCCATCAGCACGGCAGTACCGGCGAACGGCCCGCGCCAGGACACGCTCCCCAACGCCGCACCCAGCAACGGTCCGGTGGACAGGCCAAGTCCCAATGCGGCTTCATACAGCAGGATCGCGCCCTGCTGGCCACCTGATGCCGCGCCCACGATCACCGACAGCGCGGTGGCGATGAAGAACGCGTTGCCCAGCCCCCACACGGCGCGCAGCGCCACCAACTGGCCGATCGAACCCGCCATGGCGCAGGCCGCCGTGGCGATCACGATCAACGCCAGCCCGCCGACCACCGTCCGCTTGGCGCCGAACCGCGCCGTGCTCGCGCCGGTCAGCAGCATGGCCAGCACCTGAACACCGAGATAGGAGGAGAAGAGGAGAGTCACCTCCGACGGTCCGGCCCGCAACGCCTCCGCGATCGACAACAAGATCGGGTCCACCAGGCCGATGCCCATGAACGCGATCACCGCCGCGAATACGGAACCCGGCTAATGACACCCATATGGGCTACTCGGAGAGTGTCATGCCCAAGGGCGGGAAGCGTCATGACAGACCGGCGCACGCTGGCGGACCGTCCACGACGTCGGTGGGTGCTCACCAGTGGTTACGCCACGTCCTGTGCGGACCCACCGCCCTGCCGGGGCGTCCCTACGACCTGTTCGCGGCGGTGCTGGAACCACCATCGAACGATGTGGGCTACGTCGTTGTCGTCGTCCCAGTCCCGACCGACCTCCAGCGCATCGACAAGGAACGTGTTCGAGTACGAAGCGAGGTGTCGGCCCTGGTGGACGGTGACGACCTTGTCGCCGCGTCCCCATCGGAAGGTGAACCCGTCGCGGTGATGCCATGCGGCGGGTAGACCGACGAAAGCGACGCCTGGTTGACCGGGCGGAACGTGTCCGTTCTCCCGCACGTCAGCGGCTTGTGGGGGAACGTGACGTGCCATGGTCATCACTCCCAGCCAGCCAGGGAGGGGACAAGCAGCGGCGCGGTTCCGGTAACCAGGTACGGGGCGAGCCGGTGCCCAGGTGGCGGAAGGAGGACCAATTCGGTCACGACCTCACCGAGGGTCCCGGTGCGCTCCCACACGATCCCGGGTGGGTCATCGCACGTCATCCGGAGACCCATCGCGTTGGTCGGCGACTCGACCCGGATCGCGTCCTGATAGCCGCCATGGTCCCGGAACCCGTCTACCCGAACCGGCACGCCGTCGACCTTTGGCGCGGGCAGGAACCGCCACCCGGCGTCACGGATGGTGATCAGGTGCCGTAGCTCCGGGAACGCGCGCACGGCCGCCGCGTCGATCTCGCGCTGACTCACCGACGCTCACCCCTCGGGAGCATCGGGAGCCGGTCACCGCCATACCGCTGCCACAGCTCGGCCACCGATACCGCCTGCGTGCGCCCTGGCCTTGGCTTGAGTGCGACGCGCGCCGGTTCGAGCTGTAGGGGACCTGCTGTGAGTACGAGGAGCACGCCCAGCAACACGAGCGCTGCCCCTGCTGTCGCTATGACCGTCACGGGCTGAGCGTGTGCGCTTTGTCGATGCTAATACAGGGAAGCGGGCAGGGAGTGCAAGGGGAGAGTTTGGGGAGCGTTCCACTTTCCCACTCCGTCCGTGCGTGACTACCCTCCGCAGGGAGCGCGACACGGGGAGCGACGCATGCCTGAGCCGAATGAGCTGCTACGCGCGGCGCGTCTGCGGATCGAGTCGCCGACCACTCCGGGTGAGCCGTTGAGCCGCCAGGAACTTGCCGAGCTGGTGAATGCTCAGGTCTTCCGCGCCACAGAGAAGATCAGTGCGCTTGACGCGAACCATGTGGGCAAGTGGGAGCGCGGAGTCATCCGGTGGCCGGCGGCACGTTACCGGGCAGCACTGCGAGTAGTGCTCGACGTGGCGACGGATCGTGAGCTGGGGTTCTTCCGGTCGTCTCGCGCTACCGTCGACGAAGTGGACCGCAAGACCTTCCTCAAGACTGCGGTTGGCGCTGGTGTGGGGGTCTTCGTCGCGCCCAAGGTGCCTGCTCTGGTGAGTGCCCCCGAGAGCTTGGCGGCGACGATCGCGGGGCCGACCACCCACTACCGTCGCTTGGAGTCGTTCATTCCTTCCGATCAACTCACGCCAGCGGTAGACGCGCACTTGCGGTTGGCATCCGGCCTGGTGCGCGAACGTCTCCGCACGGCGACGGGATTTGGCGTCCTGAGTGAGGTTGCTGGCCTTGCCGCGTGGCTTGCTGTGGACCGGGGCGATACGGCTACTGCGCGCCGCCATTACACCGAGGCGGTCCGCTTCGCGGAGACGTCCGGGCATCCTTTGCTCGTCTCATACATGACTGCCAGCCTGGGGCACTTCGCCGTTGAGTCCGGCGACCCCCGGCAGGGGCTGTTACTTATTGACCGGGCCTCCGCTCGGCTTGACCGTGATGCCCCAAACACGACCCGTGCGTGGCTTGCCTCGCTACACGCGGTCGCTCATGCCGCTGTTCGCGATCGTACGTCGGCTCTCGCGGAGTTGAGGCGAGCCGAGAAACTCGTCTCCAAACGGCAGGGTGAACCGCGTTGGCCCTGGGTATTCGCGTTCGATGCCCCGAAGGCCGCGCGATACCAGAGCGCTGCCCTTGGCCTGCTCGGCGATCTTCGGGCGGCGCAGGCCGCGTTCGAGGTTGCTGCACCCTCCTTACAGATGCCCAAGCCGCGTGCGTTAGCCGTGGTCGACCACGCGCTTGTGCTCGCGCGGTCAGGGCAGATCGGTCAGGCGTGCAGTCTCGCGGCGGAGGCGCTCGCCGTGGGGCGGCGCTTCGGCTCGGAGCGCATCACGGCGCGAGTGCGCGCCTTCCGGGCATCCCTGCCGGCCGCGACCGTCGAGGCGCGAGAGTTGGATAACGCACTGGCAGCCTTGTACGAGCGGGAGGCACTGTGATCCGGCTTGCCGTCAGCGGACACCGGCAGCTACCCGAACAGACGGCGCGCGTGGTTGACGCCGCCCTCCGCGCCGAGCTGCGACGCCACGCGGACGGCGAACTGATCGGCTTGAGCTGCCTTGCGGACGGCGCCGACGCGCTGTTCGCTCAGGCCGTACTCGACCTGGGCGGGGCGCTTGTCGCGATCATTCCGGCCCACCAGTACCGTGCTGGGCTCCCAGAGTCCCATCACAGCACCTACGACGCCTTGCTTGCCCGCGCTTCCGACGTGGTGCGGCTTGATCACATCGAGTCCGACGCCGAGGCACACATGGCGGCAAGCCTGCGGATGCTCGACGCTGCCGATCGCCTGATGGCTGTATGGGACGGGCTGCCCGCACGGGGTCACGGAGGGACAGCGGACGTCGTTCGAGCGGCGCGCGAACGCGGGATTCCGGTAACCGTCGTGTGGCCTCCGGGCGCTCAACGGGGCTAGGACCCGCTCGTGAAACGTGCCGCGTCCTGGCCGGCGAGAACGGCCTGAACGCTGGAGATTGACCACTTGGCCTTGCCGCGTGCGGTAGGCACGCCGTCGGCTGTCAGCCCCTCAGCAATGGCGCGCAGGGTGGCGCCTGCCTGCCGCTCGCGCACGATGCGGGCTACGACCTCGGTGGGCAGCACCGGGGGACGGCCCAGGCGGACGCCAGCGGCGCGCTTAGCCGCTAGCCCGTCCTTGGTGCGCTGGGAGATCAGCCGCCGTTCGTACTGCGCGGCTGAGGCGATCATGTTCGACACCAGCTCACCGGATGCGGTGGACGTGTCCACACCGAGGTCCAGGCAGACCAGCCGCCAGCCCTTGCGGCGGGAGCGATCGAGCAGGGCGGCGAAGTCGGCGACCGAGCGGGACACCCGGTCGAGCTTGGCGGCAACCAGGACGTCAGCCTCTCCCCGGTCGAGCCGGCTCAGGGCGTCGGTGAGAGCGGGGCGGTTGAGGTCCTTGGCGGAGTAGCCGGGATCGGTGACGTACTCGACGGTCCAGCCCTGGCGCTCGGCTTCGGCGGCGATCGTGGCTCGCTGCGCGTCCAGCCCGGCCCGGGAGTCGGCTTGCTCGGCGGTGCTCACCCGGAGGTAGCCGAGCACGCGGACGGCGGTGGGGTTGCTGGTGCGCTTGCGTCGGGTCGCTGCCATGCCCCAACTTTACGGTAAACGGTTCTTTTCCGTAAAGCCTAGAGTTGGCGCAGCGCATCCAGGGCTCCCGCGAGGTAGGCGCGTTGGGCTTCGTCGGCGTCGATCTCTCCGGCGTCGATCGCGTCCAGCAACCGGGCCAGCGCCCCGGCGGCGTCGGCGATGTTGCTTCGGCTTGCGTTGCCCTCGGTGGGGTGGTTGTCGGTCACCTCGCCATCCTCCCGCGCACGCGCGTCACGGGCCGGCGAACGTCCGCACCGATGACGGTGAGTGCTTCCTCGACTGCTCGTCTCGCGCACGCGCATGTGGGTCAGCGACCGGTCGCGGCGCCCGCTGTCGGCCTGATCCTTGCGCCGCCTGCCGCGGGCGTGTCGGCACCTGTCCCAGATGGGACAGCTATCCCCGGTGTGTCGGAAGGGACGCGAGCCCTCCGTGTCGACGTGGTCGTCAACTGTCCCAAATTGGGACACCTGCCCCAGCGACCGGACGGAAGGGGAGTCCGGGGCCGGGGCAAGGTGAGTATGGTGCGCGACCCGCCTGGTAAACCGCAGGTCCCGGTAGGCGCTGCTGACCGCCTACAGCAACGTGCCGGCAGGTGGTGTCACATTTGTGACACCTCGCCCGGTGGCGGGAGTGTGGGCGATGAGTCCTTCGCGTCGAGGTGGTCGTCCCGGTGGTTACTGCTCGGTGGCATCGACGGTGGCCAGCACCGTGAGGGCAGCCAGCACGATTTCGACGGTTGCGGGATCGGCGCCGCGGATTTCCCAGTCTTGAATCTTCTCCGTGTGAGGCTTGGACCTCCAGAGCACGTCGTGCAGCATCGCGGCGGGAACTTCCTCGGGTGCGCACTGTTCGACGCTGGCGATGGTGCAGATCATGCTTTGCAGCAGGACGCGGACTTTTCCGCAGAGGTCGCCGGTGTCGTAATGGCGTAGCCACTCGTCGGTGCGTTCGCCGGCAGCGTCGTACACCCGTGCCTCGTGGCTACCGAATCGGGAATCTCTCACGTGCGCACCGTAACCGTGGTGTCGCCTGGTTTTCCCTGGCGTCGGAACACGGGCCGGATGCCCCAGAGTCATGCGCTGGTGAGGGTCGGGGGAGCGAACCGTCCGGACCGTCCGAACCGTCCACCTGGGAGCTTTCGAGCAGGTCAGCGAGGCTGTGGTGGGTGGACGGTTCGCCGGGCGGCCCGGACGGTTGCTGGGGGTGTTGCGTCCGCTGTCCAGGTGAGCGTCCACCGGTTCCCGCTGGTCAGGCTCTTTGTCGGTCGGTGTGGACGGTTCGGACGGTCGACCCCTCCCCTGGTCTTCCTACCCGGGGTGTCCCCATCCTGGGGACTGAGTGTGGACAGAGGGACGCCGGGGTGAACCGTCCACACCGTCCGGACCGTCCGCGCGTCGGATACGGACCCGCCGCTCCCGCTTGTGGTCGCTGGTGCGGTAGTGCTCGACGTGGATACCGACCTTGAGCAGGGCGGGGGTGCTGCGTTTGAGCGCCCCGGTGGCGCCTCGCGGGGTTTTCGGCCAGCCCCGAGACGGAGTCCCCTCGGGGTTGGGGTGCAGCCAGCCGAGCAGGGCGGCGGCCGTGCCGTCGAAGGTCAGTCCCCGTTCGATATTCGCCCGAATCTGGGCGGCAAACGGGTCACCGTCGATCACGGTGTCGGCCAGGTCCTCGAAGGTGTCTTCGTAGTCCTGGTGGGTGGTCCAGCCGGTGACCTGGTCGAGTGCGGCAAGGAAGCGGGCGAAGTCAGCCATGCGCGGCAGCCGCGACAGGTGCACGCCGGGGAGGACGGCCAAAACGTCACACAGCAGGTTCAGCAGCGCGCCGAGGGTCTGCGGCATCGCATCCTCGTAGGCCAGGCGGACACTCTTTTCCGTGCGCCGCTGGTCCGGTGGGATGCGCTCCAGCTCGATCGGCAGCATCCGTTCGGCCAAGTCCCCGCGCAGCGCGCCCGCCTCGATCGTGGTCATGATCACCGGTCGCAGGAACGCCAACACCGAGAGGTCCCCATCGGTGTACAGGGCGCGCTTGGTCATCGCGTCACCCGTCACCGCCTTGCACAACGCATCGGAGAACCAAGGCGGAATCGTCGAGATGTTGTCCAGCGTGACCACCCACGAACCCGCGGCCGTCACCGCCCAATCGGACAAGTCCTTGGGAGCGGTGCGGGTCGGCGCCGGAGACGGATCGACCAAGCAGGCAACCTGCTTCGCCGCCGTCGTCTTCGCGGTGCCCTGCTCGCCCACCAAGCCGAGCACCGGATGCGGCTCGTCCGGCATGAAGGCGTGCAGCATCCACCCCACGATCAACCGGAAGTTCTCCTCCGACACGTTCAACCCGGACCGGAAGGCATCCAAGGTCCCGGCCGGATCAGGGTCGGGCATCGCACCGGTCAATGCGGTGCGCCGGAACAACACGTCGCTGCCCCGGACCACCCGCCAACCGTGTGGGCCGCACTCGATCACGCGACCATCAGCGGTCCCCATGTCGATCACGAGCCGGTCAGCCCGACGCGCCACCCGCAACGCCACCGGCACGCGGTCCCGCTCCAACGCCGTGCCTTCCAGGACGTTCACACAGTCCGTCAGGGCCGCTGCCGGCGGGACCCGACCGATCGTGGCGAACATCGCGCGGGCGAGCCGCTGCCGTAGCCCGGTCCGACCCCGTAACGGCAGCGCCAGCGACACCCCCGCCCGATCCACCGCATACGGCTCGCCGTCCTGCCCCAGGAACACGTCGTAGCGCGCCTGGGCCAGTTCCACCAGCCGGGTCGCCATCGACGGCTTACCGTCACGATCGGCGCCACCACCGTCCGCGCCGACCTCCCTACCGTCCATCGGCTCGTCCGGTGGCGGAACATCCGCATACGGGTCGATGGTGGCCAGCTCGGCCGCGAACGGGTCCGGGTAGTCGCGCCCGTAGTCGATCACGCGGCACCCTCCCTAACCGACACAGACCGTTCCCGGGCAGCAGCGGTGAACGCGACGTAGCGGTCACGCAGTACCCGCCACCCTTCGACCTCCGCTCGCACGTGCCGATGCAGTGCCTCGAAGGGGGAGGTCTCTGCGGCCTGCACCAACCGCTGTCCCACTTGGACCAGGCGGCGGCGCACCGCTCCCTCCAGCACACACGCGGCGTAGAAGCCGAGCGACGCCGGCAACGCCGAACTGGTGTAGACGGTGGCCACGAACGACCCGAACCGCGACAACCGATACTCACCGGCGACCAGCCCGGCTGAACGCGCCTCGGCCACCACAGCCGCCGGATCAGGCGCCACACCGCGACCGACCAGCCGGCGCACCACTTCGAGCACGCCACGCGCCGCCGGGTCGCCCAGGTCCTCATCGGCGACCACCGACAGCACCCGCTCGGCGCGCGCGGCCGAACAGTGCAGCAACGCCCCGACAAACGCCCGTTCCACATCGGTGACCGGAGACGGCCCGGACGGCAGCGCCAGGCCCTCTCCCACGCGCGGGACGGACGCGCTAGCCTCGGCCCCGGTCTCGGCGAAGACCTCAGCGGCGGTGTCCTGGCGGGGGCCGCCGCTTCTTCTTTCCTGGATCACGCCGCCCGTCCTTTCTCACTCGCCGGACGCAACAGCACGGCCAGCCGATGACGCTGGTCGGCCGTCAGGGGCGGAGCGTCGTCGACCACCCGACGGATGTACTCGGCAACCCGCGACTCTGACGACTCGTAGGGCTTCATCGCGTCACCTCACGGTGCAGCCGAGCCAACAGCCGGACGTACGAGGCGCGTTGCTCCCCGCATGGCCGTCGCGTTCCCGACTCCCAGCGCGCCACGGTCAGCCGATGGACCCCCAGCTCGCGCGCGAGCCTGCTCTGTGACACCCCTGCGGCCAGGCGGATGCTGCGCGCCACGTCCGGCGGGGGAAGCTGCCGGCCCGTCCGGACCTCCTCGACCAACTTCAAGAGACACCTCCGCGTGACTGTCTCATTTGCGATCGAGGGCGATGCAACCAGGCGATAGCCGCAGGTGAAACCGTGTCGCTGTGTCGTGTCACGCCGCGTCGCATCGTGAGACAGTCCCGCGAGGGTGTTACGCGACTGGTAGCACAGCGGCTACAGTCGCCCCGTGCAGGGACCGGAACGCTTCGAGTTCCACACGGAGCACATCCCGGACGACGACCTCATCACCCGGGGTCCGTGGATCGAGGCGTCCGCTGGCGGCCTCGACGCGCCGATCCTGGTTCGGGTGGGCAAGAGCGCCGACGGACGCCCGGTCATCACGGGCTTGATCATTGGGGAGTACGAGGACAAGGAAATCACCTCGGACACCCTGCGGAAGATCCGCGTCGGCGCGTTGCTCTCGCAGCTCTTCGAGGGGTTCGACCCGGATACCCCGCCCGGTCTGACCTCACCCGATGCGGAGGGGTTCTCCGAGGACTTGGGCGCGCAAATCGACTGGGGACTCATGCACGAACACGTCTGGCACCCCGCGCAGGACGCCGACCCGCGTCCGCGCCAGCTAGCCGAAGCGCGCTCGCGTGGGCCGTCTGACGATGACCTGCGCGCCTTCGCCAAGACCTACCATCGCGAGCTGATGCGCAACCCTCGTCGCGCCATGACGGCCACGGCAAGAGCCTTGAACATCAGTCGTGCCACGGCGAACCGCTGGGCGGATGCGTGCCGCGGGAACGGCTACCTTCCGCCGAAGAGCCCACCGCAGGACTGAACGACGCCCACTGTTGCGCCGCGCCGTCCCTCGAAAGCAAACGGCCCGCCCCTGCGCCAAGGCAGGGACGGGCCGAGCCGCGTCGTCGGTCACCGTTTCCAGTCGAAGTCCACTGCGTCCGGGTCGGAGTAGGTTCCGCCCGCCTTCTTACCGCGCTTGGACGGGAGTACGGTGACGGTCACGAGGGTGTCCAAGATGGCACGCCGGCGGCCAAGCTCCAGCCCGTCGCTCCGGTCCGGTTTCGTGCCGAACCACACTTCGGCGACGTTCGGGGCACCGACCACACCCAACAGAGGGTCCACATCACCAGCGCTGGCAACCTCAGCCTCAATCGCCGCGAGCCGGGCGCGCAGCTTGTCCGTTCCCGTCTTGAGCTGGGCGGCGGTGATCGCGCCCTCGGCGAACATCTCGGACAGCTCATCGAGCCGGCGGACAAGTGCAGTCGACTCGGTGTGCAGCGCTGCCGTGTCCACCATGTCGGCCGGACTCTTGAGCAAGTCCATCGCGTCGGGCTTCTCCAGCCGAGCGACGATCACACGCTCAACCAAGGCGTCGAGCGTGGCAGCCTCGCGTGTCACATGGGTTCCGGTGCCCGTGCGCTCACGGTTGCGGCACCGGTACGCAGGCTTCGCCCTGGAACCGGCAGGGGAAACGCGCAGGCTCGGCAATTCGCACGTGTGGCATAGGTAGAGCCCCGATCCCAACCACCTCACCCGGTTGTTGCCGCCGTTGCTGAGCCGTTCAGGGCTCTTGAGCAAGGACACGAGTGCGCGCCAGGTCTCCTCCGGGACGATCGGCGGCCATGCGGCTTTGCCGATGATCTCACCTTTGTAGACCATCAACCCGGCATTCCTCGGACGAATCAGGATGTTTCGCAGAACCGCGTTGTCCCAGTCCACCTTCCCAGTTGCGGTAGGCACCCCCCGCCGAATGAGGTCCCGTACCACGCCGCGAACACTACCCCCCGCAAGGATTTCCTCCGTCGCCTTGACGATCTCCGCCGCTTCGTCCGGCCGGATTGTCTCGCCGTCAGCCTCAAACCCGAACGGGCGTATCCCGCCCTGCCACCTGCCTGCTCGGGCGGCCTGGAGCCGTGCGGCACGAATGCGCTCGGCCTTGTGCTCACTCTCGAACCGAGCGACCGCCCCGAGCTGCCGGGCGACCATCCGTCCGGACGGCGTGGACAGGTCAAGATACCCAGCCTTGACGGTGTGCGTCGTGACGCCCAAGGGCTCACAGACGTTGATGTACTCCTCCAGCTCAACCGGGGAGCGGTGCAGCCGGTCCGTGTGCCACGCCAGCACCGCAGACGCCCGCCCCTGGCCCAGCCCCGTCAGCATGGCGCGGTAGCCAGGCCGAGGCTTCCCGGAGTACGCCGAGATGTCGTTGTCGGTGAAGACCTCGACGACGGTCCAGCCCAGTCGCTCGGCTAACTCCCGACACTCCCGCTCTTGACGTTCAACTCCGACACCTGCGCCAACTCGATCCTGGGAGATACGCACGTAGATCACTGCTCGAGTGGTCACGAGCTAAGGGTGTCACGATCTTGAGTCCGCGAACGCCGTGACCCACACCGTGCGTGGCTGGCCCCGGACCGCGTCCAGCAGCCGGACCTGGTGGCTCAATCCCGTGCTCCTTCCTCCTCCGTCAACAGGCGCCCCAGGGCGGGCAGCGCGGCGGCGATCGCGTCCCGGTCCGCCCCGGGCAGCCGGGCCAGCCGGGCACGCAGGAACTCCTCGCGGGCCTCGATCAGGTCCGCGATCAGCCGGCACCCCTCGTCGGTGGCACTGGCCAGGACGGCCCGGCGGTCGGCCGGGTCGGGCTCGCGCCGGGCCAGGCCGAGCCGCTCCAGCCGGGCGACCACGTCGGTCATCGACGGCATGCGCACGCGCTCCCGCTCGGCGAGCACGCTCATGCGCTGCGGCCCGAACTGGACGAGCGTCGCCAGCACCGAGCCCTGCGTGAGCGTCAGCTGGTACTGCGGCGTCTGCCGTCGAACCACGTAGTAGAGCTGGAAGACCAGTGGCCGGAGCCGGTGTGCCAGCTCGGCGACCTCGTCCCTGTCCTCACCCGCCATTCGATTAGCCACCCTAACAAACTAGAAGTTAGCCCGTCTAAGAGATATCCGGCACGGAGCCACCGCCCCTCGGACAGATGAATCCTGGCGGCGAAGGATGTGGGTCCCCAGCCGACCTGCCGATGGTCCGGCGTGCGTTCGCGTGATGTCCCGATCCTGGCGCTTCTGTCCGTCCTACTGACCGCGTGCTCGCAGACCGGCGCGGTGACCAACACAGCCGACACGCCCGCCTCCGCCCCGTCGTCCCCCCGCAGCAGCCCCGCGGCACGGGCGGCGGTCGTGGACGGCCTTCCCGGTATGCCGCCGGTCACCAACGCGCGAAACCTCTACCACGCGGCCGGCGCCAACATGCTCAGCGACGTCGTGAAGAAGGACCGGCCGCTGGTCTACGTGCCGCACAGCGAATCCGGCGACGTGTGGGTGATCGACCCGAAGACCTTCGAGGTGGTGTCGAAGCACAAGGCCGGCATCGAGGTGCAGCACGTCGTGCCCTCCTACGACATGCGCACCCTCTACGCCACCGACGACATCGGCGACCAGATGCTCCCGTTCGACCCGGCCACCGGCAAGGCGGGCAAGCCGTTCCCCGTGATCGACCCGTACAACATGTACTTCACCCCGGACGGCAAGTCCGCGATCTCGGTGGCGGAGCGGCTGAAGAAGCTGGTCTGGTACGACCCCGAGACCTGGGAGATCCAGGCCGAGACCCAGACGCCCAACTGCGCGGGGATCGACCACGGCACCTTCACCATGGACGGCCGCACCGCCGCGTTCAGCTGCGAGTGGGCGGGCCGCGTCGCGGTGGTCGACGTGGCCAGCAAGAAGCTCCTGCGCATGATCGACATGCCGCAGCGCAACACGCACATGGGTCCGCAGGACGTCGCGTTGTCCCCGGACGGCCAGCGGATCTACATCGCCGACTGCGACGCCGACGGGTTGTGGGTCCTCGACGGCGCCGCCACCAAGGTGGAGCGGTCCATCCCCACCGGTGACTGCGCGCATGGCCTGTACTTCGACCGCGAGGCCAAGCGCCTGTTCGTCACCAACCGCCTCGAGGGCAGCATCAGCGTGCTCGACGCCTACACCGGCGAAGCGATCACCAAGTGGCACATTCCCGGCGGCGGCAGCCCGGACATGGGCAACCTCACCGCCGACGGCAAGCAGCTGTGGCTCTCCGGTCGCTACCACAACGAGGTCTATGTGCTCTCAACCCAGGACGGCAGCCTGATCAAGCGCATTCCCGTCGGGCGCGGTCCGCACGGCCTCACCGTCTGGCCCCAGCCCGGCCGCTATTCGATCGGGCACACCGGAATCACCCGCTGAGCTGGTGACCAGCCGCACCACAGGAGAGACTGGCCGCCAACGCGCCACCACAAGCCACCAGCCCCCCGACCGGAGAGGTCACCGTGTCGCAGGTGGCTGCCGCTGCTCCACCGCTTGTGCGGACGCCTGCCGCTCATCGTGAGCAGCAACGGGTCCCTCACCGGAGCCGGTGAGGGACCCGTTGCGCAACGTCAGCGGTCCAGCTCGCCGCCGATGAACTGCTCGACCCGCTCCCGTGCCAGCGAGTCGGTGTACTGCTCGGGCGGGGACTTCATGAAGTAGGAGGAGGCCGACAGGATCGGGCCGCCGATCCCCCGGTCCCTGGCGATCTTGGCCGCCCGGATCGCGTCGATGATGATGCCCGCCGAGTTCGGCGAGTCCCACACCTCGAGCTTGTACTCCAGGTTCAGCGGCACGTCACCGAACGCGCGACCCTCCAGCCGCACGTAGGCCCACTTGCGGTCGTCCAGCCACTCGACGTAGTCGGACGGGCCGATGTGCACGTTGCGCTTGCCCAGATCGCGGTCGACCTCCGAGGTGACCGCCTGCGTCTTGGAGACCTTCTTGGACTCCAGCCGCTCGCGCTCGAGCATGTTCTTGAAGTCCATGTTGCCGCCGACGTTGAGCTGCATCGTGCGCTCCAGCTCCACGCCGCGGTCCTCGAACAGCTTGGCCAGCACCCGGTGCGTGATGGTCGCGCCGACCTGGGACTTGATGTCGTCGCCGACGATCGGGACACCCGCCGCGCGGAACTTCTCCGCCCACTCCGGGTCGGAGGCGATGAACACCGGCAGGGCGTTGACGAACGCCACACCCGCGTCGATCGCGCACTGCGCGTAGAACCGGTCGGCCTCCTCCGAGCCCACCGGAAGGTAGGAGACCAGCACGTCGACCTCGGCCGCTCGCAGCGCCGCCACCACGTCGACCGGGTCCTCGTCGGACTCCTCGATGGTCTCCCGGTAGTACCGGCCCAGCCCGTCCAGGGTGTGACCACGTTGCACCTGGACGCCCAGCGGTGGCACGTCGCAGATCTTGATCGTGTTGTTCTCGCTCGCGACGATGGCCTCGGAGAGGTCGCGCCCGACCTTCTTGGCGTCCACGTCGAACGCGGCGACGAACTCGACGTCACGCACGTGGTAGTCGCCGAACTGCACGTGCATCAGGCCCGGCACGCGGGTCTTCGGGTCGGCGTCCCGGTAGTAATGGACGCCCTGCACCAACGATGCCGCGCAGTTCCCCACGCCGACGATGGCCACCCGAACACTGCGGCGGTCTCCGCCCATGGTCGGGTCCTCCTCACTCTTCCTTACGTGACGGTCCATGCGGTCCGCGGTCACCACGACCTCCCCTGTCGCGCTCCCGCCGCTCGGCCTGCTCGCGCGCGATGAGCTCGTTCAACCAGCGCACCTCGCGCTCGGTGCTCTCCAGACCCAGCCGGTGCAGCTCCCGCGTGTAGCGGTCGATCTGCTCGCCGGCCCGGGCCAACGCCGCGCGCAACCCCTCGCGACGCTCCTCGACCCGCCGCCGGCGACCCTCCAGGATCCGCATCCTGACCTCGGCCGGGGTCCTGGAGAAGAACGCCAGGTGCACCCCGAACGAGTCGTCCTCCCAGGTTTGCGGTCCGGCATCGGCGAGCAGCTCGGCGAACCGCTCCTTGCCCTCCGCGGTCAACTGGTAGACCCGCCGGGCCCGGCGCCCCCACGTGCGCCCGGCCAGCTCGGCCACATCGGTCTCCTCGGCGATCAGACCGGCGCGTTGCAGGCGCCGCAACGTCGGGTACAGGGAGCCGTAGGAGAACGCGCGGAAGGCCCCGAGCAGGTTGTGTAGCCGCTTGCGCAGCTCGTAGCCGTGCATTGGCGCCTCGTGCAGCAGACCGAGGATCGCGAGCTCGAACACGAGACACCTCCTCTCCGGCGATGGGTCGCCTCAGTATATCGGCGCGATACATCGTCGCCCCGCGACGCGCTCGCAAACCGGGCGGTCGGTCGAGTTCGGGGGAACGGTGTTCTCGGTTACGCTGCCCCGAACGGCCCAATAGGGGGTCTGGGGGTGGCACGTACGCTGGGACCGTGCGGACCCAACGGCAGGTGGTGGACTACGCGCTGCAGCGCCGTGCGCTGCTCGCGGACGTCTACTCCGGCCGCGTCGGTGTGATGGAGGTCTGCGACGCCAGCCCGTACCTGGTGCGGGCGGCCAAGTTCCACGGCGAGCCCAGCAACGTGACGTGTCCGGTATGCCGGAAGGAACCACTCACGCTGGTGTCCTGGGTGTTCGGCGAAGAGCTCAAGCACGCCTCGGGCTCGGCCCGGTCGGTCCAGGAACTGGCACGGATGGCAACGCTGTTCACCGAGTTCAGCGTCTACGTCGTGGAAGTGTGCCGTACCTGCAGCTGGAACCATCTGGTTCAGTCATACGTCCTGGGCAAGGGTGGACTGCGCTCCGGCTCCTCGAGGCGGAGGACCGCCGCGGAGTGAGCCAGTCAGGGCGACCGGTGCCGGTGTCCTGGCGCCGAGCAACGATTGACCACCGAGCGACGCCGGCTTGCCGACGCCGGTCTGGGAGGCCGAACTCGTGAACGACGACCGAGAGCACCGACCACGGGGTGGCCGCCGCGACGGCGCCCACCCCGATAACGAGCGCACCGAGATCTGGTCGGCCGGACAGGCACCGGGACCGACGGGTCCGACACAGCAGCCCCAGGCCGGGCCACACCGGCCGGACGCGCCCCAGCAGCCCCAGGGCGGGCCGCCCGCTGATCCGCAATGGCCGGGCCAGCCCGGCGCGCAGCCCCGGCCTGCCGGTGGTCCGGGTGGTCCCGGCGCTCCGAGTGGTCCGGCTGGCCCCGGTGGTCCTGCCGTTCCGCCCCCCGCTCCCGCGGGCGGCCCGGGCGGCGGTCCCGGCTACCCCGGTCCCGGTGGGCCCGGTGGCCCAGCGCAGCACCCAGGCCAGCACCCCGGCATGCCGCCGCAGGGAATGCCGCAACCGCCCCGTGGTCCGATGCCGCCCGGCGCGGCCGGTCCTGGCGGACCCGCGGGGCCCGGTGGGCCTGGCGGACCCGGTGGTGTTCCTGGTCACGGTCCGCGCCCGCCGATGGGTGGCCCCGGAATGCCGCCCCCGGGACAGCAGCCTCCGGGCGGCTTCCCTCCGCCGGGCGCTCCCGGGGCGCCGATGCCCCCTGGCGCCGGCCCTCGTCCGATGGGCCCCGGTGGTCCGGGCGGGCAGCAACCGGCTCGCCCGCCGCAGCCGGGCGAGCAGCCGACGGAGGTCCTCCCGCCGCTGCACTCCGACCAGCCGCGCGAGCCGGAGTTGCTCACGCACTACGAGCCGCTGCCCGGCGAACCCGGCGGTCCGGCACTGGCCGACGGCGAGGACTACGGGGACGATGACGACGCCGCCCCGTTAGGCGAAGAGGAGGAGCGTCAGATGCGTCGCAAGCGGATCTGGCGCCGGGTCCGGCGTACCTGTTACGTGCTCGCGGCGGCGAGCATCATCGTGCCGTTCATCGCGTTCTGGCTCGGCTACTTCGCGTGGGACGTCCCCAACGTCGAGCAGGTCGCCGCCGAGCAGAAGAAGACGATCACGGTCTACGCCGCCGACGGCCGGACCGAGCTGGGCAAGATCGCGCCGAAGGAGGGGGCCCGCACCCTCATCGAGTACCAGGACATCCCGCAGACGGTGAAGGACGCGGTGGTCTCCGCCGAGGACGGCACCTTCTGGGAGAACGAGGGTTTCAGCTGGCGGGGCATCGCCGGTGCGGTGTGGAACCAGCTGCGCGGCCGCGAGGGCGGCGGTTCGACGCTGACCCAGCAGTACATCAAGCAGGCGACCGGCGCGGATGAGTACTCCTACGTGCGGAAGTTCAAGGAGGTCGTGCTCGCCTACAAGATGACCAAGCGGTACAGCAAGGAAGAAGTCCTCACCGCTTACCTGAACACCGTCTACTTCGGTCGCGGTGCCAACGGTGTCCAGAGCGCCGCCCAGGCATACTTTGGCAAGGACGCCAAGGACCTCGATGTCGCCGAGGCCGCGGTGCTGGCCGGCGCCATCCAACAACCGTCGCGCTGGGACCCGGCGGTCGACGAGGCGGGCGCCAAGGCGCGCTGGAAGTACGTGCTCGACAAGATGCAGGAGCAGGGCCGGCTCAAGGCCGGTGAACGGCCGACCGAGTACCCGCACACCCTCAGCCAGGAGGAATGGCAGAGCCAGGCCGGGGGCGGTGGTGGGCCGCGCGGCCAGATCTTCGGGCAAATCCGGCAGGAGGTGGAGCACGATCTCAAGCTGAACTGGGACGTCGTCCAGAAGAACGGCCTGAAGATCGTCACCACCATCGACTCGAAGGCCCAGCAGCAGCTGGAGAAGATCGCTGACGAGACGATGAAGGGCCAGCCGGAGAAACTACAGACTGCGGTGGTAGCCATCGACCCGAACACCGGCGGCGTGATCGCCTACTACGGCGGTAACAAGCAGTTCGACTATGCCGGCGTGGGTGAGCGGCCAGCTGGCTCGGCGTTCAAGCCCTTCGTGGCGGCCACGGCGTTGAAGGAGGGGCGGGGGATCGGCGACACCTACGACGGCGTCGGTCCGAAGACCTTCGCTGGCGACTACACGGTGGTGAACTCCGAGGACGACAACCGGTGTGGCAAGCACTGCAGCGTCCGCGAGGCGATGAAGCGGTCGGTCAACACCGTGTTCGTCGAGATGGCGATGAAGTATGGGCCACGGAACGTGGCCAGTACCGCCTACGACTCGGGCATCAGCCGGAAGAACCGCGATGGCAAGCCCACCCTGGGTGACGAACAGGGCAACGTGGCGGCCGGCGTCGCGCTGGGGATGTACCCCGTGCGCGTACTCGACATGGCCAACGCATATGCAACGTTCGCCAACGGCGGGGAACGGCACAAGGCACATCTCGTCGAGAAGGTCCTGTACCCGAACGACGAGGTACGTGCCCAGTTCGTCGACGACAAGAACTATGCGTTCGATCCGTCGGACACCCAGAACAACGCCAAGATCGCGCGTAACGTCACGGAGACGATGCTCCAGGTCGCGGACTACTCGAGGCGGGACCTGAAGGGCAACCGCCCGGTGGCCGCGAAGACCGGTACCCACGGTATCGAGAACACCAACGAGAACTCCGACGCCTACATGGCGGGCTACACCCCGCAGATCGCCACCGCGGTCTGGGTGGGGACCGGGAACACCGAGCCGATCAAGTGGCGGGACCCGAGGACTTCGGGCAAGGAGGTGCCGATCTACGGCAGCGGACTGCCCGGCCTGATCTGGCAGAAGTTCATGGACGCCTACCTGCAGGGCAAGCCGGTGGAGAAGTTCCCGCCGTTCCAGGCGATCGGCCGGGCCGAGGCGCCGAAGCCGTCCGCGCCGCTGTCGCGGTCGCGGGTGCCGACGTCGTCCTCCCAGCCGCCGACCTCGGCCGCGGAGTCGAGCGAGCCGAGCCCCTCGCTGAGCCCGTCGATCTCCCGGCGGCCCGGCCCGTCCTGGCCGGACGAGTGGCCCACGCGGGGGCCGGAGGGTCCCGGCGGGAAGCCACCCGGCAACGGTGGTGGTGGTGGTGGCGGCGGTCACGGCGTCTTCCCGCCACCGGATGAACCGGACAATCGGGATTCAGGCTGAGCACGGCCCGTGGGGCCGGCCATCGATCGGATGGCCGGCCCCACGGCGTTCCGGGGTTCCTGCCGGGCTTCCGGCCAGGTCGCTTCCGGGACAACGCTTCGGGAGGCTCGGCCCCTTGCGAGAAGCTCACTCACCCGAACCTGGCGGAGTTCGCTGCATCCCGGAGACGCCCCGGGTTGTCGTGTTCGCGGAACCGTGCCCAGGCAGGTGCGGGGCCATGTGGGTGAGCCAGGCCGTAGCATCGGGCGGTGTCCAGCCCGACGAGCACCCCGAGCGCACCGGATCACCCCGACCCGGACACCCGCTCGCTGAGCCCGGCCGACCGGGTCGTTCCCACCTGGACGGAGCCGCTGGCCAGAACGGCCAGCCATCCGGTGGGCGGGCCGCTGGGCCGGCATGCGGTGATCGGCCGGCACTGGTTCTGGACGCCGCTGCGGGTGGTGCTGCTGCTGGCGACGATCACGCTGGCCCTCGGGTGGTTCGGCAAGGCGGCGTGCATCCAGCAGTACCGGACCGACTCCGGGCAGCTCGAGCTGGACTGGCGCGGCAGCCGCCAGTACGTGGCGATGTGCTACTCGGACACGGTCCCGCTGTACACGGCGGAGCGGCTGGACAAGGGGCTGTTCCCGTACCAGACCTCGTGGACCGAGAAGCAGGGCGACCACGAGCAGGTCCGGTACATGGAGTACCCGGTGCTCACCGGTCTGTTCCAGTGGGTGAACGCCAAGCTCGCGCACGGGTGGCTGGCGATCGCCCAGACCGGATGGTTGCCAGCCGCGTTGCCGGTGGTCGTCTACTTCGACATCTCCGCGCTGTGGCTGGCGTTGGCGTGGCTGGTGACGGTCTGGGGGGTGGCGAGACTGGCGCGGCGACGGGCGTGGGACGCCGCGATCGTCGCGATCTCCCCGCTGGTGATCGTGCACGCGTTCACCAACTTCGACACGCTCGCCACGGCGTGCGCCACCGCCGGCCTGCTCGCCTGGGCTCGACGACGACCCGTGCTGGCCGGCGTGTTGCTGGGCATCGGTGGTGCGGCCAAGCTCTATCCGCTTTTCCTGCTCGGGCCGCTGCTCGTGCTGTGCGTACGGTCCGCGCGCCTGCGGGAAGGGCTGCGGACCGCGACGAGCGCCGTTCTGACCTGGGCGGCGGTGAACGCGCCGATCGCCCTGTTGTTCCCGGACGGCTGGCGCGAGTTCTTCCGGCTCAACTCCGAACGCGGCGCGGATCCCGACTCGCTCTACAACGTCGTCTCCTACTTCACCGGCTGGCCCGGCTTCGACGGTCCGCTCGCGGCCGGGCAGACGCCCACGGTGCTCAACACGGTGACCGCCGTGTTGTTCGCGGTCGGCTGTGTGGGCATCGCCTGGGTGGGTCTGTCCGCGCCACGGCGACCACGGCTTGCCCAGCTCGGTTTTCTTGTCGTGGCGGTGTTCTTGCTGACGAACAAGGTGTGGAGCCCGCAGTACTCGTTGTGGTTGGTGCCGCTGGCAGTGCTCGCGTTGCCTCGCTGGCGACTGCTGCTGGCCTGGATGACCGTGGACGCGCTGGTCTGGGCGCCGCGGATGTTCTTCTACCTGGGCCCGGACAACAAGGGGCTGCCCGCGGACTGGTTCCTGGGCGCCGTCGTGCTCCGGGATGCCTTCGTGGTGTTGCTCTGTGTGCTGGTGCTGCGTGACATCTACCGCCCGGAAGGGGATCCCGTCCGGCGGATCGGAGACGACGATCCCACCGGCGGAATGCTGGAGAACACCGAGGACCGGCTCGTGCTCGGGCGGCGCAGGGCCGTCCCGGCAGCCGCGGCCTCAGGCGCCCCGGCCCCACCATCGTGACCGGGTCGCCCAGCCCGCGACGGTCAGCATCGGTAGCAGTACGAGTCGGACGAGGAGTCGCCGCCCTGCAGCCGTACCTGATGCACTCGCAGGCCCCGGAAGTCCTCCCCGTGCAGGAAGAACCGCTCGTCGATGGCGAGGCCACCGCCGGCCTCCGGGTCGGTGTCGATCTTGGCCATCCAGGCGCCGACGTCATCGGGGTAGAACTGGTCGTCCCAGGAGCCGTACAGCGAGTTGGTCAGGTAGACGCGCCGTCCGTCCCGGCTGACCTCGACCATCTGTGGACCACCGGCGAGTGGTTGGCCCGGCAGCGCTGGGTGGGTCGCCCGGCCAACGATGCCGCCGAGGCGTACCGAGGCGACCTCGCGGGGTGCGGAGGGGTCGCTCACGTCGTACTGCTTGAGCTCACCGGTTCCCCAGCACGAGACGTAGAGAAACCGGTCGTCGACCGTGAGGTTGATGTCGGTGACCAGCGGGGGTACCGCCCCGAACGGCTTGAGCACGGGGGGAAGCAGTTCCGGGTCCGCCCGCTCGGCGGGAATGGTGATCACCTTGTCCGCGGTCCAGATGTCGCCGTCGCGGTGCCAACGCCAGACCGAGGCCGACAGGTCCTGCGTGGACACGACGACACCGGCGAAGCCCCATCGCGCTTCCGGGTCGTGCGAGGGGCGTAGCTCCAGCACCATCTGGTGGTGCTCCCCCAGATCGACGCGCTGCAGGTGGCGTCCCTCGGCCAGGTCCCAGAAGTGCAGGGCGTGGCCGTAGGCGCTTTTCAGGAGCAGCTCCGGCACGACCCCGTCCTCGATCATGGACGGGGTGCCCCACTCGCTGGTGACGAGGGTGTTCTGGTTGAGGTGCCACCAGGCGTCGTAGGCCAGGTGCTGTGGTCCGCGGTCAGTCTCCCAAGCGCCCAGGACGTCGAAGGTGTCGTGGTCGAGCAACGCGATCCCGCCCGGCCCGTCGGAACCGTCGGCCCCGCCCAGGCAGGACAGGTAGATCCCGGTAGGGCCGCAGTGCAGTGTGTGGGGGCGCGAGTAGCCGGCCTTCTCGGCGAGTTCGGTCGCGTGCACGGTCCGCGCGAGTGTTGGCCGCCGCGGGTCGGGGTGGGTATCGAAGATGTGGATGTTCGACGAGCGCAGGCCGGGTAACAGCAGGTAGCGGCGCTGGAGCCCGGTCATGTCGTGCCCCTCGTGGGCGAGTGCGCTGCTGCACGCGTTCCACCCGAAGTGGTGCAGCTCGTCGCCGCGGGTGGGCATGTCCGACCAGCCGACGATCCTGCCGTAGGACGAGGAGCCGGGGTCGACGTCCACGGTGAGCAGCGCGTCGGGCCGCGTCGCGGTACGGTCGAACGCCGCCACGTACGCCAGCCGTTCCGCCGGTGCGGCAACGGCGTGTGCCGGGCTGCGGTAGAAGGTTGGATCGCCCACGCCATGCGGCTGCCGCATCGAAGCCTCCTCGCGGCGGATACTCCGCCGCGGTCCCCTCGGTGGCCGCGGTCGAACCCGGCCGTTCACCCCGAGCTTTCTCCCCGCCCCGGAGGGGAGCAAGGCTGCCGGTCACAGCGAGGAGAAGATCCACTCGGATGCCGCAGTCGCGGTCCCAGCGGGAGGGCAGCCCCCGCCCGCCCTGGGTCTGCGCAGCCCGCGGCAAGCCTATGAGCTGAGAAAACGCAAAAGCAAGAACAAGATCACAGGCTGTGGATGGGTCGCCAGGCCTGTGGACAACGCCGGAGCCCGACGGGCCAAGGCTGGCATCATCGATCACAGTTCCGGCCGTGGATCTGGTTGCCCAGTTGTGGTGCCTCCCCGGCCGTGGCCGATCAGCGGCCGAGTACCTCGTCGAGTGCCGCGGCACCACCCGCCGGTTCCAGCCGGGCCCGCGCGTCCTGGATCAGCCGCTCGCCCGGCCACCACCACGCGAGCAGGGCCAGGCTGCCGAGCAAGCCCGACACCACGGGCAGCGCGGTGTCACCCAGCACGAACACCAGCACGAACCCGACCAGGATCGGCGCCTCGGCAAAAGCCATCCGGGACAGTGCCATGGTGTGGAGGAAGTGCGCGGCCCCGTTCCGCGACGCAACGTCGGCGGGCGGCGCCTGCCGCTCCAACAACGTCACCAGCAACCAGTCGGCCGCGGCCAACACCAGCGGCAGCAACGCCGCGGCCTGGTATTCCAGCCCGACCCCCGGGAAGATCACGAACAGGCCCAGCACCGTGATCACCACCGCCGCGAACACGAACGAGTAGGCGATCATCTGCAGGTGCCGAAGCGCGGCGGGAGCAGCCACGACGAGCCTCCGGGCCTCTCACGCCCGACCGATCAGCCGGCGGGCAGCGGTTGGGGTCGCTCCGACGGTATCGCGTCCTCGTCCACAGTGGACCGCGCCGCCAGGAACACCACGAACAACCCCACCAACAGGGCAGCCCGGCCCCACACCCCGATCATCACCGCCTGGGCGGCGAACCCGTCGTAGATCGAGGAAGGCAGCCCGTTCGCCGTCGCGTAGTACCAGCGGAAGATGCCGATCCCCATCGCCAGGTCGGCCAGGTAGTAGGCGATCACCCAGCCCCAGCGGACCCGCAGCAGCACGAAGAACGGCACCAGCCAGAGCGTGTACTGCGGCGAGTGCACCTTGTGGAACAGCAGGAAGCCGCACAGCATCGCGGCGGAAACCTGGATCCACGGGTAGACGCCGTGCCGCTGGTAGTGCCACCAGCCCACCAGGCAGGCCGCCGCGAACGAGGCGAGCACCAGGGTCGGCGACCAGAAGCCGACCGCGTCCTGGAAGGCGGTGTTCGACGGGTCCGAGAACGGCCGGAAGCCCCAGAACCACACCGAGTTGGTGGTGATGTCCACCTGCCGCAGCTGCTGGAACGTGAACGACGCCCGCCAGCCCTGGTAGCCGAACAACGCGAAGGGCAGGTTCACCAGCACCACGGTCACCACGGCCGCGAGCACCACGCGCACGGCGGCCAGCTTGCGCACCGGCGGTGCGATCTCCCGCGTGCCGTCCGCCCTCCGGCGGCCGCCGGTCAGCACGTAGAGCAGCAGCGGGAGCACGAACGCGCCCGGATACACCTTGAACGCGAAGCCCACCGCGAGCAGCACCGACGCCACCGTCGCCCGCTGCACCAGAGGCCGCTCCGCCCCGGCACGACCCCAGCCGCGGTAGATCACGTACACCGCCGCGACCGCACACGCCACGACCGGCAGGTCCCAGTTGTGGAACGCGTAGAGCACCAGCGGCGGGCCGATCGCCCACGCCAGCGCCCGCCACCGCGAGAGCCGGCCCAGGAAGTACGCCGTGAGCAGCCCGAACGGCGCCATCAGCAACGCCGAGTAGGCCAGGTACTGGGCGTCGTTGCTCGCGAAGATCGCGCCGGCCCAGATCAGCAGGCCGGTCACCACCGGGTACTCGACCGAGCCCCCGACGAGCTGGCCGTCGTCGGTGATGCGGCCGTGGATGTACGGGAAGACGTGCCGGTCGATGTCCCGACCGATCCACAGGTGCTGGATGTCGGAGTAGCAGACGTCGCGGTCGATCCGCTGCTTGTAGTCCGGCTGCGTGCGGCCCCACTCGTCGAAGTCCGGTCCGGTGCAGCGCGCTTTGTTGGCGTAGCCGGCGATCAGGGTCAGCCCGCACAGCAGGACGACGACGGCCAGCGCGACCCGCCCGAACCGCAGCGCGACGGCGCGACCGGACCGGCCCTTCTCCTCGGGCACCCGCACCTCCCGGTCGCGCAGCACCTCCACCACGTCGACCGGATCGTCCGCGACCCCCTCGGTGGCGGCTCCGGTCACCAGCCGGCGCGCCACCCGCTCACCGTCCGAGCTTCTCGCGCAGGAACGCGATGTCGTCGGCCTGGCCGTTTCCGGGTGTCTCCACCACGACCGGTGCGCCCGCGGCCGAGCACACCGCGACCAGCAGGTCCGGGTCGATCGTGCCGGCACCGATGTTGGCGTGCCGGTCGCGCGAGGACCCGAAGGCGTCCCGCGAGTCATTGAGATGCACCAGATCGATACGGCCGGTGATCGACTTCACCCGGTCCACGATCCCCAGCAGCTCCTCGCCGGCGGCGAAGGCGTGGCAGGTGTCCAGGCAGAAGCCGGGGCCGAAGTCGCCCACCGCGTCCCACAGTCGGGCCAGCATGTCCAGCCGGCGGGCCATGGCGTTGTCGCCCCCCGCGGTGTTCTCGATCAGGAGCGGCACGGCGAAGCCGCCGGCGTCGGCCTGTCGCTCGAACAGCTTGCGCCAGTTGGCGATGCCCTCGGCCGGGTCGTCGCCCTTGGTCACGTGCCCGCCGTGCACGATCAGCCCGCTCGCGCCGGTCTCGGCCGCGACCTTCGCCTGCTGGGCCACGGCCTTGCGGGAGGGAATGCGGATGCGGTTGTTCAGCGACGCCACGTTCACCACGTAGGGGGCGTGCACGAAGACCTCGATGTCGGCCGCGCGCAACTCCTCCGCCTGCGGGTGCGGCTGCGCCGCCGTCCAGCTCTGTGGGTTGGAGAGGAAGACCTGCACCACTTGGGCGCCGCGTTCGTTCGCGGCGCCGAGTGGGTTGTCGACGCCGACGTGGGCCCCGATGCGCATGACGCCGAGGGTAGTAGTAGGCCGAGACGGCCTCGCACGTCACCGTCCGTACCCCGGCGAGCCCCGGAGGTATGGCCCGCGTCACCTTCCCCGCGTACGGTCGTTGGGCCTCGTGACGTAACCGCCGGGTTGAGCCGGAGGGAGGCCCGGATGACCCTCGGCAGGACCGGCCGACTGGCCCGGGTGAGCGCGGCCGCCACCCTGGCGGCGGCGCTGGGTGCGGCCGGCGCACTGGCCGGGGCCGGTGCGGCCACGGCCGCCGAACCGGTCGTGGTGGGCGACTGTGCGGCCAGTGTCGGTGGCGAGGCCGGGCAACCGGTCTCGCTCGCCCCGGGCGCGATCGCCGGGCCGGTGGTCGAGGTGGTCCGGGCGGTTCCCGGCGGCCTGCTGCTCGCCGACCCGGCGGAGCGGAACATCCGGGAGTTACCCCCGATCCCGCTGGGCACCGTACCCGCCGGAGGCGGCACGATCGGCGGCCGGCAGATCGCGGCCGCGGTGGTCGCGGAGCTGCGGAAGATCCCGCTGCTGGGGCCGATCATGGACGAGGTGGCGAGGCGGGTCACCGACCGGCTCACCACGACGTGCGGGATCACGGTGCGGGCGTCGAACGCGGCCGCCGCTCCGGTGCAGGACGAGGCCCGGGCCGTGGCCGAGCGGGCGCGGCCGGGCGGTGGCACGCGGCCGGCGCCCCGGCAGCCTGCCGACGGGCAGCCGGCCCAGCCGCAACCCCAGCAGCCTCCGGGTCAGGAGCCGGCGGTGCGGCAGGGTGCCGGACCGACCCACGAGGTGGTGGGCGGCGGGCACAAGCCGCGTAACTTTGATCTGTTCCGGCTGGCCGGCTGGGGTTGGTACGACTTCGGGCGGGTGCCGTTCTACGACTACTCGCGGCTGCCCTTCGCCACCCCGGGCGGGTGGGCGCCGTCCCCGGGCCTGCGGTACGGGGGCCGGGGCGGGGAGTACCCGCCGGAGTTCGGGTTCTTCGGTGGGCCGCAGGCCGCCGACAACAGCGTGACCCACGCCGGCCGGGCGGAGGCCCTGCCGCCGGCGCGTACGAACCGGGTCGGGGCCGGGGCGGTGCTGGCCGTCCTCGCCCTCGCGACGGTCACGGCCGGGCTGGTGCGTGCCTGGGCACTCCGCCGCGCCACCCGCTGAGAGCGGGCCGCCCCGACGCCACACCGACCCCCTGCCGGGACGCCGGCCGCGCCGGTTGCTAGCCTGGCTCGGTTGCTGACGCGACAGATCCTCCTGCCATGGAGAGCCCATGGCCGTGAGCCCACAGGAGGTGAGTGGTCTTCATGCGTCACTACGAGGTGATGGTCATCCTCGACCCGTCCCTGGACGAGCGCACCGTCGCTCCGTCGCTGGACACCTTCCTCAACGTCGTCCGGACCTCGGGCGGCAACGTGGAGAAGGTCGACGTCTGGGGCCGTCGTCGGCTGTCGTACGAGATCGCGAAGCACGCCGAGGGCATCTACGCCGTCGTCGACGTGTTCTGCGACCCGGACGCGGTCAAGGAGCTGGACCGCCAGCTCGGCCTGAACGAGTCGGTGCTGCGGACCAAGGTCCTGCGCCGCGAGGACACCCGTACCGCCGTCAAGGCCTGACCGGGCCGGTAGGGAGCCGTTCCCATGGCTGCTGGTGAGACGACGATCACGGTGGTCGGTAACCTGACCGCCGACCCGGAACTGCGCTTCACCCCCTCGGGCGCCGCGGTAGCCAACTTCACCGTGGCCTCCACCCCGCGCATCTTCGACCGCCAGAGCGGCGAGTGGCGCGACGGTGAGGCGTTGTTCCTGCGCTGCAACATCTGGCGGCAGGCCGCCGAGAACGTCGCCGAGTCCCTGACCAGGGGCATGCGGGTGATCGTGAGCGGCCGGCTGCGGCAGCGCTCGTTCGAGACCCGCGAGGGCGAGAAGCGCACCGTGATCGAGCTGGAGGTGGACGAGATCGGCCCCTCCCTGCGCTACGCGACGGCCAAGGTGAACAAGGTCAGCCGCGGTAGCGGTTCGGGGGGCTTCGGCTCATCCGCACCGGCTGCTCCCGCCGACGACCCGTGGGGCTCCGCCCCGCCCGCCGGTTCCGCCGGGTACAGCGACGAACCGCCGTTCTGATCGGCCGGTATCCCACCCGGTATCCGATCCGGCACGAGTCGCGCCCGTCGAGGCGGCCGGCGTTCCCCGATCCAGGTAGCTGCTCAGTCCAGGAGGACGACCCATGGCGAAGGCGCCTGCACGCAAGCCGAAGAAGAAGGTCTGCGTGTTCTGCAAGGACAGCACGCAGATCATTGACTACAAGGACACCACCCTGCTGCGGAAGTTCATCTCCGACCGCGGCAAGATCCGTGCCCGCCGGGTGACCGGCAACTGCAGCCAGCACCAGCGCGACGTCGCCACCGCGGTGAAGAACGCGCGCGAGATGGCGCTGCTGCCCTACACCTCGACCGCCCGCTGAACCGGCTGATCACGAGGGGAGACGAGAGTCGTGAAGCTCATCCTCACCACCGACGTGGCCGGCCTCGGCGGTCCGGGCGACACCGTCGAGGTCAAGGACGGCTACGGCCGTAACTACCTGCTGCCGCGCGGCCTGGCCATCGTGGCCACCCGCGGCGCGCAGAAGCAGGTCGAGACCATTCGCCGTGCCCAGGAGACGCGCCGGATCCGCGACCTCGACCACGCCAAGGAGGTCAAGGGCCAGCTCGAGGGCCTGGGTGCGGTCCCGCTCAAGGCGAAGGCCGCCGAGGGCTCCACGAAGCTGTTCGGCTCGGTGACCACCGCCGATGTCGTGTCCGCCATCAAGGCGGCCGGTGGCCCGCTGCTGGACAAGCGCATGGTGGAGCTGTCCGGGCACATCAAGACCCTGGGCACGCACAAGGCCGGCATCCGGCTGCACCCGGAGGTCACGGTCGAGGTCCGGCTCGACGTCACCTCGGCCTGATCCCTGCGGGCCCGATCCCGCGCGGTAGCCACCGCGACGAACGCGCACTGGCGACGACGGCGCACGCGCCGCCCGTCAGGTCATCCGACGATCACCCGATGGGCGGCGCGTTCGTCTGTTCGCGGCATGCCGGGTTATCCCCAGCCGGTTGTGACGACCGGCTCCCGACACGCCGAGTTTGCTGTCACACACGACACGCCGGGCTCGTTTGGGGTCATTTTGTCCACAGCTTATCCACAGGGTTTAACCTGCGGATTTTTCTTCCGGGGATCAAGTTGTCCCCAGGTTGTCCCCAGCCTTCCACAACTTCCGGGGCGGCCTGTGGTCAATCGTCCTGGGCTATCCACAGCCGAACCCGTCCCTGTGGATAACCACGGTTTGCCTGGTCCGTACGGGCGATCTACCGTCGCCGCTCGTTGCTCTCGCGTTCGCTGAGCGTGGCCACGGCGCGGAATGCGCCGGTTCGTGGGTGCCGCCGGTTACAACCACAGCGGGGCGGGGGGATCGGGTCGCGAGCTGGGAGGTGTTTGCGCGGTGGCGCTGCCGGACGACCGCGGGATGCGGGCACCTTCACCGGGTCCGGGTGACAACGGGTACTCCGACGGCCCCGACCGACTCCCGCCGCAGGACCTCGCGGCCGAGCAGTCGGTGCTCGGCGGCATGCTGCTGAGCAAGGACGCCATCGCGGACGTGGTGGAGATCCTGCGTCCCGGTGACTTCTACCGACCGGCGCACCAGGTCATCTACGACTGCGTTCTCGACCTGTACGGGCGTGGCGAGCCCGCCGACGCGGTCACCGTGGCCGCCGAGCTGGAGCGGCGTGGCGAGCTGCTCCGCGTGGGCGGCGGTCCGTACATGCACACCCTGATCGCCACCGTGCCCACCGCGGCGAACGCCGGGTACTACGCCGAGATCGTCGCGGAGAAGGCGGTGCTGCGCCGGCTCGTCGAGGCGGGCACCCGGATCGTGCAGCTCGGTTACCACGGGCAGGACGGGGCCGATATCGACGAGGTCGTGGACCGTGCGCAGGCCTCGATCTACGAGGTCACCGAGCGGCGGACCAGCGAGGACTACCAGGCGCTGGAGGACCTGCTCCAGCCGACGATGGACGAGATCGACGCCATCGCCTCGCGCGGCGGCGTGTCGCTGGGCATCCCGACGGGCTTCGCCGACCTGGACTCGGTGACCAACGGCCTGCACCCCGGCCAGATGATCATCGTCGCGGCTCGACCCGGTGTGGGCAAATCCACGTTGGGACTGGACTTCGCACGCTCGTGCTCGATCAAGCACGGCATGTCGAGCGTGATCTTCTCGCTGGAGATGAGCCGGATCGAGATCGTCATGCGCATGCTCTCCGCCGAGGCCCGCATCCGGCTCGCCGACATGCGGTCTGGTCGGATGACCGACGACGACTGGACCCGGCTCGCGCGGCGGATGAGCGAGATCAGCGAGGCGCCGCTGTTCATCGACGACTCGCCGAACCTGACCATGATGGAGATCCGGGCGAAGGCGCGGCGGCTGAAGCAGCGGCACGACCTGAAGCTCGTCGTGGTCGACTACATGCAGCTGATGACGTCCGGCAAGCGGGTCGAGTCCCGGCAGCAGGAGGTGTCGGAGTTCTCCCGGAACCTGAAGCTTCTGGCCAAGGAGCTGGAGGTTCCGGTGATCGCGATCTCGCAGTTGAACCGTGGTCCGGAACAGCGGACCGACAAGCGCCCCATGCTCTCCGACCTGCGCGAGTCCGGCTGCCTGACCGCCGGCTCCCGGATCCTGCGCGCAGACACCGGCGCGGAGGTCACCCTCGGCGACCTCCTGGCCTCCGGCGAGCAGCCCGTGGTGTGGTCGCTGGACGAGCGGATGCGCATGGTTCCGCGGCCCATGGTGAAGGTGTTCCCGAGCGGGGTGAAAGAGGTCTTCCGATTGCGTCTCGCCTCCGGCCGGGAGGTGGAGGCGACCGGAAATCACCCGTTCCTCACCATCGACGGCTGGATTCCGCTGGCGGAGCTGGCGGTCGGCGACCGCCTCGCCGTGTCTCGACGCGTACCCGAGCCGCTGTGCACGGAGCCACTGCCGGAGCCGGAGATCATCATGCTGGCGCACCTGCTCGGCAATGGTTCCTTCGTCCGTCGCCAGCCGATCCGCTACGCCAGCAGGGACGAGGCCAACATCCGCGCGGTTGCCGAGGCCGCGCGTCATTTCGGCGTGCACCCGGTGCGCGACGACCACGGAGCCGCCCGCTGCACGTCCCTGCGCCTGCCCGCGTCGCACCGGCTCGCGTGCGGGAAGCGGAACCCGATCGCCGAGTGGCTGGACGGGCTGGGTTTGTTCGGCCTGCGCAGCCATGAGAGGTTCGTGCCGGACCGCGTGTTTGCCCTGCCAAAGGAACAGATCGCGTTGTTCCTGCGGCACCTGTGGTCTACCGACGGTTCGGTTCGCTGGGACGACAAGGCGGGACACGCACGCGTGTCCTACGGCTCCACGAGTCGTCGCCTGGTCGACGGCGTTGGCCAGCTCCTGCTTCGACTGGGAGTCCAGCCACGGATCAGGCAGGTCCGCAGGAGCGGGTACCGCGACGGCTGGCAGCTCTACATCTACGGTGTGGAGAACCAGCTGTTGTTCTTCGACGAGATCGGGGTACATGGCGCACGCGGCCTACTGGCCGTCGAGGCCGCTCGGCGGCTCCGCACGATCGTCGGCAACGCGAACCTGGACACCGTGCCGCGCGAGGTGTGGGATCGGGTGCGATCACTGCTGGCGGCACAGGGAATCGCGCACCGCGCGTTCTCGGCGGCCATGGGCTCCCGGTTCTGTGGCTCGACGATGTGGAAGCACGCGCCGAGCCGGGCGCGGTTGGCCAGGGTGGCGGCGGTGTTGGACGACGCCGACCTGGAGATGCTCGCGACCAACGACGTGTTCTGGGACAGGATTGTCGAGATCACCAGCCTCGGCGAGCAGGAGGTCTACGACGGAACCGTCCCGGGCACCCACAACTTCGTGGCCAACGGCGTTTCGGTGCACAACAGCCTCGAGCAGGACGCGGACATGGTCATCCTCATTCACCGGCCGGACGCGTGGGAGCGCGACGACCCGCGCATGGGGGAGGCGGATCTGATCCTGGCCAAGCACCGGGCCGGTCCGACCGCGACCGTCACCGTTGCGCATCAGCTGCACTACAGCCGCTTCGCCGATCTCGCCCAAGGCTGAGACGACGTCTCCCCGGCTCCGCGAACGGATCCTTCGGACCGTGCTGCCGAACGTGGGCGATGGGCTCGCACACCCTACGAATCGCCATTTTTCGATTCGTTCGCGGGTAAAACATGAATAGAAGCTCGAGTTCGATGAGCTGATCTACGCCCCCATAGAGCGATCAACGAGAATTCCCCTGATGATCTTCTCTAACGACTTTCGTCACGCTGACGAAGTTGCCGGCGGATGATCTGGTCGAGGACCAGAACGGGCGTCACCAAAAGGGTGTATACGAGTACCTGCTGCCACCACTCTCCGTCGATCATGGAGAACGTGGTCCACGCCAGCACCAACCAGACCGGGGGCCAGACCCACCGCGTCACGCCGTCGTACCTCTCCGCCCGGGAGGGCGGGCGGCGGGTGTCCTGCACCGGCCGCATCGGCGGTATCTCGTGCCCGGTCAAGGCCGCCTCCCCATGGGCTCACGATGATCGGTCGACCGCGATCATCCATGATCCCGCCGATGGCTCTCCCGGGAGGTACTACGACTTTCGTTGATCCCTCCGAGGAGGGTCCCGCGCATGATCCCGGCGGGCGGTGACAGGCCGGACGGCACGGCAGAGGTCACCGGGCCGGACGGACAATCGCTGCGCTCCGTAATGCCATGCCCTGAGCTGATCAGGCCAGAGATCACCGATATGGGTGGTTGCAGACCCTTGATCTGACCCAGGCATTAAGGGGACGCTCAGCGAAAGGCTCCGATCGGCGGAGGGTGAGAGCCAAATGAGTGCCGTACGAACGGCGGCACCAACCATCGCCGGTGCGAGTTGGGACGACTTCGTCGCCGACCTGCCGGTGGGCGTGCTGCTGCTGGACGACCAGGGCAAGGTGATTGCCGCCAACGATCGGGCCGCCACGTTGCTCGGGCTCAGCCAGCAGGATCTCCTGACCGGCACCCGGCCCAGTGGCTGGTCCGCCACCGACGACTCGGGCGCCTCGTTGCCCGACAGTGCCGCGCTCACCGCGCAGGTGTTGCGGGCCGGTGCGCCGCTGTCGCTGCCGATGGTGGTGAGCCACAACGACGATCCGCACATTCGGGTCTGGGCTGACTACCACCCGGTACGGTGTCGGGGCCGGCAGCGGCTGTTGGTCCTGCTGCACCCGGTGGACACCGACCTCCCCCACAGCAGGGGCCTGGTCGACCCACTCACCGGCCTGCCGAACCGCGCGTTGCTGCTGGACCGGTTGGAGCAGGCGCTGACCAGGGCCCGTACCCGGGGCACGCTGGCGACGCTGGTGTTGATGGACGTGCACCGGCTGGCCGCGCTGAACGCCGAGCACGGCTTCCAGCGGGGAGACGAGCTGCTGGTCGCGCTCGCCCGGCGGCTCCGTCAGGGCCTCCGGGACGACCACACCGTGGCCCGCTACGGCGGGGACGAGTTCGCCGTGGTGGCCGAGCACCCAACCGGCACCGGGGAGGCGATCGCGGACCGGGTCCGGGAACTGGCCGCGCGCCCGCTGCGGATCGGCCGCAACCGCATCCAGCCGGCACTCCGGGTAGGTTGGTGCACCAGCGACGGCACCGCGCCGGTGTTGTCGGTGGTCACCTGCACCGAAGCCCAGCTGCACCGCAAACACCGCCCCATGCCGCCGGACCACCCGGACGTCCGCGACCGCGGCGAGTATCCGACGGAGTCGGGCGCCAGCACCCAATCCTGAAGGCGCTCGAAGCATGACCCCGCCAGAGCGGCTTCGGGAATTTCTGTGCGCCGCCGGTTCGGACGGATACCGTCGCCGCGGTGAATCCCCATCGGTTGATCGTGCTTCTCATCACCGAAGCGCCATCGACAAAAATGATCAATGACCGGTGCGTTTTCTCCACGGGATCCGATCGTGCTTTTCCCGTGGCATGCACGCGTGGGTGGGTCCGGGAGCAGAAAGCTCCCGGACCCACCGATCTCACGGCGATATTCGGTTGTTCTCTCCCCTACCGGGGAGGCCGGCAGGTCAGTGCCGGCTCGCCACCCGGTTGAGCCAGCCCGTCGAGTCCACCGTGCTCAGCGCGGGGGTCTCGGCTGCGGGCTCGGGCAGCACCTGGTCGTCGTTGACCTTCAGCTCGCGCAGGTCCAGCGAGCCCGCCTGCAGCTCGATCGGCAGTCCCTTGCCCGGTGCCGGGGCGGGTCGCGCCGGCACCGCGGCGGCCGGGATGGCCTGTTGGGGCACCTGGGTCTGCGGCACCGCAGGCTGCGCCATCTCGGGCTTGAGGTCGAACTTTGGGAACACCAGCGGTGGCACCGGGGACTGCCATTTCGAGGAGCCCCACTCGCGGCCGGCCCGCGGCGCCGGGGTCTCGGTCCGCAGCTTCGTTAGCTCCGGATAGTCGGGCAGTGCGGACGGCGGTGGGAGCTGCTCGCCCGGGATGGTCAGCGGCACCATCTCCATCTCCGGCCGCTCCGTGGCCGCCGTGGTGGCAACGTCGGTCCAGGTCATGGACTCGTCCACCACGTGCGCCGGGATGTGGAAGACCACCATCCCGCCCGGGGTCAACGCGAAGGGCGGTGGCTCCGCGGGTGCGAGGGGGGCCGGTTCCGGCTGGGCGGCCGCCTTGGGGACGGCCCCCTTGAGGGGACCGGCGCTCGCGATCGGCACGACCTCGGTGAGGACGCCGATCGCCCGGTCGTCGCCGGTGGCCTCCTCGGACACCGCACCCACCTGGCCGGGCCAGTCGAGGCCGGCGTCCGGGAGCCCGTCCGGCGTGGCTGGCACGGGCAGGTGGCCGGATCCCACCTCATCGGTCACCGCCGGAGTGGGGGCGTCCACCCTGACCTCGGCCTCGGGGCCGGCCGAATCGGCCATGGCCAGCCGCCGGGCCAAGTCGGTCAGGACAAGCGTGTCGTCCTCCGCGGCCACCTCGGTGGGACGCAGCGGGAAGGACGGATGCTTGTCCAGGCCCAGCTCCGAGATGGTGCCGGACAACGTGCCCGCGGAACCGGTGATGACCACGGGCTCGGACTGCTCGGTCAGGATTTCCCACTGCACGTGCTCGAATCCAATGCCGTTGTTGCGGTGGTCGCCCCACGTGGCGCGCGCGGCGCCCGAGGCCCTGGGGGCGGTGTCGTCCGTGTCGATCGGGACGGCCGCGTCGCCCAGCGGGGCGGACGGCCGGTCGGTGTACTCGGCAGCGTGGGACACGCCGCTGCCGACGGCCAGCATCCCGCCGGTGACGAGCGCGGCGTGGATTCCCCGCTTGGCCCAGGGGTGCATGGGGTTCTCCTTCACGTCGTCGTGGTTCCGGGTCGTCCGTGGGGCCTTGACAGGGCGGCCGGGGTGGGGCCGGCGGTCGCCGGCGGCGGTGGGGAGGACACCGTCCGGGCGCGTCACGCCCGGCCCCACCCCGGTCCGCGGGCGCCTCACTGGCCGGCCTGGGCGCCCTTCGTGTCGGTCTGCTCGGCCGCAGCGTCCTCGGTCTGCTCGGTGACCTCGGCCACGGCGTCGGTGTCGTTCTTCTTCAGCAGCTTGCTGATCGGCTCCAGGTGCTTGTCGGCACCGGTGAGGCTGCGGGTGTCGGCGGCCTTGCCCGCCAGCTTGGTGCTGTCGGTCAGGTCCTCGGCCGGCAGGTTCGCGGCCAGGGCGTCCACCCCGCCGGGGTTGGTCACCACGACCGGGTGGAAGCTCTCCGGGGACAGCCCGGTGTGCTCGGCGAACTGCGTGCCGAACTCCTTGGCGAGGACGCCCAGGGCGTAGCTGGTCGCGGTGGTGGTGGCGTCCACCTTCTCCGGCTGCAGGACCTTGTTAACGCTGTTGGCGTCGAGGTGCTTGGTCAGGTCACCACCGGGCAGCCCGTCCAGCTTGCCGCCGGGCAGGTCGTCGGCCCGGGGCAGCTGCTCGGCGAGCGGCAGGCTGCGGGAGACCTGGCCGACCTGCTTGGTCTCGGGCAGCTGCTTGGCCACCTTGGTCACGTCGGTCAGCTCCCGGACGCGGCCGACCTCGTCGAGCTTGCTCAGCTCCTTCTTGTTCAGCATCTTGTTGCCCAAGGGCACCGCGTGCTGCACCATCTCGCTGTTCGCCGGCAGGGAGCCGTTGCCGATCTGGGTGCTGGTGCCGGTGCCGGGCACCGCCGCGGGGTTCATCTGGGGGGTGGCGGCGTTGTTGGCGCCGCTGCTGACCAGAGCGTCCTCCATCGCGGCATCCTGGTACTGCTTGTACAGCGCGTCGAAGTCCTGGTCGCTGATCTTGTTCATGCCGGGCGCGTCGTTGGAGGTGAACTTCTTCTTCCGGCTGTCCAGCCCGTCACCGGACCGGCCCAGGGCCTTGGTCAGGCTGCCGGTGTCCCCCAGCGACTTGGTCAGGTCGCCGGCGGTCGGGTTCTTCTTGACCGGCTTCTTGGCGGCCTGCTCGACCCCCTTCTCGACCTCCTTCTCGACGCCCTTCTCCACCTTGTCGGCGCCCTGGCCGACCTTCTTCCCGGCCTGGTCGACCTTCTTGGCGGCCTGGCCGGCCGGCTTGGTCGCCTGGCCGTTGCCCAGCGCGTCGGCCGCCTGTGCGGCCGAGGACAGACCAGCTCCCGCCGCCAACAGTCCGGTGCTGACGAGAGCGATCTGCGCGACGCGCTTGGTCCAGGTCTTCATGCGAAGGGTCTCCTTTTCCGTCGTGTTCGGTGTGGGGGACGGGTGGCCGGACGGGGCTTGGTGTCAAGGAGGGGCTTCCCGCCGGGGCTGCGACCACCCGGGTCTTGGGGGCGGGCGTGGATCGCCCGCGGGGGATGGCCGCGCGGCACACACCGGTAGGTGACGGAAGGTGCGATCGCCTCACCCGGCGGCGCACGCGTCAGCTACCGCTGGCCGCGCGGGGTGAGTTCAGTCGGGGGTGACGCCGGGCTGCTCGACGCGCTCGGCGGCGAGGCCCTGGGCGGAGGGGTTCATGAAGCCGCGGCCCACCGCGGCGAGCGGGGTGCTGCCGGCCAGCTGCGCGGCGTGCGGGGCACCACCGAGGGAGCCGGATCCGTCGTGCCCGCAGGAACATGGGGCGGGAACGGTCGCCGGGGAGATCGGCGCCGACGGAACCGGGTGCGGCGCGGGCCGCTCCGGACGGGGCGCCGGTGGCGTGGACAGCTCGCCGATCAGTTCCTCGGCGGCCACGTCCACCGCGGCCGGACGGGCCGGCGCGTCGGCGGGTGCCGCACCACCGCCGGTGCGAACCGGTGCGACGGTGCGGTCGAGGTGGCCCGGCGCGGCCGAGCGGGGCACGGAGAAGTCGGGGTTGAGCTGCGGAAGGATGCTGCTGGTCCGCAGCGTGGTGGAGACCGGTACGACCCGCTCGACGGGCGTGCGTACCTTCTGCGCGAGGTCGCCCACGCCCTGCCGCAGCGTCTTGCCCACCCGCAGCGGCAGCTCGACCGGCGTTTCCGGGCCGGTCAACGAGCTGGTGTCGAGCCGGACCGGCTCGACGTTGTCGGACCGGACGACGGAGCCGGCCGGCTTCAGCGCGCCGGTCAGCCCGTCCACGGCGGTCGTGGCGGTGCCGGTGAGGCCGGCCAGCGGCTCCCGGGGGGAGTCCGCCGGCTCGGCGGCGGCCGCGGTGCCGGTGGCCAACAACCAGCCGACCAGGACGCCGGCGACCGCACCGGCGAGGACCAGCAGGACGCGGGCGAGCGGCCGCAACACGCGGCCCCTCACCGTCAGCGTCCGGCGGTCCGACACGACTCGTCAACTCCTCGGGGTTCGGGGCTCAAGCCGACATTGCCGTCGTTCGGCCCCGCAGGACTGGGATGGATCGCCACGTTCTCGATCACGGCTCGTGGCGACGCGGAAGACACTGGCACGAACCGCGGTCGGTTCGCAGCTTTCGCCGCGGAAGACGCCCCCATTGGGTTACATACGACACCGATTTTCCCGCTGCTTCACCGGAATGAGTGTGATCGTATCCACTCCGGAAATCCGTTCTTTGTCCACTGTGGAGTCGTCGGCCGCATTCCACCGGTCGTCAGTCCCGTTTCAGTACGCGGGTTGCTCCCGCCGCCGCGGTGGAGGCAAGGATCCAGCCGACGGCGGTCAGCGAACTGTGGATCCACTGCGAAACGCCGCTGATCTGCCACATGTTGTCCTGGCCGATGGTGACGATCGGCAGGAGCGTGTCCGCCGAGAGCAGCCACGCGTTCCACACCGGATGCTGTTCGTCGTCCAGTGGCTCCATCGGGTGGTAGCGGAACCAAAGCGCCCCGAAGAGCCAGAAGACGCCCAGCCAGGCCATGGCGAGCCAGGGGCGGTAGCCGTAGCCCACGGTCCACCGCTGCAGGAAGCCCCACAACCGGCCGGCCGGACCGAGTTCGGCGTAGCGTCGCCGTTGCTTCTCCAGCAACACCTTCCGGGCTCGTTCCTCGTGGCCGCCGTCCCGGTATGTCAGGGCGAGCTGCTCGTACGGGCCAGGGGCGAAGTCCGGCAACACCTTGCGCAACCACGCGAGTCGTACCCGGGTGTCCACCTCGGGATCGGCGTCGATCGACTCGTAGCGGAAGTCCTCCAACGCGACGCCGCCGGTGGCTTCCCAGAGCTTGTCGTCGTCCCCAACGGACTGGATGTTCGCCCGAACGAGTAGCACGCGTCCCCTGGGTGGCGCGGCGAAGCGCAGGATGAGCCGCTGTGCGGTGAGACCGTAGGCGTTGAGCACGAAGCCGGTGTCGGTGCTGCCCAGCCGCGCCCCGCTGAAGCTGATCATCTTGCCGACCTCGGCCAGGCGTACGTGGACCCCGCCGGCGGCCAGGAAGCCGTAGCCGCACAACAGGTCCTTGCCGATGTTGGCGACGCGCGCGTCCACAGAGGGCTTCAGGGTTCCGTCGGGGCGGCGCCGCGGATCGGTGAGTTTGGCGCCCGTGCAGTCCAATGTGGACCCGATGTGCACGTTCTGCAGTCTCACCGAGCCGTTGGCGCGGAGGTTGCGGAGGAAGAGGGTGCCGCCGACCTGCAGCCGGTCGGCGAAGAGGGCGTCGAAGCCCGGTGCTACGAGTCGTGCGCCCGACAGGCTCGCGCTTCCCCTGATTCGGGCGTCGGTCAGGCGGACCTGCCCGTGGGCGCACAGTGGTGCGCCAGCGCCGGGCTCCCACGCGTCCTGCTCGTGGTCGGTGGCTGATCGGTCACTGGGACGCGTTCCCCGTGCCTCGAGGTCACCGGCGATCCGCAGCCCGTCCGCGACGAGCGCGAGGGGTACGCGGTCACCGGACAGGTTGGACACCGGTTCGGGTTGGCCGAGGCGTGCGCCGGACAGCCGCAGGTATCCGCCGATGTCGGAGTTGGTGAGGCGGACCGAGCCCGCGACGTTGACGCCGTCGTCCAGCTCGACGTTGCCCTCCACCCGCATCCGGTCGGCCACCAGCGCGGCGGTGCCGTCGGCCACACCGCGGGGCAACACCAGGACGTGGTGGTTCCTCCGGGCCGGAACCCGCAGGCTCGCACCGGAGAACACGACGTCACCGCCGATCTGGGCACCGGCGAGCACCACGCGACCCTCGGCGGTGAGGGGACCGGGGTCGGGCTCGCACAACAGGTCTCCGCGGACGGTGATGCCCGCGGCCGCCAGGGCGTCGCCACCGGCGTGCGAGAGCTGTGCGTTGCCGAGGTGGAGGTTGCCACCGACGAATGCGCCTTGCAGACGTAGCTCGCCCGTGGTGCGGGTCCGGGCCGCCTGCAGCGAGCCGGAAACATGAAGCCGTGACGCAAGAATCGCGTGGCAATGATGCGTGCCTTTGCGCACCTCGGCCTCACCACGTATTTCGGCGTCGCCAAGCCGGAGCGTGCCGCGGACGGTGGCGTCGGCGAGATCGAGTGTGCCCGTGCTGACCAGGTAGTCGAGTTCGAGGGTGCTGTCCACGCGGAGGTTCCGTCCGCGCAGCCCGGGAATGGTGCAACCGGGTAGGCGTAGGCCGGCGAAGCGGGCGAGCTGAAGCTGCGGGGGCTCGTCGAACGAGCATTGCCGGAGTTCGACGAGGTAGGGCACGTCGACGGCCTCCAGGTCGAGCGAACCGCGAATGTCGGCGTCGACGAGTCGCAGGGCCGGCACGGTCTCCGGCTCGACGTCGTAACGGCCGCAGAGCAGGGCGACCAGAACGCCCGCGCGGACCGTCCGGTCCCCGGCCCTGGCGGGGCCGCCACAGCGTTCCCGCAGGTCCAGCCGTTCGCCGCGGGCGAAGGCCCGACAGACGAGGTGTTCCAGCTCGGTCAGGTCGGACTGCCGTACCCGTTGCACCATGTGCCACCCCCAGTTTGGCCGCCTTCCCTTCGACGCGGCGGGTGCCAAAAAGTTCCCGGCCGGATTGATCATGTCGTCCGGAGCCGGCCCGACGAGGGGTCGCGGGCTCGCCGGGGTCGGATGCGCTGCGGGTGATCCGACTGTCAGTCGTTGGACCATGGCGGGCGGACCGCCGGCCAGAAAGGACCCCGGAGAAACGTCACAGTACGTTTTGTCCTCCGTGGCCGGCCCCCGCTGCACGGCTTGCCGACGGCGCCCCGCTCACCCGAGTACCGGACGGTCGGGCGTACCAGCGGCTACCGTGGCCTGGTGAGCGACTCCACCAATTCGGGGGGCGACGCCCAGCGGGCGGTTCCGTTCGCGCTGCGTGTTGCCGCCGCGATCGGCTGGCGGTTCCTGGTGCTGGCCGGTGTGCTCTGGGTGCTCGGCGAGATCTTCGGCGCGCTGCGCGTGGTGTTCGTGCCGGTCGCGGTGGCCTTGCTTCTCGCCGCACTGCTCGCACCCGCCGTCGACGCGCTGGTGCGGCTGCGGGTGCCGCGGGGGCTGGCGACGGCCGTGGTGATGGTCGGCGGGCTCGCGGTGGTCGGGGGCGTCCTCACCTTCGTGATCAACGCGTTCATCCAGGGCCTGCCGGACATGCAGCGTCAGGTGACGCAGAGCATCCAGACGATCCGTGACTGGCTGCGCGAGGGGCCGCTGCACCTCAGCGACGTACAGCTCAACCAGTTCATCGACCGGTTGACCAAGTGGATCAGCGAGAACCAGGAGACGATCACCTCGGGGGCGCTGACCACGGCCGGAACCGTGGGTGAGCTGCTGACCGGGATGCTGCTCGCCCTGTTCACGTTGATCTTCTTCCTCTACGACGGCCGGGGCATCTGGTCGTTCCTGGCGCGGTTGCTGCCGAGGAACGTGCGCACGCGCACCCTGGTCGCCGGTCGGCGCGGCTTCGCCACCCTGGTCGGGTACGTGCGCGCCACCGCGTTCGTGGCGGTGGTGGACGCGCTGGGCATCGGCATCGGGCTGTGGGCCATCGGTGTACCGCTGGTGGTGCCGCTGGCCGCACTGGTGTTCCTCGGTGGGTTCGTGCCGATCGTCGGAGCGCTGATCTCGGGTTCGGTGGCGGTCCTGGTTGCCCTGGTGACGAAGGGGCTGGTGCCCGCACTGCTGGTGCTGGGCGTCGTGCTGGCGGTGCAACAGCTGGAGGGACACGTCCTGCAGCCGCTGGTGATGGGGCGTGCGGTACAGATCCACCCGCTGGCGGTGGTCCTGGGTATCACGGTCGGCGTGTCGCTGGCCGGTATCGCCGGTGCGCTTCTCGCGGTGCCGCTCATCGCAGTGATCAACTCGGTGGTGCGTTCCCTGGTGTCGGATGAGGGCCTGGTGCCCTCGGAGGTGGACGTCTACCAGCCGGCGGAGGCCGAACCAGAGGCGGAACGTGCCGAACGTGCCGAGCGCACCGGTTCGGGCCGGGCTGAGCCGGAGGAGCAGGCGGAGTCGGACCGTACCGAGCCGGACGAGCCACCTAAGCGACAGTGACGAGGTTCCGTCCCGCCCCCTTCGCCGCCAGCAACGCGGAGTCGGCGGCAACCAGCAGGTCGTACAGCTCGTAGCCGAACCTCTCGGTGGTGGCCACACCGATGCTGATGGTCAGGCCGGCCAACTCGATGGGTTGGCCGTCCGCGCAGGTGGCCGCGACGCGTAAGGCCGCGACGGACAGCCGGAGGCGCTGCGCCACCGACTCCGCCTCTGTCGGCGCGGTGTCGGGCAGGATCAGCACGAACTCCTCACCGCCGAACCGGCCGACCAGGTCGCCGCGGCGGACACTGCTCCGCAGCAGCACGGCGACGGCGGACAATGCGGCGTCGCCGGCAAGGTGGCCGTAACGGTCGTTGACGCGCTTGAAGTGGTCGAGGTCGGCGAGTAGGACGGCCGCACAGAAGTTGCGGTTGTTCGCGCGGGAAAGCTCGTCGCGGGCCAACCGGTCCCAGTGCACCGCGTTGGCCAGGCCGGTCTTGGCGTCGCGTTGCGCCGAGCGCCGCCAGTGGGGGAGCTGTGCGGCCCGCTCCAGCAACGCCATCGGTGCGGCCGCCATCAACGCGCGGACCGGTTCGCTGTCGATGATCATGGCGGTCATTCCACCCACGCACACCGCGACCACGCCCACGGCGACGTCGATGGGATTGCCGAGCACGTCGGCGGTGGCACCGTCGGGGGATCGCAGCCGTAACCCCACCGCGACGATGACGCCCCGCACAACCAGCATCGCCGCCCCGGCGAGAATCAGCATCGCCACGTCCCGCCGCGGCTCGTCCCAGCCGGCGACACCGCGGGCGGCAAAGGTGGCCAGGGCGGTGGCGGCGGTGGTGAACATCCAGCGGTGCGGCTGTGGCCGCAGCACCAGTACGCCGTGGAGGGCCGGGCCGAGCAGCAGCAGTACGAGCAGGCTGGGCGGTAGCGCGAAGATGCCGGCGACCAGGTAGCAGACGTGGATGGCCCAGGGATTGTGTTGCTCCTCGCGCCGCATCTGGTTGACAACCGCCGTGCCGACGATCACCAGTGCCGAGGACACCGCGATCGCACCGAAGCGGGTGATTTCCGCGGAGTCGGGGGGTGGGGTCGCCAGGGCCACCGCGGCCACGACGGCCACCGCGAGGGCGTCGACGGCCAGCCAGTAGTACAGCGCCGGCCGACGCAGCGTCCACAGTGGCCACTCGAGCAAATCGCCCTCCCCCCCGCCGGGAGTGACATGTCGAGGGCCGCGCCGGTCGGCTGTGCCTCGGCCGCGTGCACCAGCCGGCGACGGGCTGCCGGGCTCCTCGAACGCGGTTCAGCGTGGCACAGACCAGACGGCAGCTGAAGCCGGCGACCGGGGGGCAGCGCGCGGTGTGCGAGGTCGGTGCGGCCGGGCAGAACCTGCCGCCCCGGAAACGCGTCCAGCCGGCAGGATGGGGCGACTGGGAGGGAACGAAGTGCCTGCAAGCCCGTCCGGCGCCGGTGCGCGCGCCATCGCGGACAACACCACACCGCTCTGGCTCGGCGCGGTAACCCTGCGGATCGTCACATTCCTCTTCGCCGTGGGCGTGTTCTCCCTGCACCGGCACGGGTATGCGATGCCCTGTCTGGGTTGGGCGACGTTGGGCGCGATGACAGTGTGGACCGCCTTGACCTGCTATTGGTTCGTTCGGCCCAGTGGCCGGCGGCTGAACGTCGTTATCGTGGACGTGTTGCTCACCACAGCACTGATCATCGCGTCCCACTACGTTCTCAGTGGCGAGCAGCTCATCCGTCCGGTGCCGCTGGTGACCACGATCTGGGCGTCCGGCTGTGTCGTGTCGTCCGCGGTGTACGGCGGGCGTGCGGCCGGCACCGTCAGCGGGGCGTGGATTTCGCTGGTGAGCATCTGGGCCCGCGGTTACTTCGACACCGACATCGCGCGGGACACGGTCCTGTTGTCGGGCATCGGTTTCGTCGTAGGGCTCGCCGCGGTGACCGCACGGCACTCCGCGGAGCAGTTGGCTCGGGCCTTGCGTGCCGAGGCGGCAACGAAGGAGCGGGAGCGGTTGGCCCGAGCGGTTCATGACAGTGTGCTCCAGGTGTTGGCACGAGTGCGACGGCGGGGCGCGGAGCTCGGCGGGGAGGCGGCCGAGCTGGCCCGGCTGTCCGGGGAGCAGGAGATCGCGCTGCGGTCCCTGGTCTCGGCCGCGCCCCAGGAATCCACGGTGGACGGCGAGGTGGACCTGCGGCCGCAGCTGCAGCTGCTGGCCACGCCCCGGGTCCAGGTGTCGGTACCCGCCACTCAGGTGATGTTGCCCGCAGTTGCCGCCTCCGAGCTATCCGCCGTGGCCCGGGAGGCTCTTTCCAACGTGGACAAGCATGCCGGGCCCGATGCCCGGGCTTGGGTGTTGTTGGAGGACCTCGGGAAGGAGGTGGTGCTCAGCGTGCGGGACGACGGGCCGGGGATCCCGCCCGGCCGGTTGGCCGCCGCCGAGGGGGAGGGGCACATGGGGGTCGCCTACTCCATCCGCGGCCGGGTGGCCGAGCTTGGCGGCGAGGTGTCGCTGTACACCGCTGCAGGGGAGGGGACCGAATGGGAAGTCCGGGTGCCGCGCAGGCAGCCCCGGCGCAAGGGGGTCGTGCGATGACGAACGTCTCGGTGATGGTGGTCGACGACCACCCGATCTGGCGGGACGGGGTGGCCAGGGACCTCACCGAGCGCGGGTTCGAGGTGCTGGCCACCGCCGGTGACGGTGAGTCGGCGGTGCGAATCGCGCGCACCGTACGGCCCGACGTGGTGTTGATGGACCTCAACCTGGACGGCTCGTCCGGGGTGGCGGCGACCCTCGGGATCACCACCGAGCTGCCGGATACGCAGGTGTTGGTGCTGTCCGCCAGCGGCGAGCACAGCGACGTGCTGGAGGCGGTGAAGGCCGGTGCCTCCGGCTACCTGGTGAAGTCGGCGTCGGTGGAGGAGCTGGTCGACGCGGTACGGCGGACCGCGGTCGGGGACGCGGTGTTCACCGCCGGGCTCGCCGGGCTGGTGCTGGGCGAGTACCGGCGGATGGCGGCCTCGGGGGACGGTGCCGAGCCCACGCCACGGTTGACCGAGCGGGAGACGGAGGTGTTGCGGTTGGTGGCCAAGGGTTTGACGGCACGGCAGATCGCCACGCGGCTGGTGATCTCCCACCGGACCGTGGAGAACCACGTTCAGTCGACGCTGCGCAAGCTGCAGTTGCACAATCGGGTCGAGCTGGCGCGGTACGCGATCGAGCACGGCCTCGACGCCGACCCCGAGGAGACCGCATGACGAGTGTGGAGCCTGTTTCCCCGCGTGACCTGCGGGTCAGCGATGCCGAGCGGGAGCACGTGGTGGGGTTGCTGCAGCGGGCGACCGGCCGGGGCCTGCTCGACCTGGCGGAGTTCAGCCGCCGCACGGACGCCGCGCTCGCCTCGCGCACGCGGGCCGAGCTGAACTCGGTGCTGATCGACATTCCCGGGCTGGTGAACCGGGAGGCCGAGATCAGGGATACGGCTGTGGTGCAGCAGACCGCCTCGTCGGTGGAGCGCCGGGGACGGTGGCGGGTCCCGCGCCGGGTGGTGGTGCGGAACAGGTGGGGCACCAGCGTGCTGGACTTCAGCGAGGCGGTGATCCCGCATCCGGTGGTCACGGTCGAGGTGGCCAACACGGCGGGTACGGACAAGCTGGTGCTGCCGCCGAACGCAACGGTGGACGCGAGCGATCTGCGACTCGTTGCGGCCAGCGTGAAGAACCATGTGAGCGTCGGGGGACGGACCGGGGTGCCGCACTTCATCGTGCGGGGCAGCGTGAAGGCTGGGTCGCTGGTGATCTCGCGGCGCGGTGACCACCGGACGTTGTTCCGGTTGGGGCGGCTGCGCGTGCAGTTCCCGTTCCGCATCGTGCAGGACTGAGGGGTCCCGGGTCCCCGTTCCACGCGGATTCGCTCACGTCCGCTTGGTTTCCGGCCATGACGGTTGCCCGCGGGTGGTGTTCACATCTGCCACACCGGCCGCCAGGAAGCGGCCAACAAGCACTGAGAGCGCGAAGGCGGTCTCCGTGACGGGGGGCGTCCACGGAGACTGGCCGTTCGCGTCCGCCGGAAGGTGTTCGGGTCAGCGCTCGGGGACGGGAGAAGCGGGCATCGCGCCGACAAGACGCGCAGCGAAGCCCGGAGCCGAGCAATCCAACACCGAGTACCTCGGACCCGGTCAGCCCAAGGCGGCCTTCGCGGCGGTGCGGGCGGTCACCGGATCGGCGGTGGCCGCCGCGGCCTGGGCCGCGGTCTGGCACCGGTCCAGGCTCACCGCGGCGATCCGGGCGCCGACCCTGGCCAGCGCCGCGGAGTTCATCGAGAGGCTGGCGGCGCCCAGCCCGACGAGCACGCACGCCAGCGCCGGGTCGGCCGCGGCCTCGCCGCACACGCCCATCGGCTTGCCGTGCTCGGTGGCGGCCTGCCCGACCAGGGCGGCCAGTCGGAGCAGCGCGGGCTGCCACGGGTCGTTGAGCGTGGCCACGGCACCGACCTGACGGTCGGCGGCAAAGGTGTACTGGGCCAGATCGTTGGTGCCGAGGCTGACGAAGTCGACGGCCGCGAACATCTCGCGGGCGGTCAGCGCGGCTGCCGGAACCTCGATCATCACGCCGGCGCGGGCGATGCCGGCGGCACGGGCGCGCTCGACGAACCAGCCGGCTTCCTCGACGGTGGCCACCATGGGGGCCATCACCGACACCTCGGCGCCGGAGTCGGCGGCCGCGGCGGCGATGGCCGCGAGCTGGCGGTCCAACGTGCCGGTGAGGGTGTGGGAGAGCCGGATTCCGCGTACGCCCAGGGCGGGGTTGGGCTCGGCCTCGGTGTCGAGGAACGGCAGTGGCTTGTCGGCGCCCGCGTCCAGGGTGCGCACGACGACCGGCTTGCCGGCGAAGGGGGCCAGCACGGCCGCATAGGCGGCGCGTTGCTCGTCCTCGGAGGGCTCCTCGGTGGCCGAGAGGTAACAGAACTCGGTGCGGAACAGGCCCACACCCTCGGCGCCGGCCTCCGTCGCGGCGCGTGCGTCATCGGGGGAGCCGACGTTGGCGAGCAGCTTGACCCGGTAGCCGTCGGTGGTCCGGCCCTCGCCGGACCAGTCCGGCTCCGCGGTCGTGCTGGTGGCGCGCACCTCGACCGGGAGGTCGCTGGCCTCGACCAAACCGTTGTCGCCGTCGACCACCAGGCCGTCGGCATCGGCCAGCTCGAGGATGCCGCGGCAGGCGACCACGGCCGGGATGCCCAGGGCGCGGGCGAGGATCGCGGTGTGGCTGGTGGGGCCGCCCTCGGCGGTGACCAGCGCGAGCACCTTCGTCGGGTCCAGGCCGGCGGTGTCTGCGGGAGCGAGGTCGCGGGCGACCAGCACGCTGGGGCCGGTCAGCTCGGGCACGCCCGGTGGCTCGGCGCCGAGCAGCTCGGCGACCAGGCGATCGCGCACGTCGTGGATGTCGCGGACCCGCTCTGCCAGGTAGCCGCCGGCGGCCTCCAGCGCGTCGGCGAAACTCTGCGCGGCCTCGTGCACGGCGCGCGCCGCGGGCAGGGAACGCGTGACGACCAGCTTCTCGGCCTGCGTGGCGAGCGCGGGATCGGCGGCCATCATCGCGGTGGTCTCCAGCACGGCGCGGGCCTCGCCCTCGGCGGCCGCGGCCCGCTCGTGCAACCGGCCGGCGAGGCGCTCGGCGGCCGGACGGATCCGGGCCGCCTCGGCCGCGGGATCGGCCGGGGCCGGTGTGGCGGGCGGCTCCGGCAACGGCTCGGCGACCCGGACGACGGGGCCGCTGGCCCGGCCCGGGCTGACCCCGACGCCGCTCAGACGCGTCCACATGGTCTAGACCATACCCTTCCGGATCCCTCGCGACACGATCCCACGGCCCGGTGACGCGTGCCACTTCCTGCCGGGGGGACATCCCTCAACGCAGCAGATCACACCGGGGACGTCGGCAGGGCAGGCCGAGCCTTCCGGTCGACCACCTGATCGACGGGGGCTGCCGTTCCGGGATCACCGGGCACGGCATGCGGACGCGGACGGACGGGATCATGTCACTGTGTCGGGTTACCCGGGCGGCGGCCGCCGCAGGCCGGGCGACGGGGGCCGTGGCGGAGGACGCGGTGGCCGGTGCTGGGTGCAGCAGCGTACGAGGACGTCGTCGATGAACCGCAACGCCCGCCTGGCTTCCTTGCAGGTCCTGACCCAGTCGTCATCCTTGCCGTCGGGGCATTCGTCCTTGTCTCCGTCCTCGGGTCGACGGCGGACGTAGATCAGGCCGGTGAGGTGGCGGTACCGGGTCACGCGGTACCCCGCGGGCGTGGTCGCGCTGACCTCGGTGTCGAAGCCGTACGGACCGACCAGCGGGGTGTCGTTGTAGATCCCCGTGTAGGTACCCGTGTCGTCGCGTAGGAGCGTCAGCGTGCGATGGGCACCGTCGGGGCGGGTGACCTCGACCCGTACCGGTGGGTCGAGCCGAATCGGCAGGCCGAACAGCGTGGGTTCGAGTACCACCGTCATCGCGGAACCGGGTTGGTACTCGGCCTGCACCAAGTGGCCGCCGAGCCGCAGGTCGCTGCGGGCCTTGGCCATGACGCTGTAGATCAGCCCGCCATGCTCGATCACCGTCGTTGGCATCTCCGCCCACACCCGCCAACGGCCGGCGTGGGCGAACGGTGTGTCCGGGCGTAGCGGGAACAGGACGCGGTAGTACAGGTGCGTGGCATGCCGGACATGGTTGATGTTGCCAGCGCTGGCGGCCGCCGCCTCGTCGATGATCGTCCCGTCGGGCGCCTCCAGCCACACCCGGGGAAACTTCTGCTGGAACGGGTGGGGGCGCCAGGTCACGATGAAGTCGCAGGCCACGTCGACCTCGCCGAGCCAGACGGGCGTCGCCTGGCGCTGCCCTGCCCCCAGGAACTGGCGGGGGTCGCGGACGAACGCCTCGTCGCTGACATCGCTGAGGATCTGCACGAACAGCTTCCGCAGCAGGAACTCCCGCTCGTCGACCAGGTCTCCGGTGATCTGCGCGACCCCGCCGGTGACGGAGGCGATCTCGTTGAGCTTGTCCTCCAGTTGGTTGAGCCCGAGGCCCACGGCGAACACCCGCTGCCGCGGGGTCTTCGTCTCCACCTCGGCCCGACCGGCGGGAATGTCGGGGGGCGTGTTCTGTCGGCCGTCGGTGAGCACCACGAGCGCCCGGCTGTCGGCGACCCCGTCGTCGAGCACACCGCTGCCGTTGATGATCCCGCCGCCGATCGAGGTGGTCCCGTCAGGGGTGAAGTTGTCGGCGTCGAGGGCGTCCATCGCGGCCGTGCGGCCCGCACCGCCGCCCAGCGGTCCCGCCACCCGCATCGTCAACATGATGTCGGAGTCGTCGGACCGGTGGTGGTAGCGGACGATGCCGATCCGGTCGTTCTCCTTCAGCAACGACACGTACAGCCGGGCTGCCTGGAGCGTGTGGTCGATCTTGGTCTGCCCGAACTCGCCGGTCTCCTCCGACATGCTTGCCGACCGGTCGAGGACCAGGGTGGAGTCCACCGGCGGCGGGGGCACCGCGGTCGCCTGCAGGTCCACGGTCACGCTCTGCTCGGCACCGGGCTCGCCGGCGGTGACGGCGGCCTCCCCGGTGAACGTGGGCCCACCGGTCGGGGTCGAGGTGAACGCCACGAAGACGTGACGCCAGCTGTACGCCTCGAAGATCGGGGCCGGAAGCGTGAAGGTCAGCTCCGTGCCGGGGGCATAGCTGAACTCTCCGGTGGGCGGGGTCAGCGTCACGTCGAGCGGGACCGGATGTCCCGACCGGACGTTGCGCACCTCGAACAGGCGGTATTGCGTCAGGCCGTAGGCGATCTCGCCGAAGTCGATGGCGGTCGGGACGACCTCCAGGACGGGGGTCGCCGCCGCGAAGTCCGAGAGGTCGACGGCGATCGCTTCCAGACACACCTTGCAGAAGGGGTCGGAGCTGGACCGCATACGGCACCGGTAGGCGGGGCGGTGCAGCCCGCAGTGGTAGTACCCCGCTCCCTCGAAGAGCCCGATCTTGTCGTCGTCATCGAGCACGTTGGGCCGCTCGTCACATTCGGAGCAGTCCGGGTTCTGCATGGTGGGGACGGGTACGCCGGGAGTGAGCAGGTGCCGCCACTTCAAGGTGGACCGGTTGGTGACCGTGGTGATATTGGGCCTGTTGGGATCCGACCCTTCGTAGAGGTCACGATCGGTTTCGCCACTGTCGCACCCTTCCCAGGTCGGGTACTCGTCGGCGAGCCCGAACGCCGAGTGGCCGAGCTCGTGCAGCGCCACTGCCTCCCACCCGGAGTGCGTACTGGAGAAGTTGACGTTGCCACTGGCGCACCCACCGAAGTCCGTGGTGTTCACCAGGACGGTTGCCACATGCCACTCGGGCAGCCGGGCGTCCAGTTCGGTGCGGACAAGTGACACATCCCCGTTGAGGCAACGACGAATGCCACTGGAACAGAACTGCGCGTCGAAGTAGGTGTCGACGATGACGTCATCACCCTCGCTCCCGTCGTCGCACTCCTTGGGGTCGTCGGCACCGGACTCGTCGGAGACCACGTCGAGGCGGTGCACGTTGATCGCCCCACCCATCACCGGGAACCACGGCTCATCCTGGAGTGCGGCGACGAAGTCGTTGCACAGGTCGGCGAAGTCGCCCTGTTCCGAGGTGGTGAACCCTTCGGCCACCAGGACGATGTTGCACAGCTCCGAGTCCGGGCCGTTGTCCAGGATCTTGGTGATGCCGGTGACGCTGCCGTCAGCGGTTCCCATCGTCGGACCCCCGTTTCGAACGCTTCCCGGGCCGGTCGGTCATCTGGTAACCGGCCTGTCGCTGCTTTCCGTGTCGATAGGGGATCTCCTTGCCGTCAATGACAACCCGGACCGACGAGACGTCCTCCGCCTCGGGTACCAGGAACTCGACCGAGACCTCCTGGCCGGGAAGTGGTTTCCGGAAGATCCGCCCGCCCTCGAACAGCTCCACACTGCGTTCGCCCGGATGCTCGATCGGTCGGCGGTAGACGACGTTTCCTTCGGCATCGAGCGCCTCGAACCAGGCACCGGCCGTCCGCCGCGGGCTCGCCGGTAGGTCCCGGCTGCGGCTGACGTTCATCCGCCCGACCCTGCGCTCCTCGATCACCTGCCAGCCCGTCAGTGACACCAGCACCCGGAGCCTTCGGACGGGCCCTGGCCCGCGAACCCGCTGTGCCATGGCTCCACCTCTCCGCCCCGGACGCGACGGGCGAGTACCGGAGCATGTTCGGGAGCATCAACTCATCGCAGGGAAACCTGACTCACACGTCCTGGCTCGCTGCCACCAGACACCCCACTGAACACAGTGAACTCCCGGCTTCTCAAGTCCGCACTTTCGGGGACTTCAGGCGTGACGGGGATGTGCTAAGCGGCCCCGGAAGCCATTTCGGACAGCGCACAGCAATCGCCCTGACGAAACCTGCTTGCGAAACGGACGCGGAGCCGCACGGCTCGAACGCGCGGGGTCACCCCACCGGTTCGGGTTCGCGGTCGCGGGAGGTCCCCTCCGCCGGTTCACCCTCGTGCAGGCTGAGCCGTTGCTGGAGGCGGCGCAACGGACCGGGCACCCACCAGTTCGCCGGTCCGAGAAGCTTCACCAGCGCCGGAACCAGCAGCATCCGCACCACGGTGGCGTCCAGTGCCAGTGCCAGGATCATGCCGACGCCGACGAACCGCATCATCGAGATCTCGGAGAAGGCGAAGGCACCGGTCACCACGATCAACAACAGCGCCGCGGCGGTGATCACCCGCCCGGTACGGCCCAGCCCGGTGCGCACGGCGTCCTCCGTCGAGCCCCCGCGGCTGCGGGCCTCGACCATGCGGGACAACAGGAAGACTTCGTAGTCGGTGGACAGGCCGAACACCACGGCGGCCATCAACACCACGATGCCGGCCTCCAGCGGGCCGGGCGTGACGTGTAGCCACGACGCGCCGTGCCCCTCCTGGAACACCCAGACCAGCGCGCCGAACGTCGCCGAGAGGCTGAGCGCGCTCATCAGCACGGCCTTGACCGGTAGTACCAACGAGCCGAAGGCCAGGAACATCAACACCAGCGTGGCCACGACGATCAACCCGATCATCAGTGGCAGCCGATCGCCGATCGCCGCGAGGCTGTCGCCGAGCCGGGCCGTGAGGCCACCGACCATCACCTCGGTATCGGGCGGCGCGGGCAGGTCGCGGATCGCGGTCACGGCGTCCTTCGCCCCGCTGCCCAGCGGATCACCGGCGAGTGCGGCCTTGAGCACGACCACGTCCCCGCCGGCACCACCCGGCTGAACCTCCGTCACACCGGGCACCTTCTGCAGCTCGGCGGCGTAGCGCTGCACCGCCTCCTGGCCCGGCTGCGCGCCACCCGTGCCGCGCAGCACCACCTGGGCGCCGTCGTTGCCGGCCACCGGGAAGTCGTGGTTGATGACCTCGGTCGCCTGCCGGACCGTGTTGTCGGTCGGCAGTACCTTCTCGGTGACCTCGCCGAACTTCACCGACAGGAAGGGCGCACCGAGGGTGAGCAGCAGCGCGAAGATCGGCAGCGCCACCAGCACCGGGCGGCGCATCACGGCGTCGGCGAGCCGCCGGTAGCCCCGGGCCTCGCCGGTGTGCACGCGGTTGCGCCGCCAGGGCAGGCCGAGCGAGTCCACCCGCTTACCCAGAAGGCCCAACAGCGCGGGCAGCAACGTCAGCGAGACCAGCATCGCGATCGACACCGCGGCCACGCCACCGTAGCCGACGGAGCGCAGGAACGACTGCGGGAACAACAACAGCCCGGCCAGGGCGATGATCAGCAGGCTCGCCGAGAAGGCGACCGTGCGGCCCGCGCTCGCGACCGTGCGCCGCACGGCGTCGGGGACGCTGCGTCCCTCGGCCATCTCCTCACGGAACCGGTTCACGGTGAAAAGGCCGTAGTCGATGGCCATACCGAGGCCGAGCAGGGTCGCGACGTTGACGGCGAAGGAGTTGACGTCGACGAAGTCGGTGAGCAGCCGCAGCACGCCGAGCGAGCCGAGGATCGCCAGCCCGCCGACCAGGACCGGCAGCGAGGCGGCGACGAGCCCGCCGAAGATCACCACCAGCAGGACCAGGGTGACCGGGAGCGAGATGGCCTCCGCCCGGACCAGGTCCGTCCTGGACATCTCGTTGATCGTGGACGACAGCGGGGCCACCCCGCCGACCTGGGTGGGTACGCCGTCCACGGCCAGGTCGTCCTTGATCTTCTCGTAGTTGGAGATCAGCTTGTTGGAGTCGTTGCCGTCCGCCAGCGTGATCACGGCGAGGCCGCGGTGCTTGTCGGCGTCGGTGAGCTGGGGCGAGCCGCTGTTCCAGTAGGAGACGACCCTGCTGACGGCGTCGGCGGGCAGGGTGTTCAGCCGGTCGTTGATCTTCTTGGCCAGTGCGGGGTCGTCGACCGTGCCCGACGGCGCGGTGTAGACCACCACCACGTCGCCGGTCTGCCGCCCGAGGTGGGCGTCCGCGGTGTCCGAGGCGCGCACCGCCTCGCTGTTCGGGTCCTCGTAGCCGCCCTGGCCGAGGTGACCGAAGACGCCGGAACCGAAGACGCCACCGAGCACGGCGAGGACCAGCACGGTGACCAGCACCAGCCAGCGCTGGCGGTGCACGAGCGAACCCCATTTCGCGAACACGGCGTCTCCTGGTGGCAGGGGCGGTCTCGGGCTACCGTGTGGACGGCGCGAACTCCGTAAACACCGTTCACACGAACGCGAAAGTAGGTCGCGTAAACGGTGTTTACAAGGGGCGAGGGATGAGATATGAGCGAGGCCACACGTCGGGAGCGGCTCCGTGCCGAGACCGAGCGGGAGATCCGGGCGAGCGCCCGCGAGCTACTGGTTCGGGAGGGCCGGGAGGCGGTCACCCTGCGCGCGATCGCGCGGGAGCTGGGCATCACCGCACCCGCGCTCTACCGGTACTACGACTCCCGGGAGGCCCTGCTGGTCGCGCTCTGCCAGGACATCTGCGCCGACCTCGCCGCCGACCTGCGGGCCGCGATCGACCGGGTCGGGCAGGACCAGCCCGCCGAGCGGGTGTTCGCGGCGTGCTGGGGGTTCCGGCGGTGGGCGCTCGCCCACCCGCACGAGTTCGCCCTGGTCTTCGCCCGCCCGTCCGCGGGCGAGCCGGCGCCCACCGGCCACGAGCTGGGTCGGGACGAGTTCGGCCGGGCCTTCCTCGAGGTGGTGTTGCCGCTGTTCGTCTCCGCACGGATTTGGGTGCCCGCCGACGACACAGTGCCCACCGAGCTGCACGACGACCTGCTGCGGTTCCGCGAGATGCTGGCGGAGACGCTCGGGGGCTCCTCGCCCGCCCGGGAACTGAGCATTGGCGCGATCTTCCTGATGCTGCAGTCCTGGGCGCGGCTGTACGGTCACGTGGCGCTGGAGGTCTTCGGCCAGCTCGACTTCGCGGTCTCCTCGTCGGAGCCGCTCTTCGAGAGCATGCTCGCCGGACTCGCCGAAGAGGTGGGACTCACGCCCTCGATGCACTGATCTCCGAGGCGGCCGCAACGGAAAACGGGGCCGGTGGGTGCCGAACCGGCCCCCGTCACGACGAACCGACTCAGGCGACCACGTTGACCAGGCGGCCCGGGACCACGATGACCTTGCGCGGTTCCTTACCGGCCAGCAACGCGACGATCTTCTCGTCCGCCAACGCCGCCGAGCGCACGTCGTCCTGTCCGGCCGAGGCGGGCACGACCACGCGCGAGCGCACCTTGCCGTTGACCTGGATCGGGTACTCGACGGTGTCCTCGACCAGGTACCTCTCGTCGGCCACCGGGAACGGGCCGGCCACCAGCGATCCCTGGTGCCCCAGCTTCGCCCACAGTTCTTCGGCGACATGCGGGCACAACGGCGCGAGCATCAGCACCAGCGGCTCGGCGATCATCCGCGGGGTTCCGGGGCCGGCCGAATACGTCTTGGTGACGAAATTGTTCAGCTCGATCAGCTTGGCGACCGCGGTGTTGTACCGCATGCCCTCGTAGTCCTCGCGCACACCGGCGATCGCCTTGTGCAGTGCGCGCAGTATCTCCTCGCCCGGCTCCTCGTCGGTCACCCGCAGCTCGCCGGTCCGCTCGTCCACCAGGTTGCGCCACAGCCGCTGCAGGAAGCGGTGGGAACCCACGACGTCCCGCGTCGACCACGGCCGGGAGACTTCCAGCGGCCCCATGGACATCTCGTAGAGCCGGAAGGTGTCGGCGCCGTACAGCGCGCACATGTCGTCCGGGGTGACCACGTTCTTCAGGCTCTTGCCCATCTTGCCGTACTCGCGGTTGACCTCCTGGCCCTGCCAGAAGTACTTGCCGTCCCGCTCCTCCACCTCCTCGGCGGGCACGTACGCGCCGCGGGAGTCGGTGTAGGCGTAGGCCTGGATGTAGCCCTGGTTGAACAGCTTGCGGAACGGCTCCTCCGAGCTGACGTAACCCAGGTCGTACAGCACCTTGTGCCAGAACCGCGCGTACAGCAGGTGCAGCACGGCGTGCTCGACCCCACCCACGTACAGGTCGACGCCGCCCGGGTCGCGCGGCCCGTGCTCCTGCGGCCGCTTCCCCATCCAGTACCGCTCCAGCTCGGGGTCGCAGAACCGCTCGTCGTTGCGCGGGTCCAGGTACCGCAGGTAGTACCAGCAGGAGCCGGCCCAGTTCGGCATCGTGTTGACCTCGCGGCGGTAGCGCCTGCGCCCGTCGCCCAGGTCCAGCTCGACCTCGACCCACTCGCCGGCGCGGGCCAGCGGCGGCGCCGGCTCGCTGCCGGCGTCGTCGGCGTCGAAGGTGCGCGGCGAGTAGTCGTCGACGTCCGGCAACAACACCGGCAGCTGGTCCTCGGGCAGCGCGATCGGCGTCCCCAGCTCGTCGTAGACGATCGGGAACGGCTCACCCCAGTACCGCTGGCGGGAGAACAACCAGTCCCGCAGCTTGTACTGGATGGTGCCCTCACCGTGACCGTGTTCCTCCAGCCAGGAGATGATCGCCTTCTTGGCCGCGTCCACGTCCAGGCCGTCCAGGAACCCGGAGTTCGTCGCCGGGCCCTCACCGGTGTACGCCTCGCCGTCGAAGTCCGCCGGCGGCTGCACCGTACGCACGATCGGCAGCCCGAAGGCGGTGGCGAAGTCCCAGTCGCGCTGGTCCTGGCCGGGCACGGCCATGATCGCGCCGGTGCCGTAGCCCATCAGCACGTAGTCGGCCACGAACACCGGGATCTGCTTGCCGTTAGCCGGGTTGGTGGCGTAGGCGCCGGTGAAGACACCGGTCTTGTCCTTGTTCTCCTGTCGGTCCAGCTCCGACTTCATGGCGGCGGCCCGCCGGTAGGCGACGATCGCCTCCGCGGGGGTCTCGGCGCCCTCGGTCCAGCGGACGTCGGTGTCGGCGGGCCACTGCGCGGCCATGATGCGGTCGACCAGCGGGTGCTCGGGCGCCAGCACCATGTAGGTGGCGCCGAAGACGGTGTCCGGCCGGGTCGTGAAGACCTCGATCGCCTCGTCACCCACGCCGAAGCGGATCCGGGCGCCGTGTGAGCGGCCGATCCAGTTCCGCTGCATGAGCTTGATCGGCTCCGGCCAGTCCAGCCGGTCCAGGTCGTCGACCAGGCGGTCGGCATAGGCGGTGATCCGCATCATCCACTGCCGCAGGTTGCGGCGGAACACCGGGAAGTTGCCGCGCTCGCTGCGGCCGTCCGCGGTGACCTCCTCGTTGGCCAGCACCGTGCCCAGGCCGGGACACCAGTTCACCGGCTCCTCCGACAGGTAGGCCAGGCGGTGTGAGTCGACAGTGCGGCGCCGTTCCAGCTCGGACAGCTCGCCCCACGGCCGGCCGTCCGGGGTGGCGCGCGCACCGGACTCGTACTGCCGGAGGAGGTCCTCGATCGGCCGCGCCCGGCCGGCCTCGGCGTCGTAGAAGGAGTTGAAGATCTTCAGGAAGATCCACTGCGTCCAGCGGTAGTACGCGGGGTCGGTGGTGGCGAAGGCCCGGGTCGGGTCGTGCGCCAGGCCCAGGCGACGCAGCTGGGCGCGGTAGCGCTCGATGTTGGCCTCGGTCGTGGTGCGCGGGTGCGTGCCCGTCTGCACCGCGTACTGCTCGGCCGGCAGGCCGAAGGCGTCGAAGCCCAGCGCGTGCAGCACGTGGTGGCCGGTCATGCGCAGGTAGCGGCCCAGCACGTCGGTCCCGATGTAGCCGAGCGGGTGACCGACGTGCAGGCCGGCACCCGAGGGGTACGGGAACATGTCCATCACGAACCGCTTGGTACCGGTGGGCCGGTCCGGCTCGCCCGGGTCCGGAGTACGGAACGTGGCCCGCTCCTCCCAGCGGTCCTGCCAGCGTTGCTCGATCGCGCCAGCGAGGTCCGCCGTGTAGCGGAACGCCGGCGTCTCCTCCGACTGCCCGCTGGTCTGGGCCGCGTTCGTCATCGCTCGTCCTCCCGGTGGCTTGCCGCCCCTGACAACAACAAACCCCTCAGGCCCACACAGAGGGCATGAGGGGTTGCCGCGCCGACCGTCTCCTGGTCAGCGCGGCCAGGTAAGAAGCAGGCGGGCCGCGTTCACGGGGTCAGGATAGCGCGCGGGTCCCACCCGCTTCTGCGCCGCCGCCGCACCGCACCGCGAGCGCGACCACCTGCGTGACCTGGGCGGGGTTGAAGTTGTCATCGCTGATCAGGACGAGGGAGCGCTCCCCGGTGGGCAGCCACGGCCCCCAGGCCATCCCCTCCAGATTGTCCACTTTGTACAGTGGTAGCTTGGCGAGGTCGACCAGGAGGCGCTTGCGGACCGGGCGCACGGCCTCGTCGAGCCGGTCCCGGTGCAGGGTGTTGCTGGCGCCACGGACATCGAACTCGTAGATCCGCACCCTGTTGCCCACTCCACGCACGTAGGCACGTTCCATTGCCAGGTAGTGATGGCGGTCAACGGCCAGTACCTCGACGACGCCGTTGTTACCCGGACCCGCATCGGAGAACACCGGTTCCACCGGGTAGGCCACCTGCCGCCCGGGCCGGCCGCTGCGCTTGTCGAGGAAGGTGAACCGCACGAGCGCACCGTGCTCGGCGGTGGGTTCGGCACCGTCCTGGTGGAGTGGGCCCTCCATCGCCGCGAGGAGCTGGCGGCCGTCGCTGCTCAGCGCGAGCCCCTCCAGGGTGGCGTTGCGTCGTGGCCCGCGTTCCTCGGTGCTCATCCGCAGGTGCGGCGGGACCGAGAGTTCTCGCACGTGGGCCCCGTCGCGAGTGGCTTGGCGGACGAACGGGTCGAGCAGCGTCGGGGCCGCCCGCTCTCCCTCGCTGGTCCAGTAGAACGTGCGGTCCGCCGGGTCGATGCGGAGTGCTTCCGGGTCGGGGCCGTCCGGGGCGCCGGGCGGGTACGGCGTCCCGTCGGGCCGCAGCAGCGGGGTGACCCCGGTGACCCGCACGTCGTGCAGACCGCGGGCGTCGAGCTGGAGGCGGGCGCGGTAGAAGCGGGCCGGTCCCCGGGCGGAACGATCGTCACTGAGCAGCAGCCACTCGCCGGTCCACGGGTCCCGGTCGAGCCCGGACAGGCCACCGACGGGCGTGCCGTCGACGGTCAGGTCCTTGGGCAGCACCTGCTCACCCAGGAGACGGGCGTGCCGGAGGCCGGCGATGGCCTCGGCGGGTGTGGTGGCGCCGGTGATCATGGCGGCCGTGACCAGGGCGGCCGTGAGGACGCGGGTCGACATGGTGCGCAGCACACCGGACCGGGGTGACCACCAGGTGGACGCGTGGTCACGCTTACGCTCCTGACGTGACGTCCGCAGTTGGTGCCGCCCCACCCGGCCTGCAGATCGCGTGCTGCGTCGTGCTCCTGGCCCTGGGCGCGATCCTGGCCATCGTCGGCTGGCGCGGCTTCCGCGGGACGCTCTCCCGGAACCGCTTCGCCGGGGTCCGGACCAGGGCGGCGTTGCGCAGCGAGGAGACGTTCCGGTTGGCCAACCGGGTCGCGGGGCTGCCCAACCTGGTCGCCGGCGCGGTGGCCGGGCTGGCGGGGCTGGCGACGCTGGGGCTGCCCGGCACGGCGAGCGTGCTGGTGGTCGGTGCGGTCGGCCTGGTGGGCGCGTTCGGGCTGGCGACCGCCGGCAACGTGCTCGGCGCGCGGGCGGCGGCCGCGCTGCCGGAGCCGGAGCCCGCCGGGTGCGGTGGCTGCTGCGGCGGGTGCACCGTGAAGCAGTCGCTCTGTGGCAACTAGTGATCACTTCGCTGGGTCGCTCACAGTTCCGGCGCAGTACGACCGCGGAGCGACGACGCCCAGACGTGGGTGCTCTCGCAGGGATTGATGAGTTTGCGCTGATCAGTTGCGTGCGACGTCGATCGGGTGGGTGGCCAGCATGGCCAGCGGCATGCCCTGGCGGCGCAGCACCCGGCCCCACAGGTCGAGGCCCGGCGGGCTGAGCACGTCGTCCGGCAACGCGGGCACCACCAGCCAGTCCCCGCGTTCGATCTCGTCGCCGAGCTGGCCGGAACCCCAGCCCGAGTAACCGGCGAAGACCCGCAGGCCCCGCATCCTGGGCGCCAGGTCGTCGGGGTCGCTGTCCAGGTCGACCAGGGCGATCGGCCCCCGCACCCCGATCACCCCGGGCACGCTCACCGCGTCCTCGCCGGTGCGCAGGGCGGCCAGGCACAGCGCGGTCTTCTGCTCGACCGGGCCACCGAGGAACACCGCCTGCGGCCGGCTGGCGTACTGCCCCCAACTGGGCAGCACGTCGTGCACGGCCACCTCGCTCGGCCGGTTCAGCACGACCCCGAGAGTGCCCTCACCGCGGTGGTCGATGACGTACACCACCGTCCGGCGGAAGTTCGGGTCGAGCAGGCCGGGCGTGGCCACCAGGAGCGTTCCCGGCTCGACGTCTGCGTCGGGTCGCACCGGCCCATGATTCCATCGCGCCACGCTGCGACGTGGGTCACGTCGATCTCTGCCAGCGACGGGAACAAGCGGGCGGCCCAGCGCGTTGGGCCTGATGGTCGGTGGCCACCGTGTCCCCCGGGCCCACTGAAGAAGAGCCTTCGCGGAATACCGTCCGGCTGGAGCCGCGTCGCGCCACGCCGCCGAGAGGCGACCGGGTCACCGACCACCGCTGGCCGGGCCGTCGGGCCCGGCCAGTGGCTTGTCCGGCCGCTGTGCCGACGCTGCCCCGCTTGCCGCTCGCACCCGGTGCCTTCCCTGGTCACCCGGCCATTGCCGGGTCATCGCAGAGCGGCCCCGGCCGCCGTAGGCTCGACTTCCGTGACGTCCTTGGGCGCGGTGGGCGCGATCAACAAGGTCGGAGCCCGACGCCTGTTCGCCGGCGGTGGGTTCCGACGGTTGCTGGCGTCCCGGTTCGCCGCCCAGTGGGGCGACGGCATGTTCCAGGCCGGTCTCGGCGGTGCCGTGCTGTTCAACCCCGAGCGCCAGGCCGACCCGATCGCGGTCGCCATCGGCCTGGCGGTGCTCCTGCTGCCCTACTCGGTGATCGGCCCCTTCGCCGGTGCCTTCCTCGACCGGTGGGACCGCCGCCGCGTCCTGGTGGTGGCCAACCTGCTGCGGGGCGTCCTGGTCGTGGTCACCGCCGCCGCGGTGGGCGCCGGGATCGCGGGTGTCCCGCTCTACGCCGGCGCATTGCTGGTCATGGGTGTGAGCCGGTTCGTCGGCGCCGGTCTGTCCGCATCGCTGCCGCACGTGGTGGACCGCGACCACCTGGTCGAGGCGAACGCCGTCGCCGCCACCCTGGGCGCGGCCGTCGCCGCCGTGGGCGGCGCCTGCGCCATCGCCCTGCGCCCCGTGCTCGGCGTGGACAACACGGGCTCCGCACTGGTCACGGGGTTCGCCGTGCTCGGCTCGCTGGTCGCGGCGGTCGCGGCGGCCAGGTTCGCCAGGGGCGAGCTCGGCCCCGACGAGTTCGACGAACCCCCGCAGACGATGGTCGCGGTGGCGCACGGCCTGGCCGACGGCGGCCGCGCCGCCGCCCGGACCCCCACCGTGGCCGCCGGTTTCGCCGCCCTGCTGACCCACCGGCTGGCCTTCGGCGTCTCCACGCTGGTCGGCCTGCTGCTGATGCGGTACTGGTTCACCGACGGCGCGGTCTTCCGGGCCGGCATCGCCGGGGTGGGGCAGGCGGTCGCCGGGGGAGCCGCGGGCATGCTCGTCGCCGCGGTGGTCACCCCGCCCCTGGTCTCCTACTTCGGCCGCCGCCGCGCCATCGCGGGTGCGCTGGTCGTGGCGGCCGCGGCGCAGCTCGGTCTGGGGCTGCTGCTGGCGTTGCCGACGGTGGTGATCGCGACCTTCGTCCTCGCCGGGGCGGGCCAGGTGGTCAAGCTGTCCCTGGACGCGGCGGTCCAACAGGACATCGGCGACGAGGTGCGGGGCCGGGTCTTCGCCCTCTACGACACCCTGTTCAACGTCGCCTACGTCGTCGCGGTGGCCCTGGCCGCGTTCGTCGTCCCCGCCGACGGTTACGCGCCCGGGCTCCTCGCCACGGCGAGCGTCGTCTACCTGGTCGGGCTGATCGGCTACCTCACCGTCGAGCGCCCCGACCGGGGCTGACGGGCACGGTCCACCCCGGGCCGGCGGATCGCCCCGGGGGGCGTGGGTCACCTCAGCCCTGGCCGGGCGGCTCGATGCCCTGCTCGGCGGCCCAGCGCAGCAGCTCGGCCACGGCCTCGTCGTGCGAGAGCGGCCCGCGGTCCAGCCGCAGCTCCTTGAGGTGCTTCCACGCCTTTCCCACCAGCGGGCCGGGCGGGATACCCAGGATCCGCATGATCTCGTTGCCGTCGAGATCGGGCCGGACCCGCCTGAGGTCCTCCTCCTCGGCCAGCCGCTGGATCCGCTCCTCCAGGTCGTCGTAGGTGCGCTGCAGGGCCTGTGCCTTGCGCCGGTTGCGCGTGGTGCAGTCGGCCCGAACCAGCTTGTGCAGCCTCGGCAGCAGGTCGCCGGCATCGGTCACGTACCGCCGCACCGCGGAGTCGGTCCACTGTCCGGTGCCGTAGCCGTGGAACCGCAGGTGCAGGTAGACGAGCCTGGCGACGTCCTCGGTGATCTCCTTGGAGTACCGCAGCGCCTTCAGCCGCCGGCGCGTCATCTTCGAGCCCACCACCTCGTGGTGGTGGAAGCTCACCCCCCCACCGGGCTCGAACCGCCGGGTCGCGGGCTTGCCGATGTCGTGCAGCAGGGCCGCCAGCCGCAGCACCAGGTCCGGCCCGGCGGACGGGTCGTCGCGCTCCTCCAGCTCGATCGCCTGCTCCAGCACAACCAGCGAGTGGTGGTAGACGTCCTTGTGCTGATGGTGCTCGTCGATCTCCAGCCGCATCGCCGGCACCTCGGGCAGCACGTGGTCGGCCAGCCCGGTGTCGACCAACAGCTCGATGCCGCGCCGGGGTTGGCTGCCGCAGATCAGCTTGCTCAGCTCGGTCTGCACCCGCTCGGCGGTGATCCGGTTGATCTGCTCGGCCATCTCCTGCATCGCCGCCAGCACGCGCGGTGCCGGCCGGAAGCCGAGCTGGGAGACGAAGCGGGCCGCGCGCAGCATCCGCAGCGGGTCGTCGGCGAAGGAGTCCTCGGGCGCGGCCGGGGTGTCGAGCACTTCCTCGACCAGCGCCTCCATCCCGTCGTGCGGGTCGACGAACCTGCGCTCCGGCAGCTGCACCGCCATCGCGTTGACGGTGAAGTCCCGGCGCACCAGATCGCCCTCGATGGTGTCGCCGAACGTGACGTCGGGGTTGCGGCCCACCCGGTCGTAGACATCCGCACGGAAGGTGGTGATCTCCAGGGTGGCGCCGTGCTTGGTGGCACCGACGGTGCCGAAAGCGATACCGGTGTCCCAGACCGCGTCCGCCCAGCCGGCGAGGATCCGCTGCACCTGCTCCGGCCGCGCGTCGGTGGTGAAGTCGAGGTCGGTGCCCAGCCGGCCCAGGAGCGCGTCCCGTACGCTGCCGCCGACGAGGTACAGCCGGTGCCCGACGGCCTCGAACCGCTCGGCCAGCTCGTCCGCGACCGGCGCCACCTTGAGCAACTCCACCACCGCATTCCGCTGCACCGCACCGCGTTGTGCCGTCAGCCGGTTGCTGTCGGTGGCGGCCGCGGTGTCCTTACCGTGCTGGGTGCGGTTGGTGGGAGGCACGGGGGACCAGGGTACTTGGCGCTGCCGGGCCGGCCGGCGCGGCGAGCCGGTCACCGGCAGGTGCGGCTTCACTACCATCGCCATCATGCCCCCGTCGTCCGGTCGTTCCGGCGGTAGCAGGCCGGGGCGCCGGGGTCGGCGCCGGGGTCGGCGGCTGCGGACCGTGGACGAGACGTCCGCCGGTGGGCTCGTGGTGGACACCGGCCGGCACAGCGCCGCGGTCATCGGCCGCCTGGACAGACGCGGCCGGCTGCTGTGGTCCCTGCCCAAGGGCCACATCGAGCCGGGGGAGACCGCGGAGCAGGCGGCGGTGCGCGAGGTCGCCGAGGAGACCGGCATCACCGGGCGCGTACTCGGTGCGCTGGGCACCATCGACTACTGGTTCGTCGCCGACGACCGGCGGGTGCACAAGACGGTGCACCACTTTCTGATGCAGGCGGTCGGCGGCGAGCTTTCCGACGAGGACGTGGAGGTCACCGAGGTGGCGTGGGTGCCGCTTGGTGAGTTGGACGAGCTGCTCGCCTACGCCGACGAGCGGCGGCTGGTGCGCCGGGCGTCCGAGCTGCTGACGGAGCGCGCGTGACGCGGCCGCGTCGGGCGCTGATGGCGGTGCTGACCGCGGTGGTGGCGGTGCTGGCGGCACCGCTGCCCGGGACCGCACACGCCCAGCACGCCGCCGAGCTCAGGCTCGACCTGACCTCCTACGGGCCCCGGATGGTGACCGCCGGCGGGCCGGACAAGATGACGGTGACCGGCCGGCTCACCAACATCGGCGGGCGCCGCGTCGACAACGTTCAGGTCCGGCTGCAGCGCGGCGATCGGATTCCCACCGCGGACCGGCTCGACGACGCACTGTCGGGCACCGCGACCAACATGGGCTTCATCCAGCCGGCCAGCCAGCAGGTCGCCACCAGCCTGGACCCGGGCCGGTCGGTGACCTTCCGCCTCGAGGCCCCGCTGCTCGGCTCCACGCCGGACTCGCTGCGGATCACCGAGCCGAGCGTCTACCCGGTCCAGGTCGAGGTGACCGGCCGGCCCGGCTACGGCCCGCAGGGGCGGGTCGCCGAGGCGCACATGCTGCTGCCCGTGCTCGGCCTGCCCGGGGACGGGGCCAGGGCCGCGCCGTCGGGTTCGGCACCCCAGCTCAGCCTGGTGTGGCCGGTGGTCGACAAGCCACGCGCGGTGAGCACAACGCCCGACGGCCGGCCGGTGCTCGCCGACGAGGAGCTGGTCAACTCGCTCGGCCCGAACGGCCGGCTGCACAACATCCTGCGCGCCGTGGAGCAGGAGACCTCGGCGGACTCCCCGGTGGGCAACGCCCTGTGCTTCGCCATCGACCCCGACCTGGTCCACACCGTTACGGCGATGGCCGAGAAGGGCTACCAGGTCCGCACCGGCAACGGCGTGGCCGAGGGCACCAGCGCCAACACCGCCAGGGCATGGCTGGACCGGCTCAAGGAAGTGACCAAGGGTCGGTGCGTGTTCGCACTGCCCTTCGCCGACCCCGACCTGGTGGCGCTGTCCCGTGCGGGCCTGGCCGACCAGGTCGGCGAGGCGATGAAGGGCGCCGACCAGGTGCATACCGCCCTGGGCACCCAGCTGCTGCAGAACGTGGTGTGGCCGGCCGGCGGGCTGCTCGACGAGCGGGCACTGTCCGACCTGGTCGTGAACGGGACGCAGACGGTGCTGGTGGAGCCGCGTGGGCTGCGCGACGAGCCGCCGGGGCTGGCCCCGGTCCGCGTGTCCGCCGGCCGCCCCAGCGGGGGCAGCATGCCGCTGGCCCTGCAGCTGGACCCGCTCTTCACCCAGGCCCTCGCCGCGGGCGCCCCGCCGGCGACCGCGGTGCAGGACGCGATCGGGGTGCTCGCACACCGGACCGCGGTCGCGCGTCCCCAGGGGCCGCTGCTGCTCGCACCCCCGCGGCGCTGGGACTACTCCCTCGACGACATGCGTGCCCTGCTCCGGGCGGTGCGCGAGGTGGCCGACGCCAAGCTCGCCGAGCTGACCTCCCTGCAGCAGCTCACCGCGCTGCAGCCCGACGGCCGGACCGCGGGGCTGAACTACCCGGTCGACGCCGGGAACCAGGAGGTTCCGGCCGCGGTCACCGCCCGCGTCACCGGAGTCCGCAACCAGGTGCGGGACCTGCGCGCCGCGGCCAGCGCCGACCCGGCCACCAACTACGAGCCGGGCACCCTGCTCGGCCCCATCTCCTACGGCCTGCTCCGCAGCACCTCGACCGCGTGGCGCGGCTCACCCGAACTGGCCCAGCGCTGGGCCGCCAGCACAGACGGGCAGCTCACCGACATCCGGCACAGCATCAAGGTGGTCAAGGCCAACTCCTACACCCTGGCCTCCTCGGACAGCCCGCTGCCGCTGACGATCACCAACGAGCTCCCCGTCAACGTCGACGTCCGGATCCACATCGCCGACACCGCCGGGGTGCGCACCCAGGAGATCGAGGTGCAGCGGGTACCGGCGCGGGGCAGCGTGCAGCGCCGGATCCCGGCCCAGGTGGAGCGGTCGGGGCGGTTCTTCGTGGACGTCCGGCTGGCCACACCGGGTGGCACAGCTCTCGGTGAGCCAGTCCGGCTCACCCTCGAGTCCACCGCATACGGCAGCATCACGACCGGCATCACCATCGGCGCCGCGGTCCTGCTGCTGGCGCTTTCCGCGCGCCGTGTGATCCGCCGCGTCAGGACGGCACGTGCCGGCAAAAACGGGAATCATGGCGCACCGACGGCGCATGCCGGAGACGGCCAGGAGTGACCACGGAAGTGGTCGGCGGCTCGACGCCGAGCCGGGCCGGCTCTTGGCCACCCTCCGGGTGCGGCATGTCGGTGCAGGCGAGGTGCACGCCCGGGAGGGCGGTGACGAGGGAGCGAGCGAGAGCTGATGCAGGGGCGACAACCAGGGCCCACGGGTCCGACACCGCCCGGCCAGGGGCAGCCGCCCTCCGACGGTGAGGCAGCGGAGCGGACCCAGCAGCTCCCCCGGATCGCTCCGCCGACGTCCCAGCCGCACCCACAGCAGCCACCGGTGGGAGCGCCTCCGGCCACCCCGCACCAGGCTGGACCTCCCGTCTCGCACCAGGGTCCGCCGCAGCCGCCGGCGGCCCCGGGTTCCCCTGGTTCTCCGGTTCCGCCATCCTTCCCGGCCCAGCCACCGCCGGGTGCCCCGCCCGGAGCAATGTCGGGCGCCGCGGACCCGCCGACGCAGCCGATCCCCCGGATCGACCCGGCCGCGGCCCAGACCCAGGTGATACCGGCCGCGAAGACGACGGTCATGCCGACCACCGCGGCGGCCGAGACCCAGATCATTCCGGTGGTCCCGGCGGACCCGGAGACGCGGATCACCGGCTCCGGCGACGTCGAGTCGGGCATCCAGGAGCGGTCGCTGGCCCGCGACAGCCTCTCCATGGTCATCCCGACCCTGGTCAGCCGGATCACCGGCTTCGTGTCGAAGCTGCTGCTCGCCGCGGTGATCGGTACCGGGGTGGTCAACGACTCCTACCAGGTCGCCTTCACGCTGCCCAGCGCCGTCTACGAGCTGCTGCTCGGCGGCGTACTGACGAGCGTCGTCGTGCCCTTGCTCGTACGGGCGCAGAAGGAGGACGCAGACGGCGGCGAGGCGTACGCGCAACGCATGGTCACGATGGCCACGGTGCTGCTGGGTATCGCCACCGTCCTCATGGTCATCTCGGCGCCGCTGCTGATCCGGCTGTACATGAGCAGGGGGGCCGACAGCCAGGCGAACCCCGAGCTGGCCACGGCACTGGCCTACCTGCTCATGCCGGAGATCCTGTTCTTCGGGCTGGGCGCGTTGTTCACCGCGATCCTCAACGCCCGGCACGTGTTCGGTCCGCCGGCGTGGGCGCCGGTGCTCAACAACGTCGTCGTGATCGTCGGGCTCGGCCTGTACTCCATGGCCCCGGGCGAGATCAGCCTGGACCCGGTCCAGATGGGCAACACCAAGCTGCTCATCCTCGGCATCGGCACGACCATGGGCATCGTCGTGCAGGCGGCCTGGGTGGTGCCGGCGCTGCTGCGCAGTGGCTTCCGCTTCCGCTGGCGTTGGGGCCTGGACCCGCGGTTCAGGGAGTTCGGCGGGCTGGCCGCCTGGGTGATCGCCTACGCGGCGATCAGCGCGGTCAGCATGTTCGTGATCATCCGGGTGGCCACCGGGCACGCCGCCGGCGGCGTCACCGCGTTCAACTACGCCTGGCTGCTGTGGCAGCTGCCCTACGGCGTGCTGGGGTTCTCCCTACTGTCCGCGATCATGCCGCGGATGAGCGCGTCCGCGGCCGACCACGACGTGCCCGGGGTCGTGGCGCACATGTCGCAGGGCGCGCGCCTGTCCACCGTCATGCTGACCCCCCTCAGCGGCGTGCTCACCATCGCCGGCATCTCCACGGGCATCGTGCTGTTCTCCTACGGCAAGTCCTCGCCGGAGAACGCCTACCGCCTGGGCTACGCGCTGGCGCTGTCGGCGTTCGGGTTGGTGCCGTTCTCGCTGAACATGCTGCAGCTGCGGGTCTTCTACGCGATGAAGGACTCCCGGACGCCGACGCTGATCAACGCGATCCGGGTCGGGGTCATGGTGCCGATGTCCCTGCTCGTGCCCGTGCTGTGGCACGACACGAACGAGGTCGTGGTCGGGCTCTCCGCGGTCTACTCGTTCAGCTTCGTGGTCGGCGCCGTCGTGGGACAGATCTGGCTGCGCGCCCGGTTGGGCCATGCCGACACCAAACGGCTGTTGACAACAACGGGTAAGGCCGTGGGAGCCACGATCGGGGGTTGTCTCGCCGCCTGGCTGGTGACGAGCCTGGTCCTGGCATTGCTCGGCGTGAGCGGCGCGTCCGAGGACCGGCTTCTCACCGCGTGGATCTCGTTGCCGCTCGAAGTACTTGTCACCCTCGCCGTGTCGTTCGGCCTGCTCGTGGTGCTCAGGACGGAGGAGCTGGGACCGGCCGCCCGACGTATCGCCGGTCTCGTCCGGCGTCGCTAGCTTCAGCGGTCCCGTACTCTCGACTCGAGTCTCCGCGCTGCCGCAGGGGCCGGCCGGCGCCCCCGGGAGAGCGCGGAGCAGGAGAGCACACGGGTGACTGGGAAGCCGACGGACTACGCCATGCCGCGCCGCGACCGTGCGGCGCAGAGCCGCGCCGGGCTCGTACCGGGCGCGATCCTGGGGGAGGGCCGCTACCGCCTGCTGTCGAGAGTGGGCACCGACCACCGGTGCAACGCGGAGTTCTGGCGCGCCCGCGACGGCTCGCTCGGCCGCGACGTCGCCATGACCGTGCTCGTGGGTGAGCACCAGAACGTCGAGGTCGCCGGCCGGGCCCGCAAGTCGCTGGAGCGGGCCACCCACATCTGCGGCTTCATCCACCCCGGCATGGCCCGGGTACTCGACGTGCTCAGCCCGAGCAAGGGCGACCCGGCCGGCGTGCTCGGCATGGTGGTGGCCGAGTGGACCCAGGGCACCGACCTGGTCGACCTGGTGGCCGACGGCCCGCTGCCGGCCGGCACCGCGGCCCGGCTGCTGGAGCCGCTGGCCGCCGCGGTGGAGGCCGCGCACCACGTGGGCCTGGTCCTCGGCGCCGACCACCCGCAACGCATCCGGGTGACGCCCGAAGGTGAACTCCGGCTGGCGTTTCCCGGCCCGCGCCCGGACTCCACGCCCCGCGACGACGTCCGCGCCGTCGGCGCCTCGCTCTACCTGCTGCTCACCGGGCGGTGGGCGTTGCCCGGCGGGCCGAACAGCCTGCCCACCGCGCCGATGGGGCCGGACGGCACCGTGGTCGCGCCGAGCACGCTCCGGCCGGTGGTGCCGCACCAGCTCTCCACCATCGCGGTGCGCAGCCTCGTCGACACCAGCATCGGTGGCGTGCGCACCGGTGCGGCCGTCCTCCAGGTGCTGGAGCAGGCCGCGGCGGCCGAGGCCGAGACCGCGATGCTGAGGGCCATCCAGGAGCGGGGCGGGCCGAACCCGACCCCGGAGGAGCAGGCCGAGCGGGAGCGGGAACGCCAGCGCCGACGCAAGCTCCTGATCAGCGTGGCCGTGCTGACCGTCGCGACGATCGCGGTGATCGCCTTCGTCGGGATGCAGGCCGTCAGCCTGGTGGTCGGCGACGACAAGCACAGCGCTCCGCCGCTGGTGGTGGGCCAGGGCCCGACCGGGACGTCCGGCCAGCCCGCGCCGAGGGTGGGCCCGAAGGTCGGGATCGCCTCGGTCGACGTGGTGACCCCGCCCGGCACCGGGGCAGACAACGCGGCCACCGCCGATCGCGTGATCGACGGCGACCCGGGTACCTGGTGGCGGACCGAGGTCTACAAGCAGCAGTTCCCCGCCTTCAAGAACGGGGTCGGGCTGCTGCTGAGGCTCACGGACCCGGCACCGCTGAGTAAGGTCACCATCGACTCGCCGAGCAAGGGCACCAAGGTGCGGCTGGTCGCGGTCGACTCCCCCGACGCCAAGCCGGAGGACGGGACGGTGCTCGCCGAGCGGAAGCTGGAGCAGGAGCGCACCGAGATCCGGATCGACAAGCCCGAGCGGGTCCGCTACCTGCTGGTGTGGATCACCGAGCTGGCCGATGAGAACCCCGGTTACCAGTCGGCGATCGGCGAGGTCGTCCCCTACGCACGCGGGTGAGATCGCGCTGCGCCACCCGCGCCGGCCTGGTCCGTGCGAGCCGTTGTCCTTGCGCGTGCGGGTGAATCGTTTCACCCGAGGGCATGGTGGGGGTGATGGCGATCACTCCCGTTATTCTCACGCGCGTGACAGCCGCCGCCAGTTCGGACGCCGACCTCATAGCGGCCCACGCCGCCGGCGATCCACACGCGTTCTCCGAGCTGGTACGCCGCCACCGGGACCGCATGTGGGCGGTGGCCCTGCGCACGCTCCGCGACCCGGAGGAGGCCGCGGACGCGGTGCAGGAAGCGTTCATCTCGGCGTTCCGCGCTGCCTCGTCGTTCCGGGCGGAGTCCCAGGTCACCACCTGGTTACACCGCATCGTGGTCAATGCCTGCCTGGACCGGGTCCGGCGCCGGCAGAGCCGGCCCACCGTGCCGCTGCCGGAGGCCGGGCCGGGCGAACCGGCCAGCCCGCGGGACGCCATGGCCGAGCGGGAGACCCGGCTGGCCGTGCAGGACGCGCTGGCCGGGCTGCCCGACGAGCAGCGCGCCGCGATCGTGCTGGTGGACGTGGAGGGGTACTCCGTGGCCGAGACGGCCCGGTTGCTTGACGTCGCCGAGGGCACCGTCAAGAGCCGGTGTGCGCGGGGGCGTGCCAGGCTGGCCAAACTACTGGGACACCTGCGGAACCCCGATGCAGGTGCGAACGTCCCAGATGACGCAGCCATGCGTCGACGGGAGGGACGATGACCGGCAACGAGCGGTCGGGCCGCGGGCTCGACCCGGTGCGCGGGTCGGAGGCCGCCGCCACGGCGGGACCGCGGTGGTCCCTCGACCTCCTCGCCGACCTGCACGCCGGCGCGCTCGACCCCGAGGTCGAGGCGGAGCTGCGGTCCCGGGTGGCCGCCGACCCGCAGGCCCGCGAGGTGCTCGCGGCGCTGGACGCCACCGTGGACGAGCTGGCCGCGTTGCCGCCGGTGCCGATGCCGGCCGAGGTGGCCGAACGCATCGACAAGGCACTGGCGGCCGAGGCGTGGGAGCGGGAAGCCTCCCGGCGCGGGCCGGCACCGGCACCGGTGGAGCAACTCCCGAGCCCGCCACCCCCGTCGTCGGTGCCGGTGGAGCGGCCCGCCGCGCCGGTCGTCGACATCGAGGCGGCACGGCAGCGGCGCAACCGGCGGCTCGGGTGGGGTGCCGGCCTGCTGGCCACGGCCGCCGCTGTGCTGGGCCTGGTGTTCGTCAACCTGCCCCGCGACACCGGTGGCAGCCCGCAGCCCGGTGCGGCCGACGACGGGGCGGGCTCGCCGCCGCTGGCGCTGTCCGAGGGGGACGTCAGGGCCGGCAAGGTGCCGGTCAACGACGTCCTGGGTGCCCGGGACTACGGGCCGCTGGAGGGCCCGGAGCGCATCCGGGGCTGCCTGGCGGCCGCGGGGATCACGGACCCGGGTGAACCGCTGGGCACCAGAACGGTGCAGCTGGAGCAGCGCAAGGCCGTGCTCGTGTTGCTCCCGACCGGCGAGTTCACCAGATACCGGCTGGTGGTGCTCGGCGACGAGTGCGGTCCGGACAAGCCGCAGGTCCTGTCCGACACCGTGATCGGCCGTCGCTGATCAGCGAGAACCACGGTTCTCCCGGCGCGGGCCGTTCGCTACGCCACAGGTGCGCGGGCGCGCCGGCCGAAGCCCCTGCTCACAGCTTGCCGTGATCGCCGTCACCCGGAGGTCGAGGGAACAGGCGCCCCTACGATCGCGTTGAAGGCGGGTGCGCCCCGCTCGATATCCGCAAGCCGCCCACCGGTGGCGGCCGAGGAGGTCCGGGGCGCGTAGCAAGGTGGCGCGATGACAGCGCGCTCCTGGAGACGGAAGGGCCGATGGTGACTGGCGAGATCCGGGACCTGATCGTGGTGGGCTCGGGGCCGGCCGGCTACACCGCCGCGGTGTACGCCGCCCGCGCACAGCTGCGCCCCCTGGTGTTCGAGGGCACCCAGTACGGCGGCGCCCTGATGACCACCACGGAAGTGGAGAACTACCCCGGGTTCCGCGAGGGCATCATGGGCCCCGAGCTCATGGAGCAGATGCGGGCCCAGGCCGAGCGGTTCGGCGCCGACCTGCGGGCCGAGGACGTGGAGTCGATGGAGCTCACCGGCCCGGTCAAGACCGTGGTCGCAGGCGGGGTCGAGCACCGCGCCCGGGCCGTGGTGCTGGCCATGGGTGCCGCTCCCCGCTACCTGGGCGTTCCCGGTGAGCAGCAGCTGCTCGGCCACGGCGTCTCGTCCTGCGCCACCTGTGACGGCTTCTTCTTCCGCGACCACGACATCGCGGTGGTCGGCGGCGGGGACTCCGCCATGGAGGAGGCCACCTTCCTCACCAAGTTCGCCCGGTCGGTGACGATCATCCACCGCCGGGAAGAGTTCCGCGCGTCCCGGATCATGCTGGAGCGTGCCCGCACCAACGACAAGATCCGCTGGATCACCAACGCCGTGGTCACCGAGGTGCTCGGCGACGGCAGCGTCTCCGGGGTGCGGCTGCGCGACACCGTGACCGGCGAGGAGTCCAACCTGGACGTCACCGGCCTGTTCGTCGCGATCGGCCACGACCCGCGCAGCGAGCTGGTACGCGGCCAGGTCGATGCCGACGAGGAGGGCTACGTCCGGGTCCAGTACCCCACCACGCGGACGAACCTGCCCGGCGTGTTCGCCGCCGGCGACCTGGTCGACCACACCTACCGGCAGGCCGTCACCGCGGCGGGCTCCGGCTGCTCGGCCGCCATCGACGCCGAGCGATGGCTCGCCGAGCACCCCGTGCCGGCCGAGCTGGTGGGCGGCGGTTACGCCGCCAGCACCGACGCCGAAGCCGCGACCGCCGCCGTCAACTGACCGGGCACCGGCGCCCCACCCCATCCGAGCGAGGAGAGAGCATGGCCGGCAACACCAAGACCGTGACCGACAGCAGCTTCGTCGAGGACGTGCTGCAGAGCGACAAGCCCGTCCTGGTCGACTTCTGGGCCACGTGGTGCGGCCCGTGCAAGATGGTCGCTCCGGTGCTCGAGGAGATCGCCGCCGAGCACGGCGAGAAGATCACCGTCGCGAAGCTGGACATCGACCAGAACCCCGCGACCGCCCGCGACTACCAGATCATGTCCGTGCCGACCATGATCCTGTTCCAGGGCGGCGAGCCGGTGAAGCAGATCGTGGGTGCCAAGCCGAAGCAGGCACTGCTGACCGACCTCGCCGAGGTGCTCTGAGCCGGTGCGCTCGAGGCGCACCCCACGGCGTGCAACGCCAACCGCGACCCATCCGTCCTGTTACTGGGCGGATGGGTCGTCGGCGTTCGGGGTAAGCCCATCGGGTACACCTCGGTGGCCGGTCGACCGCAAGCCGTAGCCCCACCGGGGCGATCACTGGCGGCAAGGCACAATAGGACGGCACGTTGCGCGTCGGCCCCCGCCGGCGCCCGAGACGAGCGAGGGGTGCATGCAGCTACTCCGTCGTGGGGACACCGGGCCGGCGGTGGCCGAGATCAGGGCCACGCTCGTCGCGTTGGGACTCCTCCCGCCGGCCAACGGCCAGCCCGGGGCGCCGGTCTTCGACGCCGCGACGGAGCATGCGGTGCGCGCCTTCCAGCAACAGCGCGGCATGATCACCGATGGCGTCGTCGGCCCGGCCACCTACGAGGCATTGCGTGCGGCGCGCTGGCGGCTGGGTGACCGCAACCTCACCTTCCTCGTCTCCAGGCCGATGCGCGGCGACGACGTGTTCGCCCTGCAGGAACGGTTGCTGGAGCTGGGCTACGACGCCGGGCGGCCGGACGGGGTGTTCGGCAAGCAGACCGAGCTGGCGCTGCGCAGCTTCCAGCGGGACTACGGCCTGGTCGTGGACGGGATGTGCGGTCCGGGGACGCTGCGTGCGCTGCGCCAGCTGCAACCGAAGGTGCGTGGCGGGCGGCCGGTGTTCCTGCGCGAGCAGGAGCGGGTCCGGATGGCCGGTCCGCGGCTGCGGGGCAAGCGCATCGTCATCGACCCGGGCCACGGTGGGCCGGACCGCGGGGTGCTGGTGCACGGCGCGGCCGAGGCCGACCTGATGTGGGACCTCGCCCGCCGGCTGGAGGGCCGGATGGTGGCCACCGGGATGGAGGCGTTGCTGTCGCGCGGGCCCGCGGTGTGCCCGGCCGAGGCCGAGCGTGCCCAGTTCGCCAACAACGCCGGCGCCGACCTGTTCCTGTCTCTGCACGTGGACGCCAACGCCTCACCGCTGGCGCAGGGGGTGGCGACCTTCCACTTCGGCACCGGCAACGGCACCACGTCGACGGTGGGGGAGGCGCTGGCCGGCTTCATCCAGCGCGAGCTGGTCGCCAGGACCGGGATGCTGGACTGCCACCCGCACCCGAAGACCTGGGAACTGTTGCGGCTGACCCGCTGCCCGGCGGTGCGCATCGAGGTGGGCTACCTCACCAACGCGGACGACCGCCGGCGGCTGCTGGACCCCACGTTCCGGGACGTGGTGGCCGAGGGCATCCTGGTCGCGGTCAAGCGGCTCTACCTGCTGGGCAAGGACGACCAGCCCACCGGCACGTTCACCTTCGAGGACCTGCTGCGCCACGAGCTGGCCAAGGCGGAGTGAACGGTCGAGATGCTCGGGCGCGGCCAGCCGCGGGCCGACGGGCAGCTCGAGGTGGCGCGAACCCAGGAAGCCACCGGCACGCGACCAGTCGAGAATGACCCGCTTTCCGCGGGAGCCGAGGCGGGAGTTCTCGCCCACCACTACGGGGCTTTCGTTTTCCCTGGTCACGGACTACCTGAGCGCCTCCTTGGAGGCCCGACAGCACGTGCCCGGGCAACGCCGTCCCCTGGGGCCGTGTCCCCTTCGGCGACCGCTGGCCACATCGCTCGTCTCGACTGGCGCCCGAATCAGGGGATCAGCGCGGGATCGCGGGGGTGGCCTGTCCGATCGTGACCGAGCCCAGCAGCCGCTCCAGGGCCGCCTCCACGTCCTCCTTCCAGGACAGCGCGGTGCGCAGCTCCAGCCGCAGCCGGGGCCAGTGCGGGTGCGGGCGGACCGTCTTGAAACCCACCCGGAGCAGGAAGTCGGCCGGGGTGACGCAGGTCGTGTTCTCGTCCGCCTGGGCATCGGCAAAGGCTTCGATGGCCTTGACGCCGCGTCGGGTGAGGTCCTTGGCGACCGACTGCACAAGCACCCGGCCCAGGCCCCCGCCGGCGAACTCCGGCGCCACGCGCAGGGCGGTGAGCAGGACAGCATCCGGGCTGACCGGGCCGCTCGGGAAGGCCACCGCGCGGGGAACCACGGCGGGTGGGGCGTAGAGCGCGTAGCCGGCGGGCACCCCGTCCACGTAGGCGATCCTGCCGCAGGAGCCCCACTCCAGCAGCACGTTGGAGACCCAGGCTTCCTTCTCGAACTCGGTCTGCCCGTACTCCTCGGTCTGCTCCTTCAGGTGCGGGGCGACCTCCCAGAACACGCAGCCCCGACACTGCCGGGGAAGGTGGTCGAGGTTGTCCAGGGTGACGCCGATGACGCGTCGCGACACCAGACCTCCCGCGTAGGGCGCGGCACCCGGCGCGCCCGGGTGCCGATACTGGCGGGTGTGAGCTTCGCCGGAAGGTCTGCCGTCCGGTTCCGCCACGCCCCGTACACTCGGCCAATCTGCCGGAAACCGTCCTGACGGAGGACCGACGCTCGGAGCGCCACCATGAACCTACCCGGATCGCAGCCGGCCCGCCAGCAGCCCACCAGCGGCGTTGCCGCCGCGGCGGCGGGGTCTGCGGCGGCCGCGCCGGCGGGTTCACCGGAGGCGGCCCAGGCGACCGAGCAGGTCGGTGGGCAGTCCGGCGGCCGCAGCCTCGACCCGCACCTACGGCGGTACGCGCAGCGCGCCGCGGGGATGCGGGCCTCCGAGGTCCGGGCGTTGTTCGCGGTGGCCAGCCGCCCCGAGGTGGTGTCTCTGGCGGGCGGCATGCCGAACCTGGCCGCGCTGCCGCTCGACACGCTGGCCACCGACGTCGCCGAGCTGGTGGCGACGGAGGGCCAGAGCGTGCTGCAGTACGGCTCCGCGCACGGGCTGCCGGCGCTGCGGGAGCAGATCTGCGACGTCATGGCGTTGGAGGGGATCTCTGCCCACGCCGATGACGTGGTCGTCACCGTGGGCTCCCAGATGGCGCTGGACATGGTGACCCGGGTGTTCTGCGACCCGGGGGACGTGGTGCTCGCCGAGGCGCCTTCCTATGTGGGCGCGCTCAGCACCTTCTCCGCCTACCAGGCGGAGGTCGTGCACGTAACCATGGACGACGAGGGCCTGCAGCCGGAGGCGCTGCGCCAAGCGCTGGACACACTGGCCGGCCAGGGCCGCCGGGTGAAGTTCCTGTACACGATCCCGAACTTCCACAACCCCGGGGGCGTCACGCTGGCCGTACGGAGACGGGCCGAGATCCTGGACATCTGCGCCCGGCACGGGGTGCTGGTGATCGAGGACAACCCGTACGGTCTGCTCGGGTTCTCCGACCAGACCTATCCGGCGCTCCGCTCGATGGAGGCGGACAACGTCGTCTACCTCGGGTCGTTCTCCAAGACCTTCGCCTCGGGCCTGCGCGTGGGCTGGGCGCTCGCGCCGCACGCGGTGCGGGAGAAGCTGGTGCTCGCGACGGAGTCGGCGACGCTGTGCCCGCCCGCGTTCAACCAGGCCATCGTGTCCCGGTACCTCGCCCGCTACGACTGGCAGGGCCAGATCAAGCAGTTCCGGGCCGCCTACCGGGAGCGGCGGGACGCCATGCTGGCCGCCCTGGACCAGCATCTTCCACCGGGGTGCTCGTGGACGAAGCCGGACGGTGGCTTCTACGTGTGGCTGACGGTCCCGGAGGGGCTGGACACCAAGGCGATGCTGCCGCGTGCGGTGACCCAACGTGTCGCGTACGTCCCGGGGACCGCCTTCTACGCGGCCGGCTTCGGTTCCCGCCAGATGCGGCTGTCGTACTGCTACCCCACGCCGGAACGCATCCGGGAAGGGGTGCGCCGGCTCGCTTCGGCGCTGGAGGCCGAGCAGGAGCTGCTGCACACGTTCGGTGCCCGGTCGGCCGGGGGTGGCAGGCCCGAGGTTGCCGGCGGGCAGTCGCCGTCCCCGGACACCGCCTGATTCCAGTTCCTTCGTCATCGCCGTGGACGGTTTCCGGTTCACGGCGAGCCCGTTGTTCGCCGGAAGGGGAGTCGTCACGTGACCGATCGCTTCGTCGCCGTGCTCTCGGGTGGGCTGTCGCACGAACGCGAGGTGTCGGTGCGCTCCGGACGCCGGCTGTCCGCGGCGCTCCGCTCCGCCGGGCTGACCGTGGCGGAGTGGGACGCCGACGGCGGGCTGCTGCCCCGGCTCCGCGAGGAACGTCCCGACGCGGTTGTGGTCGCCTTGCACGGCGGCGAGGGCGAGAACGGTTCCATCCAGTCGGTGCTGGAAATGCTGGGAGTGCCGTTCGTCGGCACCGACCCGCGGGCCTGCCGGCGGGCGTGGGACAAGCCGACGGCCAAGGCGGAGCTGGACCGCGTCGGGCTGGCGACGCCGGACTGGGTGGCGCTGCCGCACAGCACCTTCCGGGAGCTGGGTGCACAGGCTGTGTTGGACGCGCTCGTGGAGCGGCTGGGCCTGCCGTTAATGCTTAAGCCCGACCAGGGCGGCTCCGCGCTGGGCGCCCAGGTCGTACGGGACGCCACGGAGCTGCCCGCCGCGATGGTCGGCTGCCTCGCCTACGCCGACACCGTGCTCGCCGAGCGGTTCGTCGAAGGCGTTGAAGTCGCCGTAGCGGTCGTGGAGGGGCCGGACGGCCCCCGGGCCCTACCAGCAGTGGAGATCGTGCCGGAGAGCGGCATCTACGACTACGACGCGCGGTACACGGCTGGCCTGACTACCTACCATGCGCCGGCGCGCCTGAACGAGGGCACGGCGACTGCCGTGGGGGAGCTGGCTGTCGCGGCGCACCGGTTGTTGGGGCTACGGGACGTGTCGCGTACGGACGCGATCGTGGCGCCTGACGGCCGGGTGTACTTCCTGGAGGTGAACGTGTCTCCAGGGTTGACCGAAACGTCGTTGCTGCCCATGGCTGTCGAGGCCGCCGGCCACTCCCTGGGCCAGGTGTATGCGGGCCTCGTCGAGCGGGCAGTCAGCCGGGCTGCCGATCGCTGATTCGCGCGAGGAACTGCGCGGCAGGAGCGCACGGCCAGTGACGCTCCCGCCGATCTTCGTGGTCTACGATCACTCTGCTTGGTGATCAAGATTCTCCTTCGGGTGCCATACCTTTCGCTGCCGGGCCGATGCAGGCATGCTTGGTGATGCGGGCTTCACGCCCCCTTGGGGACCAACTCTCGTTGCGGACCTTCTTCTACGGCTTATGCCGTCTGCCTTGTCAGGTCATGTTGTGACGCCGTGTCCCCGGTTTCCTCGTTTCGCCTGAGCTGACGAACGTCGATTCGTCGTGCCCAGCACGAGGTTTTGCCAGACAGCAGTGGGTGTTGCTGACGCATGCACCCGTCACCGACCTGAAGGGAACACGACATGAGCACCGTGTCGACCGCAGCATGGCAAAAGCCATCTGCCCAGGTGCACCGGAATTCCGGGAGTTGCTCGCGAACTCCTTGGGAGCGCCACCTTCCGTTACCGGGAGGCCGCGCACCCCGGCGCGCGGCCTTGCCCGCCGCCTGGGCTGGTTTGTGCGGTGACGCCGAGACCGATGTCTGTGGTCATGGCACCTGGCCCCAGCTCCCTGGAGGCCGGGCCGTACGGCGCGCCTCGCGTCCGCGACATCCCGGCCCGGTCCAGGTCCTCGGGCCACCCGCCCCTTCCCTCCCCGTTGTGAACTCGAGTTCCACCGTTGGAAGGCGGCAGCTGTCTTCGGCAGCCCGTGGCTTCAACGCTGTCGCCACGACGTTCCTGCCGGCCGCTGCCTACCTCCTCGGCCAGGCCGACAGCGGACTGACGAGCGCACGCGCCGTCGAGCGGCGGCGGTGCCGTGAGGCATGCGAGTCGCTGGTCGAGTCGCCGATGCCCACCAACGACATGGCACCGGTGCCACCACCACACGCTCAGCTCGTTCCAGAGCCTGGCGGGCCGGGTGTGCGAGAACCTCCGCCAGGCATACCGCAAGCGGGAGACCTTCAAGGGTTCCTCCTCGTTCCGGGTGTGGCGGTGCCGGATTGTGACGAACGTGCGCCCAAACGTCCCGAAGCGCCACCGGCGGCGGCCTGCCGGCAGGTGAATGTTGCGAGCACCGGAGCCCATCGAGGCGCTCTCGACAGATCAACCGGCTCCCTGTCCGTCCTCCTCTCAGGACCCCCATCAGTACAGGGATCTGCGCGCCAGAGCGGTGGATTCCCTGTCCCCGGCCACGCCACCCGTGCCCCCACGCGACTCACTGTTGATTTATCGACAATGCCTCGTGGCATGCCTCGAGCAGGAAGGCGGCGATGGCCCTGCCCAGGCCGGCGGGGTCCTCCGTCGGCAAGAAGTGTCCGCGGCCTGGGAGCTCGCAGAGCACGGCATTCGGCCGGCGCTCGATCATCTGCCGAGCCATCTCCGCACTGAGGAGCGGGCTGCGACCACCCCGGACCAGCAGGGCTGGGCAACTGGAGGACACCCAGTCCGACCAGTAATCACCAACCGCAGCTCGTTGGGAGGTCATCATGTCGTCATAGTCGAACAGAAAACCCCAGCCGTCCGGACGTTCGACGGCACTGTCCAGGAAGTAGCCGACGTCTGGCACTCCCCGGATCTCGATCTCACGACCTAGGTCGTGGCGGCTGGCCACCCCGCGTGGCCAGCCGCGGAGATCGAGGATTGGGTGCTCAACGTGCGGTTTCCCAGTCACCGCCCCGATATCCACGACCACGAGCGCACGCACGAGGTCCGGATACCGGGCGGCGAGCTGATAGGCCGTCACCCCACCGGAGGAGTGCCCCAGGACAACGGCAGGAGCCGGGAGGTACTGACGGAGAAGCTCGGCGGCGTCGGCAACGTAGGCGCCGCGACTGAAGTCACCACGCGCCTCGCTCGCACCATGCCCTCGCTGGTCAAAGCTGATCAGCCGGAACTGGTCAGGAAGTCGCTGAGCCAGCCCCGCGAATGTCCTGCCACGGCCAAAATGCCCGTGCAGGGCGAGCATCGGAACGCCCGGACCACCCCAGTCCACAACCGACGTCGGGCTCCCACGGAGAACGACCCGATACTCCTCGACCACGCAGAAACACCCCAACTACGACACTGCCTACCCGCCTGACTACACCTAGCCCGACGCGTTACCAAATTTCCCTGTCACACAACCGTTTCCGCCGGCCAGCCTAGATCGAACCCCGCCACGCGAGAACACATGACAGAGTTCCGCACACCTCCTTTGGACGGTGCGGTGGTCCCGGCCGCCATCGCGGCCCAACGAACAGCCGTTCCAGGCAGTACGGGGACGATATCGGCTTACCGCTGGGCCCAAGCCTGTCGTCGGTGTGGTCCAACAGCCCAGTACCAGGCGCGTCAGGCTCATGCTTCGCCCAAGTGCTCTTGGGTTGCCACGAAAGGACCTGCTGGGGTGGTTGGTCCGCGACACCTAGACGAGTAATTCCGAAGTCGGGGTGGTCCCTGGAGACAGGCGAAGGGTGTCCAAGATCGGGTTGTGAC
>NZ_BMMK01000020.1 GCF_014645795.1 Longimycelium tulufanense | reverse complement strand
GCCACACCAACCCGACAACACCCCAGCCGCCGCTTGACAACCGACATAGAGACACCCCCCACCCCGCCACCGCCTCGCCTGGTTGCCTCTCACCGACCCCGGTGCCGGGCTTTGGCTTTGGCGCGAGCGATCGCACGCTTGTGCGCGCGCTCGGCCTCCCGGTTTGCTTTGCGCCGCTGCTGGATGCTGTGGTCCGCTGTGCGTGGAACTCCGCCAGGCCCCGCTGGGATGCGGTGCCCGGTCCTCCCGCCCGCTGTTCCCGTGTGGCGAGCTTGGCGAGTCGCTTGGCATTGACCCGGCTGCGACGACATTGCTGTTCACGTTGCTCAGCTGACACCGGGGGTGCCGCGTGTGCCGCCGCCGAGACCGCGAGAAACGCGCGACCCGTGGCGAACTCGAGCAACTCGGCGTTCGTCGGCTCGGCGTCGAAAACGTGCCGGGCCGCCCGTATGCCGTCTTCCTGCAATTCGAGCACGCCGACCCAGAACTGGCCGTCGTGATAAACGGTGAAACTCCCGCCCATCTCAGGTACCTCCAGGTATGCCGTAGCAGACCTGGCCGTCCTGGTTTCCCGGAACGGGACAACGAGCCGCGATGTGCGACCGCCCGGACTACCAACCGGGCCGCGAGATTCGTCCAGTCAAGTGATGTTCAGTTGTCGCGCCGTGCACGAACCGGCGTGCCATCGATCATGATCGACAACACGCCGGTTCGCAAGGAGGTTGTTCCCGCTCCATTCGAACGGGTGATCGAATCAGTAGCGGTAGTGTTCGGGCTTGAACGGGCCCTCGGGGTCGACGCCGATGTACTCGGCCTGCTCCTTGGTGAGCTTGGTGAGCTTGCCGCCGAGCGCCTCCACGTGGATGCGGGCGACCTTCTCGTCCAGCTTCTTGGGCAGCCGGTAGACCTCCTTGTCGTACTCGCCGTGCCGGGTGAACAGCTCGATCTGCGCGATCACCTGGTTGGCGAAGGAGTTCGACATCACGAAGGAGGGGTGGCCGGTGGCGTTGCCCAGGTTCAGCAGTCGGCCCTCGCTGAGCACGATGATCGAGTGCCCGTCCGGGAACACCCACTCGTCGACCTGGGGTTTGATGTTGATCCGCCGCACGCCCGGGTAGCGGGCCAGGCCGGCCATGTCGAGCTCGTTGTCGAAGTGGCCGATGTTGCCCAGGATCGCCTGGTGCTTCATCCGGGCCATGTGCTCGACGGTGACGATGTCCTTGTTACCGGTGGCGCTGATGATGATGTCGGCCTGTTCGAGCACGTCGTCCAGGGTGGCGACCTGGTAGCCGTCCATCGCCGCCTGCAGCGCGCAGATCGGGTCGATCTCGGTGACGATCACCCGCGCGCCCTGCCCCCGCAGCGACTCCGCGCAGCCCTTGCCCACGTCGCCGTAACCGCAGACCACGGCCACCTTGCCGCCGATCAGCACGTCGGTGGCGCGGTTGATCCCGTCGATCAGCGAGTGGCGGCAGCCATAGCGGTTGTCGAACTTCGACTTGGTGACCGAGTCGTTGACGTTGATCGCGGGGAACAGCAGCTCACCCTGGGCGGCCAGCTGGTAGAGCCGCAGCACACCCGTGGTGGTCTCCTCGGTCACACCCCGAATGCCCGGGGCGAGCTTGGTCCACTTGCCGGCGTCGGCCTCCAGGGAGCGACGCAGCAGGTCGAGCAGGACCTGCCACTCCTCCGGGTCGTTGTCGTCGGTCGCCGGCACGGCCCCGGCCTTCTCGTACTCCACGCCCTTGTGCACCAACAGGGTGGCGTCGCCGCCGTCGTCGAGGATCATGTTCGGACCGGACCCGTCCGGCCAGGTGAGCATCAGGTTCGTGCACGCCCAGTACTCGGGCAGCGTCTCGCCCTTCCAGGCGAAGACCGGCACACCCTTGGGCTCCTCGGGGGTGCCGTGCGGGCCGACCACGATGGCGGCCGCGGCGTGGTCCTGGGTGGAGAAGATGTTGCAGGACGCCCACCGCACCTCGGCGCCGAGTGCGACCAACGTCTCGATCAGGACCGCCGTCTGCACGGTCATGTGCAGCGAGCCGGAGATCCGTGCACCTCGCAGCGGGTAGACCTCGGCGTACTCGCGCCGCAGCGCCATCAGACCGGGCATCTCGTGTTCCGCGAGGCGGATCTCCTTGCGGCCGAACTCGGCCAGCGACAGGTCCGCCACGGCGAACTCGATGCCGTTGCGTACCTGCGGCTCAACGATGGACATGCGCTTTCCTTCCCATCTGGTGCCTACCGTGACCCTATCCCCGCTACACCCGTTTGCCGCAGAAAAGCCACAGTGACCTTGCCACGTGGCCCAAGATGGGGACCTGCCCCGATCAGTCGCCGATCGGCCGGCGCAGGCCCACACCGACGGCGGGCTGGTTCGACGCAGCTTTCCAGGAGGCAGCCGTGCTCATGCCCGGGCCAGACACGCGGGTCGTCGAACTGCGGGTACACGGGGTGCTGGGCACCACGGCGAAGGCGTTGACCGACTCGGTGGCCGCGGTGGACGTGGCCGGGGACGGGGTGGGCCGGGTGGTGCGACCCGCCGACCGGATGCGCCGGCCGGCCCCGGGACCGGTGCTGCAGGCCGGTGGCCGGTCGGTCCCCCGCACGGTGGAGGGCTACGTCTGGGGTCGGATGACCTCGGGCGGATGGGCCAAGGCCACCTGGGCCCTGCTGTTCCCGTTCTCGCTGGCCAACGTGGCGCACTGGATGCTGCCTCCGGTGCCGGAGGGGAACCGGGCCGCCCGAATGGCCGGAACCGTGATGCGGGCGTTGCTGCGACTCCTGTCACTGATGCTCACGCTGCTGTTGGTGACGCAGCTCGCAGTCGTGACCGTGGATTTACTGGCGACACAATGCCTTTCGTCCGGTTCGAGCTGTTTACCCGCCGCGCCCTCGTGGCTGCGGGGGTCGAACGTGCTGCGCGCCGCGCTCGGGCTGCTGCCCATCGCCTTGGTCGTCTTCGGGTTGCACAAGGTGTCGATGGTGGAGTGGCGGCCGAACCAGCCGGCTCCGGCCGTGCCGGCCCAGCATCTGTCGAACATGCCCGCGGCGAGCGTCGTCGCCGACCCCGACACCCCGGCGCTGCGGGCCCTGCACACCACGGGTGCGCTCGCGATCGCGGCCTTCGTCACCCTCGGCGGGCCAGCCGGCCCGCTGTCGTCCACCGGGGCGGCACCGTGGGTGGTGTCCGCGGTGCTGCTCGCCGTCACCGGGGCGGGCGTGATCGTGCTGGACGACCCGACGGCCACCCGTCCCGGACTCCGCGCACGCCGAATGTTCGGCCCGCTCGCCCGGCGTGTCCTGATCACTTCCGGCGCGCTGGTCATGGTCGCCGCGGTGGTCTTCGCACCGCCACTGGCCGGACCGCTGCCAGGCTCGGGTGACACGGTGTTGCTGCTCGGCGTGGCGCTGGCCGCGGCCGGCGGCGTCGTGGCGCTGGTCCTGGCGTTCGCGGCGTGGGCGGCCCGGCCGGCCTCGGCGGGCCTGCCGCCCGAGCTGCGGCCGTGGGCCGGCGGTTGGATGGCGGCGCCGGTCCTGGTGGTGGCCGGCCTGCTCGGGGCGGGTTTCGGCGCCGGCCTGGCGTTCGCCCTGCGCGAGCTGCTCAACGCGCCGGAACCGCAGTTACCCGTGGTGTATCGCGGGGTCACGCTGGCCTGGGGTGTCGGGGCGGTGCTGTGGGTGGCTGGGGTGTCGGTTGCCGTGCTGGTCCTCGCGCTGACGCGCCGCGTCGCCGAGCGGTCCGACCGGCCGGCGCACACCGAGCTGGGGTTGCTGCACGCGGACCGGACACAAGACGGCCGGGTGGCAGCCCGCGCCTGGTGGTTCGCGGAGCTGGAGCATCGCCACGTGCACCGGCTGGTGCTGGGGGCCGCCGCGGCGCTCACCGTTGGCGTGCTCGTGGCGGGTGCGGTGGCGGTCAGTCGGCTCGCCATGCCGGCGTGGGCGGCCCCGCTGTCGGCCGTCGGGGTGGCGGTGCTGGCGGCGCTGGCGGCGGGTCTGCTGCGCGGCGTCTACCTCGCGGCTCGGCAGCCCGACATCGCGCGCCGGCTGGGCTTGCTCGCCGATCTCGCGGCGTTCTGGCCCCGGGAGGCGCACCCGATCGTGCCGCCCTGCTACGCGTTGAAGGTGGTTCCGGAGCTGGCGGCGCGGGCGATGGAGCACCTGGCGCACCCGGGCACACGGGTCGTTCTGGTCGGACACAGCCAGGGCAGCCTGCTGGCGGTGGCCACGGTGGCGCGGCTGCTGCGGACACTGCCCGAGTCGGACCGGGCTCGGGTGGGGTTGGTGACGGCGGGGTCACAGCTGCAGTGGGCGTATGCGCGCGCGTTCCCCGCGGTTGTGCCGTACTCCTCCCTGGCCGAGCTGCACGCCGAGCTGGGCGGTCGGTGGCGGTCGCTGTGCCGGGGCACCGACGTGCTGGGTGGGGCGGTGTGCACCTGGAGTCGGCAGGTCTACGGCGGGAAGCTGCTGGGTGTCGGGTTCCGCAAGGACGGTGCGCATGGCCCGTTGCCGCCGGCGGCGCGCAGCGCGACCGGTGCGCTGGTGCTCGGCGGCGACCACTGGCTACCCGACCCACGGCCCGAGCCCGCCGACGGCCGCCGGTGGAGCCCGGGCGTTCTCGGCCACCGGGACTACACCGCCGACCCGGAATGGGATCTTGCCGTGGGGGTGGCCGCCGGGCTGGAGCCGGAACCGAGCCTGCCGGAGCGGCGGCGCCGGGTGCCGGACGGTCCCTTGCGCGGTGCGCTGCCACCGACCCGGACGGTGTTGTCGCGCCCGGCGGTGCTGCGTCCGCCGATCCCCAGCATGCCGGAGCCGCGGCCGGTCAAGGACAGTGACGACGCCCCGACGCACTAGAGGATCACCGAGGATCTTGGCTGTTGACCCTGGTGTGTGGGCGGGTGTGATGCGAGGGAACGTGTGTCCGGGGAACTGGTTGGGCTGATCGAGCGCGATGGGCGGCCCGGACACGGGTGGCAGGTGGCGCACCTGTGCGTAATCGCGGCGGTCAATGCGAGCAGTCACTGAGCCGAGCGAACAGCGACTCCTTCGATGGTACGGCCGCCGTGCCATTCCGGGTCAAACCGCGAGGGTGTCGTCAACCAACTCGATCATGGGCGGACCGGCTTCAACAGGTGCTCGGTTAGGGCGAGTTGTCGTTGTGGCGGGAGTGGCGATGGGCGCATCGCCGCCTCCCTGGCCCCCGCCGTGCTCTCACGATGGCAGCCTCCGTGAACATTCCCTGCGGCACGCTGCCGGGCTACGAGACCGGCACCTCGACGTGGGCCAGGTGGCGTCGCACCAGTTCATCGGCGATCTCGATCCGCCCGCTGTCCGCCAGCAGGCCGGCGGGCGCGAGGACGTAGCGGGCATCGACCACGAGCCGGGCGTTGCGGAGGACCGGGCGCAGCACCGGATCGCCGCGCAGGGTCTGCTCGACCGCGCCGAGCAGTTCCGCTTGAGCATGCCGGAAGACGCCGCCGGAGAGCACGAGCAAGCCCGCCCCGTGCGGCCCCAACCGGCCTTCGACGAGCCGCAGGTGTCGACGCAACGCCACGGTCGCGGCCAGCGCCGCCAGCCGCCCGTCCCGCTCCGCTTCCACTGCCTCGTCCGGCACCCAGTGCACATCCGCGGCCCGCCGCTCCGCCGCCACGCGCAACGTGTCGCGTTCGGCGTCCTCGAGCAGCCGCTCGGCCGCGGCTTCGGCCACCACGCCCGGTGCCGACCACCGCATCCCCAGGTCACCCTCGACCGTGCGACGGTCCGGTGGCATCTCCACGGTGTGCCGCCCCGTCTCGTCGTCGGTGGCCGAGACCGCCGAATAGACATCGGTGGTGGCGCCGCCGACATCGACCACGAGCACCGCGCCCGGGGCGTCCGGATGGCGACCCAGCACCGCAGCGAGGCGGGAGACACCGTGCAGGACGGCGTCCGGTGTGACGGCGCGGACCATCTGGCGGAACCTGGGCCCCCTGGACAGCCCCTTGCCGCCGATCACGTGTTGGAGGAAGACCTGCCGGATGGCGGTCCGAGCCGGTCCGGGCGCCAGCTCACCCACGTCCGGCAGCACGTTCTCGGTAGGCACGACCCTGCGGCCGGTCGCCCGCAGCACCGTCGCGGCCTCCGCACGGACCGCACCGTTGCCGGCGAGCACGATCGGGCAGCGAAGCCGGTTCGCCGCGAGCCGGCGGGCGTTGTGCAGCAGGACGCGGGTGTCGCCACCGTCGGTTCCGCCGACGAGGAGGACGACGTCGGGGGTGGCCGCGCGGAGCTCGCGCACCCCGGCCCCGCTCAGCTCGCCCGCGGATACGTGCACCACCTTCGCGCCCGCCGACAGCGCGACGCGGTAGCCCGCCTCGGCACTGACCAGCCGCTCCTGGCCCACCACGGCCAGCCGCAGCCCGCCTCCGGCCGAGGAGCAGGCGAGCAGGTGTCCGTCGCCGGCGGCCAGCTCCGCCGACACGACCTCGATGCCGCGCAGTACCTCCGGCGGGGTGGTGCGGTGCTGCGCGGTGCCCACCACCGTGCCGTCCGGGGTGACCAGGGCGGCCTTCGTCCACGTCGATCCAACGTCCAGGCACAGCACGTTGGTCACGGCCGTGCCCACCTCGTCGCGGCGGACCGGGAGCCGGTGACGATCACCCGCGGCGTGGTCATGACGGCACGTTACCGGCTGGCGCCGCGGGCGCGGTTGGGAAAAGCTGGTCTTTGCAAGCGGTGAGGTCGCCGCGACCGGACGAGGAGGAGGGCATGCAGCAACGCAGCATCGGGGGCTTGCACGTGTCCGCGATCGGGCTCGGTGCCATGCCCCTGTCCGTCACCGGCCGGCCCGACCGCAAGCAGGCGATCGACACGATCCACGCGGCCCTCGAGGTCGGTGTCACGCTGATCGACACCGCCGACGCGTACTCGCTGGGCGCCGACGACTTCGGGCACAACGAGGAACTGGTCGCCGAAGCACTGCACAACCATCCGCTGGGCGCGGACGTGCTGGTGGCGACCAAAGGTGGTCACACCCGCGGTGCGGACGGCTCGTGGGATCTCAACGGGCACCCCAAGTACCTGCGCACGGCGTGTGAGGAGTCGCTGCGCCGGCTACGGGTCGAGGCGATCGGGCTCTACCAGTTCCACCGTCCGGATCCGAAGGTGCCGATCGCGGAGTCGGTGGGTGTGCTGGCGGAGTTGCTCGACGCCGGCAAGGTGCGCGCGGTGGGGGTGTCGAACGTCAACACCGAGCAGATCAAGGAAGCCAACGACACGCTGGGCGGGCGGCTCGCGGCGGTACAGAACCAGTTCTCGCCCGCGTTCCGCAGCAGCGAGCCGGAGTTGCGGCTGTGTGCCGAGCTGGGGGTGGCGTTCCTGCCCTGGAGCCCGCTGGGCGGGATGGCCGACGCCAGCCAGCTCGGCGCCCAGCACGGGGCGTTCGCCGAGGTCGCGCAACGGCACGAGGTCAGCCCGCAGCGGGTCTGCCTGGCGTGGATGTTGGCCAAGGCCCCGGTGGTGATCCCGATTCCCGGCTCGAGCAGGCCGGAAACGATCCTGGACTCGGCGGCCGCGGCCGAGCTGCGCCTGCACGACGACGAGATCGCCGCCCTCGACGCGGTGTGAACCGCCAGCGGCCTGGAGGCAGGCCCGGGCATTGATGTGCCCCGGGGGTGGTGGAGTCAGTGAAGATCAGTGGTCCCCGCGCGCTCGTCGGCCCTGTCCCACACGCTGGAGGCGTGCGGAAGACTCGGGTCGGCTTGGACTCGTCGGAGCACGGGGTCCCGCGTCGTCCCCTCGCGGCGAGCGCCCTCGCCGCCGAGCGGCTTTCCCGGCCGTGGGTGTCCTGATCTGCCTGCTGGCTTGGCGCGTTTCCCTACCGGCGTCGGCGCTTTGGTGATCTCTCGGCTTCAGTAGAGAACCATTCCCTGCGTGTTGAGAAGACCCTCTGTCGGGTAGCTGGCTGCCCTGGGTAGGCTCGTTTCCTCGCACCGAACGATCCTCCCGGCCCAGCACGTTCACCGATGCCACGGCCGTGTTGCGCGGCTGTCCCCATCCGCAGGCCGGCGCACGACATCCAGGGCAGGTGAAGCCACACGCCCAGCCCTCCACGCCCGGTTCCCTCGAACGGCGCCACACGGTGGAAGAAGCCTGTCTCCGCGGGCCGTGTGAGCTGGATCGCGTGGCCCTGCCCCACCCCCGAATGCCCCCCATCCGATGAGTAGCCTGTCTACTCGGTCGTCCCCTGGCGGCCGCGACGACGCGGCGCGTGACGAGTGCCGCGGATGTGTGCGGGAGGAAGAGCATGCGAGCACTGCGACGTGCCCTCGTGGCACTGGGCGCCGCGCTGCTGTTGGCGTCCTGCTCGTCCGGCAACGCCGACAGCCCCGCCGCCACCACGCCCCCACCGCAGCTCAAGGCGGCGTCGTTCCCCTCGCCGCTGGACGTGCCCAAGCCGGACCTGGTCGATCTGAAGGGCCAGCCCTACGACTTCGCGCAGCAGTTCCGTGGCAAGGTCACGCTGCTGTACTTCGGCTACGCCAACTGCCCCGACGTCTGCCCCACGACGATGGCCGACATCGCGCGGGCCTACCAGCAGCTCGACGAGGGCCAGCGCAAGCGGGCGCAGGTCGTGATGGTCACCTCCGACCCGGACCGGGACACGCCCGAGGCGTTCGGCGAGTGGCTGCGCCAGTTCAACCCCGACTTCGTGGGCGTCACCGGGAAGGTCGACGACATCGTCAAGGCAGCCCACTCCGTTGCGATCGGCCTGGAGGCACCCAAGGCCAACGACAGCGGTGACTACGAGGTGACGCACGGCGCCCAGGTGCTGCTGTACACGCCTGAAGCCAAGGCAACCGGTTACTACCGCAGTGGGGCCAGCTCCGACGACATGCTGACCGACCTGCGGGCGCTGCTCGACCGCTGATCCGAAAAGGAGATCCACGCCCATGGCGCACGCCAGAATCCGGTGGGCCGCGGCTGCCGCCCTGGCCGCGACCGCCCTGCTGACCGCCTGCAGCAACAGCGAGGAGGCCAGCACGGTGGCGACCACCACGACGCCGAAGGTCCTCAGGTCCACGACCACCGCGGACCGGACCGCCGAGCTGGCCAGCGCGACCGTCGACGGCATCCGGCTGACCGACGGCTGGGTCAAGGTCCCGCCGAAGAAGGACCGCACCGCCGGCTATTTCACCCTGCGCAACACCGGCGCCACCGAGGACCGGCTGACCGCCGTGGTCACCGACGTCGCCGGCCGGCCCGAGCTGCACACCACGCAGACCGCCGGCAGTGGCGCCGAGAAGATGGTGAAGGTCAACGAGATCCCGCTGCCGCCGAACCAGGACGTGGCGCTGCGTCCGGGTGGGGAGCACCTGATGCTCGTCGACCTGAAGCGGGAGCTGGCCGCCGGCCAGAAGGTGACGGTCGAGCTGCGGTTCGCCAGCGGCAAGAAGCTGTCCGCCGAGCTGCCGGTGCTCAGTCCGGACCAGGCGCCGAGGAGCACCCCGGGTGGGTCGGCCGAGGCGTCCGCCGGCAACGGCGCAAACGGGCATGGCAACGGGCACTGACGGCCCGGGCACCGACGAGGGTCGTCCGGACGAGCAGCCGACGGCAGCCCAGTCCGCGCTCGGGCGCCGCCGGCTGTTCGGCCTGCTCGGCGCCGCCGGAGTGACCGGAGCGGCGCTGGGCGCCGGCGTCACCGCGGCCCGCGAGCCGGAACCGGCCGCACCCACCCCCACCTCGGGTGCGCCTGCGCCGCCGGCCGATCCGCGCCGGCAGCCGGGCGTGGCCACTCCGTTGCCCGCGCAGCTGAGGCTGCTCGCCTTCGATCTCGACCCGGCCGTCGCCGAGGGGAAGGACCGCCGCGCGCTGGCGCGGGTGCTGGCCGAGTGGCAACAGGTCACCGACCAGCTGCGCAGCGGGGATCTGGGTCGTGCCGAGCGGGCCGAGCCCTTCGCCGGTTTGGACACCCGCGACGCCACCGTGACGATCGGGTTCGGCGCCAGCCTGCTTGGCAAGCTCGGGCTTGACGGTCAGCGGCCCGAGCAGCTGGTGGACATGCCGGAGTTCCCCGGTGACCAGCTCGATGCCGCACGCGGCGATGGCGACGTGCTGCTGCAGGTGTGTGCGGAGGACGAGCTGGTGGCCAGCGGCGCGGCAGACCTGCTTCGCCGGGCGAGCGGTGGCGCGTTGCGGTTGCGCTGGGCGCAGAACGGTTTCCGCGCGCTGGAGGCGAGGTCCGGGCCGAACCCGCCCGCCCGCAACCTGATGGGCCAGGTCGACGGCGTCAACAACCCCGAGCCCGGTACCGGGCTGTTCGACACCACGGTGTGGGTCCCGGAGTGGGCTCGTCCACAGTGGATGGTCAACGGCACGTACCTGGTGGTACGGCGCATCCGGATGGTGCTGGACGACTGGTTCGCCCAGCCGGTGCAGCGGCGGGACGACGTGATCGGCCGGAGTACCGCGACCGGCGCTCCGCTGGGCCGGCAGCGCCTTGAGGACCAGGTGGACCTGGTACTCAAGCGCCCCGACGGGCGGCACGCGGTGCCCCTGGACGCGCACATCCGGCTGGCCAGCCCCACCAAGAACGGCGGGGCCCGGATGTACCGACGCCCCTTCAACTACGACGACGGGTACCGCGCGGACGGTACCCGTGACGCGGGCCTGCTCTTCCTGGCGTTCCAGGCCGATCCGCGACGTGGTTTCATCCCCGTGATGGAGAAGCTGGCCAAGGCCGGCGACGCGCTCAACAAGTTCATCGCGCACGAGGCGAGTGGCCTGTACGCGATTCCACCGGCCGCCCCGAAGGGCGGCTACGTGGGGCAGCAGCTGCTCGAAAGCTGAAGCGGGCCGCCGTAACGCGCGTCGTGCGGTACGAGGACGGATGGCCGGAGTAGATCCTGCCCGCCTGGGTTCGGCGAACCGGGAAAAACCATCTCATCCGGGTGGACTTTTCTGCGCACGGAAAACGTAATCCACCCCAATGAGAGTAACCCGGCCCAGGGATGGGCCGGGCGGCCCGAGGCCGTCCGGCCCGATGAAACCGGTCAACTAGTTATGGCGTCACAGCACGAAACGTTCCCGGGGGCCGATCTTGACGGCCCAGGCGCGGAGCATCGCGTAGTCCGCTCCCGTGTAGCGCAGCTCCGTAGTGACGAAGCGACCGTTCGCCCAGGACTGGAACGCGAAGCTGCCGGTACCCGGCTGGTAGTAAAGGGTGAACTTCTCGGTGATGCCGATCCGGTGCGACTTCGCCCGCAGCATCGCGTAGTTGCCACCCCGGTAGCCGGTCTCCACCGACACGTAACGCCCGTTGGCGCGCGACTTGATCACGGTTGCCCCGTGGCGGAACTCCAGCCGGAACTGCTCCCACCTCGACGCCATCAGGGCCCGCGCCCGCAGCATCGCGTAGTCGGCCCCCGAATATCCCAGCTCGGTGGACACGTACCGCCCGTTGGCGACCGAGTAGAGGGTGACGCCGGCGGGCACGTCCGCCGGCTCGGTGACCTTGGTCCAGCCGGCAGGAGCGGCTACCCCACCGGGCGTCGCGGCGGCCGTCGACGTGGCGGCGAACAGCCCCAGCAACAAGCTCATCAACGCGCCGAGAATCAATGAACGACGCACGACTCTGATCCCCTGCTTTCCTTACGGTTTCCCGCGCCCGCCAAGTGCGGACGCGGTCCCCACACTACGAAGGAGCCAACCAGGCGCAATGCGCCGAAAGAATGGTTGTCGACACCGGCGAAACCTCGCAGCTGATTTCTGCGCCAGACGGGTGGTCATGGCCCATCACGATCATTCTGCGGAATTTGCCGGAACGGTGACTGCGCCGAAAATGCGACAGCATCCGCGCGAGCGGGGCGCCCCCGTTCCGGCCCGAACTCCGCACCGGCTCGCGGTGTGGTGCACCCGCACTCGGCGGCAGCAGCCGAGGCGAGGAACAGGGGCAGGCCGCGCAAGCCGACCAACCGCCGTGAGCGGCGCGTCCCAGGCCGACCGCCTGATCGCTCGCTCGACTGTCAGCGCTCCACGCCGTCTCCCTGGGCCGCGATCCGTGCCCCTCGCGGGGCGTTCCCAGACGTTCTGAGCCGGCGCCCCGGCCTCGCGCGTTTGGCGGAACGCCTCCAGCAGGCGGCGACCCGAGATCGCCCGCCCCCGACAGCACTGCCACCAGTGTGGCGAGGCAGGGGGCTCGAGCCCGGCCATGCGACGTGCAGCCGTCGTCGCCGAACCATCGGTGGCCCACCTTCACGACTGTTCGTCTCTCACGGGCATCGGCAGCGCAACCACGGACAAGCCCAGCATCTCCGCGGTCTCGTCTGCTCCGGACCGTTGGCGGGCAACGATTGCATCGCTGTCCTCTGCTGGTCGACACCGGCAGCGATGCGACAGGCGGGCGGGAGCGCGTCGAACGAGAGCGGGCCCGTCGCTCCGGGTGGGAGCGACGGGCCCGCTCGTGGCCGAACCCGTGATGCGCCGGTCAGTCACCGGCGACCATCTTGGCCCCCTCACGCTGACGCTTGCCGAGTACCGAATGCCGTGCGCCGTACAGGAAGTAGATGGCCATGCCGGCCACCATCCAGACCAGGAACCGGACCCAGGTCAGGGCGGTCAGGTTCAGCATCAGCCAGACGCAGGCCAGGATCGCCAGGATCGGAACGGCCGGCACCCACGGGGTGCGAAAGCCCCGCGGCAGCTCCGGCCGGGTCCTGCGGAGGACCAGGACACCCGCCGACACCAGGATGAACGCGAACAGGGTGCCGACGTTGACCATCTCCTCCAGGCGACCGGCCGGGAAGAAACCGGCGGCAATCGCGACCACGATGCCGACCGTCGCGGTCGACCGCACCGGCGTGCTGTGCTGGCCGGTGTGCGCCAGGAAGCGCGGCATCAGGCCGTCCCGGGACATGGCGAACAGCACCCGCGTCTGGCCGAGCAGCAACACCATGACCACCGTGGTCAGGCCGGCCAGCGCGCCGAAGGAAATGATCTTTGCCGCCCAGTCGACGCCGTGCGCGGAGAATGCTGTGGCCAGCGTGGACTTCTGTGTGGTGCCGTCGGGCAGGGTCTTGGTGGAGAGGTCGGTGTAGTGCTGCATGCCGGTGAGCACCAGGGCCACCGCCACGTAGAGCACGGTCACGACGGCCAGCGAGCCGAGGATGCCGCGCGGCATGTCACGCTGCGGGTTGCGGGTCTCCTCGGCGGTGGTGGCCACGATGTCGAAGCCGATGAAGGCGAAGAACACCAGCGAGGCGCCGGCCAGCAGGCCGAAGATGCCGAAGTGGCTGGTCTCGCCGCCGATCAGCAGGGACAGCAGGGACTGGTCCAGCCCGGTGTTGTGGGCGGCCGCCTCCTGCGCGGGCGGGACGAACGGCTGGTAGTTGTCGGCGTTGATGTAGCCGAGGCCGAGCACGATCACGAACAGCACGACGGCGACCTTGATCGCGGTGATCACCTGGCTGACCCGGGACGACAGCTTCGTACCCAGGGCGAGCAGGACGGACAGCACCCCGACGAGGAGCACCGCGCCCCAGTCGAACTCCAGGCCGCCGAGCTTCACCACGGTGGGAACACCGAATCCGAACAGGTCCGTGGTCTGGGTCAAGTAGACCGACCAGCCCTTGGCGACCACCGCGCCGGCCAGGGCGAACTCCAGGATCAGGTCCCAGCCGAGGATCCAGGCGATGAACTCGCCGAAGGTGGCGTAGGAGAACGTGTAGGCGCTGCCCGCCACCGGCACCGTGGAGGCGAACTCGGCGTAGCAGAGCGCGGCGAGGCCGCAGGCGATGGCCGCGATGACGAAGGACACCGAGACGGCCGGGCCGGCGACGTCACCGGCGGTGCTGGCCGCCAGGGTGAAGATGCCGGCGCCGATGACCACCGCGACGCCGAACACCGTGAGGTCCCATGCGGAGAGATCCCTCCGCAGTTTGGTATTCGGTTCGTCGGTGTCCGCGATGGACTGCTCAACGGACTTGGTGCGCCACAGTCCCGTACCCGGCACGATGCCCTCCTGTCGTGGTCCGGATCACATCCGATCGAGGGCGACACCCTAGCCGGGGCGGCGCGCCCTGAGCAGCCGCGTCCCTCGAATCGTCCGATTGCCGAACAGTGCTCTCCCGCGCACCGGGCTGCCCGTCCGAATGGCGGGCAGCCCGAGCCGCGCCATTGTGCGCCATACACCCGGTGGTGTGACTAGTGGGGGAAAGAGCTCACCAAAACGATTACCGTTCGTAGCCATTTCGAGACAGGGCCGGCTCCAAGTAGATCAATCGGGCTTCCGGCACACGCGTGCGCACGCGCGACTCGGCGTCGTCAATGGCCTGCGCGATGTCCGCGGTGGCCAAGCCGGGAACCAACGCGATCTTCGCGGCGACCAGCAGCTCCTCGGGCCCCAGGTACTGGGTCCGGACGTGGATGACGCGCTCGACCTTGCCGTCGACCAGCTCGCCGGTGATGACCCGCAGCAGGTCGGGGTGGGCCCCTTCGCCGATGAGCAGGCTCTTGGTCTCGACGATCAGGACGATGGCGATGACGCCGAGCAGGGCGCCGATGGCGAGCGTGCCGATGCCGTCCCACACCGGGTTTCCGGTGACGACGGTGAGGCCGACACCGCCCAGCGCCAGGACGAGGCCGAACAACGCGCCGGCGTCCTCGAGCAGGACGACGGGCAGCTCGGGGGTCTTGGCCTGGCGGACGAAACTCACCCAGCTCGCCGAGCCCTTGAGCTTGCGCGACTCGGCGATCGCGGTGCGGAAGCTCCAGGTCTCCAGCGCGATCGCGACCAGCAGGATGATCACCGCCACCAGCGGCGACTGCAGCGGCTCGGGATGCTGGATCTTGTGCATGCCCTCGTAGATCGCGAACATCGAGCCGAGGGCGAACAGCAACAGTGCGACGACGAAGGCGTAGAAGTAACGCTCCCGGCCGTACCCGAAGGGATGCTCGGGCGTTGCCCGGCGCCGCGCGCGTTGCCGGCCGAGCAGCAGCAGGCCCTGGTTGGAGGTGTCGGCGACCGAGTGCACCCCTTCGGCCAGCATCGACGACGAGCCGGTGATGAAGAATCCCACGAACTTGGCCACCGCGATGCCCGCGTTCGCGAGCAACGCCGCGACGATCGCCCTGACCCCGCCCTCCGCTGCCACCCCTGCTCCTCCGCGCGTCGCCCGAAAACCGGCCGGGCTGACCCTAATACTGATCCGGCTGGGCCTCCTGCAGTCTGGCGAGAGCGGGGGGCACGGTGTTGCCGGGTGGCTCCGTCCGGTCCGGGTCGAAGGGATATCCGGCGGGTCGGGTGATCTCGTCCGGTACCCGGGGCTTGGCACCCGGGCCGTAGTGCTTGCCGTCCAGCGGCCAGTCGTAACCCTCGAGGTCGTCGGTCTCCTTGCCGAGGATCCGCCCCGTGCGGTCGTATTCCGCCAGGACCGCCGGCAGGCCGTACTTCTGGACGGGACAGACCTTCATGCAGATCGCGCAGCCGGAGACCTGCGTGACCAGCGGCAGGCATCGCTTGGTGTTGAGCTTGGCCTTGGTGACCCCGCGATAGTCCCGGCGACTGGCGGGGATCGCCCCGACCGGACAGCGGCGCACGCAGACCTGGCAGCGGTCGCAGATGCCCTCGATCCCGTAGTCCACGGGTTGGTCGAACTCCAGCGGGGCGTCGGTGGTCAACACCTCCAGGCGGCAGCGGGAGCCGGCCTGCGGGGTCAGCAGCTGCCCGTTGAGCCCGAGCTGGCCCAGGCCGGCCTCCACCCCGTAGTAGATGAAGATCGACTCGCCGTCGAACGTCTCCGGCCGGGCCCGGTAGCCCGAGGCCCGAAGCCAGCCGGCGAGCGCCGAGATCCGGTCCTCCAGCTCTCCGTAGGTGCTCAGCGCGGCCTGCTCGGAGACGATCGACGGGAGCTTCTGCGTGGCGGAGTAGTTCTGTTCCAGCACGCACACCACCACGCGGTCACCGACGTTGCGCCCCGCGTACTCGGCGAAGGTGTAGTTGGCATTTTGACGTGCTCCCCGGCCGGGGATTCCCATGCGGCTCACGCCGCGTCCGGGGTGCTTCCCGCTTCGACACCCTCAGCCGCACCACGGCGCGGTCTTACGTGGGCTCCACGGGCGTTTTGCCTCTCCGCCCGCCCGGCGGCGAGGATGACCCTGGCGGCGTTGTGGTCCCGATCGTGGACCACGGCACATCCTGGGCATGTCCAGGTACGTACCTGGAGTGACAGCTCCGTCATGCGGCGTCCGCAGTCGGCGCACGTCTTCGACGACGCTAACCAGCGGTCCACCATGTGTACGGTACGCCCATAGCGTTCGGCCTTCTCCCGTAGGAGGCGGACGAGGATCGACCAGCCCGCGTCGGAGATGGAGCGGGCGAGCTGGCGGTTGCGCGCCAGGCCCACCACGTTGAGGTCTTCCACATGGACCGCTTGGTTCTCGCGGACTAGGCCAAGAGCCAGCTTGTGGTGGTGGTCCAGCCGGGTGCGGCGAACCGTGGCGTGCTGTTTCGCGACCTTGAGCCGGGTCTTGGCGCGGCGGTTGCTACCCTTGGCGCGGCGGGCCTTCTCCCGCTCCAGGCGCGCGAGTTTGCGCAGCTTGCCCGCTAGGTGGCGCGGGTTCGGCACATCGGTTCGGCTGCCGTCGCTGGTCGCCACGGTGGCCAGCCGAGACAGGCCGAGGTCGACCCCGGCTTCTCGGTTGACCTCGGGCAGTGGGGTGGGGTCGACCTCGACCACGAACGAGGCGTAGTAGTGGTCGTCCGGCTCCCGGATGACCGTGACCGAGCTGGGCACGCTCGGCAGTTCCCGCGACCAGCGGACCTGTACCTCACCGATCTTGGCCAGGTACAGGCGGCCGTTGGGGCGTAGGGCAAAGCCGTTGCGGGTGAGCCGAAACGACTGCCGGGCATCCTTCCGCGACTTCATGCGCGGTCGACCGGCACACCGACCCTCGCGCTTGCCCGTGATCGAGACGAAGAAGTTCGCGTACGCCTTGTGCGCGTCCCGCACCGACTGGACGAGCGCCACGGAGGCGACCTCGCCCAGCCAGGCGCGCTCGTCGGTGCCCTTGGCCTGGGTGATGACGCGACGCTGCACCTCGGTCGGAGTGATCTTCTCCGCAGCGGAGTACGCGGCCTCACGCGCCCGGATCGCGTCGTTGAACACCACCCGGACACAGCCGAACGTGCGGGCCAGCATTTCACGCTGACCTGGTGTCGGGTCGATGCGATACCGGTAGCGGGCCAACACGAAGATCATCGTAACGGGAACGTCCGACAGGGGTCAGCCGCAACGCGGCCGGAAGAACAGGATCGGCTATCCCCGGCCCGAAGACCGGGGCTTGCGCGGACAAAGGTCCGGTTCATACCGGCGGTGCGGTCGACCCGGCCGGGTCAGACCACCCCGACCCTGGCGTGGAATGCCTGGGCAGGACCATCGGCGGCCGGCCGCACGTGCACCACCGGGTCGGCGGCGGGCAACCACACCGACTGGCCGCGCACCAGCTCCATCGGCGTCCCGTCGTCACCGGCCAGCCGCAACCGGCCGGCGGTGCAGAGCAGGATCCGCGGCCCGTCGGCGGCCAGCCGCACCTCGTCGGGCGTCTCCTCGGCCGTCTCCGCCGCCGACCAGTCCAGCCGGGACAGCTCGAACTCGGCCGCGGCCGTCCGGTAGGTGGTGACGTGCCCTTCGACGTCACCGCGCAGAATCGGCACGTCGCCGCAGTCGAAGTCCAGCACCCGCAACAGCTCCGGCACGTCCACGTGCTTCGGCGTCAGCCCGCCGCGCAGCACGTTGTCGGAGTTGGCCATGATCTCCACGCCGGTCCCGTGCAGGTAGGCGTGCAGGTTCCCGGCGGGCAGGTGGATCGCCTCGCCGGGCCGCAGCACGATCCGGTTGAGCAGCATCGCCGCCAGCACGCCGGCGTCACCGGGATAGCTCTCCCCCAGCTCCAACACCGTCCGGCACTCCCGGTCGAACGGGCCACGCTCCCGCAGGTGCGCCACGCAGCCGTCCAGCACCTCCGGGACGAGCTTGTCCAGCGTGGGCTGGGGCAGGGTGATCCAGGTGGTGAACAACGCGCGCATGCCGTCGGCGTCGGGCTGGGCGGCGAGCAGCTCGATGTGCGCCCGCAGCGACGGCACCTCCAGCGACTTCAGCAGTTCCAGCGTGCGGTGCGCGTCGCGGAACCCGGCCAGGGCGTGGAACTCGGTCAGCGCGCAGATCAGCTCCGGCTTGTGGCTGGAGTCCTTGTAGTTCCGGTTCGCCGCGTCCAGCGGGATACCGGCCGCCTCCTCGCGGGCGAAGCCCTCCGCGGCCTGCACCGCCGAGGGGTGCGCCTGCAGGCTCAACGGCTCCTCGGCCGCCAGCACCTTCATCAGGAACGGCAGCCGGGCGCCCCAGCGTTCGGTGCAGGCCGCGCCGAGCTGCCGCCGCGGGTCGGCGGTGAGCAGGTCCAGTAGGGAGGTCTCCCGACCGCCCGGGCCGACCACCCGTGACGGGTCGGCCGGGTGCGCCCCCAGCCACAGCTCCGCCTCCGGGTGCGGCGCCGGGACTTCCCGGCCGAGCAGGTCGGCGATCGCGGTGCGCGACCCCCACGCGTAGGGGCGCACCGCGTTCCGCAGCAGGTCCACTGTTGTCGTCTCGCTCCTTCATCGGTGGTCGTGACGTCGGTCCCGGCTGGCGGTGTCAACCCGCGCCGGGACCACCCCACGACCCGGTGGCCAGCCCGAGGTAGAGGGCGGCGAGGTCGAACCGGGCGGCGAGCACCGCCGCGCCCAGCGGCGCGTCCCCGGCCGAGGACTCGGCCACCTCCTCCGCGACGGCCACCACGTCGGCCCCGGGCAGGGTGTCCTCGGCGGCCCGCCGGGCGGCTTCACCAACCCCGCCCTGGCGCACCGCGAGCAGCAGCACGCGCGGCAGGCCGCCGGGCACCTCCTCGGGATCCAGGAACAGGTCCGCGCCCGACGTCACCTGGACGGCGGCGCGGTGCAGGGCGGTCTGGTTGACCGCCTGGGGGTAGCCCACGGCGTCGGCCACCACACCGGCGAAGGTGGCCAGCGCGTGCGCCGCCTGGCCGGCCACCGCGGTCGCCACCGGGTCCAGCCCCCACAACAGGGGGCGGCGCTCGGCCATCCGCAGCGCCAGCGCCTTCGCCGGGTTGACCAACAACTCATGGGCCGGGTGGTTGCGCTCGGCCTCGCGGTCCAGCTCGTCGGCGATCGCGGTGAGGTCGGTGCCCAGCAGGCCCAGCCCGGTGGCGGCGAGCAGGCCACCGCCGAGCGCGCGGGCGAAGGCGAGCCCGGCCGGTGCCGGGACGCGCGGCGGGAGCAGCACGGCGTGGCCGGCGGCCGCCGCCGCGACCGGACCGGAGTCCGGGGCGGTGAGCAGTACCCGGGCACCGCGGCGAACGGCCAGGTCGATCGACTCGGCCAGCACCACGTCGCCCGGGTCGTCGGTGTGCGCCACGACGACGTCGAGCGCGCCGATCCAGCTCGGCGCGGCATCGCAGAGCACCACCGGGACCGGGCAGCCGGGCCCGAGCAGGGCGGCCAGCACCGCGGCGGCGGTGCTTCCCACGCCGGGGCGGGTGAGCAACACCACCGCGCGGGGCCGGTCCGCGCCGAACTCGGCCAGGCCGCGCTCGGCCGCGGTCTCCAGCGTGGACCGGAGCTGGGCGCCCCCGGTGGCGGCCGCCCGCAGCAGCCCGCCGGTGTCCGCCTCGCCCAGTCGGGCGGGGTCGTCGAGCAGGCTGTCGTCCAGCACCGCTACCTCGCCTGGCCGCCGCCGGGTTGGTCGTCGCCCCCGGGGGGTGGCTGTTCCGCCTCGTCAAGCAACAGCACCGGGATGCCGTCGCGGACCGGGAACCGTCGCCCGCACGAGGTGCAGGTCAGGTAGTCGGCCTGCGGGTCCTGCGGGATACCCACGCGCAGCGGGGCGTGCGCCGGGCACGGGCAGGCGAGGATCTCCAGCAGCTGGGGGTCGAGTTGGACCGCCATGTGCGCTCTCCCGTCTCCTCAGCCGCGCACGATCGCCAGCACCGCGTCCCGCAGCGCCGCGACCGCCTCGGCGTCCTTGGCCTCCACGTTGAGTCGCAGCAGCGGCTCGGTGTTGGAGGCCCGCAGGTTGAACCAGGACCCGTCCGGCAGCTCCACGGTCAGCCCGTCCAGCTCGTCGATGCGGACGCCGTCGGCGTCGGCGTAGGCGGCGCGGACCGCGGCCATCCGGCCGGCCTGGTCGTCCACGGTGGAGTTGATCTCCCCGGAGGCGGCGTAGCGGGTGTAGTCGCGGGTCAGCTCGGCCAGCGGCTTGTCCTGCTCCCCCAGGGCGGCGAGCACGTGCAGGGCGGCGAGCATGCCGGTGTCGGCACGCCAGAAGTCCCGGAAGTAGTAGTGCGCGGAGTGCTCGCCGCCGAAGATCGCACCGCTCTCGGCCATCTTCTGCTTGATGAAGGAGTGGCCGACGCGGGTGCGCACCGGGCGGCCGCCGTGCTCGGTGACGATCTCGGGCACGGACTTGGACGTGATCAGGTTGTGGATGATGGTGCCGCCGGGTTCCTTGGCCAGCTCGCGCACGGCGACCAGGGCGGTGATCGTGCTGGGCGAGACCGGGTCGCCCGCGGCGTCGACCACGAAGCAGCGGTCGGCGTCGCCGTCGAAGGCCAGGCCGGCGTCGGCGCCCACCTCGCGGACCTTGGCCTGCAGGTCCACCAGGTTGGCCGGGTCCAACGGGTTGGCCTCGTGGTTGGGGAAGGTGCCGTCGAGCTCGAAGTACATCGGGACCAGCTCGACGGGCAGGCCGTCGAAGACCTTGGGCACGGTGTGGCCGCCCATGCCGTTGCCGGCGTCCACCACGACCCTCAGCGGGCGGATGTGCGTGAGGTCGACCAGGGTGCGCAGGTAGGCGGCGTACTCGTCGAGCATGTCGCGCTCGCTGAGCGTGCCGCGCTGGCCGAGGAACTCGGGCACGCCCTGCTCGACCATCTCGCGGATCTCGGCCAGCCCGCTGTCCTGGCCGACCGGGGCGGCGCCGGCACGACAGAGCTTGATGCCGTTGTACTGCGCGGGGTTGTGGCTGGCGGTGAACATCGCGCCGGGCAGCTCCAGCCGACCGGACGCGAAGTAGAGCAGGTCGGTGCTGGCCAGGCCGATGCTGATCACGTCGACGCCCTGGCCAGTGACGCCCTCGGCGAAGGCGGTGGCAAGGCCCGGCGAGGACTCGCGCATGTCGTGCCCGACCACGACGGCCGGACCGCCGACGAGCCGGGCGAACGCGGCACCCAGGTCCCGCACCAGATCCGTGTCGAGCTCCTTGCCTACGACGCCCCGGACGTCGTAGGCCTTGACGATCCCCGACAGGTCGCGCACGCCTTCTCCCCGTTTGCTCCGCTCGTGCTGCCAGCGGCAGCCTACCGACGGGGGCGAGGCGCGCGGTGCCGGACTCGCGTCGGATGGGGCACCTGCCGGCGATCTGTGGGCCGAACGTGTCACACCCGGAGCTGCCGGCACGACCAGCGCGAACCGTCAGGTGCGTGCCGTGCACGGTGCGTGTATCCCGCCCGTCCGTGTGGTCGGCCCGGGTGAGTTGTGCCCTGCCCGGTGTGGGTGAGCTTCACCTTGCCGGGGTGGGCGGGTGCGTCGCGCCTGTCAACCGGTCATCGACGTGCTGTGGATAACCAGCCTCCGCTGTGGACACCCGTTTGACCTGCGGTTTTCTTGATCACTAGGCTGGACGCGGGGCGTCGGCCCCCGGAGAGGGCGGGGGCCGTCCCGGGGCGGGGCTGTTCTCCTCCGGTCAACCGCAAGCGAGGTCACCACGGGGGTCGTGGGGCGCTCGGGAGGCAAGCACGACAACGGACGAAGCACGATCAGCCCGCTCGGGCAGGCGCGGGGTCGATCATCAGTCGTCGACGGGGTCGGGCAGCACCCGGAGATGTCCGCGCCGGCCGGTGCCACCGGCCGCGTCGGACGTCTCGACCGGCCGGTCGGCGCGACCGGCCTCCCGCACCGCCTCCGCGAGCGCGGTCAGGTCGTCCGCCGAGGGCTGCGGGACGGCGAACTCACCCTCGTGCCGCACCACCTCCCACCCGCGGGGCACGGTCAGCCGCATCGCATGCGCCTCGCACAGGTCGTAGCTGTGCGGTTCGGCGTACGTGGCGAGGGGACCGACCACCGCGGTGGAGTCGGCGTAGGCGTAGGTGAGCGTCGCAACGGCCGGGTTGGCGCACCCGGTCCGAGAGCACCGCCTCACGCTCCGCACGGGGGCGACGATAGCGCCACGCCGAGTGGGAGCGTGGCAGGCACGCGGGTGACACGCACGGCGTACCCTGTAGCGCCGTGGTGATGGCACGCGGTCAGGCCCCGCGGGTCCGGCGGCGCCGTGACCGGCACGGCCGTGGCCTGCGCGGACCGCTTTACCCGGCGTCGCTTCCGGCGGCCCGGACCAGGGCCGAGCGGTTCGACCAGCTGGTGCTGGAGGCGCTGGAACCGATCGAGCAGCGCTGGCACACCGAGCTGACCCAGCTCGACGTGGCGGTCGACGACGTCCCCGAGGTGAACGTCACCTCCCCGGAGGAGTTGATGTGGGGCAGCGACGTCGTCGAGGACGGCAACGTGCCGCTGGCCCGCCTGGTGCCGGCCGGGGTGGACCGGCGGGGGCTGCCGACCCGGGCCCGCATCGTGCTGTACCGCCGCCCCCTGGAGGCCAGGGCGAAGGACGGCCACGACCTGTCCGACCTGGTGCACGACGTGCTGGTGGAGCAGGTCGCCACCTACCTCGGCCTGGACCCGGACGTCGTCGAGGGCGAGTGACTCCGCGCCCCGCACCACGCCAGCTTTCGCCGACCCGCTCAGCGCCGCCTGGCGGGAACGGCGGTGATCACCAGGAAAAGGGTCGCGGCGAGCTGCACGAGTAGGAGGAGCGGGCGCAGGGGGGCGGGCGGGTCGACCCGGATCTCGGCCGAGCCGGCAGGTACCGGAACGGCCACCTGGTGTCCCCATGCGGTGGCGAGTTCGACCGGCTTGCCGTCGATCTCGGCGCGCCAGCCGGGCTCCTGCGCGGCGGCGAGAACCAGCAGCCGCCCCTTCGGACCGTCCGACGTCCGCACCGCGACATCGGACGGAATCTGTTCGACCACAACAACACCGCGGGCTCCGGGCTCGGCCGGTGGGGTGCCGCCGGAGCGCGCTCTGGTTGCCTGTTCCGCGGACAACAGCACTGCCGGCGCGTTCGGGAGAAGCACGCGGAGGACGGGTCGGCCGTCGGGTGTGGGCGAGGAATCGATGGCTCCCCTGCCTGCTGCCACCCGGATCCGGTCGGCCGTCGGGCGGTCCGGAAGCACGAGGTGACGCACACCCGACGCGGCCAGGGCGGCCAGGGTCGCGCGGACGTCGACCTCGCTCCCGCTGCGCAACGCCTTCCCCCAGCTCGCCAGCCGCGTGCTCGCCCCGCCGGTCGGTGCGAGATCGTCGTCGCCGAACCGCGGGCTCCGGCCCGCGACCAGCCGGGCCCGGCCGTCGGCAAGGAAGAGGACGCCGCTTCCGGCACGTGCGGCCTCCTCGGCCACGGTCGTCGACAAGGCCGGCCCGCCGGTCATGCGCAGGGGGCCTTCGCGCCCGCCCCAGAGGGCGCCCGCAGCGAGCGCCCCGATCCCGATCACCGAGGCGAGGGCCACCGTCCTGTCCGGAATCCGGCGCACCGGCCCCGGCTGGCACGCGGCGAGCACTGCCCACAGCAAGCCGCAGCCGGCGAACAGCAACGGGACGCCGGGCCACGCGTGCTGGGCCGGCCCGCCAGTGGGATGCGCCGCGGGAACAACCAGCAGCGCCCCAACCGCCAGCGCCGCCAGCGCCACGACGCCGAGCCCGGGCAGGACGGCACGGGGCCGGATCAGCACGGCAACCGCCCCGGCCAGCACGAACAGCACGCCCAGCCAGGGCACTGCGCCGGGCCCACCGGGATACAGGGCGATCAGCCCAGCGCCCGGAACCGGTTGCTCGGGCACGGCCGCCCCGATCCCGTGCAGCACCACGCCGGGGTGCGTCAGCACCGCGGCGGGCCACGGCAGGAGCACCGCCAGGGGCGCGAGCACGACCGTGGCGAGGGCGATCAGGCGCCGCCGGCCGTCCCCGGGGCGTCCCGGCACCAGCACGAAGCCGACCAACGCGACGGCGAGGACCATCAGGTGTCCGAGTGGGGAGAAGGCACCGAGCACGGCAAGACCGAGCGCCGTCGCGGCCGCGGTCGACAGCCAGGAGGTGGGCGCGTTCCCCCGGGCCGGTGGCCAGAGGACCGCGACGACACCGGCCAGGACCGGCGGGATGAGCACGTGGGCCACCACGGCGTCCAGCCGCCCCTGTGCGGCTCCGGCCGTGGCCGCGGGGAGCAGTGCGTAGCCGGCGGCGACCACCGCGCGGACCGGACGGTGCACCGGCGCGCGCCGGGTGGAGAAGTAGGCGCTGAGCCCCGCCAGCGGGAGCTGCGACAGGATCAGCAGGGCCACCGCGGCCGGTGGCCCACCGAGCACCGCGCCGAGCAGGCCCACGACGGCGAGCGCGGCCGGGGCGGGCGTCGCGGTGCCGCCGTGCACCGGATGCCATGCGGCGAGGTACTCCCGCCAGGTGTCGGCGAGCCCCCCGAGGGGAAGCAGCCGGCCGCCGGCCGGGTCCAGGCCCAGCCGTGCGGAGTGGATGCCCAGGGCCAGCAGGGTCAGCGCGGCAACGAGCAGGACGGGTGGCGCCAGCGCGAGTTCGCGGAGGACGCGGCCGGCGCCCATGTCGACCAGCACGAGATCGGGAGCGGCGTCCCTGCCACCGGGGCCGGGTCGCGGACGCGGTCTTGGCGCCGCAGTATCAACGGGAACAACGACCGTGCGTGCGGGTTGACGCAGTCCCACGCGGCCGGCGTCCCGGCGGGCGATCGCACCGGCGGGCAACGTCTCCGGGCCGACCGGGCGGCGACGGCCGGGTTCCGTTGTGGTGGCCCATACCGCGAGCTGACCGGCGCCGGTGGGCAATCGACCCAGTGACATGTCGGCCTGTATCCGGCGCCGTACCAGATAAGCGATTGCGTTTCGGAAAGCGTTGCGGAGACGAGAAATCCTCCCGACGAGCAATCCGCGAGCCCCGCGCCCAACCCGCCGGGTTCGTCGGCGTTCCCGTCGTGCGGCAAGAAGCCGCGCCCTTCCACCGACAAGAGAACCGAGCGCGGCCCATTCGGCACGCGCCCGGTCGAACCGCCGGAGAAACGTGAAACCCAGAGCACGTAACAGGGTCAGGGCGGCCAGTCGGGGCAGGCCGAGTACGAATGACAGTGGAGCGCAGTTGACGAGGAAGGTGCGGAGCCCGTGCGCCCGTTCGGCCGCCGCCAACCGTGTCCCCGATTGTTTTCCGCGCAGCGACGCGGGTAACGCGTCGACCGTTCGCTTTCCACGGCTGGCCGCCCGGGCGTGACGGACCCGTGCGCCGGGTACGCAGAGCACGAGGTGGCCGGCTTCGTTGGCCCGCCAGCCGAAGTCGATGTCCTCGCCCGCCAACGGCATTGCCGGGTCGAAGCCGCCCAGCTCCTCCCACACGTCGCGACGGATCAGCGCGCCAGCGGTCCCGACGGCCAGCACCTCTGTGCTCTGCTCGAACCGACCAATGGTGCCGGCACGGTCACCGTCGTCGGTGTGAAAACGCCCCCAGTCCAATTCGGCCGGGCCGATTCCGGTCTGCCGGTGCCCGGACGCGTCGGTCGCGAGCCCGGCCTCGACCACGAGTCGAGGATCCGTCCAGTCGAGCACGAGCGGTCCCACGACACCGACGGACGGTGACATCTCGGTGGCGGTGAGCATGGCGACCAACGCATCGGCTTCGGGAGCGCAGTCGTCGTGCAGCAGCCACACCCACGAGCCAGGGTCGCCCCACCGATCCACCGCGTGGTCGACCGCCGCATACACCGCCGCACCGAAGCCGGTTTCGCGCGGCAGTGTCAGGACACCGTCGAGCAACCGTGTGCCGCGTTCACCTTCGGCGGCCTCCGCCAGCAGGTCGGCGGTGCCGTCGACCGAACCCGTGTCCACCGCGAGGACGTGTCGTGGCCGCACGCTCAGGTTGCGCAGCGCCGACAGCACCTGGGGTAACCACGGCTCGCCGTCGTGGCACACCAGTACCGCGAGTACGGGCGCGGTCCGTAACAGGGGCGGAGCTGTCCTCGGCACCGGCCCTCCCGTGCGTCGCCTTGTCCCAACCCGGCCGGTGCTTCCCCGGCACCGGGTGGTTGAACACTGCGAGGCGACGGGCGAAGCGGGCTTCGCTGCGACAAGGTGCGCAGCGAAGCCCGGAGCCGAGCAAGCCAACACGGTACGACCTGACGGGCGAACCGGGGCGTGGCCCCGCTCACAACCGCAGCGTCGACCGGGCTAGACCGCGCGCCGCTTGAGCTTGCGTCGTTCCCGTTCGGACAGTCCCCCCCAAATGCCGAAGCGCTCGTCGTGCGCCAGTGCGTACTCCAGGCACTCGGCACGCACCTCGCACCCCGCGCAGATCCGCTTGGCCTCCCGGGTGGATCCGCCCTTCTCCGGGAAGAACGCCTCCGGGTCGGTCTGCGCGCACAGGGCGCGTTCCTGCCAATCCTGTTCCTCTGCCACGCCGAACAACTGGGCCAGCATGTCGACGCCGGCCGGTTCCGCGGCCCCCCGCTCCGTCACACGGCTCCCTTGGATCCCATGCATGTCCGTCCGCCTCCTCGCCTTCCGCACTCCCCGGTTGGCGGACTCGCCGTCCCTACGACGAATGACACCGATGTGATTACACCTGTGTCACAGCACCGACGCAAGCGGAGAACACCCGTCCGGGGAAGACTCCGAACGGACGAGAGGCGGATCGCCTAACTGGGCAGACTGGAGGAGTGACGCACTCTCATGCCCGACTGAGCCCGTTGTTCCTGGCCATCCTCGCGATCACGGTCATCGGCGGCTTCCTCGCGACACTCGCCGACACCGTGACCATCGGCATCATCGTGCTGGTGCTCGGCGGTTGGGCCGTCTCGTTGTGTCTGCACGAGTTCGGACACGCCATAGTCGCGTATCGGGGCGGCGACTTCTCGGTCCGGGACAAGGGCTACCTGACGCTGGACATCCGCCGTTATACCGATCCGATCTTCAGTCTGCTGATCCCCTTGCTGTTGTTGGCCCTCGGTGGCATCCCGCTCTTTGGTGGCGCGGTGTGGATCAACCATCACGCACTGCGTTCCCGGCGTGTCGAGTCGATGGTGTCCCTGGCCGGACCCGCAACCAACCTCGCGCTCGGCATCCTGCTGACCGCGGCGGTGGCGAACGTGCCGATGCCGCCCGGGCTGGCGTTCGGGCTGTCCTTCCTCGCGCTGATCCAGATCTTTGCCTTCGTCCTCAACATCCTCCCGGTTCCCGGCCTGGACGGGTTCGGCATCTGGGAGCCCTGGGTCTCGCCGAAGACCCAGCACTTCGCGGAGAAGGCCCGCCCGTGGGCGCCGCTGATCCTGTTCGCGGCGCTGATCGGCCTCCCGCCGGTTCGCCAGGCGTTCTTCACGCTCTCCGCGACGGTCTTCGACGTGATCGGCGGCGACCGGGATCTCGCCGGCGGGGGTGCGTTCTACTTCAGCAAGCTCATGGTCTGGGACTGACCCCGGCGTGCGAGGATCGCCTCCCGTGAGGGTCGTCGTGCTCGTGGGTGGTGTCGGTGGTGCGCGGTTCCTGCTCGGTGTGAAGTCCGCGTTGGGTCTGCCCGCCGTCGGCGCCGCCGAGGGGGAGTCGAAGCAAGAGGTCGTCGCCGTGGTCAACACGGGTGACGACGTGTGGATGCACGGTCTTCGGGTCTGTCCGGATCTGGACACGTGCATGTACACGTTGGGCGGCGGGATCGACGTGGGGCGGGGCTGGGGCCGCGCCGGTGAGACGTGGACGGTCAAGGAGGAACTGGCCGCCTACGGCGCCGAGCCCACCTGGTTCGGACTGGGTGACCGGGACGTTGCCACCCACCTGGTCCGGTCGCGGATGCTGCGGGCCGGTTACCCGCTGTCCGCCGTCACCGAGGCGTTGTGCACGCGCTGGCGCCCCGGCGTGCGGTTGCTGCCGGCCACCGACGACCGGTCCGAGACGCACGTGGTCGTGGACGACCCGGACAGCGGTGAGCGCCGCGCGATCCACTTCCAGGAGTGGTGGGTGCGGCACCGTGCCGGGTTGCCGGCGCACGCGATCGTCCCGGTCGGTGCGGACGAGGCCAAGCCCGCCCCGGGCGTCGCCGAGGCGCTCGCGGCGGCCGACGTCGTGGTGTTGGCGCCGTCCAACCCGGTGGTGAGCGTGGGCACGATCCTGGCGGTCCCGGGCATCCGGCAGGCGATCCGCCAGACGCCGGCCAAGGTGGTCGGGATCTCCCCGATCATCGCGGGCCGGCCGCTGCGTGGGATGGCTGACGCGTGCCTGGCGGCGATCGGGGTCGAGACGACCGCGGAGGCGGTTGGACGCCATTACGGTTCCCGGGGCGAGGGCGGTGTGCTCGACGGGTGGCTGGTGCACACCGGCGACACCGCCGACGTGCCGGGTGTGGCGGTGCGCGCAGTACCGCTGCTGATGTCCGATGTGGATGCCACGGCGGCGATGGCCCGGGCCGCCTTCGAGCTGGCGGGGGTGTCGGTTGGCTGAGCAGGTGCCGGGCGACCACGCCGCCGGGCGGGTGGAGTTGCTCGCGGTGGCCGGGCTGCCGGAGTTCCGGCCGGGTGATGACCTGGCCGGTGCCATCGCCGCGGCCGCCCCGTGGCTGGCCGATGGTGACGTGCTCGTGGTCACGAGCAAGATCGTGTCCAAAGTGGAGGGTCGGCTGGTGACGGTGCCGACCGAGCCGCAGGCCCGGGACGCGGCGCGTCGCCGGCTGGTCGAGCAGGAGTCGGTGCGGGTTCTGGCCCGCTTCCGCAACACCGTGATCAGCCAGAACCGGATCGGCGTGGTGCAGGCGGCCGCCGGCGTGGACAACTCGAACGTGGCGACCGGGGAGCTGGCGTTGCTGCCGGTCGACCCGGATGCCTCGGCGGCCCGGCTGCGGTCGGAGCTGCGTGGGCGGCTGGGCGTGTCGGTGGCCGTGGTGATCACCGACACCATGGGCCGGGCGTGGCGGATCGGCCAGACCGACGCGGCGATCGGCTCGTCGGGCCTGCCCGTGTTGCACCCGTACGCCGGCCACACGGACCAGCAGGGCAACGAGCTGTATGTGACCGCGGTGGCGGTGGCCGACGAGCTGGCGGCCGCCGCGGACCTGGTGAAGGGCAAGCTGGGTGGGGTGCCCGTGGCGGTGGTTCGCGGGCTTCGTGTCGACGACGACGGCTCCACCGCGCGCGATCTCGTGCGACCCGTCGAGGAGGACCTGTTCCGGTTGGGTACCGCCGAGGCGATCGCCCAGGGCCGCCGGGAGGCGGTGTTGCTGCGCCGCTCGGTGCGGGTCTTCTCCGACGAGCCGGTGCCCGAGGACGCGGTGCGGCGTGCGGTCGGAGCCGCGTTGACCGCCCCGGCGCCGCACCACACCCACCCGGTGCGGTTCGTGTGGGTCCGCGATCGTGTGCTCCGGGCGAAGCTGCTGACCACGATGCGGGAGGCGTGGCGCGCGGACCTGACGGCGGAGGGAATGTCGCCGGAGCGGGTGGACCGCCGGGTGCGGCGGGGCGACCTGCTGTTTGCGGCGCCGGAACTGGTGTTGCCGTTCCTGGTGTGCGAGGGCGCGCACAGCTACCCGGACCAGCGGCGGTCGGGCGCGGAGCGGACGATGTTCACCGTTGCCGGCGGGGCGGCCGTGCAGGGGCTGCTGGTGGCCCTGGCCGCCGAGGAGCTCGGCTCGTGCTGGGTGTCGTCGACGCTGTTCTGCCCCGACGTGGTGCGGGGCGTCTTGAACCTCCCGACGGATTGGCAGCCGCTGGGGGCGGTCGCCGTGGGTCATCCCGCCGAGGGGCCGGCGGCCCCGCGGCCGCTGGCCGACGTCGGTGGGGGTTTGGTGGAGCTTTGATCCGTGCCTGCGCTGAAGCACGGGGACCCGTGTCCTTCGGGGCAAGGGTCCCCGCTTTGCGCCCGGCTGCCGCCCGAGCGTTGTCGGAGGGTCTGATACCACCTGCACACATCGGGAGCCGACGCCCCGGGGCACGTGGTCGACCATTGGTACCCGTTCAGTTGCCCGGCTTCGCCCCGGTCTCAAGAACGGAGGTATGCGGGCACGCGGCGAGGGTATTCACCACGGCACGGCAACACCACCGCGCGATCCACAGCCCAGGCCCTGCTGAGCAGAGGTCCGATTCCCCTGGGCCGAAACCCGAAACATCCACGGAGGTTCATGGTGAGCCTGCACGCGGACGCGGTGCGCACCCTGTTCGAGTGGCGTCCGGACGACGAGCGTCAGGAGGCGTTGCGGCATGCGTTCCTGGCCTTTCTGGCCGCGCGGCCGGACGGCTGTATGCGGTCGTGCGAGCCGGGGCATCTGACCGCCTCCGCGGTGGTGTTCGACGCGAGCGGTGACCACGTGCTGCTGACCCTGCATCCGCGGGTGGGCCGGTGGTTGCAGCTCGGCGGTCACTGCGAGCCGGAGGACACGAGCCTGCTCGGCGCCGCGCTGCGGGAGGCGGTCGAGGAGTCGGGTATCGCGGACCTGTGGATCGAGCCAAGCCCGCTGCACCTGGACGTGCACCCGATCACGTGCTCGCTGGGTGTTCCCACGCGGCACCTGGACGTGCGCTTCCTGGTGCGCGCGCCGGTCGGGGCGCGGGCGGTGCGCAGCGCGGAGTCGGTGGACCTGCAATGGTGGCCGGTCGGTGCGCTTCCGTCCAACGTGGACACCATTCCGGAACTCGTCCGTCTCGCCCGCGCTCGGGGATAGTTGGCACCAGGGCAGTTGCGGACCCTCATCGCGCGCCGGCGGGGCAAGAACATACGGCGTCCGCTACACCACCCTGTCACCCTGCGTGCCTGTTGGCCGCCCAGCATGCCGGCGTCCGCGCGAAGCTGGCTGCCAGCCAAACAACAGGACAGCATCAGCGTTGTTCTCCTGTGTGCAGCGAGTCGGCGTGGGGAGAGGAGCCGCAGAACTATGCTCACCGGCCTTGCCCGCGCCCGCGGGTAACTGCTCGACGCGATCTGCTCCGCCCCACGCCCGCGCGTGACCGCTCGGCTCACAGGTCACCGAGACGGAGGCGAACCCCAATGCCTCCTCAGTGTTCGCGCGCTATTGAGCATGAAGCCGACTCGAAAGTCGGAAGGTGATCCGGCAGGCAACCGCACCCGGCGGAGCGTGAGCGGAGCCGGATTCGGGTGGGCGTGCTGACTTCTCTGCCAACCTCGCGCGGTCCCAAAACGTGGTCGCCGTCGTGCGCCGGGCCGGCGTTTACCGGTCCTTCGACCACGCCGGTGGCGCGATCAACCGCGTCTTCACCACCTTGCCCATGTCGTTGCGAGGCAACTCATTCAGGTACCGGACCGTCCGTGGCCGCTTGTGCGGGGCGAGCAACCGCGCGACATGGTCGGTGAGCTCCTGTTCCGAGGGGTGGCGCCCGCCGACGGGAACCACCCAGGCGACGACCCGCTCACCCAGGTCGGCGTCGGGTTCCCCGGTGACCGCGACCTCGGCGACGTCCGGATGCTCCAGCAGGGCGTTCTCGATCTCCCCCGCGCCGATCTTGTAGCCACCACTCTTGATCAGATCGGTCGCGCGTCGACCGACGATGCGGTAGTAGCCGTCCGCAGCGCGCGTCGCCATGTCGCCGGTACGGAACCACCCGTCGTGGAACACCGCGGCCGTGGCGTCGGGGCGGTTCAGGTATTCCAGGAACAGATTGGGGCCTCGAACTTCGATCTCGCCGACGGTTTCGTCGTCGTAGACGTCCTGCGGCTGGCCGGTCTCGTCCACCAACCGGAGGTCCACCGTGTCCACCGCGGGTCCCACGGTGCCCGGCCGGCGGTCGCCACTGGCGCGGATGGCGCAGTTCATCAGCGTCTCGGTCATGCCGTAGCGCTCCACGACGCGTTGCCCGGTCACCTCGTGGATGCGCTCGTGCACGGTGGCGGGCAGGGCCGCCGATCCGGACACGAGAAGGCGCGCCCGGCCGAGCGCCCGCGCAAGCTCGGGGTCCGCCTCGGCCGAGGCGAGAAGCCGTTGGTACATCGTGGGAACGCCGAACATCATGGTCGCCGTTCTGGCGAGCGCGGTCCCTATGCCTTCGGGGTCGAATCGCCCAAGGTGCTGCACAGTCCCGCCGAGCCGCAGCGGCCCCAGCACGCCGAGGACCAGACCGTGCACGTGGAACAGGGGCAGGGCATGGACAAGGACGTCCTCGGAGGTCCACTCCCATGCCTTGGACAGGGCATCGAGGTTGCTCGCGAGCGCCCGACGCGGCAGCACGACGCCCTTCGGTGAGCCGGTCGTGCCCGAGGTGTAGACGATGAGCGCGGACGCATCCGCCGGCGGTTCCTCCCCGGTCCACGGTTCGCGCGCCTCGATGTCAACGTGGACCTGCCGCGGGCCGGCCAGAGCCGAGGGCACGGTGACACCCGGTGCGGCCAGTACCGCGGAGGGCTTGCTGTCGTTGACGATGTGTGTCAGCTCCCGCTCGCCGACCTTCGGGTTGATCGGCACCACCGGGACGCCGGCCAGCAAGCACCCCACGACCGCCACACAGGTGTGGATCGAGGAGTCCGCCCACACCGCCACTCGCCCGGCGCCGGTGACCTGCCGCGCCAGCCAACCGGCGGTGCCGGCCAGGTCCCGGTAGGTCAGGGTGTGCTGACCGAACCGGATCGCCTCCCGCTGGTCGGGCTCGGTGAGCGCGGGGAGCAGCGGCGCGTTCATACGGTTCCTCCCGCCGTCGATGGCAACGGGCTGATGGTTGCAGCCCTGTCACGAATCGCGGTAGTGATGCTCGCCCGTAGGGGACGTCATGGCTGTCCGCTCCCCCGCTCAAACGCGGGCTCCCTCTCCTGGAGGCTTGGGCTTCGCGAGACGGCCCGTCGGCGTCTGCCTTGTCCCCTCCTTGAGCTTCGCCACCAACGGACGGGCCGGGCGGGCCGCCGACGATCTCACGTGGGAGTCGTCACGGGCACCGGCACCACGACCTGTGTTCAACCCACGGCCGAGGCCCGGTCGCCGCTTCCATTCGCGTTCTTGGTGCTCAACGTTGGGCATCCATTGACGGGAGTTGGGCGAGTCGAAATCCCCACATCTCAACGTACAACTCAAATCGGGCATCGTGTGGGGTGCCTGGATCCACCGAGACGATCAGATGCGCCGGTAGTCACGTGGGCTGGTGCGGGGGCCGAACCGCGGCTTACGGAAACCGGACGCCTCGACATAGCGGACAGCGCGATGGCGGTGCGGTGCGTAGGGCGCCAGCAGCTCGAGCATGCCGTCGTCATCGAGCGGTCGACCGAGCAGGGCCCAACCGACCACCGAAGGAATGTGGAAGTCGCCGACGCTCACCGCATCGGCGTCACCCCATGCCCGCTGCGCGACCTCGGCCGCGGTCCATACGCCGATACCCGGTACCAGGCGCAGCAGTTGGCGACCGCGCTCGCCACCCAACTCGACCGCTCGCTCCAGCCGGCGTGCGACGCCGGCGACCCGGACGAGGGTGCGGCGACGAGCGCCGTCGAGCCCCGCTCGGTGCCACTCCCAGTCCGGAATCGTCCGGATCGCCTGCGGGGTGGGTGGAACCCGCATTCCGGCGGGTGCCGGGCCGGGCGCGGGTGTGCCGTAGCGCCGGCACAGCTCACGCCAGGAGCGCCACGCCTCGCGGCCGGTCACCTTCTGTTCCAGTACCGCCGGCACGAGGACGTCCCACACGCGGCCGGTCGTTCCCAGGCGAAGGCCCGGGTTGCGGCGCCGGGTGTCGGCGATCAGCGGATGGTGTGCCTCGAAGTCACTGTCGTCGTCCTCCGCGCCCAGCAACGCGGGCACCCCGTCCAGCACCCAGTGGGCTCCCGGCCCCCATGCCGTCGCGTGGACCGCACCGTCGCGCCGGGTGAGCCGGAGGGTGGTGGGGCCTTCGGGCGTGGTGCAGGCCCGCCATGCCGCACCCTCCTCGACGCGGAGGGTGGGGTCGCCCGTTCCCCGGCGCAGCGGGGCCAGCACGGCGGGAAGATCGAGCGGGAAGCCCGGTCGCCACGACCGGCTCAACGGCCGTGGTGATGCCTCTTCCGCGCTGGTCACGGGCCAAGTCTAGGAAGTGTCCGCGCGCCTGCCGCGGCACCGGTACCCGGCGTGTGAGCGGGAACCCCGCCGCCACACTCCCCCGGCCTCGCCGTCGCGGGCCACAGCCGGCCACCCGGAGGGCCCCGCCGGCCTGAGCGCGTGTCGCGACATCGACCTGCAGGACGCGGGGACCAGCCACGAGTGGGTGCGCGGCGCGGGTGGTATGGCCAGGGTGGGTCACCACCGAGTGGCCACTCCCCACGCTCTGAGACGGGGAGTGATCCAGTCAGCCGCCGAAAGCGTGCGCGGGTGTGGTGGAACAACCCGGACATTGGACGGGAGGGTGCCGCATCGCCGCAACAGCCGTTCGGTGAAGTCAGACCCCGCAGGGTCGACAGGAGCGGTCACCCTCCCGCACTGTCACCATACCGAGCGCTCCAGCGGACAGATCAAGCCCTGTGACGCGATTAGCCCGTCAGACACCGCCATACGAGTGATGCAGTAGCGGTCCTGACTGTGCTTGGTCGCCTTCGTTCACGCTTTTGGCGGGGCTACCGAGTACCTCCGGCGCGCGTTGATCTCTCCGCAGAGCGGGTATGAAGTCCCAGGCTGATCCCGGTTGGTCGCTTGATTTCGGCTGTCAGCGGCTCGCCCGCGTCCTTCGGCCACGCTCAGTGGTTGCGCCCATCGCGGGGGCTTTCAGACGGTCCTCGGCGTGGGGGAAGTCCCGGTCGGGCCGGTATGACCGGTTGATCCCGGGCGCCCGGCCGTGGCACCGCACGCCGAACCTGTCAGCCGCGGCCGATGCCGCACTGTGAGGACGCCCCCCAACGCGTTCTCGGAGTCGACAAAGCGATCTGTCGACGGCAGCGATCCGTCCGTACTCGGCACTCGCCCGTGGCGAACGTGGACAAAGCACGCTATGCGGGCGGCTCATGGATGTACGACACACTCGCTTAGCCTTCATCTCACGCGCACCTGCCCCGTCATCCAACGCGTACGAGCCCCTCGTACGCGCACCCCTGGCGTCATTCCAACGCGCATTTCACCTGCCGCGGAGAGGCGCTAACGCGCCCTACGGGTGCACCTTGGTGTTCTCGGCGTGGCGTCGGCACGCCGTCCGGCGGGCAGTACCCGTCCCGTGCATGGATGTTGGTATCGCGAGAGTGCATCCTGCCCGTGATGTTGTGGCAGGAACCCCGATGAGCGCGCGCTCAGCGCACAGATTCGTGTGGTCAGCAGTCGGAGGAGAAGCGCACCGCACCGTCCGGCAGCTCGACACCCGGCCAGACACGGGCACCATCAACCAGCTCACAGCCGGCACCGATGACCGCGCCGTCACCGATCACCACGTCGCGGAGCACGGTGCCATCGCCGATCTTGGCGCTCGCGCCGATCACGCAACGCTCGACGACCGCCTCGGAGCCGATCACCGCGCCGTCGAACAGAACCGAGCCGTCGATCCGGCTACCGTTGCCGATCATGCAGTTGGTACCGACCGTGGTGCCTCCGGTCAGCTCCACGTCGTCGCGCACCCGCGCGCCGTCCAGCACGATCGCCTGCCCGGCCGGACCCGGCAATGCCGCCGACGGGGCGATGCCCCGCACCAGGTCGGCGCTGCCCTGGACGAACGCGGCGGGCGTGCCCAGGTCGAGCCAGTAGGAGGCGTCGACGTGTCCCTGCAACCGCGCACCCGATTCGAGCAGACCGGGGAACGTCTCCCGCTCCACCGAGACCGGGCGGCCGACGGGGATGCTCTCCACGACCGGGCGCCGGAACACGTAGCAGCCGGCGTTGATCTGGTCGGTGGGCGGGTTGTCCGTCTTCTCCAGGAACGCGGTGACCCGTCCCTCGGCGTCGGTGGGCACGCAGCCGAACCGGCGCGGGTCGGGCACCTTCACCAGGTGCAGCGTGACGTCGGCGTTCGCCTCGCGGTGGGTCCCCAGCACGGCCGGCAGGTCGACCCCGGAGAGGATGTCGCCGTTGAAGATCATGACGTCGTCCGCGCGCAGGCGGTCGGCGACGTTGCGGATCGCGCCGCCGGTGTCCAGCGGCTCCTCCTCGACCACGTACTCCAGCTCCAGGCCCAGCGCGGAGCCGTCGCCGAAGTGCTCGGCGAACACCTCGGCCTTGTACGAGGTGCCGAGCACCACGTGCGTGATACCGGCGGCCCGGATCCGGGACAGCAGGTGGGTCAGGAACGGCACGCCCGCGGTGGGCAGCATCGGCTTGGGCGCGGACAGCGTCAGCGGCCGCAGCCGGGTTCCCTTGCCACCGACCAGCACGACCGCGTCCACCCCGTGCAGCGGCTCCCCCACCGCGAGGTGCTGGTTCGGCGAGGCCGACATGCCCTGACTCCTCCCTCTGTCCTGACCGGTCCCCGTTAGGGGGAATACTCTTGCAGAGCAACCCCAGCACGCGGGCGTCGGACCCGCCGCAATCCCCTGGAGAGGTCAGCGCGATGGACCCCCGCGAGCGTGCCGACGAACTCCTGGCGAGGGCTCGTGCCCGTGGCGGGTACGTCGTCACTCCAGACGATGCCACGTCGCCCATGGACGCGGCGAACACCGTCCAGATCCCGCGCATAGTGGTCGACGCGAACGATCCACGCAACGAGCTGGACCCCGACTCGACGGTGGTGCTGCCGACCGCCCAGACGCAGGCATTCCCCCCGGTGCCACCCCCGCAGGCGGGGCAGCAGGGGGTGGCACCGCAGCACCCGGGCATGGTTCAGCAGGGGCATCCCGCCGCAGGTCATCGAGGGTCCACCGGCCAGCGCGGGGTGATCAACCCGCAGGGTGGACCGGGACAGCACAACCCGCACGGGCCGCCGCCCCGGCACCACCGCCGCCCCAGCCGCTGACTACGCCATTCCGGTGACACTTTTCACGCCACCGAGGTGAGCCGGCGCACAGGGCCGGCCCCGCTCCTGGGGCTACCCGATTCGACGCACCGCCCGAGGCGCCCTTTACCCGAGGCATCGTCACCCGACTGCCCCGTTGGTCGCATTTCGCTCACGGGTCGGCGACCGCGCCGATGCCGTTCGCCGACCGGCGTTCCTCGGTACGGGTGATCCGCTCTACCGCCAGCCCGATGCGCACCGCCATCCACCTGGCTCCCCGGTGCCGACCACAGCAGGGCTCCCGGGGCTGGGTCTACCGCCACATCAGCCGCTCATCCGCACAACCGAACCACAACGACGTCAGCGGGGATCCTTGCTGCGGACGAGCGATCAAGACCTCTGTCCGACTCACCGTTCTCCGGTGCGGCTCGCACGCCAGACCTCCGCGCGAGCCCGCACCGCCAAACCCGCACGCACCACCAGCCGCAGCGGCGCCCAGCGGGCTCCCCGGTGCCGGTCCGCGATGTACCGGTATGCGCTGCGGTGGTGCTCGGTCAGCATCCGCGAGGAGGACCGCTTGGTCGCGTGCCCACCGATGTGGGTCACCGCCGCCTCCGGCACGTAGACGTTCAGCCACCCGGCGCGGCCCAACCGGTCGCCGAGATCGACGTCCTCGAAGTACATGAAGTAGCCCGGGTCGAAGCCGTCGACCGAGTCGAAGGCGGCCCGCCGTACCAGCAGGCAGGAGCCGGACAGCCAGCCCGCCGCCCGCTCCGTCACCGCGGTGTCGGACTGCCGGTAGGCGCGGCTCCACGGGTTGTCCGGCCACAGCCGGGCCAGCAACGCGTGCCCGACCCCCTTGCCGAGTGAGGGAACCAGCCGCGCCGACGGGTAGACGCTGCCGTCCGGCTCGCGCACCAGCGGCCCGAACGAGCCGCCCCGCGGCCACCGCTCGGCCGCGGCCAACAGCACGTCGAGCGCACCGGGCGACCATTCGATGTCCGGGTTCGCCACCACGACCCAGCCCACCTCGCGCGGCAGCTGGACGATCGCCCGGTTCGCCGCCGTGCCGTATCCCAGGTTCTCACCGAGCCGCAGCAGCTCGACATGGTCCCGCTCGGCCGCACGTTCCGGTGCGCCGTCCACCGAGCCGTTGTCCGCGAGCACCACCCGCACCTTGCGGCTCGTGGCCTTGGCGATCGTGTCCAGGAAGCGTTCCAGGGTGTCGCCGGGCGAGTAGGTGACAACGACGACGGCCAGCTCGTCGCCGTAGTCGGTGGCGGCGGGGCGGGGGGAGGGGTGACGGCTCGGCAGGCTCACGCCGTCACATTCTGCCGGTCGGGACGCGGTCAGCGACCACGCCGGTGCAGGACGGTGGCGCGGTCGTAGGCCTCCCGGTGCCGGGTCGCGCTGCCCGACCAGGAGAACTCCTTGGACCGGCGCTGTGCCGCGGCGGACAGCGCGGCCCGCCGCGCCGGATCGTCGAGTAGCTCACCGATGGCCGCGGCGATGTCGCCGGCACCGACCCCGCAGTAGGCCACCGCGTCGCCGCCCACCTCGGGCAGGCTCAGCCGGCGGGTGGTAAGCACGCAGGCACCGCACGCCATGGCCTCCAGCACCGGCAGGCCGAACCCCTCGCCAAGGCTGGGGTAGGCGACCAGTGCGGCGCCGCCGAGGAACCCGGCGAGCCGGTCGAAGGGCAGGTAGCCGGACCGGATCACGCGGATACGGTGCGGCACCGCGTCCAGGGCGCGCTCCACCTGGCTGTCCCAGCCGGGCTGGCCGGCCAGCACCAGGGCGGGCGCGTCCGCGCGCCCCTGGCAGGCCCGGGCGAAGCCACGGATGAGCGCGGGCACGTTCTTGCGCGGCTCCAGCGCGCCGAGGAACGCCACATAGGGGGTGTCACCGAGCCCGAGATCCGCGCGGACCGCGGCGATCTCCTCCGGGGTCGGCGGGTGGAACCGATGGGTGTCGACGCCGTGGTGGGCGACGTGCAGCACACGCCGGTCGGCGCCGGCGATGCGGACCAACTCGTCGGCGGTCGCGCGGCTGGGCACGATGTTGAGCTCGGCGCGCCGCAGCGAGGCGCGGGTCCAGGCGCGGAAGAACCGGGCCTTGACCGAGGAGTGCAGCCCGACGTCGGTGAAGAACGTGGCGTCGTGCAGCGTCACCACGGAGGCCACCGGGTTGGCCAGCGGCGTGGTGTAGTGCGGCGAGTGCACGACGTCGACGGCCAGCTTGCGCACCAGCCGGGGCAGGGTGGCCTGTTCCCAGGTGAGCCGTGCGGTGCGGGTGGCGACCGACTCGGCGGCGGGCACCACCCGGGTCCCGGGGGCCAGCCGGGTGAACAGCTCGGCGTCGCGGGGTTGGCAGACGATGCTGAGCCAGGCGCCGTCCACCGCCAGTGCGGCCACCAACGAGTCCACGTAACGGCCCACCCCACCACGGTCGGCCGGCACGGCGGTGGCGTCGACGAGCACGCTGGGTTCGGGATGGGGCACCGGAGCAGAGTACGGCGGGTAATGACCGTGTGAGGCCGGAATGGCAGAACCGCAACCCGCTGGCGTTATCCCATTGTTGCAGGGTGATCATGGTGCGCAGCCATCACCGGTTCGGTGACACCTACCCTCACTCGATCATGGATCAAGCCCGCGGCACGGAATCTTCTTGTTGCTCAAGGATGTCCAAGACGCGCACGACGGATGTCCAGATGGATCCGCCAGATATCGTCGGCCGCGCGGCGCCAGCGGAAGCGCGCGGCACGGCGCTTTCCAGTGGCGACCATCACCGATCGTCGTGACTGATCCGTGACCACCGCGCGGAGCGCATTGGCCAGCGCGACGGGGTCACCACGCTTGGCGATCAGGCCGGCGCCGCCGGACACCTCCACCAACGCGGGTGCGTCGGAGTGCACCACGGGCACGCCGACGGCCATGGCTTCCAGCACCGGCAACCCGAAGCCCTCCGAGAGGCTGGGCGCGGCGAGCACGCTGGCGCGACGCAGCACGACGGACAGTGCCTCGTCGTCGAGCCACCCCAGGACGCGCAGGCGCTCCTTCGGCAGACGGTGTTCGCGAGCGAGGGCATGTGGGTCGATCCCGCCCCAGCCTCGCGCGCCGATGAGCACGAGCGGGATGTCGGGGGCGTCGGCGCGCGCCATCGCCTCGATCAACACGGGGATGCCCTTGCGTGGCTCGAGGGTGCCGACCGCGAGGACGTAGGAGTCGGGGAGGGCGAGGTCGGCGGCGACCCGGGTGCGGGTGTCCGCCGGGGGCTCGGCGGCAAGAGCCGCGGGCACGCCCTCCCCCACCACGTGGACCCGGGCCGGGCCGATCGCCAGCGTGTTCAGCTCGGCCGCCACCGCCGTCGTGGGGACGACGAGGGCGTGCGCGTGCGTGGCCGCCCGCCGGATGACCTTGCGGTGCCAACGCCCACCGCGAGCGGTCAGGGTATCCGGGTGGGACCAGGGCACCGTGTCGTGGACGGTGACGACGAGGCCGCGGCCGCGTCGGGCCCGGGACGGGGCGAGCGGGGTGGGTGCATGGACGGAGTCTCCGCCCGGCCACAGCGGCAGACCGTGCTCCCACGCGGCGGCGAGAGCGCGCCGCGGCAGCGGCAGGACCCGAGGGCCGGCGACCCCGGGGATGATCGCCGCGCTCGGATCGCTGTGCCGCGCCACCGCGCCGGTCACCTCCCAGCCGGCAGGCGCGGTCGCGGCCAGGACGGCGACCAGCTCGCGGGTGTACCGGCCGGTGCCGCCGGGAACCGGCGCGAGCAGCTGCTCGGTGATCACGACGAGCTCGGGCACGCCGGTCAGCCTCCCACGCCCGGCCACCGAACTCCCACGACGTGGCGTGATCCGCTCCACCGGGGATGCTCATGACCCGGTGAATTCGACCTAACTCTGACCTAACTCTGGAGTGCAGTGACCGCCCCAACTTCACCGCACGGAACGTGCAGATGTCACTCAAACCACCCGCTGACGCCACCCAGACCACAGGTGGGACACCGGCTGGGACGACCTTCCACCGGCTCGAGTCGCGTCACACCCCAACGCTTGCGCTGCTGGATCCTGCGGGCCGCGGCTCACCCCCGTGTCACGGATCAAGGAGGCGACGATCAACCCGCCCGCTGACGCCAGCACAACGACACCAGCACGCCCCGACCGACGACCACTCACCCACTTGAATTGCGCCGGTCCGCTACTTCGCGACACCAGACGCCACTCCTCGGCGCCCCGAGCCCGCTCCACATGATGCCTGCCCGTCCGCTCAGAACCGTCGAGCTCCTCAACCGGCCCCAGCAGCCGGCGGCAGGCGCGGCGCGGGTCGGCCCCCACCGAAGGAATCCCCGACAAGGTCTATGGTGCTGGCCGTGGCCGAGCTGGAGACGCGCACCACCGTCATCGTGGTGACCTGGCGGGGCCGGGACCACATCGGCGAATGCCTCGACGCGCTCGCCACCCAGCGCCGTCCACATCGGACCCTGGTCGTGAACAACGCCTCCGACGACGGCACCGCCGAGGTACTCGCGCACCACCCGAGCCGGCCCCACGTCCTCCGGCTCGATCACAACGTCGGCTACGCGGGCGGCATCGCGGCCGCGCTGCCCGAGGTGGACACGCCGTTCGTGGCGTGGCTGAACGACGACGCCGTCCCCGCCCCGGACTGGCTCGACACGGTGGAGGGCGCCCTCGACGACGATCCCCGCCTGGCCGCCGCCGGCTCGGTGTTGACCCTCCCGGACGGCCGGGTCCAGTCAGCGGGCGTGCGACTCACCGCCGACGGACATGGTGCCGACATCCCCACGGAGACCGAAAGTGACACGGCGTTCGGCTTCTGCGGCGGCGCGGTCCTCCTGCGGCGACACGCCCTGGAAGCGGTGGGCGAGGTTCCCGCCGACTTCTTCTGTTATTACGAGGACACCGACACCGCGTGGCGGCTGCGGCTGGCCGGCTGGGAGATCCGGACCGTGCCGGCCGCGCGGGTCCGCCACCGGCACGGGGCGAGCGCCCGCCTCGGCTCCACCCACTTCCACCTGTGGAACGAGCGCAACCGTTTGCGCACCCTGCTGAGGTGCGCGCCGGCCGGCGTCGCCGCCCGCGAGCTCGCCCGGTTCGTCGCGATCACCGTCGCGCTGCCGATCAGGCGCCGCATGGGACGCCAGGTCCCGGACACGCCCAACTTCCGGACCTCCCTGCGGCTGCGGGTCCTGGCCGAGGTGCTGGCCGGCCTGCCCGCCACGCTCGTCGCGCGCCGGGAGATCCGGCGACGATCGACCGCCGGCCGTTCGGACGTGTGGCGTCGCTGGTCCGGCCGCTGACGTCCCGCCACGCGGGCGGTGTCGCACCGTCAACTCACCGGTACCTGTCCCGGCACCGCCCGTGATGAGGCACGCTTATGCACCCAGGAGACGGGAAGGAGTCCGAGGTGCCGGAGGAGGGGGTCCTGCCCCTGGTGTCCGTGGTGGTGGTCAACCACCGCGGCGCCGATGACACGATCACCTGCCTGCGCGCACTGCGCGCCGAGCTGGACTATCCACCGGACCGCCTGCAGCTGACCTGCGTGGACAACGCCTCGGGCAACGACGAGGCCGCCCGCATCCGCGCGGCCGTGCCGGGCGTGGAGCTGGTGGAGTCGCCGGAGAACCTCGGTTTCGCCGGCGGCTGCAACCTCGGTGCCGGGCACGCCCGCGGCGAGGTGCTGGCGTTCCTCAACAACGATGCCCGCCCGCACCCGGACTGGCTGCGGGCGGCGGTCGCGGTGCTGCGGGCCGAGCCCACGGTCGGCGCGGTGGCCAGCAAGGTGCTGGACTGGGAGGGCCGGCACGTCGACTTTGTCGACGGTGGCCTGACCTGGTTCGGCATGGGCTACAAGCGGCACGCGGGCCTGCCGGTCGAGGAGGTGCCCGCCGACCTGGTGGACGCCCCGCGCGACGTGTTGTTCGGCACCGGCTCGGCGTTGCTGGTGCGCAGCGAACTGTTCCGCGAGCTGGGTGGCTTCGACGACAGCTACTTCATGTTCTACGAGGACGTGGACCTGGGCTGGCGGCTGAACCTGCGGGGCTGGCGGGTCCGGTACGAGCCGCGCTCGGTGACCTACCACCGCCACCACGCCTCGATGAGTGAGGTGCACTCGGCCCGCGAGTTCTACCTGTTGGAGCGCAACGCCCTGGCGACGCTCTACAAGAACCTCTCCGACGAGACGTTGTCCCGCGTCCTGCCGGCCGCCCTGGCGTTGGCCGTGCGCCGCGCCACCGCCCGCGGTGACCTGGACGCCACCCAGCTGGAGATCACGCGCCGCCCCGCCGACCGGGCCGCGGACGAGGCACCGGTGCCGGTGCCCCGCGAGGCGCTGGCCGGGGTGCTGGCCATCGACCAGTTCGTCGAGATGCTGCCCGCGCTGGCCGAGGCGCGGCGGGCAGAGCAGGCGGCGCGGGTGCGTTCGGACACCGACCTCGTGCCGTTGATGCGTAAGGCGATGGAGCCGGCCTACCCGTTGCCGCGGTACCTCGCCGCCCACGACGTCCTGGTGGAAGCGTTCGCGCTGGACGAGGTGTTCGGCCGGCCCCGCCGGATCCTGGTGGTGACCGGAGACGCGCTCGGGGAGCAGATGGCCGGTCCGGCAATCCGTGCCTGGCACATGGCTGATGTGCTGTCCGCCGAGCACGATGTGCGGTTGGTGACGGTGAACCCGCGGTGCGCACCCCCGCCGGCGCCGTTCGCGGTCATGCAGAGCCGGCCCCGTGGTCTCGCCGAGCACGTCGACTGGGCGGACGTGATCGTGTTGCAGGGCCACGCCATGGAGATGGCGCCACAGCTCAAGCGGGCCGGCTCGACCAAGATCGTGGTCTGCGACGTCTACGACCCGATGCACCTGGAACTGCTGGAGCAGGGCAAGGACGTACCCGACGAGCAGCGCGTGGCCGACCTGGTCGGCGTCACCAAGGTACTCAACGCGCAGCTCGAGCGCGGTGACTTCTTCCTGTGCGCGTCCCGGCGGCAGCGGCACTTCTGGTTGGGCCACCTGGCCGCGCTGGGCCGGCTGACCCCCTCGCTCTACGACAACGACCCGACGGTGCGCTCGCTGCTGGCGGAGGTCCCGTTCGGGCTGCCGGGCAAGCCCCCGGTGCGCACCGCGCCGGCGATCAAGGGTGTGGTGCCGGGCATTGGTGAGTCCGACAAGGTCGTGTTGTGGGCCGGTGGCGTCTACAGCTGGTTCGACCCGCTGACGTTGGTGCACGCGATCGACCTGCTCCGTGCCGACCACGACGACGTGCGACTGTTCTTCCTGGGGATGAAGCATCCCAATCCCGAGGTGCCGGACATGGACATCGGTGTCCGGACGCGGGCGCTGGCCCGTCGGCTCGGCCTCGTCGGTGAGCACGTGTTCTTCAACGAGGCATGGGTTCCCTACGGGGAGCGGCAGAACTACCTGCTCGACGGCGACTGCGGTGTCACCACGCACTTCGAGCACGTGGAGACCGAGTTCGCGTTCCGCACCCGGGTGTTGGACTACCTGTGGGCGGGCCTGCCGATCGTGACAACCGACGGCGACTCGTTCGCCGATCTCGTGCGTCGGGAACGGCTCGGCGTCGTGGTGCCGCCGGAGGACCCGAGGGCCTTGTCCACAGCGCTGGAAAACGTGCTCTACGACGCGGAGTTCGCCGCTGGCTGCCGGGATCGGATCGCGGTCGTGCGGGAGCGTTTCACTTGGGAGAACGTGCTTTCCCCGCTAGTGGCGTTCTGCCGTGACCCCCGGCCGGCCGCCGACCGGCTGCGCGGGAGCGCACCGCTGGTGCGCACGGCGCCGCTGACACCGGCCGGCCGCCTGCGTCGGGATCTGGGCCTGCTGCGGGAGTATCTCGACCAAGGTGGGCCGACCGAGGTGGCGCGGCGGGCCGCGGGCCGGTTGCGCCGGCTTGCCGGGGAACGGTTGCGAGGCAGCGGTGGTGCGCATGGCACGAAGTAGGCGCCGGGTCCGGGTGCTGGTGGACGGTACCCCGCTGCTGGGGCACCGCACCGGTGTCGGGCGGTACACCGCAGCGCTCACCGAGGAGCTGGCGAGCATGCCCGACATCGATGTACGGGCGGTTGCGTTCACGCTTCGGGGCTGGCGGGCGCTGCGGTCCGTATTGCCGCACCGGTTGCGCGCACGGGGGCTCCCGGCGTCCGCCCGGCTGCTGCGCCGCTCGTGGCTGCGGGCGCCGTTCCCGCCGATCGAGTTGCTCGCCGGGCCCGCGGACGTGGTGCACGCGACCAACTTCGTGCTGCCCCCGTCGGCGCGGGCGCGCGGCGTGTTGACCATCCACGACCTGGCGTTCCTCGACGTACCCAGCGAACTGCCCGAGGCTGAGCGGGACCTGCCGGAGCTCGTGCGACAGTCTGCCCGGCGGGCCCGGGTGATCTGCACGCCGACCCGGGCGGTGGCCGAGGTGGTGATGGACCGCCTCGACGTGCCCGCGGACAAGGTGACGGTGACGCCGCTGGGCGTGGATCCGGCGTGGTTCGCGGCCCGGCCGCCCGGGGACCAGCTTCGGCGAAGGGTGGGGCTGCCGGCGGAGTACCTGCTGTTCGTGGGTGCCGACGGGCCACGGAAGGGTCTGACGAACCTGCTGGCGGCCCACCGCTCCCGGCCCGATCTGCCGCCGCTGGTGCTCGCGGGCCCGGGTGGTCACGCGCAACTCGCCCTGGAGCCCAATCGCGTGCTGCGCACCGGCTACATGTCCGATGTGGACCTTCGTAGCGTTGTCGCGGGCGCGAGGGCCCTCGTTCTTCCCTCCCGGGACGAGGGCTTCGGCCTCCCGGTGCTGGAAGCGCTCGCCTGCAGCGTTCCGGTCGTCTGCTCCGACGTTCCGGCATTGCGCGAGGTGTCGGCCGGCAACGCATTCCATGTCCCGGTAGGGAACCTGGAGGCGTTGGCGGATGCGCTGGGCAAGGCGATGAACGCCCCCAAGGATCCGCAGACACTCGCCGCCTGGCGAGGCAGGGCCGCCGAGTTCACCTGGCACCGCTGCGCCGAAGCCACGGTGGCCGCCTATCGCCGCGCCGCCGGCTGATCCGGCACTCCTGCCGGGAAGGGATCCGTGGTCAGGCGAAGGCACCGCTGGCGAACGCCGCGGAGAGTGCCTCTTGCCAGGACCGTAGCGGGGTGAGTCCCGCGGCCGACCAGGAAGCGTTGGACAACACCGAGTAGGCCGGCCTCGGCGCGGGCAGGGGGAAGTCCGCCGTCGTACACGGCCGCACCCGCTCGGGATCCTTGCCCAGCTCCTGGAAAATTGCCCGCGCGAAACCGAACCAGGTCGTCTCACCGGCATTGGTGCAGTGCACAACGCGTTGTTCCGGCGCCCTGCCCGTCACCACGAGACGGGCCAGCTCGAGCAAACCGGAGGCGAGATCCGCCGTCCAGGTCGGCGATCCGCGCTGATCGTCCACGACGGACAGTATGTCGCGTTCGCCTTCCAGCCGGCAGATGGTCTTCACGAAGTTCTTGCCGTACCGGCCGTAGACCCAGGAGGTGCGCACCACCCAGGACCGATCCCACGTTCCCAGCACTGCGCGCTCTCCGCCGAGCTTGCTCCTGCCGTAGACGGACACCGGGCTGGTCGGACCGGTCGGCTCGTAGGGATGGTCGCTGTCGCCGGCGAAGACGTAGTCGGTGGAGATATGGATCAGCGGAACATTCCGCTCGGCGCACGCCGTGGCGAGCAGCTTCGGCCCCTCGGCGTTCACCGCGAACGCGGTGTCCACATCGGACTCCGCGGCGTCGACGGCGGTGTAGGCCGCGGCGTTGACCACCACGGGACGGGCCCGGGCGTCGCGGGCGCAGGACGCCAACGTGGCCACCGAGTCGCGCACGGCCTCGGGGTCGGTGACGTCCAGCTCGCCCGAGCCCGGTGCGTCCAGGAACTCCACGGCGGGTTCGGAGTCCGCCGCGACGGCGAGGTCCCGCCCGAGCTGGCCCCGGCCACCCGGGACGAGGATCGCCAGCGCCGGTGACGTCCGGTCCGGGACGAGGACGTGCGTCATGGTCAAGCTCCCGTGCTCTTGGCCACGCACCCGCACCGGCCGGCGGGCGCGAATGAGAAAGCGGAAAGCAGTGTGCCGGACGCCCGCCGGCCGGTCAGTGTCGGGCGCCACATCCGCCCGGCCGGACAGCCGGCCGGATCACCGCCGGAAGCGGGCGCCTCAGCCCAGCGCGGCCCGCCGCTTCAGCGGCTCCCACCACTCGCGGTTGGCCCGGTACCACCGGATCGTCCGGGCCAGGCCCTCGTCGAACGACACCTGCGGCCGGTATCCCAGCTCCTGGCTGATCTTGGTGATGTCGACCGAGTAGCGGCGGTCGTGGGCCTTGCGGTCGGGCACCTGCTCCACCATGGACCAGTCGGCGCCCATCGCCTCCAGCAGCCGCCCGGTCAGCTCCTTGTTGGTCAGTTCGGTACCACCGCCGATGTTGTAGATCTCACCGGGACGGCCGCTCTCCGCGACGAGCTGGATACCGCGGCAGTGGTCGTCCACGTGCAGCCAGTCCCGCACGTAGAGGCCATCGCCGTAGAGCGGAACCTTCTTCCCCGTCATGAGGTTCGTCACGAACAGTGGGATGACCTTCTCGGGGAACTGGTACGGCCCGTAGTTGTTCGAGCAGCGCGTGACACAGACGGGCAGGCCGTGGGTGCGGTGGTAGGCGCGCGCGATCAGGTCCGAGGACGCCTTGGACGCCGAGTAGGGGGAGTTCGGCTCCAGGGGGTGCTCCTCCGGCCACGAGCCGTCCTCGATCGAGCCGTACACCTCGTCGGTGGAGACGTGCACGAACCGGCCGGCGCCGGCGTCGAGCGCCGCCTGCAGCAGGGTCTGGGTGCCCACCACGTTGGTCACCACGAACTCGGCCGCGCCCAGGATGGAGCGATCGACGTGGGACTCGGCGGCGAAGTGCACCACCAGGTCCACGCCCGTCATGAGCTTGCCCACCAGCTCCGCGTCGCAGATGTCACCCCGGACCAGGCGTAGCCGCGGGTTGTCGGCAACCGGTGCCAGGTTGGCCTCGTTGCCCGCGTAGGTCAGCTTGTCCAGCACGACCACCTCGGCGTCGGCGTGCCGTGGGTAGGCACCCCCCACAAGCTGACGCACGTAGTGGGAGCCGATGAACCCGGCACCCCCAGTCACCAGAATCCGCATCGCACCTTCCTCGGCCACCCGCGCGGGCTCCCCCGGCCCGCGTGTCGGTCGCAGTGTGTCATGTCAAACGCAACCCTGGCCCCCTGACCGACGTCCCCTCTAGGACGGAAACGCCCGGTTCCGAGGCGTCGGCTGGTTAGCCTGGATGCCCGGTCCGGTGTGCTCGCGCGTCGGTCCGGTGGCAGTCGCCGGGTGGGGCCGACGACATGCCGACCTGGCGTCGGCTACTGCCTGTGTTCGGGAGGTGCGCGTGAACGAACGGCCGCCGCGGCCGGGGGGGACAGGTGGGGTCCCCGGTCGAGGAGCACGCCGTGGGCACATCGGCCGTCCGTCCCCGGGGGTGGGCCGGGGCTCGTCCGCCGACCTGCCGGGGCGGCTGCGGACGCCGCGGCCGCACGCCCGCAGCGGCCAGGTGTCGGCGGCGGGCTCGGTCGCCGGTGAGCCGCGTCGGAGCGCCTCCAGGCCGGCCGGGAACGGCCGGCGCGGTACCTCCCGGACCCGCGAGTCGGGTGCGGGCCGCCCGCCGCGCGGGCAGGCACGCCCTCGGCCCCGGCGGGGTGGCTCGCTACGGGCCGCGCTGACCGCGGGCAAGACCGTGGTCGCCCTGGTCTCGATTGCGGTGATAAGCGTCACAGGTTTTGCCTGGACGAAGTACAACAACCTGACCGACGGGTTGATCACGACCGACGTCATCGCCCGGCGGGAGGGCCCCAAGCCCGCCGACGGCGCCACGGACATCCTGCTCGTCGGCAACGACAGCCGGACGGACGCGCAGGGAAACCCATTGCCCAGCGAGGTCCTGCAGCAGCTGCGGGCCGGGGACAACGACGGCGAGCTGACCGACACCCTGATCCTGGTCCGCATCCCCAACGACGGGCGCAAGGCGGTGGGCATCTCCTTCCCGCGCGACTCCTTCGTCGACATTCCGGGCGGCTACGGCAAGCACAAGATCAACTCGGCCTTCGGCCGGGCGAAGAACGACAAGGTGGCCGAGCTCAAGCAGCAGGGGATGGACGGTCGCGAGGCCGAGCAGAAGGCCAAGGCCGAGGGGAGGCTGGCGCTGATCCGCACGATCGAGAAGCTCACCGGCGCCACGATCGACCACTACGCCGAGGTCAACCTGCTCGGCTTCTACAAGATCACCAAGGCCGTGGGCGGTGTCGACGTGTGCCTGAACCAGCCGACCCGGGACAGCTTCTCCGGGGCGAACTTCCCCGCCGGCCCGCAGACGATCTCCGGTGGCGACGCGCTCGCCTTCGTCCGGCAGCGGCACAACCTGCTCCGCGGCGACCTCGACCGCGTGGTGCGGCAGCAGGTGTTCATGGCCGGGCTGGCCAGAAAGATGCTGTCCACCGGCACGCTGACCGACAGCGGCAAGCTCAACGCGTTGATCGACGCGGTCAAGCAGTCGGTGGTGCTGGACCAGGGCTGGGACGTTCTCGGCTTCGCCCGGCAGATGCAGGGCATCGCCGGCGGCGAGATCTCCTTCCAGACGATCCCGGTCCTTTCCACCGAGTTGCAGACCGCCAGCGACGGCGTGGCCGTCAAGGTCGACCCGGTGCAGGTGCGGGACTTCGTTGCCAGCGCGATCGGGGCCAAGCCAAGGCAGGACCGGTCGGCGGCGGAGGCGCTGGAGGTGAACCCGGCGTCGGTGACCGTCGACGTGCGTAACGGCACGGGCGTTCCGGGATTGGCGGCCCGTGTGCTGGACGCGGTGGGCGCGCAGGGCTTCGGGCGCGGGGACGCGGGCAACGCGGCGAGCCCGCGCTCGGTTTCCGTGGTGCGGTACGCCAAGGGAATGGAGGCCGCCGGTCGCCGGCTGGCCGAGCTGCTCGGTGATCTCCCTTCCGAGCTGGACACGACCCTGCCCCCGAGCCGGGTGCAGGTGTTGCTGGGCACCGACTATTCCGGTCCGGGCAACGGGAGTGGTTTCGCCGGCTCCGGCCTGTTGCGGCCGGACGGCCGTGCGCCTGCCGTTCCACCGTCGCCGTCCCCGGCACCGCAGCCTTCGGAGGAGCAGAAGCCGATCACCGCGAACGGCGTCGTCTGCGTGAACTGAGCCCACACCCTCCACCATGGTGGTGGTTTCCGCTGGTGGTGGTGCTACTCCAGGCAGGCACCCTTTTCTCCCACGACACCCGTCCTGGTTAGCCTCTGCTGATGGGGGAACGCCGGTGGCCGGCCGGCGGCGCGTGAGGAGGACATTCGTGGATGACCGCCCGACGAGGCCGGAGCGGGACGAGACAGCACGGCCCGCGCCGTCGGCGGAGGTGGATTCCGGGCATGCCACGGGTGTCGACGCGGATGGACCGGGCAATGCGCAGGCCCGGGCGGGTGGCCGGGTCCGGCGGGTAGCACGCGCTGCGGGACGCACGCTGCTCGCGTTGACATCCGCGGTTGCGTTGACCGCAACGGGTATCGCGTGGTCGACCGCTGGTCGGTTCAACGAGAACGTGACAACGACCAACGTACTGGACGACATTCCCAACAGCGGTCCGGAGGACGACGGCGCCACGGACATCCTGTTGGTGGGGAACGACAGCCGAACCGACGCGCAGGGCAATCCGTTGCCACAGAGCGTTCTCGAGCTGTTGCGCACCGAGAGCACCGACACGCTCAATACGGATACGCTCATCCTGCTTCGCGTGCCGCACAACGGTGGCCGCGCGCACGCGGTGTCGATTCCCCGGGACACCTACGTGCCGATCCCGAACTACCGCGAGGACAAGATCAACGCCGCCTATGGGGCGACCAAGTTTCGCGTGGCGCAACGGATGCGGGATGCCGGCGAGCGCGACGAGGCCAAGATCGCGACGGGGTCGGACCAGGAGGGCCGGCGAGCTCTGGTGCAGGCCGTGCAGGAGCTGACCGGCAGCCGCGTCGATCATTACGCCGAGGTCAACCTCTACGGTTTCTACCTGCTCACCGAGGCGTTGGGCGGCGTGGAGGTATGTCTCAACCAGGCAACCAGCGACCCGAACTCCGGCGCCAGTTTCCGTGCCGGGAACCAGACCATCTCCGGCGGGGATGCGCTCGCTTTCGTCCGGCAGCGGCACGGGTTGCCCCGCGGTGATCTCGACCGGATCGTGCGGCAGCAGGCGTTCATGGCATCCGCCGCGAACAGGGTGCTGTCGTCGGGCACCTTGACCGACCGGGGCAAGCTCGACGGCCTGTTGCAGGCGGCGCAGAAGTCGGTTGTGATCGACGAGCGTTGGGACGTGTTGCGGTTCGCGCAGCGGATGCAGGAGATCGCGGGCGGGAGCGTTCGGTTCGTCACCATCCCGGTCGAGGCCGTGGGCGCCCGGAACGAGCGCGGCCAGAACATCATCACCGTCGACCGGGAGAAGGTGCACCGGTTCGTGGCCGGCCTCGCCCGCGGTGCGGCTGCTGAGCCGGCTCGGCCCGGCGCGTCGACGTCCTCGCCCGCTGCGGCACCGGGCACTGACCGACTGACGGGTCCTCGGGCGTTCCGCCCGGAGGGCGAGCCCGTGCCGAAGTCCCCCGCGCCACCGGCCGGGGAACCCATCACGACCGGCGGCGTGCCCTGCGTGAACTGACGGCGTTGCTCCTTGCTCGACCGAGCAAGCTAAGTTGTGCGCGGCCGCCCGTGCGAGACGAGGAGCGTTGCTGGGATGAGCGTCACCGAGGGGCTGTTGGGGCCGGTGCTGCGGAGCGAGCCCGGTCGACCCCTGATCACGCACTATGACGACGCCACCGGCGCACGGATCGAGCTGTCCTGGGCAACGACCGCCAACTGGGCCGCCAAGACCGCGAACTGGCTGGTGGACGAGTTGGACGTCGAGCCGGGAGGCACGGTGGCGGTGCTGCTGCCGGCGCACTGGCAGACGGTGGGCGTGTTGCTCGGGGCGTGGTGGTGCGGTGCCGAGGTCACGATGGATCCGGCGGGCGCCGCGGTCGCTTTCGTGCCGCCCACGGGCGCGGCACCCGGCGCCGAGCTGGTTGCCGCGGTGTCGTTGGACGCGATGGGCCGCGGGTTGTCCGGGCCGCCGGCCGGGATGGTCGACTACATCTCCTCCGCGCGGGTGCATGGCGACACGTTCCAGCCGTTGTTCCCCGTCCAGGGTGATACTGCCGCGCTCGATGGATCCACTGTGGACGAAGTGATTGCGTCTTCCCGCAAGCGTGCAACCAATCTTGGGTTGGACAGCAACGAGCGCGTCTTGTCCACTATGGACTGGGACACCCCGGAGAACCTGCTCGACGGATTGCTCGCGGTACTGGCGGCCAGCGCATCGTTGGTCCAGGTGAACCATCCGGACCCCGCGGCGCTGCCCGCCAGGGCAACCAACGAGCGGGTCACCGCCACGTTGGGCGTGACGGTGCCCGGGATCAGGCAGTTGTCGGCTCCGTGCTGTTGACGGTGAACCACCGGCGGAACAACACCCGGTCGAGGCTGAACCGGCCGCCGTTGAACCCGAGGGCCAGCGCGGTCACCGCCAGCACGAGCACGTACTCGTAGCCCTGGGGCAGGAACAGCCCGCCCTCGAGGTGCACGAGGAACAGCGCGCCGAGCATGTTGGCCGCCAGGAGCACGCCGGCCAGCGGGAGCAGCAGGCCGGCGATCAGGGCCGCGCCACCGACCAGCTCGACGAGCGCGGCGAACCAGGCGGACAGCGCCGGCATCGGGATTTCCATGCCTTCGAAGGCGGTCGTCACGTTGTCCATGCCCTTGTTGGCGAGCTTGTCCCACCCGTGGGCGATGAAGACGGCGCCCAGCGCGACCCGGGCGAGCAGCAGGACAAGGTCACGAACGGGTTCCGGCAACCGCATGGTCATCTCCTCCGGATCTGCGCGGCGGCAGTGATGGCGTTGGTCGGGTGGAAGGCCGTGCTCGGAGAGCGAGAGATGCGCAACGTTGCGGTGGCATGCAACCGCAAGCGGGACGCATGGCACAAGCCTGCCTATCATTGAATGAAATCTCAACTAATGACCCGTGGCGCTGGTCACTGATCAGCGTTCAAGGTGGCAGTGCCCTCGGAGGGACGCCGTGGTGGGGCGCTTGCGGCGCCACCACCACGGCGTGGACCAGGAAATTGTTCCTACGCCACGTGCTGCCGGGTGTGTGCGAGCACGAGGTCGGTGACCTTCTTGTGCACTGCTCGCGGCAGGCTGTGCCCCAGGCCGTCGATCAGCTCGAGCACGGCGCCCGGGATCAACTGCGCGAGGTACCGGCCATAGCCGGTCGGATAGAACGGGTCCTCGGTGCCCTGGATGATCAGCGTCGGCGTGATCAACCCGCGCAGATCATCACCACCTCGCTCCAGGGGGATGGAAGCGAGCCGAATGTGCCCCGTAGCGGGGAGGAACGTCCCGGCGTGCGCGATCACCCGCTCCTCCAGGCGCCGGTACTCCGCTTCGTCGAACGGCAGGACGGTGCCGTGCAGCGCCCGCCACAACGCGACGCGTCGATCCACTTCGGACTCGTGGTCCCCGCCCGGTGTGCTCAGCGCGAGCATTGCCTCCAACCGCTCCGCGTCCGGCGGTGTGTCGTCCACCGTGCCCATGTCCAGCGCACCGGTCAGGGCGAGCGTCAGCGAGCGGAGCCGGTCGGCGTGGTCGACAGCCAGGAGCTGACCGATCAGCCCACCCATCGACATCCCCATGACGTGGGCCGACCGGACATCGTGGGCGTCGAGCACGGCCAGGGCGTCGCGCGCCAGGTCCGCCATCTCGTAGGTCGCGTCCGCGGGCGGAATGTGGGTGGACCGCCCGGTGTCCCGGTGGTCGTATCGGATCACCCGGTGTCCACCCTGGACGAGCAGCTCGACGAACTCGTCCGGCCAGCCCATGGCCGACGCGTTCGCCCCCATGATGAGCAGCAGCGGAGGCGCACCTGGTTCGCCCAGCGCCTCACTCCAGATGTCCACGTCACCGACGTGGACGATCTTCTCGGCCACGAAACACCCCCAGTGTTCGCTTGTTTTCCGTCGTGCCGCCAACATGCTGCCGGCTCCCGGGTGCAAAGCCCGGGAGCCGGCAGGTAAGCAGCATAGGTCAGACCGTGCAGACGACGGACGGCTCATCGGCGGCCCGATCTTTGGCTGCCAACGCCTCCAGGCCCTCGGCACGATCGGTGATCTAGGCCCTGAGCAGGGCGCGGGACATGACGACGCGCTGGATCTGGTTGGTGCCCTCGTAGATCTGGGTGATCTTGGCGTCCCGCATCATCCGCTCGACCGGGAAGTCCCGCGTGTAGCCGGCGCCGCCGAACAGCTGCACCGCCTGGGTGGTCACCTCCATGGCCACGTCCGAGGCGAAACACTTGGCCGCGGCCGAGATGAAGCCGAGGTTCGGCTCGCCGCGCTCGGCCCGGGCCGCCGCGACGTAGACCATGTGCCGCGCGGCCTCCACCCGCATCGCCATGTCGGCGAGCATGAACTGCACGCCCTGGAAGTCGGCGACGGCCCTGCCGAACTGCTTGCGGTCCTTGACGTAGGCGATCGCGGCGTCCAGCGCACCCTGTGCGATGCCCACCGCCTGCGCGCCGATGGTCGGCCGGGTGTGGTCCAGGGTGGCGAGCGCCGTCCTCAGGCCGGTGCCCGGCTCACCGATGATGCGGTCGACGGGGATGGTGCAGTCCTGGAAGTAGATCTCCCGGGTCGGCGAGCCCTTGATGCCGAGCTTGCGCTCCTTCGGGCCGATCTCGAAACCCGGGTCGTCCCTGTGCACCACGAACGCGGAGATGCCCTGGGATGGCTTGGCCGCGTCCGGGTCGGTGACCGCCATCACGGTGTACCAGGCCGACTCACCGGCGTTGGTGATCCAGCACTTGGTGCCGTTGAGCACCCAGTGGTCGCCGTCCAGCCGGGCGCGGGTGCGCATGGCGGCGGTGTCCGAGCCGGCCTCGCGCTCGCTGAGCGCGTAGGAGGCCATCGCCTCACCGCCGGCGATCGTCGGCAGCACCTGCTTCTTCAGCTCCTCGGCGGCCGAGAGCAGGATCGGCACGGTGCCGAGCTTGTTCACCGCGGGGATGAGCGAGGACGATCCGCAGACCCGGGCGACCTCCTCGATGACGATGCAGGTGGCGACCGAGTCGGCGCCCTGGCCGCCGTAGACCTCGGGCACGTGCACCGCAGCGAAGCCGGCCTTCACCAGGGCATCGTGTGCCTCGGTGGGGAAGCGCTCCTCCTCGTCGACCGCGGCCGCGTGCGGCGCGATCTCCTTCTCGGCGAGCGCACGAACCGCCTCCCGCAGCGCCTCGTGTTCCTCGGCCAGCTGGTAGGTGCCGAAGCTCGGGTCCACCGTTGTTACCTCCGGGTAGCCGAATCGCTGCCCGCGATGTTAGCCCTCGTTCACATCGAACGGACGTGTGCCCTGCATCGCATCGGCCCGCACCACCCCGGCGTAGATCGCCCGAACGGGGGCGCGACCATTGCGGCGTCGGTGCCGGCTCCCTGGGCCTCAGCCCTGCGCCAGTCGGCTGCGGAGGGCCGCGTCCTTCTCCAGAACCAGCTGCTCCAGGTCGGCCTGGAACGTCGCCATCCGCTCACGTAGCGCGGAATCCGTGGCAGCGAGCATGCGCACCGCGAGCAAGCCGGCGTTCCGTGCTCCACCAACGGAGACCGTCGCCACGGGAACGCCCGCCGGCATCTGCACGATCGACAGCAGCGAGTCCATCCCGTCGAGGTGCTTCAGCGGCACCGGCACACCGATCACCGGCAGCACGGTGGCCGACGCCACCATGCCGGGCAGGTGCGCTGCTCCCCCGGCCCCGGCGATGATCACGCGCAGCCCGCGGCCGGCCGCATCCCGCGCGTAGTCCAGCATCCGCTGCGGCGTCCGGTGCGCGGAGACGACGCTCACCTCGTGGGGGACGTCGAACTCGGCCAGCACGAGAGCCGCCGCCTCCATCACCGGCCAGTCGGAGTCACTGCCCATGATCACGCCGACCAGCGGGTTGTCCGCCACGCGCTACCCCTTTCGTTGTCGCCCCACGACCGCGGGGCCTGCCGACCGTGCCCGAGACGCGTGTCCGAGGCGCGCCCGGGGCGTCAGTGGATCCGGTACCCGTCCAGCCACTCGGCGTGCGAGAGCCAGTGCGCGGCCAGCCGCGCCTTCTCCCGGACGTCCTCCATCCGCTCACCGAGCACGTTCACGTGGCCGACCTTGCGGCCCGGGCGCTCCGCCTTCCCGTACAGGTGCGCGTGCACGTCGGGGAAGCGGGCGAACAGGTGGTGCAGCCGCTCGTCGACGCTCATGGCCGGAGTCTGGGGCGCACCGAGCACGTTGGCCATCACCACGGCGGGCGCGACCGGGTCGGTGGCGCCGAGCGGGTAGTCCAGCACCGCCCGCAGGTGCTGCTCGAACTGCGAGGTCAGCGCGCCGTCCATTGTCCAGTGGCCGGAGTTGTGCGGCCGCATGGCCAGCTCGTTGACCAGCACCCCGGCATCGGTGTCGAACAGCTCGACGGCCAGCACGCCCACCACGCCCAGCTCGTCGGCCACCCGCAACGCCAGCTCCTGGGCGGACGCGGCCAGCTCGGGGTGCACCTCGGGCGCCGGGGCGAGCACCTCGACGCAGATCCCCTCCCGCTGCACGGTCTGCACCAGGGGCCAGGCCGCGCCCTGCCCGAAGGGGGACCGGGCGATCAGCGCGGCGAACTCCCGGCGCAGCGGCACGCACTGCTCGACCAGCAGCGATGTGCCGGCGTCCAGCAGCTCGCCGACCAGCCGCTCGGCGTCGGCCGGGGAGTCGAGCATCCACACCCCGCGGCCGTCGTAGCCACCGCGCGCGGCCTTGAGCACGGCGGGCCAGCCGAACCGGGCGCCGAAACCGAGCACGTCGTCGACCTGCTTCACCGGGCTGAACGGCGGCACCGGCAGGCCGAGCTCGCCGAGCTTGTTCCGCATGACGAGCTTGTCCTGGGCGTGCAGCAGGGCCTCGGGCCCGGGGTGCACCTTGACCCCGGCCTCGACCAGCACGCGCAGGTGCTCGTTGGGCACGTGCTCGTGGTCGAAGGTGATCACGTCGCAGCCGGCGGCGAAGGCACGCAGCGCCTCCAGGTCGGTGTGGTGACCGAGCACGTAGTCGCGGGTGACCCGGGCCGCGGGATCGTCCTCGGACACGCAGAGCACGCGCAGGGACTGGCCGAGCGGGATGGCGGCCTGGTGGGTCATCCGGGCGAGCTGCCCGCCGCCCACCATGCCGACGACAGGGATGCCGGTGCGGGGGTCCACGGGACGGTCAGCGTAATCGAGCAGGTCGGACATGCCCCACCCGACATCGGCGGAGGACCGCCGGGGCAGCGTGGCGTCGGTCAGCGGGCGATCTCGGCCAGCAGCTCGCACGCGTCGGCGTGATCGTCGGGCAGCGCCACCCGCGACACCCACACCGGGCCGGTGGGCCGCACCGCCGGGTCGACCGCCAGGCGCCGGGTCAGCAGCATGCGCACCGCCTCCATCCGGCCGGGCAGCCGGTCGTCGCGGGGCGTCAGGACCACCGCCACCGAGGGGCCGGCCAGGCACAGCGTCTCCCCCGCGTCGAACACCGCCCGCAGCACCTCGGCGACCAGGGCCATCACCACCAGCCGGGACCATCCGGACGCCTGGGTGAGGTCCAGGCGCACCGACACCAGCGCGTGGCTACGGCTCAGCGGCACCTGGCGGGCCCTGGCCTCCCGGCACAGCTCGCGCAGCCGGGTGCGCAGGTAGGCGGGGGTGGCCAGGCCGGTCAGCGGGTCCTCCACCTCGCGGGCGGACAGCTCCCGGTCGGCCACGTCGGCCCAGGCCAGCGCGACCAGCCGGAGCATCGCCGCGGGAACCACGTCCGGATCGGGCGCGACCAGCCCGTCGCCGGGCGCGTCGCCGACGGCGTGCAGCGCGGCGACGTCGAGCAACGTCTCGCGCAGCCCGGCCCCGGACTCGGCCCGCGCGGTGCCCAGCTCGCCCAGCGGCCGGGTCAGGTCGGCCCCGGTCACCACCGCGCGGCACACCTCCTCGACGGCGGGCAGTGCCCAGTCGCTGGGAAACGGCCAGCCGGCGGCCACCGAGGCCGTACGCCAGCGGGCCCGCAGCGCCGCGGTCTCATCCGGATGGGTGATGCCACCGTGCATGCGGCGGCGCGTGTTCGACCCGTTCGTCACCGGTGGCCCTCCCTTCCGGGGTCGGCTGTTCGCACCACCCATGTGACTCCCGCCGCCTCAAGTCGTGACGCCATCTGGCGTGACGGTCGCTCGCTTCGTTCGTCACACTGACCGAGCAGGACAGGGGAGGGACGCAAGTGTCGACAGCCGCTGCCGAGGGTCCGAGCGATACCGAACTCATCGCCGCGGTGCGCGCCGGAACCATCGACGCCTACGGCCAGCTCTACGAGCGGCACGTCCGGGCCGCCTACAACCTCGCCCGCCAGTTGGCCCGGTCTCCGGCCGAGGCCGACGACCTGGTGTCCGAGGCGTTCGCCAAGGTGTTGGACACGCTGCGGGCCGGTGGGGGCCCACACACCGCCTTCCGCGCCTACCTGCTGACCGCGCTGCGCCACGTCGCCTACGACCGCACGCGCCGCGAGCGGAAGGTCGAGCTTTCCGACGATGTGTCGAACATCACCAGCGAGCAGACCGTGGTGCAGTTCAAGGACACCGCGTTGGCCGGTCTGGAGCGCTCGCTGGCGGCCAAGGCTTTCGCCCGCCTGCCCGAGCGCTGGCAGACGGTGCTCTGGCACACCGAGATCGAGGGCCAGTCCCCGGTCGAGGTCGCGCCGCTGCTGGGGCTCACCGCCAACGGGGTGTCGGCGCTGGCCTACCGTGCCCGGGAGGGCCTGCGCCAGGCATACCTGCAGGTGCACCTGGCCGAGACCACCGCGGAGCGGTGCCGGGCGACCGTTGATCGCCTCGGGGCCTGGACCCGCAAGGGGCTGTCGCGGCGGGAGACCGCCCAGGTCGAGAAGCACCTCGACGAGTGCGACCGGTGCCGGGCGCTGGCCGCCGAGCTGGCCGACGTGAACGGCGCGCTGAAGGCGGTCGTGGCGCCGCTGGTGCTCGGTGGTGCGGTCACCGCCTACCTGGCGGCCACGGCCACCGGTGCGAAGGTCGCCGGGGTGGCCGGTGCCGCCGTGGCGGGTGGGGCTGGGGCGGGTGCCGGCGGTGGGCTCGGGAGTGCCGCCAGCTCGGTGCCGCGGCAGGCCGTGGGCACGGGCGCCTCGTCGGCCGCACTGGCCGCCGCCGTCGTGGCCGCCCTGGTGGCCGGCCCGACCGGGCAGAAGGCGCCGCTCGCCCAGGAACCGCCGCCTCCCCCGCCGAGCCCCGTGCAGCCGCCCCCGCCACCTCCACCACCGGAACCGCCCGCGCCCCCGCCTCCGCCGCCCCCGGTGGAGCCGCCCCCGCCACCACCTCCACCACCGCCGCCCCCGCCGGTGCCCGGCCGGCCGAGCCTGACCCTGAGCACGCCGACCACGCTCCAGCTCACGCCGGGCCAGTCGGCCGAGCTGCCGATCACGGTGACCAACAACGGGGACGGCGCCTCCGAGCCGGTAACCCTGCAGCTGGACCTGCCCGAGGGACTGACCGCTCGCCAGGGCGGGAGTACCGCGCGCTTCCTGGAGAGCGGCCTGCTGCGGCGCGAGACCGCCTCCGCGCCGGCCAAGGTGAGCTGCGAGTTCCCCGAGCGCGCCGTGCAGTGCACGACGGACCGGGGACTGGAGCCCGGCGAGCAGGTGACCTTCACCTTGGTGCTGACCGCGGGCCCGGAGCTGCAGAGCGGTGTGATCACGGGCAGCATCCGGGGTGGCCCGAACATCAACGCGCCGGTGAACGTGGCCGTGACCGTGCCCAGACGGTACGGGGTGGATCTCGGTGTCCGCCTCTTCCACTGGGGCTTCCCGCCCCTGCACAGCCGGATGGACGTCACCGCCACGAACACCGGCGATCTTCCCGGGCGGCCGACGATCACGGTCGAGACGCCGTGGTTCATCCCGGCCATCACGCTCGCGCCGGGGTGCCACTACGAGCCCAAACGGATCACCTGCACCGCACAGCACGAGGTGCTGCCGGGTGAGCGGTACACGGTGTCGTTCTGGACGATCGGATGGCACCACCACGGCACGGTCAACATCACCGCGACCCTGGGCGACGCCAAGGCCAGCAAGTCGATCGAGCTCAACCTGCCGCACGAGCCCGAGCCGCCGGACAAGCCGAAGCCACCGGACGAGCCACCGACGACAACGCCGACGCCACCACCGAGCACGTCGCCGACGGAACCCACGAAGCCGAACCCGGCTACGCCGACGCCGACGGATCCGTCACCGACGCCTCCGTCGACTCCCGGGCGGCCCACCACCACGCCGCCTTCGGCGCCGCCGACCACGACGGGCGAACCGCCGCGGCCGTCCGACCCGCCGTCGACGGAGCCGACGCACCCCTCGAAACCGACGCACCCGTCGAAGCCGGACAAGCCGGAGACCCCGCAGGGGCCGCCGAGCACGCCGCCGGGGCAGGGGCGCGCGTGATTTGTCGCTTTCTCGATCCCCACGAGGCCGGATTCCCCGGCGTGAGCTGTGAAAGGTCCCACGCGGCGACCGGATGATTGCCGGATGCGGTGAGCCGGTTCAACGGCGATCCGTAGACTCCTTGGGGTGTCCGTCGTCGATACCGTGATGAGCCGCTTGCCTCCGCGGCTGCGTGCGCTGGCCCAGCAGCACCACGAGATGCTGAAGTTCGCGGTGGTCGGCGGCACGACCTTCATCATCGACCAGGCGATCTTCTACTGGCTCAAGCTCACCATCCTGAACGAGAAGGTGACGACCGCGAAGATCATCGCCACCCTGGTCGCGACGATCGTCTCGTACGTGCTGAACCGGGAGTGGTCCTTCCGCACCCGCGGCGGGCGCGAGCGGCACCACGAGGCGGCGTTGTTCTTCATCGTCAGCGGAATTGGCGTGGGGATCACCGCCACGCCGCTGTTCTTCGCCCGCAACGTGTTCCACCTGAGGGTGCCCGAGGTCAGCCTGCTGGTGCAGGAGGTCTCCGACTTCGCCTTCGGTGTCGTGCTGGGCACCCTGCTGGCGATGATCTTCCGGTGGTGGGCGTTCCGGAAGTGGGTGTTTCCCAACACCGACGTCCGGCCGCCGCGCGGCAGCGTGCCCCAGGAGGACCTGGTCACCGAGGAGCTGGGCCACTCCTGATTCACGGCACGGGTGGCCACGGGCGTCAGTGAGGTTGTGCGTCCGGCACGTCCGGCACGGGGGCGGCGTCGGATTCCACACTGGGTTTCCTGCGAGACAGTGCCGAATGCGTCGCCCCGGACGGGTAGGTCGATACCGGATTCAGCGCAGCCCACGGGTGAGTCGGCGCCGAGGTCGTCGATGTCGGGGCCCACGCCGGCAGATCAGCGCGGGGCGCGCTCGGTCTGCCAGGAGACACTGAGCAGGTCGTCGGCGCGCGGTACCCGCAGGAACACCACGAAGGTGGCGGGCCGCTTGGAGCTCAGCTCCAGCCGGCCACCGTCGGCCTCAACCAGCGCCCGCGCGAGCGCCAGGCCAACGCCCGTCGACCCGCTGCCCGAGACGCCCCGCTCGAAGATGTGCGGCACCAGCTCGTCGGGCACACCCGTGCCGGCATCGGCGACCTCGACCACCACGGTGCCCTCGCCCAGGCGGGCGGACAGCGTCACGGTGCCGCCACCGTGCTGCAGCGCGTTGTCCAGCAGCACCCCGATGGCTTCGCGCAGTCGCGCGGGCGTGGCCCTGGCCAGCAGCCCCTTGGGCACCCGGACTCGCAGCGTCCGGCCCTCGGCGCGCAACAGCTCCCGCCAGTCCTCGGCCAGTACCGGCAACTCCTCGGAGAGGTCGACCGGGAAGGCGCCCTCCTGCCGCGCGGCACGGGCCGCGGCCAGCAGCTCGTCCAGTGCCCCGGACAGCCGCTCCGCCTGCTCGAGCGCGGCCTGCGCCTCCGCCGCGGTACCGGGATCGGGATGCACGGCCAGGCCCTCCAGCCGCAGGTGCAGCGCGGTGAGGCGGCTGCGCAGCTGGTGCGAGACGTCGCCGACGAGGTTGCGCTCCCGCTGCATGAGCTGGGCCAGCGCGCACGCGGAGGCGTCCAGCGCCTCGGCCACCCGGTCCAGCTCGTGCACGCCGTGCCGGCGGGAGTCGGCGCGGAAGTCGCCGGCACCCAGCCGGGCCGCCCGCCGCGCCACGTGCTGCAGCGGCTCAGCGAGCCGGTGCGCGGTCAGCGAGGCGGCGATCATGCCGACGCCGACCGACAACACCACGAGCAGACCCACGAGCAGGCCGACCTCGGTCTGCCGGGCGCGCAGGTCGGCGGCGGGCGCGGACAGTTCGACCAGGCCCTGGTGCACCATCGGTGCGGTCTCGGTGAGCGCATCGGTGCCGGGCGACCCGTTTTCGTAGGACTGCACTCCGTTGTTGGGCAGCCGCACCACCACCCGCCCGCCGTTGGGCGGGACCAGAATCCGCACCCCTTCCAGGTCCACCGGGCGCCCGTTGGCCTGCTGACTGTCCAGGGTGGCCGCGATCTGCTGGGCCCGGGTCTTCAGCTCCGCCCGCTTGGTGTCCTCCACGACACGCATGGCGGTGTAGCCCAGCGGGAGGCCGAGCACCATCGCGGTGACCAGGACCGCCAGCAGCGTCCCGGCGAGGATTCGCCTGCGCACGCCGCCGTCCTAGTCCGCGTTGAAGCGGAAGCCCACGCCCCGCACGGTGGAGATCCGGCGCTCCCGGCCGCTGCTGTCGCCGATCTTGCGGCGCAGCCAGGAGATGTGCATGTCCAGGGTCTTGCTGCCCTTCAGCTCGGGGTCGTGCCAGACCTGGGTGAGGATCTCGTCCCGGCTCACCACCTGGCCGGCGTGCTGGATGAGCACCCGCAGCAGCTCGAACTCCTTGTTCGCCAGCTGCACCTCGTGGCCGTCCACCTGCACCCGGCGCGCGGCCAGGTCCATCCGGACGCCGTTGACCTCGACCGCCTCCGGCACCCGGCGGCGCAGCAGGGCCCGGATCCGGGCCATCAGTTCCGCCAGGCGGAACGGCTTGGCGACGTAGTCGTCGGCTCCGGCGTCCAGCCCGACCACGAAGTCCACCTCGTCGGCCCGGGCGGTGAGCATGAGCACCGGCAGGTCCCGGCCGGCCGAGCGGAGGCGGCGGCACACCTCCAGGCCGTCCAGGTCGGGCAGGCCGAGGTCGAGCACGAGCAGGTCGATGCCGCCCTGGGCGGCCTCGTGCAGGGCCGCCGGGCCGTCGATGACGACGATGACCTGGTAGCCCTCGCGCTCCAACGCGCGAGACAGCGGCTCGGCGATCGCGGGATCGTCCTCCGCCAGCAGAACCACACTCACGGCGCCCAGAGTAGGCGTGCGAGCATGCCCGGGTGACGACACTTGTCGAGGATCTCGAAGTCGCGTTGCGGCTGGCTGATGCCGCCGACGCCCACACCCTGGCCCGTTTCCGGGCCCTCGACCTCGACGTGACGCGCAAGCCGGACCGCACCCCGGTCACCGACGCGGACCTGGCCGTGGAGGACGCGGCACGGGTGATGCTCGCCACCGAACGGCCCGGCGACGCGGTGGTCGGCGAGGAGCGCGGCGGCGAGGCCGGCCAGGGACGGGCGTGGGTGCTCGACCCGATCGACGGCACCAAGAACTTCCTGCGCGGGGTGCCGGCGTGGGCCACCCTGATCGCGCTGGTGGACGGGGGTCGGCCGGTGCTGGGCGTGATCAGTGCCCCGGCGCTGGGCCGGCGCTGGTGGGCCGCCCGCGGTCGGGGGGCGTGGACCCGGGACCCCGACGGCGCGCAACGGCAGGTGCACGTCTCCTCGGTGTCCGATCTGGTGGACGCCTACCTGTCGACCACGCACCTGGGGACGTGGCGCGAGTACCACTCCCGGGAGGCGTACCTGGCGCTGGCCGACGCCTGCTGGGAGAACCGGGCGTTCGGTGACTTCTGGCAGCACTGCCTGGTCGCCGAGGGTGCGATCGACCTGGCGGCGGAGCCGATCGTCAACCCGTGGGACGTGGCCGCGGTACAGGTCCTCATCGAGGAGGCGGGTGGCCGGTTCACCGACCTGTCCGGCGAGGCCCGCTACGACGGTGGGACCGCGTTGTCCTCCAACGGTCGGCTGCACGAAGACGCGCTCGCGCTGCTGAAGCTTCCGGGCGGCTCCTGAAGTCTGCGTGCTGTCCGGGCCCGTGTTGTTTCAGCGGGGTGGCTCGGGCAGCCGGCCCCCGGGGCCGGGGAGGCGAGATTCATTCGTAGGAAGACGAGTGCGGGCGGGCCATTCCGGTGGGCCTGCGTCCGTTCGTGTGAGCGGGCCAAACCCACATGCACAACAGCGGTCACTCACGTGCGGGTGAACTGCGCCGGATGGCGCTAACAAGCGGGTGCATCCGGGCGAGGACCAGACGAGTCGACGCCCATTCGGCTCAGTGGCAGAAACCGAGATCACACAGCCCCCTGACCGAGACCGGTTCCTGCAAGGTGATGAGCACGGCGAGCGAGCCCGAAACCGAGCAGACCACCACAGCGAGGTGACGGGCGAGTGAGCATCGCTCCGTAGCACGGGATACGGAGTGAGCCCGGAACCGAACTGACAACCACAGTGCGGTGACGGGCAGAGCGAGTATCGCTACGCGACGACAAGGCGCGCAGCGAGCCCGAAACCGAGCAGATCAACACAGCGGTGACCGAGTAGAGCCAGTAATCGCTCCGTTGCCACGGCGCACGGAGCAGACCCGGAACCGAGCATCCGGACGGCGGGTGGTTCGGGCCGTTCGCGCCACGGCCCGAACCACCCCCGCTCACCCTGCATAGCACCTACCGACGTCCGGCGCCTTCTTCTCCCGGCAGATCGACGCCCTCGCGGGACGCGGGCTCACTGTGCGGGCGCTCCCCCGGCCGCGGGTTCCGGCCGCTCGGCCGGCGTGGTCGGCGTGAGGTGGCCGCGCACGAGCTGGGTCCAGGCGAGGCGGCCGAACAGGTAGAAGCAGGCGACCTGCTCGTTGTCGAAACGCGCCCAGTCGTACCGGTTGCCCTGCTCCCGCCAGAAGACCTCCCAACCGAGCTGGCCGTCCGGGCCGGGTTGCTCGTCCCGGAGCAGGCACCATGCGTCGTCGGCCTCCGCCCCGATCGACACCACCTCGGGGGGCACCCCCGCCGAGGTCAGCCAGTTGGTCACCGACTCCGCGTTCACCTAGGTCTCCTCCCCGATCTCGGCCAGGTAGCCCATCGCGACCAACTCCGCCACCGCGTACGTGGCGCGGTACCTCTCCCCGCCACCGGGCTGGCCGAACCAGGGCGCCGACAGCGCCCGCCACACCGGGAGCGGCCGCAGCACCCGGTAACGGTGGTAGCCGCGCGCCAGGTACTCGGGCGGTAGCGAGCGGGCCGAAAACGGTGTGCCCGCGGCGGAGAGGACCCTGCCGTCCGGCCGGCCGAACCGGTCGAGCAGCGTGCCCTCGGCGAGCACCACCGGCTCGCCGCCCCCGGGGTCGCTGCCGCCTTCGGGGAACATCTCCGAGGGTGGCCAGTTGTACTCCGCGCGGCCGCCTTCTGCCCCGGGCCGTACCACGAACCGGCGTTCCCAGTCCCGTTCGTGCTGCCCGCCCAGGGGGTCGTGGTCGCCCACCAGTTCGGCGACCACGGCGTGCCCGGCGGGCAGGCCCGCGGACATCGCCGGCGGGGCACCGGTGCCGACCCGCGCCAACGCGGCGTGGTCGACCACCAGACCGGACCGGGGATGGTCCTGCGGCGGGAACCGCAGCCCGGGCGCGTAGTCCTCGTCCGGTTCCGGCCGCTGCAGCTGCCGAGCCGGCCGAATCGCGATCTTCGGCAAATAACCGATCGGGAACTGGTGGAGCAGGAACGCGATGACGGTTTCGTTGCGCGGTGCCCGGTTCGTGCGGCCCGCATCGACGTCCCGCGCGGGCTCACCGATGGGCAACGGCTCGACGGCACCGGCAAAACCACCCGCACGGAGCGTGGAAGGTGCGGCCCCGAAGCTCCCCGGAGCGGGCAGCCCGGCTTGGCCCATCCCGGTGAACTGTCCGGGCGGAAGTGATTGGTTCGGCTGCGGCGCGGGTGCTGCGGGATGGCCGATGCCGGCTTGCGGAGGTTGCTGGACGCCGGGTTGGGGTGCACCGCCGGACGAGCCGACCGGCCCCCTGACACCGGGCGCCGGCGCTTGCGGAGGAGCCCCACGAACGTCCCCGGGATGCTTTGTGATGTTGCCGAGGTCCGCCCCGCCGACGGGTCGCCACGGTCCCGGGGCCGGCTTCTGCGCCACCGCGGGATTGGGACCTCCGGCAGAACCGGCCGGAGTCCCACCCGCGACGGGGGCGGCCGGGGCATGGGGCCCGGCCGCCGCCGTCCCTGCCAGGCCGCCGGCCGGCCCGGGTACCCCGGGTGCCGCGGGGGTGCCCTGGGCGGGCGCCGGCCCGGGTTCCGCGGACACCACGGGTGGCGCGGGCGGACCCGGCGGCATGTTCGCCCACGCCTGGGTGACCTGGGCCGGCCCGGACGGGACCTGCCCCGGCGCCGGGCCCGGGGGAATCTGCGGGACCGCTCCCGGGGGGACCGGGCCGTGCGGCGCGGGACCGCCGAGGTCGACCGGGCCCACCTGGCTCACGGGTGGCCCACCCGCGGCGTTGACCGGGATGGGGCCCGTGCTCTCCGCGTCGAGGTGGCTGAGGTCGACGGGCGGGCCGCTGGGTGGCCGCTCCGTCCCGCCCACCCCGGGTGAAAGGTCGTCGACACCGTGCCGGCCGATATCGGGCAGCTGGCCCCGGCCCACATCGGGCAGCTGGTCCCGGCCAACGCCCGGCACGTCGTCGCGGAGAGCCCCGTCCACCGTCTCGTCGACCCCGTCCGCCGTCTGGAGAAGCGCATCGCCCGCGCGGTCCGCCTCATTCGGGAGACCGGGAGGCATGACGTCGGAGACCGCCTTCTCGATCTGGGATGTCATCTCCGGTGGCTGTGCCGGCAGTTCCATACCGGCGACAGAGACTCCACTGCCGGGCTGCACCGCCTTGGTGAGGGTGTCGTGGACGGCGGCGACGTTCGCGGCGACGCCGCGAACGACCGTGTCCAACCCCAGGCGCGCGTTCGGGTGACCGGCCGACGCGGCCTGCTCCGCCGCATCCCGCTGCTGGGCCAGCCCGGCCAGCTGCCGCACGATCTCGGTCTTGGCGGCACCAACCTGCTCCGCGGCGTTTTCCAGCCGGTCCGCGGCGCGGTGGCAGTCGCTCACCGCCCGGGACAGGTGGCCGGTGTCGGGTGCGACGAAGCCGTCCCAGTGCCGCCGCGCGGCATCGGCCGCGCCTCCCTCCACTGTGGACAACGCGTCCTGGGCGAGGCCGTCGGCGTCCCGGCCGAGGCCGTCGAGCTTGCCCGCCGCGTCCCGCCACGCCCTGGCCTGTTCGCGCATGGCGTCCTCGTCCGCCTCCGGCCATCGCACTCCGGCGGCCGCGGCCACGTCGGCCAGCTCGGCCGGCAGCTCGAGTCCCATGTCCGTCCCCTTCAGCGGCCGTGTTCGATCGCGCGGACCCGGGCGGCGGCGTCGCTCTCCGCCGCGCGGTAGTCACGAGCGGTCTCGGCGAACCGCTGCCCGACGTCGGTGAGGCGGTCGGCCAAGCCGGAGAGCCGACCCAGCGCGTCGTCGGCCGGTCCGGCGTGGACCGCGGCGAAGCTCCGGCCGATCTCGTCGCTGCCCCAGCACGCCCCGGTGCCCGACAGCGCACGGTTCAGTTCCTCGGCGATCTGGCCACTGCGTTCGGCCAGGCCGTCGAACTGGTGCGCCCGCTCGGCAAGTCGTTGGTCGTCTACCCGGAAACCGTTCATCGGGCACCCCCGTTCTCAGCTGTGGTTCCCGACGTGCCACTGCGTGCCTGGATCGCAGTCGGCCTGGCAGCAGGTGTGGGTCGCCTGATCACCTGCGCCTCCCGGGATAGGAATGCTCGAGCCAGCTCTGTTCGGAGTTGTCGTCGTCCTCGGCCGGCTGCGGCCTCGGAGCCGGCGGGGCCAGTTCGTTCGGGCGGAGGTCGGCGGTGCCGGCCAGGAGTGCGCGGGGATCGGCGTCCGAGGGCAGTACGGCGGCTACCGCCTGCTCGGACCGCTCCGCGGCGCGGCGTACGGCCACGGTGGTGAGATCCAGGATGAGGCGGGCGAGGTCGGCGGGGCGGTGCCGCCGGTAGGCGTCGTCGCCGATGGCCAGGTCGACCAGAATGCCGCCGGCGCCGACCGTGACGGTGACGGTGCCGTCGTCGCTGGTGCGGGATTCCTTGACGGTGGCGAGGGCGTGGTGGACGGCGGCGAGCTGGTCGCGGCTCCGCCGGTAGTCGGAGAGGAGCTGGGCCACCTCCGCATGGTGGTCGGTCGGCACGGCCACCTCCGTGGTGCGGGCTGCCTGGCAGTGGTGTCGCGGGTGTTCGACGTGTCGCGAGCCAAGCAGGTTCCCGCCGGTTTCCGCGAATTTTCGGTCGGCTCGTCGTCAGGCTGTTCCCCGGAGCGAATGGTTGGTGTGAGCTGACCTCGCAGGGCTGCCCGGGTGCACGGGGGACGCTGTTGGCGAAGTACCGATCGCGACCGCGGAGCAGGTACGCCGCAGGCGCGTGGTGCAGCTCGTACTGAGGCGTGGTCCGCCTCAAGTTCACCAACGAGGTCCACGTGGAGATCGGGCCGCTCGCCAAGGAGACGACCAACATCGTCAGCGCGATGCCCAGGCGCCGGCCTTCCTCCATCGCGGTGCCTCCAGGAGTTTGCTCCTCCGGCGCTGCCGTGGGGTGGCACGGATCTCGGTCGCCAGGGCCGTTTCACCCTGGACACCTTGCACGCCCGCTTTCTAAGGTAAGCCTTACCTAAACGGGTAAAACTCTCACCGGCGGGGCGGGCGCGATGCCGGGCCGGGCCGCGCCCGTCCTGCACCCGTATGGGTGGCAACATCGTGGACGTGGCTACCGTCGCCTACGAGGACCTCTCGCCGGGCCGAGTGATCGACCTCGGCCGAACCGTGGTGGACCGGGACGAGATGCTCGCCTTCGCACGCCGGTTCGACCCGCAGCCGTTCCACCTCGACGAGGACACCCCGGCCGACTCGGTCCTCGGTGGGTTGTGCGCCTCCGGCTGGTTCACCGCGTCACTGTGGATGCGCGCCTACGTGGACCACCTGCTGGCCGACTCCACCTCCCTCGGCTCCCCCGGCGGCAAGGAGTTGTCCTGGCTCGCCCCGGTGCGCGCCGGAGACGAACTGCGTTTCCAGCTGGAGGTCCTGTCCGCACGCCGGTCCCGCAGCCGCCCGGAGATGGGCCTGGTCGAGATGACGGGCACCGCGTACCGCATGACCGAAGACGGCGGGGAGCAGTGCGTCCTGCGCTTCACCTACACCGGGCTTTTCGGAGTCGCCGGCAAGGACTCCGAAGAGTCGAGCTGACGACACGCCGCATGCGACGGCTCGGTATGCGCGGAATGTCTGTTATCGGCACGCAAATCGGGGCTGCTGAACCTTCAGGCCGGCGGTGACCGCACGGTGCACGGCGCGGGCCAGTCCCGCACCGAGCCGGGATCGCGTGCCGCCGTAGGGTTCGGCTGCTCCTTCCGTTGGGCACAGCAAGACCACGGCGTCCGTGCAGGTTCCCGTCCCGGGCAGCCCGGCCTCCACGAGCGCCTGGGTTTTCGCCTCCGTCGCGGTGGCCACCGCGTTCACCAGGGCAGCCTCGCTCATGCGGGACGGCAACCAGCACACGATGTTGATCGTCCCGGCCACCAGACGGTCGAGCGTCCGGGTACCCGTTTCCGCCGCCCACACCGGTTGCCCGACCCCGGTGGTGACATCCGCGCGCACCCCACCCTCCGTCTCGGAGACCACGTACCGCACGTCCACGGCAGTGAGCAGGCCGGTGCCCACGCCGGTGAGCCCCTGCTCGCGGGCGAGCTCCCCGATGTGCTCGGCGGGATCGTCCCGGTCGTAATCCGTCCACACGGTGGCGTTGAGCACCCACCACCGTTGCCCCAGGCCGCCGCCGTGCGGCCCCGAGGAGATGGCCTGCCAGGGACGGTGACACCGCCAGACCAGCAGTGGGCGTCCCTCGGCCCAGCACAGCTCGGGTAACGGCGGGCACCAGCCCGCGGTCAACGGCCCTCCCAGCGGGGCTGCGGGTAGTAGTCGTCGTCCGGGTCGGCGTTGACTTCGCGGTAGAGCAGCGAGTGCACCCGTTCGACCTGTGGGATGTCGTCGAACTCCAGCGGTTCGTCCGATGCGGACTCCACGACGAGCGTGCCGCAGCCGAACACGCGGTCGATCAGCCCGTGCTGGAAGCGGACACTGTTGATCCGCGACATCGGGATGTCGATCCCGGTTCGGGTCAGCACCCCCTCGCGCGCCATGACGCGCTGCGTGGTGACCACGAAGTGCGTCGTGCGCCAGCGGACCAGCGGCACCAGCGTGAACCAGATGATCACGACCCCGCCGAGGACGGCGAGCGCGATCCAGGCGATCGACCGCCACGAGAAGTCCTGCACCAGCGCGGCCAGGTAGACGCAGACGCCCACGGTGAGCAGGAACACGACTACCGGGAAGACGAGGATCTTCCAGTGCGGGTGCTTGTGCACCACCACGTACTCGTCGTCACCGAGCAGGTCGTCGGGATACGCCACGTGCTCCTCCCGGGTACCGCGCCCTTGGTGTCGACACGGTACCCGGGTCGGCCCTGGCCACGACGGTGACGAGCCGAGGCCCCGGTGATTGTGAGGTCCTACTCAAGTGGCCGCACGTGCACCACGTCACCCGCGGCCACCGCGCGCAGCTCACCGGCCGCGTCGCGCACCACGAGCCGGCCGTCGGCGTCCACGTCCACCGCGGTGCCCCGCAGCTCGCCGCCGTCGGGCAGCGCCACGCGCACCTCCTGGCCGATCGTGGCGCACACCTGGGCGTACGCGGCGCGGAGCCCGCTGCTCTCGGCGTCGCCATTGGCCGCCCGCCACGCGGCCTCAGCCGTCGCCAGATGGCGCAGGAACCCGATCGCGAGGTGCTCCCTGCTGGTGTTGGTGACGCCCTCGATGGCCAGCGAGGTGGCGGGCAGGCCACCCGGGCCGACCGGTAGCTCCTCCTGCCGGTGGCTGACGTTGAGCCCGACACCCACCACCACGGCAGGCTCCGGCTGTGTGGCCACCACCTCGGCCAGGATGCCGGCGCACTTGCCCCGCCTGGGGCCCACCAGCAGGTCGTTGGGCCACTTGACGGCGGCGTCCACCCCGGTCAGCTCGTCGATCACCTCGGCCAGCACCACGCCGGCCAGCAGCGGCAGCCAGCCCACCCGCTGCGCGGGCACCGGCGGCCGCAGCAGCACGCTGAGGTAGAGGCCGGCGCCCTTGGGTGAGGTCCAGTCGCGTTGCTGCCGGCCGCGGCCGGCGGTCTGCTCCTCGGCGATGAGCACGCTGCGGTCCGGTGCACCCGCCCGGGCGGCCCCGGCGAGGTCGGTGTTGGTGGAGCCGGTGCGCTCGACCACGTCCAACCGGACCCAGCGGTTCGCCTCGACCAGCTGTTCCCGCAGCACCTCGGCGCGCAACGGGGCGCGCAGCACGTCGGTCGTCACCCCTCCAGCGTGGCCGAGCGGGGTGACGTGGGCAACGTGGGCGCGGCGGTCTGACCCGGGCTGGCTACGCTCCACGTCCGTGAGCAGCGCGACGGAGCCGATCGGGCAGCCGCCGGCCACCGAGCCGGACATCCACACCACTGCGGGCAAGCTCGCCGACCTGTACCGCCGGGACGACGAGGCGGTCCACGCGGGCTCGGGCCGGGCGGTGGAGAAGCAGCACGCCAAGGGCAAGAGGACAGCCCGCGAGCGGATCGACATGCTGTTGGATCCCGGTTCGTTCGTGGAGCTCGACGCACTGGCGCGGCACCGGTCGACCAACTTCGGTCTGGACAGGACCCGACCCTACGGGGACGGCGTGGTGACCGGCCACGGCACCATCGACGGCCGGCCGGTGTGCGTGTTCGCCCAGGACTTCACGGTCTTCGGCGGCTCGCTCGGCGAGGTGTTCGGCGAGAAGATCGTCAAGGTGATGGACCTGGCGCTCAAGACCGGGTGCCCGGTGATCGGGATCAACGACTCCGGCGGCGCCCGGATCCAGGAGGGCGTGGTCTCGCTCGGCCTGTACGGCGAGATCTTCCGGCGCAACGTGCACGCCTCCGGCGTCGTCCCGCAGATCTCGCTGATCATGGGGCCGTGCGCCGGCGGTGCGGTGTACTCGCCGGCGATCACCGACTTCACGGTGATGGTCGACAAGACGTCGAACATGTTCATCACCGGCCCGGACGTGATCAAGACGGTGACCGGCGAGGACGTCGGTTTCGAGGACCTGGGCGGCGGCCGGACGCACAACACCAGGTCGGGCAACGCGCACTACCTCGCCAGTGACGAGGAGGACGCAATCTCCTACGTCAAGGAGCTGCTGTCCTTCCTGCCGTCGAACAACCTGTCCGAGGCGCCGGTGTTCGACGCCGAGGCGCCCACCGGGGGTGCGATCGCCGAGGGGCTGACCGACGCCGACCGGGAGCTGGACACCCTCATCCCGGACTCGGCGAACCAGCCCTACGACATGCACGAGGTCATCACCCGCGTGCTGGACGACGGCGAGTTCTGCGAGGTGCAGCCGCTGTTCGCGCCGAACATCCTGGTCGGTTTCGGCCGGGTGGAGGGCCACAGCGTGGGTGTGGTGGCCAACCAGCCGACGCAGTTCGCCGGCTGCCTGGACATCGACGCCAGCGAGAAGGCGGCGCGGTTCGTGCGCACCTGCGACGCGTTCAACATCCCGGTGCTGACCTTCGTGGACGTGCCCGGTTTCCTGCCCGGCACGGACCAGGAGTGGAACGGCATCATCCGGCGCGGCGCGAAGCTGATCTACGCCTACGCCGAGGCCACTGTGCCGCTGGTCACAGTGATCACGCGCAAGGCGTACGGCGGTGCTTACGACGTCATGGGCTCCAAGCACCTGGGCGCGGACGTGAACCTGGCGTGGCCGACGGCGCAGATCGCGGTCATGGGCGCGCAGGGTGCGGCCAACATCCTGTACCGGCGGCAGCTCGCCGAGGCGGCCGAACGGGGCGAGGACGTCGAGGCGCTGCGCGCGAAGCTGCAGCAGGAGTACGAGGACGCGCTGTGCAACCCGTACGTGGCGGCCGAGCGCGGCTACGTGGACGGGGTGATCCCGCCTTCCTACACGCGGGGGCACGTGGCCCGCGCGCTGCGGATGCTGCGCGAGAAGCGGGAGAGCGTGCCGCCGAGGAAGCACGGCAACATCCCGCTGTGACCTGGCTTGGTGGTGACGGGCGCGGGGCCGGTACTGCCGCGGCGCGTCGGCCCCGGCTCGTCTCGCCCGAAGCTGGACGATGACCGTGAGTGGTGCTTGTGCTGGCTACGCTCGCGGTCGTCGACGGGATGCAGGTGTGCCGGACAAGTGCAGGAGGTTGCCGTGACGGAGCAGAACCAGCGCCCGGTGCTGCGGGTGGTGCGCGGCACCCCGGATGACGTCGAGCTGGCCGCGTTGACCGCGGTGGTGGCCGGGCTGTCGTTGGCGGCCGGTGCGGCGGCCGAGCCGGCGGCCAAGGAGCGGTCGCTGTGGGCCGATCCGGCGGCGCGGATGCGGCGGCCGCTGCATCCTGGCCCCCGGGCCTGGCGCGCTTCCGCCCTTCCCCGCTGAGCCCACGTGACAATCACGTGTTCCACGCGAAATTCTGTGGTTATGTCCAAGCAGAACGTGACGATCCAGCTGGATGAGGAGGTCATCCAGCTGGCCAAGGTGGTCGCCGCCAAGCGCGGTACGTCTCTCAGCAGGCTGCTGGCGCAGCAGGTCACCAAGCTCGCCACGGCCGAGGAGCGCTGTGAGCAAGCGCGAGAGGTCGCGCTCAAGGCCATGGACGAAGCCATAGGTCGTGGTGGTCGTCACTGGCGTCGAGAGGACCTCTACGACCGGTGGTGACCTCTACCCAACCGATCTTTATCGATACCAATGTGCTGGTGTACGCGAACGACTTGGACGAAGGCCACCGGCACCTGAGGAGCACATTCTCGCCTTACTGGTATGCATTGATCATCGAAGCCGCTCTCCGTTGCGGGGCCGAACGACTCGTTTCGGAGCAGCTGCGGCACGGCCGCCGTTCAGCCCAACTCGTCGTGAAGAATCCGTTCCGCTGATACGGCCAGGTACCGACGATCGACCCTGCCTTGCCACTGATCATCACCAGTAGCGTGCCGATCACCCTGCAGCGGGAGGTGTTCGGTGTCGCGTCGTCTACTCCTTGCCCTCACTGCGCTCGCCACGCTGTTGTCCGCACTGGCAGCCCCTGCTTCGGCGGAACCAAGCCCGGCACATGTGGTGACAACTGGCGTAACACAGCCAATCTACGACTTCGCCCGGGCCGTCCGCGAGACGGTGTGGGTCGACATCGGTATGGACGGCGACCGCGACAACGTCCGGGACCGGGTCGCGGCCGACATCATCCGACCCGCCGAGCCGGCGACACGTGGTCAACGGGTTCCGGTGATCATGGTCGCCAGCCCGTACTTCTCTTGTTGCGGCCGGGGCAATGACAGCGAACACAAGACATACGACAAGTCCGGCCGCCCGGTCGGCTTCCCACTGTTCTACGACAACTACTTCGTGCCGCGTGGTTACGCGGTCGTGCTGGTGGACCTGGCGGGTACGAACCGGTCGGAAGGCTGCGTCGACGTCGGCGGCCGGTCCGACGTGATGTCGGCCAAAGCCGTGGTCGACTGGTTGAACGGTCGCGCCAACGGATACGACGCAAAGGCCGGCGGCAGACACGTGAGAGCAGGCTGGTCGACAGGCGCGGTCGGCATGATCGGCAAGTCCTACGACGGCACGATCGCGAACGGCGTCGCGGCCCTCGGCGTCCCCGGACTCCGTACCATCGTACCGATCGGTGCGATCAGTTCCTGGTACGACTACTACCGCTCGGACGGCGTCTCGTTCGGCTTCAACCCGGATCGGCTGGCCAGGACGGTGGAGGAGAACGGCGGTCGGCCGGACTGCCGGCACGTGAAGGACGGCCTCTCCAGGGGCGCCCCGGCGAACGGCAACGTAACTCCACTGTGGACCGCTCGTGACTACGTGCCGGGAGCCCAACGAGTCAAGGCGAGCGTCTTCGTTGTCCACGGCCAGGGTGATCTGAACGTCAAGACTATCCACTTCGGACAGTGGTGGAACGAGCTGGCGAAGGCGGGCGTGCCGCGCAAGCTGTGGCTCGGCCAGGCCGGGCACGTGGACCCGTTCGACTTCCGCCGTGCCGAGTGGGTGCGCACGCTGCACCGCTGGTTCGACCGCTGGTTGCTGAACGTTCCCAACGGCATCGACCGCGAGCCGGTCGTGAGCATCGAACGTCATCCCGACCAGTGGGTGGACGAGCCGAGCTGGCCGACCGCAAACGGGATCTCCCTGCGCATGCGCCGGGGCGATACTCCCGGTATCGGACGGCTCGGTGTGCAGCCGCCCGGGCCCGGGGCCACCGAATCGTTCACCGATGACCCGCGCCAGAGCGAGTTCGACTGGGCCAAGCAACCCAACCAGCCCTTCTCGGAGCGGGTGGTGTTCAACACCGGGCCGCTCGCCGAGGATCTCCGGCTGTCGGGGACCGGTGAGGTGACGGTCACCGTGCGCTCCTCCACCCCGACCGCGCACGTCTCGGCCGTCCTGGTCCACTACGGCCCCAACACGATCCGGGACTATCTGGGTGCGGGTGAAGGTGTCCACACCCTGACGTCGAAGTCCTGTTGGGGTTCCAGCCGGCCCGGTGACACCGCCTGTTTCCGGGACACGGCGACGACGACCAAAGAAGTCGATCTCGAGGTGTTCGCTCGCGGGTGGGCGGACATCGGCAACCACGCCTCGCTCCGCCACGGTGAGCGGTTGCGACCCGGTGCGCCCTACACCATGACCTTCCGGCTCTCCACCACCGACCACGTCGTGCCGGCCGGCCACCAGCTGGCCTTGATCATCGGTGGCACGGATGGGCACTTCATCGTCGCTCCCGCGCAGCCTCCGCAGATCACCATCGATCTCAACAAATCCTCGGTGCACCTGCCGATCGCCGGCACGCCGCCGCCGATGCGCGGAGAAGCGCGGGAACCCGAAATCCGGCCGGACCGTATCCCCACCGAGCCCGAGATCCGCCTGGAGGGCGACGTGGTACGCGGCTGACGCACCGGGGCGGCCGAGCAACGTACCCGTGCACCCCTGGGAAGTCTTCACGGGGATGGCAACTAGCCCACCCCCTAATTCTCTACTCTAGTTGATCTTGCCGAGGGAGGGCAAGATCACAAAAGGGTGGTCTGGTGCACGGCCGCATCCGCGTTCCGACTCAGCCTTTAGGCTCGAAAACCATGCGCCTGGTGCTCGCTTCGGCTTCCCCCGCCCGGCTGGCGGTCCTGCGTGCGGCCGGGGTGGACCCCGTCGTGGTCGTCTCCGGCGTCGACGAGGACGCGGTCGCGGCCCGGCTCGTCGACCCCGGGCCGGCCGAGCTGGTCACCGCGCTGGCCCTCGCCAAGGCCGAGGCCGTCGTCGAGCAGGTGGCCGGCGAGTACCCGGACGCGGTCGTGGTCGGCTGCGACTCGATGCTGGTGGCCGACGGCCCGGAGATCGTCGGCAAGCCGGGTACCCCGGAGCGGGCCCGCGAGCGATGGGCACGGGTGGCCGGCCGCAGCGCCCAACTCGTCACCGGGCACGCCGTGGTCCGACTCGGCGGCGGCCGGCGCACGGCGGAGGCCGACGGCAGCGAGAGCACCACGGTACGGTTCGGCACCCCGACCGACGAGGAGCTGGAGGCATATCTGGCCACCGGGGAGCCCATGGTGGTCGCCGGCGGCTTCACGCTGGACGGTTACGGCGGGTGGTTCATCGAAGGTGTCGACGGTGACCCCTCGAGCGTGATCGGCATCAGCCTGCCGCTCACCCGCCACCTGTTGGGCGAGGTCGGGGTCAGTGTCACCGACCTGTGGCGGAGGGACGACTGAGCCGGACGGCCGTATCCGGAGCGTGACAGTTCTCACCTGTTAGTTGACCCGGGAACAGTCCGGGCGGCGCTTAGGGTTGCACCGAGCGCTATGGACCTTGGTTGGCTTCTCACCGAACGCCTGCACGTCGACCTCCGACGGCAGGCCAGCGCCATCTGTTCTCGCTGAAGCACATCTCCCGCGTCCGCAATCCCTCCGACACACCCGGAGTAGTGTGCCGTGCTCAGCGCGCTGCGAAAGATTCCCTTCAGCGTCCAGGTCATCGCCAGCCTGGTGCTGGGTGTCGTCCTCGGCCTGATCGCCCGGACCACCGACACCGCATGGCTGGCCACCACCCTGGCCACCATCGGCAACACCTTCGTCCAGCTGCTCAAGCTGGCCGTCATCCCGCTGGTGTTCACCGCGATCGTGGTGAGCATCGCCAACCTGCGTGACATCGAGGGTGGTCCGCGCGCGGTCGCCCGACTCGGCGGCAAGACCCTGCTCTGGTTCGGGATCACCTCGCTGGTCGCGGTGCTGATCGGCCTGGCGACCGGGCTCATCGCGCAGCCCGGGCGCGGCGTGACGCTGGCGGTCGACCAGAACTACCAGCCGAAGAGCACCGGCGGCTGGTTGGACTTCCTGCAGGGCATCATCCCGGCCAACCCGGTGGCCGCCTTCGCCGAGGGTGAGGTGCTGCAGATCGTCTTCCTCGCCATCGTGGTCGGTATCGCCGCCTACCGGGTCGGCGCGAAGGCGGAGCCCTTCCTGAACTTCAACCGCTCGCTGCTGGAAATCGTGCAGAAGGCCCTCTGGTGGGTCATCCGGTTGGCACCCCTGGGCACGCTCGGACTGATCGGTAAGGCCACCGCGCAGTACGGGTTCGGCGCCTTGAAGCCGCTGGCCAACTTCACCATCGCCATGTACGTGGCGTGCGCGGTGGTGTTGTTCGTGGTGTACCCGGTGCTGCTGCGGGTGTTCGGTCGTGTCAACCCGTTGCGGTTCTTCGCGAACGCGTGGCCGGCGATCCAGCTCGCCTTCGTCTCCCGCTCTTCGGTCGGCACTCTTCCGCTGACCCAGAGGACGACGGTCGACAACCTCGGTGTCGCGCGGGAGTACGCGAGCTTCGCGGTGCCGTTCGGTGCGACCACGAAGATGGACGGCTGCGCGTCGGTGTACCCGGCGATCGCGGCGATCTTCGTGGCCGAGGTGTTCGGAATCCCGCTGGGCCTGAAGGACTACGCGTTGATCGCGTTCGTGTCCGTGGTCGGCTCGGCGGCGACCGCCGGGCTCACGGGCTCGATCGTGATGCTCACGCTGACGTTGTCGACGCTGAACCTGCCGCTGGCGGGAATCGCGCTGCTGCTGGCGATCGACCCGATCATCGACATGATGCGGACCGCGACGAACGTGGCCGGTCAGATGGTCGTGCCGGTCGTGGTCGCGCGCAGCGAGGGGATGCTGGACGACAAGACCTTTGCGGCGCCGCGGCGCGACACGCTCGAGCAGGAGGACGTCGTCGAGCGGGAGAAGGCTCCGGCCCCACAGCCGGCGACGGTCTGAAACCAGCACAGACGTAATAAAGGGGTGGACACCGCCGCGGTGTCCACCCCTTGGTCTGTTCGCGGCCGAGCTGACGGCCTCCAGCACAGCGGTCAGCACCCTGCGGGTGCGTCACGACCTCGCGGGCAAGGCGCCCGGGCTCTCGGTGACCGAGCTAGCACGGCGCACGGGCCCGGCCACGTGACCGGGGAACGTCGAGGCGTCCTGACCGGTCAGAAGCACTCCTCGAGCTGGTCGGGGCGCAACTTCGGGTTCGGCCAGCCCGGGAGTTGCTCCCGCGACTCGAACGCGCGGGTGCAGGAGATGTCCTCGCCGTTCACGTCGACCACCTGCGCCACAACCCGCCGGCAGCTCGGCGACTCGTCCCCGCAGGACCGCTGCAGCGCGATGACCCGCACCCCCTCCGCACCGTCGACCTGCCCCAGCTCCAGGTAGCCGGCGTCGGAGTGGATCGTGGCCCGCCGGAACCAGGCGCCGTCGTCGTCGCGGGCGTAGACCTCACCGACGAGCACCCCGCTGACGTCCGGTCCCCGCACCAGGCAGGCGGGCCGGCCGAGGTCGGCGCACCGCAGCGAGTCCGCGGTCAGCCGGACCCCGGACTCGGGCAGGCCGGTCTCGAACACGTTCGCCCCCGACCGCCCGGCGATCCGCACCCGGCCGCTCCGGCCATCCGTGCCGACCAGCAGCTCGACCTCCTCGTCGGCCACGGTCGCCGAGGCCAGCCGCTCGCAGGGGTCTCCACCACACTTCATCGGGGCGTTCGGTGGCACGGGCGTACCCTGCGCTGAAGGGGCGACCGAGGCATCCGACGCCGTTCCCGCCGGTTCCGCGCGCAGCGCTGCGGCCGTGACCAGCGCGGCCGTCGCCACGATGGCGGCCAGCCACATGGTGACCACCACCGAGCGGGACGGACCGGCCGGGCGCGGCGGGCGTCCAGCGGGCACTGCGTGGCACCTCCCGTCAACAACGAGTGAGGCGGCTCTCGGTCGGCGCGCCCCGCGCCGACCATAAACTCAGCCGGAAACGCCCGCGCAGCGCAGAGCAGGGTGCGTGGGACGCGACACGAGGAGGTAGGCGTGCCCGAGCCGGCCGCGGAGCGCACTATCCGCAAAGTGCTGATCGCCAACCGGGGCGAGATCGCCGTCCGGGTGGTCCGAGCCTGCAAGGACGCCGGTCTGGGCAGCGTCGCCGTCTACGCCGATCCCGACCGTGACGCCCCGTTCGTCCGCATGGCGGACGAGGCATTCGCCCTCGGCGGCACCACCGCCGCCGAGTCCTACCTGGTCATCGACAAGCTGATCGAGGTGGCCAAGCGGTCCGGCGCGGACGCGGTGCACCCGGGCTACGGCTTTCTGTCCGAGAACGCCGACTTCGCCCAGGCCGTCCTGGACGCCGGACTGACCTGGGTCGGCCCCAGCCCGCAGGCCATCCGTGACCTCGGCGACAAGGTGACCGCCCGACACATCGGCACGCGCGCCGGCGCGCCCCTGGTACCGGGCACCAAGGACCCGGTGTCCGGCCCGGACGAGGTGGTCGCGTTCGCCTCCGAGCACGGTCTGCCGGTGGCGATCAAGGCCGCTTTCGGCGGCGGCGGCCGTGGCCTGAAGGTGGCCCGGACGCTGGAGGAGATCCCCGAGCTGTACGACTCGGCGGTGCGCGAGGCGCAGGCCGCCTTCGGCCGCGGCGAGTGCTTCGTCGAGCGGTATCTGGACAAGCCCCGGCACGTCGAGGCCCAGGTGCTGGCCGACCAGTACGGCAACGTCATCGTGGTCGGCACCCGGGACTGCTCGCTGCAGCGGCGGCACCAGAAGCTGGTGGAGGAGGCACCCGCCCCGTTCCTGAGCTCCGAGCAGCGGCGGACGATCCACGGGGCGGCCCGCGCCATCTGCCGGGAGGCCGGCTACCACGGCGCCGGCACCGTGGAGTTCCTGGTCGGCCTGGACGGGACGATCTCGTTCCTGGAGGTCAACACCCGGCTGCAGGTAGAGCACCCGGTGAGCGAGGAGACCACCGGCATCGACCTGGTGCGGGAGCAGTTCCGGATCGCTGCCGGCGAGAAGCTGCGGTTCGACGCCGATCCCGCCCCGCGCGGCCACTCCATCGAGTTCCGCATCAACGGCGAGGACGCCGGGCGCAACTTCCTGCCCGCCCCGGGCACGGTGACCCGGTTCGAGCCGCCGGCCGGGCCGGGCGTACGGGTCGACGCCGGCGTGGAGTCCGGCAGCGTGATCGGGGGCCAGTTCGACTCGCTGCTGGCCAAGCTGATCGTCACCGGCTCCGACCGGACCCAGGCGCTGGAGCGGGCCCGACGGGCGCTGGACGAGATGGTGGTGGAGGGCATGGCCACGGTGCTGCCGTTCCACCGGCTGGTGGTCCGCGACCCGGCCTTCACCGGCGAGGACGGCTTCCTGGTACACACCCGCTGGATCGAGACCGAGTGGGACAACACGGTCCAGCCGTTCAGCGACGGCGCCGAGGTGGAGCCAGCGGCCGAGCGGCAGACGGTCGTGGTCGAGGTCGGCGGGCGCCGGCTGGAGGTCTCGCTGCCCGGTGACCTGGCCGTGGGCACCGCCAACCCGGGTGCGGGCGCCAAGGCGAAGCCGCGGCGCCGCGCCACCGGCAAGTCGGGGGGTGCTGCCTCCGGCGACGCCGTGGCGGCGCCGATGCAGGGCACGATCGTCAAGGTCGCGGTCGAGGAGGGCCAGGAGGTCGCCGCCGGCGACCTGGTGCTGGTGCTCGAGGCGATGAAGATGGAGAACCCGGTCACCGCGCACAAGGCCGGCACGGTCACCTCGCTGGCCGCCGAGCCCGGCAGCACGGTCAGCCAGGGCACGGTCCTCTGCGAGATCAAGGGCTGACGCAATCGGGTCGGGCGCGGCGTCCGGGTGCTGGCGCACCTCGGGCGCCGCGTTCGTCGGTTTCCTCCCGACCTACGACCTCCCGGGCATCGGGCCAGGTCAAGGCTGCTCGCGGATCAACCGAACCCGGTCCCACGCCGTCGCGCCCGCCGTACGATCGGGATGTGACCCAGCAACCGCCCTCGGGGATCCGCATCGGCGACACGGAGCGCGAGAACGCGCTCGCGCTGCTCGGTGAGCACTTCCAGGCCGGCCGCCTGAACGTCGAGGAGTACGGGGAGCGCACGGCGAAGGTCACCACCGTCCGCACCCGGGGTGAGCTGACCGACCTGTTCACCGACCTGCCCGAGCCACACCCCCGGTTCGACCTGCCGGTGCCGGCCGCCGGGAGCGCGCCCGCCCCCACGGAGGGCGGCAGGAGCCCGGCACCCCGCACCGAACCGACCCTCGCCCGACGGCTGGGCGACGCGGCGATGGGACTGTCCGGCATCATCACGCTCATCCTGTTCTTCACCACCCCCCTCGGCCCGCTGGTCTTCCTCCTCCCCGCGGCCGTTTACGTGGTGGCGAAAGCGCTGCGCGGCGAGGACGCGGAATGTTGTGGGCCGAACGGCGAGCGCGGTGATCCGGCCGGCGGTCAGCGGGGCAGGGGTCGGGCATGACCGGCCGGGAGCCGGGACGGGACCTGCGGGTCGGCGACACCGAGCGGGAGCAGACCATCGCCGCCCTGGCCGAGCACCTCGGTGCCGGCCGGTTGGACATCGGCGAGTACGACGAGCGCTGCGCCCGCGCCACCCGGGCCCGTTTCCGGTCGGAGCTGGTGACGTTGTTCGACGACCTGCCGGACCCGCGGCCGGGCTTCGTCGGCTCCGCGGTGGTCCGCACCCCCGACGCCACCGGACCGCCGGCACACCGCCCCCGGCTCCGGGTCGGCGTGCTGCTGGCCGTGGCCCTCGTCGCCGGCCTCGCGCTCCTCGTGGTAACCAGACACTGGATGATCATGCTGCCGCTGATCGTGGTCCTGTTCCTCGTCATCGGTGCCGGGAGGCGGAGTGGCTGAGCCCCACCCCACGTTGTTGTTGCTCGATCTGGACGGTGTGCTGCGCGGCTTCGAGCCCGATCACGTGATCGAGGGCGTCCACCGGCTGCCCAGGGGCGTGCTGGCCGCCGCGGCGTTCCGGCCGGAGGTCATCCGGCCGGCGCTGCTCGGCGAGGTGGACGACGCGGCATGGCGGGAGGCCATCGTGCGGCGGCTCGTCACCGACGGCGTGCCGGTGGATGCCGCCCAGGCCGCGGTGACGGCGTGGCGCCGCACCGGCTTCGTCGTGTCCGAGGCGTTGGAGCTGGTTCGCGCGGCCCGGAAGCGGTGCCGGGTGACGTTGCTGACGAACGCGACGTCGTCGCTGGGGACCGATCTTCGTCTGCTGGGGCTGGACAAGGAGGTCGACGCGGTCGTCGCGTCCTACCGGTTGGGGGCGGCCAAGCCGGACCCGGAGGCGTTCCGGCGTGCGTTGCGCGTGCTCCAGCACTCCCCCGGCCGGACGCTCTACGTCGACGACGAGGAGCGGAACGTGACGGCCGCGGCGGCGCTGGGGCTGCGCACCGCCCACGTCCCGACCACGGCCGCGCTGCGCGAGGCGCTCGCCGCGCACGGCCTGCTCGACGGGCAGGGCTGCGGTGGTTCATCGGGGACGGGCTCGGCGCCGGGGATCTACCTCGTGCTGCCGGACCGCGACGAGGCCGAACAGCTGGCCGAGGAGCTGGCGACCGACGGCTGGTCGCCCTGTGCCGTGCACCGGGACATGCTGGCCGGTGAGGACGACGCCGAGGACGTGGACTGGGTGATCGTCGTGGAGACCGCGCCCGACGGGCTGCCCGCGGCGTGCTGGCAGGACACCCTCGACCGCCTCGCCGAGCGACGCGACGGCTTCACCTGCCAGGCGGACTAGGCACGGCGACACCAGACCCGGCAGGCTCGGCCGACGGCCGTCGGGTCCGCGAAGGCAAGCAGGTCCGGAAACAAAACAGGCCCACATACCGAGCTGGCACCGCCCGCGAACACTTTGGGGGACGACGCGGACCGGGCCGCACACGGCAGTGGATAGGGTCGACCCGTGCAGCCTGTCGAGATCAACACGGGCACCTGGTACCTGCGGCAGATCCGGGCCGACTCGGCGATCGACGATCGGCCCGCGATCACGGCCGCCTTCAACGAGGCGGCGCTGAAGCGGTACACCCCGCAGTTCGAGATCCCGGACCTGGCGGCAGCGGGCGAGTACGTGGCGCGCCGCGCCGCGGAGTGGGAGCGCGACGAGCGCTACTCGTGGGCCATCGCGGAGCCGGTCAGTGGCGAGATGGTCGGCGAGGTCGGGCTGAAAGATGTCGACCTCCACCAAGCCTTCGCCAATGCGTCTTGCTGGACACACCCGGACTGGCGTGGACTGGGGATCATGGGCGTGGCGCTGCGGGCCGTCCTTCGGTTTGGCTTCGGCGCCCTGGATCTGCACTACATCGGCTACGCCCACGCGGCGAGCAACACGTCGTCCCGCCGCGTTGCCGAGAAATGCGGCTTCACACTGGACGGCCGGCTGCGCGCAGCGGCGTTGGTCGACGGTGCGCGGGAGGACGTGCTGGTCTGGTCACGGCTGGCCACCGATCCGTGACGTGACAACCGGATCCCGTCATCGGTGGTCCGGTCCGCTACCGTACGGCGCCGTGTGGGGTCGGCTGCGGCCGGGATGGACCGGATGCGTTCTGCTTGCCATGGCGTTGTTCGCCAGCGGCTGTACGTGGGGCGGCACCGCCCACTCCGGACGCGCGACGGCGCCCGCTCCCCTGCCGACGACCACGAAGCCGGGGCTGCCGGAACGTCCACGTGAGCTGCCGCTGGACATGGTCGATCCGTGCAGCCTGCTCACTCCACGGCAGCGCGCGGAACTCGGCCTGGACGGGCCGCCCAAGCCCTATACCGACTCACGGTTCTCCCACGCCAGAGCGTGCAGCATGCGGGACAACCACCGCGGCGTGGCAACCCGGCTCGCCCTGGTCACCGACCAGGGAATCGAGGTGTGGCTGGACGGGACCGCGCAGGTGGAGGCGAAGCCGATCCAGGTGGCCGGCTTCCCCGCGCTGGAGGTGCGGACCCCCGGCCAGGACACGTTCTGCAACGTCGAGGTCGACGTGGCGGACGCCCAGTTCCTCGACATTCTCCTGCGGGACGGCGGAAACCAGCACGTTCCACCGCTGGACACGTTGTGCGCCGGGGCACGGGAGATCGCCGAGGAGGCGGTGTCCACGCTGGCCGCCAACACGCCGTAGGCCGCTTCCTCCTTCCCGGTGGTTTCTCGTCGCACGAAACGTGGTTTCTCGCGCGATGAAACCGCTGCGGGCGCCGTGCGACCGGCCCATGGGAAAGCACCTGTGTACGCGGGCTGTGGCTACGGGCCGGTCGGGACGAACCGGGCGGCGGGGCGCGCCGCGACCACTACCGTTCCCGGGTGAAATCCCTGGTTCCCGGACTGCGTGAACGTCACGTGGGCCACTCCACATCATCACTCTCGGTGGATACAGTGATCGAGCCTTACGTGACTCCTGGGAGGGCAGCTCATGCCGTTCACGTCGCGCCCCGAGAACGGTTCCCCACCCGGCGAGCCGGACGCCGCTGGCCAGCCGACGCTGCACGTCGACCCGGCGGCGATTCCCGAGCTGCGGCGTGCTTTCGAGGCCGCGCTCAGCCGGCTGGACCCCCAGGTGGACATGGCCGTGACCGACCTGCGCATCCGGCCGTGGGCCGGCGACCCGGTGAGCGCGGAGGCCGCCGAGCGGTTCAACCGCGTCTCGGTGAGCGGCAGCGAGGCCGCACTCGCCGCGCTGCAGGGCTACCAGCGTCAGCTGCGGGCCGCGGCGGAGGCGTTGCAGGGCGCCGAGCACCAGTACCGGACCGCGGAGGGTGAGAACACCGCCCTCTGGGGACCCCAACAGCGCTGACAACGCCATCAGGAGGGCGCGGTATGGGCGACCACCGCTGGCGCGGGTATACGCACGAGGAGCTCTACCGACAGATCCACGCCGGCCCCGGTCCGGCCGCCTCCGCCTCGTCGGCGGGACGATGGAACGAGCTGTCCAAGGCGCTCGGGGAGATCGACGGCGATCTTGCGGCCGCCCTCGAGCGTTCCGGGGGTAGCTGGGAGGGGGCCGCCGCCGACGCCGCGCGGGCCGGGCTCAACCCGTTGGGGCAGTGGGCGAGCGACGCGCAGCACAGCGCCGAGGTGATGCGCTTGTCGGCCGAGTTGCAGGCCGACCACGTGAGCAAGGCGCGGGCCGACATGCCGGCGCCGGTGGAGGTCACCGCCGAGCAGCCACCCGCCGCGGTGAGCGGCCTGGTCCACCTGTTCGGTGGGCAGACCGACTACGAGCGGCAGGAGGCCGCGGCCGACGCGGCCGAGCAGAAGGCGTTCGAGGTGATGGCCACCTACGAGGCCAGCACCAGCAGCAACACCAGCACGCTGAGCCAGTTCAGCCCGCCACCGGAGATCGCGGTGGCGGGTCCGGCGGCCGCACTCGCGGTCGGTGGCACGGTGGCCGGCCTGGTCGGTCGAGCGTTGCTCACCGGGATGGGGGCCGCGCGGCCGGGTGGTTGGGCTACTCCGACGCGGACCAGCCCACAGCCCGCCCGCCCGGCACCCGGCGGCTTCTCGGTGCTCGGCTCGCCGACCTCGCCGGAGACCAAGGCCATCGCGGGGCCTGCCAGGACGGTACGTCCCGCGGCCACCAACCCGGCGGCTGCGGCACCGTCGACCGGATCCTCGGCGGCGCCGTCGAAGACGGGCGCATCGGCGCCCGGTTCCGGTCTCGGCGCCGCGGCACCGGGTCCGCGCCCCGGTGGTGGGCCTGCCGGGCAGCCCGGCCAGGGCCGGCCGGGTGGTGTCGCACCGTCGTCGCCGGGACCAGCGCCGGCGAAGGACCTTCCGTCGCGGGGCAGTTCGCTGTCGACCTGGATGAGCCCGGGGGTGGTCGCGGCCGGGGCCGCCGAGCCGGAGCACACGCCGGGAATGCGGCGGGGTCCGCTGGGGCCCGCCGAGTCACTGCATGCGGCCCTGCGGGAGGGCACGGCGTCCGGAGCCGGTCACGCCGGAGCCGGACGCGCGGCACCGATCGGGATGGTCGGCGCGGGCCCGATGCTCGGCGGCTCGGGTACGACACACCGGCGGAGCGTGACGGATTCCCGTGGGGACGCGGCTTTTGCGCCGGTGGGACAAGGTGGGGGGAACGACGACGAGGACCACGAGCGGCCGGACTATCTGTTGTCGGCGGACGATGTCTTCGACGTTGACGAGGACTACAGCCCGCACGGCTCGCGGCAGCGGATCGCGCCACCGGTGATCGGGGAGACGGACGCGTCGTGATCGACCTGCTGGGCACCTCGGTCGACGATGCACCGATCACGTTGACCACGCTGGAGTTCGACGTGCTCTGGGAGCACCTGGAGCTGGGACCGATGCCGTTGGTGGTCAAGGTTGCCTCCCCGGGCCGTACGTGGACCGAGAGGGCGGAGATCGCCGACACGGCGTGGGCGGGGCTGCTGGCCCGCGGGCTGGGCGGCCCGGCGCGCCTCGACCCGCGGATCCCGGAGCTGCTGCGGGTGCTTGCGCGACCGGATCGCGATGTTGACGCGCGGATCTGGCTCAACCGCAGTGTTCGCGTGCTGGCCGCGGCAAGGGGCGACGAAGCGGTGCTGGCCGTACTCGACGGGGACCAGTTGACGCTGCGCCCGGTGACGCCGTCCGGCCTGCCGCGGGCAGCGGTGGGCGTACTGCCGCCGTGTGGTCCCGGGTTCGGCCACTCGGTGAGCGTGCCGTCGGCCAACCTGGATGCCGCGGCGGCCGCTTGCGACGGAACCCCGGACGGGTTCGCGCGGGCACTCCGGGAGCGTGGAGTGCGTGCGGAGGATGCGCGGGCGCTCGCGGCGATGGTGGCCGAGGCCGGGAACCGAGGGCAGTTCGGTGCGGCGGCGCGCGACAGGCTCGACCGCCGGCGCCGAACCGAGTGGGTCGTCGGGTTCTTCGACACGCCCCGCGGTCGTTACCTGCAGATCCGGCGGAGCCTGTCGGGTTGCGGGGCGTGGAGCACGGTCTGCCCGACCGATCAGCGCCGCCTGACCGCACTCGTCGAGGAAGCGCTCGGGGAAGCCGAGGGCGATGGCAGCGTGCCGAACCCGACCGGGACGGTCACCTGACCGTGAGAGACCACGAAGCTGCGCCCAGGGACCGCCGCCAGTGCACCAAATCCCCTCTTCAGTGATCTTGCCCAGCTAAGCAAGATCAACTATACTGGGCAGTAGGGGGTGGGCTTTTTAGCCATCCCCGTGAAGACTTCCCAGAGCATCCGCCGACAAGAATTGTGTACCGAGGGCCGGTAAGGAAGAGCCCTCGAGTTATCTGTCCATTGTGGAACCGCTCAGGCAACAGGATCGGAAATGCTCTGCCGGGCTTCCGGGGCGGCCGAGCGTTTGGCGTCCGCCGCCTGGTCGTCGGGCTGGGTCTGCGAGTCCCGTTCGGCCTCCACCCGCGCCGTGTACACCTCGATCTCGCGGGCGATCGTCTGGCCGTCCCAGCCCAGCACCTCGCCCATCAGATGCGCCACCGGCTCGACGCAGTCCACGCCGCGGTGCGGGTACTCGATCGAGATCCTGGTGCGCCGGGTGAGCGCGTCCTCGACGTGCAACGCACCCTCGTTCGCCGCCGCGTACACCACCTCGACCTGCAGGTAGTCCGGCGCGGCGGGAATGGGTTTGAGCAGCTCGGGGCGGTCCTTCGCCGTCGCGAGCACCTCGTGTACCAGGGCCCCGTAGCGGTCCAGCAGATGACGCACCCGGTACGGGTGCAGCCCGTGCCGGGCCGCGAGTTGGTCCGCCTGGTTCACCAGCGCGAAATAGCCGTCCGCACCCAGCAACGGCACCTTGTCCGTGATGGAGGGTGCGATCCGGCCGGACAGGTCGGCCGAGGCCGCGTCCACCGCGTCGGCCGCCATCACGCGGTAGGTCGTGAACTTGCCGCCGGCGATCGCGACCAGCCCGGGCGCCACCCGGGCCACCGCGTGCTCGCGCGACAGTTTCGACGTCTCCTCGCTCTCCCCCGCCAGCAACGGCCGCAGCCCGGCGTACACGCCCTCGATGTCCTCGTACGTCAACGGGGTGGCCAGCACCTTGTTGACGTGGTCCAGGATGTAGTCGACATCGGCCTTGGTGGCCGCCGGGTGCGCCAGGTCGAGGTTCCAGTCGGTGTCGGTGGTTCCGACGATCCAGTGGTTGCTGCGCCAAGGAATCACGAACAACACCGACTTCTCGGTGCGCAGGATCATCCCGGTGTCGGACACGATCCGGTCCCGGGGGACCACGATGTGCACACCCTTGCTGGAACGCACCCGGAACCGCCCACGGCTTCCGGACAGGCGCTGGATCTCGTCCGTCCACACGCCGGTGCAGTTGACGACCGCGTGCGCCGCCACGTCGGTCTCGCTTCCGTCCTCGGCATCGCGCACCCGCACCCCGGACACCCGGTCCGCCTCGCGCAACATCCCCACGACCTGCGTGGACGTCCGTACCACCGCGCCGTAATGGGCCGCGGTGCGAGCCAGGGACATCACGTAGCGGGCATCGTCGGTCTGGCCGTCGTAGTACCTGATGCCGCCGATCAGGGCGTCCCGCTTGAGCGCGGGGCACATGCGTAGCGCGCCGGCCCGCGTGAGGTGTTTCTGGCCCGGTACCGAACGTGCCCCGCCCATGCTGTCGTAGAGGAACAGACCGGCCGCGGTGTAGGGCCGCTCCCAGAACCGGTGGCTGAGCGGGTACAGGAAGCTCACCGGCTTCACCAGGTGCGGGGCAAGCCGGGTCAGCAGCAGTTCACGTTCCCGCAACGCCTCCCGCACCAGCCCGAGCTCGAGCTGTTCCAGGTACCGCAGGCCACCGTGGATCAGTTTGCTGGTCCGGCTGGAGGTGCCCGACGCCAGGTCCCGCGCCTCCACCAGGGCCACCCTCAGGCCGCGGGTCGCGGCGTCCAGTGCCGCGCCCGCCCCGACCACTCCACCGCCGATGATCACCAGGTCGAACTGTTCCGATCCGAGCCGCCGCCACGCGTCGGCACGCTCGGCCGGGCCGAGCCGGCCGGTGATGACCTCAGCTCCTCGGTGCTCCGAGTCGGCCACCGGTACCCGCCTCCCTCGCAACCGCGGCATCACCCGATCAGCAGGCTACCGCCCAGCATGGGGCATCCGGTGGACATGTGCCGCTCGAAGTGTGCCCCCGCGGCCCGATTTCACAGTCCGTGGCAACCCGCGTGAGCTGCGCAAACAGTGGACAGACGAGGGTGTGCTCGGTAGCCTCCCGCAGCACTGCCGAGCGGTGCAGGTAGCCTCCCGCCCGCTACTGGCGGGTAACGTCCGCGCGGTCCGTTCCCCGTGTCCGGACCGGTGCAGGGCGAGGGACGGACAAGGAGGTCCGCGATGAGCAATGCCGAAATCTTCCTCTGGGAGTTCCTCGGCACCGCCACACTGGCCTTGCTCGGTTGCGGCGTTGTTGCGAACGTTGTGCTCAGAAAGACGTTGGGGCACAACGGTGGATGGCTGCTGATCAACATCGGGTGGGGTTTCGGCGTCTTCGCCGGCGCCAGCATCGCCGCCCCCAGCGGTGCGCACATCAACCCGGCCGTGACGATCGGCCTGGCGGCCGCGGACAAGCTTGCCTGGGACAAGGTGCCGGTCTACATGACCGCGCAGGTGGTTGGCGCGTTCGTGGGTGCGGTCGTGGCATACCTGGCCTACAAGCTGCAGTTCGACACGCACGATGACCTGGCGAACACGCGCGGTATTTTCTGCACCGGACCGACCGTGGACCGCAAGCTGTGGAACACGCTGACGGAGATCGTCGGCACCTTCGTACTGGTGTTCTGGATCCTGCTCAGCCCGGGCGCACAGGCCGGGCCGGACGGTGTCCCACAGTTCGGAAACTCGGCCTTGGGCTACGCCGCGGTTGCCTTCATTGTTATCGGCATCGGCGCGTCGCTGGGTGGTCCCACCGGATACGCCATCAACCCGGCACGTGACCTCGGTCCGCGCATCGCTTACGCGCTGCTGCCGATCCGCGGCAAGGGCAGCGCGGAGTGGGCCTACTCGTGGGTGCCTATCGTGGGCCCGCTGGTAGGTGGCGCGCTGGCCGGTCTGCTGTTCCTGGCGCTACCGACCCCGTGACCCGGCACCGCACAACCTGGAAGCGAGGAGCCATGACCCAGTACGTCGCCGCCGTCGACCAGGGCACGACGTCGACCCGCTGCATGATCTTCGACCACGCCGGCCGCGTCGTCTCGGTCGACCAGCTCGAGCACCGGCAGATCTTCCCGCAGGCGGGGTGGGTGGAGCACGACGCCGAGGAGATCTGGGAGAACACCCGTCGGGTCGCGGCCGGTGCGCTGGCCAAGGCCGACCTGGTGAACGCGGACATCGCTGTGGTGGGCATCACCAACCAGCGGGAGACCACGGTGGTGTGGGACCGCACCACCGGTAGGCCCGTCTACAACGCGATCGTCTGGCAGGACACCCGGACCGACGAGATCTGCCAGAAGCTCGGCGGCCTGGGCGGGGGCCAGGAGCGGTACCGGACCACCACCGGCCTGCCGCTGGCCACCTACTTCTCCGGCCCCAAGATCAAGTGGATCCTGGACAACGTCGAGGGCGTCCGGGCCAGGGCCGAGGCCGGGCAGCTCGCCTTCGGCAACATGGACACCTGGCTGCTGTGGAACATGACCGGCGGCCCGGAGGGCGGGGTGCACGTCACCGAGCCGACGAACGCCTCGCGCACCCTGCTGATGGACCTGGACACGCTGTCCTGGGATGCCGACATCTGTGCCGAAATGGGCATTCCGATGTCGATGCTGCCGGAGATCCGGTCCTCCTCGGAGGTCTACGGCAAGGTCCGGCACCGGGGCGCGCTGGGCGACCGGCCGATCGCCGGCATCCTCGGTGACCAGCAGGCCGCCACCTTCGGCCAGGCGTGCCTGTCGGTCGGCGAGGCCAAGAACACCTACGGCACCGGCAACTTCGTGCTGCTCAACACCGGCACCGAGAAGGTGATGAGCGAGAACGGGCTGCTCACCACCGTGTGCTACAAGCTCGACGGCAAGGACGCGGTGTACGCGCTGGAGGGTTCGATCGCGGTCACCGGCTCGCTGGTGCAGTGGCTGCGCGACAACCTCGGGCTCATCGGCTCGGCGGATGAGGTGGAGAAGCTGGCCTCGGAGGTGGAGGACAACGGCGGCGCCTACTTCGTGCCGGCGTTCTCCGGCCTGTTCGCCCCCTACTGGCGGGCGGACGCGCGGGGCGCGATCGTCGGCCTCACCCGGTTCGTGAACCGTGGTCACCTGGCGCGGGCGGTGCTGGAGGCGACGGCCTACCAGACCCGCGAGGTCATCGACGCGATGAACGCCGACTCCGGGGTGCCGCTGAAGTCGCTGAAGGTCGACGGCGGCATGGTCGTCAACGAGCTGCTGATGCAGTTCCAGGCGGACATCCTGGGCGTGCCGGTGATCCGCCCGGTGGTGAACGAGACGACCGCGCTGGGTGCGGCCTACGCCGCCGGTCTCGCGGTGGACTTCTGGTCCGGGGAGGACGACATCCGGTCGAACTGGGCCAAGGACAAGGAATGGGACCCGAAGATGGGCGACGCCCAGCGCGAGTCCCTCTACGCCGACTGGAAGAAGGCCGTCACGAAGACCTTCGACTGGGTCAAGCGATCCTGAGTAGACAGTCAGCTGTGGACTAGCGGCGGCCCGCTGCCCAATGGAAGCCCGTTGGGCAGCGGGTCGTTTCGTGTCTTCGCCAGCTGTCGGGCGCCGCTTGGTGAACCGACCCCCTCAGCCGCACACGGGGCCATTCAGTTGCCCAGCGGCGGATCACCGCCGTGGCATGCGCAATCGCACACCCGACATCTTCCGGGTTGTCGTGTGACATCAGGCTCGCGGGTCTTACGCTACGCCTGCACGGCCAACGTCCCATGCCCACGTATGGCCGCTTTCCCTGTGTCACCCCGTATTTACGGGCTTGCAGGAACAAGCCATAACTCGGCGAAGACCTACCGCCCGCACATGCCGGGGAGGCAGGGCACCAGGATTCCCCGCTCCCCGCCCGACGAGGTATTGGTGGACGTCTGCGTTGCCGTCGGTGCGGTCTTTGCTCGTGGCTGCATGGTTTCCCTCGGCGGCGGGGGTGGCGGAGGAGCCGGCGTCGGCATGGGGATCGGCCGCACCGCCGCGGTGGAAGCGGGCCGCACCGTCGGCTCCGGCCGGCCGGAGGGCGTCGGCTTCCGCGTCTCGGTGGGCCGGCTGGTTTCCTCGGCCGCGGTGGGCGTTCGGACCACCGGCGGGGCGGCCACCCCGCCGAAGCCGGTCGTGGCGGGCGATCCGATGATGTCGATGGGCGAGGGGGCGGTGAACTCGACCCGCGCCTGCTGGCTCCAGCTCACCGCCCCCGTCGCGAGACCACCCAGCAGTGCCGCGGCGAGAACCGGCCGCAGCCACTGCTGGGCCGACAGTTCGCTCTCGGCAGGCAACCGCATGCTCATCTGCACGTACTCCCAGGACGATGACGAGTGGAGTGATCACGCTCTCCACCCCTGACATCGCCCACACGCGCAGACCGTTAACCCGTTCGGCCGCTGATCACTAAATACGGCGATCTTGACGCAACCCCGTAATGAACTGGCCCACAGCTGGCTGCCGCTTCAGCGGACGGCCCCCTCCGGGGCTGGCGCCCCGCGTCCAGCGTAGTGAGCCGTCGGAAGGCGGGGCAAAAACAAGATCGCAAGTTGTGGACAACTCGCCAGCATGTTGATAACTGGCCCTGGTGCGGTGGCCAGAAAGGTTCACCGGGTCGACACGAGTGCTGGCGTCAGGGACGCCTGAATGCTGTCAACCCGGCGAAGGCAAGCGGTCACCCACTAGCGACGTCCGCTCCGGTGGCGGGTCAGCGCAACCCCGGCACCGGCCAGGGCGACCAGAACGACCCCGCCGGCAATCATGAGGGCGAGGACGCCACCCTCCTTGGGACCGTCTTCTCCGTCACCGGCGCCGGTCTCCGACTTCGTGACGACCCGGACGGTCCCCGCGTTGAACACCGTGACGGCCGTGTCCGCGCGTCCCCGCCCACAGCGGAAGGAGACCGGGTAGGTACCGGGAGTGACGTCGAGCACCGTGGCCTGGGCGTACAACGCCCACGGCTGGTGTCCCTCCGCCGGCCGTTCCAGCGTCTCGGCCCGCAGCGCATCGGAGACCACCGGCCCCCAGCTGAGTGCCTCGCAGGCAGCCTGCACCTGCACCCGGTCGCCGGCTTCGGCATGGTCCGGTGACACCTTGATCCACACCGGAGCGTCGGTGGGTCTGGTGCCGCCCTCCTCCTGCGCGGAACCGGGTACCGCGATGGCGAGGAACGCCCCGACGAGTAGGGACCCGAGCACCGCGTGCGCTCGCTTTCCCATGACGAGCCTCCGCCGTGGCTAGCGCTACGGGCGCCGCACCAGCCGTCGGCACCCCCGACGCAAGGAGCCTGCCGGATCATCCGGCGACGTGCACGGTCATCCGCGCACGCGACAGGGGGAGGGCGCACCCCCGGGCGCCGTCACACTCAGTCGAGGTCGTCGTGCCGCATGAGCTGCCGCCCGGCCTCGGTGATCGAGCCGGACAACGACGGGTACACCGCGAAGGTGTAGGCGAGGTGCTCGACGGTGAGCTGGTTCTGCACCGCCAACGCGATCGGCAGGATCAGCTCGCTGGCTTCCGGGGCCACCACGACACCGCCGATCACCACACCGGTGGCGGGTCGGCAGAACAGCTTCACGAACCCGCGACGCAGGCCCTCCATCTTGGCCCTGGCATTGGTGGCCAGCGGCAGCATGATGGTGCGGGCCGGCACCTCGCCGGTGTCGATCGCCTGCTGGGTGATGCCTACCGTGGCGATCTGCGGGTTGGTGAACACGTTCGCGGCCACGGTCTTGAGCTTGATCGGCTGCACGCCCTCGCCGAGGGCGTGCCACATGGCGATCCGGCCCTGCATCGCCGCCACCGAGGCCAACAGCAGCACGCCGGTGCAGTCGCCGGCCGCGTAGACGCCGGGCACCGACGTGCGGGACACCCGGTCTACCGGGATGTAGCCGCCACGCGCGACCTCGATGCCGATCCGGTCGAGACCGATGTCGGTGGTGTTGGGAACCGAGCCCACGGTCATCAGGGCGTGGCTGCCCTCGACGGTGCGCCCGTCCTGCAGGTGCACGGTCACCCCGTCGGCGGTCTTCTCGATCCGCTCGGCCCGCGCGTGCTTGACGACCGTGGTGCCGCGCTCGGCGAACACCTCCTCCAGCACCGCCGCGGCGTCGGCGTCCTCGTGCGGCAGCACCCGGTCGCGGCTGGAGACCAGGCTGACCTTCACGCCCATCTCGGTGTAGGCGGAGGCGAACTCCACGCCGGTGACGCCGGAGCCCACCACGATCAGGTGCTTGGGCAGCTCGGGCAGGTCGTAGATCTGCCGCCAGGTGAGGATGCGGTCGCCGTCCGGCTCGGCGCCGGACAGCACGCGCGGGGTGGCGCCGGTCGCGATCAGCACGACGTCGGCGGGCAGCACCTCGTGACCGCCGTCCGGCAGCTCCACGCCGACCCGGTGCTGGGCCAGGCCGGGCTGGTCGTCGCACAGCCGGGCGTTGCCGGTGAGCAACCGCACGCCCTCGCGCTGCAGGCGGGCCCGCACGTCGGCGGACTGCGCGAGCGCCAGGCCCTTCACCCGGCCGTGGACCACCGGAACTTCGACCGCGGCGTCGTCGTTCTGCGTGCGGATGCCCAGCTCGCCGGCGTTGCGGAAGGCCGAGCGCGCGGTGGCGGAGGCGATGAAGGTCTTGGACGGGACGCAGTCGTAGAGGACGCAGGCGCCGCCCAGCGCCTCCCACTCGACCACGGTGACGTCGGCGCCGTGCTGCGCGGCCACCAACGCGGCCTCGTAGCCGGCGGGGCCGCCTCCCATGATCACGATGCGGGTCACCAGGTCCTCCTGCGCGCGACGTCGGTGTCCGAGCCGCCCCAACCGTACGCGGTGGCTCGCGTGCTCCCGTCGGGTGGCCGGAATGCCCCGGCCAGGAGTGGTGTACGTCCCATGTCCGGGGCCCGCGGTCGCTACGCTGTCCCCCGTGCCGCTCTACGCCGCTTACGGGTCCAACATGGATCCGGCCCAGATGATGGAGCGTGCCCCGCATTCGCCCATGGTGGGGACGGGGTGGCTGGAAGGCTGGCGGCTGACGTTCGCCGGGGAGGACGTCGGCTGGGAGGGCGCCCTCTCGACGATCGTGGAGGACCTGACCGCCCGGGTGTTCGTGGTGCTCTACGACGTGAGCGCGCAGGACGAGCCGGAGTTGGACCGCTGGGAGGGCGCCGAGCTGGGACTGCACCGGAAGATCCGGCTGCGGGTGCAGACCCTGGAGGGCTCGGTGCTGGCCTGGCTGTACGTGCTGGACGCCTACGAGGGCGGCCTGCCGTCGGCGCGCTACCTGGGTGTGGTGGCCGACGCCGCCGAAGCGGCCGGCGCCCCGGACGACTACGTCAACGACCTCCGCACCCGCCCCTGCCGCCGCGTCGGCCCGTAACCGAACGCAGCCGTACCGGCGCACACGCAGTTCGCCGGATGCCTCGGGACAAGGTGCGATCCTCGTGGCTGGTTTGGGAAAGCCGCCCTACCCCGGCGGCAACGGCCGGCACGGTGGATGGGGTGCGCGGCCACAACACGGCGAAGCGACGATGGCCTTCCCCGGGAACGATGCTCGAGGTCGAACCAAGATCACCGAGAAGGCGATGGCGTGCGAGAACACGGACGCTCCCAGCCTGTTCGATCGCTGAGCAAGCGGCGTTGCCCCCAGGGAAGCCCACCACCCGCACTCGGAAGCGACGGACCACCGTGGTCGCTCCCCCGCGGTCCGCCTTCGTTCTCGTTACGCCTTCAGCGCGGTCAGGGCCGAGTGCACCAGCACCCGCACCCCGCACAGCAGCGCCCGCTCGTCCAGGTCGAACGTGGGCTGGTGCAGGTCCTTCTTCGGCCCGTGCCCCGGCCACACGCCCAGCCGCGCGAACGAGCCCGGCACGTGTTCCAGGTACCAGCCGAAGTCCTCGCCGCCCGACGACTGCTGGGTGCCGGCCAGCGCGTCCTCGCCCAGCGCCGCACGCACCGCGTCACGCAGCATCTGCGTGCTCTCCCGGTCGTTGACCACCGGCGGCACACCCCGCTGGTGCCGCCACTCGAAGCCCACCCCGGTCGGCAGTAGCAACGCGTTGACCAGGTCCTCGACCAGCGGCTCCAGCTCCGCCCAGATGTCGCGGTCGCCGGTGCGCAGCGTGCCGCGCAGCACCCCGTCCTGCGGCACCGCGTTGGGCGCCTCGCCCGCCTGCACCTGCCCCCACACCAGCACCGTGCCCGAGCGCGGGTCGACCCGCCGGGACAGCAGCGCCGGCAACCCGGTGATCACCGTGCCCAGCGCGTGCACCAGGTCGGCGGTCAGGTGCGGCCGGGAGGTGTGCCCGCCCGGCGAGGTGAGCCGCAGTTCCAGCAGGTCGGAGGCGGAGGTGATGGCCCCGACCCGGGTGCCCACCCGGCCCACCTCCAGGCGCGGGTCGCAGTGCAGCCCGAAGATCTGGTCCACGCCGTCCAGCCCGCCGGCGGCCAGCACGTCCAGCGCACCACCCGGCATGACTTCCTCGGCGTGCTGGAACAGCAGCCGGACCCGGCCCGGCAGCCCGGGCGCGCTGGCCAGTGCCAACCCGGCGCCGAGCAGCGCCGTGGTGTGCGCGTCGTGCCCGCAGGCGTGCGCGGCGCCCGGCCGGGTGGAGGCGAACGGGACGTCGGTGGCCTCGGTGAGCGGCAGCGCGTCGATGTCGGCACGCAGTGCCACACAACGCGGGCCCGTGCCCACGTCGCAGATCAACCCGGTGCCGCCGGGCAACACCCGCGGCCGCAGCCCGGCCCTGGTCAGGGTGTCCACCAGGAAGCTGGTGGTGACGTGCTCCTCGCGGGACAGCTCGGGGTTGGCGTGGAGCCGGCGGCGCCACGCGACCACGTCCGCGGCGTGCGCGGTGAGCCATCCGTCCAACCAGGACGGTCCACGGCCGATACCGAGGTCCGCCACAGTGGACATAGTGGGGCTGGTGGCCGGCAACAGCTCGTCGGGCGGGGCGTCCAGGGCCCCGTTCGGGGCCGGGGACGGCCAGCCGGCGTCGGCTCGGGAATCCAGCAGGGTCACACCGCACCTCCTGGCACAGCAGAGGCGGCCACGCCGACGTTGGATACGGTCCGGGTCCCTTCCCGTCCGATCCGGCCGGCGAGCAGCCGGGCGCGCTGGGTGGTGTCGCCGGCCGCGGTCACCGCGGTCCAGGCCATCGCCAGGGCGCCGTCGAGCACGGCGCGGTCGGCCGACGGGGAGGCGCATGCGGCCGCGAACTCGGGTTGGTGGTTCACCGCGTCTCCACAGTCAATCGCGATGGTCGGATGGATGGCGGGCAGAACTCGGGTCACGTTGCCCATGTCGGTGCTGCCGGTGGAGCGGGTGCGCTCCGCCTCGGGGGACAGCGGCCGACGGCCCAGCTCGACGACGGCCGCGCGGTAGGCCTCGGCCAGCCACCGGTCCGGAGTGAGCTCGGCGTACACCGGCGAGACCTGGACCACCTCGTGGGTGCACCCGGTGGCCACGGCTCCCGCCCGGAAGCAGTCCCGGATCCGGTTCTCCAGGCGCTGTAGGGAGTCGACGTCAGCGGCACGCAGGTAGTAGACGGCCGCGGTGTGCGCGGGCACGATGTTGGGCGCGGCTCCGCCCCTGGTCACGATACCGTGCACCATCTGCCGGGGCTCGAGATGCTGCCGGACCAGGCCGATGGCGACCTGGGTGACGGTGAGCGCGTCGGCGGCGTTGACCCCCAGGTGCGGGGCGGCCGCGGCGTGCGACTCCCGGCCGGTGTAGCGGACCTCCAGATCGGTGATGGCCAGCGAGGACGGCGCGACCATCTCCTCCGGGCCGGGGTGCACCATCATCGCCATCGCGACATCGTCGAAGACGCCGCGCTCGAGCAGCAGGACCTTGCCGCCGCCGGACTCCTCGGCCGGCGTGCCGACGACCTTGACCGTGATCCCCAGCTCGTCGGCGACCGCGCGCAGCGCGAGCGCGGCACCGACCCCGGCGGCGGCGATGACGTTGTGCCCACAGGCGTGCCCGACCTCCGGCAGCGCGTCGTACTCGGCACACAGGCCCACCACCAGCTCGCCGCTGCCAGCGGTGGCGGTGAACGCGGTGTCCAGGTCGCCAACCCCGGTACGCACCGTGAAGCCACCGTCACGCAGCAGCTCGGCCACCTTGGCGGCGCTGCGGTGCTCGGCGAAGGCGAGCTCCGGTTCGGCATGGATGCTGTGGGAGAGCCCGACCAGCTCCGCCGCGTGCCGCTCCACGACTGCGCGGCAGCGGTCCCGGTGCTGGCTGCTGGGATCGGTACTCATTTGCACACATCCTGCATCACGGGTGGATTGTTCATGCGCCGAACGAAGGACTTGCCGGCTGTCCGGTCGCCGTGCTGCGGTGAGCGGTTATCGCCACTTCAGCCTGGCAGAAGCCCGGACTGGTCCCGACTCAGGTTTCCATATACTGGGATGCCATTTCCGGGATATGTCCGGCTCGTTACGAGGAGCGGTGTTTCGCCCGGACCCTCCGACCGTAGATGACGGTCGCGAACAGCGCCGCAGCAACGAACCCCAGCCACAACCTGTCCTTCTCCCGTCCATCCTGGCCAGGCGTGTCGTCCGGTGTGGACACCGTCGTGGTGGGCTCCGGCCGCGCGACCGGCGTGTCCGCCCTCCCGGCCGCGGCAGCGCCCGGGTATGCCGGCACCAACACCACCGATAACGCGAGCAGCGTGGCGAGCGCTCCCCGGGACGCGGGCCGCATGTCACCTCCAGTGTCTGTGCGGTCGTCCGTACCCGTCCGGATGACCCTCTCCCGCGCTGGGCGCGGGAGAGTCGGTGGCGATTCCCACGCCGACGGCGGGGCTGGGTGCACGGATGCGTACGAGTGTGCCGCCCGGGGCTGCACCCTTCACCCATCCCAGCGATGAAGGTCACACTCTCCTCCGGGCAGGGTGGTCTGTTCAACCCAGGCGTTGCGGGAGCGCGTTTCTCGGCTGTTACCTGCGAAGAGACGCGGCGTCCGTGGCGTGGCCCGCGACCGCGTGGAGCGGCGGCGACTGCGGAATCGCCGAGAACGTGTCGGGGAAGCGCGCCGCGACGGGCAGCCAGTCCCTGACTGTGGCCGCGGTGCGCGACGCGCACCAGCGGCAGCCGAATCCATCGGGTGATGCAAGGACTTCGATGCGCACTCTGAGCTGGAACAGCTTGCGCCGCATCCGTCACAGAGCCTTGTCTCGCCTCATATGCTGGTGCCCGGGCACAGCAACAGCGTGGCAGCCTACCGACTTGCCACAGGACGCCGCGGTACCTCCTGGGCCGGGCGTCCAAGGACCGCGACAGATCTGGCTGGCGCTCCTCAGCCTGGCCACCACCCAGGCGGCGACTCCCCTTCGATTGCGCTCCGCTGACAGATAATCGACAGAATCCAGCGGATCCTTGCGGCGAGGGCGTCCCGGCGTTCCCTCTCGTCGGACATGAAAGGGCTTCGAGGGACCTCGCTGGTACACGGACGCCAGGGAACCAGACGGCGTCGTTCCATACGTAGCCGTCAGAACGTCTCCGACGGCACGTAAGTGCCCCACACATCTCGCAGCGCGTTGCAGACCTCTCCCACGGTGGCCTTCGCCGCCAACGCATTCTTCATCGGATAAAGGACGTTGTCGTTACCTTCGGCCGTACGGCGCAGGGCATCCAGCGCCGTCGACACCTCGTGGTCCGAACGGTCCGAGCGCAACCGGGCCAACCGTTCCCGCTGCTGCTCCTCGATGTGCGGGTCCACGCGCAACGGCTCGTAGCGTTCTTCGTTGGCCAGCGTGAACCGGTTGACGCCGACGACAACCCGCTCACCACTGTCGATCTGCTGCGCGGTGCGATACGCGGTTCGCTCGATCTCGGCCTTCTGGAAGCCCTGTTCGATGGCCCGCACCGCTCCCCCGAGCTCTTCCACCTTGGCCATGAGCTCGACGACGTCGTTCTCGACCTCGTCGGTCATCGCTTCGACGGCGTAGGAACCGGCGAACGGATCAACCGTCGCGGTCAGGTCGGTCTCGTGCGCGATGACCTGCTGCGTGCGCAGCGCCAACCGGGCGGCTTTCTCGGTGGGAAGGGCGATCGCCTCGTCGTATGCGTTGGTGTGCAACGACTGGGTACCGCCGAACACGGCGGCGAGCGCCTGTACCGCGACACGCACCAGGTTGACCTCCGGCTGTTGCGCGGTGAGCTGGACACCCGCGGTCTGCGTGTGGAACCGCAACATCCACGACTTCGGGTCCTTCGCCCTGAACTCCTCCTTCATGATTCGTGCCCAGGTCCGCCGTGCAGCACGGAACTTCGCCACTTCCTCCAGCAGCGTCGTGCGAGAGACGAAGAAGAACGACAGCCGGGGCGCGAACTCGTCCACCGCCATTCCCGCACGCAGGGCCGCGCGCACGTACTCGACCCCGTTGGCCAGGGTGAAAGCAATCTCCTGCACGGGGTTCGCGCCCGCCTCGGCCATGTGGTAGCCGGAGATGGAGATCGTGTTCCAGCGTGGGATTTCCGTGCGGCAGTAGGCAAAGATGTCGGCCGTCAGGCGCAACGACTGCGCCGCCGGGAAGATGTAGGTGCCGCGGGCGATGTACTCCTTGAGCACGTCGTTCTGGATGGTGCCGGTGAGCTGGGCCCCGGAAACTCCCTGTTCCTCCGCCACGAGCTGGTAGAGCAGCAGAAGCACGCTCGCCGGCGCGTTGATGGTCATGGACGTGGAGACCTCGTCCAGCGGGATGCCGTCGAACAGCGTACGCATGTCCCCCAGCGAGTCGACGGCGACGCCCACCTTGCCGACCTCGCCGTGCGCGATCGGATCGTCGGAGTCGTACCCCATCTGCGTGGGCAGGTCGAAGGCCACCGACAGGCCCATCGTTCCGGCTTCGATCAGCTGGTGGTAGCGGGCGTTCGACTCGGTCGCCGTGCCGAATCCCGCGTACTGCCGCATCGTCCAGGGTCGCCTCGTGTACATGGCCGGGTAGACCCCGCGCGTGTACGGGTAATGGCCCGGCTCACCGAGGCGGCCGGGCAGGCCCGCGCGAACGTCTTCGGCGCGGTACACCGGCCGCAGCGCGAACCCGGACTCCGCTGTTCTGTCCCGGCTTCCCGACTGGTCCATGGTCGCCTCCCCGCCTCGTGCGGGTCTTGAAGCCACAACCTCGCAAGGCATCGGAGCCGATCGTGGCCCTGCGAGCGGTCCTCGTGTGGTCCGATCCGGTGGGCGAGCGCCGATCAGCCGGCCCTACAGCCACGCCTGCTCGGCCGCTCGGCGCGCGATCGCGTCACCGCGCCGGTGCTCAACGTCGCGATCGGGTATCACGCCGCCAGCACCCTGTATTACACAACGTCGTGGCCGAGACGGCGTGTGGACAATAGGTGGGTGTCCAACCCCGACGCCGATCAGCCGGCCGAGGTCCCCGCCGAGGCCGGGGGCCCGGCGACGGACGCGCCGCAGCCGCGCCGGATCGGTGGGCGTTACCGGCTCGACCGGGTGTTGGGCTGGGGCGCGATGGGTGTGGTCTGGGCCGCCTACGACGAGATGCTGCGCCGCCCGGTCGCGGTCAAGGAGGTGCGGCTGCCCCCGGGGATCCCCGCCGTGGAGGCCGAGGAGCTGCGGGAACGCACGATGCGGGAGGCGCGCGCGATCGCCGTGCTGTCCCACCCCAACGTGGTGACGCTCCACGACGTCGTGCAGCAGGACGACGAGCCGTTCGTGGTGATGGAGCTGATCCCGTCCTGCAGCCTGGCTTCCCTGGTGCGCCGGCATGGCCCGCTGGACACCGGGCAGGCGGCGGCGGTGGCGGACGCGGTGGCCTCGGCGCTGGACGCCGCGCACCAGGCGGGGATCACCCACCGCGACGTCAAGCCGGGCAACGTGCTCGTGGGCAGGGACGGGCGGATCAAGCTCACCGACTTCGGCATCGCCCGCAACATGGCGGAGAAGACGATCACCAGCACGGGGGTGACGCTCGGCTCGCCCGCGTTCATCGCGCCCGAGGTCGCCGCCGGCGACCCGACCACGCCGGCGGCGGACCTGTGGAGCCTGGGCGCGACGTTGTTCAGCGCGGTGGAGGGCCGGCCGCCCTACGACGTGGACGGCGACCCCCTGGAGACGGTGAGCCAGGTCGTCCACGGCGAGGTGCCCGAGCCCGGGGACGGCCCGCTGGCCCCGGTGATCCGCGGGCTGATGACCAAGGACCCGGCGCGGCGGATGTCGTTGACCGAGGTCCGGCGGGCGTTGCGACCGCTGTTGCCGGAGCCGGGGACACAGGTGTTCGACCCCGCAGAGCTCGACGACGTCGAGCGGGCCGGTGGCACCCAGCTGGAGGTGCCGGTGGTGCCCGTCGAGCCGGTCCCGGTGGGCGGGCCGACGGCCGAGCCGCCGGCCGAGTCGGCTCCGCTGGCCGCCGACCCGGGCCCGCTGCCGTTCCTGCCGCGCGAGCCGACGCCACCGAGCCGGCTGCGGCGGGTGGGTCTGATCGTGTTGGCGGTACTGCTCTTCCTGGTCACCGCGGCCGGCGGCTTCGCGTTGACCCGGGTGGTCGCCGGGCACCCGTTGATCCCCCGCGCCGAGCTCATCCCGGTGACCGACAGCGGGACCACGCTGAAGGACCTCGTGCGGCGGGAGGACACCGCGGAGGGGCCCACCGGCGGCGGGTCGTTCGCCATCCAGGCACCGGCCGGCTGGGACAGCTTCCGCGCGCAGCCCACCGAAGGCATGTTCGGCTCCGTCCTCCGTTACGTCTCCCCCGACGGGCGACGTGAACTCGCGGTGGAGCGCCTCGCCGGGTTCTACGGCTACGGCAACATCAGCTCCTACCTGCGGCAGCTCCAGAAGCGGGTCGAGGCCGGCCCGAACACGTTCGTGAAGCTCTTCGACCAGGTCGTCCCGGGGCTGGAGGGCGGGAACGAGCCGGCGCGCGAGGTGCTGTACCGCACCGAGGAGCGCGGCCACACCAGCCGGGCGCAGGGCAACGACTCGGCGCACCGGTCGACGATCGCGCGACTGGTGCCGCACGGCGCGGATCTGTGGGTGGTGCGGGTCACGGTTCCGGTCGAGGAGGAGGACCGGGGCCGGACCGAGGTGTACGACCGGCTGGCACCGACGTTCCGGATCACGGACTGACCAGCCGGATCGTGCTGCTGAGCCGGCCGGCGGTGGTCGCGGACCGACCCCGAACACCGCCCACCGGCCCGGGCTAGGCTGCGGCCGTGACCGGTAGCAGCACGAACCCGACGACGGACCCGGCGACCGCCCCGAGTACGGAGTTGCCGAGCAGCGAGCGCAGGATCAATCCGGCGGCCGACCCCACGGGCGCCGCGAGCGCGGCCGCGGCGGAGCTGGCCGAGCGCACCGGGGTGGCGCGGCACGACGTGGCCGTCGTCCTCGGCTCCGGTTGGCGGCCAGCGGCGGATCTGATCGGTAAGCCCGCGGCCGAGGTGCCGGTGGCGACCCTGCCCGGGTTCCTACCGCCGAGCGTGCAGGGCCACGGCGGCTCCCTGCGTTCGGTGCCTGTGGGCGAGAAGAACGTGCTGGTGGTGCTCGGCCGCACGCACTACTACGAGGGCAAGGGTGTGGCCCAGGTGGTGCACGGGGTGCGGACCGCCGTGCAGGCGGGCTGCAGGATGGTCGTGCTCACCAACGCCGCCGGCGGCCTGCGGCAGGGCATGCAGGTCGGCCAGCCGGTGCTGATCAGCGACCACCTGAACCTCACCGCCACCTCGCCGCTGGTCGGCGCGACGTTCGTCGACCTGACCGACCTGTACTCGCAGCGGCTGCGCACGGTGGCGCGGGAGATCGACCCGTCACTGGAGGAGGGCGTCTACGCCGGCCTGCCCGGACCGCACTTCGAGACGCCGGCCGAGATCCGGATGCTGCGCACGCTGGGCGCCGACCTGGTGGGTATGTCGACCGTGCTGGAGGCCATTGCGGCGCGCGCGGCCGGCGCGGAGGTGTTCGGCCTGTCGCTGGTGACGAACCTGGCCGCGGGCATCACCGGCGAGCCGCTGAACCACGAGGAGGTCCTCGAGGCCGGCCGGGCCGCCGCGGCCCGCATGGGCGAGCTGCTGCGGAAGCTGGTGGAGCGGGCGTGAGTACGCCGGGTTCGGGGCGCGTGACACCGGCGCTGCGGGACGCGGCGTTCCGGTGGATCGCCGACGACGTGGACCCGGCGGCCAGGGCCGAGCTGCAGGAGGTGCTGGCGGCCGCGCTGGCCGGTGACGCGGGGGCGGCGGATGAGCTGGCCGCGCGCATGTCCGGCCCGCTGACCTTCGGCACCGCGGGCCTGCGCGGCCCGCTGCGGGCCGGGCCGAACGGGATGAACCGCTCCGTGGTGGTGCGGGCGACCGCGGGTCTGGCCGCGTGGTTGCGGGAGCACGGGCACGGCGGTGGCGTGGTCGTGGTGGGCCGGGACGCCCGGTACGGCTCGGAGGAGTTCCACGCGGATGTCGCGAGTGTGCTGGCGGCCGCGGGGTTCGACGTCCGGGTGCTGCCGCGGCAACTGCCCACCCCGGTGCTGGCGTTCGCCGTGCGGCGGCTGGACGCCGTGGCGGGTGTGCAGGTGACCGCTTCGCACAACCCTCCGGGCGACAACGGCTACAAGGTGTACCTCGAGGCGGGCGCGCAGATCGTGCCACCGGTGGATGCCGAGATCGAGGCGGCCATCGCGGCGGTTGGCGCTGCCGTGGCGGTTCCGCGATCCAGCGACTGGACGACGAGCGACGAGAAGCTGGTCGACGAGTACGTGCACCGGGTGGCGGAGCTGCCGGCCGGGTCGGCGCGTGACCTGCGGGTGGCGGTGACGCCGCTGCATGGGGTCGGCGCCGAGACGATGGTGCGGGTACTCAACACGGCCGGGTTCACCGACGTGCACGTGACACCGTCGCAGGCCGCGCCAGATCCGGACTTTCCGACCGTCTCGTTCCCCAACCCGGAGGAGCCGGGCGCGACGGATGCGTTGCTGAAGCTGGCCTCCGAGGTGGGTGCGGACGTCGCGATCGCGCTGGACCCGGATGCGGACCGCTGTGCGGTCGGGGTTCGCGAGCCGGCCGGGTCGTGGCGGATGCTGCGTGGTGACGAGACGGGCGTGCTGCTCGGCGACCGGATTCTGTCCACTGTGGATCGATCGGAGTACCCTGATCCGTTGGTGGCCACGACGATCGTGTCCTCGTCGATGCTGCGGTCGGTTGCGGCGGCGCGTGGTGCCCGCTACGACGAGACGCTGACCGGGTTCAAGTGGCTGGTGCGTGCCGGCGACGGTGCGGGTACCGGCCTGGTGTACGCCTACGAGGAGGCGCTGGGGCACTGCGTGGCCCCGGATCTGGTGCGGGACAAGGACGGGATGTCCGCGGCCCTGCTGGCCTGCGACCTCGCGGCGGAGCTGAAGGCGTCGGGTCGCACGCTGATCGACGCGCTGGGCGAGCTCGCGGTGCGGCACGGTCTGCACATGACCGACCAGGTGTCGGTACGGCTCGGGGCGATGGCGGAGGTCGTGCCGGCGATGGAGGCGGTGCGCGGTCGGCTTCCGGCCGAGATCGGTGGCCGCGCGGTGACGGCCGAGGACCTGCGGCCGCGTGACAACACCGTCGCGCTGCGCGGCGAGGGCCTGCGGATCATGATCCGGCCGTCGGGCACCGAGCCGAAGCTGAAGGCGTACGTGGAGGTCGTGGAGCAGGCCGGCAGCACGGAGGAGCTGACCGATGCGCGTCGCCGGGGCCGCCAGACCCTGGACGGGCTGCGCGGTGAGATCGAGGCGCTGCTCCGGGGGTGAGCTGGTCCGGACCATCGGCCGGTCCCGTCTCCCCGGCGAGGCACGGCCGGTGGTTTCCGCACCAGGTGGATTTGCCTTGGTGTTCCGGGCTTCTCACCCGTGTTGCCGTTCATGGAGCACCACCGCGACCAGTGGTGGGCTGACGTCCGGCTCATGGGTCGTTTCTTACCGTTCGGCGAGTTTCGCGTGTCTGATCCGGTAACCGTGTCGTGCGCCGGATGGGCTCATGCCGGTGACGGGGTCCGCTTTCGGTCGTCGGCCGGCACGACGCGGCGGCTGTACGGTTGACCCGTGGTACGACGACGCATTCCGCGCGCCCTTGCCCGCGCTCCGGTTCCGCTGTTCCGGCGCGGTTTCGGATGGCTTCTCGGCCCGCAATTCATGATGCTGGAACACCGCGGGCGACGCAGCGGCCTCCCGCGCTACGTCGTCCTGGAAGTGCTCGATCGCGAGCCGGGAGCGCTGATTCTGGTGTCCGGCTATGGTCCGCATTCCCAGTGGTTCCGCAATGTCCGTGCGGAGCCGGCGGTCCGGGTGTGGACCGGACGCGTTCGTGGGGCCGAGGCGCGGGCGAGTGTCCTTCCGCCGGAGGAGGCCCGCGCACGGTTGGAGATCTACCGGCAACGTCACCGGCGGACGGCCGCCGGACTCGCCCGGGCCTTGGGTATCCGGGAGCTGGCCGGCCCGGACCCGCTGCCGGCCGACATCGCCGAGCGGCTCCCCCTGGTTCGCGTCCAGCGGCTCGGCCAGGGCGACCAAGGCTAGGCCCGGCGCGAACGCGGCCACCCGGCCCGCTGCTGGACCGCAGCCTCGCCGGCTCCAGCGCCGGAGAGCCGGCCGGCCACCTCGCCCGCCCTCGAGCGCTCGTCCGAAAGACCACCCCCACCCTCTCCGGGGGGCGGCCCCTGGGCCAGCCTATCGGGCGGCGCTCATCGGCGGAAACCGCTGTCCACAGCTCACCGACGGAATCCACAGCCGCTGGAAAGACGCTTGACGATGGCCGGTTTCCGTGCAAAGCCACCGTCGGGTCAACCGAGGTGACGCGTGGCAGCGGCCCATCTCCCGGGACGTACCCGCTCGGCCCAACGCGTCACCCGACCGTTCGCCTCGCCAATCGAACCGCTCACCGCACGGCTGTTCGGCCTCGCCGATGCCGTTCGCCGATTGGCGCTCCTCGTACGGGTGATCAGCCCTACTCTGGAGTAGGCCGCATGGGGGGTGGTCAGGATGACCAGGCATCAGCCAGGGGAAGACGTTGTGGATCCGGTGCTGTGGCGGGCGCCCGAGATGCGCGCCGCGCTCGCCCGCCGCGACATCGCCCGCGTTTACCAGCTGCTGCAACGCCGCGGGGTGACGCAGCGGAACATCGCGTTACTCACCCAGCAGTCCCCGTCGGAAGTGTCGGAAATCCTGGCCGGCCGGCAGGTCACCTCCTACGACGTGCTGATCCGGATCGCCGACGGTCTCGGCGTACCCCGCGGGTACCTCGGGCTGGCCTACGCAGAGGACGACGATCTCGCCCCGCCGCGCGTCACGTCGCCACCCGGCCCCGGTGCCGGAGAAGTGGAGGACGACGACATGCAACGCCGACGGTTCTTCAGCCTGGCTCTCGGGTTCGCCGCGGGCGTCGGAATCGACGCCTCGACGGGCACCGCGCTGGCGACGCCGACGTCGGAGACGCCGGTGCCGAACCGGGTGGGCCGTGCCGAGTTGGAGCAGCTGCGCAGCACGGCGCGCATGCTTGCGGCATTGGACAAGCAGTACGGTGCGCGCACGATCCGGGACGCGGTCTTGGCCGCCATGCACTACGCGGAGCGCCTGCTCGAGGCGGCCCGGGGCGAGGAGGTCGAGCGCGGGCTGCTGGCGGTGCTCACCGATCTGCGCAACCTGGCCGGTTGGACCTCCCACGACCTTGGGCTGAATCGGGAAGCGCACGGCCTGCTCACGGAAGCGCTCGCCTCCGCGCGCGCGGCGGGCGATCCCGTGCGCGCGGTGTCGGCGTTGAACCACATTGGTTGTGTCCACCTCGGCGAGGCCGCGCCGAACGAGGCGTTGAAGTACTTCCAGCTCGGGCATCTGCCGGCGAGCGAGTCCCGCTCTGGCCGGGCGAGCGCGTTGCTGTGGGGGCACCAGGCCAAGGCGTACGCGGATATGGCGATGCCGCGGGCTGCGGTGGACGCGCTGGCCCGCGCGGAGGCAGCGTTCCACGGCAGGGATCGGGATTCCGACCGTCCCGGACCGCCCTTGCTGGACGCCTCCGGCCTGGACAACCTGGCCGGCCGGGTCTATGCCATGCTCGCCCTGCACGACCGCCGCTACGCGACGCATGCCGTCGAGCGTCTGATGCGCAGCGCGAGCCAAGACCAGCAAACGAGGACGCGCCGCCGGGTGTTGACGCTCAACCGGCTCGCCATCACCCATCTTCGCCTCGGTGACACCGGCTACGGCGTCCGGGTGGGCAACGAGGTGGCCGATTTGGTGCCCGATGTCCGTTCGGAACGCGTTACGCGCAAGATCGGTGCGCTACGCACGGAAGCGTTGCGGCATCACAAGTCCAGGGACGCGATGGAACTCGCGCAGCGCATCTCGGACTTGCTCGAACCCGCCGCATGAAGGACCCGGGGGAAGTGATGGATGGCGTGCCGGCCGTTGTCGTGCGGCCGGCACGCCGTCCTCGGGCCCGAAACCTCGCACCGGTTCACCCGATCCGGCAATAACCTGAAAGATCTTCGCTCCGTTCAGGTGGAGGTCGCTTGAGCGTTTCGATGCGTGCTAGCTAACGTCGCCGCCCACCACGTCGTTTTCCGATGGCATAAGGCGAACAAATGGAGGACCGATAGTGTTCCGCCGCACTGCACGGTTGGTTCTCGGCACATTAATGGGCGCCACCTTACTGGGTACCGCACTGAGCTCCGCAGCGTCGGCAGCACCGGCTGACCCCGACTGCGGCACGAAACGGGTCTGCGTGTGGTCCGAGGCGAACTACACCGGAAAGAAGAAGGAGGTGGACACGAAGGCCGGCCAGTGCTACCGGCTGACCGCCACCTGGCCGGACGGCACGTCCTCCCGCGTGGCCTCCATTTACAACAACCGCAGCGAGGTCGCCCAGGTCGAGGCGTTCGACGACGAGAACTGCTCGAACGCGCCCTACGCACTGATCCGGTTCAAGCAGGGCGCGACGGGTGTCTCCGATCGCGCCAAGGCGATCCGGGTCGCACCCCGCTGCGACGGCGGTCGAGTGTGCTTCTACGAGAACGGGGACTTCAGCGGAAAGAGCTGGGCGAGCTCTCCCAGCCTCGCCAGCGTCTGCTACAACTCGAGGCATGGCGGCAACGTCCCGCACGCCATTTACAACATGACTGGCAATACCGTCCAAACCTTCAGTAACGATGGCTGGTGCTTCACCAACGTCGGGAACATCGCAGTGCGCGAGTTCCGCAGCATGCCGAACGGTTTCAAAGCATTCAAGCTAGCCTGATGGCTCCAAAAATCGCGCCGCGTCGGCGTCTCGCCCATCAGGTGGGCGAGACGCCGACAGGCTGTTGGTGGATCAGAGTCCGATCATTCGCATGCTGGTCTCCTCGTAGCGGTCGCCCGCTACCGGTGGAACGGCATTCGTGATGCGATCCAGCTGCTCGTCGGACAGCTCCAACGTCGCGGCGTGAATGTTCTCCTCCACATACTTGCGCCGCTTGGTGCCCGGGATGGGCACCACGTCGCTGCCGCGATGCTGCACCCAGGCCAGTGCGAGCTGGCCCGCGGTCACGTCCAGCTCCGCCGCGATCTTCCGCAGGGCCTCGACGATGGCGAGGTTCCGGTCGAGATTGCCGTCCTGGAACCGGGGATACCTCAGCCGCCGGTCGTCGCCACCGATGTCGGAGCGGGAACTGATCCGCCCGGTAAGGAAACCGCGGCCGAGCGGGGAGTACGGCACGATGCCGATACCCAACTCGCGACAGGTAGGAACCACCTGGTCCTCAATGTCCCGCGACCACAGGCTCCATTCGGTCTGCACGGCCGTGATCGGGTGCACCGCGTGTGCGCGGCGGATCGTGCCCGCGCCCGCCTCGGAGAGGCCGAGGTGACGCACCTTGCCGGCAGCGACCAGCTCGGCCATCGCGCCCACCGTCTCCTCGATGGGCACCTCGGGGTCCACGCGGTGCTGGTAGTACACGTCGATGTGATCGACGCCGAGGCGACGGAGCGAGGCGTCGCACGCCTGCCGCACGTACTCCGGGTCGCCCCGAACGCCCCTTTCGTCGGGATTGTTGCTACGAATGATGCCGAACTTCGTGGCCAGCACAACGCGATCGCGCCGAGCGACGATGGCACGGCCGACCAGTTCCTCGTTGGCACCTCGTCCGTACATGTCGGCGGTGTCGAGCAGGGTCACGCCCAGTTCCAGGGCGCGGTGCACGGTGGCGACCGACTCGGTTTCGTCGGCGGGGCCGTAGAACTCGCTCATTCCCATGCAGCCGAGGCCCTGGGCGGACACCTCGAGCGTGCCGAGCCAGCGGGTGGCCAGGCAGGACGTGGTCATGCGGTCTTCTCCTGGTAGACGTGGGTGGGCGGCTCGGCGGTTTCGCAGGCGAGCCGCTCGTAGTTGTCGATCTTGTAGTCGAGCACGTCGACGCAGGCTTCGAGCTCGGCGATCCGGGCAAGGACCTGCTGCCGGTGCTCGACCAGGATCTGTTTGCGGCGACTGGCGGTGCTGCTTCCCGCTCGCCGCAGCCGCGCGTACTCCCGCATGAGTCGGATGGGCATGCCGGTGGTCCGCAGCTTGGTGAGGAACTCCAGCCATGCCAGGTCGTCGTCGGAGTAGCTGCGGCGACCGTTGGAGTCACGGGCCGGCCGGTCGATCAGCCCGATCCGCTCGTAGTACCGGAGGGTGTCGGTGGACAGCCCACTCTTCTCGGCTGCCTGCGCAATCGGGTAGCTCACGGGGACGACGCTACGAGTTGGAGCGCGCTCCAAGTCAACAGCGGTCGCGGGCGCCGGCCCGGCGACGGCACGGCCGCTCGCCGACTGCTGCCGAAGCTGGCTGCCCTGCCCCCGCCGCAGCACCCCGCCCGCCCGGCGAGGCGACCCGCCACCCCCGGCCCCGATCGCCGGCGACTGAGCATCGCGAGCGGGAACGGCCCGCCGCGCCCCGGGGGTGCCGGGCGCGGGCCGAACCGGCTTCGGTTGTGGCCGGCTGGCCATCGCGGGGTCGACCACCCCTCGCTCCGCGCAGCCCCGCACCGGGCTGCGCTGCCCCTCCGGACGATGGCCCCGCCCTGTCTGTAGGCAGCCCCCGCCCTCTCCGGGGGCGGCGCCCCGCGTCCAGCCTAGGGGGCGAATTGCGCAGGTCAAAACGGGTGTCCACAGCTGGCGAGGACAATCCACAGGCGTGTGAGACCGGGTTGACAGCGGATCACTACCGGGCAAGGCCCGGTTCCGGAGTGCGGGCCGGCGGGGTGCCTCGCCCCAACGGGTAGCCTCCCGGTTATCGGTCCTGATCGTCGGTGGCGAGGTGGTTTCGGCTGGTCAGCGCGCGTCAGCAGCGTCCGGGCGCCGTCGGGTCGGCGGCGGGTGTCCGGAGTTGTCCCAGCCTCGGGTGCCCCGGAGGTTTCGCCGCTGCCGACCGAATAACGTCGACCATCGACAGGGCGCGAGCCGGCACCTTTTCCAGAAAGGCCGGCGCACATGAAGCTCGACCGTCGCCGCATTACCGCCCTCGTTTTCCGGCCTTTCACCGCCGCAGCCTGGGAAGAGCACGGCATCTACCCTAGGATGCGTCCCACCGCGGCCGCCACCGGTGGCCGGATACGGTCCGGCGGACCCGTTCCTGGCCACCCCCGAATACCTCCCCCACCCCTGGAACGATCACCTTCCCCCAACACACCGAAAGCCGCTCCCATGACGACATCGACCAGTTCACCGCAGCCGACCCCGGAGCAGCCCTGCGATCTGGAGAATGCGCTGTCCCACCTCCAGTGCGTACTGGTCGCGCAACGCACCCGCACCAATCCGGAGGGTGTTACGTGGACCCAGTACGACATTCTGGAGCTGCTCCGTATCCGTGGGCCGATGACGCCGTCGGCGCTGAGCGTGTCGCTGGGCAGCTCGCGCCCGAGCGTCTCCAAGGCCCTCCGCACCCTCAAGGACCGGCACCTGATCAGACAGCAGGCCGCCGGGGAGGACCGTCGCGAGCAGCTGACCTCACTGACCGAGGGGGGCCTGCAGTTCCTCACTCGCGCGGCACACAGCCGCCGGGAGAACGCCGCGGTCGCCGTGGAAGCACTCTCTCCCGGCGAACAGGCCATGTTCGCCGAGCTCTGCCATAAAGTGGCAGCGGCACTCGAGCAGCGGTTCCTCTAGGCACACGAACATTTCCCACTGCCCTCCAGACACAACTGGTCAAGAGTCACCCACAGCCGATCCACCCCGGTTCCGGGTAGAGGAAACAGAATGAACTACCCAATTCCGTCCAGCTCCTGAAGTTCCACCGGGAGGAAAATGGACAGCAGGTGGGCAGAAGAAGCGCAGCCCTACCGGAACCCGCCAACGGCAAACGATATCCTGAACACCCGATCGCTCATCCGTTGAAACGAGATGCCGATGCCGGATAAACGATCACCAGGTTCACTCCTCGCCAGTTGATCCACCGCTGCCCGCGCGAGGTCTCGACGCAGTTCGGCGGCCGTGTGCGAGCGTTGCGCGTGGACCCACTCCAGCTGTCCGGGCGTCCCACCACGATCACGCTGTTCCCCGCATCGACGAGCCGGCCGAACAACGCCAGCAACACGTCGACCTCGGCCATGTGCAGCCCCACGGTGGGCTCGTCGAAGAGGTGGACCCGCCCGGTTTCACGCCGGGTCTGTCCTGACCCTCGACGGGCCCGCGATCCTCCGCAACCTGCTGGACAAGCTACACACCCCGCCTAGGGCCTGACGCCCGTGACCCGCCCCTCGGCTACGGCATGGGCCGGCTCCGCCGATCGGGCAGGGGTGTCAACGTCCTCGTCGTGCTC
>NZ_BMMK01000019.1 GCF_014645795.1 Longimycelium tulufanense | reverse complement strand
CACCACCTCACGCATGAGCCCTGCGGCTACCGCACCTGGCTTGCCTACAACGTCGCCAGCGACCACGACCGCACCGAGATGCGGCGCGTCATCCACGACCACACCTGCGGACCGGAGGACTGACCGATGTCCCGTGCCCTGCCCATTGATCGTGACCAGCTTCGCGCCGCGCTGCGGGAACTGCTCGACGACCCCCGCCCCGCGGCGGCCCGCCCGGAAGTGCTGGCCGCTGTGGCAGCCGAACGCCAACGCCGCCACGAGGACGACGACGGTGATGACGCTCCCGACTCGCCGATCACCGGCGACTTCGCGCGGTTGTCGATGCTGGCCGAGGAAGTCGGCGACGTCGCCCGCCAGCTCGGCCCCCACGCCACCGACCCCGACGCGCTGCGCCCCGAACTGATCCAGGTCGCCGCCGTGGCGCTCGCCTGGGCCGACCGCCTAGACGAGCTCGACGGAGCACCGTTCTAACCCCCACCCAGAGCCCGGGGCCAGCCCCATGCCTCCTACAGCCTGGGCTGGCCCCGGGCGCCCACCCACCCCGACACGAGCGGAAAGGACGAGCACCGTGACCCTCTCATCACCCACACCCCGCGAACGGATTGAGGCGCTCCGCGACGCCGCGTTGGCCTGTGCCGCCCGGGGCTGGCCGGTCTTCCCGATCCGGCCCGGCGCCAAGAAGCCCGCCCCGCCCCTGCACCACGCCGACCGCTGCCCGGGCACCGGGCCGTGTCGGGCTGGGCACCGCGGCTGGGAACAGCGCAACACCACCGACCCGGCGGTGATCGGCCGGCATTGGAGGGCGCACCCCGACCACAACATCGGCCTGCCCACCGGCCCGGCCGGGCTGCTCGTGGTCGACCTCGACATCCTCAAGCCGGGCAAGGCGTTGCCGGAGGACTGCACAAGGTGGGGGGCGACCCACGGGGCGCAGATGCTGGCCCGGCTCGCCACCGAGGCCGGCGAGAGCGTGCCGGACACCTTCACCGTGCGCACCCCCTCGGGGGGCACGCACCTGTACTTCCGGCAACCCGCCGGGCAGCGTTTGGGCAGCACCCGGGGCACGCTGGCCGGGCTGATCGACACCCGCGGCTGGGGCGGCTACGTGGTGGCCCCCGGCTCGACCACCCGGGACCGGGCCTATGCGGTGATCAACGACCGCGCGCCGGTCGAGGTGCCCACCTGGCTGGTCCACCGGCTCACCGTTCGGCCGTCTCCGGCCGTCTCAGCGCCGCGTGAGATCGCTCCTGCCAAGGTCAACGCCTACGTGAACGCCGCCCTCACCGGCGAGCAGGAACGGATCTCCACGGCCCCCTCGGGGCAGCACAACCGGGCCCAGTGGATCGCCGGGCTGGCCGTGGGGCAGCTCATCGGCGCCGGGCAGCTCGACCACGACACCGCCCTACGCGAGTTGATGGAGGCCGCCCAGGTCCACATCACCGGCCCGTGCGGCTGCACCGAACGCGGCGTGCGCGCCGCCATCGCGTGGGGCCTGACCGTCGGCGCCCGCAACCCCCGCCGCATCAACCCCCAGGGGAGGAGGACCGCATGACCGAGCCGACCAGCAACCACCCCCCGCGTCCGCCGTTGTTCCCGGTCGGCAGGGACGGTCGGCGGCGGATCCGGGTCAGCACCAACCCTGATGCGATCCGCGCGCTCACCGCCGCGGTGGACGCCCGGATCATCCCGGACACCTACGTCACCGACGGCACCCCGGTGGTGGTCGAGCCCGTGTCCGGGGCCGGGGAGGTCACCGCCGGGGATGACGACGTTCCTCTCCCGTTGGCGGCCTCCCCCCTGCGCCCACCGTTGTTGGCGGCGCTGCTGGCCGAACACGCCGACGTGCGCCGCCCGGAGGTGGACAAGAACGGCCAGCCCCTGGAGGTGGAGGTCTGTCCACCGGGCCCGGTCCTGGCCGCGGTGCTGGCCCGCCGCTCCTGGCCCGGCCTGCCGGTGCTACGCCGGATCATCTCCACCCCGGTGCTGCGCCCGGACGGCACGCTGCTCCAAGCACCCGGCTACGACCCAGCCACCGGGTTCTACCTGGCCACCAAGACCCACCTCGATCCGGTGCCCGACCACCCCAGCCGCGACCAGGTGACCGAGGCCCGCACGTTCCTGTTGGAGAAGTTCCTGCGGGACTTCCCCTGGCGCACCCCCGCGGACCGGGCCAACTACCTCGCGTTGTTGGTCACCCCGATCATCCGGCCCTACACGCGGTCCCTGTCGCCGTTCGGGATGATCGAGGCATCCATGCCGGGATCGGGTAAGACCATCCTCGCCGGCTGTGTCGGGCTGCTGGTCGGGCAACGGGTGCTCACGTGGCCGGACTCCGACGAGGAGTTGCGCAAGGCCATCACCACCGTGCTGGCCGACCAGGTCGGGGTCGTCGTCTTCGACAACCTCACCGAAGGCGCGGTTATCGACTCCGCCGTGCTGGCGAGGCTGGTCACCGAACGCACCTGGACCGACCGCCGGCTGGGCACCAACGCCGCGGCCACCTACCCCAACGACCGGCTGTGGCTGGCCACCGGCAACAACCTGCGCACCGGCGGGGACATGGCTTCCCGCACCGTGTGGGTGCGCCTCGATCCGGACTGTCCCCGGCCCGAGGCCCGCACCGGGTTTTCCATCCCGCACCTGGACACCTGGATCCTCGACCCCGCGAACCAGGCCACCGTGCTACGCCACCTGCTGGTGCTGATCCTGGACTGGACCGCCCACGGGGCACCCACCACCACTGCGGTGCCGAACATGCGCCAGTTCACCCGCTGGGCACACCACCTCGGTGGATTCCTCGCCCACCACGGGATACCCGGGTTCCTCGACAATGCCGAGACCACCCGGGACCTCGACGACGACGCCGCGGAGTGGCGCGCGTTCCTCACCCGCTGGCATCACCTGCACGGCCACAAGCCGCTGACCGCCAACGAGCTCCGCGTCACCGCCGAACCCGAGTTCGGCACCGGGGTCGACCCGTGGGCGGGCACCTTCCCCACCACCGGCGGCGGGAAGCTGCTGTCCGCCAAATCGTTGGGCCGCAAGCTCACCGGCCAACTCGACCGATGGCGCGGCGACATCGTGCTACGCAGCGTGAACGACCCGCACGACAAGATCCGCCGCTACTGGCCCCAACGACAGGGCGACCAGCCCACCCCCCAGAAAGAAACCCCGCAAACCCCGCAGCACCCCACCTGACCAGGACAAATAAAGATCAACACTCTGCGGTATTTCGTCGCGTCGTGATCCAACAAACCCCGCAAACCCCGCAACCCTGCGGGGTTTGCGGGGTTTCGACAACCCGCCGACCACCCAAACCCCGCAACCACAACCCCAGGTCAACACCCGATTGCGGGGTTTGCGGGGTTTCCGGAAGACCTTCCCCGCCCCGTCTACACAGCCCAGGACAACCCACCCACCCCGACCGTCACACACAGTAACCGCAGGAGGGAAAGGAACATGATCAACCCGCCCATCCCCCCACCTTTTGCAGCCACTCACCAACCCGCTGCAAAAGGAGGGGGCAGCCACTCGACACCCATGCCTCACCTAGCGCCCGAGGTGGGTTTCTCGCTGGAGCAGGAGGCGAAGGAAGGGGGACGCCGTGTCGCGTGATCAGTTCAATGGCCTGCCGATTCTGTACAGCCCGGAAGAGGTGGGGAAGCGGCTTGGCCGGTCTGGCTGGTGGGTGCGCGAACAGTGCCGGCGTGACCGCTTTCCGCACACGCGGGCCGCTGGTGCGATCCGCTTCACCAGTGAACAGTTCGGCGAAATCTTGCGGATCTTGGAGCGGCGGCCCGAGTTCCCCCAGCAACAGGGCAACGCGATCGGTCGTCGGTGCCGTCAGCAGGCTCCGAGGACATCGGTGGTTCAACTTCGGGCGCGCCCTCCGCGCAGAGCCCGATCCGCTCCTCCACCGGATGAGGGGAGCCGTACGGCATGAGATCCCGAAACGTGCAGGAAGTCGGCCAGTCAGAGGGGACACCTGATCCATGGGCTACGCGGAGAAGCGCGGCAACTACTTCCGCGCCCGGTACAAGATCGCGCCCGGCCGGTATGGCACCGTACGCGATCCGTCCGGCGCCACCGCCAAGTTCCGCACCAAGCGCGAGGCGGAGAAGGCGGCGAACGACGAAGAGGCAAAGGTCCGAGCGGGCACCTGGCGTGATCCCTCGGCCGGTCAGATCACGTTCGGTGCCTACGCGTCGCGCTGGTACGCGGCGCAGGACCTGGCGGCGTCCACGATGCAGAACTACCGCCGGCATCTGGAGGAGCACCTGCTGCCCGAGTTCGAGGGGCGAGCGCTGTCCGAGATCCTCGGCCCGGACGTGGACGCCTGGGCACGCAAGGAACGGGAGCGCGGCTACAGCGAGTCCAGCATTAAGACGTGGCGCGGGACGCTGCACCTGGTGCTGGCAGACGCGGTCGAGGAAGGGCTGATCGGCACGAACCCGGCCACCAAGCGACGCGGCCGGGGTAAGCGGGCCGGCCGTTCTCGCAACCGGGCCCCGGAGAAGGTGGTCACCGATCCGCTAGGTGTGCTGCTGATCGCCGAACGGGCCGCGCTGCTGTCCGGCCGCGATGATGAGTTCGTAGCTCTGGTGCTGATGGGCTTCACCGGAATGCGGTGGGGCGAAATCGTGGGCTTGGAGACCGAGTACGCCCGCCTGGGCTCCCTCCGGGTTGAGTGGCAGCTCTACGAGCTGGACACCGGCGAGTTGCATCGCTGTCCGCCGAAGGACGATTCCTACCGGACGATCGATACCCCGACGTGGCTGTCCAAGCTCGTGACCGACCACCTCGCCCGGACCGCGCCGACACCGTGCGGGTGCCACGGCCGGACGTACATGTTCCACGGGTTGAGTGCCTCCAACGGCGACGCGACGCGGCCCGGCGCGAAGCTGGTCGACGTCGCCCGCCGGGCGAAGGTGTCCACCGGCACCGTGTCCAACGTGCTCAACGGCACGGTCGGCGTCGCCGAGGACACCAGGGCCCGGGTGGAGAAGGCGATTGCTGATCTCGGGTACGTCCGCGGTGGCGCGGCGTCGCAACCGGCGGCGCACTGGCGGCGCACGGGGTTCGCCACGTGGTTGTTCCAGCCGGCGGCCACCGGGTGGTACCCGAAGAAGGCACCCCAGCCGGCCCGTCCGGTGCCGGTGCTGGCCGAACCGTGGCCCGGGGTCCCGGCCCGCGGCCGAGGCGCCCACGGGCGTGCTGAGGCGTGCTGGGTGCCGATCGCGTCAGGCTTGACCCCGCACGGGCTGCGTCACTCCCACCGGACGCTGATGGAGGAGTTAGGCACGCCGCCGGTGCTGGCCGATGAGCGCATGGGGCACACGGACGGGTCAGTGCAGCGGCGATACACGCACGTCACTGCGGACATGCGGGCTCGACTTGTCGAGGACCTGACGCGGTGCTGGGACGCGGCGTTGGACGCCCGGCTCGCCATGTCGCCGAGGTCACCAGTGGCCGCGCTGGACGAGCTGCTGCAGGTGAGGGCGAGAAGGAAGGGAGGCGTTCCCAAGATCGTCTCCCAATTTTCTCCCACCGCGGGGCCCCAGGACAAGTCAGGGGCCGCCCACCTCACGGCGGACGGCCCCTGACCTGCATGTCCTCTGTCGGGGTGGCGGGATTTGAACCCACGACCTCTTCGACCCGAACGAAGCGCGCTCCCAAGCTGCGCCACACCCCGTTGGACGATCGATAGCTTACAGGGCGTCGGCCGAGGCACCGAACCGGGCCCCGGTTGACTCGGTCACACCGTCCTGACCAGCGTTGCCCTTGCGGGGAACCAGGGTCAGCAGGCTCGCCTCGGGCGGGCAGGCGAACCGCACCGGCGCGAACGGCGAGGTGCCCAGCCCTGCCGACACGTGCAGCCACGTGCGCGCCCCCCACCGCGAGGCGCCGCGCGCCCGCGACCGGTCCAGATCGCAGTTGGTGACGATCGCGCCGTACCCCGGCAACCGCAGCTGCCCACCGTGGGTGTGGCCGGCCATGACCAGGTCGTAGCCGTCGGAGGCGAAGGCGTCCAGCACCCTCGGTTCCGGGGAGTGGGTGACCCCCAGCCGCAGCGCCGCGGTCGGGTCGGGCTGCCCGGCGATCTGGTCGTACCGGTCCCGCCGCAGGTGCGGGTCGTCCACGCCGGCCGCGATCACGGTCTGCCCGGCCACGGTCAGCCGCCGGCGTACGTGCGTCAGGTCGAGCCAGCCCCGCTCGGTCATGGCGGCACGCAGGTCCTGCCAGGGCAGTTCCGTGCCGTGGACCCGCCTGGTCTTGGCCGCCGGCAGCAGGTAGCGGGCCGGGTTTTTGAACCTGGGCGCGTAGTAGTCGTTGCTGCCCCAGACGAAGACCCCCGGGACGTCGAGCAGCGGCCCCAACGCGCGCAGGACCGCGGGCACGGCCCGCGGGTGCGCCAGGTTGTCGCCGGTGTTGACGACCAGGTCGGGCGCCAGCTCGGCCAGCCCGGCCACCCAGCGCTGCTTGGACTCCTGCCCCGGGGTCATGTGCAGGTCGGAGATGTGCAACACGCGCATCGGCCGCGCTTCCGGGGCGAGCACCGGCAGGGTCGCGGTGCGCAGGGTCCACCGGCGCCGCTCGTAGCCGGCCGCGTACGCCACCGTGCCGGCGCCCAGCGCCATCGTGCCGAGGAGGATCCGACCGAGGGTGTTCACGAGCCCGAGCCTACGGACTGCCGCCCGCCGGCTCGTCCGGGCGGTCGAGTCATCCCGGCACGGCGTGTGCCGGCGAAAATCCGCCGGCTGGCGCGGTGGGAGCCGATAGCGTCTGTGGACATGGCGGAGTTGAAGGCACGACTGCAGGCCGACCTGGCCGAGGCGATCAAGGGCCGGGACCAGACGGTCGTGGACACCCTGCGCATGGCGCTGGCCGCGGTCACCACGGAGGAGGTCGCGGGCAAGCAGGCCCGGGAACTGTCCGACGACGAGGTCGTGAAGGTGCTGCGCCGGGAGGCCAAGAAGCGGCGGGAGGCCGCCGAGGCGTTCGCCGGCGCCGGCCGGCAGGAGCTGGCCGACAAGGAGCGTGCCGAGGGCGAAATCCTGGACCGCTACCTGCCGGCGCAGCTCGACGACGCGCAGCTGACCGAGCTGGCCCGCCAGGCGGTGGACGAGGTGGCCGCGCAGCTGGGTGAGCGACCCGGCCCGCGGCAGATGGGCCAGGTCATGAGGGTGGCGAACGCGAAGGTCGCCGGCGGGGCCGAGGGGTCCCGGGTCGCGGCCGCGGTGCGTGCCCTGCTGCAGGGCTGAGCTGCCGGGAGCGCCATCGCCGGGCAGTGGAGCGCGCCGGCGCGAACGTGTTGGAAAGCGAGGTTCGAAGGCCAACCCCGTTGTCGTGGCCCGAGCAGTGGCGCGGACCGCTTACGGCCGAGGCCACACGATCAGTTCGGGCCAGCCTTCAGGCTTTCCCTGAAACGCTCTGAGACCGCAAGCTCCCTGCCCGGCTCCAGGCCGAAGCCCGAATGATCCGTGCCCGACTGGCACCGTGACGGCACCGTGACGGCGCGGAGAAAGCAGCCACGCTCGTTCTCGCTCACCAGCCAAGAGACGACGTGAAGGTCCGTATGCGCAGCGGTCGCCCAGCACAGACCGTGCACGGCGACATCAACGTCACCATCAACATCACCGACAGGACACCAACATCCTGTCCCCACAAGGGAAAGTGCGCTGCCAGATCGACGCACGACCGCCCGCGTTCCGCGTTACCCACCCGCTTCCTCGGGCGGACTTGTGTTGGGCTGCTCCGGAATCCCGTCACCCGGGACGGGTGTGCGACCGCCCACGCCGGGCGACTCCCGCTCACCCGGCGACGGTGACTCGCCGGGCTCCCCACGAGGCGATTCACCCGGGGACTCCGACGGTGGCGCCGCGGTTGGTGAGGGCTTCGGCGCCGGCACGTACCCGGTGCTCACCGAGATTGTGATCATCTCGCCGGGCAACGCCACGCCCCGCGGGCTCTGGCTGGCCACCACGCCCTTGGCGTACGAGCTGTTGATCACCCGGCGCTGGACCTGGTAGCCGGCCTCTTCGAGGATCTGGCGGGCCTCGTTCTCCGGCTTGCCCACGACATCGGGCACGCGGATCTCCGGCCCGCCGTGCTCGTACCGCGGGTCCGCCCCCGGCAGCCCGACCACCGGAAGGCTCTCGTGCACCCGGCTCATCGCGTCGAACCAGGTGTGCGCCGGGACCGTACCGCCGTAGATGTTGCCGCCACCACCGCACAACCGCGGCGGGTTACCCACGCAGATGCCCTGCGGCTTAACTCCGTCGCTGAAGGTCAGCACCGCCCCCGCGTAGTGCGGGGTCGAGCCGATGAAGCCGGCGGACTGGTGGCTCTCGGTGGTGCCGGTCTTGCCCATCATCGGCCGGTCCCACTTCACCGACTTCGCGGCCACGTAGGCGGTGCCGCTCGGCTTGTCGTCCTTGCTCAGCCCCACGACCAGCGAGTTCGCCAGCGGCTCGGCGACCGCCTGCTCGCAGGGCGCCTCGGTGATCGAGATCGGCCGGCCGCTGCGGTCCCGCACCTCCTCGATCGGTGACGGTGGGCACCACACGCCACCGCTCATCAGCGTCGCGCTGACGTTGGCCAGCTCCAGCGCGCTCGTCGGGCCGAAACCGAGGGTGAACGGGCCGATCTTGTGCCGCTTGATGAACTCCGCCTGTGACGGACCGTTCGATCCGTCCGGCGACAGCGGATCGCCGTACCTGTTGATGCGCTGCAGGCTGTCCCGCATTCCCAGCCGCACGGCCATGTCCACGGCGTTGTCCAGCCCGACCCGTTCCAGCAGCTTGATGAACGCCGTGTTCGGCGACTGGGCCAGCGCGTCCTGCAGGGTCAGACTGCCGGGGTACCTGCCGGCGTTCACCACCGTGTAGGGGTTGGTGCCGTTGGTGTAGACGCGGGAGGTGTAGGCGCCGGGGACGTCGATGCGGTTGCGGATCCCCATGCCCCTCTCGAGGGCGGCCGCCGCGGTGAACACCTTGTAGATCGAGCCCGCACCGAACTTGATGATGTCGCTGGGCAGGTCGTACTGGGTCTGCCCGGCCCGGGCGTCCAGGCCGTAGTCACGATTGGCGACCAGCGCCCGCACCCGGTGCCGGTCCTTCCCCGGCTGCACCACGGCCATCACGTTGGCGATCCCGAAGGTGCGCTTGGGAACGTGCTTCTCCGTGGCTTCCTTGGCCAGGCGCGTGATCTCCGGGTCCAGCGAGGTGCGGATGGTGTAGCCGCCGCGCTTGATGGTGTCCAGGGAGAACCCGGACCGCTCCAGGTAGTCCAGCACGTAGGAGCAGAAGAACCCGTCCGAGGGGCCGGCGCCGATGCAGCCGTTGTCCAGCCCGGTCAACGGTTCGGAGATGCCCAGCGGTTCCTGCTTGGCGCTTTCGCCCATCTCCCGGGTGATGCTGCCGTAGTCGACCATCTTGTCGATGACCGAGTTCCGGCGCTGGAGTACCAGCTCGGGGTTGAGCACGGGGTCGAGCAGGCCCGGCTGGTTGACCATGCCGGCGAGCATCGCGGCCTGCGCGATCGTCAGCTTGTCCGGCGTGGTGTCGAAGTAGGTGCGCGCCGCGGCCGCGATCCCGTAGGTCTGGTGGCCGAACGGCACGACGTTCAGGTAGCCGGCCAGGATCTGGTCCTTGGTGAGCCGCTTCTCCAGTTGCAGCGCGATCCGGATCTCCCGCAGCTTGCGGGCCGGGGTCTGCTCGACGGCGCGGATCCGCTCCGTCGCCGTCTGGGCCACCACGTGGAGCAGGTAGTTCTTGACGTACTGCTGGGTCAACGACGATCCGCCCTGGGTGATCTCGCCGTAGAGCTGGTTGGTCAGCCCCGCGCGGACCGTGCCCCGCCAGTCGACTCCCTCGTGCTCGTAGAACCGCCGGTCCTCCACCGCGATGATCGCCGCCTTCATCGTGTCGGCGATCTTGTCCGGCGGGGTGAGCACCCGGTACTGGTCGTAGACGTAGGCGATGGGCTTGCCGTTGACGTCGGTGATCGTGGTGACCAGCGGCGGGTCCTGGGTGATTAGGTCGGCGGAGATGTTGTTGACCGTCTCGCTGGCACGGTTCGAGACAACACCGGCCGCGCCCACGACCGGGAACAGGATTCCCGCGACGAGGACGCCGGCCAGCAGGCAAAGACCGAGGAGCTGGAGCAGGCCGTCCCGTGCTCGCACGGGCATCAGGGTAACTGTCACCTGTGTAAGTGACATCACATCTTGCCCGGAAACGGTGACGTCCGGTAACGGCTGTGCAACCCGGTGTTGGACGTGGAACCGAAAAGCTCTACAGTCCGTCAACGTCTTCACGACCACGCACGGCGGCCGCTCCCCGAAAGTGTGCCGCTGGCCCGGTGCCGGGGGGTGCCGGGTTCGTCGCGACGACGGTAGGAGCTGGGGGACATGGTGTTCGACCAGGGGGATTGGCGGATCCGGGCTGCCTGTCGGGACGAGGATCCGGACACGTTGTTCGTCCGCGGAGCCGAGCAGCGCAAGGCCAAGGTGATCTGCCTCGGCTGTCCGGTGCGCACCGAGTGCCTGGCCGAGGCGCTGGACAGCCGGATCGAGTTCGGCGTCTGGGGTGGGATGACGGAGCGTGAGCGCCGCGCCCTGCTCCGCCGTCGGCCCGAGGTGGAGTCGTGGCACGACCTGCTCGCGGCCGCGCGGCGGGAGCACGGAGACACCGAGGCGACCGAGGCGAAGGTTGGCTGATCAGCACCGGCCGGTGTCGGCCAGGTGTTTGACGGGCACCGCACCCGGGACCGCCGCGGACGGACGAGTTCCGCGCCACCCGCTCCGGTGGCTGGAGCGTGAGCCCGCGGTGTCTGGCTTCGGCATGCCCGCGCTCCGCCCGGCAGGCCGGGCCGTTTCCCGCGCCGCACTGCTGCTGCGCCGAGAAAGTTGACGCGATCGCTGTCGAGCTCCGCTGGGATCTTGCTTGACCAGCACGGCGCCGGAGCCATCCACACCTCCGGGACGCTGGAGGTGTGGCCGGTTCCGGAACCGCACATTGACAGGCGGGCACACTACTCGGCAACTGGGGCGGAAACCGCTCGCCACGTGCGACTTCGGGCTCATTGGTGGCATACGACGCAATGACGGCTTCGCGCCGGTTCCGGAGGTCACGTGACGCGAACTGCTCCGCGTACCGGGCAAGGGGAGCGCGTCGATGGGGACACGCCCGAGTAGATCACTCTAATGGGTGATCTTGGGAGTTGTCGGTACGACCCTCGCCCGAGCAACTGCGTTGGGTGGCCGAGTTTCCCCGGCAATCGTATTGTTCCTGGTGAGAGCGCCCGATGCGGCACCGCGAACCCGCTGTCGGAGCGTGTGCCGTGGCAAACCCCGAACCGGGGCGCGCTGCGTCAGGTTCCCGCCAACCGGTGACCGATTTCCCTCAACCCGGCGATGTCGTGCACGTCGGTGGGCAGCGCCGGTACGCCGATCAGCGGGACCTCGGGGTGGGCGGTGGTGAACCCGGCGAGCAGGCGCTTCTCCCGTTCCGCCACCGCCACCCGGTCGGCGTGCAGCCGCAGTACCGCCTCGGCCAGCGCGGCGTCGCCCCGTTCGGTGAGGGTGTCGGCGGCCGCCTGCGCACCGGCCCCGCTCAGCCCGGCCAGTACCGGGTGGGTCCGGTTGAGTACCAGCCCGGCCAGCGGCATCTGTTCGGTGGCAAGCCGATCCACGAAGTAGGCCGCCTCCCGCAGCGCGTCCGGCTCGGGCGCGGCCACCACCACGAACGCGGTGCCGGGCGAGCGCAGCAGCCGGTAGGTGGCCCTGGCACGCTCGCGGAAACCACCGAACACGCTGTCGAATGCCTGCACGAACGCGGAAGCGTCGGCCAGCAGCTGCCCGCCGACGATCGTCGACACCGCCTTGGCGAACAGACCGAACCCGGTGCTGACCAACCGCGCGATACCTCGCCCGCCGGCCCGGGCCGGTGCCGAGAGCAGTCGGATGATCTTGCCGTCCAGCACGGTGGAAAGCCGCTGCGGCGCATCCAGGAAGTCCAGCGCCGACCGGCTCGGCGGAGTGTCGACGACGATCAGGTCCCAGCCGCCCTCGGTGGCTAGCTGGGCCAGCTTCTCCATCGCCATGTACTCCTGCGTTCCGGAGAACGACGTGGAGATCGTCTGGTAGAAGGGGTTGGTCAGGATCTGCTGCGCCCGCTCCGGTCCGGCGTGCGCCAGCACCATCTCGTCGAAGGTGCGGCGCATGTCGAGCATCATCGCGTGCAGCTCGCCGGGGGCGTCGTCCAACGCCACCCGCCGCGGATGGTTGCCCAGCTGGCGCAGGCCCAGCGACTGGGCCAGCCGGCGGGCCGGGTCGATGGTGAGCACCACGGTGCGCCGTCCGCGCTCGGCCGCGCGCAGCGCCAGCGCCGCCGCGGTGGTGGTCTTGCCGACCCCGCCCGAGCCGCAACACACCACCACACGGGTATCCCCGTCGTCCAGCAGCTCGTCGATGTCCAGCCCTGGTGGCCGGACCCTGGGCGTGCTCACCGAACCCCCTGCTCGATCAGCAGCTCGGCCAGTTCGTGCAGGGCACCGGGGCCGATGCCGTCGGCGCGGTCGGGCAACTCCAGCACCGGAAGGTCCGCACCGGCAAGTTGGTCCATGGCCTGCCGTTCGGAACGCACCCGGATCGCGTGCTCCACGGTTTCGTCGACCAGGCCCTCGACTACCGCCGGCGACGGGGTGAGCCCGGCCGCCCGCAGCCCCGCCATCAGCTCGTCGGTCTCCACGCGGCCGGTGGCCGCACCATCGGCGACCGCAACCGGCAGCCGCACCGGCCGCACCCGGTTGACCAGCACAGCTCCCGGCCGTAGCTCGGCGGAATCCAGGTCCTCGACGGCTTCCAGCGTTTCCCGTACCGGAAGCTCCTCGAGCAACGCGACCAGGTGCACGGCGGTGTCCCCGGAGTGCAGCAGTCGCACCACGCCGTCGCTCTGTTCGCGGATCGGTCCGACCTTGGCCAGGTCCGCCATTGCCTTGGTGACGTCGAGGAACTTGACCACACGACCGGTCGGTGGGGCGTCGAGCACCACCGCGTCATACGCATGCCTGCCGCGCGCATCCGTGCGGGTGACGCACTCCTTGACCTTTCCGGTCAGCAGAACGTCGCGCAGGCCGGGGGCGAGGGTGGTCGCGAACTCGATCGCACCCATCCGGCGCAGTGTCCGGCCCGCGAAACCGAGGCTGTAGAACATCGACAGGTACTCGAGCAGGGCCGCCTCCGCGTCCACCGCGAGCGCGCGCAGCTCGCCGCCACCCGGCACGTTGGTCACGTGCTCCTCGGAGTAGGGCAACGGCGGCAACCCGAAGAGCTGGGCGATGCCCTGTCTGCCCTCGACCTCGATCAACAGCACCCGCCGGCCGCCGTGGGCGAGCGCCAACGCGAGTGCGGCACCGGCCGTGGTCTTGCCGGTCCCGCCCTTCCCGGTGACCACGTGCAGCCGGGCTCGGGCCAGCTCGTCGGTCCAGCCGGGGGACGGGGTGGTCACGTGCCCAGCGTAGGCGGCATGCCGCCGCCGGGCGCGGTTCGCGGCGTGGGGTCGATCACCCGGTGGCCAACCGATATCCCCAACCACCCGGGAAACCAACAGCTCGTCGCAGACCACCCGCCAATCGCATTCCAACCCAACGGATCGGTACGGCTAGGGCGATGTCCAGGAAGGATTACGGGTCGGCGCGAGTGCTGTCGCCGGGGCGATTGGGTGCTGTCAACCCGGCGACGGTAAGTGGTCACCGCGCTAGTCGGCGAGGGTGACCACCCCGACCATGATCCATGAGGCGGCGACCAGCCCCCAGCTCACCGTCGATGGCAGCACCGTGGCCACCAGCAGCGTGATCACGGCGAGGATGCCGAGCGCGATGGCGCCGGTGCGCAGCACATCCAGCTGGTCGCGGCCCCGCCGGTCCCTGGTCTGGGCCATGGCGACCAGGGCGAGGATGAAGCCGCCCACCGCCATCAGGCTGGCCGCGACGATCCGCCAGGTCTCCACGACCACGACGGTAAACCCGGTGTTCGGGGGTCGGGAGCCGGCGATCCGGCCGCGACCGGGTGGGCTCGTCCACCCGAACGGCCGGCGTGTTGGCTACGCTCCGCGCCATGACCAAGTGGGAGTACGCCACCGTCCCGCTGCTGATCCACGCCACCAAGCAGATTCTCGACCAGTGGGGCGCGGACGGCTGGGAGCTCGTCACCGTCCTGCCCAACCCCAGCGGGGAACAGCACGTGGCCTACCTGAAGCGGCCGAAGGGGGAGTGAGCGTGGGCGCCTGGAAGCAGCGCCTGTCCGAGCTGGGCATCGAGCTACCACCGGTCGCGGCACCGGTCGCGGCCTACGTGCCGGCCATGCGCAGCGGCTCGCTCGTGTTCACCTCCGGACAGCTGCCGTTCGTCAACGGTGCCCTACCGGTGACCGGAAAGGTCGGCGGCGAGGTCGGGCCCGAGGAGGCCAAGGGTCTGGCCGGGCTGTGCGCGTTGAACGCGCTGGCCGCCGTGGACGCGCTCGTCGGCCTGGACGCGTTGGTCCGGGTGGTCAAGGTGGTCGGCTTCGTGGCCTCCGCCGACGGGTTCACCGGCCAGCCCGCCGTGATCAACGGCGCCTCCGAGCTGTTCGGCGAGGTGTTCGGCGAGGCGGGCCGGCACGCCCGCTCCGCGGTCGGCGTCGCCGAGCTGCCGCTGGGTGCCCCGGTCGAGGTCGAGCTCGTGGTCGAGGTCGGCTGAGCCGGGTGGGGTTCGGCATGGGATCGACGACCACGCCCGGTGCGGAGCGGGACTGCCACGAGCTGCTGCTCCGGCTGGCCGGCCGGCTGCCGGACGACCTGCTGTGGCGGTACCGGGACTGGCTGGCTGGTGGGGCGCTCGACGTGCTGGCGCGCGCCCTGCCCCGGACCCTGCTGCACGACCGGATCGGCTGCTCCGAACGGGAGCACCGGCTGCTCCGGAACGCCTTGAGCCCGCTGGGCGCGGACCCCGCGGCCCTGGCCGCCCTCTCGGTGCGCCCCGAGCGCCCCGACGTGGGCTACGAGTTCACCTCCGACCCACCGGACCGGGGTGGCGCGGACCCGACACTCGTCGTGCTCGGTGCCGCGTTACGCGGCCGCCCCGGCGTACGCGAGGTGCGATGCTGCTGGCGCCGGAGCCCGCACGGCGACGTGGTCCGCGTCGTGCTGGTCACCGCCACCGGCGACCTGCCCGGGCTCACCGGGGAGCTGCAACGCATGTTGCGCGCGCTCGGCGAGCACGAGCCGGTGGTCGAGGTGTTGCCGACGGACCTCGACCCGCCCGCCTACCACCGCGCGGCGTTGCGCACGTCGGAGCTGGTGAGCACCGGGGCGGACGTGGTCCCAGCATAACTGATCTTGGTTGGACCGCGGCCCGCGGGTGGCGCGGGCGGGAAGGAGGCATCCGTGGCGGAGACGCACGCGCTACCGGACCGGCTGCACCACCTGCTGCTCGGCTTCGCCGGGCGGGTGGACGACGACGCGCTCGCGTCGGCGCGCGAGCTGGTCGCCGTGGCCGAGCCGGACCGCGCGGTCGAACTGCTCGTGGGCTGCCTGCTGGCCGGCCGGATTCCGGTGACCTCGGGAGAGCAGTACCAGCTCCGAAGGCTGCTGGACGTGACCGCGTCGGAGCCGACGCTGGTGGAACGGCTTGCCGTGTTGGACGAATCCCCGACCGACCCGCACCGGTTCTCCAGCCGGAACGACGGTGATGAGGACGTTCGCTCCGCCCTCCGGTCGGCCGCCGCCCGCGTGGGCGGGGTGCGCTCGGTACGGACCACGTGGCGGACCACGCCGGCCGGCGCAACACCGGGCAGGGTCCCGCAACGCGTGCTGCTGGTGGAGATCGAACACGACGGGTTCGCCGCGGCCACCGCCTACCAGATGACGAACGCGGTGCGACAGGCCGGATCCCGCGCTGCGGTCGAGGTATACCGGGCGGGGGAGGAACTGCCCGAATACCACCGGAGGGCCCTGGAGGCATCGATGCCGGTGGTGCTGGACGGCCGGGCTCCCGCCGACACGGGGCCGGAACCCGCTGGCGCGGAGCGGCACAACCCGCGCCGGCAGGGCTACGGGGACTACGAGGACAACCCGCGGAGCTCGGAACCACCGGCGGTGGACGACCTCCCGGAACCCGAGGTGCTCTCGGTGCGGACTGACGAGCCGCGTCGGGAGCAGCCGGCGCGGTTGCCGGCCGCGGTGGACTCCAGGCTCACCGAGCGGGAGCGCGGACTGTTGCAGCGGCTGCACGAGGAACTCGAGCAGCGCGAGCGCGATGACCGCCCGGAGACCTCCGGCTGGCAGCTTTCCGGCGAGATGGACGAGGGCGAAGGCGAGGGGAGACCGGCGGGCGGCCCCGAGCTGGGGGCGCCCAACGGATACCCGCCCCTGGGTTCCTCGAGCATCCCGCCCACGCCCTGACGGGCCCTGTCCGCTGCCGCTCCCGGACGGAAGTCACGCTCGCTGACATACCGGCGTCCGCAGGGAAGCGGAGCCGAAGCCGACCTCGAACCACGAGTGCTTCCCCGCGCGGCTGTTGCCTCGCGGAATGCAGTCGGCCCCACCTCCGAGGTGGCCGCGAGGGGTCGACCCCCTCCGCGTACTCGCCACAACAGCAACCTCGAACTCGACCGGCTCGGGCACCTGGCCGCCTCGGCTGTGAGCGCGTGCTCAGGCCGGGAGCGCGTGGAGGGCATCCGTCAGCCGTACCCGAACCTCCACGTCCAGTGGTCGGAAGAGGCGCGCCGCGATGCGGTCCGTCGCTGCGGCCGCGCGAATCCGCACCGGGTCGCCCAGCGGGAGTGCCCGCATCTGGTCGATGGTGACGCCCTCACCGAGTCGTGCCGTCGCCCGGGCGTCCGCGCGGTGCGCCTGGAGTGCACACAACCTGTCGAAAAACCGCCCGGCAATGCCGGAGTTCGGGGCGGCCGCCACCCAGGGGTCGTAGACCCGCCCCGACGACGTGCCCGTTCCGCGGCAGACCACCTCGTCCAGCGACTCGAGCAACTCGACCGGTTGACCCCACAGCCCGCGTGCGGTGTCGTCGATGATGTCGAGCAACGCTGTCAGCACCTCACGTGTCCGCTCGGAGGCCACGAGGTGGTTGCCCCGTAACTGCAGCCAGTCATGGGCCGCCAGCTGCGCGAGCGCCGCATCGACGTCCCCGTCGTATTCCCGGTGCACTGCTCGCGCAAGATCGGTGTGTACCGGCCCAGCAAGCAGCAACGTGCGCAGCGGAAGAAGGAAGTCTCCATGCGCCTGTAAGCCATTTCGGTCGAACAATTCGTTGAGCCGTTCGGCGGCATGGTCGTGCACCTCAGGAACCAGTCGGTACAGCTCGCGTCCCACGTCTGCCGCGGTCGCGCAGGCATCCGAGGCGTCTAACGCCACCCGTGCCGACTCCACGGCCTCCTCGTCCGGTTCGGACTCCAGCTGCAGGCGCAGCGCGGTAGCGAGCAACTCCCTTGCCCGGTCCCACTTCCCGGACTCGTAGTACGCCCTACCAGCCTGGTGGAACACGAAGATGTAGTGGTTACCGAGCTCCGGGAGCAGCCGGCCCTCCTCCAGGCAACGCTCGAACTCCCGCAACGCCTCCCCGAAACGCCCCTGGCCCTGCAGTGCCTGGGCGAACCGCGCGCGGGCCAGCACCTCCGACGGCGTCGGCCCATACCGTTCGGCCAACCGTAACGCGGCCCGCAGGTGCTCCTCGGCAACGTCCAACCGGCGCAGCAGCCGCGCGGCGACACCGATCTGTGTGTGGTGCATGCGGGCTTCCGCCGGGTTGCCGGGCTCCGTTGTCCGCAGTGCCTGGTCCAACCAGGCGGCCAATCGTTCCGGGCGGCGCAGTTTCTCCTGCAACGTCTCTGGATCGATGGTGTAAGCGTAGAGCTCCGTCTGCAGTCCGGTCACTGGTGTCCCCCGCCGCGCGTGCGTTCGGTAACCAGTTGATCGAATGAGATGCGCTCGTGTTAGCCGGGGTAACTCGGATGCGCTAACCGGCCCGCCGGCGCGCGTCCGCCAGAATCCGTTGCAGGTGAAGACCCCGGCGCACATCGCAGGGGTGCTCGCGGGTTCCCGTCTGCACCATGGCGACGAGGTCGTCGAGCAGGTTCGTGTAGCACTCTTCCGCCGGGGTGGCTCGCCCTGACAGCGCGCGGAAACCGTGCACACCGTACACGGCGAACTCGACGATGGTCGGTCGCACCGGAAGATGGAGCGACATCGTCACCGTGCTGCTCGCGCCGTTCTGGTGCCCGAACATGAGGGACCACAGGTCGTGGCGGGAACGATGTGCCGCAAGGACTTCCGACACGTCGCCCAACGCGGCGTCGATGAGGTCGATGGCGTGCGGACCGATGTCCGCAAGGGCACCCTCGCCGTGCCGCCAACCGTTGTCATCGATTACTCCCAACAGCGCACCGGAGAGCCAGCGGGCGGAGCCACCCGCCCAGCCGCCGAGTCGATCCAGCTCGGCAAGCCAGGCCCGGGTTTCCGGCGCGAACCGGCGGGTCAGCATCAGCAACGCGACGACGTTGCGCTCGGTCACCGAGCCCGCCAACCGCTCCGCGTCCTCCACAGTGGACCCGAGTGGCTTCTCCAGGATCACGTGCTTGTCCGCGCGGATCGCGGCGAGCGCGAGCTCGGCCTGCACCGCGGGCGGGACCGCGAACGCCACGGCGTCCACAGTGGCCAGCAGCTCGGCCGGGTTGTCGACGGTCTCCGCTCCGTGCGGCCCGGCCAGCTTCTCCGCGCTCGCCCGTTGCCGGGACCACACCGCGGTCAGCCGCGTTCCTGGGTGATCGGCGATACCGGGAGCGTGTACCCGTTGTGCCCACGGCCCTGCTCCCACGAGTCCAACCCGGAGCTGCTCGTCCACCGCCCCATCGTGCACCGAACACGCTGGAACCGCGGCCGCCGCCGCGCCGTCCCAGCCGCACGCGATTCACCAGAGGGGGGATGTGTGGTGACAGGGGTGACAGTCCCGCTCGGCGGCGTGGTGGCCGACCCACGGCGCGTTCGGTATGCGGTAACCGCCGTCGCCGGGGACCGGGTCCGGCTGTGTTACTGGCAGGAAGATGGGCCCGGGGCCCGCCACGCCGTGCTGGTACGCGGGCAGCCCGTGGTGCTCGCGGGGCAATCCGTGTTGATCTCCGAGGTGCTCTTTTCCGCTGACCGGCCGCCGCGCGTCGTGCTCGGCCCCACTCGCCTCTCGTCAACCGCGCGGACCCCCCTCTAGGGTCGGGGCGTGCCCGAACTGCCGGAGGACCTGACGCTGCCGCCCGGGTTCGTCCCGGACGAGCCGTCGGCCGCGTCCGCGACGCCCAAGGACGCCGCGACCGTCGTTCTGGCCAGGGACGGTGCCCACGGCATCGAGGTGTTCCTCCTCCGCCGCGTGCTCGGCATGGCCTTCGCCGGCGGCATGAGCGCCTTTCCCGGCGGCGGCGTGGACCGCCGGGACGCCGACACCGCCGTGGCCTGGACGGGACCGGAGCCGACGTGGTGGGCCGAGCGGTTCGGCTGCGGGCCGGAGCTGGCCCGCGCCCTGGTCTGCGCCGCCGTCCGGGAGACCTTCGAGGAGGCCGGCGTGCTGCTCGCCGGCCCCGACGCCGACTCCGTGGTCGCCGACACCACCCCCTACGCCGGGGCACGCAGGGCCCTGGTCGCCCGGGAAGCCTCGCTGGCCGAGTTCCTGGCCGGCGCGGGCCTGGTGCTGCGTGCCGACCTGCTGCGGCCGTGGGCGAACTGGGTGACCCCGCCGGAGGAGCAGCGCCGCTACGACGCCCGGTTCTTCCTGGCCGCCGTCCCCACCGGCCAACACGCGGACGGCGCCACCAGCGAGGCCGAGGACTCGGCCTGGCAGCGACCGGCCGACGCGCTGGCCGACTGGCAGGCCGGGCGGCGGGCACTGCTGCCACCGACCTGGATGACCTTGGCCGAGCTGGCCGAATGCGGCTCGCTGGCGCGGGCACTCACCGTCGAGCGCCGGATCGCCAAGATCGTCCCGCGCGTGGTGCGCCGGGACGGCGTGCTTCGGGTCGTCCTGCCCGGGGACCCGGAGTACCAGGAGGCGGCCGGGCACCTGGACGCCCGCCCCGAGGACCGGCTGGAGCACAGGTGAGTGGTTTCGTCGAGGGAGTCCGCGCCCAACATCCCGCGTACGGCGAACTCCGTCAGGTCACCAGGAACGCGGCGGTGGTGCTCGCGTCGAACCCGTCGCCGATGACCCTCGACGGCACCAACACCTGGCTGCTGGGCGGTGGTGACAGCGAAGCCTCGGTCGTGGTGGACCCGGGGCCGGACGACGAGCAGCACCTGCGCCAGGTCGCCGCGCACGGCCCGGTGTCGCTCGTGCTGCTCACCCACGGCCATGCGGACCACTCCGCGGGCGCGCGACGCTTCGCCGAGATGGTCGGCGCGCCCGTACGTGCCCTGGATCCGGTGTTCCGGCTCGGCTCGGAGGGGCTGGCCGACGGTGACGTGGTCGAGGTCGCCGGCCTGACCATTCGCGTGCTGGGCACGCCCGGCCACACCAGTGACTCGCTGTGCTTCCTGCTGGAGGACGACGGCTCCGTCCTCACCGGGGACACCGTGCTGGGCCGGGGAACCACCGTTGTCGCACACCCGGACGGGCGCCTCGCCGACTACCTGGAGTCCCTACGCCGCCTGTCCGACCTCGCGCCCGGCACGGTGGTGCTGCCGGGCCACGGACCCGAGCTGCCCGACGCCGGACAGGCCGCGCGCGCCTACCTCGCGCACCGCGAGCAACGTCTCGAGCAGGTGCGTGCCGCGCTCGCACAGCTCGGCCCCGACGCGACCGCCCGCCAGGTCGTCGAGATCGTTTACGCCGACGTGCACCAGTCGCTCTGGCCGGCCGCGGAGTGGTCGGTTCGAGCGCAGCTCGACTACCTCCGCGAGCACGGATAACCAGGCGTCGCCTCGGTGCTACCCGGCCGTCGTGCTGGGATGGGTTGCGTCCCTGACCCGCGGTTCCGCGCCTTCATGGCGGGGAGTACGTCAGCGAGGTACGAGCGGCATCACGAGGTACCGCAACTCGATCCCTCCCGGGCGCGCATCAACCGCCGTGATGATGCTGCCTTGCCGGATGCCCCGCATTCCGAACCGGATCGTGGCCTCGCCGTACGCATTCAACGCCTCGGCGAGGTAAGTCGCCCGGTACGCGCGGGACACGCGCTCACCGCAGATCCCGACTTCGACCCGCTCCTCGGCCTCACCGGTCGACGGATCAGAGCCTCGCACCCACACTTCGCCGTCCCCGACCTCGAGGGTGATCGAGGAGTACGGGCCGGCGTAGGGAGCGACGCGCCGCACGGAAGCGGCCAGCACGTCAGCCCGTACCGTCACGGAACACTCCGCCTCCGCCGAGAAGAACTTGGCCTCGTCCGGGAACGGGCTGGCGAGCACGCCGCTGGTCACCGTCGACTCCAGCCAGGTCAACGCCACGCGCTCGGCGTCGCCTGCCGTGTGGTGCAGGCTGACCCGGCTGGTTCCGCGGACCTGCCGCGCGGTCTCGGCGAGCACGGCGGCCGGCACGAGCACGTCCAGGCCGCCGCGGCGTGGTTCCCACGGCAGCGAGCAGACAGCGAGCCGGTACCGGTCCGTCGCGACCAGCACGAGCCGTTCACCCTCGGAACGCACCCGGATCCCGGTGAAGGCCGGCACCGTCTCGTCGGAGGAAGCCGCGGCCGCCACCGGCGGCACCGCTGCGGCGAGCACCGATCCCGCCACCGTCCCGACCACCTGTGGCGGTTCGTCGACACCGGGATGGAAGTCGATGTCCAGCAACGGCAGGGCGAAACGCCCGCCCGCGGTGCGCACGGCCAGCCGCGCACCCTCCACCGCCAGCCGAACCTCGGGCTCCGCCAGGGCACGAAGCGTCTCGGCGAACGGGCGTCCTGGCACCAGAACCCGGCCCCCGCGGCGTGTGACACCGGGACAACGCGCGTGAAACGACCGCTCGCGGTCGGTGCCCGCGAGCACGAACCCGTCCGACTCGGCGGAAATGAGCAAACCCGACAGAACCGGGTCAACAACGCGTCCCGACAACACCCGCACGGCGTTCCCAGCCGTCTCCGCCAGCTCCGCGGTGGGAACGGTGACGTCCATGTCGCCGACGCTAGGCGGCAACACCGACAGTTCCCGTTCACCCTGCAGTGGTTACCGCGGATCCGCGTGCGGCCGTAACGTCGAGGTGTTCCGCGGGACCGGGCACAACGCAAGGCTCCTGGATGCCGCGGATGCGGTCCGCACGAGCATGGGGAGGCTGCCATGTGCGGAGAGCTGAGCCGGCGAACGATGATCGCGGCCGGGGGAGCGGCACTCGCCGGTGTCTTCCTGCCGAAGGTGGCGTTCGCCGACGCGGACGGTACTCGCACGATCAAGGGACGCTTCGAACCCGGCGCCCCCGACTGGCACTACCTGCCCTTCGACGTGCCCGTCGGCACCCGCGAAATCGAGGTCGTCTACCGCTACGACCGCCCGGAACCACCACCCGGCGTACCCGGTAACGCGCTCGACATCGGCTGCTTCTCGTCAGCAGGAACGGATCTGGGTAACCGCCTTGGTTTCCGCGGCTGGTCCGGGGGGTTCCGCGATCGCTTCACGATCAGCGCGAGTGAGGCCACGCCCGGCTACGTACCCGGTCCCATCGAGCCCGGCATCTGGCACGTGATCCTGGGTCCCTACACCGTGGCGCCGCAGGGAATGAACTACGAAGTGGAGATCACGTTGCGACCCGGGCCGCCCGGGGTGCCCTTCGTGCCGCGCCCGGCGCCGGAACGGGCCCGCGGCCGCGGCCGGGCCTGGTACCGCGGCGACTGCCACCTGCACACCCAGCACTCCGACAGCCACCGCTGGCCGGCCGATACCGCGGCGGCCGCCCGCGCCGCCGGGCTCGACTTCATCGCCTCCACCGAGCACAACACCAGCACCGCCTCGCTCGTCTGGGGAGACCACGCCGGGCCGGACCTGCTCGTGATCGACGGCGAGGAGGTCACCACCCGGTCCGGCCACTGGCTCGCGCTCGGCCTACCACCCGGGTACTGGGTCGACTGGCGTTACCGCGCGACCGAGCCCCAGCACTTCCGGCGCTTCGCCGGGGACGTCCATGCCCTCGGCGGCATGGTCGTGGCCGCGCACCCGTACTGCCCATACGTGGGCTGTCCCTGGGAGTTCGGCTACGACAACGTCGACGGGACCGAAGTCTGGAACGGCCCGTGGACGCTTGATGACGAGAAGGCCGTCCAGACCTGGGATCACCTGCTCCGACAAGGCAACTGGGTGCCCGCCATCGGCAACAGCGACGCCCACAGCGAGCCGCAGGTCGTGGGCCTGCCGCAGACAGCGGTGCTGGCCGACGACCTCAGCACACCGGCGGTGCTCGCCGGGCTCCGTGCAGGCCGCTCCTGGCTGGCGGAGTCGTCCGAGGTTGACCTCTCGCTCCGGGCAACCGCCCGTGGCCGCCGCCCAGCGGGCATCGGCGAGCACCTCCGCTGCGGGCCGGGGCAGCCCGTCGAGGTAGAGCTCGAACTTCGCGGTGTTCCCGGTTGCCAGGCACGTCTTCTCACGCCGGCCGGCGTCACGCACACGGCCGAGGTTCCCCGCTCCGGCGACACCATCATCGGTTGGACGACGAGGGCCAAGGACTCCGCATGGGTGCGGGCCGAGGTCCGCCGGCCCGAGCCCACCGACACGACGCCGGACACGATGGTCGCCCTGACGAATCCGATCTTCCTCCGTGGCTGAGGGGATGGAACGGACGCTTGCGCGCAGCCCCGGTCCGACCGGTGGATTCCCCAGCGGCTCGCCTCGCCTCGAACAGCGGGCTGGCAGCCCACCGCGGAGCACGATCGGACACGTCCTCCTGGGCGGAACGAGAGTGGAGGGTAGGACGCCGAGCCAGCGACGCCGGCTCGTTGGATGCCAGCTCAGGGAAGGACAACCCGGGGAGACCACCTGGCCCGGTGAAAGGAGCCTCCCGTCGGTGCATCGCGTCTCGGGGGCACACCGTAATGGTTGCCGGCGGGAGGCTCCGCTCAGTGCGCCGCCAGGCTCAGTTCCGCACGGCTGGTCTGCTCGGCGGTGGCCCGTTCGGGACGGACCGTGTTCCGCATCAGCCACACCCCGGCCGCCAGGATCAGCCCGACCCCGGCGGCGGCCAGGAACGCCGCGGACGTGCCGTGGGACTCCACGATCACGCCGCTGACCGACTGGCCGGCGGCCAGGCCGAGCGTCACCGCCGTGAGCACCCAGCCGAACGCCTCGGCCGCCATGCTCGGCGGCGCCACCAGCTCGATCGAGATCGAGTGGGTGGTGGACTGCGGCGTGATCAACGCGCCCACCACGACCAGGCCCGCCGTCAGCCCGGCCAGCGACGTCGGGATCGCCGGCAGCAGGAGCAGGATCGAGAACACCCCGAGCAGCACGGGCAGCCGCAGGTGGACGGGCCGGGGCCAGGGCCGCATCCCGTACAGCACGCCGAACGCCACCGAGCTCAGCGACCAGCCGCTCAGCAGCAGGCCGCCGACGATGCTCGGGTAGCCCGCGTCGCGGGCGAATGCCGGCACCGCCACCTCGACGAAGCCGATGATGACCCCGAAGCCCAGCGCGGCCAGCACCACCGTGCGCATTCCGGGGGAGGCCAGCGGGCCGAGCAGACTACCCGCCGGGCCCGTCGCCGGCTCGGGCCGCCATCGCCGGATCGCCGGGGTGAAGGCGAAACCGAGGCCGCCGATGATCAGCAGCGCCGCGGCGACCACCAGGCCCCAACCGGGCCAGCCGAAGCCGACCAGCAACCCGGAGATGCCCGGGCCGAGGATGAAGAACACCTCCATGCTGATCGCCTCGTAGGTGTAGGCGGCCTGCCGGGCGGGGCCGGAGGGCAGCAGCCGCGACCACATCGCCCGCGACGGAGAGCCCACCAGCGGCTCGGTCAGCCCGGCCAGCCAGGCCAGGGCGGCCATCAGCCATACCGGACCGCGTGTCTCGATCACCACCACCTCGGCCGCCACGACCAGCGCGAACACCGCGACGACCGCGGTGAGTACCCGGGTCGGGCCGAGCCGGTCCACCAGGCGGCCCTGCGCCACCGAGCCCATCGCGACGCCGGTCAGCGTGCCGGCGGCGACGAGACCCGCAGCCGCGAACGAGCCGGTGGCCCGCTCGACGTACAGCAGCAGGGAGATTCCCACCATTGCCACGGGAAGCCGGCCGAGCAGGGACGCGAGCACGGGGCCGCGCGCACCGGGCGCGGTCAGCGCGGCGCGGTAGTCGGCAAGCGAGGCAGAGTGGGACATGCGTACCAGACTGGCATAGTCTGGTACGTGCGTACCACTCTCTGTCGGGGTGTCATTCCTCACCCCGGAAGAGGGGTTACGCAGCGTTACTTATGTTGCAAGTGGGTCACAAAAGCGGGATTTTCGGGTGAACCGGCGCAACGAACCCGGAGAAAGCAGCGTCCTGCTGGGTGAAGACGCTTGAGTGGACGGTAGGACGCGTCCATGGTGGCGGTGTCGGGATCCGCCACCGGGGGTACGCCTACCGGGAGGGTTTCTCGTACAACTTCAGCATGGTCTTCCTCCGACGCCAACGGGTCGGGGCCGAGAGCGTCGGAGGCGGGGGAGCGTGGTCGGTCGGGGGACGGACCACGCCATCCACGAGGGACCGGAGCGCCGCGTCGGGGGCGGCGCCCGGTCCCTCGTGTCAGCTCCGGAGAGGTGTGTCCGCAGAGAGCGCGGACCGGTCGCTCACACGGTGTTCTGTGGGGGCCAAGCCCCACACCCCAGCCGGGGCAAGCCCCGGGCCCCCAACCGCCGCTGGTCGCCTTGGCGGGTTCAGTAGTTGCGCGGATCGCCCAACGCAGGCTCACGCTCGGAAGACACCCCCCGCCCGTCCCGGGGGCGGCGCCCCGCGCTGAGCCTACTGATCAGCAAAAACGCAGGTCAAACCGCTATCCACAGGCAGGTCACGCTGTCCACAGGGAACGGTCAACGGCTTGACGGGCGGGTGTTCCTACCTGTCCGCGAACGACGACAGCCCAGGCGTACGCCCCTGACCAGGGGCGTACGCCTGGGCTGTCCCGTCGACCCGCGGGTCGACCTGCTGTCGGTCCGCAGCCGCACTACGCGTCGTGGGCCAGCGCGTCTGCGTGCCCGGTCGCGCCGCCTGCGCCGTCCCGGCTCAGCGGGCCCGACGGGCCAGCCGCTCCGGGTCGAGGATGAGCACGCTCTTGCCCTCCAGCCGGAGCCAGCCGCGGTGCGCGAAGTCGGCGAGCGCCTTGTTCACCGTCTCCCGAGACGCACCCACGAACTGGGCGATCTCCTCCTGCGTCAGGTCGTGGGTGACCCGCAGCAGGCCGGCCTCCTGGCTGCCGAAGCGCTGCGCGAGCTGCAGCAACGCCTTGGCCACCCGGCCGGGGACGTCGGTGAAGATCAGGTCCGCCATCATCGTGTTCGTCCGCCGCAGCCGGCGGGCCAACACGCGCAGCAGCTGCTCCGCGATCTCCGGGCGCTTGTTGATCCACTCGCGCAGCGCGGGGCGATCCATCGAGTAGGCCCGCACCTCGGTGACCGTGGTCGCCGTCGAGGTGCGCGGGCCCGGGTCGAAGATCGAGAGCTCGCCGAACATGTCGGCCGGCCCGAAGATGCCGAGCAGGTTCTCCCGACCGTCCGGCGACTTGCGCCCGACCTTCACCTTCCCGCTCTGGATGATGTAGAGCCGGTCGCCGGGCTCGCCTTCCGCGAAGATCACGTGGCCGCGCGGGAAGTCCACGGGCTCAAGCGACTGCGCGAGCGCTTCCGCGGCCGCCGGCTCCACGCCCTGGAAGATGCCCGCACGGGCCAGGGTCTCGTCCACCTCGTCCCTCCTATGAGACGCGGCGGCCGTCCTGACATGCCGGACCCGCCCGATGCGGAACCGGCCTGGTGCCGCCGATCACTCCGAGCAGTCTAAAGCCCGGTCCGGGGGACCCGCCGGGCGGCACGGCCGGGTGCTAGCTGCGCGAACGAGTCGAGCGCCGAATGCTCCTGCCACCCAGACGGCGTAGCCGGAACAACTCCAGGGCACGACCGATACCGGAGCGGAACAACGCCCGCACCTCGTCCGGCCGGGCGTGGTCCAACAACTCCTCCACCTCGTCCTCCTGCACGGCCACGTGCCGGAGGCGAGACTCGACGCGCTCCATGAAGAGCGCGAACAACATCACCACGAGCGGGACGACGAAGACGAGCCAAGCAGCCATGGTGCGCTCGATCCTTGCGTATCCACTCCCGCCCGTCACCACCGGGGGTCGACTGTCCGCGTGCCACTGATCACAACGCGCCACCGCCACCGGAACCCACGATCGGGCCAACCCGCGCCTGTTCCCCGTACGCTGGTGCCCGTGCCCCCGACGACCAGCCGAGCCGGAAAGCGCAGCACAGGTAGCCGTGCAGCCGGGGAGACACGAGTCGGTCTGGTCCGGCGCGTGCGGCGCATGGTCCGCTCGCTGGCCGAGGGCTACCCCGACGCGCACTGCGAGCTGGACTTCCGCAACCCGCTCGAGCTGGCCGTCGCCGTGATCCTCTCCGCCCAGTGCACGGACAAGCGGGTGAACGAGGTCACCCCCGCCCTGTTCGCGCGCTACCGCACCGCCGCCGACTACGCCGGCGCCGACCGCGCCGAGCTGGAGGAGCTGATCCGGCCGACCGGCTTCTTCCGCAACAAGACCAACGCGATCATGGCGCTGGGCGCGGCCATCGTCGACAAGCACGGCGGCGAGGTGCCGCGCACCCTCGCCGACCTGGTCGCGCTGCCCGGCATCGGCCGCAAGACCGCCAACGTCATCCTGGGTAACGCCTACGACGTCCCCGGCATCACGGTCGACACCCACTTCGGCCGGCTGGTCCGCCGTTGGGGCTGGACCGCCGAGACCGACCCGGTCAAGATCGAGCACGCCGTCGGCGAGCTGGTCCCGCGCAAGGAGTGGACCATGCTCTCCCACCGCGTGATCTTCCACGGCCGCCGCGTCTGCCACTCCCGCAAGCCCGCCTGCGGCGCCTGCTTCCTCGCCCGGGACTGCCCGTCCTTCGGCGTCGGGCCCACCGACCCGGCCGAGGCGGCCAGGCTCGTGCGCGGCCCGGAGACCGCGCACCTGCTGGCCCTGGCCGGCGTGCCCGGCTCGGCCACGACCCGGGGAGCCGCCGGGTGAAGGGACCGTCGGGCGTGATCCTGCGCTGGGGGCTGGTCGTCGCGGTGCTCGTCGTGGCCACCGCGGTCGCGCTGTGGCCGCGCGGCGGGCAGTCGGCCGAGCCGGACCCGAGCCCGCCGCCCCGGGCCACCGACCTGGCACCGCTGCGCGCCAGGGCCGGGCTGCCGCCCTGCCCGAGCGGCAAGCCCGACGCGACCGCACCCGCCGACCTGGCCGGGCTGCACGCCACCTGCCAGTCCGACGGCGCCACCATCGACCTGGGCAAGGCCCTCGCCGGCCACGCCACCCTCGTGAACGTGTGGGCGACCTGGTGCCAGCCGTGCCGGCGGGAGCTGCCCGCCCTCGCCGACTACGCTGCCCGGCCCGGTGCGCTACCGGTGCTGACCGTCCAGGTGGACAGCGCGCCCGGCGACGGACTCGAGCTGCTCGCCCAGCTCGGCGTCGAACTGCCCGCCGTGCACGACCCCGACGGGAAGCTCAAGGAGGCGCTGCGCCCCAAGGCGCTGCCCACCTCGTACGTGGTGACCGAGCGCGGCGAGGTGCGCCAGCTCCCGCTACAGGTCTTCACCGACGCCGACCAGGTACGGCGGGAGGTCGACAAGGCGTTGCGGGAGGGCGAGTAGTCGATGCGAGCCGGACCCCTGGTCGACCCGGAGGACGTGCCGGAGTGGCTGCGTGGCCTGGTGCGGTCCACCGCCGACCTGGAGGCGTCCGCGCTGACCAGGGTGTCCCCGCCGCTCACCGACAGCCCGCGCCGCGCGGCCGTGCTCATGCTCTTCGGCGCCGACGGTGCCGGCCCGGACAGCGGCCCCGACGTGCTGCTGCTGCGCCGCGCCGACGGCCTCAACGCCCACCCGGGCCAGGTCGCCTTCCCCGGCGGTGCGCTCGACCCGACCGACTCCGGGCCGGTCGCCGGCGCGTTGCGCGAGGCCGAGGAGGAGGTCGGCGTGCGCCCGGCCGGGGTGCGGCCGGTGGCCGTGTTCCCCGAGCTCTACGTCCCGCCCTCCGGGTTCCTGGTCACCCCGGTGCTGGCGCACTGGCAGCAGCCCTGCCCGGTCGCCCCGGTCGACCCCGCCGAGACGGCGGCGGTGGCGCGGGTGCCCGTGGGCTACCTGTCCGACCCGGCCAACCGGTTCCGGGTGCGGCACCCCTCCGGCTACGTCGGGCCGGCCTTCGCCGTGCCCGGCATGCTCGTCTGGGGCTTCACCGGCGGCCTGCTGTCCGGCCTGCTTGCTCTCGGGGGTTGGGAACGGGAGTGGGACGCCACCGACGTGCGCGATCTTGACGTAGCGTGGCGGGCCACCCGAGCCCGGGAGGTACGCACGTGAACTGGATCGACCTGGTCGTGGTGCTGCTCGCGCTACTGGCCGCCATCTCCGGCGCGCGGCAGGGTGTGCTCATCGCGCTGCCGGCGTTCGTCGGCGTGCTCGGCGGCGTCGTGCTCGGGCTGTGGCTGGCACCCCAGGTCGTCGAGCACTTCGACAGCCCGATCACCCGGGTCGGTTTCGGCGTCGCCGTGCTCATCCTGCTCATCGCGCTCGGTGAGACGCTCGGCGTCTGGTTGGGCCGGTCCCTGCGCGACCGGATCACCTCGCGCAAGCTCGCCGGTGTCGACAACGCGCTCGGCGCTGTCGTGCAGGGCGTGGTGGTGTTCGTGGTCGCGTGGCTGGTCGCGCTGCCGTTGACCAACGCTCCCGGCCTGCCCGGCCTGGTCTCGGCGCTCAAGCGGTCGGTGGTGCTCGGCACGGTCGACAACGTGATGCCCCCGCAGGCCCGCCAGCTCCCCGACGACCTGCGCAAGCTGCTCGACGTCTCCGGCTTCCCGGCCGCCCTCGCCCCGTTCTCCGACACCCCGCTCACCGAGGTGCAGCCGCCCGACAGCCACCTGCAGGGCAACGCGGTGGTGCAGCGGGTGCGGCCCAGTGTGCTCAAGGTGCGCGGCAAGGCACCGTCCTGCTCGCGGGCCCTGGAGGGCACCGGTTTCGTCATCTCCCCGGAGCGGGTGATGACCAACGCCCACGTGGTGGCCGGCACCAGCCAGGTCGCGGTGGAGGTCGGCAACGGCACGCTGCCGGCCAAGGTCGTGCTCTACGACCCGGCCAAGGACGTCGCCATCCTGGCCGTGCCCAACCTGACGGCCCGCCCGCTGCCCTGGGCGCCGGGCGAGGCCGCTTCCGGCCAGGACGCGATCGTGCTCGGCTACCCGCTGGATGGCCCCTACCGGGCCACCCCGGCCCGTGTCCGCGATCGGATCACCCTCAAGGGCCCGGACATCTACGAGGCCCGTACCGTCCAGCGCGACGTGTACACCGTGCGGGCGGACGTCCGCAGCGGTAACTCCGGCGGCCCGCTGGTCGACCCGCAGGGGCGGGTGCTCGGGGTGGTCTTCGGCGCGGCCGTGGACAGCCAGGAGACCGGGTTCGTGCTGACCGGCAAGGAGGTCGCCCAGGAGGTGGCGGCCGCTCCCGGCCTGGGCACACAGGTGTCGACCAGCTCGTGCGCGGCCTAGCCGCGGGACGAGCTACCTGGACCGGGATCGGCTGTCAAGCCCGTTCTCGTCCTCTGTGGACAGCCGTGTCGACCTGTGGATCAGCATTTTGACCTGCGAAAACGACCCGATAGGCTGGACGCGGGGCGCCACCCCGGGTCGGGCGGGGGCTGTCTTCTGGCAAGGACACGCACGCGCGGCTAACCGCGGCCGGCGCCGAGGAACCCGGCCAGAATCCGGGTGGTGGTGTGCGGCGCCTCCTGGTGCGGGAAGTGGCCGACCTCGGCGAGCACCTCGTAACGCGACCGCGGACCCGTCCAGATCGCCGACTCCCGTACCGTGGACTCCACCATCACCGGGTCCAGGGCCCCGTGCAGCCGCAGCACCGGCACCGGCAGCCGCCGATCGACCATCGCGGCGAAGCGCCGACCATCGCCACGAAGCTGCGAGCGCATGGCCCAGCGGAAGTACTCCAGCGAGCAGTGCACGACACCGGGCACCAGCATGGCCTCCCGGTTGCGCCGCACCACCTCGTCGAACTCCGGCGCCACCGTCCACTTGGGACCGGCCCAGGAGCGCATGATGCGCTCCACCGCCGCGGCGCTGTTCTTCGTCAACCGCCGCTCCGGCATCAGGGGAAGCTGCGCGGCGAACACCGGGCGGAACGCCTTGCCCTGGCTGCGCGGATGGCGCCACACCGCCCGCCGCAACGCCAACGGATGTGGCGCGTTCAACACCGCGACGCTTTCCACGACACGGGAATGCATCGCGCCGACCGTCCACGCGAGCAACCCGCCCCAACCATGACCGACCAGCGAAGCCCGGCGTTCCCCGAGCGCACGGACCAAACCTGCGACGTCACCGGCCAGCGTCCATCCGTCGTAGCCCCGCGGCGGCTTGTCCGAGTCGCCGTAACCACGCAGATCCACCGCGACCGCACGGAAACCCGCGTCGGCCAGGCCGATGAGCTGGTGTCGCCACGTCCACCAGAACTCCGGGAAGCTGTGCAGCAACAACACCAGCGGCCCGTCGCCCGCCTCGGCCACGTGCAGCCGGATCCCGTTCGCGGACACGTCCCGGTGCGTCCACGGCCCGCTGATCCGAACCGTGGCCGGGTCCGGCGGCATCCGCACGGCGGAACGCCCCCGGCTCAGCTGCTCGAACTGCGCGGCGACAGCTCGGCCCGCTCGTCCGAGCCACCACGGTGGGTCAATGTCGCCGCCGTCTCGCGCACCGTGCTCACCGTCCGCTCCGGCGCCCGGATCGTGCGCACCTTGCGGTAGCCGAGGAAACCGAGCCCACCGGCCACCACCAGCATCAGTAGGAACACGATGGCGAACGACGCCGAGCGGTACAGGCCCAGATCGGCCAGGAACTCGGCGAGCGCGAAGAACAGGAAGAACGAGGCGAACGCCAGCACCGTCAGCGCCAGGATGAAGTAGACGCTGCCGCGCAGCCCCTTCTTCACCTCAGCGGTGATCTCCGTCTTGGCCAGCTCCACCTCGGAGCGGACCAGGGTGGACAGGTGGGTGGTGGCATCCCGGACCAACCCGCCGATGGACTGCTCGCTGGGCGGGATGCTCGAGGCGTCCTCCGACAGCGGAATCGACGGGACGGGGGGCAACCCGCTCCCCGCCCGGCTGCCGTTCTGGGGGTGCTGGGCGCTGGTCACGTCCGTCATCGTGCCATGCGTGTCGATTGCCGGCGGGGGGAACCGCCGGGGCAGTACAGCTAGCCCTCGTTGTTGTTCACCCGATGCACGCGGCTGCGCCGGATCAACATGGCCGCGGCCAGCAGCGAGGCCAGCGCGGAGGCCAACAGCACGGCGGCCTTCGCCCGCTCGGCGGCGGCGTCGGCCAGCGACAGCTCGGCAATGAGCAGGCTCACGGTGAAGCCGACACCGCCGAGCATGGCCACCGCGGCCATGTCCCGCCAGGCCATGTCGTCCGGCTTGCTGGCGAGCTTGAGCTTCACCGCGACCAACGACGTGCCGAAGATGCCGATCAGCTTGCCCAGCACCAGGCCCACCATGACGGCGATCGCCACCCGGTCCACGGCGATCTCCCGCAACGCCTCCCCGTTCACCGGCACCCCGGCGGCGAAGAAGGCGAACACCGGCACCGCGAACCCGGCCGACCAGGGCTGCAACCGGTGCTCGAGGCGCACCGCGGGCGCCTCCTTCTCGTACGGGTCCCGACGAACGCGGGTCAACAGGCCGAGCGCGACCCCGGCGATCGTCGCGTGGACACCGGACAACTCCACCGCGACCCACGTTCCCAGCGCCAGCGGCACGTAGAGGAACGGCGTCGTGATGCGACGCTTCTGGAGATAGGCATAAAGGACACAGAGCGCGATCGCGGCGACGAACGGGATCGGACTGAACCCGGCCGGGAACACGATCGCGATGATCAGGATCGCGCCGAGGTCGTCGACGACCGCGAGGCTGAGCAGGAAGATGCGGGCGCTGCTCGGCATTCCCGAGCCCGTGATGGCCAACACACCGAGCGCGAAGGCGATGTCGGTGGCCACCGGGATCGCCCACGCCGTGGTCGCGCCGGGCGCACCCCAGCTCACGGCGAGTGCGAGTGCGGCCGGGATCACCATGCCGCCCGCGGCGCCGGCCACGGGTAGCAACGCCGAGCGGAAGTTGGACAGCTCGCCGACCACCAGCTCGCGCTTGAGCTCCAGGCCCGCCACGAAGAAGAAGATCGCGAGCAGGCCGTTCTTCGCCCACTCCGCCAGGCTGAGGTCCAGGTGCAGGGCCGCGGGGCCGACGTGGAAGTCCCGGATGGTCGTGTAGAGGTCGCTCAGCGGCGAGTTCGCCCAGACCAGCGCAACCGCCGTGGCCGCGAGAAGGACCATGCCGCCCACGGTCTCGGTGCGCAGGAATCGAGCGAACTCGTTCATGGCGTGCGTGGGACGGCTACGTGTCACGTTGATGGCTCCACGGTCGCTGGGCATGCGGCAACGATCGCCGACCAGCCTTCCCGGCACACCCTGACGGAATCCTAACGCCACCGTCGGGTGATCATTATCGGACGATTGATCGACTTCATCACGTCATGTGATCACGGGACCGGGATTACGGTACTTGACGTGGTCACCAACCGCGGGAAGCTCGCCCTGGTCGGGCTCGTCGCCGGCGCGCTGTCCGGCCTTTTCGGCATCGGCGGCGGCCTGGTCATCGTGCCGGCGCTCGTCGCCTGGTGCGGCCGCGACCAGCGGCAGGCGGTGGCCACGTCGTTCCTCGCCCTCGGCCCGCTCGCCCTCGTCGGCGTGATCGGCTACGCCGCACACGGCGAGGTCGACCTGCGGCCGGCGGTACCTCTGATCGCCGGGTCGGTGATCGGCGCCTGGATCGGTGCGGCCCTGCTGCACCGGGTGCCCCTGGCCGTGTTGCGCTGGGTGTTCGCCGTGACCGCGCTGGTCACGGCGGCCAAGCTCGCCCTCGACCCGGGGGAGGTCCTCGGCCCGGCGACGTTCGAGTGGTGGCGGCTGGTGTTGCTGCTCCCGACGGGTGTGATCGTCGGGATGATCGGCGCGCTGACCGGCATCGGCGGCGGTGCACTGATGATTCCCGCGATGCAGCTCGGGTTCCACATCCCCGCGACGCTGGCCAAGGGCACGTCCCTGCTGGTGATCCTGCCCACCTCGGTACTGGGCGGATGGCGGAACCTTCGCAACGGCAACGGATCCCTACCCGACGCGCTGTGGATCGGCGCTGGTGGCGTGCTTGCCGCCGCGGCGAGCAGCCAGGTCGCGGTCTTCATGAACCCGGTGCTGTCGGACGTCCTCTTCGGGTGTTTCCTGGTGGTTGTGGCGTTTCGCACGGTATGGGGAGATGTGAGGACGTTGATCCGTCGCCGGAGCCTGGTGAAACAGGGGCCGCCCCAGCCGTGACACAGCCGGGACGGCCCCTCGCTGGCACCTTCGGTTGGTGTTGGTCCTCAGGCTTCTGTCGGCTCCAGGGCGTCCAACTCCCGGTTGCGGGCCTCCACTTTCGCCACGAGATCAGGCCACGCTTGGAGTAGCCGCTCGAACGCCTCCCGACTCAGCGCGAGCGTGAGGTCATCCCCGCCCGAGAAGTTCAGCTCGACCGTGCCGTCCCGGCCCACGAAGTGGTCGATCGTGCCTCCCTCGAAGATCGACACATGCGTCGACGCCTCCACCGTGCTGGTTCCGAACACGGATGACCTCCTGATCTCGTGTGGTGACTAGTTGCGGACAATGAGTCACTTGCCAGACCTGGCATGTGTCGTACATGTGGCAATGTATGGCTAAGGTGTGGCATTAGTCACTTCCCGGAACGGGTGATCAAGGAGTACGAACATGGCTCACGGGCGGCCGACCGTTGAGCGGCGTCAGCTTGGTCTTGTGCTGCGTCGACTGCGTGATGAACGTCGTGTTACCCAGCAGCAAGCCGCGGATGCGATCGGCCGGACGCCAGGCCGCATCAGCCACATCGAGGCCGGACGCGGATCCCTCAGCCCCGAAGAGCTGAGCACCTTGCTCGGTCTGTACGAGGTTGCCGACTCCGAACGGGAGACCCTCCTGATGCTCGGGGCGGTCTCGCGGAAGCGTCGGAGGGTAGGGCGTGCGTATGCGGATCAGTTGCCGGAGAGCTATCGGCGCCTAGCCGACTTCCAGGCTGACGCCACCTCCATCAGCTTCTACGAGAACGGCCTTATCCCCGGTCTCATCCAGTCAACGAGCTACCTCGAGGCGGTCATCAGGGGCGGTGAGGGGATCTGGTGGGAGCGGTCGTCCGCGGAAACCCAGCGCCGGATCTCGTTCCGACTGGAGCAGCAGCGTCGGGTTCTGCAGGCCCTTCCGCGCAAGCAGTTGCACTTCGTCTTCACCGAGGACGCGCTCCACAACGTCTTCGGAAGCCCGATGGTCATGCAGGGCCAGATGATCCACCTGATCCAACTTATGGAGAACAACGAAGGTCTGATCTTGCAGATTGTCCCAACAGGCAGCCTGGACAACCCTGCGCTGAGTGGCGGGTTTCTCCTCCTGGACTTCGAGGCAGCGCCTTCCATCGGCTTCGCGTCCGTACTAGCAGGACCTGCCATCTACTTCGACCAGACGGAAGATGTCGAGCCCATGAAGCGGGTATTCCATCGAGTTACGGAGCTGGCGCTCAGCCCGGCTGACAGCAAGTCCTTGCTGGTCAAGATTCTGGAGGAGGGGCCACGTTGAAGCGAGACAACGGGTGGTTCAAGAGCAGCCGTAGTGGCGCGGCGAACAACATGTGCGTTGAGGTGCGTTGGGTGAAGAGCAGCCGGAGCGCTGGCGCGAGCAACGCCTGTGTCGATGTCGCGTTAGGCGGGGACCGGGTGGGTGTTCGGGACTCGAAGAACCCGGCCGGCCCGGTCCTGTCCTTCGACCGCCGGACCTGGGCCGGGTTCCTCCATCACCTCAAGGAGAACTAGTCGCGTGGCGTCGCGTCGAGCAGTTCCCGGACGTGTCGCACGAGCTGTTGGCCGCTGACCGGCGCGATGGTCACCCAGCCGTTGCGGCGGAGCTGGAGGTGCCGGCTCTCCGGGGTGTTGTGGAAGCCCACGACCCACGGTCCTCGCCGGTTCCCGACGACCACCGAGAACTGGCCCCGGAACCCCACGCCGGACAGCATGTGTGCCAGGGCGCGGGCGTCGTCCGGGCGTTCGCCTTCCCGAATCAGGTTCTCCGCCAGGGACCGCGCGTCCGCGCTCACCTCGGCCGCCGCGTCCAGCGTGGCCGCCCGGACGCTGGCCGATGTCGATCGGCCGACCGGGGCATCCCCGGCTAGGGCCACGACCTCGCCGAGCACCAGGTGGTCGGGCAGCGCGGACAGCGTGACCGTCTCTTCGTCGATCACCGCGAGCACGCCGCGTCGCCCGGCCACGGCGCCGCGAGCCCGGATCATTCGGTCCGCGATCAGCCGTGCGTCGACCGCCCAGGAGCAGTCGGCCAGCAGCTCCATCCGCTCCACCAGATCCGGGTGGAACCAGTGCCCGTCGGCCAGGCCGCGGTAGCGGAGCCCGTCCAGGACACTCTCGACGATCTGCTGCCGCTCCTCGTGAGTGCGACCCGGGCTGGGCACCTCCAGCACGTACGGCGGCTCACCGAGGTGAAGCCGCTCCCAACAGACCTCGAACTCCACAGTGGACAGCGCGATCGGGGCCCACTGGCTCGCGGGTGTGCTCATCGCGGCGGCGGCTGCTCGCCGAGGACCGGGGGAGCGACCAGGGGGATGTCATCCAAGAAATGCTCGTCGGTGTGCTTCGCGTACTTGTCGGTGTGTTCGCCGTCCTCGTCGCCCTTGCCACCGCGACCGGCAACCGCGGGCTGCATGAGCGAACCGGCACCTGGCCGCCCCGCGCCGGCCGGTCCACCCCGGCCTGCCGCGACGGCCTCGCCGGGCACACCCGTGCCGGACATCCCGCCGCGCCCCAGCGCATTACCGGCTCCCGGACCACCGGGACCGCTGGGACTGCCGGGACCGTAACCGCCGCCCGAGATGCCACCCGGAACGCCGCCGCGGGCACCACCACCCGGCATCCCGGTGGTGGTGCCGCCGCGACCGGTCCCGGTACCCCTACCGAAGCGCTCCCCGAACCCGTGCGGTGTGTTCGGTGGCCGGACGCCGGGACCCCGTCCGCTACCGGGCGGACCAACTGGCGGAGCGCCGACCGGCGGGACGCCGATGAGGCCGGGTGGCTGGTGACCAGGTGGCGGAACGGGACCCGGGGCGGGCGTCGGGGTGGGAACGGGATTCGGCGTGACCGGTGGCGGCGCCACCCTCTGCGGGTCGACGGTTTGTGAACCCCGGGAGTCCACCGAAAAGTCGTGGCCCGACGGGGGAGGGACCACGATGCCGCGCTGGTGTGGCTCGATGTGACCACCCGGCTGGATGTTGGTGTTCGCCGTCGGGTCGACCGAACCGCGTCCCCAGTCATTGACCGATCCCGGGGGCGGCGGAGACGTGTCCCGCGGCGCGCTCTCGACGGTGATCTTCGGTGGCTCCGGCACCGGCTCGATCGCCTGCACGTTGGATCGGGATGCCGACTCGTGCTGTTGCAGCAGTTCGTTGACCTTCTGGTCCAGCGCCCGCTTCTCGGCTGCCTTGTCGTCGAAGCTGGTCTGCACGTCGAGACCGAAGCCGATCTTTCCGCCGAGCGACATGCCTTTCTTGAACTTGTCCCAGCCGTCGATCGCCGGGATCTCCGACTCGTTGGGCATGCTGTTCTTGGTGTGCGTGGCGGTGTCGCCCTGCGCCGACACCTGGGTCCCGGCCGTCTGGCTCACGTGCCCGGAGTCCCCGGACCACAACGCCGCCCGCTGCATCGCCGCACCGGCAGAGGAAGCGGCGGAACCCTCCCATTCGGCGCCGAGGTCTCTCAGTACCGACTTCAGGCGTTCCTCGGACTCGATCAGGTCGTTGCCGAGACCGTTGACGGCACGTGCCGTCTCGCCCAGAACGGTTGGGCCAGCCCCCTGCTGCGCCCAACCGATCTTCTCCTTCAGATCGAAACCCTGGTAGCGGTAGTAACCCACGTCCAGGTACACGTCATCCCCCTCGAAACCCTCAGCCTTGCTTCATCAGGTTCTGCATCGCCAGCTCGGCGAACTCGTTGGACTTCTCGCACAACTGCTCGTGGGTAAACGCACCCTTTGTTACGCCGGTGAACTGAATGTCCAGGCTCTCGCCGTCAGCGATGTCCACGACGGTGTTGCATGAGCGGTCGCTTTCTCCGAGCTGGGTGGTGACCGCACCGAATCCGGCGACCGTCACGTGCTTGACCTCGACCGCCCGGGTGCCCTTAAGCCACTCGTCGGCGCCTTCTTGGGGAACCGGGACGGCCAGGTAGCTGAAGGAGGGCTTGCTCCTGCTTCGGAGGTAGCTGCACCCGTAGTTGCCGTGCTTATCGGTACCCTCAGTGTTCATACTGGGCTCGCGGTCCAGACCGAGTCTTTGCTGTTGCTCCTTAGTCAGGAGCTTGCATGGGTCAATGCTCTTCGCAGAGAAGGATTTCGGTCTTTTCGGCAACGACTGATCTGCAGTGGTGGACGCCGTGCCCTGGTCCGACGTGGGGTCGTTAGCTGAGGGATTTCCCGGTGTGCTGCACGCGGCGGCGACAAGAACGGCGCTCGACGTCACGAGAAAAATTGGAAGGAGTCGTCTACGCACGCGGGTCTCCCTGGGCTGAGAGGGCGCTCGCGATGTCCTCGTCGGTGTAGCCGTAGCTCTTGGCTGCCTCCGTGAGTTGCTGCGCGGTGCTCTGCAACTCATCGACGTACTGAAGCGCGCGCTCGATGTAGGACTCGTCGCCGTTCGCCAGCTTGAGTTTCAGCACTTGGGCGACGTCCGTGCTGGCGGGGTCACCGAGCGCGGGCTCGAACCGCATCTCTGATCGGCGAAGGTCGATCTGCTTCAGCATCCGGTCGGCTTCAGCCTGGAAGGCTGCCGCCGCCTGGAGGACGTTCTCCTTGTTGACCCGGACCGTGGAGCTGGTGGGAGCGGGTGGCGGGTAGCCGCCGCCGTCGCGCATCACTGCTGGCATCCGTGTTGTCTCCCCCTGTCAGGACCAAGACGTGAGAGTCGCTCGCGACTGACGGTATAACAGAGGGTCACCAACGGTGTTCGGTTCCCAGGAGATTCGATACCCAACCGGAACGGACTATCGGCCGGCGGGCAGGACCGTGAGCGACCGTGTGGAATACCCGAACGAACCTGACGACCAGTCGATCGTGCTGTCCTCGGCCCGTGTCACCGTCGGCCGCCTACTTGCGGCTCGATTCCGCCAGCCGGCGATTTCCGCGGCCTTTCCGTCAGAGTGGCGGAACCAGCCCTTTGAGTTTGCCCGTGTTGTCGCAGTCCGGGCAGTCCTGGAAGACCGTGGCGGTGCGCCCCACCCCACCGATCACGGCGTGGCGCTGGATCAGCATCTGGCCCTCGCCACCGCACCGGTGGCACACAGTCCGTGGAGTGGTGCCCACCTGATGCCCCCCTGGCTGGCGCTCGCGCTGTCCCATGACAGGACCTTACGCTTCCTTTCCTCCTTCCGCAGGCTACGCGGGCAAACCAGTCAATGTGGAGCCCCGTCGCGACTTGTCCTTATTGGACGGTCCAATGCGTAGCCCGGGTACTGGGCCGCCACATCCGTCAGGCAGGAACGGGGATTTCGCGTGGTAGGTCGCGCTCGGCCCACTCCGCCATCGCCGCGAGTACCCGTTCCAGGCGCGCACCTGCCGGCGTCAGCTCGTACTCGACTCGCGGTGGCACCTCGGGATAGGAGGTGCGCGTCACCAGCCTGGTCTCTTCGAGTCGCTTCAGCCGCGCGGACAGCGTCTTGGGGCTGATCCCCGGCAGCCCGGCGCGCAGTTCGGTGAAGCGCTTCGGCCCGGACAGCAGTTCGCGGACGATCAACGTCGCCCACGGGCCCTCGAGCACGGCCAGGAACCGCGCGACGTGGCATTCCGGCAGAACGTGACGGTCTTCACTCATGGCCCCTCCGACAGTTCACTTGAGGAAACTGATTCCCTTTGGGAACTATAGCACCATGACCTTCCTCGTACACGGAGCTAGCGGCGCCCAGGGCGCCCCCGTCGTCCGAGCGTTGCTCGCCCGCGGCCAGCAGGTCCGCGCACTCGGCCGCGGCGGCGCCGAACCACGGGACGGCGTGCAGCCGGTTCAGGCGGATCTCGGCGATGTCGAGGCGCTCACCGCGGCCTACCGCGGTGTCCAGGGCGTCTTCGTCCACCTACCCATCACCGGCGATCCGGATGCGCGGACACGGTGGACCCACGCGATCGGTGCCGCCGCTCGTGCCACGCGGCCAGCCAGGATCGTGGTGTCCACGAGCGGAGGAATGCTCAACGACCCAGCCTCCCCGTTCGGTGTCGAGAAGATCGCCGCATTGCGCGAACTGACTGCGGATCTTCGTGCGGCCGGGCTCACCGTCACCGTGCTCGCACCCCGACTGTTCCTGGAGAACCTCCTGCTGCCCCCGGTGTTGCAGTGCATCGCTACCGAAGGGGTCCTCCCCTATCCGCTTCCTGTCGAACGTTCCGTGGCGTGGAGCAGCCATCTCGACGTCGCTGACGTTGCCACCGCCGTGCTCACCGGTGAGCCTGCACCGGAAAGCCTCAACATCGGGCAGGTGCCCGGCCTCACCGGGAACGACCTCGCCGCGGCGTTCGCGAACCACTTCGGCCGCCCGGTCACCTATCGCTACATCGAGCCGGCCGAGTTCGCCGCGTCAATCGCACCATTGCTCGGTCCGGCCGCGGCCGCCGGGACTGGCGCCCTCTACGAGTCCCTGGCGCTCTATCCCGGCCTCACCTTCCCGGCGGCCACGGGTCCCACGCGGCCCCTGGGCATCGCACCCCGCTCCCTCGCGGCCTGGCTCACCGAACTCCAGGTGCAACTTCCCGGCTAGCCGAACCCGACTTCCGGCCGGTGCCCAAGATCCTGGACCGCACACGAACAGGCCGAAGGCGCGGTGCCGATCTCTTGCGCCACCGCGCCCTCGTCAGCTGGCGTGCTCAGTCCTCGTTGGATGTTCCCTTCTGCAGACCCGAGCTGATCAGCTCCATCACCGAGGAGTCCTGCAGCGTTGTCACGTCACCCAGCGACCGGTTCTCCGCGACATCGCGCAGCAGCCGGCGCATGATCTTGCCGGACCGTGTCTTCGGCAGTTCCGGTACCACCATGATCTGGCGTGGCTTGGCGATCGGCCCGATCTCCCGCGCCACGTGGTCCCGCAGGTCCTTCGCCACGCTGTCGCCCCCACCGGCATCACCGCGCAGGATCACGAACGCCACGATCCCCTGCCCCGTCGTGGGATCGCTCGCACCGACCACGGCCGCCTCCGCGACGGACGGGTGGGACACCAACGCCGACTCCACCTCGGTCGTCGAGATCCGGTGTCCGGACACGTTCATCACGTCGTCCACCCGGCCGAGCAACCAGATCGCGCCGTCCGCGTCGTACTTCGCGCCGTCACCGGCGAAGTAGTAGCCCTGCTCGCCGAACCGCGACCAGTAGGTGTCGCGGTAGCGCTGCTCGTCTCCCCAGATACCGCGCAACATCGACGGCCACGGCTGGTCGAGCACCAGGTAGCCGCCGCCACCCTTGCCCACGTCGGCGCCGCTGTCGTCGACCACCTTCGCGCCGATGCCCGGCAGCGGCGCCATGGCCGACCCCGGCTTCGTCGCGGTGACACCGGGCAGCGGCGAGATCATGATCGCGCCGGTCTCGGTCTGCCACCACGTGTCGACGATCGGGCACTGGTTCGCGCCGATGTGCTCGCGGTACCACATCCACGCCTCGGGGTTGATCGGCTCACCGACGCTTCCCAGCACCCGCAACGAAGACAGGTCGTACTTCGCCGGAATGTCAGTGCCCCACTTCATGAAAGTGCGGATCAGGGTGGGCGCGGTGTAGTAGATGGAGACCTTGTACTTCTGCACGATCTCCCAGTGCCGGCCCTCGTGCGGCGTGTTCGGCGTGCCCTCGTACACCACCTGCGTCGCCCTGTTCGCCAACGGTCCGTAGACGATGTAGGAGTGGCCGGTGACCCAGCCGATGTCGGCGGTGCACCAGTAGACGTCGCTGTCCGGCTTGAGGTCGAAGACGTTGTAGTGCGTGTAGGCGGCCTGCGTGAGGTAGCCGCCCGAGGTGTGCAGGATCCCCTTCGGCTTTCCGGTCGTTCCCGAGGTGTAGAGGATGAACAGCGGGTGCTCGCTGTCGAACGCCTCCGGCGTGTGCTCCTCGGACTGCTCGTCGACCAGGTCGTGCCACCACAGGTCACGCCCGTCGCTCCAGTCGACGTCCGTGCCGGTCCGCCGCACCACGAGCACGTGCTCGATGCTCGGCGTGTGCCGCACCGCCTCGTCCACCGCGGTCTTCAGCGCCACGGCCTTGCCGCGCCGGTACTGGCCGTCCGTGGTGATGACGAGCCGTGCCGCGGCGTCCTCGATCCGCGAGCGCAACGCCTCCGACGAGAAACCGCCGAAGACCACGCTGTGGGTCAGTCCGAGCCGGGCGCAGGCGAGCATCGAAACGATCGCCTCGGGCACCATCGGCATGTAGATGGCGACCCGGTCGCCGGCGCGCAGCCCGAGTGCGGCCAGGGCGTTGGCCGCCTTGCTGACCTCCCGCTTGAGGTCGGCGTAGGTGATGGTGCGAGTGTCGCCCGGCTCGCCCTCCCAGTGGATCGCGACCTGGTCCCCGTGCCCGCTCTCCACGTGCCGGTCGACGCAGTTGTAGGCCACGTTCAGCCGCCCGTCGACGAACCAGCGGGCGAACGGCGCCTTCGTCCAGTCCAGGACCTGGCTCCACCGGGTCTCCCAGTGCAGCCGCTCGGCCTGCTTCGCCCAGAACGCCTCCCGGTCGGCGGCCGCCTCCGCATAGAGCGCCGCGGTGGCGTTGGCCTGCGCGGCGAACTCCTCGGTGGGGGCGAACGCGCGCTCCTCCACCAGGAGGTTGTCCAAGGTCGCGCCCTCTCCCGACGCACCGCTGCCTGGGGTCATCGCGGCAGACCTCCCTGCCTTTCGTCTCCACGGGTGTGACCTGGCCCAAACTAGTGCGCCGCGACCTGCTCCAACAGGGGATTCCGCAAAAGGTTCAGACCAATTTTGGGCGTTTTGCCCGGGTCTTCCTCCTAACGGGTGAAGTTGTTCCGCTCGACCGTCGCCTTGCCACCCGCCTCCGGCCACCCGGCGCCACAGAAGCCCACCCACAACCACCGAACCAGGCGGCATTCGGGCGAACCGCGGTGGTGGACCGATCGCCGTGGGCCATGGCGCAACCGGTACTGTGCGCCGGCGTGAACGCGGTGGCTGGAGATCCGCTGGCGCCCCTGCTCGACCTACCCGGAGTACGCGAGGCCGTCGCGGCCGCCCGGGATGCCGTGGCCGAGGTCCACAAGCACCCCACCAACCGGCGCGGATGGCCGACCACCGCCGCCGAGGCGTCGGTGCGCGCGGCCCGCGCGTCGGCCGCCCTCGACGGCGGTGCCGTGGACATCCCGCCCGGCGGGGAGGTGACCGACCCCGTGCTGGCCGGCGCGCTGCGGGTGGCCGAGTCCATCGGGCACCTGCTCACCACCTGGGAGCGTGCGCCGCTGCAGGCGCTGGCGCGCATGCACGTCCTGGCCGCCGCCGACCTGGTGCCCGCCGGCCACGCCGACGAGCTGGGCCGGCCCCGGCCGGGCGAGGAGATCGCCGCCCGGCTGAACCTGCTCGCCCAGGTGGTGGCCGGTGGGACCAGCGCACCGGGGCTCGTGGTGGCCGCCGTCGTGCACGGGGAGTTGCTGTCCCTCACCCCCTTCGGCACCGCCGACGGCGTGGTGGCCCGGGCCGCGGCCCGGCTCGCCGCCATCTCCTCCGGGCTGGACCCGAAGGGCCTCGCCGTCCCCGAGGTGGAGTACCTGCGTCGCCCGGACGAGTACCGGTCGGCCGCGGCCGGGTTCGCCGCCGGCGACCCCGAGGGCGTGGCCGGGTGGTTGCGGTACTGCGGGAAGGCGATGGAGACCGGGGCCCGGGAGGCGCGGTCCATCGCTGACTCCGTCCGGGTGTGACGGTCACCGCACCGGGTAATTGCTGATCACCCTGCCGGGGCGGGACTGTTCATGCCATGAGCAACGCGGTCAAGGCGGTCCTGGAAGGCGGTCCGGAGGACCTGCCGGAGCGGATCGTGCCGATCACCCCGCCCGGTGTCGAGCTGAAGATTCAGTTCAAGGGGGGCTACGAGCACTTCAAGGTGACCCCCCGGCACGAGGACACCTCGGAGGGGCGACTGCCGGTGTACGAGTGGTTCGAGCGCACCGAGGTCGCCGAGTAGGCCGCGGTCAGCGGCGGCCCGCCGCCGTGACCACCGCGTCGATCAGGCCGGGGAAACGCGCGTCGAGGTCCTCCCGCCGCAGCTCCACCCAGCGGCGGCGGCCGGAGACCAACGTGCGCGTGACCCCGGCTTCCCGCAGCACCCGCCAGTGGTGGGAGAGGGTCGAGGCGCTCACGTCCACCCCGTTCTCCGCCGGCCCGCAGCCACAGGGCTCGCCATGGGCCATCCGCCCCACCAGCCGCAGCCGCACCGGGTCGGCCAGCGCGTTGAGCACCGACACCAGGTCGAGGTCCTCTGGCTTCGGCTGCGGCAAGGTCCGTTCCACGCGCGCAACCTTGCTTCGCGCGTCAAGGATTTGACAACAGTCGAATTGCTCTCCGCGGCAGCGAAGAACACCGCGCCGAACTTGCGCATTGTCATGCTAACCCCCATTCGGGGAGTCGCCATCACTCACCCAATAGAGGTATTTGAATGCTCTCCGGGGCGCCGGGATCTCAATCGACTCCCAGCTGGGTGGGGCCGCGTGGACACTGCCGTCGCGAGAGAGCGCCCAGCGCCCCCAACAGGTTCGCCGAGCCAGCTCCGATGGCTGCACCAGGTTTCCGCCGGCAGCGACCGGAGCTGTCCAGGCTCGTGTGAGCACCCTCCGGACATGTTCCGGCGTACGCAATCTGCGTACCCCGGGCGCGTACCCACCGCCGGGTCACCCCGAGACATCCCGGCTCACTGTCGTTCGCCAGCAGGATCCGCAATGAAGGCGCTGGGCTCCTGGACGAACGGCGAGCCGCAAGGCACCGGGGTGGTCGGCGTGTCATGTGTTTGGGGGCTGTAGAACTACCGACACCCGCTCCGGGGCCTTGGTCGTCCTCACAACTACGCAGCCGGTGTCGCTCCCTACCGCCACACCGACATGTTGCCGGTCGCCCTCAGGCGGGTCCAGGGGGCTCCAACAGCTCCAGGAACCGACTGTGGACGCCGTCGCACCAAGCGGGTTCCATTGCAGTGACCCAGATGCCTGTGTCCCGCCGGTGCGTCGACTATGTCGTGCGGGGCTGCTGTGCGCGCTCGTGGATCTGCACGACAGCGCTCATACCGCCCTGACGACAATCCTCCCTACTCGGTAACGCCGAGCTGTGCCAACGCTCCCCTCACGTGGCCGTCAGCGGCGGCCAACGCCGTGTTCGCACGCGTGACGTCCGCCCCGGACAGCAGGCAGACGAGCGCGGTCTTGACGTCGCCGTCCGAGCTGGCCAACGCGTTCGCGCACTCCCGGTCGCCCAACCCCGTCGCCTCCTGCAGGATCCGTACCGTGCGCCCGCGAAGTTTCGCGTTGGTCGCCACGACACTGACCATCAGGTTGGAGTAGGTCCGACCAAGCCGCACCATCACCGCGGTCGAGAACGCCGTGAGCGCCATCTTCTGCGCCGTCCCGGCCTTCATCCGCGTCGAGCCCGCGATGGCCTCCGGCCCGGTGTCCAGGAGCACCCGCACGTCCACCTGGGGCGTGATGAACGGGTTCGCGGCGAGCAACGCCGTCCGGGCCCCGATCCGCCGCGCCTCGGCCAACGCACCCACCACGTACGGCGTGCGTCCGGAGGCCGCGACGCCGACGACGAAGTCCTTGCCGGTCGCACTCCGTTCGATCACGGCGCGGCCGGCCATGTCGTCGTCCTCGACGTCCTCGATCGAACGCACCAGTGCCGACGACCCTCCCGCGTGGTGTGCCACGAACCAGTCCGGCGGCACGTTGTACGTCGGCACCAGCTCGGCGGCGTCCAACACGGCGAGGCGGCCGGAGGTACCGGCCCCCACGTAGTGCACCCGCCCGCCGCCGCGAAGCGTCTCCACCGCGATGTCGACGGCCGCGGCCAGCTCCGGAAGAGCCGCCGCGACCGCGTCCGGCACGGTGCGGTCCTCGTCGTTGATCAACCGCAGTACGTCCACCGTGGACACCCGGTCGATGTCCAGGGTGCGCGGGTTGCGTTGCTCGGTCGGCGAGTCCACGTTCACCACCGGTTGCCGAGCTGCTGGGATCATTGGCCGGCCTCCCGGGGACGTCGCCGGCCGTCCGGACGCGGACCGAGCCGGTGCCCGCTCACCGCGTTGTAGGTCGACTCCAGCGCCGCCCGGGCGGTGTCGAGATGCTTCTGCGCCACGCCGATGAACAGGCAGTCGATCACGGTGAGCTGGGCGATCCTGCTGGCCATCGCCCCGGACCGGAACGTGGTCTCCCGGGCCGCCGTGGTCAGCACGTGGTCGGCCACCTCCGAGATCGGCGAGCGCGGGAAGTTGGTCAACGCGACCGTGGTCGCGCCGCGCTCCCGGGCCACCCGCAACGCCTCGACCGTCTCGGCGGTCGAGCCGGTGTGCGAGATGCCCACGGCCACGTCACCGGGACGCAGCACGGCGGCCGAGGTGAGGGCGATGTGCGTGTCGTTCCACGCGAAGCAGGTCAGGCCGATCCGGTGCAGCTTCTGCTGCAGGTCGAGGGCGACGAACGCGCTGGCGCCGACCCCGTAGACATCGACCCGTCGGGCCTCGGCGACCACGCGGACGACCCGGTCCAGGACGGTGACGTCGAGCTGCCCGGCGGTCTCCTCGACCGCCCGGGCGTCGGCGAACGCCACCTTCCCCACCACACGGTTCAGGTCGTCGCCTGGCTCGATGTCACTGCCCAGGTCCCGGTCGGCGCGAGCCGCGCTGCGGGCGGTGTCGGCGGCGAGGGCGATGCGCAGCTCCGGATAGCCACCGACGCCGATTGCCTTGCAGAACCGGGTCACGGTGGTCTCGCTGGTGCCGGCCTCCTCGGCGACCTCCGTGATGCTGCGGTGCGCGACCGAGGCGGGGTCGCTCAACACCACCTTCGCGACCCGTTGCTCGGCCCGGGCGAGGCCGGGCAACAGCGACCGGATCCGGACCAGTGGACTGCTTTCCGCGGTTTCGGGGTGACCGCTCTGGGTGCTCACGTCGGAAACTTACTAACAGGTAGAGCCCAGGTCAACGCATTGTGCGGCATTGTTTGTGTCTCCACGCCTGCGCTTGCTCGCGTCAACTAACAACACCGTGATCAGCTGGCTATTTGTCAGACGTTTTCGGTACGAGTTTTTCCCACAATTGTGAATGATTCTCACGTGTTCCTCCGTGGACGGTCGGCGCGGCAGGTCTGACCCCCTACTGTGGCGCACCTCACTCGGTTGTGGGAACCAGGTGTGGCGATCCTCTGGCCGCGCCAGCGCCGAACGGACCATCACGGCTGTGTCGGGCGGGTGAGAGGTCATGCGGATGGCGGAGACGCGCCTTCCGGGAGCGGGCGGCGCGTTGGTTCGGTAGACGCCCGTGTCCCACGGCGATGCAGGCCTCGATGCTATGCCGCGTACATAGCGATCAAGGGGGCCATGTACCTCGGCGTCTCGGCAGGCCACAGTGGCACTGGGCCTAGATGACCTATGCGAGGGCGTAGCTGAGGGTATGAAGCGAGGGCGCCCGTGATCGTTGTGTGACGAACGACGTGGAAACCCTCCCGACCATACTGTGCGTCTCGTATGGTGATCACTACCTCGCCGGTTGCATGGCACCCCAGCGCCCCTGGCGACAGCACTAGCGCCGACCCGGCGAACCTTTTCGGGCACCCCTGGCCACCCCGACGCTATTGGCGGGTACTTGCTGTTGGTCTGAGGCGGTCGCGGGTCCCCAGCTCGCACTGAGCCGCCACCGTGGAGCCCTCGGGTTCGTCGCCGGTGTGGCAACCACGCACCAGCCCCCGTACAGCCGCGACGCCGCATGCTGGCGTGGTGCCGCACGGCTGTGGCGAGCAGCGCGGCCGCGTTCGGGGTCCCACCTGATCACCGTGTGCTGCCCATGAGGCCGACTGACGCTCGGGGCCGGCGCGACTGGCTTCACGGCTTGCCGTCGGATCCCGCGGCCGGACACGGTCGAGGGCGCGCCCACCAGATCGCAACCAGACTGACACGGTCCCAGCAGACAGCGCACCTACCGTTCCGCCGGTCGCCACCCGTCGGCGATCAGGCGGCCGGGCTCCCACTCGTCGTCCAGGAGAACACCACGGCCGTCGTGCACCCGGATCCGGTCGAGGTACACACCGCGACCGGTGTAGAGCTCGTCCGTGCTGTAACGCCAGCGCAGCATCACCCTCTCGCCGGGAGCGGTGGGAACCTCCGCCAGCACCCGCCACCACGACCGGTGGCCATGGCCGGCGAGGGTTGCCTGCTCACCCTTTGGCGCACCCCTACCGTGCGCCGTCATCGACGCCCGGCGCCAGTTCTTTCCTCCGTCCACACTGGACTCCAGTGCCAGTGTGTCGGTCTTCTCCGTGTCCACGAACGCGTCGAACAACACCCGTACCCGGCCGTCACGGACTAGCAGATCCTCGGTTCGCAGGACGGCGTCGTGGGCCGGCTCGACCCCGGAGAACCAGGCGGTCGGGCCGCCCACCGGCATCACGGCCATCGCCTCGGCGAGGCCCTGTGCCAAGGCGCGTCGCGCGGGGTTGTTGCTACCCCAGTTGCGGCTCGGGTGCACACGGTTGGCCAACAGCACGACCAGGGAGCGGGACAGCGGGTCGATGACGATGGAGGGGCCGGTGAACCCGGTGTGCCCGGCGGTACATGGGCTGGCGAGCCCCTCCATGTACCAGCGCTGGTCCAGTTCGAAGCCCAGACCGTGGGAGTCCTCGGGGAAATCGTGGTTGCGGTTGGTCAGCATGTCCTCGACCGTGTCCGGCCGCAGGATCTGCCGGCCACGATAGGTGCCGCCGTTGAGGATGGCCTGCCCCAGCACCGCGAGATCCCGTGCCGTGGAGAAGATCCCGGCGTGGCCCGCGACGCCGCCGAGTGACCAGGCGTTCTCGTCGTGCACCTCGCCGTGCACCAGCCCACGTGGCGGATCGGTGACGAATTCCGTGGCCGCCACGCGGTTCCGGACCTCGGGGGAGGGATTGTATCCGGTGTCGCTCATCCCCAGCGGCTCGGTGATTCCCTGCCGGACCAGCTCGTCCAGGGGCTGCCCGGAGACGCGTTCGGCCAGGACGCCGAGCGCGATGAGGTTGAGGTCCGAGTAGATGTACTTCGTTCCCGGCTTCTCCTGCGGCGCCGCCTCCAGCACGGCACGGATCCGTGCGGGCTTGTCCGGCCAGTTCTTCCACAGCAACAGGAACGGCGGGAGGCCGGACCGGTGGGTGAGCAGCCACTCGACCGGGATGGACTCCTTGCCGTTGGCCGCGAACTCGGGAAGGTACTGCGCGACCTGCCGCTGCAGGTCGATTCGCCCGGCCTCGACCTGCTGCATCACCACGATCGAGGTGAAGAGCTTCGTCACGGAGGCGACGTCGAAGATCGTGTCGTCCCGGGCCGGGATCCACTGGTCGCGAGGTAGCTCGACCCCGGAGCCGTCGGGCCGCACCTCGCGGTAACGCAGTGCGAAACCCGCCGCTTCCTGACGCACGATCACGCCGTCGTGCGCCACGAGCGAGACCGCACCGGCGAACATGGGGCGGACCGAGCCGGAGCCCTCGGTCCAGTTCTTGATCCGGCGGAGCGCCGCGGCAAGGGGGCGTGGGTCGAGCCTGACGCTTTCGGGCGTTCCCTCGCGTAAGACCGTGAGCGGTGAGGCGAAACCGGGTCTCGGGCGGTCGAACCGGCCCGTCGAGTCGCGATCGTCGGGATGCGCCGCGGAGGCACCGGCGGTCATCGTCAGGAGCGCGACGAGGGTGAAGACCAGAGCACGCATAGACACCTCACCGGTAAAGCAGGTATGGCCCGCGTTGGCGCCGGAACGCTGCCAGCTCCGCCTGCCACGCACCGACGATCTCATCAACCCCGGCGCCCCGGTCGACCATCCGCCGTAGCCGGTCGGAGCCCGAAAGCTTGTCCACCCAGTTGTCTTGCCGCCACGAGAAGACCTGGGGATACCGCCGCTTGGCCGTGACGAGCATGGCGACCCCGATGCGGATCGGGTCGACGGACTCTGGTTGCTCGATGTGGATCTGGACACCGCCACAGGTCTGCTTGGCGTGCTTACTGAAGGTCGGGACGAAGTACGCTTCCCTGAATCGCACGCCCGGCAGACCCATGGCGTTGAGATCGTCGGCCCAGCGCCAGTCGACACCGGGCGCACCGATCGTCTCGAACGGGCGTGTGGTGCCTCGGCCCTCCGAGAACGACGTGCCCTCGAACAGGCAGGTTCCGGGGTAGACCATGGCGGTCTGGGGGGTCGGCATGTTGGGGCTCGGCGGGACCCATTGCAGGCCGGTTTCTGCGAAGAGCTGCGAGCGGCGCCAGCCCGCGGCCGGAACGACCTCCAGGCTCGGCAGCCGCTTTCCCGTGTCGCCGGGCAGAAACTCGGCGTCGAACAGCTTGGCGAGCTCCCCGACGGTCATCCCGTGCTGCTGCACGACGGGCTTCAGACCGACACCGGAGGCTTGGGCGGGATCCAGCTGGGGGCCAGCCGCCCGCCCACCGAGTGGATTCGGTCGATCCAGCACGACGAACGCGGTGTCCGTCGCGGCCGCAGCCCGCATCGCCGTGTACATGGTCCAGATGTAGGTGTAGAAGCGGGCGCCCACGTCCGCGATGTCGAAGACCAGCGCCTGCGCGCCTGCCTTGCGGAACATCGCCGCGAGCTTGTCGGCCGATGCGCCGTAGGCGTCGTAGACGGGGATGCCGGTGCGGGGGTCGATGTGGTCACCCTCGGACCCACCGGCCTGCGCCGTGCCACGGAATCCGTGCTCAGGTCCGAACACCGCGACGATGTTGATGTTTCCGCTGCCGTGCATGTCGTCGACGATGTGCCGGAGATCGCGCAGGAGGCCCGTGGGGTTGGTCAGGACGGCGACGCGACGACCGGCCAGCCGGTGCCAGCCCTGCGCCGCGAGCAGGTCCGCCCCGGTACGGACGTCGTTGTGTTGCTCGCGTCTGACAGTCGCTGAGGCCGAGACCGCCGGGGCGGCGAGCACGGAGGCGGCGAGGAAGCCCCTTCTACCCAGCCTGGCCATGTCACCAACCCAGCCCGTGTCCGAACGGGTACCGGTCAACGCCGGGGCGGCCGGGATCAGGAATGGCGACGGGGAGCTTGCCCCGTGGTGCGATCTCGCCGAAGACGACCTTGGCCAGCGACTCCATCGCGACTGGTGCGTACGAGTAGGTCGCGAGCCAGGTGTGCGCTTCGTCGACGTGTGCGGCGTCGTACGCGTCCCGAACGGCGACCGTGACGACCGGCTTACCCGTGCCGGCCAGCTGGCGAACGAGATCGCGTTGACCGGGGTCATTCCACGCCCCGTTGGTCAACACGACGGTCAGGTCGTGCTCCTTGGCGGCGCCCACCGCCTCAGCGATGCGGCTCGCATCGGGCTTCATGCCCGTGGTCTTCGTGGTGACCGATGGTCCACGGGCGGAGATCCGTTTGGCGAGCGTGGCCGTGGTCGTCTCGCCCCAGCCGGTCACCAGCACGCGGTTGGGCCTGCTGCGAAGCGGCAGGATCTTGTCGTCGTTGCGGATCAGGGTGGTGGTTCCGTCGGTGATCCGCTGTGCTGCCGCCAGATTCTCTGGTGTACCCACGGTCCTGCTCACCGCGGACTCGTCCACGATCGGACGGATGAGGATTCCCTGTCGGAACTTCATCTCCAGGACCCGCCGGACGCTCTCATCGATGCGCTGCTCGGAGATACGGCCCGAGCGGACCGCCTCCAGCACACCGTTGTAGGCGGCATCCATGTCCTGCGGCATCAGGAGTTGGTCGGCGCCGGCCAGTAGCGCCCGTACGGCGATCTCGGCGTCGGAGTGGCGCTGCCGCACGCCCTCCATCTGCAGCGAGTCGGTGATGACCACGCCGTGGAAACCGAGCTCCTTGCGGAGCATCCCGGTCAGGACGGTGGGGGAGAGCGTCGCCGGCTCGCCCGACGAGTCCAGCTTGGGCACCACGATGTGGGCGCTCATGATCATGTCGACGCCCTGCTCGATCGCGGCGCGGAACGGCGGCGCGTCCAGCTGCTGCCACTGCTCCCGATCGTGTTCGATCACGGGGAGGCCGGTGTGGCTGTCGACGTTCGTGTCGCCGTGGCCGGGGAAGTGCTTGACCGTGGAGGCGACTCCCTCGCCCCGCCAGCCGCCCTTCTGGTAGCCACGCACCTGGGCGGCGACCATGTCTGCGGCGAGCGTCGGATCGGAGGAGAACGAGCGGATCCCGATGATCGGGTTGGCCGGGTTGACGTTGACGTCGGCCACCGGGGCGTAGTTCTGGTTGATACCGACCGCGCGGAGCTCCGCGGCGGCGATGCGAGCCGCTTCCTCGGCGGCCCCGGTGTCCCTTCCGGCGCCCAGCGCCATGCCCCCGGGGAACTGGGTCGCCGGCGGGCCGAGCCGGGAGATCATGCCGTGTTCCTGATCCGTGGAGATCAGCAGCGGAATGCGGGCCCCGGAGGCGAGTGCGGCCCGCTGCAACCCGTTGGACAGCCGAGCCACCTGGGGCGGGTTGGAAAAGTTCGCACTCCAGTTGAAGTAGACGACTCCACCGAGGTGATAGCGCTCCACCACCTCGGCCGGCGTGTCCACCCCGTACTCCTTGCGGTTCTCCGGGTGCGGGGCGTTGGCGTCGGTGCCGTGTACGTAGGTCACGAACAGCTGGCCGACCTTCTCCGGCAGGGACATCTGCCGCAGCGTGGTGGTGGCCCAGTCCTGTTCGGTCTGCTCGGCGGGGGGAGGGGGCGGTGGCTCCGGCCCCGCCGCCACCGGTACGTGCGGGCGGGCACTCGCCGGGACCGCGGCGCAGAGTGCCGTGACCAGCGCCGCCAGGGCGGTCGCGGTCCGGCGGCTGGGGGAGCGCTCCTTACCCACGACTGCCTCCGGAAACTCTTTACCGGCGCGGCGGCGCCTCTCGGAAGTTACTCACGTCACTCTTGGCAGGTCAACGACCGGCTGGCCGGTCCGGGCTGCGTCCAACTGGGCCCGCCCCAGACCCTAGAGGCAGCCCATGGGCGCAACGTCGATGCCGAGGGCATCGGCGGCGCACGTAATTGTGCTGAGGAGAAGCGGGCGGAACGACCCGAAACAGTGAGGGAAGGGGCGCACGGGGCGTATGCGCAACACTCCCGGGACCAGCGCACAGCCCGACCGTGATCGCGGCTGAGGGGTCCGGGCGGCCGATGCGGACGCCGCCTGTCACATGCGAATCGCATGCGAAGGCGCCCACCGGATGCCGGGGTGGGCGCCTTCAACTGCGCGGGCCTTCGGGTTACCAAGCGTGCACTTGTGTCGTACTTTCAGGGCTCGGCGTCCGGCGTCCCGATACGCAGCCCCTTGTCGACTAAGCCTCCCGCGGCGTGCTCGGCGTGGGTGCCCGAAGCTCACGCGCGGAGTCCCTTCGGGGTGAACGGCGCTTCTCTTCGCTCCGTCCCTGGCCTCCGGGAGTCCGTACCTCATTTGTAATCCGTGGCCCTCGCCACAGCAAGGGCTCAGTCGAGTGCACCGGTACAGGAACGCAGCGTGAGAATGGCCGACCGGATGCTCACGCGCCGTGGCCCGGCTCAGTCGTCCCCGCGCCGGCGGCGGCGCAGGCCGTACCAGGCCACGCCGGCCGCGGCCACCGCGCCCAGGCCCACCGCCGCCGCCGCGACCGCGGTGCCGGACGGGGTCGGGATCCGGGCGCGCAACGACACCGGGTGGGAGAACGCCAGGACCGGCCACCCCCGCTGCACCGCGGACTTGCGCAGGCCCCGGTCCGGGTTGACCGCGGTGGGGTGGCCCACGGCGTCCAGCAGCGGTAGGTCGGTCACCGAGTCGGAGTAGGCGTAGCACTGGGCGAGGTCGTAGCCCTGCTCCGCGGCGAGCTCGCGGACCGCGTCCACCTTGCCGTCGCCGTAGCAGTAGAACTCGACCTCTCCGGTGTAGCGGCCGTCGTTGACGACCATCCGGGTGCCGATGCAGTGTGTCGCGCCGACCATCTCCGCGATCGGGCGCACGATCTCCTCGCCCGAGGCGGAGACCACGACGACGTCGTGCCCCTGCTCCTTGTGCTCGGCGACGAGCTGGGTGGCCTCCTTGTAGACCAGCGGGTCCACGATGTCGTGCAGGGTCTCCTCGACGATCGCCCGGACCTGCTCGACGTCCCAGCCCGCGCACAACGCGGTGATGTGCGCCCGCATCCGGTCCATCTGGTCGGCGTCCGCACCGGCCAGCATGAAGACGAACTGCGCGTAGGCGCTCTTCAGGACCGCGCGCCGGTTGATCAGGCCCTCCTGGAAGAACGGGCGGCTGAAGGCGAGCGTGCTGGACTTCGCGATGACGGTCTTGTCCAGGTCGAAGAACGCCGCGACCCGGGAGCCGGGTTCGGGCTGCGGGTCCCCGCTGCGCTCGGTCACGGGCCCAGCATAGGTGCCGATCGGCAATTGTCGGCGGGTCCCTCGATCGGACGGGAGGCGTCACCCGGGCGGGGCGGGATACAGTATGGGGCGTCCGGTGTTCCACCGGACGGGTTCAGCTCGACCCCCCGGGGCTGAACTCCGACGACCCCCGTCCCTCCCCCCTGGCGGGGGTCGTCCCATGTCTGGGGTCGTTTCCGGTCAGCCTCGGTTTTGGGACGGCAGGCGGTCCTGCCGCCGTACGCCGCGCCCGCCTGAAGTCTTTCCTGTTTCTGTCTTCGTGGTCACCTCCCGTCGAGCGTTGTTCGTACTGCCAACGTGTTACATCGGGCGATGCCGTTGTGGTGCGGCACGACGCCTGAACCGCCGCGCCGCAGGAGCTCGCAGAGCTGTCGCACACGTGCGAGGCGTGCGACACGCCCAGAACCTCGCCGAGTCCCACCGAAGCTTCCTCATCGGTGGGCCTGTGGACGGCGACGAGGTGGCGCCCCCGGCATCCCTTTCGATCTTGCCCAACCTCACCGACGAAATCCCCCTTGATCACCCAGGCGGGTGTCGAGTTGTCCACAGTGCCTCAAGTTATCCACAAGTTGATCTTGATCCCTGGTGGGTCGGTGGACGTCGGGCCACCGTGATCACCGGCGCCCGCGGCTTGGCGCGGACAACGGGTCCGTGGTCGTGCGGCGCAGTGAACACGGAGGGACGGCGATGACTACGGCACGACCACTTGTGGTGGCACGGGACGGAGATCTGCTGGATGACCTGCTCCGACTGGCTGCCGCCGCCGGGTGCGAAGTCGAGCGTGCTCCGGATGCGACGGCCGTTCGGCAACGCTGGACAACGGCCCCGCTCGTGCTTCTCGACGGCTACGCCGCGACCGACTGCGCCGCCGGCGCCCTTCCCCGGCGCCACGGTGTCCTGGTGTTCTGCTCCGGCGAGCCACCGCCCCCGGTGTGGCAGGCCGCGGTCGCGGTCGGCGCGGAGCGGGTACTCGCCCTGCCCGCGGCCGAGAGCTGGCTGATCAGCCGGTTCGCCGACGCCATCGAGTCCCCGGGCCCCGTCGTCGGCCGCATCCTCGCGGTCTGCGCCGGCCGAGGCGGGGCGGGAGCGTCCGTCCTGGCGGCCGCCGTTGCCGCGGCTGCCGCACACCGGGGAAGCCGCACCCTACTGGTCGACTGCGACCCGCACGGGGGAGGTCTCGACCTCCTGCTCGGCATCGAGGAACGGCAGGGACCCCGCTGGCCGGTGCTCGCCCTCACCGGCGGCCGGGTAGCTGCAGCCTCCCTGCACGCCACCCTCCCAACGGTGCAGCTCGGCGACGCCGCGCTCACGGTCCTCTCCTGCGATCGCAGCGGGAAGGGACCCAGCCCCGCAGCGGTCGCCGCGGTCCTCGAGGCCGGGCGCCGAGCCGGCGACACCGTGGTGTGCGACCTGCCCCGGTATCCCACCGACGCCGCGCTCACCGTCCTCGGACGAGCGGACCTCACCGTCCTGCTCGTCCCCGCCGAGGTCCGCGCCTGCGCGGCCGCGTCGGGCGTGGCGCGGGCGGCCCTCGAACACGGTGCCCGGCTCGGCCTGCTGGTCCGCGGCCCCGCCCCCGGCGGTCTCACCCCTGCCGACGTGGCCACCGCCCTGGACCTACCCCTGCTGGCCGCGACGCGACCCGAGCCCGGCCTGGAACGCGCACTGGACCGCGGCCGACTCCCTCTCCGCCGCCGCGGACCGCTGGCGGGCGCCGCGCGCGCGGTACTCACCGCGGCCGATCGAGCGGAGCCCATGGGCGGTGCGGCATGAGCGCGGCACTGGTCGAGCGGGTGCGCCAGCGGCTCGCCGGAGCCGGAACCGCGGTCACGGCGGCCACCGTCGCCGCCGCGGTACGAGCCGAAGCTGGGGGAGTCGTCGGCGACCGCGACGTCCTCGACGCACTTCGCCTGCTCCAACAAGAATTCGTAGGTGCCGGCCCACTCGAACCGCTGCTGCGCGACCCCGCCGTGACGGACGTCCTTGTCACCGGACCGACCGAAATCTGGGTCGACCGCGGAGGTGGGCTGCGCCGAGCCCGAGGTGTCCGGTTCCTCGACGAGAACGCCGTGCGACGGCTCGCCCAACGTCTCGCCCTCGCAGCCGGCCGCCGGCTCGACGATGCCCAGCCCTTCGTCGACGCGTGGCTCCCGGGGCTGGCCACCGATGGCTCGGTCCGGTTGCACGCCGTGTTGCCGCCCGTTGCCACCGATGGCACCTGCCTGTCGCTGCGCGTGCTCCGCCCAGCAGCACACGACCTGGGCTCCTTGCTGCGCGGCGGCACCTTCGACACCGACATTGCGGGACTTCTGCACGCGGTCGTGCTCGCCCGCCTGGCCTTCCTGGTGGTCGGAGGGACGGGCTCGGGAAACACGGAACATGGCCAAGAACACCCATATGGACTACTCGCATCGCACAACATCCCGTGGGCGCCCCGAGGTGCGAGCGGCCCACCACAGGAGGTGAGTCGGGTGTAACGAACTGAGACGTTCGGTCTATCTCCCAATCGTCATACGGCAGGACTGGCCGTGGCTTCGTGGCGCTGTCTGCCGGCGTGTGGAGCCGGCCGCATATCGAACTCTCCGGAGTTAGGTGGGGACGTTCGGTAACTAGCGCGTAGGTCTGAGCGATGCACCGTCCGGGCGGTGATCTTGCCGCCAACGTCGGACCCGGTTTGGGCGAAAGGTGAGGGGAACCTATGCGTCGTTTTGTGGTGCCCGTGCTCGCGGTGCTCGCCGCCGCGGTGCTGGGTGGGTGTTCGGGATCGGCCGAGAGCACGCCGGCACGCGGCGACTCGACCAGCGCGGCCGTGACGGACAAGCCGGCGAAGCAGAGAACGGCCGAGAAAATCGCGAATGCGCTCACTGCGGAGGTCGCGACGGCGAAGGTCACCAAGGTGTACACGGCGCAGGATGACCCCAACAAGTTACTCGGGCGGCCGAACGGTTATCAGTCCAAGGTCGCGTTCGCCGACTCCCGGGTACCGGAAAGCGAGGTAGAGGGGACCAAGCCGGACGCCGTCGAGCGTGGCGGGTCCGTCGAGGTGTTCGCCGACGCGGAGAGCGCGAAGAAGCGCGCTGATTACATCCAGAACATCGCGAAGAACATGCCTGCTGCTGGCGAGTACGACTACGTCGCCGGGCCGGTGCTGGTCCGCGTTTCCCGCGTGCTCCCACCGGACCAAGCCAAGGAATACGAGACGGCGCGGCGCAACGTCACCAAGTAGGCCATGAACACGAACGCCCTCCCACCGGGATGGCTGGGAGGGCGTTCGCATACGCGCGCGGATGAACACAAGGGCAAGCCCGCGGCGCGACGACTAATAGCACAGCGCCCCGGTGGGTTCCGGACCCATCGGGGCGCTGCTGCCTGAAATGATCAGACGGAACGGAACAAGCCCATCCGTTCGGCCAGCCCCAGCAGCTCCCTTCCGCCTGAGTCGCGACGGGAGCGTTCCACCATTTCGGTCACCATGCTTCGGGCGAAGAGATTGTTCCTGGTGCGAAGGGGCGCAAGCTGCTCGGCACGGCGTAGAAGGTCAACCACTTCGCGATCCGGACGCCGAAGCCCAGCAAGCGCACGAGCATGGTCGATGTGGAATGCCGCCCGGCGTGACCGCAGAGGGATTTCCTCGGGGGCGAGCCGCTCCGCGACCTCCGCGGCTAGCACCGGGTCGTCTGCTTCAAGAGCGATCGAGATCTGCCAGAGATCGACGTTGGCACGACTGAACCCTAGCCAGAAGGCATTGGGGTGCTCGACCCGTGCGGCGAGTGCCCGAGCCTCGTCGATCTCGTCGTCAGCCTGCCCGGACTCGGCGGTTACTGCACAAAATCCTGCTGTCAGGATCGAGGTTCCGTAGACTTGGATACTCTTGTCGTCGTCCGTACGCAGGTTTTGGAACGCTTGCCGTGCGTGCTCGTGTGCCTCGTCATAGGCGCCGAGAGAGATAAGGGCTTGCGTGTAGGCGAACGCCGCAACGGCGATCCATACGGGATCGCCGAGCTTGTCGGCAGCTTGGCATCCCCGCTGGGCAGCGTTCCAAGCTAGTAGGTGATTCCCGAGGTTGCGCACCAAAAGGGTGGTGACCTGACACGCCAGGACGAGACACCGGAGTGCCTCGTGCCGGTCGTCCCCCTTGCCCTTCACCGCGGTCGCGTGAAGATCAGTTAGCAGGGGTGGTAGTGCTCGCCCTACCTCTGTGTATTCGCACGCTTGTCGTGCGTCAGCGACTCGCGCAGTCTCGGCCTTCAGCTCCGCTAGCGAGCGTTGTGGAGCGGATCGGGTGTGGTCAAGGCTGGTGGTGACCAGGGCAAACTGAATGTCTGGGATGGCCGCGTGCACCTCGCTGTCGGATTGGTCTGTCGGCACGAACCCACCCGTGAGGTCAGCGACGCTGCACCGGAGGCCGTTCGCGATCTTGATCAGGGTGGAGCGGCGTTCTACTGCTTGCCGCCCGTTCTCGATCCGAGAGAGATAGCCCTTGCTCAGACCGCTAAGGCCAGCAAGCGCGTCGAGCGTCATGCCGCGCCAGCGGCGCATACGCCGGATGGCGGTGCCGATCTCGGGTGCCTCGCCAGTGGTCATGGTCTGACGGTACGTGCGTCCGATCGGGTACACCAGAGTTAGGTTTCCTGAGAGGAAACTTTTTCGACCTTGGTCACCCTAACGTCACGTCCGCTCTTGATCACAGAGCGTGCTGTGACTGGGGAGGGCTGAGGTGTGGACCGAGTCGCTAACCGTGGCTGTTGGCGTGATCTGGCTGTTGGGGCAGACGGTGGACGCTGCGACTTACAGACGGTCACGGGCGCCGAATGGGCGCGAAGCATCATCGGATTGATGGCGGTCGTGGCCGTTGCGGTCGCGGTGGCGCTGCTGCTGAAGATTCGGCAGCGGGAGCGGGTTGAAAACTTGCACGCCGAGGTGATCGAGCAGGCGCTTACCCGCAGTCGCCGGCTCACGCAAGTCGCGGTTGAGGGGTGGCTGCGTGAGGCACCGACAGTGGTTATCAACCCCGATGACGAGCCTTATGCGGATTGGTGGCGCTCGCGTGTCCGGTGGCGTCCGGGCGTGGTGATCGAGGTCGAGGGATACCGGGGGAGGCATGCGAAGTGTGCGGCCTAGTGCGACACACGCCGATCATCGCCCGGATGGGCGGTCAGCAGCGGCCGGGGCGGATTGTCGGCCCTCCGGAGGGGGAGCGGTATCCGGTCGAGCTGGACGGGGATCTGGCGCCGATGTGGTTGCCGCGGTCGGTGTTCTGCGTGGCGTCCCGCTGGCGCGTCGGCGAGACGGTGCGGCGTCTGGACACGGCGGCACTGCCGTGGGTGGTGGTGGCGATCCAACTCGTCGGTAACTGCTGCGAGGTGGTGGTCGCCGCTCGCGCGCCGGCGGGCGGGCGCCTGGTCGCCCGTGCCCGTGACTGTGACTTGATCGCTGTCGAGGTGGTCGGCCCGTGCGGTCTTACGGCCCCGGTGGTGACCGATGGCGGGCACTGACCGAGGCGGCGCGGTGGTCGTGGACTCCTGGTTTGTCGCCTCGCTGGCCGACGGCGACACCCACCGCGGGCAGCGTGACGGGGAGATGGTGCGCCCGCTGTGCCGAGGCCGCCTGTTCTGGCCGCTTGCCGAGCTGCGCATTCCCTACGACGACGTCCAACTCTGCAAGAAGTGCGTGCGCCTCTTCGAGGCGCGGACGCCGACGTGACCCCCATCCCGCCCGTGCCTCGGCGCGTTGTCGAGGGGGAAACGGGCGGGTTGCCCTCCCCGGTCGTTCTGTCGCGCGGCGTGGGCGCGACAGAGAGGGGGCGACGACCGGGGGGACGCGGCGGGGCCGACGTCGAGCCCCCGACCTCCGTCGGTCCCGCCGCACACCAACTGGACACGGTGAGGATGTATGCAGACCTGGCTTGAGCAGATCGCTCCTCGCGATCCCCTCGCGGATCTCGGACCCGGCACCAGGCTCGTCGGCCCGAACCGAACGGTCGTGGCGGCCACGCTGCGGCGCATGTATGAGCGCGAGGGTGTCACCGTCCGCGAGCTGGCCCGCATCACGGGGCGCTCGCGCGAGAACGTTCGGGCCTTGATCCGGGAAGCGGGCGGCACCTCCCGGAGCACCGTCGAACCACGCGACGACTCCGCGGGATGCCGATGGAGGTCCGCTCGCTCCCGGATGCACCAGGACGAGCCCTGCGCCCGTTCGTCTGACGCCCTGTGGGCGATAGGCGGGGGCCGAGTTGTTCGACAAGTTCACCAGTGCAGTCGCGATCATGGAGGTACCCGTGAACGACCTGTCGTTCGTGTGGTTAGAGATCACCGGGAAGTGTCAGTTGCGGTGCAGTCACTGCTACGCCGAGTCGGGTCCGGGCGGCACACACGGCACGATGACCTCGCAAGACTGGGAGAGCGTGATCGATCAGGCCGCGAGCTTGGGAACGCGGATGGTGCAGTTCATCGGTGGTGAGCCGACTCTGCACCGGGGCTTGCCCGACATGGTGAGCCGGGCTCTTGACCGCGGGTTGACCGTCGAGGTGTTCAGTAACCTCGTCCACGTGTCTGCGCAGCTCTGGGACGTCTTCTCTCGGCCGGGGGTGCGGCTGGCCACGAGCTACTACAGCGACCGCTCCGACCAGCACGAGGCCATCACCCAGGGGCGAGGGAGTCACGCCCGGACCACGGCCAACATCGCCGAGGCGCTGCGCCGGTCCATTCCACTGCGTGTGGGTCTGATCGATGTGCAGGACGGGCAGCGCGTCGAGCAGGCACGCGCCGAGCTGACCGTGCTGGGTGTGACCGAGATCGGTGTCGATCGGCTGCGCCAGGTCGGACGCGGCGTGCGTGACCGGTACCCCGACCTGTCCCAGCTGTGCGGGGAGTGCGCCCGGGGCAAGGTCGCGGTGTCACCCACGGGGGACGTGTGGCCGTGCGTCTTCTCCCGCTGGATGCCGGTTGGCAACGTCCGGGATCGAACGCTTGCCGAGATCATCACCGGTCCGGCGATGGCTGCGGCGCAGCAGCAGCTCGGGGCCCAGCCGGTCTACGCCCGGTGTAACCCGGGGTGCTGCCCGTCGACGATGTGTGACCCGTCGTGCTCGCCATCCTGTAGCCCGTCCTGTGCGCCGGCGAACAACTGTCGGCCCACCGGCAACTGCGCCCCCAACTACTAAGGATTACTAGTGCTCGTCCGTCGCGCCTACATTCCGGAGTCGCTGCAACCCGGGGACCGTGCCGAGTGGCCGTTCACCGTGCCATGTGTGAAGCAGCTCGCCGAGGAGGGCATGACGTTCGACCGGCCGGTCACCTTTCTGGTTGGGGAGAACGGTTCGGGCAAGTCCACGGTGGTGGAAGCCGTGGCCGAGGCGTTCGGGTTGGATGCGCGCGGCGGACGAGCAGGGCGCAAGTACGGCAATGACCGGCCCAAGACGCCCCTCGGGGAGGTGCTTCGGCTGGAGACCACCGCCGCGGGCGCCCGGATGCTGTCCGGTCCACGGCTAAAGAAACGCGGGTTCTTTCTGCGCGCCGAAACCGCGTTCGACATGACGCAGAACCTCGGCGGTGTCCGCGGGTACTGGGAGGAGGACACCAGCGAGATGAGCCACGGCGAGTCCTTCCTGACCGTGTTCTCCGCGATGTTCCGTGACCCCGGGTTCTACGTGATGGACGAGCCGGAAGCTGCCCTTTCCTTCGACTCCTGCCTGCGACTGGTGGCCTTGATGCACCAACTCGGGCAGTCCGGCGCCCAAGTCGTATGCGCCACGCACTCACCGATCCTGGCTTCCACACCCGATGCCGACATCATCGAGATTGGCGAGCACGGATGGCGCCGCGTCACCTGGGATGACCTCGACCTCGTCGATCACTGGCGCCGCTACCTCAACAACCCCCGCGCCTACCTCCGACACTTCGTCAACGGCGAGAGCGAACAACCATGATCGAGCCGACGAGTGAGGCGGACGCCCGCTTCCGCGAGTGGATGCGCGACAACCTCACGCGTGCCGCCCAGCACTTCGGACTGAAGATCACCGGAAAGCCTCGCTTCGGCTGGCTCGACCGCTCGATCAGCGCACCCGCACGCCGGGACGACCGGACCTACTGGCTGCGCGTGGTCTCCGAAGATCCCCAGTGGACTCACCTGGACTTCTGGACCGGCAACCGCGACGCCAACGCCATCACCGGAGTATCCAAGCCCTACGTCCTCGACGTCTACGAATGGGCAGAGTGGCGCCAGCAACGCGCCGAAATCATGACCCGCCTTTCCGGACGCCGCTGCTCACCCACCGACGTCCTCCGCACCTCGATCACCTTGCCTGAACACTGGTGGACCGAGCTACACCGAACGATCTCCGTCATCTCCGCGACACCGACACACCGAGTCAATGCCGACCAGGACAAGGTCACCCAACGCATCCGGGAACGATTCGGCGGCCAGGTCGACCCTGCTGTCGACCGATGGGACACCGTCCACGGTGACCTGCACTGGGCCAACCTCATGCGCCCCGAATTCGGCCTGCTCGACTGGGAACTGTGGGGGCGCGGCCCAGCCGGAACAGACGCCGCGACGCTGCTCTGCTACAGCCTGCTGATCCCGGACGTTGCCGAGCGGGTGCGCACGCTATTCGCTGACGTACTCGCATCACCAACCGGGCGTATCGCTCAGCTCTACGTCGTGGCCCGACTTCTCCGCAGAATCGACGGCGGAGACTTCCCCGATCTTGCGAAGCCACTCGCACAGCACGCCCGCTCGCTGCTGGGCCGCTGACATTGAACCGCCGGGCGGTTGCCAGCGACGGTCTGAGAACGACAATAAACGCCCCTGCACCCGTCGCCGCGGGTGCAGGGGCGCTGTTTACTGGCTTGGTCGCCGGTCGGGTGCGTAGCTGGGAGGTGTGGCGGAGCCGAGCAGGATGCGGGTGAGCCAGTCGGGTAGGCGGGGCTCGATTGCGCGCATGAGTGGGTAGACGGCGCCCATGATGATGGGGACGACGACCAGCTCGCCGGCGCGGCCGAGTGGGGTCAGTAGCCAGTCGGGGGCGCCGAGGGAGGCGAGGTAGATCAACAGGGTTGTCCACAGGGTGGGGATAACGGTGCGGAGCCAGGCGATGAGACGGTCGGGCACGATGTTCTCCTCACGGGATGGTCAGGATTTGGCCGGGATAGATCAGGTCGGGGTTGGCGATGCCGTTTGCCGCGGCGAGGGCCTGATAGGTGGTGCCGTACCGGGCGGCAATGCCCGAGAGCGTGTCCCCGGGGGCGACGGTGTAGGTCCGGACGGCCGGTGCCGGTGCGGCGCCGTCGACGCGGAGTACCTGGCCGGGATAGATGCGGTTCGCGTCCGGGATGCTGTTGATCTGTTGCAGGTGTTGCCAGGTGGTTCCGGCGCGTGCCGCGATGGCGGACAGGGTGTCGCCGGGTTGCACGGTGTAGGTGGCACCGTCCGGTGCGGGAGCGCCGCCGCGTAACTGCAGGACTTGCCCGGGATAGATCAGGTCGGGGTTGGGTAATGCGTTGGTGCGGGCGAGGTCGCGCCAGTCCAGTCCGTACCGGGCCGCGATACCGGACAGCGTGTCGCCGGGCGCGACGGTGTAGGTGTCGCCGTCCGGGGGTGGCCCGGCTGCGGGTGGGGGTGTGACGGTGCCGAGGGTCAGGTGATCGAGGCTGAACGGGCCAACAGTGACGTTGCGGTCGACGTCGCCGGCGATGCCGGGTACGCGCCCTTGGGAGGTGTGTTGGTGCAGGGCGAGCCGGGGGTGTGTGTAGCCGCCGGTGTTGCCGGGGTCGCCGTTGTAGAGGGCGAGCCACAGCGCGACGTTGTCGTCGCACCATTCATCCGGTCGCAGGAGTGCGCGCCAGGCCGAGAGGTTGGCGTAGACGGCGACCTGCTGCACGCCCGTGGTGTCGCGCAGGTGGCGAATCCACTCAGAGACGAATGTGTTGGCGGTGCTGGCGTTCCATGAGATGCCGTCGGCGGGTGAGTCCTCGACGTCCAACATTGGCAAAAACGCCCCGGTGTCGAGTAGACCCAGCTCGCGTGCCGTGTCGACGAACGTCGTGACGTTGGCGGCGACGCCGTTGCGGTGGTCGGCGAAGTGGTAGCCGCCGGCGCAAATGCCGGCGTTGCGTGCGCCGTGGACCTGCTCGCGCGCGGCCGGCGAGAGGTAGTAGTTGCCTTGGGTGAGTTTGACGCTGGCGTACGTGATGTTGTTGCCGCGGGCGGCGTGCCAGTCATAGGCGCTGTTCCAGCTTGAGACGTCGATCCCGTACTCGGGCATGGGAGTGGTGCCTTTCCTGGGCATGCCGAAGTACCCGGCACAGCAACGGTGCTGCCGGGTGTTCGGCGTGATCGGGTTAGGTGGTGCGGCGTGCGCGGGCGGCGACGTCTTCGGCGCGCCAGCGGCGGCGCCGCTCGTCGTCGAGCAGTCGGTGTAGCTCGTCGATCTGCTTTTGCTGGGAGTCCAGGCGCGCGTGCAGCTCGGCGATCTCGGCCGCGTGCGCCTGTTGCATGCGGTCGAGTTCGGTGGCGTGGCGTTGTTCGGCGGCGACCAGGGCGGCGCGGTAGTCGCTGCGGTCGGCCGAGGCGTGCCGCAGGACGTAGGCGAGCAGGGCGACGAGGACACCGGCCACGCCGAGCTGTGGGGCGGCTGTCAGGAGTCCGGTGCCGATGTCCACAGTCGTCCTCCCCCGCGGGTGTTCGTGGCCTCTTACGGCGGTGGTGAGGGTTGGGGGTGCTGCAGGATCGACGTGATTAGGTCGCGCCGGTACTCGGCGCGTGCGGCGTCGATCTCCGCGGCGTGGTCGGCGACCAGGTCCCGCAACGCGGCCAGCCCGTCGTCCTCGGCCACCCGAAACCGGGTCTTCACCTGGTCGATCTCGGCGGCGCGGAGCTGTGCTGCGGTCGTCTTGGCTGCGGTGACGTGGTCGGTCACGGCGTCGACGTCGCGGCGGACGCGGGCGCGGTGCTCATCGGGGACGTGGCCGGCGTGCAGGGCGAACGCGGCGTACTCGCGGCCGGCGTCTAGGGTGCGTGCCTCCAGGGCCGCGCTGATGCTGGCCGGTTCGCGGTCCGGGTCCGGTGTCAGTGGCGCGGCCGGGTCCTGGGAGCCGTGCAGGCGCCAGTCCAGGACGGTAAGCGGGTCGTCGATGCCGTAGAGCTCCATGTCGGAGGCGATCGCGGCGCGCGGCAGGACGTAGAGGACCAGCCCGTCGGGGGTTTCTTGGGTGACTCGGTAGCAGGGGCCGAGTCCGGGTTCCTCGGAGACCTGCACGGCGGTGATGCGGTACTCGACCGGTCGGGGCTCGTTGGTCACGGGGTACACCTCACAACCCACCACATGATGTCGATCTCGGCGCCCTTGCTCCAGTTGAATTGGAAGCCGTTGCCGTCCCAACGGGACACGCCGTAGGTGATGCCGTCCTGGGGTGCGCCGGTCACGATGGTGGCGATCGGCAGTGGCCAGAACTTGACGAAGGCCCAGTAGTCAATGCGGACCGAGAAGTAGCCTGGCGCGACGTGCGTCTTACCGATCCCGAAGAGCTTGGTTCCGCCCATCCCGGTTTCCAAGATGCCGTTGATCTGGATGCGCCCGTCCCCGGGGGCGTTGATCGACACGGGAAGGTCAGGGTTGCCGAACTGGGCGCCGAGGAACCAGCCGCCACCCTTTTTCAAGATCAGCTCAGCGCGGCCGGAACTGTTGGCCGTGTCTTCGGCGGAGAGCAACCAGAGCTTGCCGTCCTCGCGTCCGTGGATGGTGGGCTCAAAGTCCGGGCTCCCGGCCAGGCCGGTGAAGTGCACGCCCGGGTAGCCGGCCCACGCCCGAGAGGTGACCACGCACCGGATGCCGCTGGTGCCGGTGGTGAGCGTGCCCGTGAGGTCCGCCGCGCCGGTCTCGGCGGAGAGGTTGGCCGTGCGGGTGCCGTTGGCATTCCAGGCGTGTAGGCCGTCGCGGTCGATCTGGACACGGGGGAATCCTCGGCCGGTGCGCACGGTGGCGCCGGTGAGGGTGTGCTTGGCGGTGATCGCGTCGGCGGCGATCGTGTCCGCGGTGACGGCGTCGGCCGCCAGGGCCGAGGCGGTCACCGACCCCACGGCCAGGTTGTCGGCGGTGATCGAGTTGGCTTGGATCTTGTCCCCGGTGATCGGTGTGCCGACCAGGTCCGGGGCCACCAGGGGTTGGGTAGTGATGGTGGCCGGGTCCGACATCGGTGAGGCGTTGCCGGAGCGGTCGACGGCCTGGAACCGGAAGGTGCGCGGCGCGTGGTAGGGCTGGCCGGTGACCACGATGGCGCCGGGGCCTTCCATCTGGTTGATGCGGGTCGACGCTGGTGCGTCGGCTGCGGTGACCTCCACCATGCCCACCGAGGAATGCTCGGTGCTGAGCATGACGCCGGCCTGGGTGCCGGTCAGGGCGGCGTGTTCGGCATCGGTCAGGGTGTCGGTGTGGAAGACGTTGCCATTGGCGGCAAGGGTGACGGTTTTCCCGTGCACCGTCAGGGACAGGCTGTCCAGCCGGTTGGGTTCGCTGCCTGGGGGGAGGTCGACGAACTGATACCGGCGGTCATCCTCCCCAGGCCCGTACTGGACTCGATACATGACGTAATCGGAGTCCTGGCCCATCCGTACCGAGATCTTCCGGTCCATGTAGGGATAGGTGGGATTCGGACCGGGGGAGTAGCGGGCGAAGACGCCGACGTGACTGTGAGTCTGGGTGGGAGTGTGGAGGTTCCGGGCAGTCACGGTGTAGTCGGCGGTGCCGGTGTCCCGTGCGGCCAGGATGTCCCCACCACCCGTGACCACAAGCTGGCCACCCCGGCAGGTCACCCCCCACGGGGTGGTGTAGTCGGTGCCAAGGACCGTCCAGAGCTGGGGGTCGGGTTGCCCCTGGTAGTCCCAGGTCTCGCGCCAGAACGTCGCGCCGGTCTCCATCCACACGTCGACCCGGTCGAAATCGCCGGGCATGGCCTCGCCCTGGCTGCCCTGGCCGTCCCACTCCACACGGATCACGCCCAGCCGGGTGGACAGGACCGGCGCCGACGGGCGCGGCGGGGCGTCGGTGTCCGCGGCGATGGTGACCGCGTAGGGCTCGGACCATGTGCCGTAGACACCGGCCCGGGAGAGGGCGCGGACCTTGACCGCCCACTCGGTCCCGACGTCATAGGGCGAGCTGGTTGCACTGGCGTCCGGGTGGGTGGTCTCGGTCAACTTCGACCACGGCAGCCCGATGATGTTGGGCCGCTGGTATACCTCGTATCGGGCGACCTCGATCGCCGTGCCGTCGGTGGCCTGGTCGACCAATCCCCATGTGGCGGTGATTTGTCCGCGGGCGGCGCCGTCGGAATCGAGATAGGCGGTGGTGTCGACGATCAGGCCCTGCGGTGCGGCGGGGGCTCGTCGGTCGGGTCCCTCGGGAGCGGGGCGGGCACCCGAACCGCCGTCCGCGGTCGCACCGCCCACGATGCCGCGGGTGCGGCGGGCGAGCCGCAGCTCGCGCTCGATGAACCGGTCGTTCAGGACGAGGTTGCCGCCGAGCGCGCCCGTGTGGTCGCGGGTGAGGGTGATCTGCCGGACCCGCAACGGAACCAAGCTCCCGGTGTCGTCGGGGGCGCGGACGTAGTCGCCGGGTCGGTAGTCGCGGAACGGCAACCATCGTGCCGCGGTGAAGGTGAGCGCACGGGTGATCTGGACGCGTTCGCGTCCGGTGCGTTCCAGCTCGGCGCTGGCGAGCACGCGCATGGTGCCCTCGTCGCGCACTCCGCCGTGCGTGACGAAGGTTTCCCACCGTCCCCACGGGGTCGGGGCGTTCGGGTTCGTGATCTCTAGGTGCGTGCCGCCGTCGCCCTTGACGTAGACGGCGCTGGCGACCTCTTCGAGGGTGCCGGTGTCGGGGGCGTCGGTGATGTCCCGGCCGAGCCGCAGATCGACCGGGGCGTCACCAGCGGCGAGATCGCGGCCGAGCACCGTGTCGGCGTTGTAGATGCGCAGGGTGCGGCCGGACATGGTCCAGTCGACGACACCCTGCTCGGCGAGGTTGTCGAGCACGGCAAGCACGTCGATGCCCGGCTCGTAGGAGATCGTGAGGATCTTCGACCAGGTGGCGCCGGCGCTGTCCACTGTGGCGGTGAAGTCCAGCGCGAGCCCCGGCAGCGCGCCACGTGCCTTCGCTTCACCGATCAGTGTGGCGAGGATCGTGCCGGGGGTTGCGCTGAGGAACGGGCGCTTGCCCTCGCCGTTGTCATGGGGCGAGGGGAACAGCCGGGCTTTGCGGAGCATCCACGCATAGCCGGGCAGCTCGAACGACCGCGTGCCGGTCGCGTCGGTCACGGTGCCCGAGCGTTTGATCCGCAGGAACCGACCGCCGTCGACCTCGACCCACCGACCGGTGGTCGGGTCGGAGGTTTCGACGGCGACCTCGACCGGCTCGGCCAGCAGGTCGGCACCGGACGCGCCCGCGGCATAGGAGACCCGCAGCGAGGGCACGTCGTCGAGCGGCACGGCGACCTCCACCGACAGCGGCCTTGGCAGCAGGCCCAGCCGATCCCCGTTGGGTGCGTAGGCGACGAGCCGGACATCGACACTCATAGAAACGCTCTCCTTGCCCGTAGCTCGATCAGGGTCGCCTCGCTGGTGCCGGTGCCCTCGACGAGCACCCGCACCCCACGGTCGTGCGCCGATGTCACCGCCGCGGGGGTGAGCGCCAGGAACCGGAAGCCCGAGCCGGGTCCGCCGGTGACGATCCGGCCGGTGGCGTTCGCGCCGGTGCCGTCCCACGCGATCGAGGCAGCCTCGTGGGCGTCCATGCGTCCGCAGTGGAGGCGCAGCGCCCGAGTCGCGGCGAGCGTCCCGGGGTAGGACACCCATCCCCCGGTCGCCATGTCGGTGATCCGAAGATCGGTGACCGGCCCGGTGATGCGCAGGATCGCGTCGAGCACGGGCGCGGTCGACCCGTCGAACGCCGTGACGCGCACCGGCGCGCCGAGGGTGCGCGTCGACCAGGTTGACGGCGCCACCTCACGCCAGTACACCCCGGGAATGCGCAGGACCACCGGCAGGCGGGCACGCGCCGCACCCATCCACACCGTGGGTTCCGCAGCGGCGACAACCGTCGCCTCGGCCTGCAGCTCAGCCATTTCGGGCGCCGGGGTGTACCGGACGTCGAGCAACCGGTGCCGCACGCCGAACAGCCCATAGAGCGCGGCCAGGTTGGCGTCGAGCCCGGCCGCACCCCGGTCGCGACCGCTGGGATCGAGCCCCGTCACACCGAGGGTGAGCCCGACCGTGGTCGCCTCGACATCCTCGCCGGTGATCGGCAGCTCACCCGGTCGACCGGGCACCGACACCGATGCCGCCCGCACACCCGGAAACGGCCGAACCTGCGTCGCCGACAGGAGTTTCCAGCACCCGGCCGGATGATCGAGGGAAACACCATCCACTGTGTACGTCGCCACCTAGACCACCCCCAACGCGCCGGCGTACTGCAGCGACCGGTTGACCGTGGTCGAGGTTGGCTCGGCCTGCGGGTAGTAGTTCGTGACCTGCACCTGGACCGGGGCGCCCGCTCCGGCCGCTCCGGAGGGGCCGGAGCGGGCGGTGTTCGGCGGTGCCCCGTGCCGGGCATTCGGGGTGGACAGGAGGGGATCGGGCACGGTCACGGTGGCGGCGCGGGCGATCGTGGCTGCGGCCCGCTGGATCGCCTGGTGGCGGCGGCGCATTCCGTCGGCGACCATCTGGGCGATGGTGGCGCCGGCCTGGTCCGGGGGATGGGCGCGCAGTGGCCCGGCCTTGGCCGGGCTGGACGGCAGAAACGAGCGAATGGTGGAGGCGATGGAGCCCATTGCGTCACCGACGCGGCCGATCATCGACGTGATGCCGCGGATCAGCCCGTGGATGATGTTCTTGCCGGCATCGATCAGCAGTGAGCCCAGGTCCCCGACCGCCTCCACGATGAGACGCGGTAGGCGGGTGAAGTAGCCGACGATGCTGTCGATTCCCCCGGAGACGCCACCGATCAGGGAGTTCCAGGCGTCGCCGAACAGTCCGGTGATGACGTTCCAGCCACTGCGGACGATCCCGGACAGGGTCGTCCAGGCACCGGTAAAGAGACCCTTGATGACCGTCCAGCCGCCGGAGATGATGCCGGTGAGGATGGTCCAGGCGCCGGACAGGATTCCGGTGATGGCGTCCCAGATTCCGCCGAAGATGCTTGTGATGCCGTCCCACATGCGGGACCAGTCGCCGGTGAACAGGCCGGCGAAGGTGTCCCACAGGCCCATGATGATCTGTAGTCCGCCGGACACGATGCCGGAGAGGGCCTCCCACGCACCGGTGAACAGGGCGGTCACGATCTCCCAGCCACCGGAGACGACGCCGACCAGGACATCCCACGCGCCGGAGAAGACCGCAACGAGGCTGTCCCAGTAGCCGCGAACGAGGACCAGAATCGTGGGACCCCACGATTCCCAGAGCCCACGGAGGAAATCCAGCCCGGCACCGACCGTCGAGGTGATGTCGTTCCAGGCGCGGCCGACAAAACCGGTGACCTTCTCCCACAGCGGGGAGAACCAGTCAACAAAGGCGGTCCAGCGTTCACGCAGCCATCCGAGGACGGCATCCACCGCGGCACGCGCGGTGGCCGCGGCGTCGATGACCGCATTCATCCAGGGCAGATCGACCGGGGCGCCCTCGCCGGTGAATGCGCCGATGAAGAGACGAACGGTGTCGAGGACGGAGTCGAATGCCTTGCGGGCGAGTGCGCCCGCATTGATGACGGCATTCATGAACGGGATATCAACGTCGGCCCCCTCGCCGGTGAACGAGTCGACGAACAACCGCCACGCGTCGACGACCCACTCAATAGCGGATCGGACGGCCCGGAACACGGTATCGACGCCGTTGCGGAACCATTCGAACTTCTTGTAGGCGGCAACCGCACCGACTACAAGGAGCGCCAGCGCAGTGACGATCAACCCGAGGGGATTGGTGGCGACCGCCATTCCGACCGCACGGAGTGCCCTGCCCAGCTTCTTCAGGTTGGTGATGGTGTCGCCGGTCGCGGCGGTGAGCTTGCCGACCACCCAGGCGGCCGGGCCGAGCGCGGCCGCGAGTCCGCCGATCACGGTGATGGTGCGCAGGGTGGCGCTGTCGGTGTGGCTCAATGCTTGGACAATGCCCGTCAACGTGGAGACGAAGCGCGTTGCCCAGCCCAGCAGCCCGGACTCGCCTACGGCGATCATCAAGCCTTCAAATGCGGACTGCAGTCCCTTAATGGAACCGTTGAGTCCCTCCATTTGGATCGAGGCGATTTTGCTTGCCGTGCCGCCGGAGCGTTCCAACTCGCTGGTCAGGTTGCCAAGTGCGTCCGCGCCTTGCGACACCAGTGCCTGCATTGCCGGCCCGGCCTCAAGACCAAAGATGGTCATCATGTCCGCGGTCGAGGCCCCCGACTTTTCGAGCTGCCGGATAATGTCGACCAAGGGCAACAGCTTGCCGCCAGAGTCGACCACGCTCACCCCGAGTTCAGCGAGTTTCTCGCTCACTTCCTTGGTAGGGGAGAGCAGGCGGGCAATGGAGCCGCGCAGCGCCGTACCGGCCTCGCTGCCCTGGATACCGGCGTTACCGAGCAGGCCGATTGCGGCGGCGGTTTCCTCGAACTTCACGCCCGCGCTTGCGGCGACCGGTCCGACGTATTTGAAGCTCTCGCCGAGCATCCTCATGTCGACGTTGGCTGAGGTGAAGGTCTTCGCCAACACATCATTGAGCCGGCCGATTTCCTCGGTCTTCAGCCCGTAGCCCGAGAGAATGTTGCTGGCAATGTCGGCGGCTTGGGCCAGGTCGAGGTTGCCGGCGGCGGCAAGATCGAGCGTTCCCGGCAGCGCGGTCATGATGTCGTTCGTCTTGAAACCCGCCATGGCGAGAAAACCCATGGCGTCGGCGGCTTCACTCGCGCTGTACTGGGTGGTGGAACCGAGTTTTTTCGCCAGGCTGCGGAGCTGGTCGAAATCCTCACCCGTCGCGCCGCTGACGGCACGGACCCGGTTCATGCTGGCTTCGAAGTCCCCGCCCATTTTTAGGGCGGTGCCCCCGAGGGTGGCCAGCGGTAGGGACACCTTCGTCGTGGCGGTCGCACCGACATCGGCCATGGCGCGACCAGCACCCGACAAGGAGCGCCCAGCGGCGGTGAGCTTGCGGTCGAAATTGCTCGTATCCAGGCGCAGATACCCGACGAGTTCGCCGATGGTGAGGGCCATGGCACCCCCCACCGATGGCTCTTCAGTTGTTCGCCGCTACCCGTGCTGGGCGGTGTGTTCCGGGCGTGCGAGTGTGCGGGCGAGTCGCGACTCAGTGGTCAACAACCCCAGGATTCGGGTCCGCAGCCACCGCCAGGAGCGGGCCGAGAGGATGCCGGACTCGACGTCAACCCCGTAGACCTCGTGGAGGTCGGCTTCGATCAGCGGCCAGTGGCCGAGGATCTCGGCCCAGGTGTGCCCGCCTTCCTGCGGCGCGGGGTCGTACCACTCGCGGAGGCCGGTCGCCGGGTCGATCGGGCCGCCGCCCGTGTCGCCCGACTCCCGGCCGCACGTTCCGGGTTGCCCGCCGCGTGCCAATACGTCTCCGCGGCGTCGCGGGACACCGCCGCGTCCAGCCACGCGGTGATGCCTGCGATCTTGAGTGCTGGCCAGGGCACCTGGTCGGCGAGCATCTCGTCGTAGGCGCTGCCGAGCGCGTCGCGGTAGAGGTCGATCTCGTCGTCATCGTCCAGCGCGACCGCGTCGAGCGGTTCGCCGGATTCGGCGGCCTGGGCCACCTTGGCGGCGTGCTCGGCGAGCCGCTGCAGCCGCAGACCGGTCTGCGCGTCCGGGGGAGGCACGACGTAGGTCTTGCCGTTGATGGGTAACGGTAGCCCGGGGTCGAGTAGCTCGGAGAGATCACGGAAGGCCATTAGGGCAGCTCCTCGAAGAGGTCGGCGCGACAGGTGAACGGGGAACAGCCGATCTCGTCGGTGAGACCGGCCTCGGTGTCGGCGATCGCGTCGAACAGATTGGTTTGCCGGTCGGCCCACTCCCCACGGGTGACGCGGTCGATGGGGGCCTCGTCCAGTGGCACACAAGAGGGATGCAGGTAGAACTTGCCGTCGAGCGGGTGCCCGGCCGCGTTGGCGCGTGCGGAGCCGTGCCGGATGGCGCGGTCGAACTCGACCGCGTCCGCCCACGTGTGCGGGTCGGTGTCGCGCAGTGCTCGCCAACTGTCGTTGCGGCGAAACGGACACCCCACGCATGCCGACCGTGGTGTCTGCCCGAATCCGTTTCTGCGCAGGTAACGGACGCAGTCGGCACGAGTCCACCCGGGACGGCCGTCCGCGGCGCCGTCGAGGTCGAGCAGGGGGAACTCGTGGCGGCTGTAGGAGACTCCAGAATCCTTGGCCCGGATGACTTCGTCGCGGCTGATCCCGATGGACTGCACGGCGGTGCGCCCGCGGGGTGGGGGTCCGGGGCGCCCGTTGGCCTTGGGCTTGGCGCCGAGCAATGTGCGTAAGGCTTCGCGAATTGGCCGGATCTTGTACTCGGCTGAGCACTGCCTTCGTGCCATGCCTCGGGTGCCGTCGCGTTTGCGGACAAACAGGGGCATGGAAGCGAACCGGTGAGCGGGGTCGAGCGCGTCGTCGCGGATATTGCCGACACGCACCCGCTGGATGGGGATACCGGCCGGGCGGGCGATCTCTCGCTCGATCCGATCCAGGTGCGCATACACCGCACTCGGCTCCCACCCGGTGTCCGCGAAGATAGCGACGTCATACCGGGGGATGCGGCCCTCGGCGGACAACAGCAGAAGCGTCGTCGACTGGACACCAGCGCCCAGACTGAGCACACGGGGCTCAGGCACGGGAACCACCCGCCGAGTCGTTCGTCGCCGTGACCGGGTTCGGAATCTCAACCGGGGCACCCTGTCCGTTCAGGGTGAACGAGAACGGTTCCAGGTCGGTGGTCGCACCACCCTTGGTGAACCCGGATACGGTCGCGGTCCCCTCATAGGCGTCCGGTGCTCCGTCGCGCCGGTACCAGCGCACCCGGATGTTCGCGGCGAACCCGACCACGCGCCCGGCCTTGCGAATGGCCTCCTGCCCCGGGTCCGGGGTGAACGTGACGTCGTCGGTGCGCTTGCGCTTACCTTCGGCCTCGATCGACCAGGTGCGTTGAGTGACAACGGAACTGCCCCATCCGTCGTCCTCGAACGCGGCGTCATCCTCGGTGTTGTCGTCGGTCTTCTCGCTGAACGAGGTCAACCCGTTCACGCGCGTCCACTGTGGATCGCTCGCGTCGGGTGCACGGGTGTCGACTTCCAACACCCAATCCTTGGCCAGCAGGGAACGTAGCGCCATACGGCAGCCTCCTAGCTGCGATGCGGTGTCGGTCGATGAACGGTGAGCCGGTAGGTGTCGGCGTGCTCGTAGCGGCCGGACTCATCCCGCCCCATCGGGATCGACGCGGCGCGCTGGACGAGATGAACCACCGTGCCGGCGAGATTGAGATGGGTCGCGCCGTGCAGCACCTCGAACACGACGTCGGTGAGGTCGAGTGCCTCGCGGGGGTCACCGCTGCCGCTGCGCACCCGAACCTGCAGGCCGAGCACACTGTCGGCCTGGTCGACGTCGTCCACCAGCGGGTACGGGGTCAACGCGATCACCCGCGGCGGGTGGATGGGGATGGCGCCGAGCACGATGCCGGTCTCGTGGTCTGCGTAGACGCCGGTCGGCCGGTAGGCCCCGACCCCCGCGGCAGCCAGGTGCTCAGCGAGCCCGTGCGCGAGGGTGCGCGTCCAGCTCACGAGCCCAGCGCCCGGTGGATCTGGGCCTGAATCAGCCGGGCGACCGTGTCGCGCTCGGCGGCGAACGCGTGTTCGAGGTACTTCGGCCCGCCGACCCGGTGCCGGTATCCGAGTTCCTCGTGCTGCCGGGCCGCATACGGCGTGTCATAGGACACCGCGGCGGTAAGCGCCCCCGGATCATGGCTGGCGGTGGCCGAGTTGCGCAGCGCGCCCGTATCCAGCGGAGCCAGATCAACCGACACGCCACGCACATGCTCGGCCCCCAGCGCCAGCCCCCGCACTGTGCCCCGGCGGGCCGTGGCCGAGACGTTCTCGCCGTGCCATTCGATGCGAATGCCGCCGTTGCCGCGGATCTCGAACGCCATGGCGTCGCCTTTCGTGCTGTGTCGGGAGAAAATGGGGTCGGGCGTGTCCGTTGTGGCTTGTACGGTGTGGACGAAGAACATGACAGGGGGTTGTGCGTGATTTTGTGGATTACCGATGACCCGACGGGCCGTTGGCGTCGGCTGCCGGAGGGCGATGGTTCACCGTTGGATCTCTCCGCCGATGATGCGGTGCTGCTGCGCGAGGGCAACGGCTATGCCTGGGACTATCTGATGCGCCAGTTGAGCCCGGAACAGGTATTGATGCCGCACAAACCCGACCGCTGGTACCACGAGGCGCGATCGGTGTACCGCTACCCGGACGGGTCTATCGACTCAGACGATCTCCTGCTTTTCCACCCGTTCCACGATCTTGCCTGCACATTGTTGAACCTGCCGGAGATTTCGCAGGTCCATCTGCGCTCGTGGATCTCGCGCGACGGTGACCTTGACTATCTGAGCTGGCTGTCGACGGTGCCGCGGGCCGAACCGTGGGCGGACCATCTGATGTGGTGGCACGACTGGGCGCCCACCACCACGCTGGTCGCTGTGGGACAGAACAGGGGGTGGGGCGACCCGTTGCACGGCCAACCCATCAACCTGGCTCTCACTCGCCGCGACAGGTGACGTCGTCGTGACCGGGGTCTTTCGGTTGGCCGGTGGCGTGATTCCGGCTGGCACACGGCGATCCGTGGTCAGGTCAGGGCGATTTCGAGGTGCGCCGGTGCTGACGGGTGGTTGAACCGGTTGGCGGTGATGACGCGCGCGGTCCGCTCGTGCGGGGTTCCGTGCCAGACGGTGACTTTCGAGCCGATCGGGATGTGCACGCCGGGTTGGGTGCGCACGGTGGTTTCGCTGATGACTTCCTCGCCGGTGGGGGAGCGCACGAGTTGGCGTCGGTCTTCGACGTAGGCGCGGCGGATGGTCACCGGGTCGCCGAACACGTCGCCGTAGGGGCCGGTGCCGAGGTAGGGGCGCACGGTGATGGTGTGGGGGAGCAGTGCCGTGGGGATCTGCATTCGGTTCGCCTCCCCTCACGGGGTCAGGGTGTGCCGAGCGCTCCCGACCGGTCGGGGGCGAGGGGGGCGTGTGAGAGCAGTCCGGCGGTGGTGAGGATGTGCACGGTGGCCGGGGCGAGGTCGGGCTCGGTGTCGGACTCGGCGCGCTTGAGTCGAAGGGTGCCGATCTGGGACTCGACGAACCGTCCGCCGGCGCCGGTCTCGTCTCCGGTGTCGCCCCACCACTGCACCAGCGCGCAGGTTGCGCGCGTGAGCGCGTCACGCACCGCCGGGTCGACGGGCATCCCGTCGGGGGTGGTGTCGTAGACCGCGGTGAGCAGCAGGGAGTCGACGCGCTCGGATGCGCGTGCGAGCTTGCGCGGGGTGTCCTCGTCGACGATGCCCGGACCGGCGTACTCAACGAGGTCGGCCGGCGTGGCGTAGATGTGCATGGGCTACCCCTCGTCGTCGGCGTCGAACAGCCGGGCGAGGTCCTCGCGCGACAGACTCTCGGCGTCGGCGCGGGTGTAGCCGCGGGCGACGGCGTAGTCGACCCAGTCGGCTTTGCGGGCCGTCCGCGCCGGCCGGGCGGGGGCCGGCTCGACGGGTTCCCAGACGTCGGGGAGCCCGGCGAGCCGGTGCGCCATCCACGATCCCGGCTCGGGTTCGTGTACCTGGCCGGTGCGACGGTTGCGGTAGGAGGTCACGACTCCGCCGTCTTCTGCTTGATCAGCACGGCCCGCTTGGGGTCGAGCGTCTTGACACCCATCAAGCAATCAATGCTGATGATGTCCTGCTTCTTGCTCATGTCGTAGCCGTAGATCACCCGCAGGCCCAAGCCCTTGTAGTTGACGATGGCGCCCTGCCCGGCGCCGATCCCCTTCGGGAGCGGCAACGTTCGGGTGACCAGGGCGAATGCCTCGCGGCGGAACGCCACCGACACACCGTCGGTGATGTTCTGGGTCATGTAGTTGTCGAACCCGCGCTTGCGGCCGATGCTGGCCTCGCGCAGGGCGGTGCCGTCGTCGCCGACCTTGTCCGCCTGCACGAACAGCGGGTCCTTCTGGAACAGGGCGGTCAACGTGGTGTCGGCGACGGCCCGGCGCATCGACGTAGGCACGTTGGCGTCGCTGAGCGTCTTGCCGGCGTCGATCAGCACATCGGACACATGCTGCGCGGTCGGGTCGTAGGCGACGGCCTGGGTGATGTCCGAGCGCAGGCTCAGCACGAGCCGGTCGGTGTACTGGGAGATGGCCTCCATCGCCGGCTGCAGGAACTGCTCTCGGAAGTCGGAGATGCGCAGTGACCAGTCCTCGGAGGTCACCGCGAAACTGACGTCGGGAATCCGGTCGATCGTGACCGGGACCGAGCTTTCCTTGACGTCCTGGATCTGGATTCCCTTGGTGCGGTCAAACTCGTTGACCTGGAACACGGCCGGCTTGCGCACGGTGATCGTGTCGCCGCTGTTGCCGGTGAAGTCGCCTTCGTAGTCGCGGTGGACGAGACCGGCCATGACCGTCTGCTCGTACAGGGTGGCAATGGCCTCACGCGCGATCACGTTGAGCGTGAGCAGTTGGTTTGCCATGGGTTAGCCCCTCTTCCGGGTGCGCTTGATGTAGTCCTCGACCGACAGCGCGCCGAGGTCGTCGTCACTGCTGGCCGAGCCGCCGGTGATCTGTCCGCCGCTGCGGGGCGGCGCGGCCGGCGTGGCGGACAGGCGCGGGTTGGCCTTCACTGCCTCGGTGATGGCGGCGCCGACCTGGTCGGCGAACCTTTCGGCCGCGGGGTCGAGGTCAGCGACCCGCTTCCGGAAACTCGCAGAGTCGAGCAGCGCATCGGGGTCGGCGCCCGCGGCGGGCGCGGCCCGGTACACCGCCAGGTCGACCGCACGCTCGCGTGCCTCGCGCTGGGCCGCGGTGAGCTGCTCGGTGACCTGCTCAACCGTGGGTGTCTCGTCCGCGCCGCCGATGCCGAGCGCCTTCGCGATCTTGTCGACGATGTCCTGCTGCGCCTTCTCCGCCCTGCCGCGCCAGTCGGCCACCTCCACCCGCAGCGCCTCAACATCCGGGGAACTGCTCGGCGGGGTCTGCTCGGCAGCGGTACCGGTGTCGTGGGGTGCTGACGGTGCACTGTTCTGGTCCGGAGCAACGTCCGCCGGGGCGTCGGGCGTGGCGTCAGTCGGTGTGCTGGGGTCCTGATCAGGCATGGAGAGCTCCCAGGTAGGTGATTCGGGTGAACCCGTGAACGAAAGTTGTCGTCAATGTGGACGACTTCTCGGGGGCACGCTAAAGTCATCGCCACTGTTGACAACTTATGGGGGTGTGAGGTGTACGCACTGTTCAGCGCTGACGTGCTGCGGGCCGAGGCACAGGGGCAGCTCTGCCTCGACGACGTGCTCGTCGAGGCCGCCGCGCCCGCGGCGAGTGGGGAGCCGGTGATGCCGGCGCCGCTGGCCTTGGTTCAGGTCGAGGACCTCACCGGGCAGGGGGTGCTCGGCGCGTGACGACGCAGTACCTCGACATGGCCGGTGTGGGCCGGGCGCTGCGCCGTCCGGTGTCCCGCCAGGTGGTTACCAAGTGGCGGGAGCGCTACCCGTCGGACAGCCCACACCCGTTTCCCGCACCCGATGTCATGGTTGGCGCCGTGCCCGGCTGGTCGGACGAGCGGCTACCGGAGATCGAGGCATGGCGCGAGAAACTGCCCGGACGGACCGGGCGCCCGCGCAAGGCTCAACCCGAGTAGTCAATGGGAAACTGCTTTGTCACGCTCTGGTAGCCGGAGCGCCACGCGACCGCGAGAGCACGCTCGGTCTCGCGTGGCGTCGTTCCCGTTGGGCGGTAAGGGTTGGTGCCCGGTTGCCGGTTCTGTGCGGCGCGTCGTCCCTCGTCGTACGCGTTGCGGAGGCGGTCAGCAAAGGTCACTGCAACCAGTCCTCTCCGCCCGTGCGGAACCCGGCATCGCGGGCGCGGCCGGCGTCGTCGAGCAGCCACGCCGCGTATTCGTCGAAGGTCATCCTACCGTTGCCATCCCACCATGCCTTGAGTTCATCGGAGGCCCATTTGCGGGCGCGGCTGGCCGGTCCGGTGAACAGCTCGCGGGGATCGATGCCGGCGGCTTCGCCGGCCTGGTTGAGCAGGTAGCCGTTGGTGGCGTCCTCGGCGTGCCAATACTGCTCGGCGACGTAGTCCCGATACGCAGCCCGCGCTAGGTCGTCGAACCCGCGGCCGGTGTAGCCGTCGGCGCGGAGTCGAGCGACGGCGTCGTGGCGGCGCATGGCCTCCACGGTGGTGCCGGTGGCCTGCGCCCATGCCTGTTCGGCGTCCATCCCCTCGTTGACGAGCCGCTCGTACTCGGCCACCTGCGCGGCCTGCCGTTCCTGCCGGGCCTGTTCGCGACGCTGGCGCGCCTGCTGGCGCCGGGCCTCGGCCGCCTGTCGAGCCGCCTGGCGGCGGTCGGCCTCGTCGACCAGGGCGGCGAGCCGGTCGAAGTCCTCGCCGGCGGATGCCTGGGCGATCGCCTCGTCGAGCTGGTCGTCGGTGAGCTTCGCTAACTCGGCGGCGCGCCGTTTCTGCGCGGCCTGCTCCGCAGCAAGGCGTTGTTGTTCGCGGCGGCGGGCTTGCTCGGCGGCGACGGCGTCGAGGCGTGCCCGCTCGGCCTGGCCTTCGCCGAGCGTCTCGGCCTGTGCCTGATGGCGCCGGCGGGCCGTCTGCGTGGTGCCGTGTCCGAGGTTGACCTGCTCCCGGTAGCGCTTGCGCACGAGACCGGTGTCGTCGATGTGTTGGCGAATCTCGGCCTGCAGCGCCCGAACCTTGGCACGGGAGCGCTGTGCCTGCTCGGGGGTGAGGGCGCCGGCTACCTGGCGTTTCTCCTTGCGTACCTGGCGTTCCAGGGAGCGCAGGTGCTCGCGGTCGTTCTCGGCCTGGGCGTCGTGCTCGGTCGGCTCGACCCGGGTCACGCCCGGGAGATAGGGCAACAGGGTGTGCCGGCAGTTGGGGTGAAACAGCCCGCTGGCGCGGGCCTCGTCGACGGTGCCGACAACCTCGACCGTCATCGCCTCACCGGTCAACTCGTTCGTAACGGCGCGGCGACCGACGCCGCCGGTGCGGGCCAGAATACGGCCCTCCCAGGCGGCACACGGGGCGCAGCCGTCCGCGGTGCGCGAGACGGTCACCAGATCTACGCCGAGGTCGTCGAGCCGGGCGAGATGGCCGTCGTTCCACGCGCGCGCCGTCGCCGTCCGGGTGGCCATCTCCACATACGTCGCCAAGTTCCAGCAACGGCCGGCACGGTCGATGAACCCGGTGACCCCGTCGGCGAGCAGCCGATCCCACGCCGCGCGCTGCGCCGAGCGGGTCGTCGCGGTGCCGAGCAACTGCGCCGGCGCCGCGGCAGCAACCGCCGTTTGGTAGGCGTCCTGGCCCCACCGCAGGATGCGCAGGTGCAGCGCGTCGAGCCGGCTGGTGAGATCCGCAGCGAGCAGCGTCGCGGCATCCATACCGGGGATGACCTCGCGCAGCGCGGCGACCTGGTGCTCGTCGAGCGCCCCGAGCCGGTGAAGCTGGGTGAGTGCGGCGGACGCGCCGGCCTGGTGTGCGGCGAGCACCGCCTCGGCCGCCGCCGGACCCGCCTCGCCACGGAGCTGGGTCAGCACCCGCTCGACGGCGAGCCGCACCTCACGCACCGCGGCGGCCTTCTCACTCGCCCACTGAGGGACTTCGGCGCCGTTGCGGGCACGCCGGGCGATATCGCCAAGCAGCCGTTCCTCGGCCTCGGTGAAGGTGGCCAGCACATCCCGGCCGAGCTGCTCGACGACCTCGCCCGGCTCAGCCTCGGCGGGTGGCGCCCATGCCATCGCCCACCCCCTGAGTGTGGGGTTACTGGTCGAACCCGCGGAACGTGGCCGGATCGGGCACGGACCGGCCGGTTTCGGCGAGGATGCGCGCGACCTCGGCGGCGACCTGGTCGTCGTCCCACTCCGGGTGCACCAGGCGCACCCGCACGTCGGTCGAGGCAGCCTCGGCCGCAAGCAGGGTCTGCGCGGTACGGGCCAGTGCCTCGGGGTCGGGCTGGGCTTGGTCGCCGAAGTCCACGACCGGGGTCTCGTCGAGCCCGATGCCCGTGCCGCCGAAGACGTGCCGGTCGACATCGAGCAGCGCGCCAGCGAGCGGGCCGAGGGTCGCCTGCCAGTACCGCGACTTCTTGTCGCGGGTGGTCTCCGACATCTCGCGCCGGTCGGTGACCTCGGTCGCGGTGACCCCGGTCGCGCCGTTGACCTCCCCGAAACTGCTCGGCGAGTAGCCGGCGGCGCGCAGCACGTCGAGGGTGATCTGCTCGACGGTCTCGCGGTGCTCGCGCACCCGGATCGCGAATTGACTCGGGGTGATCGGCGGCGAGCCGTCACCGCGGCCGGTGAGCATGTTCAACTCGGTGAAGACTTCTTGATCGTCGTCAAACACCGCGCCCTGTCCGGGGCCGAGCGGTTGCAGGTAGCCCGCTGGCACCAGGAGCCGCGCCTTGGCGAGCCGCACGTCGCGCATCCACGAGGAATACGTCTCGTCGAGCGCGTCGAGCAGCGGCTCGACCCCGTCGAAATCCGAGCGCCCCAACGGTTTCAGTGCCGGTATCGACCGCCACTCGCGTGACGGCCTGATGTTGGGGACATAACCGGCGGTGAGCCGGCGGGTGCCGGTCTCGATCGCGCCCTCGGCGTCGACCAGCTCGGCCGCCCACGCGGTCGCCGGGTGCTCGGTGAGCGGGATCGGCCGGCCGAGTTCGTCGTCGGTGCCCTGGTGCAACGAGTGGATGATGCGGCCTGGCTCGTGGCGTTCGAGGTGGCGCAGCACGGTCGCGCCGTCGGAGTGCTCGACGATGTGCCAGAACGTCACCGCGGCAAGCTGCTTCCACCGCCATTCCGGCACCGCGGCATCGGCGTCGACGGCGTCGAGCATCACGTGCCGCGCCACGTCGGCATCCCAGACCACCCGCAGGTAAACCCCGCCGAGCGCGGCGGCGACCTCGGCCGCTTCCAGTAGTGCACTGTGCACGGCCGGGGTGTTCACGATCTGGTCGAGCCGGGTCTGCACCGAGGTGTTCTCGACGGTGATCCGCGGAGGTTCGGCGAACAGCAGGTCGGCCGAGGCAGTCGCGATGTCCGAGGCGAGCGGCACGTGCAGCCGGGTCCGCTGCTGGCCCCGCGGCGTGACCGGACGTCCCCAAAAGAACCGGGACACCGCACCGACCAGCCCGCCCCGATACTGCGACGGACGGGTGTGCACGACCGGCCCCGACCCATACAGGGCAGCGAGATCCTCGGGCCGACCCACATACCAGGCGTTCCACTCCCGCATACGCCGGGCCGCAATATCGAACGGCTTCGGGGGCCACTGTTCACCCACGGCGCGCCCCTCCCTTCGCGGGTCAGGCGGCGCGCGCCAGCGTGGGACGCCACAGGTTTTCGGTGGTCACGACCGCATAGCGTGCGCCGTCGAGGGAGTGATCGGCAGCCTTGATCGGCCGATCCTCCCCGGCGGCCGTCGCGGAGTCATCCCACGAATAGCCCGGCGCTTCGGAGATGAACCCGCGACACCGGTCGGCGACCAGCAACCGCCTTTCCGACAGCAGCGACGAGACGACACGGATGCCATAAGCGACGTCGTTGTCGGCCGCCTGCGTGGTCACCCCGTCGTTGTGGAGCTGCACCCGCAGTGACGCTGCCGAGGGGTCAGCCACGATCCACTGCGGACGCAAGCCGCTCGGCCGCGGGAGATGCGGACTGTCGAGCCACGCGCGCAACGCCGCGGAGAGCTGGGTATCGGTCAGCCGCACCTGTGCGTGTGCGGGGTCGTGGCGCCACTCGTCGACCAAATACAGCCGGTGGTCGACCCCTTCGCCGAGCAGCAGCGCGGCCGTCGGGTTCGTGGTGCCGTAGTCGATCCCGACCGCCAGCAGCCGTGCCATGTCCGGCAGCGCCGACCAGGCGACGACGTGCTCGGCCGGGTCCCACATGTCGAACACCGCACCCTCGGCGGCGACCCACTCGCCCAGCACGAACCGGCGGAACCACAGTCCGGTGTACTCACGCCGGATCGAGTCCTTATAGGACAGTGTGAGTGCCGGGTTGTCGTCCAGCTCGAAGAAGAACGCACGCCAGTCCGGCAGTATGTCGAGCCGGTCGAGGTAACGGCGCTTCAACCAGTGCGAGGGAGAATCAGGGTTCGTCGTCCCGAACAACTGCACGCCCGGCACGCTCATCCGGCCGAGCAACTGCACGAAGAACTGTTCGTCGACGACGGTCACCTCATCGACGTAGGCACCGGCGACCGTGAGGCCACGCAGCACCTTCTCGGCCTTGCTGTCGCTGGCACCCAGCACGTAGACGGTGCGGTCGAGAATCCGGGCGGTCGGGGCACCGGCGGTGTAGTGCACCTGGTCAGCGACCGCACCGAACAAGCTCGGGTCTTGCAACGGGGCGAACACGTTGCGCGCAACGCTGTCGCGGGTGCGGCCGACGACGACAAGCTGCCCGCCGCGGGGCGCGTCCGCAACGAAGATTAACCAGCGCAACAGTGAGGCGATGGTCTTGCCCGAGCGGATCGCCCCCGACCAGATCGACACCCGTGTCGAGGATTCCCGCAGGGAGTCGACCTGCTTCGTCGAGAGGGGAAGGTCACGCATCGCTGTTCGTGGTGCGGATGCCCAGCGCCACGGCCAGCCCGCCCAACATGCTCTTGGCGTTCTCGCTGCCCTTGTCGGCGTCGATCTGCTCCAGCCGCGCCGCGGCCGACAGGTGACTCGACACCGCCGAGGCGAGCGCCTTCTCATCCGGCGCCGGCACATGGTCGAGCCGTGTGGTTTCGATGCCGTGCACCGTGGTCGCGGTGAACGTGTACGTCGGTGCGTCCAGCCGGGCGAGCACCTGCTCAGCACGGCCGTACAGTCGCGCGACCAGCTCGGCGCGCCGGGCGCGGTTGTCGATCTGCCGGGCCGCGGTCGCCGCGGCCGTCTTGCTGCGGTCAAACGACAACCCCAGCGCGCGGGCGATCCCGGTCACCGTCGACACCGACCGGCCGATCTGCCGGGCGATCTCGTTCCGCGACTTGCCCTCGGCGTGCAGCACGCGCACCCGCTCACGGTCAGCATCGGTAATCGGGATGCGCGGCACGGTCGTTCACCTCGCTTTGCCCTACGGGGTGAGCGTGGGCTGTTCGCCCCGCTGGTCGATCAGCTCTGTGGCCTCAGCCAGGCGACGTGTGGCGATCGTGTGGAAGTGGTCGGATGCCTCGACGCCGAGGAACGAGCGGCCTTCCAACACTGCGGCGACCCCGGTGGTGCCGGTGCCGGCGAACGGGTCGAGGATGAGCCCGCCGGCGGGTGTGATCGTGACGAGGTGCCGCATGAGTTCAAGGGGCTTTTGGGTGATGTGTTCCCGCTGGCGTGGGGTGTTGATCTGGAAGAACCCGTCCGGTGCGTGGGGGACGATGTTCAGCGGCCGGGGTCCGCAGGTGCCCCACACGATGTACTCACAGTTGTTGGCGAACCGGCCTTGGCACCGGCGGCCGTTGGGCTTGTGCCAGGGCACGATGCCTCGCCAGACCCATCCGCCGGCCTGGATCGCGTCCGTGGTCGTCGGCAACTGGCGCCAGTCGGTGAACACGGCCAGCACGCCGCCCGGTGTGGTCACGCGCAACGCCTCGCTGAGCCACAGCGCCGACCAGTAGGCGAACGAACGCTGGTCGCGGTTGTCGCCACCGAACGCGGCGAGTCGGTTGCCGCTGCGGCTGTCGCGCCGCACGTACTTGGCGTGTACTCCGGCGGTACGATCGCCGCGGACCATGCCGCCCGACGAGTACGGCGGATCGGTGATCACCGCGTCGACGCTGGCGGCGTCGAGCGTGGACAGGACGGAGAGGGCTTCACCGTGGCGCATGTCGACGGTCGGCAAGTGCGTTTCCCTCAAAGACATGCGACAGCCCCGAGACCAGGGGGCGAAAGTCTCGGGGCTGTCGGGTTCGGGATGCGGGTACACGTCACCCGCTGCTGATCGTCATTCTAAGCAGACGTCGCCCGGTCGCGGGTGACACGACGCCGGACCGGGGTGGCGAGCGCGAGGTCGATCACCTCACCGACCCGGTACCGCGGTCGGCCCTGTGAGTCCGTGCCCCGTTTCGCGAGCCGACCGTTACGTGCCCAGGTACGAACCGTGTTCGGACTGAGTTCGCGGCCGAGCAGTCTCGGCAGCGCGCGGGCGATCTCTGCGGCGGTGGCGAGGGTGCTGCGGGCCGCGTCGAGCAGCACCGAGCGCAGGGCCTCGACGTCGTGTCGCATGTCGCACTCTCGGCAGCGCACCGTTGCCCGGTTTGGGCGGGCGTAGAGGTCGGTGCCGCACTCCGGGCACGGCCCGCAGTAGACACGCGCCGGCGGAAGGTCGACCGCTCGCCGGGCACGCTCGATCGCGTCGGTGATCTCGTCCACTAGGTCGCCGCCGGCCGGATGCTGCTCGACCCAGGACGGGTGGCGGCGCAGCCATGCCGCCATGGCGCGCAGAGTGTTGTCGAGGTCCAGCGGCTCAAGCTCGGCGCCCCGCGTGCCGTCCGGCTTCGTCCCGTCGGTGGGCATTGGGCGGCGCGGTCCGTAGGTCTCCCACAGGTCCCGCACCCACGTCGACAACACGTTGCGTAGGTCGCGTGCGACCTCGGCCGCGCCGGAGTTGTACGGCAGCCCGACGTCGGCAGGGCGGGAGCCGACCCGCTGCCCGGTTCTCACCTGGCGGGCGATCGTGGCCTCAAGCTCGACGACCAGGTCGGCAACCTCGGCTAGGTCGCCGGCGAGCCGGCCGAGGCACAACCGGCACACGGCACCGGTGGCCGGGTTGCCGCATGAGGGGACGCTGCAGGGGATCACGTACCGCAGCGTCGGGTGTGCGTGTCACTTCCGATGCCGCCGTTCGGTGATTACGCGGCCGGTGCGAGCAGCTCGGCGTACTCGTCTGCGGCCCCGGCTGGGGCGGGTAGGCCGGGCAGGGGTAGCAGGAGTTGTCCGGCGCCGGCCCACCTGCGGCCGGTGCGCACGGGCACGGCGAGGGTGATCGGTCGCGCCCACGGGTCGCCGGTGCGGCGGCGTTCGCGGCGTTCGCGTTCGTAGGCGGTGTGTGCTTGGCGGCACAGGTCGCAGCGGCATCCGTGTTTGGCGTATCGGGTGTTCGTGCCGTGCGCGGGCCGGACGATCGGCGCCGGGTGCCCGTGCTGCTCGGCGAGCGCTGCCCGTTCGTCGGCGTCGAGTCCTCCCCAAATTCCCCACGCTTCGCCGGTGGTGAGCGCGTCGGCGAGGCACTGCTCGCGGACTGGGCACGTGGCGCACAGGGTGCGGCATTCGACGGCCTGCTCGGGTGTGGGGTCGATGAAATCGAGGTCGGTCCGGCCGCGGCAGGCTGCCCGGTGGCGCCAGGTGGGGAGGCGCAGCGTCATCACGTACCTCCGAGTGGTTCGACGACGAGCGCGAGTCCTGCTCGGTGGCCGTGGGTGATCTCGGGCATGTGTTTGACCATGAGATCGGGGGTGTCGTCGGCGACGACACGGGCGTCGACGAGTCCGTCGGCGCAGGCTTTGAGGGTGGGGACGAGGTTGTCGGCGTCGCGGCGGCGCCGGTCGGTCACGGTCCAGATCAGACGCACCGCGCAGCGGCCCAGCGGCGGGATACCGGTGGCGCGTGCCAGCGTGGCCGTGGTGTGCCGGATCTCGGCGATCAGGTGGGCGCGGCGTGCCCAGTGATGCCGCTGGTTGGCGGTGAGCGGCGGGCGGGGGTAGGGCAGCGCGAGCCGATAGGTCCGCGGGGCGTAGCCGTGTGCGCGCGGCGGCGCGGCCGACCGGTCGCCGCGGGTGGTCGCTGTCTGGTTGGTCATCGGTGCTCCGGGTGGTCCCAGTAGTCGGGGTTGGCGGGCCGCCACGGGAGGAGTCCGCTGTGGCCGTGATGGAGTTGGCGGGGCCAGTGGCGTTCCTCGCGGCTGCCGCGCCAGGCGACGACGTCGACGAGCTGGGGATGCTCGCTGCCCGATTGGTCGTCGCGGGAGCGGCGGATGCCGAATCCGAATTCGGGCCAGCGCAGCCAGAGCGAGGAGCCGGAGGGGCGCATGCGGCGTTGTCCGCGGGTGTCCTCGGCGTGGCCGGCGTGGGCTTCGGTGATCAGGGCGACGCCGTGGCGTTCCCGGATGCCATCGAGGGTGGCGACTAGGTCGCGGGCGGCTTGTTCGTCGTTGGGGTTGGTGCGGTGCAGCCGGTACAGCGGGCCAATGGCGAGCACATCGGGGGCGCAGGCGGCGACGGCGTGTTCCAACCAGGCGACATCGGTCGGGTTGAGCAGGTCCAGACCAGCCGGGCGGAGTTCGACGTGCATCTGTTCGGGCCAGGCCAGCGCCGACAGCCCGTGGTCGGATCGGAGCTGGTTAATGATTCCCACCAGCCAGCGGTAACGCCGCCGGGAGGCGGGCCGGGGGTTTTCGCAGTCGACGACGAACACCCGCAGCGGCCCGGACTCCAAGGGTGTGCCGGTGAACGGGTGCAGCCCGGCGGCGAGGCTGGTGGTGAACTGGGCGACCAGCACGCTTTTCCCGGTGCCCTCGGCGCCGGTGAGCACGAACCGTTCCATCCGTTCCAGCAGGCCCGGCACAAGCCAGTCGTAGACATCGGGTTCGGCCAACAACTCGGCCAACGTCGCCGGCGGCGGCGTGTTGACGGACAGGGCGGACGCCTCGGCGTGCTCGCAGGCGGCACGGATCTCGGTGACGGCGGTGGCGACGTCGACCTCGTCGCCCCGGTTCCATCCGTCGTCGAGCTGCTGGGCCAGCCGTTGCGCGGCGGCAGCCAGCTCGCGGCGGGCAGCCAACTCGCGGATGCGGTCGGCATAGGTTCCGGCGTGGGTGGGGAAGTAGGCGCGCTCGCACAGGGTGTGCAGGTAGGGGCCGATCTGCTGCGCCTCGCCCAAGCCCCCGCCGTGCAAACCGTTGCCGGCGCGCGCCAACAGGGCCGGGAGCACGGTGACCGGGTCGAGGGGTTCCCCGCGGCGCAACCGGTCGCAGAGCACAGCGGCAATGACGCGGTGACCGGGCTTCCACCACGCCGAGGCGGGCACCGTCAGTAGCGCCGGCCCAGCCGTCTCGGCGTTGACCAGCACCGCGCCGAGCAACGCCTGCTCGGCGACGACGTCGTAGGCATTCAGGCTCATTGCTCGAACCACCGGCCTCGCTCGTCGCCCGTGTCGCGGGCGCGCCGTCCGGACAGGGCACCGAGTTCGCGGTCGATCGTGGTGAACCCCTTCGCCCCGGCCACACGGGCGGCCTCCAGCACCTTGTCAGGGGCGTTGCCCGCGGAGAGCAGCTCGCGGGCGGTCCGCCCGACCTGTGCCCGCATTCCCGCGGTGGGGGCGGCGTCGTTGGCCTGGAACGCCTCGACCCACGCGGCGACCACCGCGCCGGCATTGATCTCGGTCGGCGGCGAGGCGCCGCCAACACCGTCAGGTGTTGTTTTCTCTTGTGGGGACTGGAGTGGACTGGACTGGATTGGGGGCCGTGACTCACGCCGCGACTCGCCGGAGACTCGCGTACGACTCGCACGGGAGTCACGGCGTGACGGCATGGCCCGTGACGTGCGGCGTTTCTGCTGACGCGCCCGGTCGGCTTCCCGTTTGGCTTCCACGTAGGCACGGCTGGCCAGCCTCGGCCAGTCGACGAACCGGAAGCCGCCACGAGCCCGTTTCCAGACCCCGAGCGCGACCAACTCGGCCGCGAACTGCTCGTCGAGCTGGCGGAGCAACGGCAGCGCCGAGGACGGCACGTGACCATCGGTGAGATGGTGCGCGGACCACGACGCGGCACGCGCCCACAGCGCAACGGCGTCCGCGGACGCGCTGAAGAACCGGGGGTCGGCGTAGAACTCGTCCGGCAATGGGAAGTACGTCACGCGGCACCACCACGCCCGAACGGCGGCAACGCCTCGATCGGCTCGCCGTCCAACACCCGACGCACCACCTCGGCGGTCTCCGGGGTGTAGGGCCGGTGCGCCAACACGGACCGGGCCAACTGCAGGCGACGCCACAACTCCAGACGGGAGGGCACAGTGATCGGGCCGGCAAGCCTGTCGCGCCGGCGACCACAGGTCCGGGCCGGCACAGGCTCGGGACCGGTCGAGCGAAGGAACACGGAAAACCCCCAGACGGTGCGGCGGGCGCAGGCGTGCGTCACCACGCCCGCCGCACGTTCAGCAACGGACCTCGTCAGATATGGATGGCTGGCCTATGCGGCCGACGTGGCGCGGCCGGCAACCCACACGCGATTACGGCTCGCGCGGCGGGCGCGTCGAGGACTGCGGTACTCGCCACACGGCACGATCACCCGGCGTGCGGCCCAGATTCCGAGTACCGAGGGCAGCACGTTCGGCGAATGGGGTTCGACGTCCTCGGGAATCGCCCGGCGGATGTCGTCGGCGGTGAACGGGCGTCCGTCGGCGACCAGGGCCGCGAGCGCCCGCTCGGCGTGCTCCCGGTAGGCACGGTGTGTCGCGGTCGCCGCCGCGAGGTTGCTTTCCTGCCCGGTGCGGCGGTCGGCGAACCCGAGGGCGAGCTGATCGGCGGTCACGGTGTCGCTCCGCTCGGTGGCTCGGCCGATGCACTGGGCCAGTCCTCGACGATTTCGGCGTCGAGGACGTCCTCACCGGACGGATTGTCGGGCAAGGGCTCGTTGCCGACCGGCAGCGGCTCGGCAGGGGGCTCCGGTGGGCGCACGTATTCGGCTGAGGTCGGGACCCACTTGGTGAGCTGGTGCGCGGCTGACTTCAACCACATCGACGCCGGGTTCCACTGCCAGGGCGAATAGGGGGAGTCGGCGCCGTCGGCCTTGGACTTGATCAGGGCAATGTCGTCGGCGGTGAGCACGACAACCTTGCTGGTCGCCCCGTCGCGCATGACGGCGTAGGAGTAGACGAGCACCAGGTTGCCGCGGGGCGCACGCCAGTCGATCTTGTGTACCGGGCGGTCGTGCTCGCCGGGGTTGTACTCGAAGTGGTCGCGCTCGCGCACCACTTCGACCTTGACCGAGGCGACGGCGCCGGCGCGGTACATGAGTTCGACCTCGCCCTGATACCCGGTGATGCCGAGTACCTCGGGGCGTCCCTTGACCTTGCGGGGCACGAGATAGAACTGCTCGGTCCCGGGTTCCAAGCCCTTGCGCGCGGCTTCCAACAGGGCGGCGAGCAGGGATGCCGGGTTGTTCTTGGCGGCCTGCTCCAACTGCTTGTTGCGGCGCAGGGCGCCCTGGGCGATCCGCAGCCACGTGTCGGCCTTGACGTGGCTGGGCAACACGGTCGCGAAGTCGGTGCGGTACTGGCGCACCAGTGCCGTCGGGGAGCTGTCGCGCTGGGCGAGTGCGTGGGTGATGGTCTCGGCGGTCATGCTGCAGTGCTCACCTTCTGCGTCGAACGGACAGGGGAGGGGCGAAGCGACGGCGGGTTGTTCCCGCGGCCGGGCACCCGGACGGCGATCGGCTCGCCGCCGACGACGGCGCGCCGGCCGGACCCGAGGGCGTCGAGTACCTCGGCGGTGGCCTGTTGCTTGGCGGTCTCGGCCGCCTTGTGGGCGGCGAGGGCGGCCCGGTAGCGCTCGGCGAGTTCCGGGTCGATCTCGACCGAGATGTCGTCGATCTCCGGGTGCAACTCACGCACCGCCCGATAGGTGGCGCCGTGCTCGTCGAGGTCCGGCCGCTCGTCGCGCGCCACCGAGTCGAGGAAGTCGCGGCCCGCCTGGCGCAGCACCTCGACCTCGGCGGCGTCGTAGTCGACGACGTACTCGCGATAGTCCGAGCCGCCGACCAACACCGCCACATGCCCGCGGCGCATCCCGAGGGTGTCGAGCTGCCAGAGCACCTGTGCCCGGTAGTACACCGGGATCTCGTCGGTACCCGGTTCACCCCACTCCGCGCTATCGCGGGCTGTCTTGATCTCCAACAGTTCCGACTCGACTACGGCGGTGAGCCACCGGTCGGGCGAGGCGATCTGCCACCGGCGGCGCCGGTTTGCCCATGTGCCGGTGCGGCGCACCCGATACTCGGGATGCCGTTCGGCGAAGTGGGCGGCGATCGGCGTTTCCAGCAACCGGCCCCAGCGCAGGGGAGCGGTATCGACTACTGGCGGAACGAGACCCTTTTTCCGGCACCACAGGGAGAAACGCGACTCCCACGGGGAGAGCCCGACCACGGCGGCGATCTCGGAGCCCCCCAGCGCCGAGGAACGCACCCGATGCCACTCCGGCGAGCCGGGCTCGAACGTGCCGAGCCGAACCGCGGCACTCACGCGGCCACCCCACCCGCGTTGCCCGTGTCCTCGACCTCGAACACCGCATCGAACGGGACCCGGAGCCCGGCCAGCGTGGCAGCGATGAACGACCCACCAGGCTGCGACTCGCCGTCGAGAACCCGCCCGATCGTCGACTGCGACACCCTCAGCCGCTTCGCCAGCGCGTACCGCGAGCGCAGACCCTGCGCGGCGGCGACCTCGGCGAACGCGTCAACCCGGACCCGAACACGTGCGGCCATCCCAACCCCCTACTACTACCGCAAACGGAACCATCGTCCCGTTAGTGGAATTGAGTTTACGAAGATCGGTGATCACCATGCAACGCTTTCGCGCGCGCAAGTACGGTGACCAGCACGTATTCGCGACGTAGACGTTCCGTAAGTGCTGTTTCGGTGCTTCCGTATACGGAAGTACCATCGCGCCTATGGATCGCAATGGATGGTGGACGTGGTTGCAGGCTCAGCTCGACGAACGGGGGTGGACCCGGGCGGACCTCGCGCGTGCCGCGACGGTCTCCCAAAGCCGCATCGCTGACTGGAAAGACAAGGGAACACGGCCCACGCTGGACAATGCGCGCGCCGTCGCGCACGCGCTGCAGGTGCCGCTGTTGGTCGTTCTGGTCGAGGCGGGTCTGCTCACCTCCGAGGAAGCGCGGCAACGCACCACGCGGCGCGGCAGCCTCGCGGACTTCACATTTCGGGAGCTACTACGCGAACTAGAGCGCCGCTACACCGAGACAACGCAGCGTGTTACATCAGGCGCGGTGAGTCATGTCACGCCCAAATCTGTTACCTCTCTTGCGCGGGTTGCCGACAATCCGATCGGGGAGAAATTGCGAGATCAACAGGAACGCGTGTGGGTGAGTGAGGCTGAACTGCCCGACCCGGAGGGACCGGACGACGGCGCATAGGTAAACCCGCCCCCGCGCTGGACGGGGGAAACGGTGGACTGGGGGACGGGCTACGACCCGTGTGAACACGCCGAGGCTCTCGGCGCCGAGATCGTCTGGTCTCGGAAGGTCGAGGGTCTCGGCGACTACCGCGGCGGAGTCATCCGGCTGCACCCTGACCTCACCCAGGCCGAGCAACGCTGCACCCTGGCGCACGAAATCGTGCACCACGAAAACCGCGACGACATCCTCGGCTACTGCGGTATCGGCTGGCTCGACAACCGCATCGAACACCGCGTACACACGATCGCGGCACGCCGGCTCATCACGGTGCCGGAACTTGCCGAGGCGGCGCGATGGTCCGACCATCCCATCGAAGTCGCCGAGGCGCTTGTCGTCGACACCCGCACCCTCTACACCTGGCTACTCGACATGACACCCGCCGAATATCGCGACATTCGCGAACGCGCCCGCGGCCGGGTGCGTGCCTCCCTCAACGACATCCGGCGCTACGCCGCGCGCCATCTGCCGCGCCAGCGGGCGGGATAACCATGCCCGTAGGGTCATGTGGTGCGGCTCCCTCCGCCAGGTGAAAGCAGGACGGCAAGACGATGACGCTGCTCAGCCGTCAGCGGCGGCGCATCGTCCACTACCCGATGGACGTACTCAGCAATCTGGGATTCCTGCAGCGTGCAAAGGGAAAACGCACCATCGTCGATCACAAAAACGATGGTGATCTACCTGTGTCACCGCGGTGATTCGCTGCCTGCACGATCCACCAAGATCAAAGTCACCGTTGGAACCCTCCAGAAACGGCAGACTCGACCCACCCCTCTTCACGTGGATGGGTCGAGTCTTGGGTTCGAAGGGGCAGCGGCGACACCTTGCTACGTTACCGTTTCCAAAAGATGTCCAGCGAGTTCGGGTCGAAGTAGGAGCCGCCAGGTCTGCGGCCCACACCGGTGGGGAGCACTGTCACGGTTAACAGGGTGTCCAGGATCGCGCGACGACGGCCGAGAGATAGCCCGTCGCTACGGTCCGGCTTTGTGCCGAACCAGATTTCGGCGACGTTGGGGGCGCCGATAATACCCACCAGCGGGTCCGCCTCGCCCGCGCTGGCGAGTTCGGCGTCGATCTCCTGTAGACGGGCGCGGAGCTTGTCCGTGCCGGTCTTGAGCTGGATCGCCGTGATCGCACCCTCCGCGAACAATGCAGACAGCTCTTCCAACCGTTGAGAAAGAGCCATCGCCTCGGCGTGCAACGCCGTCGCATCTACGGTATCGGCCTTGCTGGCGTTCACGAGGTCCACGGCGTCCCGGCGTTGTAACCGGGCCACGATCAGCCGTTCCACCACGTTATCGACGTTGCTCGCTACCCGCGTCACGTGGCCGCTTTGGCGGCCACGCTCCCGAGTAGTGCAGCGGTACGCCGGCTTTTTTTGGGCCCCACAAGTCGACACACGCAACCGAGGCAGGTTGCAGACACCACACACGTACAGTCCCGACCCAAACCACTTCACTCGGCTGCTTCCCAGGTTGCTGCGTCGGGCAGGGTCCTTCAGCTTGGACACCAACGCACGCCACTTCTCTTCCGGGACGATTGCCGGCCACGCCGCTTTCCCGACGATCTCGCCCCGGTACACCATCAGACCAGCGTTGCGGGGACGCAACAACACGTCCTTGAACGCGATCGTCGTCCACTCGTCCTTACCGAACGTTGTCCGGAAGCCCCGCTCGTTCAGGTCCCGCACCACGCTACGCAGGGTCGCCCCGGCAAGGATTGCGTCGGTGGCCTTGGCGATCTCAGCAGCTTCGTCCGCCCTGACCGTTTCGCCGTCAGCCTCGAACCCGAACGGCCGTGCTCCGCCCTGCCACCGACCTGCCTGGGCCGCTTGCCGCCGCGCTCTCCGGATGCGTTCGCCCTTGTGCTCGGACTCGAACCGAGCGACGGCGCCAAGCTGCCGGGCCACCATCCGACCGGAGGGCGTCGACAGGTCCAAGTACCCAGCCTTCACCGTGTGGGTCACGATGCCGCGTCCCTCGCACACGTCAATGTAGGTCTCCAACTCAGCCGGAGAGCGGTGCAGTCGGTCCGTGTGCCACGTCAGTACGCCCGTGGCCTTCCCCGCTTCCAGGTCCGCCAGCAGTCGCCGGTACCCCTTCCTCGGCTTGCCGGAGTACGCCGACACATCGTTGTCTTTACACACGTCAACGACGGTCCACCCCAGCCGATTGGCCAACTCCCGGCAGTCCGCCTCCTGGCGCTCCACGCCAAGCCCGGCGCCTTCCCTGTCCTGGCTGATCCGGACGTAAATGATCGCCTTCCTGGTCATGATCGAAAGGTGTCACAACCATGGTTCCGGAAAGACAACCCTGCTCGCCGCGCTCCTCGGCTGCGTCCCACCGACCGAACGGATCGTTTCGGTGGAAGACGCTGGCGAACTTCGCCCAGTGCACCCGCACGTGGTCCGTCTCGTCGCCCGACCACCCAACGTCGAGGGCGCTGGCGAAGTCACCCTCCGGGACCTCGTCCGCCAAGCCCTGCGTATGCGGCCGGATCGCCTGGTCGTCGGCGAGGTCCGCGGAGGCGAGGTCTGCGAACTGCTCGCGGCCCTGAACACCGGGCACGACGGCGGAGCCGGCACCCTGCACGCCAACTCCCCGGCCGAGGTCCCGGCCCGGCTGGAAGCCCTGGCCGCCCTCGGCGGCCTGTCCCGGGACGCCCTGCACAGCCAGCTGGCGGCCGCCCTCCAACTTGTCCTCCACATGCGCCGGGAACCAACCGGGCGGCGCGCGCTCTCCGCGGTGGGCGTTTTGGAACGGAACGGCGAGTGGGTGCGGGTCGTCCCCGCCTGGGAACGCGGCACCGGATGGGGGCCGGGCCGCGAACGGTTCCGGATCCTCTTCGCACAGCGAGGAGTGCGCCCACCATGCTGATGAGCCCTCTCCTGCTCGCCGCCGCGCTCCTCACCTGGCCATTCGCCCCCGCCCGCCAGCGACTCCGCGCCCTGCCATCCCTGCCAGGGGCAAGGACACGGTCTGCCGCTCGGCGGCTCTGGCGACCGTCCCCGTCGACGCCGTTGGTCGTCGCCGCGGGCGCACTGGCAGGTCTGCTCCTCGCCGGCATCGGTGGTGCAGTTGCCGGAACGGTTTCCACGGCGACCGCCTGGACCCGCTGGCGCACCCGAAGGAATGAACGTTCCCGGCTCCTCGCCACCGCCGGATTCGCCCGAGCGCTCCGCCTCATGGTGGCCGATCTACGAACCGGCGCCCATCCCGCGACCGCTGCCGAAGGCGCTGCAGCCGACGCCGAGCCCCTGCCCGCCCGCATCCTGACCACCCTCGCCGCCACGGCACGCCTTGGTGGCGAGGTCACCCACGCCCTGCGCGCCGCCGCCACCGGCAGCCCCGCCCTCTCGGACGCAATCGACCGGGTCACCAGCGCCTGGGCACTCGCCGAGCGATGCGGCGTACCACTGGCCGACCTCCTCGACGCAGCCTGCGCCGATCTCGAGCACCGCGTCCGCTTCGCCCAGCAGGTACATGCCAGCATGGCCGGACCTCGCGCCACCGCGGCTGTGCTGGCCGCCCTCCCGCTTCTCGGACTCCTCCTCGGCGAAGCCATCGGCGCCGGGCCCTGGCACATCCTCAGCGAGACCGCACCGGGCCAGATCCTCCTCGCCATCGGAGCCTGCCTCGCCTGCGCCGGACTCATCTGGACCGCCCACCTCACCGGAAAGGCGGGCATGTCATGACTCCGCCCCTGTCCGCGCCAGGTCCCGCTGCCCTGCGCACACCCGACCTGTTCCACCTTCCGAATGACCCGGCCTCGGAGGCGCAGCTGCCTGCCTGGCGCCGGGAAGGAATCACACCCACCCACACCCGCCTCCGCCACGTTCTCGTCCGTCGGTTCGCACGCCCTGCCGGGAGCAATGGCCGCGCCCGGACCCACTTCCCTGCCCAGGAGGTGGTTGTGCGATGACCACGTCGCTTTCCCTTTCACTACTTGCCGCTGCGCTGCTCGTCGCACCCGGACCTGCTGCCGTTCGCGCCCGGCTTGCGTCACTGACCGCTCGGCCTCAGCCGCAGCATCCCCGCGGGACGACCTGGCTTCGCCCACTCGTCTCGGCCACCGTCGGCCTGCTTATCGCAGCCGTGCTGTCCAGTCCGACGGGCTTCGTGGTCGGGCTCGTCAGCGCTGCCGGCACCGCGCTCCTGTGGCCCAAGCTTGCGCGACGGGCCACCGGCGCCGAAACCGAAGACCCCATGCAGCTCGCCGCAAGCTGGGACGTCCTGGCCGCCTGCCTGCAAGCGGGCCTACCCGTACCCGCCGCAGTCCGAGCCGTCACCCCTCAACTACCCCCACCAACCGCGGGAGTCCTGCGGCGTGTGGCCGAACTGCTCGCGCTCGGCTCAGACCCGGTCTCCGCCTGGGCAAGTGCCCTCGAGCACCCCTCAACCACCCAGCTCGCCCGCGCCGCCCGCCGCACCGCTCGCTCCGGGTCCGCCCTCGCGGACGCCGCGAGCACGCTCGCCACGGAACTCCGAACCGAGGCCAGACACAACGCCGAGGCATGTGCCCAACGCGCCGGAGTGCTGGTCACCGGGCCGCTCGGCCTCTGCTTCCTTCCAGCTTTCCTCTGCCTCGGAATCGTGCCGGTCGTGATCGGCCTGGCCACGCAACTCACAGAGGCATGGTGAAAACACAACTCGGGCTTCTCCGCCAGCTGACGGAGAAACACCAAAACCACAACACCACACCAATCAAGGAGGACACCATGTTGCAGCGCATCAGGGACCGGCTCATTGCCGCCGCCCGCAACGACGACGGCATGAGCACAGCCGAATACGCGCAAGTTCGTGTTTACTACCAGCTCGCTAGGCTGTTCCTGCTGGTCAAGCACGAAGGATGGACATGGCAAGAGTACTTGGGCGCGTGCGGTTGTCGCGGGTGACGGACGCTACGACGTCGCCGGAGCGGCAACGTGCGGTTATCGAACAGTGGGCCGACGCGAACGGTCATGAGGTGGTCGGCTGGGCTGTAGACCTGGACGTGTCGCGCTCAATCGATCCGCTCAACGCCCCGAAGCTTGGCCCCTGGTTCAACGAGCCCGAGAAGGTCGAGGCGTGGGACATCGTGGCCTGCTGGAAGCTGGACCGGATTGCTACTGGGTCTATTTACCTGAACAAGGTGATGGGCTGGTGCTCGGAGAACGGCAAGGCCCTTGTCTCGGTCACCGAGAACTTCGACCTCTCTACGTGGGTCGGTCGGATGGTGGCGAACGTGATTGCTGGTGTGGCCGAGGGCGAGCTAGAAGCCATCCGAGAGCGGAATCAGAGTGCATTTACACACAACTATAGGAAGGGCAAGTGGCGGGGCGGTGTTCCACCGCTTGGTTACATGCCGGAGAAGGTGAAAGATATCTGCTGGCCCTGCAAGCAAGAAGGGGGGTCTACGCCTTGTCCACATGTCGGCGAGTGGCGTTATGTACAGGACCCGGTTATGGCTCCGATCATCCGGGAGATCGTTGGCCGGTTCCTGAAAGGGGAGAGTCTGCGGTCTATCCGCGTCAACCTGGTGGAGCGCGGCGTTCCCTCTCCGCGTGACCATTTCCGTAGCCTTCAGGGGAAGGAGTCGGAGGGCACCGAATGGCAAATCAATGCGATCAAGCGCGCCCTTCAATCGCCTGCGATGCTTGGTCACGCAGTTGTGCGTGAGCCACTGCTAGACGCTAATGGAAGACCGATCAGAAAGAATGCAAAGAAGGTCTACGGGGCCGAACAGGTAGTTCGGGACGATGCCGGACGGCCAATTGTTCGGACCGAACCGCTCATTGATAGGCAAACCTTCGATCGTCTGCAAAAGGAACTCAGGGAACGCAGTCTTCCGCCGAAGAGGCGGAAGAATCCAACCTCTCTCCTGCTCCAAGTCATATTCTGCGGTGTCTGCGACCGACCGATGTATCGGCAGCGAGGTAGGAATTTTGATTACTACCGCTGCTCGTCGGCCCAGTACCGAGAGACCTGCGGTAATCGCAGCGTTGCTATCGACGAGGCGGATGTGTTGGTCGCTGAAAGTCTCCTGGAGCTGCTGGGAGATGGCGAGCACATGGAAAAAGTCTGGGACCCTGGGACGGATCACGCAAACGAGCTTGCAGAGATTGACAGCGAGTTAATGGACCTTACCGGATTGATTGGCACGCCAGCGTACCGAAAAGGAACTCCCCAGCGAGAGCGGCTGGACCAGCGGATTGACGAATTGGCTCGTCGCCAGGAGGGTTTGAGAGGTCTTCCGTTCCGCGCTGCGGGACACCGGTACGAGCCGACTGGAAAGAAGTTTTCTGATCATTGGGAAGGTCTTACGCCAGACGAGAAGAATGCTTATCTTCGTCGCATGTCTGTTCGGCTGAGGGTCCGCAAGGACAAGGGCTACCCGGAGTGGGATCTGAAGTTCGGCGACATCATGGAAATGGTGCGGGAAGTCAATCCAGAAAGAGCTGGTCTGATCTCGTCAGACATGTCTTACGCGGAAATTATCTCTGCCATCAGTGGGAAGTGAAATGCAGCTGGTTCCTGGAGTGTTGACACACACCGGAGTCATTCGGGAAGCCGTCCAGGACCGGACCCGCTAGAACGCAGAGAAGCCCCCTACCCAGCCGTCGCAGCTGGGTAGGGGGCTGTGTTATGGATCAGTTGGGCGGGGGTGTAGCTCGGGGTCCCTGCCGAGCCGGCAGGGGGCGAGCGGCTGCCCTCGTAGTGGAGCGTACACTGTATCGATCTAGTTTATGTGAATGAAAATTACTCTAGCCTCGTTAGGGTTCGCAAGACGGTGCTCTTCATGCTTCCCAAAGTTCAGCCGGACAGTTCTACCACGGTACACGTATCTAATGAAACCAGCATTATCTCCGGACGTCATGAAAGTCGCGTTTGGGATGTGAACCTCTAAATCGCCGGCATCAGCATAGCATTCATGCCACTGGGGCATGCCCTGGTAGATTCGAAGGAAGTCGCCCCAAGGACTGCAAGTTGCGCGCTCGGTTGCGTAGCTAGTTCCTGCGAAGACAGTAAGCAGGGCAGTAATACTCACAAAAATAGTCGTTAGTCGCCTAACTAACATTAGTCACCCAATTCATCGTAGAACAAGGAAAAAGGTAAGAAGATCGCCAGTTCTCGTATCTGGTACCCACACCAGTAGAAGACGGGCTGGCCTAAATTGGACTAGTTCCAGTCGCCGGGGAGGATTTCCATTGCGTTAACAACGCACTCAAGGCGGACAAAACCACCAGGGTAGAATTGGTGGCCCTCTTCGCCGCACCAGGCGATCCCGGTGTAGTCCCCTGCTGCGAGGCCCTTAGCGTAGATGTGGTCGACGTACATGCTGCCGACAGTCCCGCCGTAGCAGATTACCGCCCCAGGGCCCAAGACAAGCCTGATTTGCTTGGGCACCTCGTCCCGGCAAGCTCGAGCGTCAACAGGAATTGGAGCAGGCTTCGGGGCAGCATAGGCTTCCGTACCCGCAATACCAAGGGACATTGCCAACGCGGCACAGACCGCCGCTAGGCGGCTCATCAGCTTCATGTGTTCCTTCCAATAGACGCAAACAGGAAACTTCTCGCCTGCGGTGCCGCGAGGAAAACCTCGTAAGGCTCCCGCGTCGGCTCGAAGAAAACTTTAAAGAGAAAAGCAAGGCACACAAGTGCGCTACCGAGTTCCTTGCAAGAACCTTTCAGGAAAGCCTGCCGATGGACCACACGTCACCCGCCTAGCTGACGCCTGTTCGGCGGTTATCACCATCTTGTGCCGCTGTAACGATGGGAGATTAAGCCTATTCCACTACTCCAAGAGGGTGGGAGAGAAGCCACACTGCCCGGTTTTCGGTCTGGAGCCAGCAGGCTCCCGACCTTGGGTGCGTCGTGTACTAAAGTGGCCTACACTGGCAGTCATGTTCTTCGAGCCACCTCAACGGCCCAGTGTTCCGCCAGGGGGAAGTAATCCATCGAAGCGGCCTCAACCACCCAAAGGCACCTTCTTTGGGATTGTTGGCTTGCAGGAAGTTATCGCCAAGAGCGACCGCGGAAAGATTGTGTTAGTTGAAATTCGATCTTTCCTGCAGGGGTGCGTTCTAGAAATCAATGCGGTGGCCCGCCGCGGTGATATGTCTGACCAGCAGTGGTCTAGCCAGTCGAATAAGATCGGCTCAGCCCTGCTTGGCGACTACCCATCAGAGGAACTGCCCGCCGAGCTCCTGCGGATCGGTGTCCAGCTTCGAGATGGCCGGAAAGTAACAAGTCTTACCCAAAATCTATCTTCTGTGGAAGAGGAAGACCGCAGCAAGTCTCCAAATCTTCTGCTCGTACCCATGCGTGGCCATGTAGCCTCTGCCGGTGACACTCTCTTTCAAATCAATGAGCATCTCTGGATGCAACCTTTGCCCCCTGCTGAGCCATTCGACCTCGTGGTGGAGTGGCCAACTGTTGGAATCCCAGTTACTCGACGCTCTATCGACGGTGCCAGGATTGTCAATGCCGCTCAACAAGCGACGCCGTTCTGGGACAATTAGTCACGTGATAGCTGGAAACGACGAAAGCCCCCTGCCAGCGGTGAACCGGCAGGGGGCAGTTGCTAGTGGTTGTCGTAGCTAGGGGTTCGGTGGGAGCCGGCCAGGATGGTGACCAGCCAGGCGGGCAGGTGTGGCTCTAGCCAGCGGAGGCCGGCGTAGACCGCGCCGAGCACGATGGGCACGATTACGGGTTCGGACGCTGCGCCAAGGGGCGTGGTCAACCACTCGGGGGCTCCGAGGGCCACGAGCCAGGTGATGAGGGCGGACCAGGCTGCGGGGACGACGGTGCGGAGCCAGGCTGTCAGTCGGTTAGACATTGGGTCTCTCACTTTGTCGTTAGGAACCAGACGAGGATCGGGAGCGCGAACGAGGTCAGGATGGCGAGGGCGACCTGACGGTTCGTCGTGGTGCGGCGGGCTTGTTCGGCGTCCAGCCGTGCCCGTAGCTCCTCGATGTCGCGTTGGGCCTCGCGGAGGTTGTGCTGCACGGAGTTCATCGCGAGGTCTTGGCGGTTGATGTAGGCGGTGAGCTGGGTGCTCAGTCCGCGGATCTCGGCGTAGACCTCGGGGATGCCGATGGTGTAGCCGGGCGGCTCCTCGCCCATGGGGCTCTCCTTGGGGCTTATGCGAGGGCGAACCAGAAGCGTTCGGCGGCTAGTGCGAGGTCGGTTTCCAGGTTGAGGTGGTCGGGGGGTGAGGTGAACTGGGTTCCTGGCCGGTGTCGAGCCCAGATTCCGAAGAATCCCGCGCTCACTCGGCCTTGGTTGGCGAAGTGCCGGGGGAGGCTGGCCATGTGGGCTGATCCGTTGGCGACGAGTCGCCAGTAGCAGGCCAGGATTTCGCCGACGTTGATGGTCTGGCGTGGGAAGTGGAGTGTCTTCAGCCCTTGGGTGGTGGGGAGTTTGGGCTCCTGGTGTGTGGAGAATCGGGTCAGGTTTTTCGGGTCTCCGCGGTATGCGGCGACCTGGAAGAGGGAGACGCCGGAGGCGGGTCCCTCAACCCAGAAGCGGAGTTGGGAGACGTCGACCTTGCGGGGTGAGGCGAACGCGGCGACGATGGCGAGGCCGCCGTTGTTCAGTTCGGTGGTCCAGAGGGCTTCCCGGCGTGGGCAGTAGCTGAGTCGGTCGCCGAACATCGCTTCGTCGAAGGGGGCGGTGATGGCGGTGTCGCCGAGGGGGCTTTCCCGCCCCTCAAGGTTGGATAGTCGGGTGTCGAGATCGCGGATGTTGCTGACGGCCTTGTTGTACTCGGCTGCCTTGGCGATCTCGCCGGGTACGGCGTCGTCCATCGGTTGGATGGGCACGGCTAGCTCCAGATGAGTGAGCGGTCCCAGCGGCCGTAGGAGGGGGCGTCCCAGGTTCCGGGATGGGCGGTGCTGGTGACCTCGACCATCAGGGTGTCGGTCAGGCCGGTGTCGGCGCTGTACTCGCGGCGGATTCCGTAGATCTGGATGTGGAATTCTTCGCCGAAGCCTCCCCGGTCGCGGATCGTCAGGGTGTCGCCGAGTTGCAGGCGGGGGTCGCCGGGGATGGTGACGGCGTCGGTGATGGGGGCTTGGCGGGTGGTGCGTTTGGTGAGGACATCGAAGATGGCTCGTGCCCCGTAGTCGTCCTGGTACCAGTCCCCGGACAGTCGTAGCAGCCGCGGGCCGTAGCGCCTCACCGACTCCGGGTCGCGGACGATGACGGTCTTGGGTGTCTCGTCCAGGATGCGGGTGCCGGAGATGCGGAACGCCGGTTGTCCACTGTCGGTGGCAAAGCGCATGTCCTCCTTCCAGGGGTTGTGCACCAGGATCTGGAGGTTGCCGTAGCCATCCCAGAAGACGTTGATGTTGTCGGTGACACCCTCGGCGAGGTCGTGGCGGGTGTTGTCTTCTTTCCACTGGCCGTCGATGAAGTACTGGGGTACGTAGCCGTGGGTGACGTCGTCGGTCCAGTGTGGCCACCCGCCGTCGCCTGTGCTGGAGCGTTTCCTGAATCCATAGGAGAGGGGGCTGAGGGCATCGTCGGTGGCGACCCGGAAGCGCTTGGCGATGCGGCTGCCGCCGGGGACGTAGAACTCCCAGGGGTCGCGGGAGCTGTACATGGCCCCGCTCCACGTTGCCTTTTTCTTCTTGACCTTTATGGAGAAGGTGTTGCGGACCGTCTCCAGGGTGGTGGTGAATTTCAGTCCGGTGATGTCGTCGATGGTGAGGGTGCGCACGACCTGCTGTTGCTTGGCGAGCACGGTGTCCAGGGTCCAGAACCGGAAGATGCCGTTTTCGTCCCAGAACACGGATCCGTACTCGGCCGCGGCGACGTCGGTGATGGTGTCCCAGGCTTCGCCGTTGCGTGCTGGGGCGAAGCTCAGGCGATTGAGCCCGTGATCAAGGACGGCTGCGTATCGTGCCGGGCGCCGTCCCTCCTCGATGTCGATTCCCTTGGCCACATAGTTGCGGTTGCTGTAGAAGATGTCGCTCATGCTGAGCGCCTGGCCGAGGGTGATCCGACCGGAGAGGGGGTCGACGTAGTAGTCCTCGAAGACCGGTGCGGTGTACTGCTTCAGCTCTCCGTTGGAGTTGCTGCCGGCCTGGACATACATTCGGCTGCCGGTGCCGGTGGAGTTGTCCCACTGCACGAAGATCTGGACGTGGTCCTGCCCGGCGGGGATCGGTACCCACTCGGTGGTGATGCGGTCCTGCCAGCTCGTGCGGGTGTAGGAGGCGCGACCGCGGACCTTGCCCTTGTCGATTTCGATCGTGAGAACCCAGTAGTGTCCGGCCTGGATCTGCATCGCGTTGTGCCGGTCAACCGACTGGAACCGGTCCGGGTTGGGGCCGGTGGTGTTCAGGGTGAACCCGGCGTAGTGCATCCCGGTCGAGTACAGCCAGGTGGCGTCGTTGCACCAGTAGCGGATGATGCCCTGGTGGTGCCGCTGGCCGTATTCGTGGGAGACCGGTGTGCCCAGGCCGTGAAGAGCTTGCGGGCGCGGCCCGTTCGGGTCGACATCAGGGTGGCGTGGGGCGGTGTCGGCGAACATCGGTACGCCCGGGTTGGGGAAGCTACTGGCGTTGGGGTTGTCGATGTAGCCGATTGTCGGCCACCAGCTTCCGTTGCCGGTGACGTAGAACTGGCACCCTTCGAACCAGTCATCTCCCCGGTCCAGCAGCGTGGGCGTGTCCTCTTTGAGCGGTGGCCGGTAGGGGGTGGGTGAGACCCCGCACTGGCGGAGCGCGGTATCGATGACCCAGTGGGATCGGGCGAGTTGGGAGTCTCGCTCCCCATAGGCAACGTGTTCCTCAGAGATCGCGGCGGGAGGCAGCCGCACCGGCCGGCGTAGCAGCTCCACCCGGTCCAGCGCGCGAAGTTCGACCGTCTCCGCCACTCGGTCCGGGGTGATCTCCTGGACGACGCCCACGAACTGCGGGTACCACACGGTGCCGACCGCGGTTTCCACGCCGAGTGCGTAGGTGATCTCCCGGCCGGCGATATCCTGCTGGTAGAATGGCGATTGCTCGTTGAACGGCGAAAACAGGTGCGCCAGCGATGTGCCGTCGACCGTTCCGGACAAGGTCAGGGTCAGCTCGGCCGCACTGGACCCCTCGATGATCAGGATTTCCTCGGGGGCGCTGCCCCGCAGCGCCCGGTCGGTCCTGACCGCGGACACACACGCGCTCAGGTCGGACAGCGGGTGGTCGAAGCGGCCAGTGCCGTCCCAGTCCACCACGAGGGAGACCACAAACCGGCGCTCGGGTGCGGTGATGGCCTTCTCGGCAGCGTCGCCGCCCTGTGTTTGCACTATGCCTCCAGCAGGGTCAGGGAACAGTCGGTGAGCGGGTAGCGGGGTGAGGAGGTCTGCAATTGGTCGACCACGACGCGGGCGGTCCCACCGCCGATCTCCCACGAGGTGGCCAGGGGGCCGGATTGGAGTTGTGGTGCGGCGAAGAAGAAGGCGGTCGGATCGGCGGGGACGATGAGCGCGAAGACCGCGGTGGCCGTGCCTTCGGGGACAGTGGCCTTGTGCAGCCACCGCGTCCACGCGCTGGTGAGCCGGATCGTCCGCACCTCGGAGGCGCCGGTCTGTTGTCCGGCGGAGTCGTACCAGTCGACCACCAAGGACAGCGGGCGCCGGTCCTCGGCCTTGAGATAGATCGACGCGCTGAGCGCTTCCCCAGCAAAGACTGGTGTTCCCCCGGTGTAGTAGTCGAACCGCACGACGTGGGCGCCACCCCGGGTGTGGCCGGGGTGGTGGATGCAGTGCGAGCCCAGCGGCCCCGCCCCCTCGGGCCAGTCTCGGACCGGCATCCAGTGCGGGTTGGAGGCCATGAACCCCGGCGCGGTCGACCGTGTCCCCCCGGCGGCCCCGGGGGCGGTGAGCACCCCCTTACCGGTGGAGGACTGCACCGACAGCCGGTTTGTCCGCAACGGGTTCACCAGGAAGTGCGGCCCCGGCACGAGTCGGGTGTGCAGTGCCTGGAGCCACTGCCATTCGTGTTCTTCCAGGTAGTTCCACGTCAACGTGTACTCGTGGCGGTGCCCGGTCACGTCCATGACGCGGGCACCGCTGATCGCCTGATGCACCCCGCCGTGCCGGGTGAGGGTGGCGACGACGCCGGGCTCGGGGGCGGGCAGTGCCCGCAGGGCACCTCGCGGCCCCAGATACCAGGTGGCTTCCTCGGTCATCGCCGCCTCGCCCGCAATGCGTTGTGCTTGTTGACCATTCGCGCCAGTCCGTCGCCGTCGATCTGCACGGTCCAGCCCGCCAGTGCCTCCGCGATCCGATCCCCGAGAAAACCGAAGTTCTCGGCAGTGATGTGCCCCTGCCATTCCGCGGTGGCGGCGGTGTTGGTGGCGGCCATCATGTCCTCCACGGCCTGAATCGCTTTTGGTGTGCGCGACTCGATCCCTGCGGCCCAGTCCTCCACCAGCGCACGACCGGAATAGGAGGTGTAGCCGCGCCCGGAAAATGGTCCGGTGCGCGCGGGCGAGAAGGGGAAGAAGTTCCGGATGGCCTGGACGACGCTTTTCGCGGCGTTCTTCGCCTTGTTGATCATTGATTTGACGCCCTCGATCAGCCCGCCGATGAGGGCCTTTCCCGCATCGAGGAGAAGACCGCCTAGGTCGCCAAGGGCGGCCAGGAGCTTCCCTGGGATTTCCGAAACAAACGTGACGAGCCCGTGGAGCCCGGCTTTCGCCGCGCCCTTGATCATCTCCCAGGCTCCGGAGAAGATCCGCTTCATTCCCGACCAGGCTTTTTCCCAATCTCCGGTCACGATCGCCATCGCCAGCACGAGAATTCCCTTGATGACCTCTAGGGCGCCCATGATGATCTGCTGGATGTCCGGCCACACTGCCTTGACCACGTCAAGGAAGCCCTGCATCACGGGAATGCAGATCTCCAGGATCTTTAGTCCGAGATTTACTAGAGGTGGAATCAGCCCCGCCGCCAAACGGATGATCTCACCCAGGTGCGGGGCGAGTTGCTCGACGATGCCAATGAGTGCAGGAAACGCCTTCTCGGCCAATTCGAGCACGGGCGGCATCACCTGTTGCAGCGCCCGAATCGCCTGGTCGAAAATCAGCTTCGCCAGATCGAGCAGCTGCGGCAGAAGGGGCTGGACCGCCTCAAAGAGCTGGACGAAAAACTGGGCGATCTGCTCCAGCAAGGGCCGTAGCTCCGCGAACGCCTGGAGCAAGAAGTCGGCGAGAATCACGCCGAGTTGGGTGAAGAAGTCGACCAGCGGGCCGAGGATCGGCTCCAGGGCGCGCAGTGCCGCGAGGATCAGCTCGCCGAGGATCTTCGCCAGGGCGGTCAGAATCGGCTCCAGCGATGTCAGCGCACCGACGAGGACCTGGCCAAGGACGCGCCCTAGTTCCGTGAGCGAGGGCTGTAATGCCTCCAGCGAGGGGATGAGCACCCGGAGCGCGGCACCCACGACCTCGAAGAGCAGTTTCGACAGTGCCGTCAGAATGGGCATCAGGGCGACAGCGCCGTCGGCGAAGTCGTTGAGGAAATTCCCCATCGTTGCGCCGAGCTGGCCCATCGCGACCATGCCGGCCTCGAAGAGCTTGGTAAAGGAGGACAGGAATCCGCTGGTGAGCTGGGACAGGCCCTCGATCGCCTTCGCGAAGGCCCCGTTGGCGACGATCCGGTCCACCATCTCGCGCCACTGCGCGGCGAACCCGTTCAGAACTCCAGCGAGCAGACCGAATTGTTTTGATCCCTCGGCGGCCAAGGTGAGAAAGGCGGCGGTAAAGTCCCGCACCATCGGGGAGAGATCACTGACGAACTTGCCCGTGTTCTCCAGCAGCAGGCCGAGCTGTTCCATGCCACTGGCCGAGGTCACCACGTCGGTGAATGCCTGGGCCAGCGGAATCAGGCCCTTAGCGACGTGGTTCAGCCCCGTGGTCACGGTCGGCATGACCGTGTTGAGCTGTCGAAAAACAGGAGTGAGCCCGGACTCGAATGTCTCCGACAGCGACTTCTTGAGACCGTCAACCGACGGTTTGAGAACGCCCGCCGCCTGCTTGATGCCGTCCAGGCCCAGGACGATCGCTGCGAGGGCCGCCCCACCGGCCGTCGCCAGCGCGGGGATCCCCGCGAGCAGCCCGGCGACCAGGGCCACCACCGGGCTCATCAACGCCAGGACCGCGATCGCGATCAGTGCGCCGTGGCTGAGCCGCGCGAGCCCGCGCACCGCATTGAAGGCGCCCTTGACGAACCCGCCGAACGCCTTGGTGGTCAGGCCCAGGGTCTTCCTGAAAATCCCCAAGGGGGCCGCGACCGCGGCATGGGCAAACCGCTCCACGCCCCGGGTGGCGCCAAGGGCGCCCTTGGCCACGTCGGTCAGGCCCCGCTGGGCGACCCGGAACAGACCGCCCCCACGAACGGGGGTCAACGCCGACGACAGGCCGCTGGCCGCCGCCCGCATCCGCTCCCAGTGCCCCCGCAAGCTCACGGTGGAGCGCAGAAGCCGACGGACCGCAGAATCGGAGTCCCGAAGCTGGCCCCCCAGCGCGCGGGCCGCACCCGCCGTGCGGCGCAGCCCGCGGGCCAGACCGTCCACACCGTGCCGGGCCGTCCCGAGCAGACCCTGAGCCCGCAGCCGAGCGAACACGGCGGGAAGGCCGAGAACCGCGGTACGCAACCGCTGAACCTGGCGTGTGGTCTCAATCGCCGCCCGGTTGGCGGTCACCAGGCCCCGCGCGTGGATGCGCGCGAGCACCGTGGACACGCCCTCGGCCGCGCAGCGCAGCCGTTCCCAATGCGCCCGAACCCGGATGGTCGACCGGACGAAGCGGCGGGATTCCGTGGCTGAGGTGCGGACCTGGGCCACCAGTTGCCGTGCCCGCTGGGCGGAGCGCCGCAGCCCGCTGACCAACTGATCGACGAACAAGGTCCGGGGGTTGACCGAGAACAGGCGGCGCAGCGAGACCAGGTTGCGGCGCAACCGCCGCAGCGCGGTCGTCGCCTGGCGAGTGTCCAGCTCGACCGTGCCGGACACGGTGGCCTGGTTGCCCAGTTGCCGGAGCTGCTGGTGCAGCTCGCGCCGGAACCGGGAGGTGTCCGGAATGACCTTGATCGCAACGCGGCCGACGACGCGGGCATTCGGCCCCGACACGTCACTCTCCTCGTGCTTGTTTCACAGCCGCGATCTGTGCACCCGCCATCGCGACGAATCGGTTCTTCGTGCTGCGGCCCGGATTCGTGTCCGGTCGCGGAACGGGCTTCGGGGGTTTCGGTTTGCGCTGCGAGTTGGCGGCGACGACCGCGTAGGTGGTCTCACGGATCGCGTCCACGGCGGAGGCCAGCAGGTAGCGGTCCACCCCCCAACCAGTGAACTGGGCACCACCACGCAGGGCCGCGACCGTGCGGGACTCCGGCGGAAGCTGGCGAATCAACGCCAAGATCCGGCGAGGGGAATACCCCGAGCCCTCAGCCAAGACCGCAACGAGATCCAGCCCGTAGTGGGCGTGGAAATCGGCAAGAAGCTCCTCGCCACACCGGTCCGTTAGGCGGGCGAGGGCAGCGCTTCCCCCGGCTGTGTGGCTTCAGTCCACCGCTCCATCAGGCCCCGGAGCAGCAACAGGTCGTCCCCCAGGATCGTCAACAGCCGAGGCCCCTTGCCATCGGCAACTACGGCCCCCAGAACGAACTTCAAGATCTCGACCAGTTCGGCTTCGCTGAAGGTGCTTTCGTCGGTATCCTCCAGCGTCTTCAGCTTGCCTAAGATCGCCTCCCGGTCTTTCTTGCCGATCCGCAGCAGCGACCGCAGAACGAACTCCTCGCCGTCAGCTGAGAACGACAACGGCGCGTACTGCCGCTCAATCTCCGCCCGCAAATCGTCCAGTGTGAACACGTTGTTGGACACGACAGCCCTTCAGTCACGACACTCGAACCACATCAGGGGGCGCAGCGGCACATCACCTACCGCCCGCCGGGATCAGGTAGCCGGTGGCGCCGGATTTACCCCAGTCGCCTCACTGATCCACTCGAACAGGGACACCCCCGGCTGGGTCAGGAACGTGGCCCGCACCGGCAACGCGGCGAACTCGTCAATCGATAGCTCGATGGACTCATCCCGTCGAACACTCGCCCGGGGCGCGTAGAACGCGATCGACACGTCACCGTCCATAATGACGATCAGCAGTGCCCGCTCCAGCGGCTTGGTCGGCGACTGCTTCACCGCGAACACGCCCGGCGTGTCGCCCGGATCGGACACGCTGTAGTACAGGCCCAGCGAACCCTTGTCGAACTGGTGCAGCCGAAACTGGACGTAGTCCGTGGCGGCCGCGGTCACCACCTCACGCAGGCTGGCCGACTGCCACGACCCTCGGGTCTCGACCTCACCACCGTCATACCCCCAGGTCGGCAGCTCGTCCCGTGCGGTGTGGCCTACAGACTCCCACCCGGCAAGCGCCGTGTCCGGGCTGAACTTCGCCACATCGGCGGGCGAGGGGGCGGCCGTGCCCACCGGAGCCAGATACACAAACCCCCGTGCCGGGGTCAGCACCGCCTGATCATTCAGTGCCATGGATACGTTTACTCCCCCATCCTGGCAGGCCGGAGCCCGAGCTGAATCAGGCCCTGTACCCGCCAGGAGTCATCAAATGGTGAATCAAACTGCGTCGGCCCCATCGTTTCCCGCATCGAGTGCAGGTAACCCGCCTCCGTCAGCGTCTGGTTCTCAACCATGCCCCACAGGACTTGCCGCGCATCCAAGAACAGCCGTTCACACGCCACGAGACCATCACGCGAGTACGCCGTCAGCTCAATGACCGGCCGGTCCAACCACTCAACATCGCGCGCCAAGCCTCCCAGGCGGCGCACGTTGAGGATCGGCCACTGGCGGTAATCCACATCGGGCACCCAGGACGTGACCATGACTTCGGGAAGCTTCTCCCGCAGTACGGGGATGATGACCTCGTGGATGCGCGGCATGCGCCGCACAACCACCAACCACACTCCTTAGATCAAGCCCGTGGCTCCGGTGATGATGTACAGGCCCTCCACCCACTCGCCGGTGACGTTGTGGAAGTGGCCGAACTCGATGGACATCGCGGCCTCATCATCCAGGATGACGTAGGAGTCCACGTGTCCTCGGCGAACCACAACCTTCGCGTCGCCGCGGTCACGGTGCGGGGCGAGCCGCATCTTTGCGCGTCCCCCGAACGTCTGCGCCTTGCCGGAGACGGCAAGCTGCACGCCCTCCAGGTCCTTGAGGACATGGTTCATCTTCTTCTGGCTGTCGAGGTCGATCTTCATGTGCGCCGGATCGTGTACTCCACGTGGGCAGTGCGGGGGGAGCCGGTGAACACTTGGGCGTCGCCGATCACCGACCAGAAGACGCCACGCCACTTCACCCGGGCCTGCGCGCCGAGGACGAACGGGAAGCTTCGCGGCAAACGCAGCCGGTAGACCGATTCGGTCTCGAAGCCCTCATTGTCTTGTTCGTTGCGTCTCGCGCTGGTGCCGCTCTGGGCGCGCAGCTGCACCGATGCCACCGTGGTCACGCCCTCGGTGCCGGGCATGGTGCGGATGTTGCCGTCCTCGTCGGTCACGACGATCTCCTGGTAGACGGTCACCGTCTCCTGCCCGCGATCGAGCAGGCTCACGCGGGCCACCACAAATCGGGCGGCCACCGCGTGAACGGCACATCCACGTGGGGGCGGATCGTGAACGCGCCCGCCCGCACACCCAGCAGTGCCCACTCATCCGGCAGGATCTCCAGCAGACCCGACGCCACACGCTCGGCCAGCGTGTAGGAGTAGCTTCCGTCCGATTCGGACTGGACGCCCTCGGGGTTGCGGACCAGCCGCAGCACCGCATCGGCCTCAACCTGGGCCACAAGCTCCGAATCCAGCACCCCCTCGGTCACCTTGGCGGCCAGATCAGGAATCCGGGTCAGGATCAGCCGCTCGGCATCGTCCAGGCGTGTGGTGACCAGCTGGCGCTCACTGTCCGCTAAAGGCCGTCCAAGACGCGCTTGCACGTCGGCAGGTGAGGCGTAGGCCATGACACCGCCACCTCACTCCCGGGCCGGGCCGGTCTTGCGAGAACGGCCACGCGTCGGAACAGGAGCTTTTTCTTCGGGTGCCACGCGGTATCCGAGCGCGGTCAACCTCTCCGCCTTCCCCGGGGCAACCTCGACCACCGTGCCGCACGGTGCCCGCATCCGTACCACCATCAACAAACCTTTCGGATCAACGGAATAAAGCGACAGCCGGAGGGCGGGCAGGCCGCCGCAGACGGTGGCCTGCCCGCGAGCGTCACGCCTCGGACGGCGCGGTGTTGGTGAACTTGCAGAACGCACCCAAATCACCCACGACCCAACCGAACGTGACCTCGATCAGAATGGCGATCTGGTTCGTCTGCCACATCGAAATCGACTGGCTGCCATCGGTCAGGGTCGCGGTGTCGCTGACCTTGATCCGCACCTCGTCGGCGTAGCCATAGCGGAGCTGGCTGAAGTCACCGCCGACCATCCGAATCCCGCTGTCGGCGGCCTCACCCAGATCACCGCCCACCGCACGCCCGTACTCGGCCCGAAACCCGAGAATGTCCCCGGTCTGAGCCGCCAAATTGATCGACCGCGGGTCGGCCAGATTGCCGTTGACATCCCGGACGGCACCCGCGCGCACGAGCGTGGCGCGGAAACGCGGGTCAACCGCCCACCCATCGAACTCGTGGCGATCGGTCACCACCAGCTCATAGCCCGTGAGAAGGTCGTCATAGATGCTCGTCTTCGGGTCCGCGGCGAAATTGACGTGATTGGTGGTATTCGCCAGGACGTTCGCCGTGTCAATGCCCTGAAGCGGCTGACCGTTCAGGGGCTGACGGCCGTGCAGCACAGCAAGATCGATACCCCGGCCGATGGCATAGGCCATGTCGGTCTGGATCTGGCTATACAAACCCATGGGGTTGCGCCGGGCGAACTCCTCGCTGACGGTGACGATCGTCGCCAGCTTGATCGGAGAGAACGACCGGGTGCCCCACCCGACGCCGCTCAAGGGCTTGGTGCCGCCCTCACGCTCGGCGTTGGAGGTGCCGGTGCCCACCTGGCCGACCTCGGGCCGCTTGGTGGTCGTCGGGATCACGGTCTCGCCGTAGGCGACCGGGATCTGACTCCCCAGCCGGAGCACCAGACTGGTTTCCTGGGCCTTATCGAAAATCGGGCCGACCAGCTCCTTGGGAAGCAGGTCGGACGGAACGTGCGCAAGTCGCCCCTGATGATTCTTAGGCGAATTCGGGGCAAGCTCGTTGATCAGAGCCACTGGAAGTTGCGAACCTTTACGTATCGAGTTTACTCAGCAGAAACGCGCCGAACGCGTCGTGCGGGCTCGTGGTCGAATCGAGGCCAAGCCCCTGTGAGGGGTCCACCGCGCGCGGAGGCCGAACGGAGCCGGCCGCGGAAAACATGGCCTTGACCGTCTCGGCGTGCGCGGTGATGTCCTCTTCGGTGGAGCCCTTGAGCAGTTCGGCGAACTCCGCTGCGGATTCGCCAGGAATCCCAGCGTTCAGTGCCGCCTTGAGCTTCACCAGGTCGAGCCGGGCGGCATCGAGATCGGCTGCCAGTGCCGCCTTCTCGTCCTCCAGCGCGGAAACCTGGGGCTCGAACTCCTGTCGAACCTCGGCCCGCGCCTTGTCAGCCGCTTCCCTGGCCCGGACGCGATAGCGGGCGGCCTCGTTGTTGGCCTCGGTGATCTGGTCCCGAGCCCACTGTGGCAGCTCATTGTCCGTTTCGGTCTCAGTCGACTCGGTGGTCGCGGTGGTAGCAACGTTTTCAGACACAACAGCCCCCTGGGCACAAAACAAGCGCCCACCTGGGGCGCTCTGAAGACGTTCAGATTGGTGGTCTATGCGGCAGCGAAGTCGGCGGGATCGATCTCGCCCGCGTCCAGGGCTCGACGCAGAGCGTTCAGCGCGTCCTTTCCGGAATAGCCCTTCGTGACTCGCGCCCACAGTCGTTCGGCCGCGAGGTAGGCGTCCCGGCCCGACCAGTTCTGGCGCGAGAACACAGGGACGGCCTTACAGTCGCAGCCGGGATGCCAGCGGTTCATCAGCTCATCGATCGCGGTGAGGTCCTGGCGGCGCCACAACTGAATCGCCGTGGAGTCCTCGATATCCAGGCCCGCGTACTCGGCCCGCGAGTACACCGGACCGCGGCTGATCATCATCAGGCAGAACGCACAGGTCTCCCGGCCGGTGGCGACTCGTGCCCATCCCGGCCGGAGTGGGTCGCAGCCCACCGCGTGCAGGACCGTGCGCCGACCCGCCTGTTCGATCTCCTTGGCAACCCGCATCGCGAGCTGCGCGACAACACCGTCTGTGGAGTTCGACTGGCGCAGCCGGTCCCGTGCGGGGCGCAGGGCTTCCTCAAACCACTCCGGTCGGTACCTCGGGAGCAGCATGTCGTGGCGCGCCTCGGCGTCGGTGTGCTGCGCTCGCTGCGCGTCGTAGAACCGGCGGGCCAGCTCGGCGGTGTCGCGGCGTGCCCGCTCCACCGTCGGGTAGAGCGCCGCGAGGATCGCGCCCCAGTCCCGCACCGTCAGCAGCGGCAGCCGAAACGGCTCCAGCACACGCAGCACGAGCGCCACCACCGCGGCCGTGATGGCACGCTGGGCCTCGCTGTACTCCTCCACAGTCACGCGGCGTGCTCACCTTCCTGGCCCCCGTCCTCACCCGCACCAGGTGAGCGGGGCTGCATGAGCGCGGCGAGCTGGCTCGTGGGGGTGTGAGCGTCCCAGCGGCGCATCTCCCGCCGCTCCTCGGAGGTGTAACCCATGTCGATGCGGGCACGCTCCAACGGGATGATTCCCATCCCGTTGGCGTACAGCTTGGATGCGGCGTCCGCCTTGCTCGCGTAGGTCGGTGTCGCGGGATCACGCCATACCGTTTCCAGCCGATACGCATCCTCGGGCACCGAGTCGCCCATGATGCGCATCCCCAGCCGCATCACCTGCTCCCAGGAACCCCCAAACAACCGGGCCTTGCGTTCGGCCTTTTTGATCAGCCGGGCCTCGCTGCTGCGAATCGCCTCCGCCGAGGCGGGGTTGTCCGACGAGAACGACAAGTACTGAGGTGGCAAGCCGGTGTAGGACGCGACCTGCTTCGCTAACTCGCCCAAGACCTCTGTGAAGTTCCGGAGGTCTGCGGCGGCGAACTGGAGGGCCTTGCCCGCCTCGTTCTCAAACGCCATGATTCGCGCGTAGTACGCCTCCAGGGCCGCACCTGGGTTGTCCGGGTCGGCCGTGAACTCGTCCCGGCTGACACCGAACAAGAGCCGTTGTGGCACGGCCATCAGCTCGGCGGCGGCCTGCATGTCCATCGCGATCCGTGCCGCCGTGTCTGTCACCGACCGGATCTCGGGGGTGATCTCACTCTGCCCTGCGCGATCCGCCAGCCGTGCACGGTTGACCAGCGGCACCACCGGCACGACGCCCAGTTGATGCGCGACCCTGTTCACGATGGACCACCGGCCTGCAGGGGAGTCACGCTGGAGAAACAGGGTCTCGTCAGGCAGGTACAGCGTTGCTGCGTCGTCGGAGGGTGCGTCCGGCGATCGATACAGGCGGAGCGCCCTGGTGATTTGCCGTGTCCGGGGATCGGTCTCCGCGATCATGGTCAGGGGCGACTCGGCCCGGATTACCGGGGCGTCCTGGTCGGCCTCGGCGCTACCGGGGTCCGGAGCCGCCACCGTGACGTAGGCCCGTCCGTGGATCAGTGCTTCTAGGTGCCCGAGACCCGACTCCTCATCGAGCCCGTTCGCTTGCCACCAGGACCACAGACGTTCATCCCCATCCGAGCGGCCCGCCAGCCGGAACCCCTCGACGTCTAAGCGCTCCTCCACTGAATCCACGTACATGCGTGGCCACCCGATGGCGGCCACCAGGTGCCGCATCTCCGGCGGTGTCGCGACGCCGAGGGCCTTCAGCCGATGCTCCGCCTCGTAATACTGCTCGTTCGTAGTCAGCTTCGGCTTCGCCGAGGTGATGAGGTGGGACAACCGGTCCACGTGCTCCCCGACCGATGTCACTTCAGGATCACCACCCCTCGGCCTCGGTTCTTCTTGGAGGTCACGAACTCCTGGCGCGCTCCGAACGCCAACACGGCGCACACCGCAGCGTCGATCTTGCGCTTGCTGTCCTTCGTGGCCTTACCGATCGTGTACAGGTCCTCGTAGTTCGTGGGGCGGCGCACGGCGTTCACGATGTGGCGGCGCAGGATCGGGTTACCGTCATGAACCACGGTGCGCTCAACCACGGCGTCATAGAACGCCTCAACCGCCAGTGCGAAATCCTTCTTCCTGCCTCGCATATCGAACCGCACCGGGTTCTTGGCATCCGACTTCAGCTTGAGCTTGCGACCAAAGCGCTCGCCCCACAAATCCACGTACGCCTCGAACTCCTTGACATCCGCCCGCATCGCCACCACGTCATAGGTGGCGAACGCGGACACCACCGCAGCGTGCACGTCCTCTCGCGGCACCTCGCCGCCGTGCCGCTCCGGGTTCCACGCCCGCAGCACAAAGAGGGCAGAGTCCTCGACCCGGCAGGCCACCAGCGCCGTCCAGTCGTTGGACTTCGATCCGTCGAAGCCCAACGTCACCCTGTCGCCCTTCTCCAACGGGCGCAGCGACAGCTCTCGACAGGCATCCCATTCACGGGGCGCGATCCAGGAGTCCTCCACCGCATTAACCTGGTTGAGGAACTTCCTGCGGGACTCGGTGACCGGATTCCGGATGTCCAGGATGGAGGAGATGATGGTGTCGACATCGAGCCATTCCGCGTCACCCCGGGCGATCTCGACACCTCGGCGTAGCCGGTTCAGCGCCTCCGCATACGCCTCGGGGTCCTCCGCCAGCGCCGCCAGCTCGGAGACCGGCGTGTCCGCCGGTGCCTCCAGGCTGTCGTAGAGCATCCCGTTATCCACGGCCTCGCCGGCCTGGATCGCCAGATACGCCTCGTAGTCCCGCTCCGCCACGGACTCCTCGCCGGGCCGGTGCGCGTTACAGATACTCAGCGAACGGCAGGCTCCGTACGCGGCTTTGTCCACGTTTCCGCTGATGACCCCGGCCATCTCATGGCCGGCGTTGGACTCCAGCCACCACTGCGTTTCGTTGAGAACAACGAACGTCGGCCGCTTTCCCTCCAACGCCAACGGGGAGGACGTCACCGCCTCGATGACGCCACCAGCCTCGGAGTACACCAGCGTCCGGTGGATCTCCAGGCCGTACTCCTCCCGGAGCCGCCTAGAGGCCATCGCCGGGAAGAGACTGAACGTGTTCCGCGTCTGATCCTGCGAGACTGCTGCAACCTGAATCCACGCCGACGCCCGCGGCGTCCCCACCGCCTTGCCCTTCTCCACGTGGGAGAAGGCCACCGGCCCGGACAACTCGGCAAGGCTCATCGCCGCCAGCAACGGGTCCTTGCCCCAGCCCTTCAGGCGGCGCAGAGTGCCGTTCCGATACAGGAACCGTCCGGACTCGTCAACCGCATACCACCAGGTTAGAAACCGAAACTGCTCAAACGTCGGAATGAACGGCTCACCCGCCCTCGGCCCCGATGGCTGAGTGAGATACGCGAACATCCAGTTCACGACATCGTCAGCGAGCGTGTACTCCGGCAGATACCACTCACCGGAAGTCCGCTTGCGCCACGTCGGCCCGATGACATGCGGCGGGACGGGGAGCAGACCGGACTCATCCACGCTGCTCCTCGATGTCGTATGTCGTCAGCGCAGGCGGCAGGAGTCGAACCTGCACCTCCCCGAGTTGGAGTCGGGGCGCTCTGCCTTGAGCTACGCCTGCTGAGGGGACCCGCAAGACTCTGTGCGCGGTCCCAGCCAAAGGACCCCAGAACACCGGGGTCTCACGTGTGAATCAGGGCCGGGTCAACCAGTCGCCAGCCCGAATGAAGTCAGGATTTGCGATTCCATTACGCGAGGCAATCACGTCCACCGTGGTTCCCCAGCGCTGCGCCAACGCCCACAGCGTGTCCCCCGGGCGGATCTGGTAGCGCTCACCACCCTGGCCGCCCGCGGGCACGCGGATGACCTGGCCAGCATAGATCAGATCAGCGTTCGGGATACCGTTGACCCGCTGAAGTTCTTGCCAACTCGCTCGTCGCGCTGCCGCGATCCCGGACAACGTGTCGCCGGGCTGCACCCGGTAATCCACCCAGCCGACCGGCCGCGGGGCCGGAGGAGGCTCCGGCACCGGGGTGGGGGCCGTGCCGTCCAGCACCAGCTGACCCACCGACCAGCCGCCCACAGTGACGTTGCGGTCCACAAAACCCGGGAAACCGTTGACGTTGCCCTGGGACGTGTGCTGATGCAGCGCCAGCCGCGGATGCGCATAGCCCTCGGTGTTCGCCGGATCGCCGTTGTACAGCGCGAGCCACAGGGCGTTGTCGCCTACCCACTCGTCAGGCCGAAGCCGCGCGGTGAACCAGCTCAGGTTGGCGTACACCAACAACGGCCGCCCGGTGCGCTCACGGAACAGCCGAATGAACTCGGAGATGAAGGGGTTCGGGTCACCGAAACCGCTCTCCTCCATGTCCAGCATCGGCCACAGCGACCCCGAGCCCAGCAGCCTTCGAGCGTCGAGCTGGGCAACGAAGTGGTCGACCTGGACAGTGACGGAACCCGGATGCGCGTAGTGATAGCCGCCCACCGCGATCCCCACCGACCGAGCACCGGCCACCTGAGCATCGGCGCACGGGTTCACATAGCCAGTCCCCTCGGTGACCTTCACCGAAGTAAAGCTGATGTTGTGGTCCCGCACCGCACCCCAGTTGATGCTCGTGCCCTGCCAAGATGAGATGTCAATGCCGTAATCCAAGAATTCCCCACCGTTTCATACTCCAGAAAACTTGTCATACCCGTGGAGCAACGCCGTGGCTACTACAGCCTCTTCGGTGTTACACCACCCGGGCTAGCACATTTGGAGTGATCAAAGTTCGCCCGCGCGCAGGTGCAACAAAAGCGGACCTCTCGTGCAAGCTCCTGCATGTGTCGGAAAGTCACCGACACGATGGAGAGAAGGGGAACCCTCGCGTGTCATTGCTAAAGGCACACTTACGCGCCCTCTTTGTCGGCGTGGCGACCGTTGCGGCATTGCTTTTCGCGGGACTGCCAGCGCAGGCAGCCTGCACCCTTGGTGTGGATAACCCGTCTACTGCCGCCCGCGCCGAGGCGGGGCTACTACCCATCGATACCCCACTCTGTGGCAACCGCAACGACTTTCTCAAGCTTCGCACCCCAAAGGGTCATGAGTTTTGCTTCGCCAATGCTGGAAGCATGGGATTAGCGGGTATCCACATCAATTACCTAAGCGCGGGTAACAATAAGGGAGCATTGTGGGTAGTTAACGAAGGCCATTGCGGCGGCGTCTTCTTTGAAAAGTGGCAGGTGAAGCACTTCCACCCGCCGGTAAGCGTGGCGTTCGTCGAAATCTACTAGCCCGCCTCGCTTCGTCGTCGGCTACGCTGGCCAAGCCATGCATGCTGAGCTTGGCCAGCGTTGGCCCGCACCCATCGAGGGGGAGCCTGTGCCTCGTCTGTCCGACACCGCCCTCACCGATGCTCTCCGTATCGGCAACCCCGATGCACCCTTGAGCATCACCATCTACGAGGACTACCTCTGCCCAGCCTGCGCAACATGGGACCGCCGACACCGCGACCGCCTCACCAGGGCCTGCGCCGCAGGCGCTGCGGTCGTGCACTACAAGCCGGTTCACATGATGGCCACGCGATCCAACCCACCCGGGTACTCGTTACAGGCGGCTTCCGCGCTCGTTTCGGCGGCCCTCCGGGGCCAGCTCGTCACGTTTCGCCGTGCGCTACTCGACCACGCTCCCGCGGAGATCAGGCAGGCCCGCGTGACCATGAACCCCGAGATCGTGCCCCATCTCGCCAGCCAGGTCAGTCTTACTGGTGGCGACTTCACCCACGAGGTAGCCACTACCGCTTACCGAGACGCAATCGAGGCGAACTTCGCGGAACTCCGCGAACAGTGGGCTGACCCCAACGGGGCCGTGTTCGTACCCACCGTCGTCGCTAACGGTCATCAGATCGATGTCAGCCCAGCCTCCAACACCCTTCAAGAGATGCTTTCAGACGTGTCCTCCTGACCAAACGGCTGAGAGCGGCCTGGCCGGGGAGCCGCGCCACAGAAGCGCGCTCAACCCAGCCAGGCCGAGCCCGGGTTACTGGGCCAGACGCTCGCGGAACAACGCCGCCACGTCCGCCAGTTGCCCGCCCGTCGCCTGCTCTCGCTCCACCTCCAGCCGCACGCGACGCCGCGCCCCCTCCGACACGAGAAGGTCAGTCAGGCTGCTGGTGATGGCCGCGTACAGTTGCGCGCTCGGCCTCCGGGACTTCAGGTAGCGATCGACGGTCCACAGGACCAGCCGCGCGTACTGCCAGTCCGACGGCTCGTAATAGCGAGCCTGAGCGCTGTCACGAAGCGAGTCGTAAAAGTCGACAACGAGGGGATGAGGGTCGTCAAGATCCAGCGGAGGCTGTTCCACACGTCCAATCGCGGTCACGCGATCGACGGGAACGTCTTCCTTATTCCGTCGCACACGCTGATCACTTCGCTTGGGAACGGGGCCACGAGTGCCCACGTGACCCCTCCTCTCAACCTCAGCACCGTGCCTCTACGGTGCGGACATGATGAGCGCGCCGTTCATGCGTGAACCAGCAAGCGGGCTCGTGGAACCAGGGACCGATGACGCCAGGTGCATGCGCTGCGGTGCGCAAGCCCTGCTCTACGTGCTCGACGTGAACCAACTTCAGTGGTTCACGTGCCTCGATTGCCACGGCTACGTCGTCATCAAGATCATTCGAGGTGAGCTTGACGACGAAGCTCCTCCGCTCCCACCACTCAGCTAAGGCTGAGCATGTCGGCCCGGGTGCTGCTCCCGGGGCCGAAACCGGAGCTGGCGGAGCCGTGCCTGCGTCGCGTTGCCCTCGCGCGAACTCTTCTTCGCATGGCAACTTCGGCACGCGGCCCGAAGGTTCGTCGGCCGGTGGTCGCTCCCTCGACGGACGTGATCCACCTCGGTAGCCGTACCAAGGCAACCGTCCCATCGAAGCTGGCAGCGGTACCGGTCCCTCCGGAGGATCTGCTGCCGTCTCCACAACCAGTCCTCCGGAAGCTCACCGGCCCGTCGGGATCCCTCCCACGGCACGGTGACACCCCTAATAACAAGAGACCGGCTCTTGAAGGCCGGTCTCCCTCATTAGTTAGTTCATGAGCCAGCCTCCCAGAGCTGGCTCTACAGACATAACAAGTGGTTGTTCAGGGAGCCGCTTCGGGGCGGCTCCCAAACCTGTAGGTCCTGGTCTCTGGCAGCGCCTGGAAGCGCTGCCAGGCAAAGCTGATTCGGTCGCTTGATCGGTCGCTTCCGCTCCCTCTCAATCTCCCTCATAAGTAAATGGGTGACGCACACGGGCCGCTGCGCCACCCGAACGTCCTTTGTGGCCGAGGTCACTCACGTACCCTTACCGGAATGTCAGAGTTCCAGGTCTCGGAGCTGTTCGACCCCTCGGTGTGGAAGCCGGTCGAGGGGTTCGGCTTCACCGAC
>NZ_BMMK01000018.1 GCF_014645795.1 Longimycelium tulufanense | reverse complement strand
CACCAAGACCAGAAGACACAACTTTCAGACAAGGAAAACTGAGCCAAAAACTTGACGCGGGACACGGTTCGACACGGACCTCGTTATCGCGGGTCTGGGTCTGGGCCTGGTGATCGCGCCGCTGGCCGCCGCGGTGCTGCGCGTGGTGCCGGCGATGCAGCACGGGGTCGCGTCCGCGGGTGTGGTCGTGGCCCGGATGACCGGGATGTTGGTGGGCGTCGCGGCGTTGTCCGCATGGGGCCTGCACCGTTTCCGGACGTTGACCGCGGACCTGGCGACCCCGTTGCCGTTCGGGGTCTCACCGGAGGAGTACCAGCGCAAGCTCGCCGACTACCAGCTCGCGATCCAGCACGCGCTGCTGACGGAGTACCGAGAGATCTTCCTGCTCACCGCGGTGATCTGCGTGGTGGGCGCGGCCGCGGCGCTGTTGCTGCCCGGCCGCCCGCAGAAGGTTCCGGTCTCCGCTCCCGACCAGCCCGCGCCCAGCGGTGCTGCGGCCGGGGACACGATGTCCGACCTGGAGCGGTGAGGCAGCTCACCGCCGATCGAGGGCCGGGCGGCGGTGTCAGCAGCGAGCGCCGTCCTCCGGGGTCTTCAGGTCGACCAGGTACCTGGTGCCCCGCTCGTCGACGCACTGCTGACCCTGCAGGAACACCGTGTGTTGGTTGCCGTCGAAGGTGAGCAGGCTCGCGTTGAGGGCCCGGGCGAGATCAACCCCCGCCTGGTACGGCGTTGCCGGGTCGCCGGTGGTGGAGATCACCAGAAGTGGGGGCAGGCCGTCCGCCTTGGGCTGGTGCGGCTCGCTGGTGTGCGGGACCGACCAGAAGGCGCAGGCGTCGAGCACGCCGGCCGGCTCACCCGCGATGAACACGCTGTCCTCGCCCAGGACCTCGCGGGCCTTGCGGTCGGCCTCGCGGAGGAGGTCGCGATCGGTGACGGGCGGGTCGTCGACGCACCGGATCGCCCGGAAGGCATCGTTCCGCGTGGAATAGTGGCCGTCGGAGTCCCGGCCGAGATAGGTGTCGGCGAGGAAGAGCAGGGTGCGGCCGCCGCCGTTGGCCAGGTCGGCGATCCCGGTGTCGAGCACGGTCCACAGCTGCTCGCTGTAGAGGGCCTGGACCACGGCCGTGACGGCGTCGGTGAAGGACAGCTTGCGGTCGCCGAGCTGCCGTGGCTCCTTCTTCAGCGGCTCGATGAGTTCCTTCAGCCGCGGTTCGGCGGCCGCCGGGTCGTTGCCGAGCGCGCACTTCCCGCGGCCGACGCACCACTCGACGAACGCGTCGAACGCCTTCTTGAAGCCCTGCCCCTGAGCCTGGGACTGCGCGAGCTTGTTCTCCTCGGGCGCCACGGCTCCGTCGAGCACCATCGCCCGGACGTTCTGCGGGAACGTCTCCGCGTAGGCGGTGCCGATCCGGGTGCCGTAGGAATAGCCGACGTAGCTGAGCTTCTCGTCACCCAGGGCGGAGCGGAGGGCGTCCATGTCCCGGACGACGTCCCTGGTGCCGACGTGGGAGAGCACGTCCTTGCCGGTGCGCTCGGCACACTTGCGGGCGTAATCCTTCTCCTCGGCCTCGGTCTGCGCGATGCCCTCCGGCGAGGTGTCCAGGTCCGAGTCGAGGCGCTCGGCGTCCCACTCCTCGTCGGTGAGGCACCGCACCTGCGGCTCACTCGCGCCGACCCCGCGGGGGTCGAAACCGATCAGGTCGAACCGCTCGGCCACCTCACTGTCGCGGAGGAGCGACCCGAGTTGGGCGGCGGCCTCGATACCGGAGGCGCCGGGGCCACCGGGGTTGATCAGCAGGGAGCCGATCCGGTGCTGCTGGTCGGTGGCGGGGCGCCGGAGCAACGCCAGCGAGACGGTGCGGCCCCGTGGGTCGTCGTAGTCGAGCGGCATGGTGGCACGGCCGCATTCGATACCGCGCTTGGTGAAGGCGAGGTGTTGCTCCGTCGTGGTCGCGAAACTCTCGCACGAGCCCCATGCGATGGCCTGGCCGTAGAACCGCTCCAGGCCGGCCGGGACCGCCCCGACCGGCCCGCGTTGTTCCTGGCGCAGGCCCACGGGCGTGCCGGGGATGGTCGTGCAGGCGGTCAGCAGGCCGAGGGCGGCCACGGCGGCGAGGACTCGCGGCAGGCGGGACACCCCGCCATTGTCACCCGATCAAGTGACACTCGTCCGGCACGGCCGGATCAGCGCCGGCAGGTGGTGTCCCCCGTGGGCGGCTCCAGGTCGGTCAGGTACCGGATCGTGGCCTGGTCGACGCAGGACACGCCCTGCAGGAACACGGTGTGCTGCTCGCCCTCGTAGGTGAGCAGGCGCGCGCCGAGCGCCCTAGCCAGGTCGACCCCGGCCTGGTAGGGCGTGGCGGGGTCGCCCGTGGTGGAGATCACCAGGGTCGTCGGCAGCTGCCCGGGGTCGGGGACGCGCTGGTCCCTGGTCGGTGGCACCGGCCAGAAGGCGCAGGTGTCCAGCGCGCTGGACGGGCCGCGTCCGTCGTCGAGGAACGGGGCGGCCTCACGGTAGCGGCGGTCGGCTTCCAGGCGCTTGGCCTTGTCGGTCAGCCGGGCGTCGTCGACGCAGCGGACCGCGGTGAAGGCATCGGTGATCGTCGAGTAATGCCCGTCGCTGCCCCGGCCGTAGTAGGTGTCCGCCAGCTTCATCAGGGTCATGCCCCGGCCGAGCGCGAGCTCGGCCAGCCCGCGGTTGAGCGTCTGCCACAGCGACTCGGCGTAGAGGGCCTGGATCACGCCGGTGGTCGCGTCGTTGTAGGAGAGCTTGCGGCCGTCGCCGGCGTCGGCCGGCTTGTCGACCAGTGGGTCGACCAGCTTGCGGAAGATCGGCACGGCCCGGGCGGGGTCGGAGCCCAGGGCGCACTGCTGCTGTTTGGCGCACCAGGCGGCGAAGGCGTCGAACGCCCGCTGGAAGCCGGCACCCTGCGCCACCAGCTCGGCTACCGGGTCCTGCTCGGGGGCCAGCGCGCCGTCCAGCACGAGGGCGCGCACGTTCTCGGGGAACGCCTCGGCGTAGGCGGTGCCGATCCGGGTGCCGTAGGAGTAGCCGAGGTAGCTGAGCTTCTCGTCACCCAGGGCCGATCGAAGCACGTCGAGGTCGTTGGCCACGTCCCGGGTGCCGACGTGGGAGAGCATCTCCCTGCCGGTGCGCTCGGCGCACTTGCGGGCGTAGTCCTGCTCTTCGGCCTCGGTACGGGCCACGCCTTCCGGGGAGTTGTCGACGTCGAGGTCGAGGCGCTCCTCGTCGCGCTCCTGATCGGTCAGGCATCGCACCTGCGGTTCGCTCGCGCCGACCCCGCGGGGGTCGAAGCCGACGAAGTCGAACCGCTTGCCCAGCTCACTCCCGCTCACGGTGTGCGCCAGGTTGGCGGCGGCGCTCATGCCCGAGGCGCCCGGCCCACCGGGGTTGAGCACCAGGGCGCCGATCCGGTTGGGCTGGTCACCGGCCGGGCGGCGGAGCAGGCCGAGGGTGATCGAGCGGCCCTGTGGAGCGTCGTAGTTGAGGGGGACCCGCAGCCGCGCACACTCCAGGCCCTGGCGCGCGAAGGCGACCCGGTCCTCGGCGGTGGTGGCGTAGCCCTTGCAGTCCTCCCAGGTCAGGGCCTGGCCGTAGAACCCGTCGAGCCCGGCCGGCACGGAGCCGGCCGGCCCTCTGCTCTCGGCGTGCGGCTGGGGCGGGCCCGGGTCGGTGGGGCCGGACGAGGTGCAGGCCGCGGGGACCAGGAGCAGGGCCGCGGCGCCGAGGGCGGCGAGGGCGCGGGTCACAGGGGGCACCCTTGAGATCGTGCCAGCATGCATCGGATGCATGTCCGGTGCCTGCCCACGTCGACCTCCGGAAATGCGCGATGATGGGGGCATGCCCCGGAAGTGTCAGCTACGCCTTGCCCTCGCGCAGGTGAACACGTGTGTCGGCGACCTGGTCGGCAACTCCGACCTGGTCGTCGAGTGGACCCGCAGGGCGGTCCAATCGGGCGCCCATGTGGTCGCCTTCCCGGAGATGGCCCTGACCGGCTACCCGGTCGAGGACCTGGCGCTCCGGGAGTCCTTCGCCACCGCCTCCCGCCAGGCCCTGGACGCGCTCGCCACGCGGCTGGCCGAGGCGGGCTGCGGTGACATCGTCGCGATCGTCGGATACCTGGACCGGGACGCTGCCGGGCCGCGGAACTCCGCCGCGGTCCTGCACGAGGGCAGGGTCGTCGCCCGGTACCACAAGCACCACCTGCCCAACTACGGGGTCTTCGACGAGTTCCGCTACTTCGTGCCGGGTGACGAGCTACCGATCCTGCGGGTGCACGGCGTCGACGTGGGTGTCGTGATCTGCGAGGACATCTGGCAGGACGGGGGGCCGGTGGCCGCGCTGGGCGTGGCCGGGGTCGACCTGGTGATGTGCATCAACGCCTCCCCGTACGAGCGGAACAAGGACGACGTGCGGGGGCCGCTGGTGGCCGGGCGGGCGGCCGAGGCCAGGGCGCCGATGGCCTACGTGAACCTGGTCGGCGCCCAGGACGAGCTGGTCTTCGACGGCGACTCGCTGATCGTCGGCCCGGCCGGCGAGCTGATGGCGCGGGTGCCGCAGTTCGTGGAGCAGCTGCTGGTCACCGACGTCGACCTGCCCGTCGGGGGGCACACCACGACCGGCCGGGTCGGCGGGTTCGACGTGCGACGGATCGTGGTGTCGGCCGAGCCGCTCGCCCGCTACGAGCCGCTGCCCGTGCCGCCGCGCGCCGAGCCGCTCCCCGACGCGGAGGAGGTGTGGTCGGCGCTGGTCACCGGGCTGCGGGACTACGTGCACAAGAACGGCTTCAAGTCGGTGGTGCTGGGGCTGTCCGGCGGGATCGACTCGGCCGTGACGGCGGCGTTGGCGGTGGACGCGCTGGGACCGCACGCGGTGCACGGCGTCTCGATGCCGTCGGAGTACTCCTCGGAACATTCCCGGAGCGACGCGGCCGAGCTGGCGCGGCGCACCGGGATCAACTTCCAGGTGCAGGCGGTGGCCGACCAGGTGCGGGTGTTCGTCGAGCAACTCGGGTTGACCGGGCTGGCCGAGGAGAACATCCAGGCCCGGTGCCGGGGTATGACGTTGATGGCGTTGTCGAACCAGCACGGGCATCTGGTGTTGGCGACCGGGAACAAGACCGAGCTGGCCGTGGGCTACTCGACGATCTATGGCGACGCGGTCGGCGGGTTCGCCCCGATCAAGGACGTGCCCAAGACGTTGGTGTGGCAGCTGGCCCGGTGGCGCAACGCCGAGGCGGAGAAGCGGGGTGAGACGCCGCCGATCCCGGAGAACTCGATCACCAAGCCGCCGTCGGCCGAGCTGCGGCCCGGTCAGGTCGACCAGGATTCGTTGCCGGACTACATGTTGCTGGATGACGTGCTCGACGACTACGTCGAGGGCGACCGCGGTTTCGCCGACTTGATCGAGGCCGGTTTCGAGCCGGAGCTGGTGCAGCGCGTGCTGCGCATGGTCGACCGGTCCGAGTACAAGCGGCGGCAGTACCCGCCGGGCACGAAGATCACGTTCAAGGCGTTCGGCCGCGACTGGCGGCTGCCGATCACCAACGCGTGGCGCGAGCACCAGGTGGGATCGTAGCGGCGCTCTCCTGCTCGGGTGGGGTTTCCCTCTGGTGCCAGTAGAGGGAAACCCCGCTCGTCTTTGTGGCTGGTTATCCCCTGTGGTTAGTCGTCGGTGATGGTGATGGTGCCGGTGTAGTCGCAGTTGGCGCAGCCTTTGCCGTTACAGTCGCCACAGACGCCGGTGATGTTGGGCAGCCCGTGGCGGGTGGTGTGGCCCATCAGTACTCCCTTCGGCGGTGTCCGCTGTGGGGACGGGATATGAAGCGGGCCAGGTGGTCCCGCGTCCAGGTGATGCCGAATTCCCGCAGGGTGTTGGCCTCGCACGTCCCGGTGATGGGGACGTCGTCGAACAGCGGGATGGAGTGGCGCAGCGTGCCGTGCCGCACCTGGAGCTGGCCGGCGCCGAGGGGCCAGACGAACACGAAGTGGCCGTACATGAACAGCCACGCCTCCCGGCCGTCCACGTAGCCGCGGACCGGGCCTTCGGAGAAGAAGGGGCAGCGGTAGACGGTGCGGGACTCCCCGTTGCGGAAGGTGCGGGTCTCGGCACTCACCCCCGGGGGAAGCACCCCGCCGGGCAAAGACCGCAGCAACGCGTGCAGCTCCACAGCCTTCACCGCCCCGGGGCTTCAGACGGAAGCTGTGGGGCACAGCTGGTGGTGGGCAGCGGGGCGGTCAGCAGGCAGGCGGTGCACGGCATGCCCTCGACCGCATCGAGCCACTCGGCGACACCGGGCGGGATCGAGGTGCCGCAGTAGGCCACAAGCTCGGATGGCACCCCAGGGCCGGAAGGCGCGGGCACCAGATGCACCACCCGCGACGCCTCCCCCACCACACCGGGCAGGAACCGAACCAACATCACTCCACTTGTCATCGCTCGACCTCTCAAGACACCGAAGTGCAATGCCTGAAAGGTCGGCGAGGAGACGGTGACGCGATCACCGCATGTCAGGACTTCCCGAGACGGCCTCGACGATCTTGTGCTAACGTTGAGACGTCCCTACTCGTCCCTTTCCAGGGAGCTTGGCGTGCGGAACGAGCGACTGCGGGATGCTCTGCTACGCAACGGCTTCACTCCAACGGACGTGGCACTGGCTATCAGGGTCGATGCCAAGACTGTTGAGCGCTGGATCACCAAGGGCCGAACCCCTTACCCCAAGCATCGGCACGCACTCGCCGCGATGCTTCGGGAGAGCGAGAGCTACCTCTGGCCCGATGCGGTCGCCCCGGAGCACGCCGCTCAAGTCAGCGAGTCCGAGGTCATCAGGATCTACCCCCACCGAAACTCGGTTCCGGTCGAGGTGTGGGATCGATTGATCGACGCCGCAGCCAAGCGGGTCGATGTATTGGTCCACGCAGCGCTATTCCTGGTTGAACGTCCCGCCTTCATCAAGGAGCTGAGGCGCAAGGCCGAAGCGGGGTCAGGGATCAGACTGTGTTTCGGCGATCCAGCCTCCCGGGAAGTCGCTCGACGCAGTGAGGAGGAAGGGCTTGGAAAAGGTACCCTCGCCGCGCGAATCCGCAACGCACTTGCCTTCTACCGGCCCCTGCAAGGGGTGGCCGGGGTGGAGATGCGGTTCCACAGGAGCACCCTCTACAATTCCATCTTCCGCTTCGACAACGAGATGATTGTCAACACGCACGTATATGGAATCCAGGGGGCACATGCACCCGCCCTCCACCTGCGTCGACTCTCCATAGGCTCGCTGTTCGAGACCTACTCGGAATGTTTCGACGCCGTCTGGACATCAGCCAGGTCTGCGACCTTCTAAGGAGAGGCATGGCCCGCCTCGACTACCTCGACGACCCCAACGCACCGGAGCCCAACAGCATCGCCATCGCGGTCAGCGCCTTCGTCCAGGACAGCGCCGGACGGATACTCATGATCCGCCGCAGCGACAACGACCGGTACTCCATCCCGGGCGGCCAACTCGAACTCGGCGAAACGCTCACCCAGACGGTCGCCCGCGAACTGCGCGAGGAGACGGGGATCGAGGTCGAGGTAACCGGGTTGATCGGCATCTACTCCAATCCGCGTCATGTCATCGCTTATGACGACGGCGAGGTGCGCCAGGAGTTCTCCATCTGCTTCCGTGCCCGTCCCCTCGGTGGGCGGCTCCGCACCAGCAGCGAGTCCAAGGAAGTCCTCTGGGCCGAGCCCGAACGGCTCGATGCCCTCAACATCCACCCTTCCATCAGGCTCCGCATCACCCATGCACTCGCAGACCGGCCCCAGCCCTACTACACCTAGCCTGCGGGTCAACCCACCAGCACTAGACCGATGATCCAGACCGGTCGGCGCGCAGAAGGAGGGTGGCACCGGTGAGGAGGGCGACCGCTACAACGAGGAGCTGGATTCGCTGGGCCAGGCCGGCGCCGGGCTGGCTGTAGAGCAGCACCGAGAGCACACCCGTCACGATGAGCAGGACGAGGACGATCCGGAAGAGCAGGCTCGCCTTCCCTTGGGTCATCCGTTCTGCTGCGAGGGCCGCAAGAGCGGAGCCGATGAACGCACTGACGCTGAACACCGTGTGTGCGTAGTGCGCCGCAGACAGCTCCCCCGCCTGCTCCGCGGACCGGCACGCCGCGTTGACCGAAGTCGCGCAGTCCATGGGAAACACCGCCACGGCGATGGTCGACAGGCCGTAGAGCGGCAGCCCGATCATCAATGCGCGCCAGGGCCATCCGGGCGGCAGCACGCGGGACAGCGGGATGCTGGCGAGGAGGAACAACAGCCCGGCAGCGATGTCCGTGGAACGGAAGAACCAGCGGTAGGGCTGGTCGCGGGCGCCGTACTCGCTCACATAGCTGGTGAGCGCCGACAGGCGGGCCGGCAGGAAGGGCTCGACCAGCCACACCGAATAGACCACCGCCGCGATCACCAGCAACAGGCCCGCGACGAGCCGCGCCCGAGGAGCACGAGTGGCGTTCAGTTGTCGTCTCCCTTCCCGTTGTTCCCCTCGGCTGGTCGCACGAACGGGAAGAGCACGGTCTGCCGGATCGATGCGCCGGTCAACAACATCAACAGGCGGTCGACACCCAGCCCCATGCCGCCGGTGGGCGGCATACCGTATTCCAGAGCCAGCAGGAAGTCCTCGTCCAACTCCATCGCCTCGGTGTCACCGCTGGCCGCCTTCAACGACTGGGCAACGAGCCTCTCCCGCTGCTCCAACGGGTCCGTCAGCTCGGTGTACGCCGTGGCGATCTCGGTGCCGAATGCGACGAGGTCCCAGCGCTCGGCCAGCCGCGGGTCGTCGCGGTGCTGCCGGGTCAGCGGGGAAACCTCGGTGGGAAAGTCCTTGTAGAACGTGGGTTTCGTGGTGTGCGGCTCCACCAGGTGCTCGTAGGCCTCGAGCAGGAACTGGCCCCGGTTCCAGCCCTCCAGGAACTGCACCCCGGCGGGCTCCAGGCGCCGACGTAGTTCGGCTAGGTCCACCTCGGGTGTGATCTCCTCGCCAACCGCCCGAGAGATCGCCTCGTGCACCCCGATCACCGGCCACTTCCCGCCGATGTCGTGCTCCTCGACCAATCCGTCGGGACCACGGCGCCGCACCACCGGCCGGCCGTGGGCCGCGGTCGCCGCCGCCTGGATCAGGTCGCGGGTCAGGTGCAGCATCGTGTGGTAGTCGGCATACGCCTGATACGCCTCGAGCATCGTGAACTCGGGGTTGTGGGTGGCGTCCACGCCCTCGTTGCGGAAGTTGCGGTTCAGCTCGAAAACCCGGTCCACCCCGGCCACACACAGCCGCTTCAAGTACAGCTCGGGCGCGATCCGCAGGTACATTCGCATGTGATAGGCATTGATGTGGGTCACGAACGGCCGCGCGTTCGCTCCGCCATGGACCCGCTGCAGCATCGGCGTTTCCACTTCCACGTACTCGCGACCGTGCAGCGAGTCCCGCAGCGAGCGGACCACCGACGAACGCAGGCGCAACATCTCCCGCGAGTCGGGGTCGACGATGAGATCCAGGTACCGCTGGCGGACCCGCGCCTCCGGGTCGCCGAGGCCCTTTCGCTTGTCCGGCAACGGATGCAGGCACTTGGCGGTCAGTGTCCACTCCGAGACGAGCACGGACAGCTCTCCCCGACGCGTGGTGATGACCTCACCGCGCACCCCCACCAGGTCGCCGAGGTCGATCGCGGCCAGCCACTCGGCGAGCCCGTCCTTGCCCAGGGCGTCCGCGGTGAGCATCACCTGCAACTCCCCGCTGAAGTCCCGCAACACCGCGAAGGCGAGCTTCCCCAGCTCCCGTTTGGCAACCAGCCGGCCCGCCACCGTGACCTGCACGCCGGTACGCGTGTCCGGGGCGAGTTCCGTGAATCGGTCGCTCACCGACCCGAGCAGCTCGCCCCGCTCGAAACCGACCGGATACGGGTCGACTCCCTCGGCGCGCAGTCGGTTCAGCTTGGCCAGCCGGACCCGCACCTGCTCGGGCAGGCGACGCTCCGGGGGCCGCGGTTCCGCACGAGTGTTGATCTCGCGGACCCGACGCGCAAAATCCTCGTCCACCGCGCCGGTCTCCAGCGTGTGGTCGCGTCGCCGCACCAGGGACCGCATGCTCGGCACGAAGCCCTCGGCGACACCTCCGACGATGCCCACGCGCACCAACTCCCGGGCACGGCCGTAGCACAGGAAACGAGGCTTCCACCATGGCCCGTACTTCGCGTTCGACCGGTACAGCGACTCCAGTTGGAAGAACCGGGACGCGACGCTCAGCAGCCCGCGCCACAGGCGCAGCACCGGCCAGGCACCGATCCGCGCACCCTCCTCGAACACCGCGCGGAACATGGCGAAGTTCAGCGAGATCCGTTGGATACCGAGCTTGCCAGCGGAAGCCGCCAGGGAGGCCACCATGTACTCGTTGAGCCCGTTCTCTGCCGACCGGTCCCGGCGCATCAGGTCCAGCGACAGGCCACGCCGACCCCAGGGCACGAGGGACAGCAGGCCCCGCAACCGTCCTTCCGCGTCGTAGGCCTCGACCATCACGTTGCACTCGTCGCTCGGGTCCCCGAGCCGGCCCAACGCCATGGAGAAGCCTCGCTCGGTCTCCGCTCCACGCCACCGTTGTGCCGCGGCGAGCAGCTCGGTCATCTCGTCCTCGGGGATCTCGCCGTGCCGCCGCACCTGAACCCGGTAGCCGGCACGCTCCACCCGGTTCACCGCCTGCCTTACGGCGCGCCGCTCGCGTCCGGTGAGGGTGAAGTCCCGCACCTCGAGGATGGCCTCGTCGCCGATCTCCAGTGCCTTGAGGCCGGCCTCGGTGTAGGCGTGGGCGCCGTTCTCACCGGCACCCAGCACCGCCACGACCCACCCGTACCGGCGGGCCTCGGCCAGCCAAGCGGCAATGGCGGCGGGCCAGTGCTCCGCGTCGCCGACGGGGTCGCCGCTGGCAAGACTGGTACCGCCCAGCACCCGGTAGGTCACGGCTGCGCGACCGGACGGGGCGAACACCACGCTCTTGTCCCGCCGGGTCGCGAAGTAGCCCAGCGAGTCGGGCTCGCCGTGGTCGGCGAGCAGCTCGCGGATGCGCAGCTCCTCCTCTTGGGAGAGCACGCGGCGGGTGCGCACCGAGCGGAAGAAAACCGCCAGCGCATAGGCGGCGACCGCCGCGCCCAGGAAGCCGAGGAACACCGACAGCCACCCCGGTCCCACCGGTCCGGTGTCCGGCCGGAACCGCGGCAGGCTCAACCCGGTGATCGGGTCGACGAGGTTGCCGGTGACCTGGCTGCCGGCCCACGCCAGCTTGTCGGTGGCGGCCACCAACTGGCCAGGGAAGATCTCCACCAGCGCCCAGCCGATGAGCGTGGCCAGCGCCAGGCCGGCGACCAGCACGGCCAGGGCACGGCGCCAGGCGCCCTTCTCCAGCCGCGCGGGGAAGGCCGGCCGCAACGTCCACAGCACCGCGAGCACGACGATCGTGGCGGCCAGGTAGGGGACGGTGGGCCAGATCAGGTCGGCACGGCTGACGGGCTGGTCGGGGTCGAGCAGGTCCGGGTCGACCAGCCCACTCGGGTCGGGGCTGACCAGCACGAGCAGGTCGACCAGCAGGGTCAGGCCGAGCCAGAGGAACTGCAGGAGCAGCAACGCACGCAACGCCGCCCGCTTGCGTCGCCGTAGCGCCGCACCGAGCACGGCGAACAGCAGGGCGACGAAGACGTTGGAGTCGACCGGCAGCCCGACGAAGTAGAACAGGTCGGTGACGGTGTAGACGGCATCCGGGTAAGTGTCCTCGAACACGATCATCAGCAGCGAGAACACCGCCGCGAGCTGGACGATGGTCGCCACGACACCGGCGGCGGTGACCTTCCACTCCGGCACGTGGGGGTCGACGCGGGTCGCCGGCACCGACGCCGGCAACGCCGGTTCGGCGAGTTCGGCCGTGCTCGCCCCTACTCGTTCCACCTCGGATCCTCCCCGCCGTTTCGTCCGGCTCCGCCCGCCCGTCCGGCGTAAGGTCGACAGGGCTGTGCGGACCGATTCGATGATTCCATCGCGGGTCGGCGGCCTGCACGTCCTGCGGGACGGCCCCGCCGACGCGCCGGTCGTGGTGCTCGGCCCCGGCCTCGGCGGATCCTGCCTGGACTGGCGGCTGGTGGCCCGGTTGCTCACCGGGCACGCCAGCGTGGTCCGGTTCGACCGGCCCGGCACCGGGCACAGTGGACCCTGCTCCGGACCGTGCGGCGGCCCGCCCTCGCTCCGCCGGGAGATGGCGGTGCTGGCGGCGGCAACCGGCGGGGCGCCGGTCGTGCTGGTGGGGCATTCGGTGGCCGCGTTGCACATGGAGGGGTTCGCCCGGACGCGGCCGGAGGCGGTGCGCGGGCTGGTCCTGGTCGACCCGAGCGTCGAGCCACCGGATGGCATCGGATCTGCCAGGTCTGCCGGGTCGCTGAGGTCCATCGACCCACTGGTGCCGGTCACCCGGCTCCTGTCCCGCTTGCCGACGCTGCCGAGGCGGCTGGCCCGGCGGGTGGGTCCGGCCGGGCGGCAGATCGCGATCGGCCTGGGTGCGCTCACCCGGCGCGAAACCGGGAGCAGGGCCGAACTGGCCGAGATCTACGGGCGCCCCGAGGTGCTGCGGGCCGTACTCGCCGAGTACGCGGCCTACCCCGAGTTGGTCACCGACCTCCAGCGACTGCGGGCGGAACGGCCGCTACCCGCCGTTCCGCTGGTGGTGCTGACCGCCGGGCGCGCCTGCGGCCCGAACGTCCTGGTCGGCCACCGCGCCATGGCGGCGATGTCGCCGCTGGGTGAGCACGTCGTGGTGCCCGGCAGCCGCCACCTCATGCCGCTGGACCGGCCGGACGCGGTGGCGCTCGCGGTACGGCGGGTGCTGGCCGCCTGAGCCGGGCCACCCTCGTGGGTGGTTTCGCCCATTTTCCGGTCCAGCCGGGCGGGGACTCGTGGTTACGCTCGGCGCGTTCCCTAACCCGAAGGGGAGATCATGGCGCTCACCGGGGACGACGTCCGCAACGCCGAGTTCTCCACCACCGGTTTCGGCCGTCGCGGGTACAAGGAGCGGGAGGTGGTGGACTTCCTGCTCGCCGTCGCCGACACGCTCGACGGGAAGAGCAAGGTCACCGCGCAGGACGTGCGCGAGATCGAGTTCGGCGCGACGCTGGGCCGCGGTGGATTCGCCGAGGACGAGGTCGACGAGTTCCTGGACCGGGTCGAGCGGGAGCTACGGGCCCGTGAGGAACGGTCCGAGGAGGCGGACCCGACCGGCCGCGGCGATGTCGGCTAGGCCGGGCACGGCCGTGTGCCGCGCGTAGCCGTCGCCACGCAGGGTCACCTCGGACCCCGGTCCGGATCGGTGTGACCGGGTACCGACAGCGTGCCCATCCGGGTCCGGTTGTGAAGCTGCTCGCACGGGGCTGTCCTCCGGCGGACGGCGTGTCACGCTCGATCCACACACCTTCAGCGCGACCACGGGGACCCGCGGATGCGGGCCTCGAGGGGAAGGACGGTCAACGATGACTGCTGTTTCAGGCGTGTCCGGCGGTGAGGAAACCACCGCCCCCTACGGCTCCGGAGCGGCCGCCAAGCCCGCACCGACGAAGCGGGTACGCGTCCACCACCTGCGTGAGCTCAAGGAACGCGGTGAGCCGTGGCCGATGCTCACCGCCTACGACATGTACACGGCACAGATCTTCGATGAGGCGGGCATTCCCGTGCTGCTCGTCGGTGACTCGGCGGCCAACAACGTCTACGGCCACGACACCACCCTCCCGGTGACCGTCGACGAGATGCTTCCGCTGGTCCGCGCGGTGACCCGCTCGGTGCGCCGATCCCTGGTCGTGGCCGACATGCCCTTCGGCTCCTACGAGGTCTCCACCGAGGAGGGGCTGCGCAACGCCATCCGACTGATGAAGGAAGGTGGCGCGCACGCGGTCAAGCTGGAGGGTGGTCGACGGTACGCGCCGCTGGTGGAGGCGATGGTGGCGGCCGGTGTGCCCGTCATGGGACACATCGGCTTCACCCCGCAGAGCGAGCACGTGCTGGGCGGCTACCGGGTACAGGGCCGGGGCGTCGCGGGCGACGAACTGCACGCGGACGCGATGGCGTTGCAGGAGGCCGGGGCGTTCTCCGTGGTGCTGGAGATGGTTCCGGCAGAGGTCGCCAAGCTGATCACCGGCGACCTGCGCATCCCCACGGTGGGAATCGGCGCCGGCCCGGACTGCGACGCCCAGGTGTTGGTGTGGCAGGACATGGCAGGCCTGCGACGGGGCAAGGCGCCGCGGTTCGTGAAGCGGTACGCCGACCTGGCCGGGGCGCTCGCCGATGCCGCGTCCCAGTTCCGCGACGAGGTTCGTGCCGGGGAGTTCCCCGGCCCGGAGCACGTCTTCCACTGATTTCTTCTGTCGAGTAGTGCTCGAATGCGCTCCTCGCGGTGACTGCGGGGAGCGCATTCGCTATCAGAGCACGGTGAATCGGCAGTCCTGGCACGGACGGTTCACGGCGGGGTGGCGTCGGCGCCGAACGGCGAGCCGCCGAGCGCCTCCCGGCCGTGTGGGGTGTGCCAGCCGGAGAGGTCGGGCCCCAGCGGGACGATGCGGCTGAGGTTCAGCTGCTCGTGCGTGCGGTAGTAGTGCCGCTTGATGTGGTCGAAGTCGACGGTCTCGCCGAACCCGGGCGTCTGGAACACATCGCGGGCGTAGGCCCACAGGACCGGCATCTCGGTCAGCTTGTGCCGGTTGCACTTGAAGTGTCCGTGGTAGACGGCGTCGAACCGGACCAGCGTGGTGAAGAGCCGGATGTCGGCCTCGGTGATGGAGTGTCCGACGAGGTAGCGCTGGTTGGCCAGCCGCTCGCTCAACGCGTCGAGACGGTCGAACAGTGCCCGGTACGCCTGCTCGTATGCCTCCTGGGTGGTGGCGAAGCCACAGCGGTAGACACCGTTGTTGACATCGCCGAAGACATCGGCGTTGATGGCGTCGATTTCCTCGCGCAGACGCTCCGGGTAGAGATCGGGGGCTCCCGGCCGGTGCAGGGCCCGCCACTGGGTCGAGAGGTCGAGGGTGATCTGGGGATAGTCGTTGGTCGCGACCTTGCCGGTGCGGATGTCGATGATGGCCGGGACCGTGACGCGGCCCTCGTAGGACGGGTCGCTGGCGCGGTAGGCGTCGGCCAGGAACCCGATGCCGAGCACGGGGTCCCGGCCGCCGGGGTCGAGGGTGAACCGCCAGCCCCGCTCGTCGCGGATCGGGTCGACGACGGCCAGCGAGAGCGCGTCCTCCAGGCCGAGCAGCCGCCGGACGATCACGGACCGGTGCGCCCATGGACAGGCCAGGGAGACGACGAGCCGGTAGCGGCCGGGCTCCACCGGCCAGCCGGACGAGCCGTCGGCGGTGATGCGGTCGGTGAAGCGGTTCGGCTGCCGCACGAACTCGCCCCGCCGGGAGGTCTCCCGCGTGAACTGTGGTGCGGTCATACCTCGACGGTAGGCGTCCGTCGGCTCCTGCGCAGGCACTCGGATGGCTGCAGCGATCCCGCGGTGTGGGGCCATGAGGCAGCCGACCCCCCTGGGGAGTCTTCACGGGGATGGCTAAATGCCCACCCCCTAATTTTCTAGTGTAGTTGATCTTGAGGCGGTTGGGCAAGATCACGAGCGAGGGATCTTGCGGCACGTCGCGAACGCTGACCTAGTCCGCAGGCTGGTCGAACTCCGCACGCACGCCCAGCAGGCGCACCGGGCGGGTCCGGTCGAACCTCCGCACGAGCTCCAGCGCGGCGTGCTCGAGGTCCCCGGCGTCGTTGGTCGGCGCGGGCAGGGTGAGGCTGTGGGTCTTGGTGACGAAGGGCGCGAATCTGACCTTGACCGCGACCCGCACCGCCGGGCGCCCCTCCGCCAGCACGTCCCGAGCCACATGCCGGGCGAGCTGGACGATCTGCTCGTCGATCTCGGCGGGGTCGGTCAGGTCCTGCTGGAAGGTGACCTCCCGGCTCCGGGAGCGCGGCACGGGCGGGGTGGTGCTCACCTCGGTGCCACCGGCACCGAGCGCCAGCAGCCGGTACCACGGGCCCAACTTCGGGCCGAACCGTCCGGCCAGTTCGTCCGGGTCGGCCCTGGCCAGGTCGGCGACCGTGGCCAGGCCCGCCTCGGCGAGCTTCGCCGCGGTGCGGCGACCGATGCCCCACAGCGCGGCCGTGGGCCGCCCGGCCATCACCGCCACCCAGTTGTCCCTGGTCAGCCGATAGATCCCGGCCGGTTTGGCAAAGCCGGTGGCGATCTTGGCTCGGAGCTTGTTGTCCCCGATCCCGACCGAGCAGGACAACCCGGTCTCCGCGGCCACCGCACGCTGGACCTCCGCGGCGAGCGCCTCCGGGTCCGCGGTGTGTGCGCCGAGGAACGCCTCGTCCCAGCCGAGGACCTCGACCACCACCGGGAACGCCCGCAGGGTCGCCATCACGCGCTGGGAGACCTCCTCGTAGACCGGCGGATCGGACGGCAGGAACACCGCCTCCGGGCACCGTCTGGCCGCGACGCGCAGTGGCATACCCGAGTGGACCCCGAACTCGCGTGCCTCGTAGGACGCGGTGGCCACCACGCCCCGCTGGGTCGGATCGCCGGCGCCGCCGACCACCACCGGCCGGCCGCGCAGCTCGGGCCTGCGCGCCACCTCGACCGCCGCGACGAACTGGTCGAGGTCCACGTGCAGGACCCAGTCCATGGTGGACACGCCATCCAGTATCGGCGGCGAAGCCCCCCGAGCCAGCCGAGCGCGACGGGCACCGGGGTCAGCCGCGGAGCGAGCGGCTGAGGAGTTCCCGGGCTTCGACGAGGGACGGGCCGTGCCAGGTGAGATGACGTCCGGAGATCAGGGCACACCGCGCATCGGGAAAGGCTTCCGGGCCGTCGTCAGCCGTGAACAGGTACGGCTCGTCCGGCAACACCACGAGATCAGCTGCTCCCGACGTCAGAAAGCCCTGTAGTTCGGGCAAACGCGGGCGCGGGTAACGCTCCTCGTGCTCGGCATACACATTGCCCACGCCCAGTCGCCGCAGCACGTCGCCCGCGAAAGTGTCGCGGCCCAACACGACCCACGGCTTACGCCAGACCGGAATGATCGCGTTGGCCCACAACGGTTCCGGCTCAGCCCAGACCCGCTCCGACTCCGCGAGCCAGTCCACGACAGGAAAACCGAAAACCTCAGCGAAGAGTCTCCGCAGCGAGCGCAGCGCGTCCGGGACGGTTGCCGGCGCGGCAGTGACCCACACGGGCACTCCTGCCGCGCGCAGCTCGGCGACATCGCCGGGCCGGTTCTCCTCGGCGTTGCCCAGCACGAGATCCGGTTCGAGGGCCAGAACCCGTTGCACCTTCGGATATTTCGAGCCACCGACCCGCGGAATGTCCAAATCGGACGGATGTGTGCAGTAGTCGGTGGCACCCGCCAGTACCCCGGGCACGGTGAGCGCCACCGCCTCCGTCAACGACGGCACGAGCGAGACGACGCGTGACGGCGGATCCTGCAGCGGAACCTCGGCACCGAGGTCGTCCAACAACGCCACCGCGCCTCCTTCCGGCGTTGCGACGGCGGGAATCAGGCGCATCAGGCCGGCTCGACCAGCGCCCGCCGTCGATTCAGACGTCGGTGATCCGGATTCCGGCGTGCGCCTTGTAGCGGCGGTTGATGGCGATGAGGTTGGCGGTGAACGCCTCGACCTGGCCGGCGTTCCGCAGCCGACCGCCGTAGATCCCCCGCACTCCCGGGATCTGCTCGGCCAGCTCGCGCACCACGTCCGTGGCCTCCCGGTCGTCACCCAGCACCAACACGTCGGTGTCGACCTTCTCCACCTCCACGTCGACCAGCAGCACGGCCGACACGTGGTGGAAGGCAGCGGTCATCCGGGCTTCCGGCAACAACATCGCGGCCTGCTCCACGGCACTGCCTTCGGGAACCTCCAGCTGGTACGGGCCCTTCTTGTCAAAGCCGAGCGGGTTCACACAGTCGACGACGATCTTGTCGGCCAGAGCCTCCCGCAGCGGGCCCAAGGTGGCCGCGTGCGCATCCCACGGCACCGCCACAACCACGATGTCGGCGCGCGCGGCGACCTCGGTGTTGTCCGCGCCCCCAACGCTGTCCGACCCGGTCGCCGAGCGCAGTTCGGCCGCGGCCGCCTCGCCACGGGCGGCGTCCCGGGAGCCGATCAGGACCGACAGGCCCGCCTTGGCCCAGCGGTAGGCCAGGCCCCGCCCCTGGGGCCCGGTCCCGCCGAGAACGCCGATGGTCAGGTCCCGCACGCTCACTGGTCTCCCCTTCCGCCGAGCCACCCGGGCAGCCGCACCGGGCTACCGATAAGTAACCTACCAACTGCGGGCAGCCAGCGCCCTGCCACGACGACAGGGAGAACGCGATCACGCGCCCACACCGGAAACGGGTGCCTCGCAACACACCCAGCCGCCCGGGCCGGCATTGCTACCGCGCACCGTGCGGGCTCAGTCGTCTTCGTCACGCCACGCGCGGTCGCGGGCGTCCTCCCGTTCGGTCCGCTCGCGCGCGATCTCCAACGCGCGCTTGGCGGTGGCCTCATCGGGGTACGGGCCCATGCGGTCCTGAGCTCGGCACTCGAACCCTTGCTCAGCCCGGTTGTGCTTCAGGCAGTAGTACCAACCCGACTCCGGAGCAGCCATGGGGTCAGCGTCCCATGCGCGCCCCCGCATGTCATCCGCTCCGCGAAGGGTGAGCCACGAGAGTGTGCGGAGGCTTCGGGGGGTCGCTCCCGTCCTGGTGTGGCGATTCCGTCACCACCGCTGGGGTGGCGAAGCCGGCGGGACGTGCCCGCCGCCCGGGCTGCGCGGGATCGGGTCCAGGCAGGACACCAGGACCTGCTTGCTCTCCGGATCGTCGATCCGCTGCCCGGAGCGGTCGCGGTAGACCAGGTCGCCGCCGGAGTCGATCTCCACCAGGCAGCCCACCTCGGCCAGCTGCTCCTCGTCGAGGTCGACCAGGCGCTCGTACCGCGAGGGCACCACCCGGTACACCGGCCACGGCAGATGGCCGTACGCCTGGTGGAACTCGGCGAGCAGGTGCGCCATCTGCTGCTGCCAGGGCAACGGCATCGACTCGGCCAGCGAACGCGGCAGCACCACGTACCCCGGGTCCACGCCGTGCCGGGCACCACCGAGGTAGTCCCGCAGCGGGGTACTCGACGCCGGCGGTCCGGACGGCCGCGGGATCGGGGCGTTGGTGAACATCGGTCTGCCTCCCCTGTGGTCGGAGTTTCTTGCCGGACGCCCCACCCGGTCGGCTCCCACGGACTCCCACACCCCCGAGCACCTGTGATCGTTCACGGGAACTGACGGGAAAGCCACTCGATCACACGCCCGGGCGCACCGCGTACGGGATCAGGTCCGGCCACACCGTGATCTTGGACTTTCGGACGTTGGCCCCGGTGTAGGGCGCCTCGATCATCTCGCCGTTGCCGATGTAGAGCCCGACGTGATGGATCGTCCGGACGTCGTTCATGTTCCCGTAGAAGACCAGGTCACCGGGCTGGACCTGCTCGATCGGGATGTAGGCGCCGGCCTTCCACTGGTCGTAGGTCACCCGCGGGATCTGCACCCCGCCCGCCCGGTAGGCGGCCTGCACCAGCGCCGAGCAGTCCCAGCGGTCCGGACCGGTGGCACCCCACTCATAGGCGTCGCCCAGCTCACCGAAGACGAACGACACCGCGCGGGAAGCCGACTCCGACGGCGGTGGGGCTGCGTAGCAGCCGGTCGGGTCCTCGACGTTGCCGATGTCGGCCACCAGCTGCACGGCCATCGGCTCCCAGCGGTGGTAGCGGTCCGGGAACGCCGAGCGCTCCACGGCCTGCGCCGCGTCGCCGGGCCGCATCCGCTCCCAACCCCGGATCCGCACCAGCGTGTCGTAGAACCAGTTGATCTGCCACGTGACGTCGAGCCGCTCCCGCAACGAGCCGTGCATGCCGCGGATCTGGAAGATTCCCAGCGAGTCCCGGTCGCCGTAGGTGAGGTTGCGGATGCCGGACTCCTGCCTGGCGGCCTGCAACGCGATCTGCCACGCCCTGGGCGGCAGGTCCCGCTGCTTGCCGATGGTGATGATGAGCGCCGCGATCCGCTTGGACTCGTCCCCGAGCCGGCGCACTTCCTGCTCGGCCCGCGGCAGGCCGCCTTCCGGCCAGGCGCCGATCATCGCGTCGCAGATGCCGTAGGTCGTGTTCTCGTCGCCGCCACCGCCGATCACCGAGCGCACCACACCGGTCGTCGTCGTGACGACGGTGGCTAACACGGCGACCATGACCACCGAGAGAAGCGCGATCCGCATGTCAGCTCGCCTTGGTGTAGCCGGCCACCCGCCAGCCGGAGGGGCTCGCGATCACCAGGATCTGCAGGTCCCCCGCATCGGTGGGGAGCGTCACCTGCACCGAACTCGCGGTCGCCTCCAGCGCGGTGGCCCGGCCGGTCACCTTGGTCGCCGGCACGTTGGCCGGATCCACGGTGCCCATGACGGTCAGGTACTCCTCGGTCGTGTAGGGCCGCAGCTGCTCCAGCCACTGCTCGGTGGTCATGCCCGCCGGGTGGTTGACCCAGCCCTTGGCCCAGTTCTCCGCGACCGTCAACGCCTCCGGCGCCGGCGCGGCCGGCGGGGGTGCCGCCTGCGGCAGCGAGGTGGTCACCCGCGGTGTCCGCCGCTCCGCGGAGGCACCCGGGCCGATGCTGATCGTGACCTTGGTGGACGGTGCGACCACGGTGGTCGGCGCCGGTGTGTCGGAGCCGCTGTACTCCGGCAACACCAACCCGACGCCGGTGGCCAGCACCGCGAACCCGAGCACGGCCACGACGAGATGCCGGGGCGAGCGCAGCGGCCAGCCCCACAACCTGCGGTAGACCGCGGCCCGGCCGCGGTGGGTACGGATCGGCACGGTTTGCCCCCTCCCTGCCTCAGCGGACGCCGCCGTCGCGGAACTCCATGCCCCGCGACGGGCGGTACACCACCCACACCGGTCGTCCGGCGACAACCTCCACCTCGGCCCGGCGCGGCTCGGGCCCGCCCCGGGCGGCGCGACCGGAGCCGTTGACCCGGGACGGCACGAGCACGGCGTCCTCGCCGTGGTAGTCCCAGCCGCGGTCGGCCACCGGCGAGGTGTCGACCATCCGGCTGCGGCCGGACGGCAACGCGGCCGCCGCGCGGCCCGGGCCCCGGTTCGGGCCGCGCGGACCCCCGCCGGGGGGCAGTGCCGGCGGGTCGTCCGAGCGGCGCGAGGGCCCGGCGATCGCACCCGCGACCGCACCGGCCACCGCCGCGCCGGCGGGCAACGCGGCCGCGGCGGCCGGCCGGACCCGCTCGGCCTGTGCGGTGACCGGGCTGGCCGCCTCCGGCCGCCCCCGGCGCCGGGTGCGCTGCGGGGTGACCACCTCGTCGGGGTCCATCCCGCGCACCTGCTCCCAGAACTCGTCCTGCGGCGTGGGACCGGCGGGCCGGCGCCGCAACCGGCCGAACAGGCCGGGGCCGGCGGTGGGCACCGCGCTGCCCACGGCGCCCACACCCAGCTCGACCATCTGCCACAGCCGCCGCACCGGCTTGCCGATGATGAGGAACACCACGGTGATCAACCCGGCGAGCAACATCTGGGTGAGCAGCGAGAAACCCCGCGCGGGAGCGAAAATCCAGGTCAGCATCAGCGTGTGCAGGCCCGCCATCGCGGCGAGCACGATCACGTTGAGCAGTGCGGCGCCGATCGCGCGGCCCACGGCGCGCAGCACGTCGTGGAAGATCATCGCGACCAGGCCGATGACCGGGCCGGCCAGGATCAACACCCGCAGCAACACCTGGGCGAGCAGGATCGCCGCCTTGGCCAGGAACTGGAACAACGCGTACGCCAGGCCCTGCAGCATGGCGAGGAACCCGGCGCCGACCCGACTGCCGTCCACGCCCTGGAAGTAGCCGTAGGCACTGCCCATCCGGTTGGCCAGCTCCTTGTAGGCGTTCTTCTTCGGTTCCGGGGAACCGGCGTCGGCGCCCTCGGCCACCTCCTGCTTGGTCCAGGCCTGCGCGCGCACCAGGTCCCGGCCGAGTTGCTCGGCCTGCGGCGAGTCCGGCGAGCCGAACACGCCCCGTTTCCAGTTCTGGTAGACGACCTGGTCGTGCAGCACGGTCGGCAGGGCGTTGCGTTCGTCGATGCCGACCTCGCGCAGGAACCCGGCCTGTGCCTGGGACGTGCCGGTGATCAGGATCGCGTCGAGGGCGTGGGTGTAGATCAGCGGTGTCAGGTAGGTGGCCGCGGCCAGCCACATCGCCGCCAGCGCCCACATGCCGCGCTTGCTGATCGTGGCGAGGTCGCCGCGCCAGATATGGCGGAACAGCACGATGGCCAGCAGCAGCGCGACGAGCCCGAACCACGGCGCGTACACGCTGTTGTAGAGCGCGATCGTGCCGGTCATGATCAGGTCGTCCAGCGGCTTCATCAGGTCGCCGGACAGCAGCAGGTAGTGCAGCCCGTTGGTGGCGCCCACCAGGTTCTTGCCGACGTTGAACAGCTCGTTGCCGGCCCAGGTGTCGATCACCGCGTTCGGGTTGCGCACGCCTTCGGGGCCACAGCCCAGGTCGTAGGTGTGCCAGACCAGTCCGGCGTAGCCGACCTCGTCGTAGACGCTGCCCGGTTCGCCGGTCCCCATCGGTGCCGGGTCGAGCGCACCGACCATGCCGGCGCCGGGGCGTTCCGGGTTGGGCGCCTCCTTGCAGTTCTGGGCGAACGCGGGTGGCGCGCCGAGCAGTGACTGGGCGCCGACCAACGCGATGACCACGAGCAGCGGGCCGCGCCGACGACGGCGCGGGACCGCTGCGGGCACGGCCGGGGATGCCCGTCGGCGCTGGGCGAGCAGCAGGCAGCCCAGCGCCGCCCCCAGCACCAGCAGGGTGGTCATGTCCGCCCGTCCCGGCCGGACCGGTCCGCCCGGGACCGCCCGCCGGACCCGCCTCCCTCGGGGCCGTCCCACTCCCGGTGGCCGACACCGGCCGTCTCCAACCCGGAGCCCAGGCCCGGCTCCGGCTCCAGGCCGAGGCCGTCGAACTCGTCGACCTCCAGCGTGTCGGGCTCGGCAACGGCGGGCCGGTGGGTGGCGGACCCCGCCGCGACGGGCTCGGGGACGCCAGGCACGTCGGCCGCCACCTCGGGCTCGCCACGCATCGCGTCCGGCGTGGTGTCCAGCGCCCCACGCAGGTGGGCGAGGTGGTCGCCGCTGAAGTCGATGCGGATGCGCTCCACACCGCCGGCGCCGTCGCCGAAGATGAACTGCCGGGGCGCGCGGTCCCGCTCGGTGGCGGTGCGCACGCCACCCGGCCGGCGGCCCAGGCTCGCGACCACCTGTTCGTAGCCGGCACCCACCGGAACCTTCAACAGCCGCAACGCATCCGCCTGCGCGTGCTCGTCGTCCAGCCGCCCGACGAACACCGAGTCGAGCAGGGACACGAATCCCTGGATCCGCAGGAAGTCCGCCGGGATCTGGGAGGACAGCAGGACCCGGACGTTCCACTTGCGGGAGTCGCGGGCGAACCGGTTCATCAGCACCCGGCCGGTGGGTACCTCGGACAGGAAGAAGGCCTCGTCGATCCACACGCCCTTGCGCTCGTCGCGCGGGCGCTCGTAGATCGAGCGCTGGGTCAGCCAGGCGGCCAGGTTGAGCAGCTCCACGCCCAGCGCCTCGGCGTCGGTCCAGTGCTCACGGCCCACCCCGTCCTTGGGCAGCGTGAGCCCGGCCATGGTGAGCACGGTGAGCCGGTCGTCCCGCGCCTCGGAGTACGGGTCGGCGTCGCGCTCGGGGATGAGCAGCGACATGCGTTCCCGTATCTCGTCGAGGAAGTCGGCGACCACGACCGCGTGCTCGTGGTGGTCACTGGCATCGCGCCGCAACGCGTCGAAGACCAACCCGGGGTGGGCGTCCGGCCGGCCGCCGACCGTCCGCACGGCGCGCAGCAACACGATCCGGGTCTGCGCGAGCCGGGCGACCTCGTAGGGCAGCAGGCCGGTCAACACGTCCAGCACCAGGCGGCGCCGGGTCGCCGCGGCCAACGCGCGTTCCCGCCGCCAGGCCCGTTCCGGGTCGTCCTCGTCGAGGAAGTGCTCCAGCTGTGGTTCGGCCACCACCCGGTAGGGGTTGAGAATCCCGGGCTGCGCATTGAGGAGATTGATCGGCCGCGCATACGGCCGCAGCTCCGGCAGGGCACACAGGTTCGCCAGCGGGCCAGACGGGTCGAGCACGGTCCAGTGCGCGCCGGCACGCAACGTCTTGTAGACGACGCCACCACCAAGGAACGACTTGCCACCACCCAAACCGGCGACCATCGCGGTGAGACCGGAACCGTCCCGCACCTCCTGTGCCATCCACGGGTCCCAGGCGACCGGACGCCGGGTGGCGGTGCAGGTTTCCCCGAGCAGGATGCCGCGGCGGTCGCCAACCTCGGCCGTCGCGGTGGGCACGGACGAGGCCGCCCACACCACCGAGCCACGGCGCATGTAGGCGCCGGAGGCCAGCGGCTCTCCCGGGATGAACTCCCGGGCCATCGCGTACTGCGCCTCGGGGTGCTCGATGGCGATCTTCGGCTTGTAGAGGTCGAGCAGCTGCTGGGCCAGGCGCAGCGCATCCCGTTCGCTGGGGCCGGACACCGCGAGCCGCCACCAGGAACGCACCCGCGTGGCCAGCGCGGTGAAGCCGGAGGTCATCTCGTCGTCGATCTCCAGCACCCGGGCGGCCTGCCGGGCCAGTGACTGCGGTGGTTCCAGCTCGTGCTCGTCGGTGTAGTGCCGGACCTGCGAGCGCACCTTGTTCATCTGCCGCTGCAGCTCACCGGCCACGTCCTCGGGACGGCGCACGTAGATGCGGGCCGACCACTCCACGGCCGCGGGCAGCCGGTCGGACCGCTGCACCCACGGGTCATCGATCTCCGGGATCTGCAGACCGTGCATGGTGCCGACGGTCAGGACACAGGCGTGGCGCCGGACTCCGGCGTTGGAGCCGGTGCGGCCGCGCACGACGACGGTGGGTGCGTAGGGCTCCTGGTGGAAGTCGGCGGCGTCGGTGAAGCTGGCCAAGTCCTCCGGTTCCCAGGCCGCGCCGGGGACCGCGGGCATGTTGCGCGGCGCGGGCAGTCCCAGCGAGCACGAGCGGTGCATCAGCCAGGACATCTCCTCGGCGGTGGCCGGCCGGCCCTCCAGCCCGGAGGAGCCGATCACCTGGTCCAGGTGCTCCACCTCGGAGTCCAGCGCCACCAGCTCGGCGTCCACCGCCTCCGGGAAGATACGGCGCAGCACCGGAGCGGCGCGCTCCACCGCGCGGTCGACGACGTTGCGGGTCTGCACCTGGACCCCCAGGTACACCTCCTTCTCCGCCATGGAGCGGCCCATCAGCTGCTGCTGTTCGCCGATCATGTAGTCGTCGAAGGAAAGCGCGCCGGGCGCGTCGGGCAACCGGTTGACGGCGTTGTGCACGTGCGCCTCGGCCCACATCCGGATCGGGTAGGGCCGCGTGGTCACCCGCAGGTGCAGCCAGCGCCCCTGCAACTCGGCGTACTGGCCGGCGATGGCGTAGACGAGGTCCTGGCGTTGCGAGTCGGAACGGAACGACCAACGTTGCGGCGCGAGCCGGTACCACGCGTAGACGTCCTGGGACGTACGCAGCAGATGGCCGTCGATGCTGCGGGCGGCAATCGAGGGCGTATAGCTGGGAATCGATGCCTCGCCCGGCAGCCGTCGGCCACGACGGCTGTAGACCCGCCTGTCGGCCGCGGGGTGGTCACCGCCGCGCCGGTTGCGCCGCTTTCCGAACACCGCGTACCTCCTTCATGCGGGCGCAGGACCCGCGCGGGCGCCGGGACGACGCCCGGCGCGGCCGGGGTCGTGTCGGGTTGACCCGGATCCGGGCGGCGGTCACCGCGCCGCCGGCGCCGGCGGGCCTCTCCCGGGGGGCGGTGAGCTCCCGCCCCCACATCACGCTGACCGCGGTGAGCGGTCGCTCGTGGTTGATCCGGGAGCATATGATCTTGGTGAGCACGATGGTGACCACCAGACCCCACGCGGTGGAGAAGAAGCTGAAGCCGATGCCCATCCGTCGTTCGACGGTGAGCACGAGGAGGAAGACGGCGATGCCCACGCCGTAGGCGACGTAGCGGACCCGCCAGGGGAAGGTCGCCCTGGGCGGGCCGAGCCAGACGGCGTCGACCCGGTAGACCTCGTCGTCGGTACGGATACGCACGGCCTCACCCGCTGAACAGGCTGGCGATCCACTTGCCGATTCCCACACCGGACCCGGTCACGGCGAGCCCGATGATGGCGAGCGCGACGAACACGCCGCCCAGCCGACGCATGACCCCGGCGTTGTCGCCACGGCCCCCGCCCAGCCACAGCAGGAGTATGGCCACCGTCAGCAGCAGCAACGGCACCATATTGTTGACGATCCACTCTTGGAGGCCGCGTGTGCCCAGCTCTTCCTGGGCCAGCTGCAGGGACGTGGTGATCATCTCTTACTCCCGGGTACGCGGAGCAGTGGCACGGTGGCACGGTCCCCGCCGGTCCTGCCGGCCGAGGACATGCTGGGACCAGCCGCGTGGAACCATACGGCCACCCCTGAGTGCTGAATACGTCCGATCCGGCCGACAACCATCATCGTTCGGGACCGTTGTGTGGTGAACCACCGACGCGGTCATCTCCCAAGTGCCGGGACATTTCACCCACCTGCGAGTTGCGCCGTCACACAGCGTTGTGGGAGAGCGGGGGACGACGGTACGCACGCGCAGCCACCGGAGGTCGTCGACGGGCGGGCGGCGGCACCGGCCCCGGATCCCTGCTGCGAGAACACAAAACCGGCCCTGTCGTCCGCGGATGGTCGAGGTCCGGCCGGGCACCTCGCCTGCCCCGGCAACCGATGCGGTGCCGGCGTGGCGATGGCACGACCGACCGGGCCGTCCCGGACCGAGCGTGTCGGCCCGGGCACGAGCCGCAACGAGGCTACCGGGAAGTCAGCCGATAGTCGGAGCCGGGTGACGCCTTCCTTTTCCCGATCGTAAGGAAAATTGATGCAATAACCGCCATTCGGCGGTATGCCGCCGGATCTTCCGGTGTTCCCGCGGTGCACTCATCCGCCACGGCGTGGGGAGGCGTTGGCACACCGGGGAACCCGACCCCTGCCCGGACCCGGTCGTTCGTCGTCCCGCCGAGTGCGCGCCAGGAACCGGGGCGACGCGGTGTCATAACCCACGCGTACGTTCGAGCGATCTCCTCACCGGAACGGGCTAGTCCCCGGTTGGCGCAGCCGAGATCCCTGTCGGCCCGGGGAGGCCGCATGATGCCAACGGGTATGCGTCAACGGCGCCAGGCAGGGGCGGGCGAGCCGTGGAGCCGGCCTACTGGCGGGGATCGTCGGAGTCAGCCTCCGCGTCCTGCGTCGGAGTGCGCAGGCTGCGCGTGGGAGGGGGTGCGTGGGCCGGCGCCGAGGTTCCGAGCGCCCGCCGCGCGGCTGCATCAGCGCGAGGCAAAGCTCATCCCGACCGGCTCATGCTTCACATGGCGTGCGGTGCATACGGATCTCGGGCGTCCCTGCCGTGGAGCGCTTCAGCGGACTTCTCGCGGGAACCTCGGCCCTCTAAGGGTTCGGGGGATGCGATCCCGATCCCTCGGCGGCGCGGAGCTCCGCCCAGCTGGCGTCCTTGCCCATTAACGAGCGCAGACCGTCGGTGGCTACGCACCCGGCGTCTCGCTCGGCTCTCGGAAACCCGTCCTTCGTTCAGCCATTCCCCCGGCCCTTGCCGGCCTCCCCGCCGCTGGGCTGGCCTCTCCCGTGTTCTCCCTTCCCCTTGCCGTGTTCCTTGTCCTTCCCCCTGCCGCGGTTCCCCGGTTTCTCCGCCTTATCGCTCTCCCGTTCCTCGTTGCTCTCCCGCCGTTCTTCGTTGGCGTCACCGTTGGTCGGAGGGGCGGCAGGGCGCCCGATGTTCGCGTTACCCGTGGTGTCCCCAGTGGCCGAGCCGGGATTCGGATCAGGCTTTTCCTGAGTGGTGGGCTGCTCGCTCCCCTCAGCTGGGGCGGCGTTGCCGTTGGCCGGGGTTCTGGTCGTGTCGCCTGGAGATCCCACCGGGTTACCAGGGGCTGCACCCTGGTCGGGAGAGGAGCCGGCAGGAGCAAACTCGGGGGCCGGTGCCACGGCCGAGGTGTTGGTGTCCGGGGAGAGTTCGGCCATCGTGGTCGTGCCGGTGGCGACATCGGAGGCAAGAAGAGCTAGCGAGGTGAGGCTGGCTCCTGCTGCGCCGAGGAGCGTGGACCATCGCCGACGCCCTTTTTGACGTCGTGGGCTACGGATCTCGGGTAACTCGTGGACCGCGGTCAATGTGGACGTTGCCGTGCTCGCGACTGCTCCACTGTGTCCGGGGCGCAGGAGGCGCACGCAGGTTGCGGCATCCGGTCGTGCTGCCGGATCGATCGCTGTCATCGCCGACAATGCCTCGGCAAGCCAGGTCGGCAGCGTGGCCGGGATGCGCGGGGGACGGTTCAGTCTCGCGAGCGCGACTTCCACCGTCGGTCCGGTGTACTCGGTCTCGCCCGTGACGCATTCCAGCAGAACGAGCCCCAACGAGTAGATGTCGGAGGCCGGGCCCACCGGCTGCCCCCGCACCTGTTCCGGTGCGAGATACGCGGCGGTGCCGACGAGCATGCCGGAGGCCGTGATCCGGGTTGCGTCGATCAGCCGCGAGATACCGAAATCGGCCAGGCGACTGCGGCCCTGGGAGTCGAAAAGGATGTTGGATGGCTTGATATCGCGGTGAATCACGTCTCGGGCATGGACATGGGCCAGGGCGTCGGCCAGATCGGCACCCACGTTGGCGACCCACCGCGGATCGAGTGGGCCCCGATTGATCTCGTCGCGGAGCGAGCCTCCGCACAGCAGTGGCATCACCAGGTACGGGGTTCCGTTCCCGGTGGTGCCCGCATCAAAGACCGGGACGAGTCCGGGGTGGTCCAGTCCCGCGAGCAGGGCGGCCTCGTGGTGGAACCGCTGACGGTCCTTCTCGTCAGCTCCCGGCCGGAAAACCTTGACCGCAACCTCGCGTGCGAGCCGGCTGTCCGCGGCACAAAACACGTCCGCCATGCCACCGGCACCTATCAGCTCGCCGATTCGGTACCGATCTTCTACGACCTGTCCGGGCAGAATCGCAGCGCTTCCACTCCTCGTACTCACCGACTCCCCCACCTTCACAGAGCCAGAGCTTTCTTGGTGGGGGGACGGCGGACAGCCGGGGGCATGACGGCGTCCGGACACCGTTGTTTTCGCCCTCGGCTTCACCGTGCAATACCAGGTTCCGCCGGTCCACGGAAATTCCGGCAGTCAGAAAGCCTCGTTGCCTTCGCTGTCCCACGTAAGAGGGGTGGGAGCATGCAGTCTCCACTCCGGCCGCAGGACGGCGACGCCGTGCAACCCAGGGCCGCGCGCTGTCGGCACGACTGGCGGACCCGGTGGGACCGACCACACCGTGACCGCACCGGGGATCCGGGAGGCTGCGGACGAGCTGACCTGTAAGCCGGATCCTGTTCCCGGGGTCCTTGCGGAGCCCCGTTCGGCGGCCATCCATCTAGGCCTGCCGTCGCCGGCAGGCTCGAGCGGCCTACCCGCAGGCATCGGGCGGGCCACCCTCGATCGCCTGCGCAGGCACCGCACGCGGCGCCCTTTTGGCCTTGCTCCGGGTGGGGTTTACCGAGCCATCCCGGTCACCCGGGATACTGGTGGTCTCTTACACCACCCTTTCACCCTTACCCGACGCATCGCCGGGCGGTCTGCTTTCTGTGGCACTGTCCCGCGGGTCGCCCCGGGTTGCCGTTAACAACCACCCTGCCCTGTGGAGTCCGGACTTTCCTCGGCGACACGCCAGAGCGTGCCGACGCGGCCGCCCGGTCAGCTCGTCCGCTGTCGTCCATCGTACGTCCTGGCCGTACTGGGAACCCCGGCTCCCACCGGGAGCGCCGCAGATCCCCGGAGCCCGCGGCACACGGACCGCGCCCGGCAGGGCTCGATCACGCCACGGTGCCGTCAGCGCAGGTACGAGGTGTCGTTGACCAAGCGCACCGAGGCGTTGCCGTCCGGGTAGAACTCGGCCACGGACAGCGAGGCCAGGTCCAGGTGTAGCCGGAACAGCAGCGAGGGCCCCACGTCCAGAGCCATGCGCAGCAGGCACTTGATCGGCGTCACGTGGCTGACCACCACCACGCCCGTGCCGCCGTACCGAGTGATCAGGTCATCCCTGGCACGCCGCACCCGCCGGTGGACCTGGTCGAAGCTCTCCCCGCCCGGGGGCGGAACGGACGGGTCACCGAGCCACCGCCGGTGCACCTCCGGGTCGCGGGCCGCCGCCTCGGCGAAGGTCAGCCCCTCCCACGCGCCGAAGTCGGTTTCCACCAAGCCCTGGTGCACCACCATCTCGACGCCGATCGCGTCGGCCACGGCCTGCGCGGTCTGCCTGGCGCGCCCGAGCGGCGAGCTGACCACGGCCGTGATGCCGTCCACCCCCGCCAGCCGCTTCGCGGCCGCGGTGGCCTGCTGCTCCCCGATCGCGGTGAGCGGCACCTCGCCCCGACCCGAGTAGCGGCGCTCCACCGACATCGCGGTCTGGCCGTGCCGGAGCAGGAAGAAGCGGGTGGGCTCGCCGACGGCGCCGGTCCAGCCCGCGGGCGGTCCCGTCTGCTCTGGGCGATCGTGCTCCCCGCGGGCCGGCGCCGGACGCTCGGGCGCGGGCGGGTCCTCCTCCCCCCGGGTGACGGTCTTGCCGGCCTGGGTGTCCATCGCCTCGTTGGCCAGCCGGTCGGCGTGGGCGTTGCGGGCCCGCGGCACCCAGGTGTAGCGGACGCGGGTGAGGCCGCGGGCCAGCCGGCTCGCCTCCAGGGCGAGCGGCTTGAGGTGCGGCTGCTTGACCTTCCAGCGCCCGCTCATCTGCTCGACGATGAGCTTGGAGTCCATCCGGACCTCGACGTCGGTGGCGCCCAGCTCCACAGCGGCGCGCAGCCCGGCGAGCAGGCCCTCGTACTCGGCGACGTTGTTGGTGGTCACGCCGAGACCGCCGGACCGCTCGGCGAGTACCTCGCCGGTGTCCGCATCCCGCACCACCGCGCCGTACCCGGCCGGGCCGGGGTTGCCCCGGGCGCCGCCGTCGCACTCGACCAGTGCCCTCACAGGCCCGACTCCCCGGTGCGCACCAGGATGACGCCGCACTCCGGGCAGCGCACCACGTCGTCGGACAGCGCCTGGCGCAGCTCGGCGATGGCGATCCGGTCCAGCTCCAGCCGGCAAGCCTCGCACCGCCGGGCCCGCAGCAGCGCCGCACCGGCACCCTTGTTGGCACGGATCCGCTCGTAGAGACTCACCAGCTCGCCGGGCAGCTCGCTGGCCAGTCTCTTGCGCTCGTCGCTGCGCCGGGTCTCGACCACGTCCAGGTCGGCCAGGACGGCGTCGCGGCGGCCCTGCGCCTCGGCGAGCTTCTGCTCGGCCTCGGCCAGCTGCCCGCGGGCGTACGCGACGTCCATCTCGACGGCCTCGTGCCGCTCCATGACCTCCAGCAGCTCGTCCTCCAGGACGCCGCGGCGGCGGGCCAGGCTGGTCAGCTCGTGCTGCAGGTCCACGGTCTGTTTGGCGCCCACGGTGCCGGCGTCGAGCAGCTTGCGGTCCCGCTCCTCGCGGGCACGCACCTGCTCGATCTCGGTCTCCAGCCGGCGGGTGTCCCGGTCCAGGTCGCCCAGGGTGGTCTCGACCTTGACCACGGCGTCCCGCCGGGCCTGCAGGCCCTTCTCCACCTCGACGATCTCGGCGAGCTCGGGCAGCGTGCGGCGGCGGTGCGCGACGCGGGTCAGCTCGGTGTCGATCGTGGCGAGGTCGAGCAGCCGTCGCTGGGCGGCGGGTTCTGCTTTCACGCGGGGTTCCTCCGGCTCGGGCTGGGTGTCGCCCCGACCGTCCACGGGTCGGTGCGGCGGGTGGAGACGAGAACCTCGACCGTACCGCCGAGACCGGTGCGGATGACGTCGGCCGCCTGGTGGCACCAGGGCCACTCGCTGGCCCAGTGCGCCACGTCGACCAGGGCCGGCACCGTCACGCCGGGCACGTCACCGCGGGCCAGGTGCTCGCCGGCCGGGTGGTGCCGCAGGTCGGCGGTGACATAGGCGTCCACTCCGGCACGGGTGGCGCGGTCCAGGTACGAGTCGCCGGCGCCGCCGCACACCGCGACCGTGCGCACCGGGCGGTCCGGATCACCGGCCGCGCGCACACCCCACGCCGTGGTGGGCAGGGCGTCGGCGACACGCTGGGCGAAGTCCCCGAGTGGCTCGGCTTCGGGTAGTTCCCCGATCCGGCCGAGGCCGCGGGTCGACGGCTCGGCGACCAACTCGTGCAAGTCGTAGGCCGGGGACTCGTACGGATGGGTGGCGTGCAGCGCGGCGAGCACGGCGGGTCGGCGATGCCGCGGGAATGCGGTCTCGATCCGGGTCTCCGGCTCCCGGTGCAGCTCACCGACGGTGCCGAGGGTGGGCGTCGCGCCGTCGAGCGGCCGGTACTGGCCGGTGCCGTCGGTGAACCACGCGGCGTCGGCGTACCGGCCCATGCGTCCGGCGCCTGCCTCGGCGAGCGCGTCGAGCAGACGTTGGACATCACCCACCGGCACCGTGACGCTCAGCGCGTCCTTCGGCTCGGCGGGCTTGGGATCCAAGGGTCCGGTGATGGTGAGCCCGAGTGCCTCGGCGAAGGCGTCGGAGACTCCCGGGTCGGCCGAGTCGGCGTTGGTGTGCGCGCAGAACAAGGCGGCCCCGGAACGGATCAGGCGGTGCACCGCCCGTCCTTTGGCGCTGTTGGCGGGAACGGCGTTGACGCCGCGCAACATCAGCGGGTGGTGGGCGACGAGGAGCTGTGCCTCTCGTTCGATCGCCTCGTCGATGGCGACCTCGACCGGGTCGACGCAGACGAGCACCCGCCGCACCGGCTCGTCGGGGTCGCCGCAGACGAGGCCGACCGCATCCCACGGCTCGGCGAGCGCGGGCGGGTAGGCGGCCTCCAGGACCGCGACGACGTCGGCGACGGTCGGGCTCAAGCGGAAACCTCCATGGTCAGTTCGGCGCGCAGTGCGGCGACCAGCAGGGCGTTCTGCTCGGGGGTCCGCACCGCGACGCGGGTGTGGTCGGGATCCAGGCCGGGGAAGGTGTCGGCGCGGCGCACCGCGATGCCCCGGGCGCGGAGCCCGGCCCGCACCCGGGGTCCGTCCGGCACCCGCAGGAGAAGGAAGGGGGCGGCGGCCGGTTGCCGCACCTGGACGCCCGGCAGAGCGGCGAGCGCGGCGGCCAGGTCGGCGCGGTGCCGTGCCGTTTGTCGGGCGGCGGTCTCTGCTTCGGCGAGTGCGTGCGGTTCGCAGCAGGCTCGCACCGCCTCCAACACCAGGGTGCCCACCGGCCAGTGCGGCCGGCCAGCGGCGAGGCGGTTGAGCAGCTCAGGTGCCGCGAGTGCGTAGCCGGCGCGGAGGCCGGGCAGCGCCCAGGTCTTGGTGAGGCTGCGCAGGACGAGAAGCCCGGGAGTGGTCCGGTCGCCCGCGAGCGATGCGGGTTCGCCCGGGACCGCGTCGGCGAACGCCTCGTCGACGACGAGAACGCGACCCCGGCGAGCCAGCCGGCACACCGCCTGCGCCGGGTGGAGGACCGAGGTGGGGTTGGTGGGGTTGCCCAGTACCACCAGGTCGGCGTCGTCGGGGACCAGCTCCGGGCGGAGCGCGTAGTCCTCGGCGGGATCGAGAAGCACGCGGGTGAGGGGCACGCCCGCGTCGGTGAGCACCACGTCCGGCTCGGTGAAGGACGGATGGATGAGGGCGGCGTGCCGGGGTTGCAGCGTGGGCAGCAGGGCGAAGCCCTCGGCGCCACCGTTGAGCACCAGCACCTCGTCGGGGTGCCGATCGTGTCGCTGCGCCACTGCGGCGCGGGCTGCGAGGTCGTCGGCCGCACCTGGGTAGGAGCCGAGCCGGTCGAGGGCGGCGGCGAGCCGGTCGCGGAGCCAGGTGGGTGGGCGGTCCCGCCGCACGTTGACCGCGAAGTCGACCAGCCCGGGTGCGGTGTCCACGTCGCCGTGGTGGCGGAGCAACCGCCGCCCGTCGTCGTCCTGGTGATCCCCGCTGGTCATCGCGCCGAGTCTAGGTCCCGGCGGGAATCGCGGCGCCGCCGGACCCGGCGGGAGTCGCAGGGACACCTCGCCCCGGCGCGTGTCCGACCGGGCCCGCTATCCGCCCTTCTGTGGCTCATCCCATATTTCGGTAACTCTGCCCTTGGCACGCCGATCAAGCGAGACGGGTGTGGCCGCCGCAGCGGCTGTGTCCTGTGTGGACGGATTCGTCGAGGCGCGACCGGAACGCCCTGGGCAAGGGGGACGGCAATCACCATGAGGACCAACAGAGTGGCACGCATGACGATGAGGGCGGCATTGACCGCGATCGCTCTCGTGACCGCCACGTTCGTCGCCGCCTGCGACGGTTCCGACTCCGGCTCCCGCGCCGCGTCATGCACCGAACAGGAGAAGGCGGTCACAGCCGCGGAACGGACCAGGAGCGCGGCCGAGACCGTGGTCAAGGCGGCCGAGGGCAGGTTGGCCGACGCCGGGAAGGCCGCCGACGCGGCCAACAAGACGGCCGACGATGCCGCCGCCAACAGTGGTCATTCGGCGGCGGAGAGCGCCGAGGTCGCCCGGTTGCTGGCCGACGCCACGCAGGCCATCGCCAGCCGCACGCAGGCCAAGGAGGACCTCGACAACGCCAACGCCAAGGCCACCGAGGCCGGCAAGGCCGTCGACGAGGCACGCAAGAAGCTGGCGGACTGCCGGCAGGGCTAGCGCGATCGGGCGTGCCCTCGACGTCACGGGCGCGGAGACCACATCCACTGTCACGGACAACGGCTCGCCCGTTTCGGAAGGGGAAGAGTGCCGGCTGGGCGGGTCCGGCCCGGACCCGCCCAGCCGGCAGGCATGTCAGCAGTGGTCATGTCAGTAGTGGTGAGGTCGTCAGGAGCAGCGCACGGGGGTTGCGTGCTCCGGGTCGAGTGCGTTGAGCACCAGGTGGACGGCGTCCGGGTCGGCCGGTAGTCCCAGGTGCTCCACCCGGTTGTTCGGGCACACGTCCTGGATGGTGATGTTCTTGACGTCCGGGCCGTCCAGGAAGGCCGTGGTGTACGGGGTGGCGAACTCGTCGTACTTGGTCGCGATGACGGTGTAGTGCACCCCCGGCAGAGTTTCCCCGCCCTCGTTGAGCTTCTTGATGAAGTCGGAGTCGCGGAGCTGCTCGGTGCACGACGTGCACACGAGGTTCGTCGCCGGTGGGAAGAACCTGATCAGCCAGCCGATCGCGCCCCAGGTGGTGCCGTGGTTGTCCGGGGCCACCCCGACCAGCGAGTGCACCTTGTCCGCCCCGCCCAGGAACTTCATGTAGTACCGGGGCAGCATGCCGCCCTGGGAGTGTCCGACGATGTCGACCTTCTCGCTGCTGGTCGCCGTCCGAACCCGGTCGACGAATGCGGAGATCTGCTCGGCGGACTTCGCCATCGGGCCCAGTCCTCCGATGAGGTCCCCGCCGACGAACGAGCCCCCGTAGTTGAGCGCGTAGACGCAGTAGCCCTCCTGCGCGAGCGTGGGAGCCAGGGCGGACCAGCTCGAGCTGTTCAGGAACGTGGCGTGCAGGAGCACCACCGGGTAGGGGTGCTCGGCGCTAGGCTTGCACGACCAGTCGTTCGCGCCCGGCGGGGTCAGCAGGCTGGTCGGCGCCGGGTCGGCGCTCGCCGGCGCCGCGCCCACCAGTCCGGCGATCAACAGGGCGGAAAGCAGGGCGGTAAGCCGACCGAAGAGCCGTCGCGGCACGACGCGCATCGGGCCTCCCTCAATGCGGTTCTGTCCGGGTTCCTGCGGCGACGGGCATAACCTACTTCAAAGTAGGTTATGGAACCAGGGCGTGCGCGGGGATGGCACGCAGGTCGCCGTTCGTGGCAGACCTGTCGACCTCCCGACGAGGGACGTCAGGGCGTCGACCCCCGCGCCCCACAGCGCCGCCACAGGGCCGCCCGCTCGGCATCCGATCGCGGGAACGGGCAGCCGTGCGCGAGCGCCGCTGCCTGCAGCACCAGGCGGGCGAGGAGCTGGTCACCGTCGAGTGCGTGGGCACTGCCGGCCACCGATGCGGCCAGCTCCGCGCGGTCGAGCATGCGCCCGGGCGGGGAACCGGGCTCGAGGTGAAGAGCCGCCAGGATGGCGGCGGCCCGCCGTGCCAGGGCGGGGAACAGCGCCGGCACGACGCGGCCGTCCCGGGCGACGGTGTCGATCCAGGCCGCCGCCCACGGCACCCCGACGAACCCCTCCCCCGCCAGCGCGGCGGAGAGCACCTGCTCGACGAAGCGCCGCCCCTCGTCCTGGCCGGCCGCCCCGGCCACCGCGCCGCCCGGCACCGACCGCAGGACCCGGTCCAGGTCAAGGTCGAACCGGGCGAGCCGGTCGCGGAGCACCCGCAACGACAGCGAGACCCGGCCCGGATGGCGCAGCGGGCGGCCCAGGACGGCGCCAAGGGCCTCCGCGGTCGCGGCGTCGGGCACCTCCAGGCGGAATGCCGAGCGTTCACTCTCGACGGCCTGTCGGGCCAGCCGCCACAGCTCGGCCAACTCCGGCCGGTCGGGGTCGGGAGCGGTCCCGCTGGCCACGGCGGCTCAGTCCGCCCGTTCCAGGGCGGCACCGTCCCAGGTGGTGTGGGTGCAGGCGATTCCGGCGCCGGTCCTGGGCCGCAGCACGTCGTAGATGTGCATGCGCGGGATCTTCGGCGAGACGCCCCAGCCGCTGGGCCAGGTGATGATCCAGTCCATGTCCAGGTCGACCAGTAGGCCGAGCAGCCGGGCGATCGTCGGGTCGTCCAGCCGCTCGAACGCCTCGTCGAGCAACACCAGCCGGAGCGGGCCGGCCGCACCGGCACGGCTGGCCGCCTCCTCGGACTCCGCTGGCGCCACGCCCACGGCGTCGTAGAAGGACGCCGCCGCCGCGAACAGGGTCACGTAGGAGACCAGGCGGGTCTCGCCGGAGGAGAGCTGACGCAGCCGCCGCGCCCGGGGCTTGCCGTCCGGCCCGGTGTCGCGTACCCGGACCGTGAACGAGTACCAGGACCGGTAGTCCAGCGCCCGGGCCAGGATCTCGGCGTAGCCGGTGGAGTGGGCGTCGCGCTCGGCCTCGATCCGCTCGGTGAACACCCGCCGCAGCGCGTCGTCCTGTTCGGCGGTGCGCTCGGCGAACGGCATGCGCACCAGGTCCAGCGCCTGCCGGGTGCCCTCGTCCAGGGCCGCCGAGGGCCGCCACTCCAGCTGGACGTGCACGCCTTGGCTGGAGCGGGCCCGCTCCAGCACGTCGTTCATCCGCCGGCACAGGTCCTCGGCCACCGCGATCTGGCCACGCAGCCGTTCGGCCAGATCGCGGATCAGGTAGGTCGCGAAGATGTCCTGGTAGCGCTCACCGAGGTAGCCGCGTTGCTCGGCCAGCCTGGTGGCGACCCGGTGCGCGGCCTCGGCGACCGGGCGTGGCCCGTCCTCGCCGGTGACCGTCACCGTGAGCACCCCGGCGTGGGTCTCGGCGGTGATGTCATGGGTGCCGGCCAGGGCGGTCTGCAGGGCCTGCAGCTTGGTGATGACCGCGCCTTCGGAGAACGCGCGGCGCTCCGGGGCCGCTTCCAGTTCCGCGAGCGTGGCGTCGAGGTCGTCGGTCGGTGGTCCGGCGGGTGTTTCCTCGTCCTCGGGCACGCCGACCGCCGCCACCCACAGGCCGGGCGTGGCCAACGCGTCCCGGAAGGCCGCGGAGACCCGTCCGACCTCCTCCTCGCGACCACCGAGCTGTGCCCGCTTGGTCTCCAGCAGGGTCTCGGCCCTCGTGGCCTGTTCCCGCAGTGCGGCCACGCGTTCCCGGGCACCGGGCAGGGCATGCCGCAGTTCCCGCCGCTGTTCCTCGAGCACGGCGAGCTGGTCGGCCACCTGCTGTGCCTCGCCGCCGATCGCGCCGGTCAGCTCGGACAACGCCGCGGCCTGGTCGGCGTACTCGGTGCATGCCGTGTCCGCTGCCGCCTCGGCCTCGGTGCGGTCGGTCAACGCGGCCTGGTGGTGGTGCACGGCGTCGGTGAGGTCGCCGACGGTGCGCGCACACCGCTCGTCGAGGGTCTGCCGGAGCTCCTCGACGGTGGCCCTGGCCTGCTCGGCGGCGCGGTGGGCACGCTCCAGCTCGCCGGTCTCGGCGGTCAGCCCCGCTTCGGTGGCGTCGCGGTGCAGTTCGGCGCGGGCGGCCTGCCATCGTTCCTCGGCTTCGTGGTGCTGCTCGCGCAGGTGGGCGGACCGCCGCTCGGCCTCGGCGGCCGCGTCCCGGGCGGTGGCCAGTGTCGCGTGCGCCGCGATGAGGTCGCCGTCGTCGGGGAACGCGTCGAGGTGACCCTGCCAGGCGCCGTGGCCGGCCCTGGCCTCCTCCAGGTCCTGCTGGGCGCGGGCCAGCTCGCCACGCAGCCGCTCCAGCTCGTCCTCCAGCAGGGCGATGCGGCGCTGGCGGGCGGCCTCGCGGGCACCGGCGCCCACGTACTCGGCGGCGTCCTTGCGCCACGTCCCGGCGAGCACGCCGGCCCGCCACCGCCCGCTGGTGGAGACGGCCAGCCCGGCCGGCGCCGACTCTCCGGCCGGGTCGTCGAGGAGCGCCACGGCAGCCAGGACCTGGCGCACGAGGTCCGCCGGCACGGGGCAGCCCGGCTCGGGTGCGGGGACCAGCACATCGGCCAGGCTCGCCCCACCGGCCACCCCGGCCGGGGTGGCCAGCAGGTCGGCCGGTGCCGGGTCGGCCACGCGACCGTCGGCGGTCACCCAGGCGGTGAGCAGGCCGCTGGCCTGGAGGGCGGCCTCCAGGCCGGCCCGCTGCTCGTCGGTGGCACCGTCGGCGAAGTCGACCAGCCGGTAGAAGGCCGCGCCGGCCGCCGGGTCCCGCCCGGCAGTGGCGAACGGGGGTCGGTCGGGCTCCGTCTGCACCCCGCCCCGCAGCGCCGTCAGCTCCCGCTCACGCTCGCTGATGGCGGTACGGGCGGAGGCGACGTCCTGCTCGGCGGCGTGCACCTTGCGGGCGGCGGTCCGCAGGTGCGGGGCAGCCCACTGCCGCACGGCCTCCCGTGCCTGCCGGGCGGCAGTGCGGGAGCCGACCAGGTCCGTCACGGCGGGGACGGCCGGGCGCTCGGCGTCCGCCAGCTCGGCCAGCGGCCCAGCCGCGTCGATGGCTCGACCCTGCGAGCAGGTCTCGCCCGTCCACTGGCGGCACTGCTCCAACCACAGCTCGGCGGCGTCGGCGAGCCGCTGGTCGGCCTCGTTGCGCCGGCCCGCAGCGTCGGTGGCCGCGATCTGCGCCTCGCGCGCGGTGCGGTGCAGCTCGTCGACCCGGTCCCGCTGCCGGTCCAGGTCGGTGGCGCGGTGGCACAGCGTCTCGGTGAGGGCGGACCGGCGCCGCGTGCCCGACACCAGCTCCCCGGCGCTGTCCGCGGCGGCGCGCAGCTCGGCGAGCAGGGCCTCGCCGTCGACCGGTGGCAGCGAGCGACGCTCGATCGGCAGCGGCTCGGCGTCCGGGTCCGGCTTGGCGCGCACGCTGTCGGTGACCACGACCGCCTCGGCCGGCGGCAGCACCGGGGGCGCCGGGCAGCCGGCGCCGTCGAGCCCGGCCGCGGCGAGCTGATCCCGGCCACGGGCCGACAGCTCGGTGGCGGCCCGCACGTCCTGGTCGAGGCGCCGCAGCACGGTGAGCACGGCGTCCACCGAACGGTCCTCGGTGGCGCGTTGCCGGCTGGCGGTTTCCAGCGCGGACTCCGCGGCCGCCCGGGCGCGGGCGACCAGCTGCTCGCGGTCCTGGAGGTTGCGCAGGCCCTGATAGGCGGGCAACGCCTTCAGCGCGTCGATCCGCGTCTCCAGTTGGCGCTCGGTCTCCTCCATGGTGGTGACCTCGGCGTCGGCCTCGGTGCGTTGCCGCTGGGTGATTTCGAGGCGGTCGGCCAGCTTCGCCACTTCGGCGCGCAGCGTGCGCAGGTTCTCCCGGGCACCGGCCACCCGGTCGCCGGCCGTGCGCAGCTGCGCCAGCGCGTAGCCCTGGTAGGTGGACAGGAAGGCGCTCAGCGCGGTGTCGGCCGTGGTGAGGCGGGCGATGTTGGTGCGGATCGACTCCAGGTCCTCGAACGAGGTCGCCAGCTGCTCGACCAGGCTGGCGTCCAGCGGCGGCAGCGCGTCGGTGAGGATCTGCTCGAGCTGGCCCTCCAGGACCTTCAGGCCGACGTCCGGGTTGCGCAGCGTGCGCTGCAGGTGGAGCAGGTCGGTGTAGCGGGCGGCGGGGATGCCGTAGACGGCCTCGGCGATCTTGGCGCGGAACGGGGCGTCGTCGAGCACGCAGTCGGCGCCGATCGCCTCCTTCAGCTGGGCGGGGCCGAGCGGGACACGGTCCGGGCCGGCGAGCTTGAGGCCGTAGCCGACGCGGGTCGGGGTGATGAACCGCCAGGAGTCGGTGACCTGCTGCGAGGTCTTCGACGCCTTCACCCCGACACCGCAGGTCAGGTACTCGGGCGTGCCTTCGGCGCCAGTGCGCCGCAGCTCCACCCAGCCGTAGCCGATGCGGTTCGGGCCGCCGTCGTAGTCGTCCAACATCAGCCGGCGGATGCTGACCGTGTCGAAGCCCTTGGAGCCGAGCTGCCGCAGGTCGCCGTCCAGGCAGAGCGGGAGCAGCAGCTCCAGCGTCCGGGACTTGCCCGAGCCGTTGGTGCCCTGGAAGATCCCGCGGCCGCCGGAGAAGTCGAAGACCTGTTCGGCGTACTGCCAGATGTTGACGATGCCACCCCGGTGCAGCCGCCAGCGGTCTGGGCTCAACTGTCTCTCCGTTCCTTGCTCGTGGCTCCACCCACGCCCGGCCGGCCCGGCGGGCCGGGAGCCATGTCCTGACTAGCAGCTCGGCTAGTCGAACAGCGACCAACCCGCCGGCTGGGGTTCGGGTTCGGCCGACTCGGTCGACGACCGCCCCGGGGTGTCGTCCGGCTCCGGCCACCAGCGGTGCACCGCCGGGCTGAGCAGCCACCGGTCGTCGGTGTCGGGGTCGCGGCGGGCCAGGCCGACGCGCACCAACAGCTCCAGGACGTCCTCGGTGAGGGCGTGCAGATCCTCGGTGGCCTGTCGGGACCAGGCCGCCGGGTAGTCGGAGACCAACGCGGCCACCTGCTCGCGCACCTCGGCGAACCGAACCTCGTGCCGGCCGTCGGGCAGCGGGTCGCGCTCCCGCAGCTCGCGCAGCGCGAGCAGGGCGATGCGGGCGACCGTACCGGGGCCGGGGAGGGACAGGTCCGTCAGGTACTCCTCCGGGTCGGTGGCGACCACGCCCTCCAGGCGGGTCTCGGTGACCAGGCCGAAGCACCGTTCCAGCAACACCGACTCCCGGCGGTGGTGCTTGCGCAACCACGCGGCCTGTTCCCCGGTGAGGTCGGCGTAGAGCACCACGGGGTCCTCGACGAGCCGGCGCCGCACCGGGTGTTGCTGGCGGCGGGCGGCCAGCTCGATCAGCTCCGCCGGGTCGCCCGACTCGGACAGCGGGCCGGAGAGCAGCAGGCCGAGCAGGTCGGTGTCGATGGTGATCAGTGCTTCGACGGGGGCGTCACCGCTCCACGGGCCGACCGTTCCCTCGGTCTCGCTGATCACGCCGAGGGCGAGCAGGTGCCGCAGCGCGGCGGTGAGGGCGCGCCGGTCCTGCTGGTCGTCGATGACGGTGACGCCGGCCTCGACCGCGGCGGCACGGACGTCCGCGACGAGGCGGGAGAGCAGCACCTGCCGGCCGACGCCGGTGAGTGCGGCCAGGGTGAGCGCCAGGTAGGCGTAGCCGCGTGGGGTGAGGGTGGGTTCGCCGCGGGTCGGGTCGTCGCCCGGGCCGAGCTTGTAGAGGCGGGCGAACCGGCGTTCCACCACGAGGCGGTATCCGAGGGTGACCACGAAAAGTTCCTGGAGCTGCTCGCGGTGCCGGTACATCAGCGGCAGCAGGTCGCCGTCGGGGCCGCCGGCGCGCACCAGCGGGCGGCGCAGCAGGACGCGGGCGCAGCGCACCACGTTCGCGGCGTCGATCTCCGACAGCCGGTCCAGGACACGCAGGGCGGGGTGGGCACTCATTCGGTCTTCCCCTCCGCCCCGAGCTCGATCGCGGTGTCGTGCAACGTGAGCACGCCGCCGGCGGTGCTGATCCGGGTCGTGCGGCCTTCTTCGGGGCGCAACCGGAGGCGCAGGCCGCGCACCGGGTCGGCGGCCGAGCCGGTGTCGTCGGCACGCTCTCGTTGCGCCATCGCGAGGGTGAGCAGATCGCACAGCACGCTCAACGCGGCCGAGGACAGCCGCGCCTCGCCCAGGCGAGGGGCGGCAGAGGCCAGCTCCCGCACGGCGGCGGTGCGTTGCGCGTCAACCTCGCGGGCCTCGGCGAGCAGGGCCTGCTCGGTCATGGGGTCGTCGACGATGCGCGAGGTGCGGCCGCGTGCGCCACGGTCGCCGCGACTGCGCACGCTCACCGACACGTCGAGGACCGGGCCGTCCCGCCACGGAGTGTGCTCGTCGTCGGCGTCGTGGTCCGGGGCGGGCATCAGGTGCCGCGCCGAGTGCAGCCCGAACGCGGCGGCGTAGAGGGCGTGCGCGCCGTCCGGGCCGGCCTCGTCGAACCACCTGGCGAGCTTCAGCAGCTCCGCGCGGCGGCCGGGTAGCAGGCCAGCGCCGGTGGTCGCCCGCTTCACGCTGGCCAGCAGCGAGCCGATGGCGCGGGCGGTGGCCTCGCGCAGCGCGGTGACCTGGCTGGGCCGGCCGGGCCGGTCCACGAACCAGTCGGTCAGTTCCCGCCAGTCGTCCTCGGTGCGGCCACGGGAGCGCTCCACGTCCTCGCCCAACCGTTCGGCGGGGCCGAGCAGCGTGAGCAGCTCGCCACGGCGGCCGGTGAGGCCGGCCAGGGTGTCGGCGATCGCCGGGGTGTGCCGCAGCACGTCCTCGACGACCTTCTGGATGTAGTCGACGAGCAGGTCCCGGAAGCCGGAGATCTCGTCCGGCGCGAGGTGGTGCCGGGCGAGCACGTGCCCGAGGTAGGCGTAGAAGTCCCGCACGGTGGCGGCCAGTTCGGCGTGCTGCAGGAACAGGGTGGTGACCTGTTCGGACAGCAACTCGGTCGCGTGTCGGGCGGCTCGCGGGTCGTCACCGGTGGCTACCTGGAAGGTCCTGGTGAGTTCGCGGAGGCCGCGCTCGATGGCGGGCAGCAGCTCGCGGGACACCTCGCGGGCGCCCTCGGGCACCCGCAGCAGCTCGTCGACGTCCCGCTGCACCCGGACCGCGAGCTTGCTGACCTGGTAACGGGCGCTGCCGTGCTGGAACTCGGCGATGCTGGCGGCGACCGTCTCCCGGCGGCCGTGCACCAGGTTCCCCCACTCGACGAGCTGGCGGAGCCGGGGAATCACCGACTCGATCCGCGACTCGCCGGGCTCGACGCGGCCGGCCCGCTCGGCGCCGGCCAGCGCGCCGGCCACCTCGCCGGCGGACAGGTCGGCCAGCAGCGTGGAGGCGAACAGCCGCATGATCTCCAGGTAGGTGCGCTGGTGCTCACGTGCCTGCAGGTACGCGTACAGCTGCAACCGGCGCTCGCCGTCGGGGACGGCCGCGGTCAGCTCCCCCTGGTCCTCCCTCACGGGCGGCAACCCTAACCGGCCGCCCGCTCGTGGACGCGCAGGCGGCGGGCGCTAACGTCGCCACCCGCAACACGTTCAGGGGAACCCGGCCGGGTGGCCGGTGGAGCGTCTAGGGGGTCCGGTGGGTCGCTCGCGGGGTGGGGCCGGGAGCGCGGGGCGCGCTGTTGGTCTGCTGCTCGGGGTCGCCGCGGACGCGGCGTTCGGGGACCCGCGCCGGGGGCACCCGGTCGCGGCGTTCGGACGGGCGGCGACCGCGGTGGAGAAGGCGCTTTACCGCGACCACAAGGCATCCGGGGTTGTGTACACGGCGTTGTTGGCTGGTGGGACGGTGTTGCTCGGCACCGCCGTTGAGCGGCTGACGCGGCGCAGCCCGGTGTTGCAGGCTGCGGCCACGGCCGCCGCGACGTGGTCCGTGCTGGGTGGGGCCTCGCTGGCGCAGGAGGGCGCGGCGATGGGCGAGGCGCTGGACTCCGGGCGGGTCGCCGACGCGCGGTTGCGGCTGCCGCACCTGTGTGGGCGGGAGCCGAACTCGCTGGACGGCCGGGGTCTTGCGCGGGCCACCGTGGAGTCGGTCGCGGAGAACACCTCCGATGCGGTGGTGGCGCCGCTGTTCTGGGGTGCGGTCGCGGGTGTGCCTGGTTTGGTGGGCTATCGGGCGATCAACACCCTGGACGCGATGGTGGGGCATCGATCGCCGCGGTACCGGCGGTTCGGATGGGCGGCGGCTCGGTTGGATGACCTGGCCAACCTGCTGCCGTCCCGGCTGGCGGCCGCGCTCACCGCGGTGTCCGCGCCGGTGGTGGGTGGTTCGGCGGCGGGTGCCTGGCGGGTGTGGCGGCGGGACGCCGCGGCGCATCCGAGCCCGAACGCCGGCCAGGTGGAGGCGGCGTTCGCGGGCGCGCTGGAGGTGCGGCTCGGTGGGCGCACCGCCTACGGGCACGCCGTGGAGGAGCGGCCCATCCTCGGGGAGGGCCGATCCCCCGACTCCGGGCACGTGACCCGTGCGGTGGAGCTGTCCCGGGTGGTGGGCTCGGTGGCGGCGGCGGTGTCGACCACGACGGCGTTGGTGTTGGGGCTTCGACGTCGGCGGTGAGTGCGAGCGGCCCCCGCGTGGGAACGGGCCGCCGTTGGGGTGCCCCAGGGCCGGCGGAGCGTTTCAAGGATCGATGGCCCCAGGCCCGGATCATCCCTGTTCTGCCGTGTTCTGCGACCGCCTCTTTTTGCGGCGACTTCCAGGTGAACGCTCGCCGCGTGCAACGGGGGCGGTCAGAGCCCGTGTGCGGGGTCAGACGTGCTGGTCGTGCTGGTCGTCGGATCCGCTCGTCGTGAGACCTGGTCACCACCGCGGTCAAAGACTTGCTCACCACGGCGTGGTTGCACTTCGTACGGTTCGTCCTCGGCCAGGGCGGCATGCACAGACACTTTCGGCCGAGCCGGCCGCACCTCCCGGTACGCGTAGTAACCCAGGCCGAGCAGGGCCATCACGCCGAACGCCACCCACTGCAGTGAGTACGCCAGGTGCGGGCCGAGCCCGAGATCGGGCAGCGGGAGCACGCCCAGCACACCGGGCTGGTCGGCCACGAGTTCCAGGTAGCCGGGACGAATGTCGAGGTTCACGGCCTTGCCGACCGTGGCGGAGCTGATCGCGTACACCTGCCGGTGGCCGCCCTCGGTGAGGACGTCCCGGTTGCTGGTGTCCGTCTCGTCCCGGCGGAGGCAGGCGGTGAGGGTGACCTGGCCGGTGGGTGGGGCGGTGTAGTCGGGAACCGTGTTGCCCCGGCCCCTGTTCTGCACCGGGCGCACGAAGCCGCGGTTGACCAGCACGACGCTGCCGTCGATGGTGCGGAACGGGGTGAGCACCTCGTAGGCGGCCTCGCCGAGGACGGTGCGCAGGCGGGCGAGGGTCTCCCCCTCGGGCAGGTAGGTGCCGGTGACGGTGACCTGCCGCCACTCGGTGCCGCCGTCCGGGGCCTGGCCGTGGGGCAGGACCTGGTCCAGCGGGGCCGGCGGGGTGGCCTGCGCGGTCTGTACCGCGTCCGCCCGGGCCTTCTTGTCCTCGTGGCGGTGGTACTGCCAGGGGGCGAGGACGGTGAAGCTGAGCACCGCGAACGCCACGACCAGCAACGTCATCGCCAGCCAGCCGGGCTTGAGCAGGACCTTCAGCTCACGCATCGGGATGGCTCCGGGCACGTCGGCGGGTGGGAGCGGCGGTGCGGGTGATCGGGTACGCCACCGCCGGCGGCGGGGCCGAGCCGAGGGCCCGGCGTTCCTGCAAGCCGAGGTGGATGACGCGCACCCGACAACGGTACGCACTATCACGTGACCTGGAAAAACAGGGTTTGGGAGCCTCGGGGAACGTCAGGGAGTCTGAGGGGGTGTTCCGGCTGGTCATCCCACGTTTTCCTCGGTGCGCGAGGGAGTCCCGGGGAGTGTCTGGGAGTCGAGGTGTGTCCCAGGGTCTGTCCCAGTCCCCGCGCCTCCTTCCACCGCAGTCAAGGTCGGTGGATCGCCGAGAGCGCGCAGCACCCGTGCCCGCGCTGCCGGTGTCTCCTGGACGTACTCCTGGGACTGGTCCAGGCTGCCGTGCCCCATCACCCGCGCGATTTCGAACGCGTTGACTCCGGACTCCGCCAGGCGCGTGGCGTATCCCCGGCGCAAGGTGTAGGGCGTGCGGCGTGGCATCTTGGCGGCGGTGCTGGCCCTGCGGAGATGGTCGGAAAACGTGCGGGGCCTGATGACTCCGCCGCGCGGCGCGAGGAACACCAGGGCGCTCGAGCACGGCCGCCCGTCGGCGTGCGGGATACCGCATCCTCCGTCCAGCGTCCGGCTGGCCAGGCACCGCCGCACGATCGCCACCGCCTTCTCCGACAGCGGCACCGTCCGCGAGTCCTTGTCCTTCGGGAAGGGCCGGATGAGGTGCTGGCCACCGACGTAGACCTCAGCGACGACCAGCAGCTTGGCCTCCACGTCCACACGGTGGACGTGGAGGCCGGCGAGTTCGCCCGGCCGCAGGCCAGTCTCGAACCCGAAGTCCACCGCGTCCTGCAAACGCTGATGCAGCTGGGTTTTGAGCGTGGCCAGATGACCGTCCGTCGCATACGGCTTGGGCTGCTTGGGCACCCGGGGTAATGTGATTCTCACGCAGGGCGAGGCAATAAGGATCTCCTCGGTGACCGCGAGATTGATGGTCGCCGCGAACGTGGTGTAAATACGCCGGATATAATTGGCCGAGAGCGGTGGCTTTCGCGACTCCAAATTGTCGATCCACGCCTGGACTTTCGGCCGACTGATCTGGTTCAAGGCCACTCCGGCCCATCGGGGACGGATGTGGGCCTTGACCATGCTCGCCTCGACTCGGCCGGTGTCGGTGACCTCGAACGTGCGCGTGGTGCTGAGCAGGTCCCACCACTGGTCCCAGGTCGTCGTCGCCGGCAACGCCCCGTTGCGGGGTGCCGCTCGCCGGCGGGCCTTCACCTCCTCCTCGTTCGCCGCGTTGCGCGCCTCGTTCTTCGTGCGGTAGTACGGCGCCTTGGTGTGGCATTTCTTTCCGTTGGCGTCCCGGTAGACGCCTCTCCACTTCCCGGGTCCCATCTTTTCGGCGCTGGCCATCCGATCCTTTCTCCTGTCGTTGTGGCGGATAGAGATCTCTCCGATGGCGCTAATCGTCATCGGAGTCGTCGTCAGAGTCATCACGGCCCCGATCCGGGCAGGCATTCCCGAGCCCGGGTGGGATATCCCGGCACAGCCGGTGGCGCTTGGCATCACCCCGGCCGCGGCCGTCACGGTCGGATTCGGCGACCGCCGGGGCAACGGTGGTGCCTGCGGAGCTCGACCCCACGACGGCGTCCTGAGTGGACCGCGGGGACGGGCCCGCCCCGACGGCGGTAGGTCGAAGGGCGCGCGGTGTTCGTGCGAGAAGCGCAGGACTCGAACTCGCGGGCGACGTCGACTCCGTTGGTCGAGACGAGACCGCGGCCGAGGAGCGGGACGGTGTCGAGATCGAGGGTGTGCTGGTGACGGATGTGATCACGGGGCGTGGCGTGCGGGGAGGAGCGTCGGGAGGAGTGGTGGCCGGCTGGTTGCCGGGCAGGAGGGCAACGATTGTGCCAAGCCCGGCTGCGCCGGCCACAGCGGCGGTGACTGCCGGGTACTGCAGGACGCGACGCCAGAGCCATATCGCACCGCCGGCGAGTGCGGCCACGATAACCACCGGGACAGACCACAGATGTCGTTCCGTGCGGTGTTCTCCCACGTCATGTCCCTGCGCACGTGCCAGGAAGAAACCCCTCAGCGCCATCTCGTGACCCGCAAGACGGGCCCACGCGAGGTCCATGCTCTCCGCCAGATGGCGGTCCCGCTGGTGGAGTCTTCGGAACTCGCGAAGCGCGTAGGCGATGAAGGCAACCAGAGCAAGGGTGAGAGTCAGAAGAGCGGCGGCGATGATCACCCAACGGAGGGTGCGCTTGTGGGCTACATCACGTCACCCAGAGCTGCAAGATGTAACCAAAGCGTTGCAGACAGTCACGCGTGACGACGATGCTCGTCCGGGTTGTCGCGGACATGGCGGCGGTACATCTGGATGTAGGCCCACCGAATGTCTTCGGGTAGCACCGTGATCGCCCAGATGTCTCGCTCGACGGGATCGGCGGCGTTCACTGGGAAGCTCGGAGGCTGCGGCTGTTCGAGCGGCGTTGGCTCGCCCCCGGACAAGATCACGTCGACGCTTCCCGGCGCCCACCGAAGAGCGGTCTCGATTGCCACCTTCGTGAGTCCGCGGATCTCGTCGCCTTTGCCCTTGCGGATCGCGCGCAACGTCTCGTAGGCGATGTCACCCGCTGCTGCGACGTCCTTCCATCGCATCCGCAGCTCGAGTCGTCGCCGCTCCATCGCGTCGGCGAGCCGTTCTCGCGGATTCCGCTCGGTCAACACTCGCCCCTTGGTCCCCGGCTTTGGTTCGCACGTTCTTCGTTACTTACGCGTAGCTACTCCAGATTAACGCAGCTTGCAACGCCGCGAGCCTCCGCGTGAGGGGTCACCCCTCCTAGGTCCGAGCCAAAATCTGTGTCAATCTGTTGTCACCTGTGCCTACTACCGGTAGCCTGCGCATCATGGCACATGGCCGCATTAGCACCCCTGTAGATGGCAGAGCCATCCGCATGCGGCGCGAGCAAAGCGGGTTGACCCTGCGCGATCTGGCTGCGCGCTGCCGCAAGGCCGGTCAGCCGGTCAACCCCTCGCAACTGTCCAAGATCGAACGCAACATCTGCCGCCCTCGTCCTCGCCTCCTGGCCACCCTCGCCAAGGCACTGAAGGTCCCAGTGGAGGCGCTCACGAGCGGCGACTTCCCGACGACTGCTCCCCGGGCAGGTGCCGCATGACCACGCCCTGGATGACCCCTGCCGAGGTCGCGGACTACGCCCGCATGCACCCCAAGACCGTCGAGAAGGCGCTGCGCGCCGGCCAGCTGGTCGGCCATCAGCGCTGTGACGGCGGCCGCTGGCTGATCCACCAGCAGGACGCCGACGCGTGGATCCGCGGACTCCAGCAGCGGACCCGCCGGCGCGGACCGCGTCTGCGGTCGGCCTAGACCCCCGCACCGGCCGTGCCGGCCTCTCATCCGCGGCCGGTGCGGGCACCACCACCGCACAGATGGACGGCGGGCCGCACCCGCTTCCCCGGATACGGCCCGCCTTGATCACGAGAGGAATCGACTCTCATGACCCAGTCACAACCTATCGAGGCCAGAACCGTCCGTTCGCCGGCGGACCGGGTGTTGGCGGCCGCGATCGACCATCTCACCGCGACCGGCGGTGACCCGAACGCCTCCTATGTGCTGCGTCAGGCCCTGGCCGATCACGAATCCGGTCGGCACCGCCGGTGCGGGGACCCGTGCTCGGCTGAGCAGTTGGCCCGCGATGTGCTGGCCGCGGCGGATCACACGGTCACGATCACCGGGCACGCCGACTGGTGGGCCTGGTCGTGTACCTGCCATCTGACGGCGGATGGCTACGCCTCCCCGGAGGCCGCCGAGTTCGGCATCGACGAGGAGCACCTGGTGGTGCTGGGTGTGGTCGACGTGGTGATCGCCTGGCCGACTACGCACCTGCGTGACGCCGCCCAGGTGGCCTCCCACCTGGCCCGCGGCGGCGCCTCCTACGGATGCCGGCTGGCCTCATCCAGTCGGTGGATCCAGTTTCCGGCGCGCTCGGCAGCCCTCGCCCTCGACCTCGAGCTGGGCGGCCGGGCGAGGGACGCGTTGACCGAGGTCCGCCGGCCCACGGACGGGGGTGGCCCGCGATGACCGCCGTCACCTCCTACGCCCAGGGTCCGGCGCTGGTCACTCTCGGCCGGCACATGGTCGACCACGAGTTGCCCGACCTGGCCGAACTCGCTCTGGCCACCAGCCAGAACGACGTCGCCGCGCATCTCGGGCGCCCGGAGCCCGCCGGGCTGCTGGCATGGGCGCGCAGCCTCGACGAAGTCCGTATCGAGCTGCGGTGCCTGGACCACGGGCCGTTCGTCCACGTCCACGGCCTGCTCGGACAGCTGTCGCTGCGGGTGTGGTCGGTGCTGCAGATCCCCGCCTCTGAGATCCCGCCGGTGGCCCGGTTCGAGCGAGTCACGCTCGGCCTGGGTCCGCTGCGCCGCTGGGCCGACCAGGCGTCGGCGGCGGCACGGAGGTGTCGCCGATGACCACGTCCTCCCGGTCGCACCGTCCCCGCTGGGACGTTGTGCTCGAGCGCGTTGCGGACGCGATCAACCTTGCCGTGGCCGTGCTCACGCTGCTGGCCCTGGCCGCCGTCGCGCTGGGCATGGTCGCCATCGCTGCGCACGCGGTTCTGACCGCCTACTGGGGACTGTCCCGGCTCGGGCAGTTCCTCGCCCTGTTCCTCTTCTTCGTCGTTGCTGTCGCCGTGCCCTGCGCCGCGGTGTGGCTGTGGCGGCGACTGTCCACGGAAGGACACCCCGATGTCTGAACTGACCTTTGCCCAACAGCAGGCCGCGGGCCTGCGCGCACTCGCCGACCTGATCGAGGACAATCCGGCACTCGCGGAGCGGCTCCGCTATTCCCTGGAACGCATCATCAGTCCTCTCTTCAGCGGCGAGAACGACCACAAGGCACTCCTGGCCGCGTTCGCCCGCGCCGGCAAGCGGCACGGCGCCCAGATCACCAAGGACTCCGACGGCAAGTACTTCGGCGTCAACCTCACGTGGGGACCCGTCACCCTGTACGTCTATGCCGAGCGTGAGCGGGTGTGTGAGCGCGTGGTGGTCGGCACCGAGACGGTGACCGAAGAGGTGCCAGACCCCGAGGTCGTGGCCGCGGCGCCGACGGTCACACGGACCCGCACCGTCGAGCAAGTGGAGTGGCGCTGTACGCCGCTGCTGGCCGAAAACGGTGAGCGGGCATGACCGACCGCGACGACACCAGCACCACCCAGGCTGAGGTGGCCGACGAGCTGCTGGCCCGCGCGGCGGAATGGCAACTCGGCCCGACGGCCCTGGACGTCACCGCACTCGCACGCGTGGTCGACGAGATCGCGTCTCGACGCGCTGCGGACGTGCTCCTCGCCGAGGGCGCCCGTCTGATGGCCCGGAGTGTCCTGCATGGCGTCTCTCCGGAAAGAGGTCCCGAATGAGCACCACCTCGCTGTGGGCGGCGCATGACGCGCTGGGTACTCACGTCGCTGCCCGGCCGGGGCTTCCCGCTCCGGTGGGCGTCTACCTCACGGCCGCCGAGGGATCCGCTCCCGTTCAGATCAGTGTGCGGGCGTCGTTCGCGGTGGCCAGGGTGCCCGAGTTCACCGCCTGGGCGGAGAGCCTGGACGAGGTCGTGATCGAGCTGCATCACCGGTACGGGCAGCTCACGGCGTCGGTCGTCGAGGTCGAGATCGTCGCCGCCGGCCGGCTGCCCGAGACCGGTGTCCGGGTCGTGGTGAAGGCGTCGGCCTTCGACGAGACCGCCGCGGCGTTGGCTCGGCAGTTGCCGCCGCCGAGTCGTGGCGAACCGCTACGGGTGGATCTGAACGCGCTGCGGTGGCCTCTCACGCCGGCGGAGTCCACCGCGTGAGTCGGTCCACTTCGGATGGTCGGCCATTGCATCGCCATGCCCGCTGGCTGCCGCAGGGTCCGCCGCGGGGGCAGGGCAGTGGCTGTTGCGTGGTGCTGGCCGTCGCGCTGTTGCTCGCTGCGGGCGGACTCGTGTCCGCCCGCAGCGGTGACACCCCGTCAACAACACCGAGAACATCCCAGAGGAATCTCGTGTCCACATCATCATCCCCTACGCCGGACCCGTGCGACAGCGGCCGGCCGGTGAGTCACGAGACGGCGCATCCGCTGGCCGGCCAGACCGTCACCGTCACCACCCGTTTCCCGCTGTACGGCCAAGTCGAGACCACGGTGGAGTTCACGGTCGAGGCCCAGATCGACGACCGGGTCCTCTACGGCCACACCCCGGACGGACTGGGGCATCTGGTGCACGTCAGCGAGATCACGACCACGCCACCGGAGACGTCATGAGACCAACCCCGCTTCTTGCCCGCACGCTGTCCCGCGTCGCGCAGTGGGCGATCATCGCCCGTCGTGACGAGACGGGTTGGCATCCCCACCGCGTCACCAGGACGCAGGCCGCCGCCGTACGGCGCCTGGTCCAGGCCGGATTGATCGAGGTGCCGTCCTCGCCGGCCGACAGCACCGAGGTTCCCTATGTCCTCACCGACGCGGGTCGGCGTGCGCTGGCCGGCGACGACCCAGCGCCGATGATCTCTGTTCAGCAGCGTGAGGTACTGCGCCTGTTGGCCGAGGGACACACCCAGGAGAGCGCCGCCCGGTTCCTCGGCATCACCACCCGGCGCGTGGAGCACCACGTGGCGGCCGTGCGGTACATGCTGGGCGCCCGCAACATCACGCACGCCGTGCATCTCGCCCACCTCGCCGGCCTGCTCGCCGCACCGGAATCCCCATGCCACGGCAGCGAGGAGGCCCAGGCATGACATCCCTGTCGCCGCGGCGGCGCGAACTACTGGTGCACCTGTCCCAGGGGCGCACCAACATCGAGATCGCCCGCCTGATGTACCTCGAGGAAAGCACCGTCAAAACCCACATCCGGCACCTGTTCCGGAAGCTGGGGGCGCGGAACCGGGCGCACGCAGTGCACCTGGGCTACCTCCACGGGCTGCTGCGCGTACCGAGCCGGGCGGTGTCTGAACGGGAACTCGAACAGGCATTGGTGGTCGCGGCCGCGGTCGGCGGTCACGACTCCCGGTGGCCTCAACGCCTGGCCCGCAACGTGGCCGTGCTGCTGCGGCAGCGCGGCATGGACGTGACCGACCGCGTGGAGGTGACCGACCATGGCGACTGACTCTCTCCTGCCCGCCGGGGATCCGGCCACCGATCCACTGGGTACCGTCCGCGTCCATCCCGAGGATCATCCTCTCGCACTGTGTGCCCGTCGTGTGATCAAGCTGCCGATCGGTCGCGAGCCGTATCACTACTGGCGTTATCTCACTCCGGAGATCACGCCCTCGCCTCCGGGGCTCCGAGATCAGGACGTCGCCGGCTGGCCGATCCAGCCCCTCGCTGAGCTCGCTGTGGTACTGGGCCATGTGCACCCGGACGGCGAGCTTGTGAAGGAGTTATGGAAGCGTCAGCGTGACGCAGCGAACTCCTATCACCGCGGTCTGCGGTCACTGCTCGCTGATCTCGGAGTGAACGTTGCCCCGGTGGTCACGGCCGAGCAGGTCCGCGCCGGCCGGGACCGGATCCTCGCGCTCCAGGCCATGGAGCGACGGTGGCAGCGTCGCGCCGACTGGTTGCAGGAACGTCTGCATCACGTCATGCAGCAGCTCGAGCAGGCCGAGCGAAAACTGGCGGCCGCACCCGCGCGCCGCGGCCGGTGCCGGTGCACCCCCGGGGACCCGGACGCGCGGCTCACCGGCACCAGTCAACTTCCGTCGCCGTGGTACTGCGCCCGCTGCGGCCGCGCCCATCACGGTCCACAGTGCCCGTTCTGCCGGCCGCTGCCGCGACTCGAGCAGGGTGGGGAGGACGGCGATGGATGAGCACCTAGTCGACACGATCCGCACGATCCTCATGCCCGCGGTGGCCCTGGGCATCACAGTCTACGGCATCGCTGTGACTGTCCGGACCTGGCGCGACGGTTGTCGGCGCGACGCGGCCGCGCTCGCGGTCCTGCTGCTCGCGTACTGGGCATTGATCGTCCCGTTGTCGTTGTGGCTGCTGGGCTGGTGGTAGCGATGCCGTTCGTCACCGCTGTCACCGCCGTGGTTCCGGCCGAGCAGGATCGGGCCCTCAACGTGATCGAGCCCGCCCCGTGCGTGGTGTGTCACCGTCCCGGCCGGCGTGTGGTGACCCGGGACTGGCTGCTGTGTCTGCCATGCGGCCACCACCGGCTCCTCGCACCGCTGCATCCGACCCCGCTACCGCAGCAGCTGTCGGAGCGGAAGAGGTGCCGCGACTGTGCGTGACAGGGATCGTGGCGGCCGGCGTCGGTTGCGGTCGGCCAGGGTGGCCGCGCCACTGACGGCCGCGGTCGCCGCCCTGCTGCTGGCCGGCTGCGACGAACCCGCACCCGTGTACGACTACGCCGCGGTGTGCGTGGATCCGGCGACCCAGCAACGGGTCGCGGACGACCGCTGCGACGACGACTACGACGACGTCTCCGGTGACGGCACCCTGTGGTTCTTCTACAGCACCACCGGTGGTGACCGTCGCGCGCCGGCCGTGGGCCAGCGCGTCGCCCCCGCCAAGGGGAGTTTCCGGCGCCCCACCCACGGCGCCATCGCCCGGGGTGTCCCCGCCGCTGGAGGTCCGATCCTGCGCGGTGGCTTCGGCACCCACAGCGGGGCCGGTTCCTAACCCGGGACCACGCCCGTACCCCTGACCCGATCCGGGTCGCCTGTCATACGACCGTCAGGGCGGCCACCGGCCATGGACCGGCGGCCGCCCCACCCCGACAGGAACGCCCATGGAACTGATGACATCTTCTGCGGAACTGATGCCATGTGGCCGCTTCGAGTGGGAGCGGATCCTGCGTCGCATCAGGACGTTGCCATGGACCATCAAATCCTACGGGTTCCTGTTGGCCAGTTACGCCGACCCCGACGGCACCCGGATCTTCCCCGGCAACAAGACGTTGGCCGAGATCACCGGACACAGCCTGCGCACCGTGGCCCGCTGCCTGGCCTACCTGCGCACCAAGCTCGGCCTGCTGCAGGTGGTACGGCGCGGCGGCGGCCGCGGCCGTGGCCGGCGTGCCACCGAGTACCGGCTCACCATCCCCACCGACCTGCTCGAGCGCGTCGAGCTGCTCGACCCGGCCGAGCGCGACACCGAGCCGGCACCGGAAACAGATGCCACTCCTGGCACCGACACCGAGAACACCGGCCACGCCCCGGCAGACACCGGTTCCGAGTTGTCCACAACTGGTGCCGCCTGGGTGGCACCAGTTGTGGACCCGGCGCCTGTGGACAACTCGGGAACAGATGCCACAGCTCTGGCATCAGAAGCCAACCCGTGCCCTGTGGACAGTGAAACTGGTGACACCGGTGTCGCCTCCACGGCAGAACTCGTGCCACCTGGGTGTCGCGCGCGTAGTGACCAACCCACACAAGAGACCACCCGACTCTGGTCACCTTTAGGTGACCAGGAGACCGCGCACGCACACGCGTATGCGCGCGAGAACGACCCCCTGCCCGTCGCCGCGGTACTGCCACCCCCGCGCCCACCGGCCGACGACACCACCCCGCAACACCCGCCACCCCAGGAGACTCCCGTGCCCGAGACCGCCCCGGACCACCCCTGCGTACGCACGGTGGCCTACCGGCTGGACGTGACCCGACCCGAGGCCGCCGCCATCGTCGACGCGTTCACCCGCCACCACCGCCCCAGTGATCTGGCCGCCGCCCTGCGGACCACCGACGACGCCCAGCTCCTCGCCTACCTGCCCCTCCACCGCGCCCGCCCCACGCCGCCCCCATCACGTCAGGGCCCCCCGCCACTGTGCGGACAGTGCGACGGCCGCCCCGGCGAACCACCCGCCTACCGGCTCGTGTGGGACGACGACGGCCGCGCCAGCCCCTGCCCCCGATGCCACCCCAAGGCGGTGATGCGAGATGCGTCGTGACCCCACCGGAGAACTCCTCGACGACGAGGACGACACCCCCCACCCGAGCCCCGCCCGCCCGCACCACTGCCACCGCGGCTGGCAGCAGTACGACGTCGACAACCCCGTCCCCTGCCCCGTGTGCAAACCGAACCTGGCCCACCGGCCACTGCCCGAACCCCGCCACCCCCGACAGGACGAGATCAACCGCCGCGGCATCGCCCTGTGCCGCGCCGCCCTCCGCACCCGCACCAGGAGCCACCCGTGAGCGAACTCAGGACACCCGACGACAACCCGAACCAGGAACTGGTCGACCACGCCGCCCAGGCCCTCGCCAAGGCCGACCGGCAGCTCTTCCGCCCCACGCCTCCCGGCATGCGCTACTACCACGCTCTGGCCCGCGCCGCACACGACGTCTACGGCCCCGTCCTGCGCCGCATCGCCGGCGAACTCGACGGCTGGCGGGAACTCACCCAGCACGCCAACCAGCGCAAGGTCGAACTCTGTCGCGAGCTCATGCGCCTAGTCGAGGTCGACCTCCGCGCACTCGACCTGTCCCATGCCGCTGTCGGGCCCACCCCGATCGACCAACTCCGCGCCGTCCTCACCTACGCCGGCCAACTCCACGCCCAACGCCAGCACATGGACACCACACCCCGCCACTGGCGCCACGGCGACCCTGAACCCGGGCCCGAGATCACCACCGTCCGCGCGTACAACGGCCGCACCTGGGTACGCCACGCCAACGGCTGGCTCCTGCTCTACGAGACCCTCGACGAGAGCGTTGTCCTGGACAACGACCCCCTCGCATGGCACCAGCTCACCCGCCACTACGGCCCCGTCACCGAGGTCCGCGAGGAGGCGCGATGAATGTTCGCGACTTCATTCCCGGCTGGTTCGGCTGGTGCTCCCGCTGCAGGAAAAACGCCTACACCACCCGCAAGAACGCGCGCCGCGCCGCCAAAAACCTCCACCCCGACGGCCGGCTCAACGCCTACCGCTGCCCGGCCGGCATTGGCTGGCACTTCGGCCACTTGCATCCCGACGACCGCAATCGCCTACAGCGTCAGAACAACCCTCACCAGGAGCGGCAGTGACCCGATTCATCACCTACGTCTGTGACCGCCACTTCCGATACGGCACCTGCAACACCCGCACCGTCCCCACCCGCGACGCCGAGCAGGCCGCCCGCGACGCCCAAGCCAACGGCTGGCTCCTGGGCCGCGACCGCGACTACTGCCCCCACTGCCGCGGCCACAAGCCCCGCACAGGAGAGCGACACATCCGGCCATGACCCCCAACAGCTCCTCTACCTCACCGCACCGGCCGCCGTCATCGGACTGGCCGCCCTGCTCAACGGCTGCGCCACCGCCCTGAGCTGCAACACCACCCAGCAGGCGCCCGACGACCAATGACCCACACCGCCCCTGAGGACACCCGATGCCTGTCCCACCACTCGACGACATCAACGCCGCACTGCAGAACTGCCGCCAACCGCCGCCGAAACACCACATGACCACACTCCGCCAGATCACCGCCGGCGCCTTCCTCGGCCTGATGCTCGGCCACCTAGCCCTCGCCCTCCTCGCCCACAGCGACCGCGACCGCGTCGGCCACCTCGTAGCCGCCCTCGTCGACCTCGCACTGTTCGCCCTCATCGCCTGGAGGGGTCGCCACCAGTGACCACCACCGCCACCAACGGCGTCGACCTGGAACACCGGATCCGCCAGCTGCTCGAGGACGCGCGCCGCGCCGGTAGGCGACCGCCAGGACGGCCCACCCTCCGCAAGGAGACCGGCGCCACCGAACACCAGATCCGCCAGATCCTCGACCGCCTGGAGAACACCACCGCCACCGCGCGCCGCACCCTGGCACCAGCCAGTCGCCAGCCGGCCACCAACACCACCACCGCACCGCCACCAGAACCGGGGACTGGTGAACCTGGCGACCCACCGCCACCAGAACCGGCAACCGGCCCCGCTGCTGCCGACAACACGGGCGCCAACGACCCACCGCCATCCCGCCAGCCCGACAACCCAGCCAGCCACGAGCCGCCAGCCCCGCCGAGCCCGACCACCAGCACCAGCGATCCCGGCGAACACCAGCCCACCACCGCACCCACCGGCGGCCGGCTGGTGGCCTGGACAGGCTTCATCTTCGGCAGCCTCGTCAGCATCGCCGCCAACGTCCTGGCGGCCTGGCTCCCACCACCTAGCGCCAACGCGGACTGGACACCCACCCTCGCCGCCCAAATCGGCGCCGCGGTCTGGCCCACCGCCCTGCTGCTGTCCGTCGAGGTTCTCGCGCGCGTCCGCTGGCCACGCGGCTGGGCCTGGATCCTCGCCCGCTACGGCGGCGTCGGCATCGTCGCCCTTGGATCCGCCGTCATCTCCTACGGCCACATCCACGATCTCCTGGCGGCCTGGGGCTACAGCGTCCTCGCCGCCAGCGTCGGCCCCCTGGTGGTCGACGGCCTCATGGTCATCAGCGGTTTCGCCCTCCTGGCGCCCACTGGCGGCCGCGCTGGCGATCCCGCCAGACCGCCAGCCGCCAGCACGGCACCAGAACGTTCACCAGCCTGACCCACCAGAAAAGACCCGCTGCTCCTGGAGGCTCCTGTGAATCCCACCGATACCCACGACACCCCGCCCCTGCTCGTCGCCCTCGACGGAACCGGAGCATGGTGTGCCTGGGCCGGCGAATGCCGCACCGGCACCTTCTACCTGCTGGACACACCCAACGGAGACACCTGGGTCTCCCAACAGGCATTCGACAACCACTGCGAGCGCGCCTGGAATCGAGGCAACGACGTCGTGGAACGCGTACGCCGCATCATCAACGTCCCGCACGATCTCCCGGAGGCTATTCGTGGCTGACACCACCCACGACACCACGCCCCCGTGGTACCCCCTGGCGGCCGACGCCCTGCTGGCCGCCCGCGACGAACGCTGGCACGACGCCCGCCAACACCTGCAGCGCATCGCCGACACCTACGGCGCCGAGGTCATCCCCGATCTCCTGATCGCCTGGATCGACACCATGCTCAAGCACACGCCGGGCCCAGAACGCGCGCCTGCACTTGGGCGACTTGGCTTCATGGACGCCGTCTCCGGCCGCATCGTCGAGGCCGAACACGTCGACCCGGCCGTGTGCTGGGCGGGACGACTCGTCTTCGCCCGCTACCTCGATGACCAGGAACAGTTCAGCGCTCTTATCGAGTCCGTCGACAGCGACCAGCAGTGGTCGAACAACGTGGCCGCCATCCTCAACGTCTGCGGCACCATGCTCCGTTGGGCAACGCCGTAGGACTGCGCCGTCACGACAGCACGGAGGCATGATGAACCTCACCGACTGCATCCTCATCTGCGCGAAGTGCACGGCGCGTCCTGTGTGGCGACCCGGCGAACCGGGCGTGCCCGGCCGGTTCTGCGAGTGCGCCGACCATCCGTTCTGACTGGCCCTCGCCGTCTCGTGGCCGGTAGGCGCAGACTGTCGGCATGATCCGCTGTGTCCTGGGCTGCCGCGACCCGGAGGACCCGGACGGCCTGCCCTATCCGGCCGAGAACGGCTACCTGACCTGCCGGCCATGCGGTCTACGTGTGCGTGATCTGCTGCGGCGGATCGTCGACGACTACGCTCTCCTCGACCAGGACGAGCAGCTCATACCCGAACGGTCCGGGGCCACCAGCGGACGACGCACCGGCCCCGGACCATCCGTCCCCATCCAGCTCACCGTGGTCGCCATGACCGACATCCGGTCCGCCCAGGACGGATGCGGCGCCTACTCCGTTCCCGCCGTCCTCGACTCCTGGATCCGCGCGGCCGCCGAGGAGAGTGGCAACGCCGCGCCGCAGCCACCGACCGTGGCCGGCGACGTCCGGTGGCTCCTCGGCCTGCTGAGCTGGCTCCGTCAGCAGCCGTGGATCGATGAGATGTACCGGGAGCTCCGCGAGCTGCAGCACGCCCTCGATGACCAACTGCGCCCTCGGCCGGGCTCTGTTCCCATCGGATCTTGTCCTGCTCCGTCGCCGGACCAGGACGGCTCGGTCTGTGGTGCGCCGCTGCGCGTGCGGCCGGACGCCGAGCGGATCCGTTGTCGGGTCTGCGGAGCCAGTTGGGAGCGAGCGCACTGGGATGAGCTCGGTGCCGCGCTGGGAAACCCTGGCGACACCACCGCCGCTTATGACGAGCTCTCGGTCCAACTCGGTGTTCCTGTCGGGACACTACGTCGCTGGGCGGCTGAGGATGGATGGACACGGCACGGCGACAAATCCCGTCCAGCCTGGAGCCGACGTGAGGCGCTCGCGTCCTATCGCCACCGTCGCAACGACATGCCGGCGTAGTCGCGCTTGCCCACTGACCAGCACCGAACGTACCGTGTGATTACCTGGCCAGTAGAGTCAGCGGCGATCACGAGCTAGGCCCCGCACCAACCCCCAGGGTGCGGGGCCTAGCCATACCCGGAAGACACGGCAGCACTGACCCACTAGAGTCTGGCCGCTAGCAAACCGCCGGGGTAGCGCAGTCGGGCAGCGCGCCGGTGCACAGGAGGCCGCGGGTTCAAATCCCGCCCCCGGCCCGATCTCGGGAAACCACAGGGTCGCTCCCTGGGTTGGTCCGAGATGCGGGGTGCCGTGAGGTCCGTGGCGGCGGCGACACACGGTGGACCGATGTCGACCCAGGTGGAGGCCCGTTAGGGAACTGCCGCGTCGCCGTCGTCAGACCTTGCGGGAAGGTGACAGCTATGCCCCGCAGCCCCGGCCGTTCCGGTCACCGCTGGCGCCAGGCCACAGCCGCGGTGCACGCCGAGTCGGGGGTGTGCTGGATCTGTGGTCACCCCATCGACTACACCGCCCCACCGCGGACACGATGGTCCAAGAGCACCGACCACGTAGCGCCCTTGTCCCGAGGAGGGCCGGAGGTCGACCTGTCGAACCTGCGGCCCGCTCACTACGGGTGCAACTCCCGGCGCGGCAACCGACCGGATGTCACCCGTTCGCGCACGTCTCGCCGGTGGTGACCGCGCCGGGCCCCCGGGACCGGGTAACCCCCTGAAAATCACGCTGACCTGGGGCTTGGTGACCACGCGCCGAGGTCACCTTTATCCCCCCGCGCCGCCGCAGCGATTCCAGACCATTTCCGCAGGTCAGGGGCATAACGCTGCGCGCTGCCGACGTTGCACCCCGGAAGGCGGAGGTGTCTGCGTGGGCAAGAAGCCAGACACTCCCTGTTCGTGCTGTGGGCGTCTGCTGTACTCCACGAACGGCTCGCTTCCTGCTGGTCAACGAATGTGCCGACTCTGTCGGCGACAACGGCGTGAATCCTTCGGAGTACGGAAGTGGCGTCCGCCGCGGGTATGCGAATGGTGCGGAACGCTGTATTTCCCGAGCAAGCAGACGGTAAGGACCTGCTCACCGTCATGCGGTCGGAAGCTGAGTCTTGCATCAGCTCCGCCGCCGGCTCCCGAGGCCATCGAAGCGCGCCATGCTCAGCAGCGGGAGCGATGGCAGCAAGCAAACCGGCGTCGCAGGGCCCTGAAACGGCGTGTCGGGTCGGAGCCGTACACGTTGGCCGAAATCGTCGTCCGAGACAACAGCAGGTGCGGCCTCTGCGGGCGGAAGGTCCGACTTTCGTACAAGGCACCGCATCCCTTGTCGCCCACGATTGACCACGTCGTTCCGCTGGCCGCGGGTGGTGATGACACCAGGGCAAACGTCCAGCTCGCGCACTTCGGCTGCAACAGCCGCAAGGGCACCGGCGGATCCCAGCAGCTTGCCCTCATCGGTTAGGGGCCTCCGATGGCTGATTCGTCGACCCTCCGCGCACAGCGCTTCCGACGGCACCAGCGCGGCGACCACTCACTGTGCCGGCCGCAGCGCTGCCCATACGCCCGGCGAGATTCCACAGCCCCGCCAACACCTCCGGCACCGCCTCGACCGGAGCCAGTACGTGATGAGCTCGGCGCCCGCGGCCGCCGACTGTGGGATGAGGTCACCGCCGCCGGCGAGCTCCCGCCGCTGCAGGCCACGCTGCTGCGGGAGGCGTGCCGGATCGCCGACCGGCTCGACCGGTTGCATGCCCAGCTGGATGGCCGGGACTGGCTGCAGCTGGAGAACGCGGGCGAGGACGGCGGGCCCGTGACGGTCGTCGTTGACCGGGCGCTGGCCGAGGCCCGCCAACAGGCCGCGGTGCTGAAACAGCTTGTCGCCGAGCTGCGCGCCGCGACCACCCGTTCGACCAGGTCGTCTCCGGCCGTCCAGGGGGAGGTGGGTGGTCTTGCCGACCTCACCGCCCGGATCGCTGCGCGGCGCGCGTCACCCGCGGGTTGAGCTGGGCCCGCCGGCGGTGCACACCTACGGCCCGGAGGCGGCCGAGTTGCTGCGACGGGCCGGACAGCCCCCGGACTTCTGGCAAGAACGTGCACTTGACCGGCTGCTCGGTGTGCGCGAGGACGGCAAGTGGGCCTGTTTCGAGTACGGCGAGATGGTCAGCCGCCAGAACGGAAAGGGCTGCATCCTCGAAGGCAGGGCGTTGGCCGGGCTACTGCTCCTCGGTGAGCAGCTGATCATGTGGTCGGCCCACGAATACAAGACCGCGATGGAGAGCTTCCGCCGTGTCCTGACACTGCTTCGCCGGTTGGGCACGCCGATCACCGACAACCTCATCGATGTCGGCGGCATCCTTCTCAAGGTCATCAACACCAACGGTGAGGAGAGCGTCGAGCGTCTCGACACGGGCCAGCGGTTGAAGTTCATCGCCCGCAGCAAGTCCAGCGGCCGGGGCTTCTCCGGTGACCTGAACCTCATCGACGAGACGTTCGCCTACACCGGTGTCCAGCACGCGGCGCTCATGCCGACCATGAACGCCAGGCCCAACCCGCAGATCATCTACACCAGCACGCCACCGCTGGACAACGACAGCGGCGACGTCCTCTACAGCTTGCGGGCCCGCGGCGAGGCCGGCGGGGACGACTCGCTGGGCTGGCGAGACTGGGGCATCGCCGGGGATCTGGACAACCTCACCGACATCGACCTGGACGATCGGTCACTGTGGGCGGCGAGCAACCCGGCGTTGGGCATCCGCATCACCGAAGAGACGATCCTGCGGCTACGCAGATCCATGGGAGATGTCGAGTTCGCCCGTGAAATCTTGGGCATCTGGCCCAAGCCGCGGGTCGGCGGCGGCGCAATCGACACCGAACTGTGGACGGCGCTGGCTGATCCCCGCTCCCGTCTGGTCGACCCGATCGCGTTCGCTGTGGACACCACACCGGAACGGGCGTTCACCTCCATCGCCGCCGCCGGCCGTCGCGAGGACGGACTGCTGCACGTGGAGATCGTCGACCACCGGGCCGGAACCGGCTGGGCGATCGACCGGGTGGTCGAGCTCCGCGACCGCTGGCACCCGTGCGCGGTCGTGATCGACGCCGGCGGACCCGCAGGCTCCCTGATCGCCCCGATCGAGGCGAAGGGCGTGGACGTGACACTCACGACCGCCCGGGACGTGGCCCAAGCGTGTGGCCAGATCTATGACGCGATCACCGACCGGAACGGCACGACGCTGCGACACCTGGATCAGCCGGTGCTCAACGCCGCGATTGCCGGCGCGCAACGGCGCCCCCTGGGCGATGCCTGGGCGTGGGCCCGCCGGGGCCTGTCGGTGGACATCTCGCCCCTGGTGGCGGTGACGCTGGCCGCCTGGGGGCACACCACCCGGGCGCACATCGAGGACCAAGTCGTGCTCGAGGGATCGCTCATGGCGTGAGGAAAGGGGGCGGCATGGCGTCGATCGTCGCGACCGCGGACCGCATCCAAGCCAAGGCCGCCGAGTTCCGGCCTGCCCGTCTGCTGTTGACGCTCCTGGCCGTCCCGTTCTTCCTCGCCGGCCTACTCGCGTGTCTGTCCTATCGGGTCGTGTGGGTGGTGGCCGCGTGGATGTGGTCCGCAGCCGTCGTCGGCTGGGAGCAGGCATCCGGCCGCAGGGACGAGGGGCCGTGATGGGACTGCTGGAGCGTATGCGGGCGGTACAGGATCGGCGCCGGTCGTGGCCGGTCGGCCCGGCCGTGGTCGAGCCATTCGAGAAGGCGCACGGCCACGACGACGAGCTGTTCAGCCCGGAGAACTACGGCGACTACATCGTCACCAGCAACGAGGTGTTCGCCGCCGCGTCGCTGCGGGCGAAGCTGGCCTCCAGTGTGCCGCTGCGGGTGTATCGGGGCCGCGACGAGGACAAACGGGAGCTGCCCGACTCGGCCGCGGCGAAGTTGCTGCGGTTCGTCAACCCATTCTGGACACAGGCCAGGTTGGCACGCATGGACTCGCTGTGCATGGACGTGTGGGGCGAGACCGTCTGGGCCGTCGAGAAGTTCCGCGGTGAGCCACAAGAGATCTGGTGGCTCAAGCCGAGCCGAGTCAAGCCGGTACCGAACGAGAACAACTACCTCGCCGGTTTCCTGTATGAGTCGAACGTCGTGGGAACGGACGGAACACGCCAGGTTATTTCGTTCCGCCCGGATGAAATCGTGTGGCAGCGCTACCCCAACCCGCTCGACGAGTTTTCGGCGCTCAGCCCGATCGCGGCCGCACGGCTCGCGGCGGATACCGCGTCGGCGATGATGAAGGCCAACCGCAACCTGCACAGCCAGGGATTGCAGATCGCCGGCATGGTCGTTCCGCCCGCCAACGTTCAGTTCACCTCGGAACAAGCCCGCGAGCTCGAGGAGCGGTTGCAGAAGCGGTTCGCCGGCGCCGACAAGGCACACCGATGGGCCGTGATGCGCTACGAAGCGCAGTTCAAGCCGGTCAACATCACCCCCAAGGATGCCGAGTTCATCAACGGTCTCGGGCTGACGCTGCGCCAGGTGGCCAACGCCTTCGGCGTCCCGGCGCCGCTGCTCAACGATCTCGAGCACGCCACCCTGGCCAACCTGCGCGAGTTCCAAAAGGCCCTGTGGGAACACTCGTTGGTGCCGGACCTGACGCTGCGTGCGCAGGAACTCGAGGAGCAGTTCCTGCCGATGTTCGGGCGCCGCGGCCGTTCCACACCCGACCACGTCGCGTTCGACTTCTCCCGCATCGCCGCACTGCAGGAGTCCCAGTCCGAGGCGTGGGACCGGGAACGTCAGGCCATCGAGGTCGGTGCGCTGACGGTCAACGAGTGGCGCAAGAAGCACGGCATGCCCCCGGTCGACTGGGGGGACGTGTGGTGGGCGCCGGTCAACAAGGCCGCGGTCACGTCCGCCGGCAGCCAGCCGCAGGGCGACACCTCGCCCACCGCGCTGCCGACTGGCGGACCTCCGCCACCGACCAACGGCGACGACGAGGCGCGGGCTCTGCTGTCCGCGTTGGATCTTCCCTTCTGGAGTCTGCGATGACCCTCGCCTACACCCGTGGCTACGTCGACCGGGAGGCCACCCGCGCCGGCGCAGGCCCGATCCGGTTCGTCGCCGCCACCGAGGGCCGCAAGGGAGACAACATCGACCTGCGGATGACCGGCGCTCAGCTCGACCGGTACCGGGCCAATCCGGTGTTCCTCTACGGGCATCGCTACTTCTCCCGCGACGACCTGCCGATCGGCCGTGCCACCGGCGTGGAGGTCGACGGTCCGCGGCTGCTCATCGACGTCGAGTTCGACCAAGACGACGACTTCGCGCGGCGGATCGAGAAGAAGTACCGCGACGGCTGGATGAACGCAGCGTCCATCGGGTTCGACGTCACCAAGTGGGAAGGCGGCAAGGGCTCCTACTGGGGCGGGGGTGTGGCCGAGGAGTGGGAACTCCTCGAGCTCTCCGCGGTCTCGGTGCCGATGGACGCTGCGGCGGTGGTCGAGTCCGGACGCACCGCCACCCTGGCACGGCTCCTCGAGGCCCCCGAGCTCGACGGCCTGACCGAACTCGACGTCCTACCCGGGATCGTCGACATCGTCGACGAGCCGATGGGCCGGTGGGTCACCGTCAAGGTTGCTCACGAGCTGGCCGCATCTGCTGATCCGTTGTTGATGGGCGTAGCCATCGCCCGGGAGTTTCGGGCAATCGCGGAACGTGGGCCCGTCCCGGCGGACCAGAAGCGTGACGCGGTCGCTTCCCATGACACGACCGTGGTTGAGCTGGACGCCTCCGCGGGCACCCAGTCCCTCACCGATGTCCCCACCCGTATCGAAAGCAGCGCTGCGCAGGACCTCCTCGCAGCCTTCCATCTCGAGGAGCACAGCCGATGAGTGAGCAGATCACTCTGGACACGCTGGCAAGCGAAGTCCGGCAGCGCATGTCCGCCCTGGACGAGAAGCTGTCCGAATCCATCTCGGACACCCGGCTCGCCGAACTCGTGCGTACCAACCTGTCCCAGATCGTCGAGTCCGACCCGGAGTTCGTCCGCAAGCTGAAGTTCGGCCCGGCCACGCCGGACCGGACGTTGGTGGGCACCAAGTACGCCCGCTGGGGTCTATCCCTATCTGACATCGAATTCCTGTTTGAAATGCAGGAGAGCTTGCGCGGTCAGCGCAAGGTCTCCGGCGGGGTGTACGAGGGACCGTCGGAGGAGCTGACCCGCACGTTCGAGGCGATCTCGAACGCCTGCTACCTGCCGGCCGAGAAGGTGCGGGAGATCGACCGCAAGGCGATCGATGACATGTTCCCGCGGATCCCGCTGCGGTGGTTCCGCGGCGGCGACCGCGCGCTGGCCCGCGAAGGCAAATACGAGCTCACCGGCGCCTATCAGTCCGCGATCCGAGCCATGGACACCGCCGAGACCGGGTTCGGCAAGGAACTGATCGGCAACCAGTACGTGGGGGAGCTGTGGGAGGCCGCCCGCCGCGAGTCGCGGGTTTTCGGACTGATCGACACGTTCGAGATGACCGACCCGACCGCGTTCCTTCCGGTTGAGGTTGATTTCCCGGAGATGCTGTTCGTGTCGGAGTCGACGGCGAACAACTCGAGCAACTACGCCACCGTCAAGACTGGCAGCGAGCGCGTTCAGGTGGATGCCAAGAAATTCGTGATCCACCAGATGTGGTCGGGTGAGATGGAAGAGGATTCCATTATCCCGTTCATCCCGTTCCTGCGCCGTCAGGCCGGGCTGTCCATCGGGTTCCATTCCGATTCGTTGGTGCTGAATGGCGACACCACCAATGCCGGCACCGGTAACATTAATTTGGACGATGCCGACCCGGCCGATACCAAGCATTACCTCGCCTTTGATGGCATTCGGCACGCTGCCCTGGTGGACAACACCGGTAACGACGTCAATGCGGCCGGCGCGGTGACGTTGAGCCTGCTCAACGACCTGCGCGGCAAAATGATTGACACCACGCGCAAGGTCGACTGGGGCCACCCCACCGACATGAACGACCTGGTGTACGTGTCGGATCCGGAGACCGCGGACAAGATCGCGCTTCTGGACGAGGTGCTCACCGTCGACAAGTACGGCCCCGCGGCCACCGTCCTCAACGGGGAACTGGCCCGGATCCAGGGTCACCCGCACATCCCCTCCATCGCGGTGTCCAAGACCGAAGACGACGGCAAGGTGTCGAACACGGCCGCCAACAACACCAAGGGCCAGGTGATCGCTTTCAACCGGCGCGCGTTCAAGGTCGGGTGGCGACGGCGGGTGCGGGTGGAAACCGAGCGGCTCCCGGCCACCGACCAGACCCGCATCGTGTATTCCTTGCGGATGGGTTTCGGGCGATTTACGCCGACTGGTGCGGCGTCCGGGATCGAGGCCGCCGCCACGCTGCGCAACATTTCCCTGTGAATTGCTGATCAGACGCCGGCCGGGTGATGCTTCGCCCGGCCGGCACTGCTTGGAGGAGACATCGTGTCCCGCCCCACGCAAATCGAGCGGATGATCAGCAAGGGGCAGATGGTGCCGCTGCTGTTCACCCAGGACCAGGTCGCCGCATCGCAAACCGATGTGCAGCTCGAGATCATGAACATGGTGTTCTCGGCGGGAACGTCGGACGCCACGTTCGACTACCCGGCGAACGACGCCTACGTGATGCCTTTTGAGGGCGAAATTATCGCGATCTCGGCGCATCTGACGGCCGCGGCCACGGCCGGCCAGCTCGACATCGGGCCCACGATCGGCGGCACCGAGAAGACCGATCTGGCGCTGGCCATCACCACCGAGACCGCCAAGTCCGCGACCGTGTTGCGCGGCACGATCCCGTTCGCCAAGGACGACAAGATCGGTGCGGAGATCACCACCAACTCCAGCTGGGATGGCACCAGCTCGGACCTGGCGGTCACGGTGTGGGTGATCCTGGCACTGGAGGGGATCTAGTCATGCCCCGCTACACCGTCCAGCACGCCTACCGGGCCGAGCACAACGGCCGCCGCTACGGGCCCTGGCAGCCCGACACCGAGGTCGACTTGGAGGCTGAGGAGGCGGAGTGGGTCAACCGTGACTCGCCGGACACCCTGGCCCCGGTGGCACCGTCACCCCCGCCGGCACCGGAGGTCGAACCGGAACCGGACGAGCCGGTGCGAGCCAAGCCGGCCGGCCGGGACCGCCAGCACCGCGGCGGCACCAACCGGGGCAGGTGGTGAGGCCATGCCGGCAGCACATCACGAGCTCGCCACCGGTACCGGCGATGTCACCGTGTTCACCGGTTACACGATCCTGCGGGGCTGGTCGATCCGGGAGAGCGCCGGCACCGCGGCGGCAGCGACCGTGATCATCCGCGACGGCACCGCCGCCACCGACCCCATCGTGGCGACCATCGAACTGGCCGCCAACACGCACGACACGGTGTGGCTGGGCGACGGCATCCAGTGCAGCGATGGCGTGTTCGTCGATCGCACCGCCGGCGAGACCGAGGGCTCGATCTGGTTGGGCTGACGAGGCGGGCGGACCGGAGGCACCGTGTCGGCTCACCGGAGCCTCGGAAAGGGGCACCCGTTGGCTGCAGCACCCCATGAGCTGGCCACCGGTACCGGAGACGTCACCGTCCACACCGGTTACACGATCCTGCGGGGCTGGTCGATCCGGGAGAGCGCGACGCTCGCCCTGGCCGCCACCGTGATCATCCGCGACGGCACGGACGACACCGGGATGATCGTGGCGGTCATCGAACTCGCCGCCGACAGCCACGACACGGTGTGGCTGGGCGAGGGGATTCAGTGCGCCACGGGCGTGTTCGTCGATCGCACCGCCGGCGAAACCGAGGGCTCGATCTGGCTGGGCTGAGGAAGGGGGTGAGCTGTGGCCACCCTGGACGTGCTCACCCTCGCTGAGGCCAAGGATGCATTGAACCTGGCCAACACGACCGCGCACGACGAGGAGTTGCCGGCCTGGATCACGGGCGTCTCGCTACGGCTGGACGAGCTCGTCGGCCCGGTCGTCCAGCGCACCATCACCGCCGAAAACCAGGACGGCGGCGGACACCTGATTTTCCTCGAGCACCATCCGATCACCTCGATCACCAGCGTGACCGAGTACGACAACACCACCGCCACCACGCTGACCGAGGAAACCAACTCCACCAAGCCAACCGACGGCTTTCTGACCGACCGCTACAGCGCCGACCGCACCCTGTTGTCCAACATCCTGCGGCGGCGCAGCGACAACGCCGACGCGTTCTTCCCACCAGGACGGAACAACGTCGAGATCACCTACGTGGCCGGCCGATTCGCGGACACCGCCAGCGTCGACGAGCGATACAAGCGGGCCGCCGCCCTGATGGTGATCAACCTGTGGCGATCCCAACAGGACTCCACCGGCAACGTGGGCGAGTTCGATGTCCCTCAGTTGATCTTCCCGACGTTCTCCGTGCCCCGTGCGGTGCGGGAGTTGCTCAACGGGGAACTGCAGGACCCGTTGCCGCTGTAGGAGGGGGTGGCTGAGGTGGCGACCGGAACCACCCTGGTGTCGTTCAAGCAGGAGCTGAAGACGCAGCTGGAGGCCCGTGCCGGTCTATCCGGGGTCACAGTGCACTACGCCTTCCCGGAGACCGGGATCACGGGTGAGGACATCTGGTTCGGCGAGATCGCCGAGACCGACGCCGAGATCCCGATCATGAAGTCCGGCACCAAGAAAGTGGATGAAACCGTCAGCGTGCCGGTGGTCGTCCAGGTCCTCAAGCAACAGGGCGAGGACCAGGAGACCGCCGATCTGCGGGCGGTCGCGCTGCTGGCCGAGCTGCAGCAGGAGCTCGCCGAGACCCCGCGCACGATCACTGACATCTACGCCGCGGAGATGGTCGGCTGGACCCACACCGGTGGGCAGCTCGGCGGCAGCAACCACGGGTCCCGATTCGACGTAACGGTGCGCATCCGCGCCCGACTGGAGCCCTAGTCCCTCACTCGCATCCTCCCCGGATCTGACCAGATCCGGGGCTCTGTGCTGTCCACGAAGGAGACCCGCTGTGCGCGTCGTCTACGACGGCCCCGCCCGGCCCGGAGTCGAGATTCCCATCCTCGGCCTGATCGCCCGCTACGGCGAACCAGTCGAGGTTCCCGACGCCATTGGCGCCGCCCTGCTGCACCAGAAGTGCTGGCGCGAAGCCCCTCAGTCCAAGCCCACCCGCGTGAAGAGCGAGAAGGAGGTGGGCTGAGGTGGCGATTCCCTCCGGCCTCGATGCCCAGCTCGGCATTGCCGAAGAGACCACCTATGGCACCCCGGTCACGGTCACCCGGTTCTACGAGATCCGTAACGAGTCGCTGAAGCTCGGGATCGAACGCATGGAATCCCCGGCACTTCGCCCCGGCCGTCGGATCCTTCCAAGCGCTCGGTGGGCCGCATCGCGGAAGACCGTGACCGGCGACATCACCATGGACCTGCTGAACAAGTCCATGGGTTTGTGGTTCAAGCACGCATTGGGCACCGTGGCGACGAGTCAACCGGACGCGACCAATTCCCCGACCGTCTACCTGCACACATTCACACCCGGTGACATTCCCACCGGCCTGACCATCCAGGTAGGACGCCCCGACATCGGCGGCACGGTCAGGGCACACACGTATCACGGCTGCAAGGTCGCCAGTTGGACGCTGTCGTGCGCGGCCGGCGAGATCGCCACCTTCACCCCGACCATTCTCGGTGAGGACGAGGACACCACCACTGCACTGGAAACCGCGTCCTACACCAGCGACATGTCGATGATGACGTTCGTCGAGGGAAGCCTCACGATCGCCGGATCCAACGTGGATGTGCGCTCGGCATCGGTGGAAGGCAACAACGGCCTGGCCGAGGGCCGATACAACCTCGGATCCCAGCTGCGTGATGAACCGCTAGAAGTCGCGTTCCGGAACATCACCGGCAACCTTGAGGCAGAGTTTAACGGCCTCACCGAGTACAACCGGTTCGTCAACGGCACCGAGGCCTCGCTGGTGTTGCTGTTCCAAGGCGCCACCATCGAGGACGCCTTCAAGTTCGAAACCAAGATCACCGCGAACGTTCGATTCGATGGGGAAACCCCCAACGTCACGGGCCCCGACATCATCATGCAACCGTTGCCGTACAAGGTGATCGACGACGGTACGACCAGTATCAAAATCGAGTACCAGACCACGGATACCACTCCGTAGTGGAAAGGGTGTGCGATGGCGGCTGGGGTCAAGGTTGTCGGCACCGACGCGTTCACGCGACTGGGCCGCGAGCTGAAACAGGCGGGCAACGGCCAGCTGCGACGGGACATGACCCGTGCGATGCGCAAGGCCGCCGGCCCGGCAGTGAACGAGGCGCAGTCCAACGTCAAGGCCACCTCCTCGAAGGCACAGCGCGGCGGCGGCCGGTTCGCCCGCGCCCAGGCTGCTCTCGCACGCAAGAAGAAGGTCACCGAACGCGCCAAGCAGCGCGCATTCGCCCAGCGGGGACTGCGAGACAGCGTCGCCCGCACCGTCAAAATCCAGACCTCCACCAGTGGTCGCTCCTCCGCCGTACGGGTCCGGTCGCGGCGCAAGCTCATGCCCGAGGACCAGGAGCGCCTCCCGCGGCACATGAACAAGGGCCGGTGGAGGCACCCGGTGTTCGGCGGCGATCGATGGGTGACCCAGACGGTCACCCCGCCCGGCTGGTTCGACCGCGCCATGCAAAAGCACGGCCCGATCATCCGCGGCAAGGCCTTCACTGTCGTGCTGGACACCTTGGACCGGCTGGGGAGTTGACATGATCCAATTTCGGCTCGGTGAGCGCACCTGGCCCTGGGACGGTGATGTCTCCATCGACGAGATCATCGCCGCGGAAAAGGCCGTCGGCCGGCTGTGGAACGATCTGAACTTGGCCGCCAAGATGGGCGAGGGTGAAGCGACGAAAGTCTTTTTCTGGCTGGCCCGGCGGCGGGCCGGCGAGGATATCGCCTACAAGGACCTGAACTTCAAACTCGTCGACTTCGCTGTGGAGGACGTCGACGCCGAGTCCGACGAGAACGACGCGAGCGAGCCGCCGCCGGGCCCTACCGGGGCCGCGGGCGCCTCCACCGCCGCGGCACATCCCCATTCGAAGAAGAAGTAGACGCCCACAAACCGCTGTTCGCACACCTGTTCGGCATCCGGCCCTGGGAGATCGGCCGACTCACCTGGGCCGACTGGCAGCGTTTCCGCCGCGCCGCTGAGGCCCTACGACCCCCACCCGACCAGCAGTGACGAAGGGTGGTGAGCCACGGTGGCCATCAAGGATCTGATCTTCACCATTCTCGGCGTCGACCGGGCGTCGTCGACGTTCCGCAAGGTCGGCCGGTCCGCCGACGAGCTCGGTAAGAAACTCGACGGCATCGCGGTGGGATCGGCCAAGAGCCTGGCCGGGCTGACCGCGGCCGCGGCCGCCGCCCCCGTGGCCCTGGGCGCCGCCCTCGGCGGTGTGCCGCTGCTGTTCCTCGGCATCGGCGCGGCCGCGGCAGCGGCCAACGAGGACGTCCAGGAGTCGTTCTCCGCACTGGGCCAGGAGATCAAGACCGGCGTCATGCAGGATGCGGCCCCGCTCGCGCCATTCCTGGTCGGCGCCGCCGAGGAAATCGGAACCGCCTACCGCGAGCTCCGTCCCCAGTTCCAGCAGGCGTTCGCCGCCGCCGGACCCCAGATCGCCGAGCTCACCGAAGGCGTCACCGGCCTGGCCCGCGGCGCGATGCCCGGACTGGTCGACGCCGTGACCGCGGCCGGCCCCGTGTTCCAGGGACTGTCCACCGTGATGGCCCGCACCGGCCGCGGTGTCTCCGACTTCTTCACCGAGCTCACCCGCGGCGCCGACGACGCCGGCACCGGCCTGGAACACCTCGGCGAGCTCATCGAGGGCGCGCTCACCCCGGTGGCCAGCCTGCTCGTCGAACTCACCGCACTGTGGGCCGAGCACGGCGACGAGGTCAGCGACGTGCTCACCCGACTGTTGACCCTGATCGCCGACCTCGCCTCCGGCGCAATGCCCGCCTTCTCCTCTTCGATCGGGATCGCCCTGCAGATCCTGTCCGGCATGCTGAGCGTTCTCGAACCGCTCGCCGACGTCCTCGGCCCCATGGCCGGCGTGATCCTGACGGTGGCGGCCGCCTGGCGCACCCTCGGCGCCGCCGCCCGAGTCGTCGACACCGTGTCCAGCTCGGTCCAGACGCTGTCCGACCGCACCACCAAGGCCGTCACCAACGCCGGCGGCCTGGCCCAGAAGGTCGGCCTGGTCACCGGCGCGCTCGGCGGACCCCTCGGGATCGCGCTCACCGCCGTGTCCGCCGGCCTGATCCTGCTCGGCAAACGGCAGGAACAGGCCGCAGCCGAGGCTGCCGAGCATGCCGGTATCGTCCGCAATCTCGCCTCGGCGCTGCGTGAGTCCGGTGGCGCCATCACCGACGCAGTCCGCCGGACGCTTGCCCAGGAAGAGGCCACGCTCAAGGCAATCGAGGCGGGAGAGCAGTTCGGGCTGACTGCCGACGTCATCCTGGACGCGGCCCTGGACCAGGGCAACGCGTTCGATCAGGTCAAGACCAAGCTCGAGGACCTGGTCGAGGCCAACCGCACCTTCAGCAAGGGTGCCAAGGAGGGTATTCCCGTCCCCGCGGGACTCAACGAGACCGGCAAGGCCGCCCAAGACCTCCTCGACAAGATCAACGCCCTCAACGGCGACACCCGCGACGCCATCAGCAACCAGAAGGCGTTCGGGGACGCCGTCGGAGGAGCCGGACGCTCGCTGATCGAGAGCACACCGGGCGCCGAAGAGTTCGCCAAGGCGATGACGACCCTCAAGAAGGAGACCGCGTCGACTGCCGACAAGGTCGACGCTTTGAACACCGCGTGGCGACGGTTGTTCGGTGTCCAGCTCGACCTGAAGGACGCCCAAGCAGCGTTTGAGGAGGGGCTCGACCAGATCGGGGAGTCCATCGCCAGCCTGAAGAAGGAGACCGCCGACTGGCAGGGCGTGCTGTTCAACGCCAACGGCACGATCAACCTCGCCAACCAGGCCGGCCGGGAACTGCACAGCAACCTCAGCGAGCAGGGCGAGGCATATCGTGCCCTCGCGGTGACCGTGGGCACCACGACGCTGCAGCAAACCAAGTCCCAGGAGAAAGCCACGGCCGCGGTCGCCGAGGCACTGGCGGCTCGCCGGGCCCAGTTCCTCACCGAGATGCAGCAGATGGGCTTCAACGAGACCCAGGCCAAGGAATTGGCGGACGAGTACCTGAAGATTCCCACCGACATCGCCACCTCGGTCACCCAGCCCGGCATGCTCGAATCCCTGATCGCGGCCGCCGAGCTGCGCCTGCGGGTGCTGGCAGTACCGGACCAGAAGCTCGTGACCACCCGGGCCGAGATCGCCGAGGCGATGGCGAACCTCAACCAGGTCGGCCTGACCGTGCGCACGCTGCCCGATGGCCGGGTTGAGGTCACCGCCCTCACGGATGAGGCCGAGGAGGCCATCAACCACACCGCGCGGCAGCGCACCGCAACCATCCTCATCGACACGTTCACCAGGGGTATCGGTCACGGGTTCGGCCCCGGTGTCGGCGCCGGCCGCGGCACCAGACAGTTCACCATGGCGGCCGGCGGGATCCTCGAGCACTACTCCCACGGCGGCCTACGTCCGATGTCGGCGGACTTCGCGCGGATCGTGCCGCCGAGGAGCTTGCGGGTGATCGGCGACCGGGCGAGTGGGGATGAGGCGTTCATCCCGATCAACGGCTCACCGCGGTCACGGGCGCTGTTGGCCGAGACGGCCCGGCGCATGGGTGTCGAGCTCGGCCGTGTCGAGAAGCATTTCCATCTCACCGTGGTCAACGCCGGCAACGACGAGGTCGACCTGCGGACGCAGTTCCGGCGACTGGAGCTGCTCGCCGGCGGCTGACCGCCACCGCTGTCCGCTGTCCACGGATCGGGTCGAGAGGGGTGGCGGATGGCCGAGACCGTGATCTGGATCGACCCGGATGGCGCCACCACCACACTCGAGGTGAACTGGTCGACTCGCGCCCGGTTCGCCCCGCCGATCGCGTTCGAGGAGGAGGGGGTTCCGGAGCAGCCCGGGTCGCGGTTGCGGGCGGTGCGGCACGCCACCCGCGAGTTCGTGCTGCCACTGTGGATCAGCGACAGCAGCGAGTCCGCGCTGCGGACCACGTTGCGGGATCTGGTCAAGGCGATGGATCCGGCGCGTGGGGACGGCACGATCCGGGTCACCGCGCCCGGTGGTGACCAGCGCGAGATCGTCTGCCGCTACGCCGGCGGCTTGGAGCTGGACGAGATCCTCGGCGATACGTCCGGCCCGTTGGTGCAGCGCACCCCGGTTGTGTTCCGGGCGTTCGATCCGTACTGGCGGGCCACCTCCGACACGGTCGACACCTACACCACCGGCACCACCGCCACCTTTTTCCCGTTTTTCCCGATCCGTTTGTCGTCCTCGGAGGTGTTCGCAGACCCGACGGTGAACAACGTCGGGGATGTGGAGGCGTGGCCGGTGTGGACGATCACCGGACCTGGATCGAACGTCAATCTCAAGCGATTCACCGGCGGTGAAACCAAAACACTCACGCTGTCGACGACGTTGGGTGCCGGCGAAACCGCCGAGATCGACACCCGCCCGGGGAAGAAAACGGTGACGAAGGGCGACGGCACGAACCTGTTCGGCAGCCTGTCGTCCTCCTCGGTGCTGTGGCCGCTGCTGGCCGGGGACAACCCGATCCGGGTCGAGATGACCGGATCCACGTCTGACTCGTCGGTCAAGTTGGCGTTCCGGCCCCGCTACCTCACCGCGTAGAGGGGGTGCGTCGTGGCCGAGTGGCTGATCTACGTGCGCGACGCCGACCGCAACCGGGTCGCCCTGGTCGAGGACTACCAGACCCTGACGCTGATCCGCCGGTTCAACGCGGTGGGCACCTGGGAGTTGGACATCGACCAGCGCACCGCGCCGGCGAGCCAGCTCGCCACGGCCGGCTACGGCATCGAAGTGGTACGCGACGACGGCTCCACCCTGACCACTGTCCTGTCCGGACCCGTTGACCATCGCGCCCGCGTGCGGGATCTGCGCCGTAACCGGCTCCGCCTGACCGGTGTGGACGACATGGTGTGGCTGGCCCGCCGCCTGGCCCACCCCGAACCCGCCACCAGCTCCCCGCCCTACAACACCAACGCCTACGACGTGCGCACCGGCACGGCCAGCACGATCCTGCGCCAGTACGTCGACGTCAACGCCGGCCCCGGGGCCCTGACACCCCGGCAGGTCGACGGCCTGACCCTGGCCGCCGACCCCGCCGTCGGGAGCTCGGTCACCGGCCGGGCCCGCTGGCAGAACCTCCTCGAACTGCTGCAGAAACTCGCCCTGGCCGGCGGCGACCTCGGATTCCAGGTGGTGCAATCCGGCACCGACCTCGAGTTCTCCGTCTACCAGCCCGAAGACAAGACCGGCACGGTGCACTTCTCCGAAGACCTGGGCAACTTGGTCGGGTTCAGCTACGAGGTCCGCGGGCCCAAGGCGTCCTACATCTACGTCGGTGGGGGTGGCGAGGGCACCGCGCGCACGATCCGTGAGGGCCAGGACTCCACCGACGTCGCCACCTGGGGCCGGAACGAAACGTTTGTGGATCGACGCGACACCACCGACACCGGTGAGCTGGACCAGGAGATCACCGAGACTCTCGACACGTCCGGTGTCGAGACCCGCCTGGAGCTCGAGCCCATCGACCTGGACGGCCAGACGTACCTCACCCACTACGACCTCGGCGACAAGGTCACCGTCGTCGTCGACGGCGTCACCATCACCGACATCGTGCGGGCGGTCCGGATCGAGCTCACCCCCGAGGGCCCGCAGAAGGTGATGCCCGACATCACCACACCGGATCCCACGGACGTGCTGGGCCTGTTCCGCCGCCTGGCCGCCGCCGAGGGCCGCATCAGCAACCTCGAACGCCGCTGATCCCGCAGCATTTCTTGGATCCGACGACTACTCGCCGGAGGGATTCCCATGCCCACCTCTCTCGATACGTTCGCGCCATATGACGCCGGCGCCGGCGCCGATGTCACCGAGGACACCTGGCGCAAATTCATGCGCCATATGCTGGGCAGCGGGGCGGATGGAATCCTGCGGAACATCGCCAACGATTTCGAAGTCTTCGGCGACAGCAGCGGACTCCAGGTCAAGGTCAAGACCGGCGAATGCTTCATCCGCAGCCAGTGGGGCGAGTCCACCAGCCAGAAGACACTCGCCATCGCCACCGCCGATCCCACCGATCCTCGCAAGGACCGCGTCATTCTGCGCAATGACTTCGTGGACAACGTGGTGGAATTGGATGTCCTCACCGGCACCCCGGCCGCATCCCCCACCACACCCTCGCTGACCCAGAACACCAGCCAGTGGGAAACCAGTCTGGCCGTGGTCGACGTCGCCGCCGGAGCGACCACCATCGCCGCCGGTGACGTCACCGACGACCGCAACTACGCCATCCCCATGCACCGGGCCCGGCAGTCCACCGCCCAGACGTTCAGTACGGGCACCCAAACCAAGGTGGAATTCGACGGCACCGCCGACCACACTTCCGCCGGCGACGTTGTGGTTTCCGGCACCGGCAACGTGGATTTCACGCTCAAACGCGCCGGACTCTGGTTCGTGTCAGCCAACATCGTGTTCAACTCCGGCACCGCCAACGAACGCTTCCTCGCGATCACCGATGACGGCAATACCGTCCGCTACACTGCCGCGAACAATAACACCGGCACCGCGTCGTTTCTTAACTGCAGCACGACCAGACGTTTCGCCGTCGACGACGTGTTGAGTGTTCACGCTCTCCAGTCCAGCGGCGCCAACCTCGACACCGCCCCAGGAACGTTGAACCACATCTGGTTCACGCTCGAATGGCGCGCCCCCTGACCCTCCGCACCGGAGGTGACCATGACCGACCGCGACGGCGTCGTCATCCCACTCGAACAACTGTTCGCCGAACTCCGCGGCATCCGCGACGAGGTCCGGGAGATGCGCACCGAACTCCGCACACTCCACGACCACGAAACCCGCCTGCGGGCCATCGAACGCAAACTCTGGCTCGCCGCCGGCCTCGCCGCGGGCCTCGGCGGCGGCGCCGGCGCCGGCCTGTTCGCCGCCCTGCAATCCGTCCTAGGAGGTTGAGATGCGGATCATTCCCAGATCCGCGTGGGGCGCCCAGCATCCCAACGGATGCGGACTCGCGCCGCTCCCGGCCACCGAAGTCTGGCTTCACCACTCCGTGACCGCTCCCACGATCTCGATGCGCGAGCTCGAGGAGATCGGCCACCGCCGCTTCGGCTGTGGCATCTCCTACACCTGGGTCGTCTACCCCGACGGCCGTATCTGCGAGGGACACAGCATCGGCCGCCAGGGCACCCACACCGCCGGCCGTAACGACCGTGGCCGGGCGGTGTGCCTGGTCGGCAACTACGACCTCGATCGGCCCACCGAGGCGCAGATCGACGCGGTGGCCTGGCTGCTGCGCCACGCCCACGCCCAGGGCTGGATCACCGCCCCGCGGCTGTCCGGCGGACACCGGGACGTCTACCCCACCGCCTGCCCCGGCCACTGGGCCTACCAGGCGATACCCGAGATCAACCACCGCGCGACGGAGGCCGACGACATGTTCACCGACGACGACCGCCGCCGCCTGGCCGAGCTCCACGAGTGGTGGCAACACGGCATCGACGGCATCCGCCACGCTGGCGACCGCTACCTCAAGCTCGTCCGCATTGAACAGCAGCTCGCCGCGGTGCCGCCGGTCGATCCGCGCGCCGTCGCCGACGCGCTCCGACCCGACCTCACCGCGGTCGTCCGTGAGGTCCTGGGGACCGACAACGCCGACCAGGCCGACGCGATCGTGGACAAGCTCGCCGAACGACTCGGCAGAACGGGAGTGCAGCAGTGAGGATCGCCACCTACGCCAAGGCCCTCCTCGGCGCCCTGGCCGCCGGACTCGGCTCGCTGGCCACCGCGCTCACCGACGGCACAATCACCCCGGCGGAATGGATCGCGGCCGCCGGCGCCGCCCTCGCCGCGCTCGGGGTGGTGTACCGCGTACGCAACCGACCCACCACACCCAAGCCGGTCCCGTCGGTCGACTGATCCCCTGATCGCCCGCCACCCCCAGGGCGGGCCCGTCCACGCCCGGCGGCGAGCGTGGACAACTCCAACGCCCCCGACGCTGGCCAGGACTCCCCTCCTGGTCGAGCGTCGGGGGCGCTTTTCTTATGGCCAGCTACGAGTGCCCAGTCAGGTGGTCATGATCCCCACCAACAGGTCAACGGCCGTGTTGGCGGCATCCCGTCGCCGAGACGGGATCATCTGCGCGCACTCGACGTAGAGGCGGTGGTTGTGCCCGTCGAACCCGACTCGCGCCAGTCGGCGGAAGTGCGGCGACGCCAGCCCTGGCGCCCGGTTGCTGGTGAGGTTCGCCGGCAGCCCACCCAACGTCCCGGCTACCGCAACACAGGCCAGCTCGACTAGCCGCGCGCACGTCGCCGCGTCCTCAACCACCAGCGTGATCGCCACATCCTGGCAGCTCGTACACCCGTCGAAGGCCGCGCCGATCAGCTCCCCGATCAGGTCGTAATTGATCTGCTGGCCGTCGGGACCGGGTGGCCGCTGATCAGCCCCGGCTATGAAGTCGGCGGCATGCTCATGAGTCACAGGCGCTCTCTCCGTTCATTCGGTGGCGACACCGGGACACAGGTGATGTGAGGCCGCCGCCACCACGATCACGGCCCGATTCCCCAAGCCAGACTCATTCCATCCCTTGCCGCTGTAGTCGACGAGGCTCTCCGCGACCGCAAGTGTCGTCCGGCCCACATCCCCGTACGTGCGGCGAAGATGGTCACAGGCCCGCAGTCCCGTACGGAGCCACAACCCCCGCGCGTCGGTGGTGACGTTGTCCGGGAACTGTCCCGACGTGTCCAGGAACTCGATGTACTGGTCGCGCGGTGACGGTGTTGCACTCGACGACGTCACAGCCGGTGCCATGGGTGCCCCTCGCGGCGTGGTGTCGGGCTCCGGTTGGGCAACCATGAGCATTACGAACAGTAGAACCGTCAGGGCCGCGACACCGGTCACGGCCCATACGGTGGGCGAATTGGTCAATGGTGCTTCCCAACGTTGACGTCGTGTGTTCGGTATCTCCCCCGGTGGAACGTGAGTGTTAGCCCGTCCGCGTCTCGACCATTCGATCAGGCGATGAAGCATGGGCACTGGCGTCAGAACCCGATGGTGCCGGCGCACCCTATGCATCTGGTGCGCCGGCCCCGGGATCCCCTGGGACCGCCGAGCCCGATGATCTCCGTAGGCCCTCCCTACGGATGATGACGGTCGAACAGGAGACGAGGGCCCGCCCCCGCTGGTCGGGGATGAGGCACCGTCGTGCCGTACTCAACGGGGGCGGGGGTCTACTGAAGGTCGTCGTCGAACCCGGCGAGCAGAGGGTTCGGTGCTGGTGGCCGGTCGGAGAACGCGCCAGCGGCCGCGAGGCCATCGGCAACCTTCATGAAGCAGGCCACGCACGGCATGCCCTCGTTGGTCTTCTCGACCAGGGCCCGGTTGACCTCGAGCCCGCACAGTGCGACGAGCGGATCCTGGTCCGGGGCGGGGAAGGCATGCACCTGGGTCCGTGTCTGACTGCCGGGAACGACGACCAGCCAGAACTCAAGCTCCTCGTTCACGACGCGGCCCGCCCGGCCGCCACCCGGCGCGGCGTGCCCGGCACGGTCGTGTTCAACCGAACCCGGACCCGTCGGGCCCGCAACGGCGCCATCCGCCGATTCCACTCCTCGACTTCCTCCGAGGACATGGGTTGCCATACACGCAGATCCATGGGTCTCTCCCGACCTGCTCGGGTGTTGATCGTGCGCGGCGGAGCCGGTCCGTCGGGGGAGTGGATCCGGCCCCGCCGCATCCCCGAAACCAGTGCTTCGGGGTGCCCTCACCGTCGTCACCAGGGGCGTGTCGGGTGGAGGTCATTGGCGTGCCGTTGATGAGCCATTGGTGTGCCGTTGCGCCGGAGAAGCCGGACCTGGCGTGATCGTGTCGCTACCGTCTGCGGCACTGGGAGGTTGAGATGCCGCCATCCCGCCGCCGCGAACCCCGAACCCGGCTCGCACAACTGGTCAAGCAACGGCGCTGGTCAGTCGAGGAGTTCTGCGCTCGGTTCACCGAAGCGGGTCGCGGAGAGGGGACGGTGTCGCTGAGCCGACGCCAGGCCACCCGGTGGCTGTCCGGAGACGTGGACGAGCCGCGCCCGGCACAGCAGCGCGTGCTCGAACACCTGTTCGGTGAGCCGCTGGAGGCGCTGCTCGGGTCTCCCGTGACGTCAGCGGACCCGGTGGCACCGCCACCCAGTGACGAGGAGCGTCTGATGACCGCCGCCCGGGACACGACTGCGCACGTGATGTCAACCGCGGCGGCGCTCGACCCGATCGCGTTAGAGCAGCTGCACGCCGAGGCCCGCCGCCTGGCGCACGCCTATTTCCACACCGCCCCGGCTGCGCTCGCGCGCGAGCTGCTCACGTTCCGCCAGACCGTCAGGGACCAGCTCGAGCGGACGAGGAAGCCAGGGCAGCAAGCCGAGCTCTACCTCATCCTGGGTCAGGTGTCGGGTCTGCTCTCGGCGTCCGCGGCCGCCGTGGGTCAGTTCGACGTGGCGGAGGAGTACGCCCGCGGTGCCTATGGCTATGGCTCACTGGTGGACTCGCCGAGCCTGTGCGCCTGGGCACGGGCATGGCAGGTGGCCTCGACGTTCTGGTCCGGTAGGGCCCATCTCGCGGCAGAGCTGTCGGCAGCCGCGGTCCGTTCGGCGCCGCCTGGCACGGCCCGTGCCCGGTTGTGGGCGGTGAATGCGCGGGCGCTGGCGCTGCTGGGGGCACGCGGTGAGGTCGAACAGGCGCTCGGCCGGGCCGCCGACGAGCTGGATCGTGCCGGCAGTGATCCGCTGCTGGACGGGGTCGGCGGTGAGCTGTGTTTCGGCCGCAGTCGAACCGCCCTGTGTGCGGGCACAGCCTATGTCGCGTTGCGGGACGCCCACCGCGCCGAGGAGGCCACGATGCTCGCCCTGCGGTTGTTCGCCGAGCGGGAACGGTGGCGGCCGGGTGAGCTCGGGGCGACGGTGGATCTGGCCGCGGCGCGCACGCTTCGCGGCGATCTGGCCGGCGCCGAGGAGGCACTGGCACCCGTGTTCACCCTGGAGCTGGACCATCGCACTGAGGCACTCCGACTCCGGCTCGTCCACCTCACACGCGTGCTCGGTACGGCTCGCTATCGACAGTCCCTCGAGGCCCGGCGGATCACCGAGCAGGCCACGGAGTTCGTGCGCCCTGCCGGTCAGTGGCTGGCCATCACCGGCTGATCCTTGCCGTCGATCGCGGCGAGGATCTGTGCCTCGCGCTCGGGTGTGATGCCCAGCTCGGCGGCCCGGCCGTGCTGGACGGGTGTTGCGCCGGTGGTCATCCAGTCCCAGGTGTCGCGCATGGTGTCGGTGATCGACCGCGTGGTCAGCCCGGCGAGTCGGGCTCTGCGGGAGCCCACGGCCCAGGTGCCGGGGTAGGGGCGCCAGAGCGGGAGTTCGGTCCAGTGCCGGACACGATGCCGGAGCAGCACCTCATCCGCAGCCCACACCAGCCGTGCCGCCGACCGAGTCGCACGGGCCGCCGCGGCCAGAAGGTCGCCGAACGTCTCATGCCCGTCACCGACCAGGTTGAACGTGCCGGTGGGGCCGCCCGGCACCGCGGCCTGGATGGCGAAGCGGGCGGTGTCACGGACGTCGATCGGCTGGATCCGGCGGTCAGGATCACCGGGCGCCAGCACGGTGCCGCCGCGGGCGAGGCGGCGCAGCCACCACGCGGTGCGGCCCACGTACTCGCGCGGACCGAGGATCACGCCCGGCCGGAGGATGACCGTCCGTCCCGGCCCGAAGATCCAGCGGACGGCGCGCTCGCATCCGGCCTTGCCGTACCCGTAGCGGCTGGGCCGAGGGTCACCGTCGTAGCCGTAGTCGGGGCCCGCATCGTGTGGTGTGTCGAGGATCGGCGAGTCCTCGTCGAGCGGTTCGACCGGCCAGCCGCGGTAGACCGACACCGTCGAGACGAACACGTACCGGTCGGCCACCGGTTCGAGGGCGCGCGCGACATCGAGCACGTTGGCGGGGATGTAGCCGGAGGTGTCGACGACGGCATCCCAAGGCCCGGCGGCGGCCCGGTCGAGATCGGTGAGGTTGTTGCGGTCGCCCGTGATGAGCACTGTGCCGGGCGGTTGTTCGCCGGTTCGGCCCCGCCTGAACGTGGCCACCGTCCAGCCGTCGTCCCTCGCCTGTTCAGCGACCGCGCGTCCGAGGAACCATGAGCCGCCGAGGATCAGCATCCGCATGCCGGCCATCGTGGCGTGGCGATCATGGCCCGTCGTCGCCCAGCTCGGTGATGATGCCGTGATCAACGGGTACTCTGTCCGCACTGCCCCGGCTGTGCAGATCCTGTCGCGCACAGCCACGGGGCGGCGGATGATCACCAAGGCGCCCGCCTCTCATTTAGGGAGAGGCGGGCGCCTCGCTGTGGTGTCCCAGATCTGTCCCAGATTCGCCGTGCCCGGCCTGGTCAGTGCGAGATGGGAACTACCCGACAACAGTAGGACGCCTACCTAAGCAAGCCGCAGGTGGCCCGGTGTTCTTCCTCCGCTCCCCGCGATGCCCGGCACCGGGATCAGGCCGCGGCCAGTGCGGAACGAGCGGCGGACAGCGCCGACCCCGCGTAGGACCTGCCGAACAGCACGACGTGCACCAGGAGCAGGAAGAGCTGGTGCAGGGGGATGCGGTCGGCCCAGCCGGGCGCCAGGGGCGCGACCTCGTGGTAGGCGGCGACGGCGCGGTCCAAGTGGGGGCAGCCGAACAGGTGCAGGCTGGCGAGGTCGGTCTCGCGGTGGCCGCCGTGTGCGGCCGGGTCGACCAGCCAGGCACGGCCATCGGCGGCCCAGTGCACGTTGCCGCCCCACAGGTCCCCGTGCAGGCGTGCCGGGGGTTCGACCGGGCCGGCGATCTCCGGCAACCGATCGCACACGCGCGCGATCTCCCTGCTCTCCGACGCGCTCAGCGTTCCCTCGTCGACCACGCGCCGCAGGTAGGGCTCGATGCGCTGGGTGGCAAAGAACTCCGGCCAGTCCGCGGAGGGCTCGTTGCGCATCGGTGCCAGCCCGACCCACGCATCGGCGGGCCCACCGGGCGGTGGGGCACCGAAGGCGGGCGCACCGGCGGCGTGCAGCGCGGCCAGGTCGCGGCCCAGTTGCTCGGCGGCGGCCCGGCTCGGCCGACCGGGCTCGACCCGCGCCATGACCAGCCAGCTGTCGTCGTGCCCGCGGACCGCGGGCACGGGGACCGCGCCGGCGGCGCCCAGCCAGTCCAGACCGGCGGCCTCGGCGACCATCGCGCCGGGCAGGTCCGCCAGGGACGTCTTGGCGATCACGACGTCGCCGCCGGCCAGCTGGACCTCGTAGATCTCGCTGGCGTCACCGCCACCCACGCGGCGACCGTCCACCGGCCGGTCGCCGGTGATCCCGGCGACCGCCTCGAGCAGCGCGGCGTGCCGGGTCACGCGGCGAGCCTCCCGCGCACCCAGTCCAGCAGGCCGGGCATGGCCGCCTCGATCATGCCCAGCACGTCGGTGAAGCCCTGCCGGCCGCCGTAGTACGGGTCGGGCACGTCGTGATCGTCGGCGTCGGGGTCGAAGGACCGCAGCAGGCGCACCCGGTCCGGGTCGGCGACCAGCCGGCGCAGCGCCCGGTCGTGGCCCCGGTCGAGCGCGACGAGGAGGTCGGCGTCCAGGTGCCCGGTGCCGACCTGCTCGGCGGTGTGCTCGGTCGGATACCCGTGGTTGGCCAGCGTCTTCGCGGCCCGCGGGTCGGCGGTGTCACCGACGTGCCACCCGTCGGTGCCGGCGCTGGTCACCCGAACCTGGTCGGCGAGCCCGGCCCGATCCAGATGGGCGCCGAACACCGAGGCCGCCATCGGCGACCGGCAGATGTTTCCGGTACAGACGAAGCACACGTGCACGGCGCCACACCCTAGAGGCCAACCGGCCTCCGTGCCCGTGCCGTGTGGACTCTTCGGGACACCCCGAGGCGTCGCCGCCACCGGAGACCCATGCTTCGAGGGGGTCCCGGTACCGCGGTCGGGGAGGGAGACTGGGCACGTCCAGCACAACCCATCTGCCGGGAGGTGCGTGATGGACGTCGTTCTCGTCGAATGCCCGAACCAGCCCGGCGAGGTTGCGCGGGTGAGCGAGGCGATCGCCGCGAAAGGGATCAACATCAAGACAGGTGCCTGCTTGTGCTGCGGCGACCGGGGCACCATCGGCCTGGTCACCAGCGATGAGTCCGGCACGCGTGCCGTGCTCGACGAGGCGGGGATCTCCTACCGCACGCTGGAGTGCATGACGGTGACCATGCCCGACCGGCCCGGTGAGCTGGCCCGGGTGAGCCGACGCCTCGCCGAGGCGGGGGTCAACATCGAGTTCTTCGCGCCGACGGTCCTGGACGAGGAGACAACGCTCGCGGTCGGCGTCGCCGACGCCGAAATCGCCCGCAAAGCACTCGCTGGGTGACAGTGGGATCTCACGATCTGGTGGCCGGTTCGCCGGCCACCAGGTCGTTGCGGCCGTGGCCACCCCTGCCAGCGGCGGCTTGCGGCTGGTCGATGCTGCCGCGAGGTACGACCCATTCGTGCGGTTGGCCGGTCATCGCCGCGGTCAGTTCGAAGTCGGGGTCGTAGTGGAGCAGGACAGCGCCATGGCGCTCCGCAACAGCGGCGATCAGCAGGGCCGGGACCTTCCTGCCCCGAAGCCCCTGCTCCGCCAACGCACGCTGCACCCCGAGGGCCCGGCTGAAGTCCTCGGACTTGATCTCAACCGGCGGGATCAGCCGGACCGATTTCATGAGGTGGTCCCACTCGGCAGCATTTCGCGCGGAGAAACCCAGCTCCAGATCCGTCACGGCGCACCGGCCGAGCATGCCCGCGGTGAGCAGTTCGCGTACGGCCGCACGGACTGGTGCCACGCCGAGCCTGGTCAGGACGCTCGTGTCAGCGAGGTGCGTCAACGCCACGCTTCGTCTCGATCCTCGAACTGGAACGAAGCCAGGACATCCAACGCGGCGTCGATGTCACGGCCTTCCGGATCACGACCCGACGCGATGCGCAGTGCGACGTTGACCGTGTCTTTCAACGTCTTGGTACCCAGGCGTTCCCGAGCGGCGACGAGCGCCGCCTCGTCGAGATCCACCAGGTGTTTCACCAAGCCAGTATATACCACTGTGCCAGTAGATATATCCCACCCCGGCTGGTGGGCGCAGCAGGGTTCGAACCTGCGACCCCTCGGTTGTAAGCCGAGTGCTCTCCCGCTGAGCTATGCGCCCCCGCCCCGCACCGCGCGCCGGCGGCACGGGGCTCGACTCGGGTCAGGCCAGCGCCGCGAGCGCCTTCTTCCAGGCGCCCTGGTCCCGGGCCTCGCCGGGCTGGTTCAGCTCGGCGAACCGCACCACGCCCTGCTTGTCGACCAGGAACGTACCCCGGTTGGCCATGCCGGCCTTGTCGTTGAACACACCGTAGGCCCTGGCCACCTCGCCGTGCGGCCAGAAGTCCGACAGCAGCGGGAAGGTGTAGCCCTGCTGCTCCGCCCACGCCTTGAGGCTGAACGGTGTGTCCACCGACACACCCAGCACCTGCACGTCGTCGTTCTGGAACTCGCCGATCTCGTCCCGGACCTGGCAGAGCTCACCCTGGCAGATCCCGCTGAACGCGAACGGGTAGAAGACCAGCAGAACGTTCTTCTCGCCCCGGAAGCCGGACAGGCTCACCTGCTGCTTGTTGTAGTCCGGGAGCGTGAAGTCCGGGGCCTCGGTACCGACCTCGAGCGGCATGGGAAGCATCTCCTACTGCGTCGCGGGCTGCCTGCCCCGCCAGCCTAGAGGCTGGCCGGGCCGGCCAGCCCCGGGGAGGTGAGCGCCGTCTCAGCGCTTGGACTTCGGCTTGGCCTTGGCCCCGATCAGGCGGGTGGCCGACCAGTCCTCGGACAACGAGACCGGGGAGGCCGACGACAGCCCGGCGGTCTTGGCCGCCTCGGCGATGTCGCTCGGCTCGACGTACCCCTCACGCCCGGTCTTGGGGGTGAGCACCCACACGACGCCGTCGTCCGCCAGCGGGCCGATCGCGTCCACCAGGTCGTCGGCGAGGTCGCCGTCACCGTCCCGCCACCACAGCAGGACGACGTCCATGACGTCCTGGGCGTCCTCGTCGAGGAGCTCGCTGCCGCACCGCTCCTCGACGGCGGCCCGGACCTCGTCATCGACGTCCTCGTCCCAGCCGAGCTCCTGGACCACCATGTCAGGCTCGATGCCAAGCTTCTCGGCGACACCGATCTTGCCGGCGTCTCCCGCGGCGACCACGCCTTCTCACTCCTCCAATTGCGCCAGTGCGGCGGCTTTCGTCCGTCCCGGGACGGCGCCGCCGCACCTGTCGGTCCAACAAGGTCGCGGTTAGCGAACACTGACGGCGCCCACCTGCGCAACCGCACACCCATGGACACGCCGAACGGGTTGCCCCAACATGGCCCGCCACACCCCTCGATCGGCCGATTGACAGTTACCCGTCAGTAAGTTCTGGGTCCCTTTCATCGCGCGCGCGTATAGGAGGGATGATGGACCCGATGGGCACCTGCCCTATCCGTGCACAAGTCGACGACGCAGGCTAGGAGAACCCTTGGCCCCGCAGAACAACGGCGCCGGTGGCACGGGCACCCCGGAGCGGGTGCGCGTCATCCGCGACGGCATGGCCGCCCACCTCCCGGACATCGACCCGGAGGAGACGGCCGAGTGGCTGGAGTCCTTCGACGCGATGGTGAAGGCGTCCGGCCAGCAGCGCGCCCGCTACCTGATGCTCCGGTTGCTGGAGCGCGCCAGGGAACGCCGCGTCGGCGTCCCCTCGCTGGTCAGCACCGACTACGTGAACACGATCCCCACCGAGCAGGAACCCTGGTTCCCCGGTGACGAGGAGACCGAGCGGCGGTACCGCGCGTGGATCCGGTGGAACGCCGCGATGATGGTCCACCGGGCGCAGCGGCCCGGTGTGGGTGTGGGTGGCCACATCTCCACGTTCGCGTCCTCGGCCTCGCTCTACGAGGTTGGTTTCAACTGGTTCTTCCGCGCCAAGGATCACCCGGGCGGGGGTGACCAGATCTTCGTCCAGGGGCACGCCTCCCCCGGCATCTACGCCCGGGCGTTTCTGGAGGGCCGGCTCTCGGCGTCCCAGCTCGACGGCTTCCGCCAGGAGCTGTCGCACGCCGGGCCGGGCGGCGGCCTGCCGTCCTACCCGCACCCGCGGCTGATGCCGGACTTCTGGGAGTTCCCGACCGTCTCCATGGGCCTGGGCCCGATGAACGCGATCTACCAGGCCCGGTTCAACCGGTACCTGCAGGACCGCGGTATCCGCGACACCTCCGCGCAGCGGGTGTGGGCCTTCCTGGGCGACGGCGAGATGGACGAGCCGGAGTCGCGCGGTCTGATCCACGTCGCGGCCAACGAGGGCCTGGACAACCTGACCTTCGTGATCAACTGCAACCTGCAGCGGCTGGACGGCCCGGTCCGCGGCAACAGCAAGATCATCCAGGAGCTGGAGGCGTTCTTCCGCGGCGCCGGCTGGAACGTCATCAAGGTCATCTGGGGCCGGGAGTGGGACGCGTTGCTGCACGCCGACCGCGACGGCGCGCTGGTGAACCTGATGAACATCACGCCGGACGGCGACTACCAGACCTACAAGGCCAATGACGGCTCCTACGTACGGGAGCATTTCTTCGGTCGCGACCCGCGCACCAAGGAGCTGGTCGCGCACATGAGCGACCAGGACATCTGGAACCTCAAGCGCGGCGGGCACGACTACCGCAAGGTCTACGCCGCGTACAAGGCGGCGGCCGAACACGTCGGCCAGCCCACGGTCATCCTGGCCAAGACGATCAAGGGCTACGGCCTGGGCCCGACGTTCGAGGCGCGCAACGCCACGCACCAGATGAAGAAGTTCAACCTGGAAGATCTCAAGCAGTTCCGGGACTCGTTGCGCATCCCCGTCACCGACGCCGACCTGGAACACGACCCGTACCGGCCGCCGTACTACAACCCGGGGCCGGACTCGCCGGAGATCCAGTACCTGGTCGAGCGGCGTCGCCAGCTGGGTGGCTACCTGCCCGAGCGGCGGGCCAAGAGCAAGCCGCTGGTGCTGCCGGGCGACAAGGTCTACGACGTCATCCGGCGTGGCTCGGGCAAGCAGGAGGTCGCCACCACGATGGCGTTCGTCCGGCTGGTCAAGGACCTGGCCAAGGACCCGGAGATCGGGCCGCGGCTGGTGCCGATCATCCCGGACGAGGCGCGGACGTTCGGCATGGACTCCATGTTCCCGACGCAGAAGATCTACAACCCGCACGGGCAGCTCTACACGTCGGTGGACGCCAAGCTCATGCTCGCCTACAAGGAGAGCGAGCGCGGGCAGATCCTGCACGAGGGTATCAACGAGGCCGGCTCGACCGCGTCCTTCACCGCCGCGGGCACGTCGTACGCCACGCACGGCGAGCCGATGATCCCGATCTACATCTTCTACTCGATGTTCGGGTTCCAGCGCACCGGTGACGGGCTGTGGGCGGCCGCCGACCAGATGACGCGGGGCTTCGTGCTGGGCGCCACCGCCGGCCGCACCACGCTGACCGGTGAGGGCCTGCAGCACAACGACGGGCACTCGGTGTTGCTGGCGCACACCAACCCGGCGGTGGTGGCCTACGACCCGGCGTGGTCGTTCGAGGTGGCGCACATCGTCAAGGACGGCCTGCGCCGGATGTACGGGGACAACCCCGAGGACATCTTCTACTACCTCACGATCTACAACGAGCCCTACCAGCAGCCGGCCGAGCCGGAGGGGCTGGACGTGGAGGGCCTGCTGCGCGGCCTGTACCGGTACCTGCCGGCGGAGGGTGGCACCGGGCCGCGGGTGCGGCTGTTGGCCTCCGGTGTGGCGATGCCGTGGGCGTTGCGGGCGCGGGAGCTGCTGGCCGAGGAGTGGGGCGTGCGGGCCGACGTGTGGTCGGCGACGTCGTGGTCGGAGCTGCGCCGCGAGGCGGTGGAGTGCGACCGGCACAACCTGCTGCGCCCCGAGGCCGAACAGCGTGTCCCGTACGTGACCAAGGCGCTGTCCGGCGTGTCCGGACCGGTGTTGGCGGTGTCGGACTGGATGCGTGCGGTGCCGGACCTGATCCGGCCGTACGTGCCGACCGACATGGTCACCCTGGGCACCGACGGGTTCGGTTTCTCCGACACCCGGCCGGCCGCGCGGCGGCACTTCCTGGTGGACGCGGAGTCCATCACGGTGGGCGCGCTGGCGGCGCTGGCTCGGCGGGGCGAGGTCGACAAGGCGAAGGTGGCCGAGGCCGCGCGCAAGTACCGGATCGACGACGTGCAGGCCGCCGGCCCGCAGACGTCGGACCCGGGCGTGGCCTGACCAGTCGCCGTAAGGCATGGAGGCGGCCCGCGTGCTTCCCAGTACGCGGGCCGCTTTGCGTGCTGGGGTGAGTTGTTCTCCTCGCTCTGGCTCAGTCCCCCCACAGTGGGCGGGGAAATCGAGTGGTGGGTCGCGGTACGCCCGGGCAGCATCGGCCGGATGAGCGATCAGGCCGGGTACGACGTGCGGCTGGAGTGGGGGCGGGAGGGCGTCGAGGTTCTCGGCCGTTCCTGTGGCGTCTTGGTTGTGGTCGATGTGCTGACTTTCAGCACGACTGTGGACCTCGTGGTGGCGCGCGGTAGCAAGGTGCTGCCGCTGCGATGGCGTGACGAACGCGCTCGTGGCGAGGCCCACCAGCGCAAAGCGGTTCTCGGCGTCGCCGAGAACGGGTGGCCCGCCCGCCCCTCCCGGTTGCCTGACTTGCCGAACCGGGCGATGTTGGCGGTGCCCTCCCCCAATGGGGCCACGTTGTCGGCAGCGGCAGCCGAGACCGACGCAGTCGTCCTCGCGGGCTGCCTCCGCAATGCGGGCGCTGTCGGTGCCGCGGCGACGGGGATCGCCGGGGGTCATCCGATCGGGGTCATCCCGGCCGGGGAACGGTGGGGAGCCGGGCATCGGGAGGGACTGCGGCCGGCGGTGGAGGATTTTCTCGGCGCCGGGGCGGTGGTCGCCGCCCTCGCCGACGCTGGAACGACGCTGTCGCCCGAGGCGGAGCTGGCCGCGGAAGCCCTTGCCGCGGCGCGGCCTCGACTCACCGAGCTCATCGCCAACTGCTCGTCCGGGCGTGAGGTGGTGCAGGCCGGTTTCGCCGATGACGCCGTGCTGGCGGCACAGCTGGACAGCAGCCGGACGGTGCCGATGCTTGTCGATGGGGTGTTCGAGGCACGATGACAGTTGCTGGTGTGGATGGGACGCGCGGTGGCTGGGTGGTCGCCGTCGTGGCTGGCCCGCGCCATGTGCGCTGGCACGTCCTGCCCACCGCCGCCGAGGTAATGGCGGTGACCACGGACTGCGCTGCCGTGGGCGTGGACATCCCCATGGGTCTCGCCGAGCAGGGCGCGCGAACGTGCGATCTGCTCGCGGCCCGCCGGCTCGGAGCCGCCCGCTCCTCGGTGTTCCCGGCTCCGGTCCGCGCCGTACTCGGGCAGCCCGGCTACGCCGAAGCATGCGAGGCGGCTCGGGCCGCCACGGGCAAGGCGATCAGCCGGCAGGCATGGAACCTCGTACCGAAGATCGCCGACTGGGAACGCAGCCTGTCGCCGCAGGACCAGGACCGGGTGGTCGAGGTCCACCCCGAGTCGAGCTTCCGGGCAATGGCGCCGGCGGTGGCGTTTGCGGGCAAGCGCACGACGCGTGGAATCGGGCAACGCCTCGCGGCGCTGAGGCGCTTTGTCGACAGCGGCACGGTACTCGCCGGCATCCCGCCCGGGCCGGGCTTGGGCGACGCGGTGGACGCACTCGCGGCCGCGTGGTCAGCAGCCCGCTGGCGGGACGGCACCGCCGAGGTGCTCGGCGACGAGGTCGACCCTCGTGGCCTGCGGATGCGCATCGTGGTCTAGGAGGAGCGGGTGGACACCGGGCGGTGGGTGGAAGTCGACGACCGGGTGTGGGTGCGCCGGTGTGCCGAGCTGGACCAGTCGCTCGGTCTGGTCGTGGGCGAAGAGCGGTGCCTGGTGGTCGACACCGGCACGGACGACGTCCACGGCGCGGCATGGGCCGAGGCGGTCCGCCATCTCACCACCCTGCCCTGGAGCGTGGTGGTGACCCACGCCCACTGGGACCACTTCTTCGGCACATCGGCATTCCAGCCATGCGCTGTCTGGGCCCATCCTCGATGCCGCCGGGCGGTGGAGACTTCAGCCGAGGAACAGCGCGCCGAGTGGGTGGAGTGCTACCGCGAACAGGGCAAGGAGGTTGCGGCCGACCGGCTCGCGGCAGCAACCCTGGTCCTGCCGAACCACGACGTGCCGCATCAGGTCGAGCTGGATCTGGGCGGGCGCCACGTGGAGTTGTGCCATCTCGGGCGGGGCCACACGGACAACGACATCGTCGTGCATGTGCCCGACGCCAAAGTCGTCTTCGCGGGCGATCTCGTCGAGCAAGGAGCACCGCCGTCGATCGGACCAGACTCGGTGCTGCCCGAATGGCCGTCCACACTGGACGCAGTGATCGAAATGCGGACACGCCTCGTGGTCCCGGGGCACGGCGACCCAGTAGCGAACGCATTCGTTGCCCGCCAACGGGATGAGCTGAAACAGCTGGCGGACCTCGTAGCTGCGGTACACGCGGGTGAGCTGTCCATGGAGGACGCGCTACACCGCTCCCCCTACCCGGAGGAATACACAAGACCAGCTTTCCCCAGCTCTGTCTGACAAAGCACCGCAAGGTCCTCGTGCCCGACCTGTCGACGCGGGACCCGGACAGTGCCGCCACCAGCAATCCAGTCAGCGGCGCTTAGCCGCCACCCTGCCCGGATATCGATACAGCGGGCGGCTTTGCGCTACACCAAACGCCCCTCCGTTATCCGCCAACAGGTTTGGCGTCTGGAGGAATTCCCTCTCGCGTCTGCAGCCAGCCGGGTTGACGGAGCACGATGCGAACGTCTGCGCCTGGCGGGACTGGTTCGACTCTTTGCGGCCTACCGCAGATGGCCGGCCGGTCCCGTAGCCGAGATATCGGGTCCGGGCACCGGGACGGTCCCGGGCACCGGCCCGAGAAAGGATGGACCATGCGCACGTTCCGGATCCTCTTCGCGGGTGCCGCGGCCGCAGCCCTGTTCCTGGGCGCGTCGGCGACCGCGAGTGGTGCCGGTACCGCCGACCCCGTCTCCCTCTCCGTCACCTACACCTGCGACTTTCCCCTGATCGGCAAGCAAGATCTGCCGGTGAAGATCTCCGGCACCATGCCGGACACGGCGGTGGTGGGCCAGCCCACCACCGTGGCGGACTACGAGGCGGACGCCACCGTGCACGAGGCCATCACCGACGTGCTGCGTCAGCTGGAGGCCAAGACGGTCGAGGGAACCGGCACGGCGGGTGTCAAGGCGACCGACGGCGCCGGCGTCACCCGGGAATACGAGGTCGACCTGACCGTGCCCAGGACTCCCGTTCCCGAGACCGGTGGCCTCGTCGTCCCCGCCAAGGGCGCGGTTCCCCCGATGACCGCCGACAACCCCGGTGTCGCGCGGTTCGACATCACCCCGAACTTCGCCACCACGCTCACGCCGAAGAAGGCGGACGGCTCCCTCACGGATCTCGGCACCTTCACGTTGAACTGCAACCTCAAGCCCGGTGAGAAGACGCATCTCGGCGACGTTCTCGTGACGGAGTCCGTCGCCGGCCACCAGCCCGCGACCAGGGAATGACCTGAGCGGGCAACACGAAACCCCACCCCACGATCCGGGCCCGGTCGGAACCTTCCGACCGGGCCCGGTCACATCCGGTACCTCAGCGCTGGATGGCCTTCAGCTCGGTGAACTCGGCCAGGCCGTGGCGGCCGAACTCGCGTCCGTTACCGGACTGCTTGTAACCACCGAACGGAGCGCTGGTGTTGAACGGCGCCGCGTTGATGTCGACGGTGCCGGCACGCAGGCGACGAGCCACGGCCATCGCACGGTCGGAGTCCGCCGAGAAGACGCCGGCGGCGAGGCCGTAGATCGTCGAGTTGGCGATCTCAACCGCGTCGTCGGTGTCCCGGTAGGGCAGGATCGACAGCACCGGACCGAAAATCTCCTCCTGCGCGATCGTCATCTCCGGCCGCACCGCGCCGAACACCGTGGGCCGCACGAAGTAGCCGCGCTCGAGGCCCTCGGGAGCCTCCGGGCCACCGCACGCCAGCGTCGCGCCCTCCTCGACACCCTTGCGGATGTAGCCGACCACGCGGTCCCGTTGCGCCGCCGACACCAACGGGCCGAGTCGGGTCGACTGCTCGGCGGGGTCGCCCGGCACGTACTTGGCCGCGGCGGCGGCCGCCAGCTCCACGGCCTCGTCGTGCCGGTCGGCGGGCACGAGCATCCTGGTCCACGCTGAGCACGACTCGCCGTTGTTCATGTAGCAGTAGGCCACGCCCAGCTTGACGGCCTTGGTGAGGTCGGCGTCGTCGAGGATCACGTTGGCGGACTTGCCTCCCAGTTCCAGCGCGACCCGCTTCACGGTCTGCGCGCCCAGTTCGGAGACGCGCCGGCCGGCCCGCGTCGAGCCGGTGAACGACACCATGTCGACCTTCGGGTGCGCCGCCAGTGCCTCACCCACTACCGGGCCGGTGCCGTGCACCAGGTTGAACACGCCGGCCGGCACCCCGGCCGCGGAGATGATGTCGGCGAGCAGGCCGGCGGTCAGCGGCGCCAGCTCGCTCGGCTTGAGCACCACCGTGCAGCCGACCGCGAGCGCCGGCACGACCTTGGCCACGGTCTGCTGCAGGGGGAAGTTCCACGGGGTGATGGCGGCGACGACCCCGACCGGCTCGCGCACCACCAGCGAGTGGCCGATCTCCTCCGGGTTGCCGAAGCCGGCCTCCAGCTCGGCCAGTACCCCGTCGACGATCCCGATCGGGTTCGGTACCTGCACCTTGCTGGCGAAGCTGATCGGCGCGCCCACCTCGGCGGTGATGGTGGCGGCCAGCTCGTCGGCCCGTTCCCGCAGCCCCGCACCGATCCGCCGGACCACCTCGACGCGCTGCTCGACCGGCGTGGCCGCCCACGCCGGGAACGCGCGGGCCGCGGCCGTCACCGCGGCGCCCGCCTCGGCGGCGGTGCCGGCCGGGACGGCGGCGATGGCCTCCTCGGTGGCCGGGTTGACGACGTCGATCCGCTCGGTGGAGCCGGCAACCCGCTCCCCGGCAATGAGGTGGTCGGTGCGGGTGGTCACCGGTGCCGCCATGGGTCCTCCCAGAGGCTTGTAACACTCGACGCTGAGACTGCGTTGAGCCTGTCACATCCGGCCGCCCGGCAGCCACCCACCGATCCAGCGAGGCCGGACGGTCGCCGACCCGCGAGCACCCGGTCGGCGGCCGCACGGCTTTCACCCGGAGTACACCTGGTGATCGCACCCGGCCGCCGCCGGGCCGAAAGAACCTCGAGCGGGCCGGCCACCGCGACCGGCCGATCCCGGGCGAACACCCGCACCCGGTCCGCAACCACGAGCTCTGCCAGCCGGGACAAGGAGCGGTGCCTGCTCGCGGTGACCTCAGTCGAAGACCGGGTCCTCGGTCCGGGTCCGCTTCAGCTCGAAGAAGTGCGGGTAGCCGGCGAGCAGCCGGGCACCGTCGAAGACCCGGCCCGCCTCCTCCCCGCGCGGGATGCGGGACAGCACCGGACCGAAGAAGGCGATCCCGTCGACGTGGATGACGGGCGTGCCCACGTCCATGCCCACCGGGTCCATCCCGGCGTGGTGGCTGGCCCGCAACGCCTCGTCGTACTCGGTGGAGTCGGCGGCCGCGGCCAGCTCGGCGGGTAGCCCGACCTCGGCCAGCGCCGCGGCCACCACCGCCGGGCGGTCCCGCTCCCCCTTGTTGTGGAATCGGGTGCCCATGGCCGTGTAGAGCGGGGCGAGCACCTCCTCCCCGTCCCGCTGGGCCGCGGCGATCAGCACCCGCACCGGGCCCCACCCCGACTCCAGCAGCCGGCGGTAGTCCTCCGACAGGTCGGCCCGCCCCTCGTTGAGCACCGACAGGCTCATCACGTGGAACCGCAGCTCGATGTCGCGGACCCGCTCGACCTCGAGCATCCAGCGGGAGGTGAGCCACGCCCACGGGCAGACGGGGTCGAACCAGAAGTCCACCCGGGTCTTCCTGGTGGTGCTCGGCTCGGTGTTCGCTCCGGTCGTCATACGCGCCTCTTTCCCTCGCACGCTCGCACTGCACTCGCACGGCAGGGGCCACCAACGGGGTACCCCTCGCCTCACTCAACCGGACGAGCCGCGCCGGTGTTCCCGCCCGAACTGGCCGGCGGCAATCCCCCCGAACGTGATTGGATTCGGCGGGAAGCAGGAATCGAGCTGGAGGAACGAGGTGGAGATGGCCCCGCCCAACCTGACCCGGGAGCAGGCGCAGCAGCGGGCTGAGCTGCTGGACGTGGCGTCGTATGACGTCGATCTGGATCTCACCGATGGTGCGGGTCGCCCGGGCGAGGTGGTGTTCCGTTCGGTGACCCGGGTGCGGTTCCGCTCCCGGCGGGCGGGGGCGTCGACGTGGATCGACCTGGTGGCCGACGGCGTGGACCGGGCGGTGCTCAACGGCGTCGAGCTGGACGTCTCCGCCTACCGCGAGGAGGACGGGATCCCCCTGCCGAAGCTGGCCGAGCACAACGAACTCCTGGTCGAGGCGCGGTGCCGGTACACCAACACCGGTGAGGGCCTACACCGGTTCGTCGACCCCGTCGACGGGGGCGTCTACCTCTACACGCAGTTCGAGACGGCGGACGCCAAGCGGATGTTCGCCTGTTTCGACCAGCCGGACCTGAAGGCGGTCTACGCGCTGTCGGTGACCGCGCCGGCGGACTGGAAGGTGATCTCCAACGCCGCGGTGGAGCAGGTGGAGCCGGCTGGTGCGGCGCGCCGGCACGTCTTCGCCACCGGCAAGCCGATGTCGACCTACCTGGTGGCGTTGGTGGCCGGTCCCTATGTGGAGTGGCGGGACAGCTACGTCGATGCCGACGGGGAAATCCCGCTGGGGCTGTACTGCCGGGCCTCACTCGCCGAGCACCTGGACACCGAGCGCCTGTTCACCGAGACCAAGCAGGGTTTCGAGTTCTTCCACCGCGCTTTCGGGGTGCGGTATCCGTTCGGCAAGTACGACCAGTGCTTCGTACCGGAGTTCAACGCCGGCGCCATGGAAAACGCCGGGTGCGTGACCTTCTTGGAGGACTACGTCTTCCGCAGCCGCGTGACGCGCTACATGTACGAGCGGCGCGCGGAGACCGTGCTGCACGAGATGGCACACATGTGGTTCGGCGACCTGGTCACCATGCGCTGGTGGGACGACCTGTGGCTGAACGAGTCGTTCGCCACCTGGGCCAGCGTCTTCGCCCAAGCCGAGGCCACCGAATACGTCCACGCCTGGACCACGTTCGCCTCCATCGAGAAGGCGTGGGCCTACCGGCAGGACCAGATGCCCTCCACCCACCCGATCGCCTGCGACATCGTCGATCTGCAGGCGGTGGAGGTCAACTTCGACGGCATCACCTACGCCAAGGGCGCCGCGGTGCTCAAGCAGCTGGTCGCCTACGTCGGGGTGGACAACTTCCTGGCCGGGTTGCGCCTGTACTTCGACAAGCACGCCTGGGGCAACGCCACCCTGGCAGACCTGCTGTCCGCCCTGGAGGAAGCCTCCGGCCGCGATCTGTCCGGCTGGAGCGCCCAGTGGCTGGAGACCACCGGCCTCAACCTGCTGCGGCCCAGCTTCACGGTCGACGCCCAGGGACGGTTCACCGACTTCGCCGTCCTGCAGGGCCCGGCCCGCCCCGGCAGGGGCGAGCACCGCACCCACCGGCTGGCGGTCGGCATCTACGACACCGACGACACCGGGCACCTGGTACGCACCCACCGCGTCGAACTCGACGTCAGCGGCGACCGCACCGAGGTTGCCGACCTCATCGGCGTGCACCGCGGCAAGCTCGTGCTGGTCAACGACGACGACCTCACCTACTGCACGATGCGCCTGGACCCCGACTCGCTGGCCACCCTCATCGACCACATCGGCGACATCGCCGAACCGCTGCCCCGGTCCCTGTGCTGGTCCGCCGCCTGGGAGATGACCCGAGAAGCCGAACTCAAGGCCCGCGACTTCCTCACCCTCGTCCTCGGCGGCATCCCCACCGAAACCGAGGTCGGCATGGTCCAGCGCCTGCTGCTGCAGGCGCAGACCGCGGTGAACTCCTACACCGACCCGGGCTACACCGAGCAGGCGTGGCGCCGGTTCACCACCAAGGTGATGGAGCTGGCCCGCTCCGCCGAACCCGGTTCGGACCACCAGCTCGCCTTCGTCAACGCACTCACCGGCTCGGTGCTGGACGCCGAGCAGCTCGCCGCGATCCGGGGTTGGCTGGACGGTTCCGCCCCGCTACCCGGTCTCACCGTCGACACCGACCTGCGCTGGCGCCTCCTCCAGGCCCTCGCCGCCCACGGCGCCGCCGACGACACCGAGATCACCGCCGAGCTGGAGCGCGACAACACCGCCAGCGGCCGGCGGCAGGCGGAACGGGCGCGGGCCCTGCTGCCGACACCGGCGGCCAAGGCGGAGGCGTGGCGGCGCGCGGTGCACGACGACGAGCTGCCGAACGCGATCAACGACGCCATCATCAGCGGTTTCTCCCACCCGGCGCAGAAGCGGCTGCTGGCGCCCTACGTCGCGCGGTACTTCGCGGACGTGGCCGGCGTGTGGGAGCGGCGCTCCAGCGAGCGTGCGCAGCCCACGGTGGTGGGCCTGTTCCCGGCGTGGGCGGTGGACCGGGCGACGCTGGCCGCGGCGGACGAGTGGCTGGGGCAGGACCGGCCGCCCGCCCTGCGACGGCTGGTGACGGAGGGCCGTTCGGGCGTGGAGCGGGCGCTGGCGGCCCGCGAGTTCGACCGTTCCTGACCTTGCGGATCGGTCCCCGTGGCGGCTGGCGGTACCCGGCCGCCACGGGGACCCTCCGTTCGACGTCGCCGGTTCGGCATGCGGTAGTCCCGCGGACACTCAGCGTAAGCTGACGGGCATGGGCGACGCGGCGCTGCTCATCACCGCAATCGGTAGCCTGATGTGGCCGCTGATCGCGTTGTACGCCCTCACCTCGCTCCGCCCCTACCTGGTGCGGGTGCTGCGGTCGGCTGAGACCCGCCAGCTCGACTTCGAGATCGGTGGGCAGCGCATCACCTTCCGGGAGCTCAGCAGCCAGCAGAACGAGCTGATCCAGGACCTGCAGCGGCAGGTGTCGACGCTGCGCAAGGCGCTGGAGACCGCCCCCCACGCCGTCCCGGGTCCGCCGCCGGTGACAGAAGGTGAGCCGACACGTCCGCCCGAGCCGGTGCCGGCGGCGGACCGGGAACGCGAGCCGTTCGCCGTGTTGTGGGTCGACGACCACCCGGAAAGCAAGGCGTTGCTCATGGAGCAGCTGCGGAACAACGGGGTACGCGTCGACCTGGTCGGCACCACGAGCGAGGCCATGGGGACCCTGTCCCGTCGGCGCTACCGACTGATCGTGACCGACATGGGTCGCGTGGAGAGTGGCACCTACCAGCCGGAGGCCGGTTTGGAGCTCTTGCGCGAGGTGCGCGACGTCGGGGTGGACATCCCGGTGGTGGTGTTCTGCGTACCCAAGAACTTCGCACAGGCGAGTTTCCGGGCGCGCGAGTTGGGTGCCATCGGGGTCACCTCCTCCGCCGTGGAGCTGACCGACTACTTCCAGCGGTTCGGTCTGCTCTGACCGCCGCTGGCCGTCCGCTCCAGACGGCCTCCGATTTCACGGGTGAGACCGGCGACAGCGAACGCGCAAAGTTTGCGGACACAGCAACAGCCGGCGGAGATACGTGTGGCGCCCGGTCCGCCGACCGAGCGCCAGCACAGTCAACACCTTCAGCGCCGGGGCGCGCGTCCAGCCTGGTCCGACAGCATGCGCAGCCCGCTCACCAGGCCGCCGCACAGGTCGCCTTCCTTGAAGAAGCCGACCATGCTCATCACGGCGAGCTTGCAGCCGCGTTCGGCGAGCCGGCGCTGCGACTCCTCGCCGGTCACCAGCTCGACCACCCGCTGCCCGGGGGACACCGCGATCAGCACGGCGTCGCTGGGGCGGGCGGTCATGGCGTGCAGCTGCTCGGCGCGAGCGCGGGTGTCCGAGCCCAGGTCGCCGAAATAGATGCTGAAGTCCAGGCCGGTCTCCCGGCTGGTCACCGTCAACGCCTCGTCCAACAGGGCCAGCTGGCGCGGGGTGAAGGGCAGCCGCGGCCGGTCCGGGGGGATGCGGCGGGCCACCGACACTCGACCGGTCGGCATCAACGCCTCACCCGGCCCCAGCTCGGCGGGGTCGACGCCGGGGGTCCGCTCGTCCAGCTCACCAGTTGCCACGGGCACCTCCCCGAGCGGTCGCCGCGGGCACACCGGCCCCGGTCTCACCGGCCGGCACGGCCGCGGTGGACGCGCCCAGGCCCGCGGGATTGGCGGTCCACCACACCGGCTCGTACTCCCACTCCTGACCGGGTCGGTAGCGCGGCCCGCGGGTGAACTTCGGCCACAGCGTCATCAGCGTGATCACGCCGTAGATGGCCAGCGGGATCAGCGCAAAGACGGCGACGGTCTCCACGACGCTCACGGCCCGTACCGTAGCCGATGCCACCCGCACCCGGCGCGCCGGTCCCGGGCGTCGCCGCGCCCAACGGCCCCGGCCCTCACCAGCAGGCGGGCCGGTGCGCAGCCCAGGGACGAGCCTGTTCGAGCTGGGCGGCCAGACACAGCAGCAGGCTCTCCTCGCCGTGCCGGCCGACCAGCTGCACCGCCACCGGTAGCCCGTCGGCGGTCCAGCTCAGCGGCAACGCCAACGCCGGCTGGCCGGTCACGTTGTAGCCGGTGGTGAACGGGGTGAACGCCTTCTGCCGGGCCAGGTCCTGGGCTGGGTCGACGCCGCTGAACCAGCCGACCGGCGGCGGCAGGTGGGCCAACGCGGGGGTGAGCACGACGTCGAAGGCCAGGTGCGCGGTGACCGCCGCGCGGGCGACCGAGTGCGCGACCTGCAGGGCGCGCAGGAACTCCGGGGCGGAGGTGGCCGACCCGCGCTCGCGCAGCCAGCGGGTGAGTGGGAGCAGGTCCTGCTCGCGGGCGGGGTCGGTCGGGATGCTGTGCGCGACGACGTTCCAGATCGTCTCCACGGCGGCCACCGCGTGCTCGGCGAACGCCAGCTCGACGTCGACCACGTCGTGCCCGAGCTGCTCCAGCAGTGCCGAGGCGTCCTCCCAGGCGCCCAGGTACTCCGGTTCGACCGGCACGCCGGGGATGATCGGGGTGGCGTAGCGGCCGACCCGGAGCCGGCCCGGTGGGCGGTGGGTGGCCGCGAGGAAGGACTCGCCGGGTGAGTGGACCGTCCACGGCTCGCCCGGCTTCTCCACGGCCAGGGCGTCGAGCATCGCTGCGGCGTCGGCGACCGTGCGGGCCAGCGGCCCGACCACCGAGAACCCGGTGACGTCCCCGCCGAACGGCCCGCGCGGGACGCGTCCGCGGGTCGGCTTGAGCCCGACCAGGCCGCAGCAGGCGGCGGGGATGCGCAGGGAACCGGCGCCGTCACTGCCCTGGGCGAACGGCAGTAGGCCGGCGGCCACGGCCGCGCCGGCCCCGCCGGAGGAACCACCGGCCAGCCGGGTGGGGTCGTGCGGGGTGACCGCCGGCGGCAGCCCGGCAGGCTCGGTGTAGCAGGCCATGCCGAACTCGGGGGTGCTGGTCTTGCCGATGCTGATGGTGCCCGCCTGCCGCAACAACACCACCGCGTCCTCGTCGACGTGCGGCACGTAGTCGGCGAACGCGGCCGAGCCGAAGGTGGTGCGCACGCCCGCGGTCAGCGTGAGGTCCTTGATCGCGGTGGGCACGCCGAGCAGCGGGGGCAGCGTGTCCGGGTCCTCGGCGTGCCGCACGAGGCGCTCGGCGGTGGCCGCCTGGTCGAGCGCGGTCTCCGGGGTGAGGACGGTGAACGCGCCCAGCTCCGGATGTTCCTCGGCGCGACGGAGGTGGTGCTCGACCAGCTCGACCGGACTCACCTCGCGGCGTCGTACCGCGGCGGCTTGTTCCACCGCGCTCAGTTCGTGTAGTTCGCCCATGCCACCTCCCCGCAGCGGACCGTTCTTCCTCATTCGAGTCGATGGCGGGGCCGGGCGCCAGCCACGTTCGATGGCGACTGGGCGACGGGCGGGTGTCGGGCGGTGCCCGGACGGCGGAGCCCGGGATGGTGGGGAATCGGACACACCTCACACTACTTTTGAGTAGGTTTGCTGCGAGACTGGTCCCATGCGTGCCCGTAGCCTTCGTCGGCGGCTGAACCTGTGGCCGCCGCTGGTGTTCGCCGGTATCCGCGTACTGGCGCTGAGCGATGACTACCGGTACGCGAAGGTGCGGTTGCGGATGTACCGGTGGAACCGAAACTACGTGGGCACGCACTTCGGCGGGTCGCTGTTCTCGATGATCGACCCGTTCTGGATGCTGATGGTGCTGAACAACCTCGGCCGCGACTACGTGGTGTGGGACAGGGCGGCCGAGATCGACTACGTCCGCCCGGGCCGGGGCGACGTCTTCGCCGAGTTCCGCCTGACCGACGGGCACCTGGACGAGTTCCGTCGGCAGGCGGCGGCAGGCGGCAAGGCCCTGGTCTGGTTCGACACCGCGGTCGTCGACGCCGACGGGCAGCTGGTCTGCCGGGTCCGCAGGCAGGTCTACGCCCGCGCCAAGAAACGCGCGCGGCCCCCGGCAACCGGCGAGGACGGCGGGCACGCGCCAGGTTCGACGCAACCTTCCGTGCCGGGATCGGACCCGGGTCGCGGGTCGGACTCAAACCTTCTCGGCGGGAGCCACCGTGCCGGTGCGTAGCAGCGGGCGGGCGGCGAGCAGGGCGGCCACGCCCACCACGCCCGCGGCGAGCAGGAAGACCGTGCCCAGCGAGGACATGACCGCCACCGGGCCGGCCATGCCGGCCCCGATCGGCATCAGGCCCCAGGTCAGCACGCGGTAGGTGCTGGAGACCCGGCCCATCATCGACCCGGGCGTCAGCCGCTGCCGGCGGGTTGCCGACAACACGTTCCACGCCCCGGCGCCTACACCGATGACCAGGTAGCCGGCCCAGCCGACGGCCGGGTGCGGCACCAGCCCGAGCAGGCCGAAGCCGGCCGCGAGCACCACCAGCGCCGTGATCATCAGCGGCCCCTCGCCGAACCGCCGGACCAGCGCCGGCACGACCGAGGCGACCGCGATCGTGCCCACCGCCATGGCGACCATCAGCGTCGGGACCAGCGGCGCCGGGATGGCCAGCACCTCCACCGCATACAGCGCGGTGATGGCGTTGACCGCGCTGGCGGCCACCGCGGCGGAGACCACGACCAGCACCAGGACCCGCAGCCCGCGGTGCCGGAGCAGGAACTGGGCCCCCTCGGCGATCTGGGTCCGCAACCGGGCACCGCCGGAGGGCTCGCGGTGCGGCGCAACATCGGGCAGGCTGGCCACGAACAACGCGGCCACCAGGAAGGAGAGCCCGTCCACGGCGAAGCAGGCGGCGGGTTCCCAGGCGAACAACGCGCTCGCGGCCAGTGGGCCGGCCAGGTCCACCCCGGCCGTCTCGACACTGATGAACCTGCTGTTCGCCGCGTCCAGGTCGGCCGGGCCGGCCAGGGCGACCAGCAGCAGCTGGGACGCCGAGTCGGCGAACGTCTCCGCGGAGGTCAGCACGAACGCGACAGCGACCAGGACCGGCACGGTCGCGTGCCCGGTGAACAGGGCGGCGGCGAACCCCAGGGTCAGCAGGCCCCGGCCGACGTGGGCCACCAGCACCACGGTGCGGGGTCGCCACCGGTCCACCAGGGCGCCGGCGGGCAACGCGACGAGCAGCCAGGGCAGCACCTCGGCCACGGCCACGGCGGAGACCGCGAGCGGGTCCCGGGTGGACACCGCGGTGAACAGCGGCAATGCCACCACCCGGACGCCGTCGCCGACCAGCGACACCGTCCAGGCCACCATGAGGCGGTGGAAGGCACGTGTGTGGACCCCCTGCGGCACCTCCCGCACGCCGGCGGGGTCCACCCGCGCCTCGTCGCCGTGTTCGGTCATCGGTCCGCCGTACCCCCCGTCCGACACGCAGCGGTCACGCCGCGCGCATACGTCACGACCCTCCCCCGCCGCATATTGCCCGCAGACCCTACCGGGGGTAGTAGCGCAGTGTGCGGAGCGTGATCTCAGCTCACTCGGACAGCAGATACGCATCGTCCGAACGCCCTGCGGCCGGAAGGCGGCGAACAGCGGGCAGGTTGGCGGCTTGTCCCCGGGCTATCTGACTCCTAGCTTTTCACCTGTCCGGGTCTTGCGGACAACACGAATGATCCTCAACACGACTTCTCTCCCCAGGAGGACCGGTTATGCGGATCGCCACGGCCCCCACCCAGACCATCGACCTCACCCGTCCGAGGTTCCTGCGGTCCGAAACGGGCGGGGGTGAACGCACTGCGACGTCCGGTTCCGGCACTGTCGTCGACCTGGCGCAGCGGGCACGGGACCGTTCCGACCGTGGGGTGCGGATCCACGCGGGTGTCCGGATCCCTCGGGACGCACGAGGCCGGTCCGGTGTCCGCATCCACGGCGTCGACGACAGTGGCGTCCACAGTGACTACGCGCGCGGGGTGCGGATCCACGCCGGGGTGCGCATCCACCAGGGGGCAGAACGTGGCGTGCGCATCCACGCCGACGCCGGTCGGGGCGTCCGTATCCACGGCGACATCGAGTGCGGCGTCCACATCCACGGTGGGGTTCGGATCCACCGTGGATGCGAGCGGGGCGTCCGTATCCACGGGGGCGTGCGCAGCCACGGCGAGGTGAGCCGCGGGGTGCGCATCCACGGCCAACGGGCCGCCTGATCACCGCCCGCCGCGACCGGACGGAGCTGGGGACCGGACCGGTCAGGCGGCGGGCTCGCCCAGGTAGGGCAACCAGAGCGGGTCGGTGTCGGTCACCCCGGCCAGCAGCCGCCAGTGTGGGCCGCGTGGCGCGGTCGGGGTGATCCGCAACCGCCAACCCAACTCGACGAGCAGCTTGTCCGCCTTGCGGTGGTTGCACCGCGCGCAGCTGGCCACACAGTTCTCCCATGAGTGCGCCCCGCCTCTGCTGCGGGGCACCACGTGGTCGATCGTCTCGGCCCGACCGCCGCAGTAGGCGCAGCGGTAGCGGTCCCGGTGCATCAGCCCGGCCCGGGTCAGGGGGACCCGGGCGCGGTAGGGCACCCGCACGTAGTTGCTGAGCCGGATCACCGAGGGCACCAGGATCGTGCGGCTGGCCGAGTGCAGCGTCAGCCCCGCCGGGTCACCGTGCACCACCTCGGCCTTCCCGCAGACCACGAGCACGATCGCGCGGCGCAGCGGCAGCGCGGTGAGGGGTTCGAACGTGGTGTTGAGCAGCAGTACCCGGCGGCGGCCCCAGGCGGGGACGGTGCCACCGGTGGCGCGATCCGCGACCACACCGGCCACCGGACCGACGGTCCTCGTCGGGGGCCGGGGCTGCGGGCGCGAAACGGTCCGCGGCGCCGGCCCTCCGGGGGCGCCGATCGGGGTCGGTTGTCGGTCGGGCACGCGACCACCTCCGCCGGTTGCGGGGCTGGCAGCCCCGTCCGGTGGGCCGGACCCTGGAGTGGTCCGACCCACTGGTGTTGGGCCTAGTCGACCACAAAGAGCACCCAGAACGCACGTACGATGTGGGCCGCGTCGCGTCCGTCACCTCGTGACCGGTGGAAACGCCGGTCTCACCGGGGGCCGACACGCCGGGTCGTTACTGTCGCTGCCGTGACCGACGCACCCCCCGTGACCACCCCCGCCAGACCGCCCGCGGACGGCTACCCACCCGCCGAGCGACTGGATCTTGTCGAGGAGCTGCACGGCCATCGGGTGGCCGACCCGTACCGCTGGCTGGAAGACGCGGCCGACCCCCGTACCGAGGCGTGGTCGGCCGCCCAGGACACGCTCGCCAGGCAGCGTCTCGACGCGCTGCCCGGCCGGCAGACCGCCGCCCGTTACCTGGAACGACTGATGCGCGCCGGATCGGTCTCGGTACCGGTGTGGCGAGCCGGGCGGGCCTTCTTCACCCGACGCGAACCCGGCCAGGAGCACCCGGTGCTGCTGGTGCGCGAGCCCGACGGCGGCGAGCGGGCCCTGCTGGACGTCTCGGCCCTCGATCCGAGCGGCCGCACCACGCTCGACGCCTGGGCACCCAGCCTGGAGGGCCACCTGCTGGCGTACCAGGTCTCGGTCGGTGGCGACGAGGAGTCGCTGCTGCACGTGCTCGACGTGGACACCGGCGAGGTGCTCGAGGGCCCGATCGACCGGTGCAAGTACTCCGAGATCGCGTGGCTGCCCGGCGGCGAGGAGTACTTCTACGTCCGACGGCTGGCCCCGGAGCGGGTGCCGGCGGGTGAGGAGCAGTTCCACCGCCGGGTGTGGCGGCACCGGGTGGGCACCGAGCCGGACACCGACGTGCTGGTGCACGGCGAGGGCCTCGACCCGACCTACTACTACGGGGTGCGGGTGTCCCGGGACGGCCGCTGGCTCGTGGTGGACGGCAGCAGGGGCACCGCGCGGCGGGACGCGGTGTGGCTGGCCGACCTCGCGGCCGGCGGGACCGTGCCGGAGCTGCGGCAGGTGCTGGACGACCAGGCCGGTGCCCGCTGCGCGGCCTGGGTGGAGCGCGACGGCCGGCTCTACCTGATGACCACGCTCGACGCGCCGCGGTGGCGACTGTGCGTGGCCGACCCGGCGAACCCCGGGCCCGCGCACTGGAGAGAGCTGATCGCCGAGGAGCCGGACTCGGTGCTGGACGGCGTGCGCTGGGTCCCCGGAGGCGACCACGAGCCGCGCCTGGCGGTGCTGCGGACCCGGCACGCCGTCGCCGAGGTGCACCTGCACGACCCGGCCACCGGGGAACGCACCGGCGCGGTCGAGCTGCCCGGCACCGGCTCGCTGACCGGCCTGACGTGCGTGGACGAGGCCACCGAGCACGGCAGGGACACGGTCTGGTTGGGCTACACCGACTTCGTCACCCCGCCCGGTGTGCACCGGTACCGGCTGGGCGCGCCCGCGGTGGAGCTGGTCGAGCGGGCTCCCGGCGCGGTGGAGCCGCCCCCGGTGACCACCCGGCAGGTGGAGTACCGGTCGGCGGACGGGACGACCGTGCGGATGTTCCTCATCACCCCGACCAGCGAGCCCGACCGGCCGCGGCCGGCGATGCTCACCGGCTACGGCGGCTTCTCGATCAGCCGCGAGCCCGGCTACAGCGCCACCGCGCTGGCCTGGGTCGCGGCCGGCGGTGTGTGGGCACTGGCGTCGCTGCGGGGCGGTGGCGAGGAAGGCGAGGCCTGGCACGAGGCCGGGATGCGCGAGCGCAAGCAGAACGTGTTCGACGACTTCCACGCCGCGGCCGGGCATCTGGTCGACGCCGGCTGGACCACGCCGGAGCAGCTGGCGACCATCGGCGGCTCCAACGGCGGCCTGCTGGTCGGGGCCGCGCTCACCCAGCGGCCGGAGCTGTACCGGGCCGTGGTGTGCTCGGCCCCGCTGCTGGACATGGTGCGCTACGAACAGTTCCTGATCGGCCGGATCTGGAACGAGGAGTACGGCAGCGCCGACGTCGGGGAGGAGTTGGGCTGGTTGCTCGCCTACTCGCCCTATCACCAGGTGCGGGACGGGGTGAAGTACCCGGCCACGTTGTTCACCGTCTTCGAGTCGGACAGCCGGGTGGACCCGTGTCACGCCCGCAAGATGTGTGCGGCGCTGCAGCACGCCACGGCCGCCGACCTCGACCAGGGGTCGGTGTTGCTGCGGCGCGAAACCGATGTCGGGCATGCCGCACGCTCGGTGACCAGAACGGTCGCACTGGGCGTCGACCAGCTGGCATTCTTGGCTGACGCCACCGGACTGGACCTGGAGAGGCTGGCACGTGGCTGAAGCTGTTCCTCCTGTCATCCCTGCCCCATCCACCTCCGTGAGCGACCCGGCGCTGCCCGACCTCAGCGGGGTGAGCAAGGCGGTCGAGAACCCCGAGAAGGCCGCCAACTTCCTGGCCGAGCACGGGCCGGACATGCTGGCCCGGGCCGGGCAGATCGTGCTGATCGTGGTCATCGCGTTCGTGCTGCGTTTCCTGCTGCACAGGATGATCGACCGCATCTGCAACGTACGCGGCGAGAACAAGGTGCCCCTGCTGCTACGGCCGTTGCGGGAGCGGGCCCCGGACGCGCTGGGGCCGCTGTTGTCCGAGCGCCGGGCGCAGCGGGCCAAGACCATCGGCTCGGTGCTCAAGTCGGTGACATCGCTGCTGGTGCTGGGTACCGCGGCGGTCACCGTGCTGGGTCAGCTCGGCATCCAGATGGCGCCGATCCTGGCCTCGGTCGGTGTTGTGGGCGTGGCCGTCGGTTTCGGCGCGCAGAACCTCGTCAAGGACTTCCTGTCCGGGATGTTCATGTTGATGGAGGACCAGTACGGCGTCGGCGACATCGTCGACCTCGGCGAGGCCGTCGGTACCGTGGAGGCGGTCGGGCTTCGGGTCACCACCCTGCGCGACCTCAGCGGCACGGTGTGGTACGTGCGCAACGGCGAGATCCTGCGGGTCGGGAACTTCAGCCAGGGCTATGCCGTGGCCGTGGTCGACCTGCCGATCGCGCACAGCACGAACGTGGCACAGGCGGCGGAGCTGGCCGGGGAGACGGCCAACCGGGCCATCCAACAGGCCCCGCTCAGCGCCGACGTGCTGGCCGAGGTCGAGGTGCTCGGCGTGGAGCGGGTGACCTCGGAGGCGGTGACGCTGCGGCTGACCGTGAAGGTGCGGCCCGGCCGGCAGTGGGCGGTGCAGCGGGCGCTGCGGGCCCAGGTCAAGGCCGCCTTCGACGACGCGGGCTTCGAGGCCCCGTTCGCGCTGGGACGGGGCAACCTGTAGCCGCGGGTTCGGGACCAACAGGCATGCCCGGACCGGGTGTCCCGCCGGGGCACCCGGTCCGGCCGAAGGGAACGGTGGAGCAAGGATGGGGGACGTGGACACCCCGGTGAGCTTCTACGAGGCGGTGGGCGGCGAGGAGACGTTCCGCCGTATCGTCGCGCGCTTCTACCAGGAGGTGGCCCGGGACGAGCTGCTGCGGCCGCTGTACCCGGAGGCCGATCTCGGCCCGGCCGAGGAGCGGCTGCGGCTGTTCCTCATGCAGTACTGGGGCGGGCCGCACACCTACTCGGAGCGGCGTGGCCACCCGCGGCTGCGGATGCGGCACTCCCCGTTCACGATCGGCCCGATGGAGCGGGACGCGTGGCTGCGCTGCATGCGGATCGCGGTGGACGAGGCCGGGCTGGCCGAGCCGCACCGGCAGCAGCTGTGGGAGTACCTGGAGATGGCCGCCAACAGCCTGGTCAACTCCTGGTTCTGACCGGTGTTCCCTCGCACGTGGCGGCGGCGCGGCCCGGTCGCCCGCCGTGACGTGTTCTTGATCACGGCGTGAGCCGCGTCGTGATCCCCCGTTAGAGGCAGGCGTGGCTCTCCATGGATGGCAGGATGGCTCACCGTGCGACGATCCGCCGACCTACGCAAGGAGAGCGCCGACGACCCGACCTGGTGGCGGACCGCGGTCGTCTACCAGGTGTACGTCCGCTCGTTCGCGGACTCCAACGCGGACGGGGTCGGCGACCTGGAGGGTATCCGGGGTCGGCTCGGCTACCTCGAGCTGCTCGGCGTGGACGCGCTGTGGATCACCCCGTTCTTCCGCTCGCCCATGGCCGACCACGGCTACGACATCGCCGACCCGCGCGACGTCGACCCGCTCTTCGGTGACCTCGACGCGTTCGACCGCCTGATCGACGACGCGCACCAGCGCGGGATCCGGGTCGTGATCGACGTGGTGCCGAACCACACCAGCGAGGAGCACGAGTGGTTCCAGGCCGCGCTGCAGGCCGGCCCGGGCAGCCCGGAGCGGGAGCGTTACGTGTTCCGGGCGGGCCGCGGCGTCGCCGGTGAGCTGCCGCCGAACAACTGGCCGAGCGTGTTCGGTGGCTCGGCGTGGTCCCGGGTGGCCGACGGCCAGTGGTACCTGCACCTGTTCTCCCGGCACCAGCCGGACCTGAACTGGCAGCACCCCGAGGTGTGGGCGGACCTGGAGCGGACGCTGCGGTTCTGGCTGGACCACGGCGTGGACGGGTTCCGGGTGGACGTGGCGACCGGGATGGCCAAGGCGGACGGCCTGCCCGACGTGGACCTGTCCAGGATCGGGCCGCCCACGGCGCTGTACGAGGACTTCGACGACCCGCGGTTCGACACCGAGGGGGTGCACGACATCCATCGGCGGATCCGCAAGGTGCTCGACGAGTACCCGGGGCGGGTCACCACCGGTGAGGTGTGGGTCAAGGACAACGAGCGGTTCGCCCGCTACATCCGGCCGGACGAGCTGCACATGGCGTTCAACTTCCGGTTGCTGTCCACCGAGTTCGACGCCGGTGCGCTGCGCACCGCCATCGAGGAGTCGCTGGCCGCAGTACAGCTGGTGGGTGCGCCGGCGAGCTGGACCCTGTCGAACCACGACGTGCCGCGACACGTGACCCGATACGGCGGCGGTGAGCTCGGGGTGCGCCGGGCGCGGGCGATGGCGCTGGTGCAGCTGGCGTTGCCCGGTGTGGTCTACCTGTACAACGGCGAGGAGCTGGGCCTGCCCGAGGTGGAGGTGCCGAGTTGGGCACGCCAGGACCCGATGTGGGAGCGCTCCGGGCACACCATCGGCCGGGACGGGTGCCGTATCCCGCTTCCGTGGGAGGGCGAGGCACCGCCCTACGGGTTCACCACCGGCGGGACCACGTGGCTGCCGATGCCCCCGGACTGGGGTGCGGTCACCGCCGAGGCGCAGCTGGAGGACCCCGGGTCGATGCTGTCGCTGTACCGACAGGCGTTGGAGTTTCGCAAGACACATCAGGCGATCCGCGGTGACGAGATCGAGTGGTACGGCGCGCCGGCCGGCTGTTTCGCCTTCCGTCGCAAGGGAGGCGGGCTGATCTGCGCGTTGAACACCTCGGCCGCGCTGGTGCCGTTGCCGCCCGGTGAGGTGTTGTTGGCCAGCGGCCCCCTGGAGGGCGACCGGCTGCCGCCGGACACCGCGGTCTGGCTGGTGCCACCAGCGTCGCCGTAACCTCTTCTCTTCGTTGTTGAAGCGTGTTTGCCGGCTGTCACGCTGACTGGGGGGACGCGACAGCCGGCAAACACCATCAGTACGCCCACACACGGTCGACCGAGGGACATGTTCCTTATCGACGGCGACTGCGGGAGGCGTGATCACCCGATAGCGGAAACGACGCTGTGTCACCGGCTCGTGGTCGCGGCGAGTCTTCCTTCGCCCGTATCACAGGAAATCGCACGACGATTGGACGATGTCGTTCACCGAATGCCATCGTGATGCCGCCCATGGCACTCCCGTTTGTGTTGCCCCACAACCGTTTCGTGTGGCTGCTCGGTCGCACGCCGGTGGGATGGGGGTCAGACGAGAAGGGGCAGGAGGGCGTGGCGGCGCCGGGCGACCGCGCCGAAGCGGGCGTCGAGCCGCAGCCAGGAGTCGGTCGCACCCACCCGCACGATCTCGTCCTCGCCCACCTCGGCGCCCAGGAACCCCATGCCGGACATGGCGAACAGACACCGCAGCGGAATCTTGACCTCGAAGCCTCCGCCGCTGACGACGAGCACCGGCTGGTCGAGTAGCGAGGCCGGTGGGGTGCCCTGCGGGCCGGTGTTCTCCCGTGCCACGGCCACGCCGCGCTCGGCCAGCTCGGCAACCACGCGGCCGGGGAGGTCGTCCACGTGCTGCCAGCCCTTGCCGGGTGGCAGCGCCGACCGCCACATCAGATCCTGCGGCGGCCCGGGATCCAGTCGTTCTCCGCCCACGACGGCCAGCGCGGCCAGCAGCTCGTTGCCCGGCACCGTGACGTCGGCCGGCTGGATCCGGCCCGCCACGGAGCGGGTGGCCAGCGCGTCGAACGGGGTGGCGAACCAGGCGTCCACCCGGCCCGCGTCACCGCCCCGGTCGCGCAGCCGAACCACGGCCTGCGCGTCGAGCCGCACGGCGCGCGCCACGAACGCGCCGAGCACGTCGCGCTCGGCCCGCTCCGGTATCACCAGCTCCGGCCGGTCAGCCCTGGCCGGCACGGCCGCCTCCGCAGTGGAAGCCGGCGAGGAAGTCCCGCTCGGCGTCGGTGAGCCGGCGCGGCCGTCCCGCGGCCACGTCGTAGGGCGCCATCAGGGTGTGGGCGCTGGCCACGACCGGGTCGGTGTCCTGCCGGCCGCCGTGCACGCTGTAGTCGAGCACGAAGGAGGCGGCGCGCAGGTCGCGTACCGCGATCTGGATGCGGACCGGTTCGCCGTTGTGCACCAGGGGCGCGTGGTAGTCGACCGACAGCCGGGCCACCACCATGCCCCGTGCCATCCCCGTCACACCGTGCCGGGCCCCCTCCACGAACAACATCGCGACCCGGGCCTCCTCCAGCAGGACCACGGTGTTCGCGTGGTTGACGTGGCCGAAGGCGTCCATGTCCGACCAGCGCGGCTGCACCTCGGCGACGAACACACCCAAGAAAGAACGCCTCCTCGTGGCGGCGAGGGACCGATTGGAGTGACCGGGCGTTGTCCCCGCGACGACCCGTATCCACCAACGTACCGATGGCCACGATCGAGTGGACCAAGGGTCGGGCGTGTGGGGCACGGGCCCGACGCTTTCCTGCCGGACACCGTGCCCCGCCCGATACTCGTCGCAGTCCGCCGCGATGTTTTCCCGCGGTGTCGCGGCGGGCCGCTGCTACCGCACCATGCTGCGGATCTGGCGCACCGCCACCGACAGAGTGGGCAGGTCCAGGCGGCCGGAGTCGCGGATCGCCTGCAGCGCGGCCCGAGCACGAGCCAGGCGGGAGGTGTTGGCCTCCTCCCACTTGGCGATCTTCTCCTCGACGCTGTCCCCGGTGTCGCTGTTGCGCAACGCGTCCAGCGTGATGGCGCGCAACGAGCTGTACAGGTCGTCGCGCAACGCCAGCCGCGCCAGGGCGTGCCACCGGTTGCCCCGGGCCAGCGCACCGACCGAGGTCAGCATGCGGTCGACGTCGAGGTGGTCCGACAGCGCGTAGTACAGCTCGGCGGTCTCCCGGTGGCTGCGCTCCACGCCCAGCCGCTCCCGCTCGGCCAGCTCCGCCACCTCGGCGATGTCCAGCAGGCCGTAGAGGTAGAGCAGGCAGGCCACGCGCCGCGCCAGGCCCACGGGCACGCCCGCGGCGACCAGCTTCTCGGCGTGCTCGGACACCACGTCCCGCTCCCGGCCGCGCAACAGCTCCAGCACGTGTGGGGCCAGCTCGGCGACCACCGGGGCGAAGCGGCTGATCTCGGCGCCCACGGCCAGCGGCTGCGGCCGGTTCGACAGCAGCCAGCGGGACGCCCGGTCCAGCAGCCGCCGCGACTCCAGCACCATGTCGTCGGCGACCTCGGTGGACACCACGTTGTCCAGGGCGTCGATCTCCCGCCACAGCGAGTTCAGGTCGAACACGCGGGTCACCACGGCGAACGCCCGCACCGCGTCGGTGGCGCTGGCGCTCATCTCCTCGGCGAGCCGGAAAGCATACGAGATCCCGGCCCCGTCCACGACCTCGTTGACCAGCAGCGTCGTGGTGATCTCCCGGCGCAGCGGGTGGCCGGAGACGGCGTCGCCGAACCGTTCGCGCAGCGGGGTCGGGAAGTACTCCGGAAGCCGGCGGGCGAACGCCTCGGCGTCGGGCAGGTCGCTGGCCAACACCTCGTCCTTCAGGCCCAGCTTCACGTGCGCCATCAGGGTGGCCTGCTCCGGGGAGGTCAGCCCCTGCCCGGCCTGGTCCAGCGCCTTGAACTGGGCGGGGGTGGGCAACGCCTCCAGCTGCCGGTCCAGGCCGCAACGCCGCTCCAGCTCGGAGGTCAGGCGCGCGTGCACCGACAGCATGGGCGCCGCGTGCGCCCGGCCCACGCCGAGCACGGCGTTCTGCCGGTAGTTGTCGGCAAGCACCAGGTCGGCGACCTCGTCGGTCATCGCGATGAGCAGCTCGTTGCGCTCCTCGGCGGCCAGCTTGCCGTCGTCGACCATCCGGTCCAGCAGGATCTTGATGTTGACCTCGTGGTCGGAGCAGTCAACACCGGCGGAGTTGTCCAGCGCGTCGGTGTTGACCTTGCCCCCGGCGCGCGCGAACTCGATGCGCCCGCGCTGCGTCAGCCCCAGGTTGCCGCCCTCGCCGACGACCTTCACCCGCAGGTCCTTGCCGTCGACCCGGACCGCGTCGTTGGCCTTGTCCCCGACCTCGGCGTGGGTCTCGGTGGACGCCTTGACATAGGTGCCGATGCCACCGTTCCACAGCAGGTCGACCGGGGCCAGCAGAATCGCCTTGATCAGCTCCGGGGGCGACAGCCGGGTGACTCCCTCCGGCAACCCCAGCGCCTGCCGGGCCTGCCGGCTCAGCGGAATCGACTTCAGGGCGCGCGGCCACACCCCACCGCCCTCGCTGATCATGCCGCGGTCGTAGTCGTCCCAGCTCGAGCGGGGCAGCTCGAACAACCGTTTCCGCTCCTGGAAGGAGGAGGCGGCGTCCGGGTCCGGGTCGATGAAGATGTGCCGATGGTCGAAGGCGGCCACCAGGCGGACGTGTTCGGACAGCAGCATCCCGTTGCCGAACACGTCGCCGGACATGTCCCCGACGCCGACGACGGTGAAGTCCTCGCTCTGGGTGTCCACGCCCAGCTCACGGAACTGCCGCTTGACGCTCTCCCATGCGCCGCGGGCGGTGATGCCCATGGCCTTGTGGTCGTAGCCCACCGAGCCACCAGAGGCGAAGGCGTCACCCAGCCAGAACCCGTAGGAGGCCGCCACCTCGTTGGCGATGTCGGAGAAGGTGGCCGTGCCCTTGTCCGCGGCGACCACCAGGTAGGCGTCGTCGCCGTCGTGCCGGACCACCTGCCGGGCCGGCACGATCTGACCGCCCGACATGTTGTCGGTCAGGTCGAGCAGGCCGGAGATGAACATCCGGTAGCAGGCGATGCCCTCCTTCCACCAGTTCTCCCGGTCGACGGACGGGTCACCGGTCGGCGGGACCGGTCTCTTCACCACGAAGCCGCCCTTGGCCCCGACCGGCACGATCACCGCGTTCTTCACCGCCTGCGCCTTGACCAGGCCCAGGATCTCGGTGCGGAAGTCCTCCCGGCGGTCCGACCAGCGCAGCCCGCCCCGTGCCACCGGGCCGAACCGCAGGTGCACGCCCTCCACACGCGGGGAGTACACGAAGATCTCGAACCGGGGCCGCGGCTCGGGCAGGTCCGGAACGGCCTGCGGGTCCAGCTTGAACGACAGGAACTGGCGCGGCCGGCCCTCGGCGTCGCGCACGTAGTAGTTCGTCCGCAGCGTGGCCCGCACCAGCGTCAGGTAGCTGCGCAGGATGCGGTCGGCGTCGAGGCTGGTGACCTCGTCGATCATCCGCGTGATCCGGTCCAGCAACGCCTCGCCGCGGCTGGTGCGGGTCTGGGCCGACAGCTGCGGGTCGAACCGGGTCTCGAACAACCGCACCAGGGCGACGGCGATCTCGGTGTGCCCGAGGATGGCGTCCTCGATGTAGTCCTGGCTGTAGGGCGTGCGCGCCTGTCGCAGGTACTTGGCGTAGGCGCGGAGCAGAGCGGCCTGCCGCCAGGTGAGCCCGGCGCGCAGCACCAGGGCGTTGAAGCGGTCGATCTCGGCCTCACCGCGCCAGACGGCGGCGAAGGCGTCCTGGAACCAGATCCGCGCCTTCTCCGGATCCGGTTGCGCGGACAGGAAGTCCAGCGCCACCTTCTCCAGGCGCAGGCCGAAGTCGTAGATCCAGCACTGGACGTCGTCGTCGCGCATCACCTCGTACGGGCGTTCGTCGACGACCTCCACACCCGTCCGCTGCAGCATCGGCAACACCGCGGACAGCGTCACCCGCCCCCCGGCCAGGTACAGCTTGAACCGACGCTCGGGCGACTCCTCGCCGCTCGGTGCATAGAGATGCATGGCCAGATCGCCCGGGCCGGACAGGCGCTGCAGCCGGCGCAGGTCGGCCAGTCCCTCGGCGGCGCCGAAGTCCTCCTTGTAGGCCTCCGGGAACAGCCGCGCGTAGCGCTGGCCCAGCTCGGTGGCGGACTCCCCGCTCACTGGCGCCGTCCCGTCGGCCGCGGCCTCCTGCTCGGCCTGGACGGCGTCGATCATGTGGTCGTCCCAGCTGCGCACGGCGGCGGCCAGCTTGTTCTGGATGGCCGTGGTGTCCGGCTCCACCCGCTGCCCGGGGTCGGTGTGCACGGTGAAGTGCACGCGGGCCAGGGTCGACTCGCCGATCCGCGCGCTGTACTCCAGCGACGTGCCCTGCAGCTCGGCGAGCAGGACGTCCTGCATCTTCAGCCGGGTCGCCGTGGTGTAACGGTCTCGCGGCAGGTAGACCAGGCAGGAGAAGAACCGACCGTAGGGGTCGCGACGCATGAACAGCCGCAGCTTGCGCCGCTCCGCCAGGGACAGCACACCGGTGGTGGTGGCGTAGAGGGACTCCGGGTCGGTGGAGAACAGCTCGGTGCGCGGGTAGTTCTGGATCACCTCCAGCATCCGCTGGCCCGAGTAGGACTCCAGCGGGAAGCCGGCGCGGTGGATCACCTCACGCACCCGCCGCTCCACCACCGGAATGTCCATGACGTCCTCGTGCAACGCCGAGGTGGTGAACACGCCCAGAAAGCGATGCTCGCCGGTCACCTTCCCGTTGGCGTCGAAGGTCTTCACGCCCACGTAGTAGGGGTAGACGGGCCGGTGCACGGTGGAGGGAGCGCTCGCCTGGGTCAGGACCAGCAGTTGGGGTGAGAACGCCTGCGCGGCGACGTCCGGACCGGTGATGAAGCTGCGCGCGGCCAGGCTGTCCCGGCGCAACACGCCCAGGCCCGAGGCGAGAACGGCACGCAACGCCTTGTCGCCGCTGTCGGAGTCGTCGACCAGCTCGTAGTGGCGGTAGCCGAGGAAGGTGAAGTGGCCGTCGGCCAGCCACCGCAGCAGTGCCGCGCCGTCGGAGACCTCGTCCTCCGGCAGCGGCGGCGGAGCCTGCTCCAGGGCGTCGGCCAGCGACAGCGCGGTGCTGGACATCTTCTCGCTGTCCTCGACGACCTCGCGGACGTCGTTGATCACCGACAGCAGGCGGTGCTCCAGCTCGCGGGCACGCTCGGGGTCGCTGATCAGGTCGACCTCGATGAGCATCCACGACTCGACGAGCGCGTCGGCCGGCGGCTCCTCCGGGTCGGCGTGCGGCAACACCCCGCGCAGGCCGCCAGCGACGTCCCGGCGCACCACGACGATGGGGTGCACCACGCGCTGGACCTGCACGCCCTTGCGGGCCAGCTCGGCGGCCACGGAGTCGACCAGGTACGGCATGTCGTCGGTGACGACCTGGATCGCGGTGGCCGGGCACCGCCAGCCGTCCTCGGCGCGGCTGGGGTTGAACACCCGGACCGCCGGCCGGCCGGGCACCCGCGACCCGGCGAGCCCGTGGTGCGAGCGCACCGCGCCGATCAGGTCGGCGGGCTCGTCGTGGGCGATCTCGTCGGCCGGGACGTGCCGGTAGTAGAGCTCGACCAGGTCGGCCAGCTCCGGAGCCGCCTGCGCGGCCCGGCTCAGCAGGTGGTCACGAGCCTGCTCGAACGGTTGGTCGGGTGCGGTGCTGCGTTCGTTTCGGGACGGGGCTGCGCTCGCCGAGAGTGAGGTCATCGTTACAGGTAGCTCCACGCGTTCTCCGGCACGCCGCTGTGCCAGGACCACCTTCAACCCTAACCATCCCCGGTCGGTGATCGGGGGCCGGTCGGAGGCTCGGGCCTGCGGTTTTTTGATGTGGGGCCCCGAGCAGCCGGCGGGAATCAACCACGGGACCGATCCCGCCGTCCGGCTACTGGCGGGTACCCCGACGCCGAGGACGAAACGCCCCCGCGACACGCGGGCCGCTGGCTGACCGGAAGCCGCCGTTGAGTACTCCGTCACATCTTTCGATCATGAGCTTTCGCTACGACCAAGATCGCCGCGGGTGCGGTTTTCCTCCCACGCGCACGCGCGGCGGCGGGTACCTTGCCGCATCTTCGCGCGTGACCGACCCTCGGGCGGATCATCCGGATCGACGCAACAACCGGGCCCCGTTTCCGCGGAATCGAGTGGCCGCAACCCCACTGCATCATCCAATCCGTCCACTGTGGACATGGGGCCTCATCCGAGACAGCTCGGTCTCAGCCCGAACCGCCCCAACGATGCGCGAAGAGATCCACCCCACCCCGAACGACTTGTCCGTCGGAAGCCCGCGGTTACGACGATTCATCCTCCCCAGCGCAAAAACGCATCGCTAGCGGCCGTGTGAGCGGCGGGTGTCCGGCGGCGTCCACACGTCGTCGGAGGGTGCGTCGGCGAGGCCGTGCCGGCCGACCCGGTCGGACAGCTGCGGACCGTCCAGCAGACCGGGGCGGAACCGCTGCTCGTCGACGGCGGTGAGCGGGGGCAGGCCGGTGGGCGGGGTTGCGTCCGGATCCAGCGGGTCGGCGTCGAACGAGACCGCGGGCGCGTTGGGCCGCACGCGCCAGTCGAGTGGATCGATGCCACTGGGCGTCGAGGGGACGAGCAGCGATGATTCCTCGGCCACCAACGGGGCGGTGCGGGGCAGCGTGCGTTCCTCGTCGGTCTCCCGGCCCTCCGTGCCGTCCGTTTCCGTGCCGGCTTCGGCAGCCGTGGCGACATCCTCTCGATGGGCTGACGCCGGCTTGTTCCATGACTGATCCGCACCGCGATCAGACCGCGCGGTGTCGAACCCGTCCATCTCCGGGTGCTCCCGGCGCGTCGCCTCGTAGGCCGCCATCGCCTCGGCAAGCAGGTCGGCGAGCTTGGCGTTCGCGGGCAGGTCCGGTTCGGCACGGGTGGGGTCGGATCGGACCGGTTCCAGATGTCTGCTCCGGGAAGCCGACTCGATGGCCTCCTGCTCGACCTCCCTCCTCCGCCTGCCCTCGGACACCGCGGCGGCTCGGGCGCCGCCCAACGACTGCTCGGCCGAGCTGGACGACCGCGAGTCACCCGCGGTGGCCGGGGTGGTCCCGCCGGTGGTGCGTGCCGCCGTCTCGTCGTCCCGCTCCTCCCGCTCGCTGTGCGCGACCGCCGCCATCAGCTGGGCGACCAGCTCCCGCGGGTCGGTCGAACGCACCGCCGCCATGTCCAGCGGCAGCGAGGACGTGGATTTCGGTGCGGACTCCGGCTCCGGAAGGGGGCGGGGCTCCGTCGGCGGCACCGGGGTCGGCTCGGGCGACGGGGGGATCGGGGAGGGTTCCGGCATCGGCGGAATCGGCGACGGCTCCGGGGTTGGCGGCACCGGTTCTGGTTCCGGTGTGGGCGGGACCGGCGGCGGCCCCGGGTACGGATCCGGCCGGCGTTGTGCACCGGATCCCGGCAACCCCGGCACCAGCCCGGGGCGCTCCTTGCCCGACCCGGTCGGATCGCCGTCGAGCGAGGAGCCTCCCGCGGGGGCGTCACCGCGCGGGGATCCCGGCCCGGTAGCCCGCACCGAGAGTTCCGCCCCAGCATCTCGTTCGGAAGGCGGCCGCGACCCCAGACCCGCGAGCTCCGACACGGATGCGTCGCGGACCCCCGCGGCCGAAAGCGGATCCGAGTCGCCGAGCCCTCCCGCCAAGCCTGTTCCCGATGGGATGTCCTCCTTCGCCAGCGGCGGCTTCGGCCCCGACTCGCCGATCGGAAGCGGTCCCAGAAGTGGGTCATAGGAGGGTGAATGCTCGGTCTCAGCCGCTGCACGGCGTGCCCGCCGCCCGGTCGGTTCATCCCATGGCCTGTTGGCACCCGCGGGCTTGTCCCCCAGAGGAATGGACCACGTCGTGGCCGGGGCCTCGTCCGCCGAGCGGGCCCGGCGTTTCCCGACGTAGCCCTCGTCGCTCAACTCCTCCCGCGCGTTGAGCGACTCCGCGGCGAGCCGGCCCTCCGACCCGACCGAGGTGTCGTCCACGCCCGGTGGCCGCTCCTCGATGCTGCGGTGACGGCCCGGGCTCGGCCCGGCCCGCTCGGCTGGCACCGGCCCGATGGCCGGCTTGTCGTCCGGTCCGGGCCGTGGTTGCAGGAGCATGCTCAGGGCGCTGCCGGCCGCTGCCGGTAGGTCGGGCGGGCCGAGCGTGGTCGCCTCGTCCTCGTCCGGGTCGTCCTTGCGGCGCCGACGGCCTCCCTGTCGGCGGGGTACCACCTGCCATTCCCCACCAGCCGCCGGTGCTTCCTCGTCGGTGCCCGACGTTTCCGCGGGCAACGCACCGACCAACGGGATTGCCGCCGATCCGGAACCAGCCATGCTTCCGCCCACCCTGGCACTGTCGTCCGGGGCCCCGGTCGCCGGCCGGTCCGCCCCGGGAGGCTCGGCGGCCGCGGCACGAGCCTGCGGCTCGTCCTCCCATGGTGGGCGGCGCCGGCGCCGCCCGCCCGTCGCGGCTGCTTCGGAGTGCCCGCCCGCCTTCGCGGAGGGCCCGAAGGCAAGGAGGTCAAAGGCCCGTGCCGGGAGACCCGGCGAGTCCGCCGCGACCGCGGAATCCGAGGCCGTCGGCGTGGCCTCGGCGGGGGTGGAGCGAAGCACGCTCGCTCCGGTGTCCCGGCCGGGCCGCTCGGTGTGGCTCGACACACCCAGGCCCGGCCAGAGCGGCGTGAGCCGCGCTTCCGTGCGCGACTCGCCCGGCGAATCGTCGCCCGTGTACTCCCCACCGGTTGGACCGGACTTGGCCGAGCGGGCGAATGGGACCGGCGGGCCGTGAGTTCCCGGGGAGGTGGGTTCGCCGGTGCGGCCGAGGTTGGCGGCCTGCCCGCTGGACCAAGCCCTCCCCTTGCCGGTCTCCCGGGGTCGGAGCAGCGTTGCCACCTGGCCGCGCAGCCCGGCGGGTTCGCCTCGCAGCGCGGTGAATTCCTTGCGCATGGCCGCGAACTCCTCGGCCAGACGCACCCGTACCGAGTGCACGGCACGCTGCCGGCGCCGCTCCGCCCGGTAGGCGGTGCGCAGGCAGGACAACGCCTCCCCGAGATCGCCCGCGCTCTCGTGTACGTGCGAGAGAGAGATCAGGCTCTCCGCAAGGAGCGGGTCAAGTTGGTGGCGCTGCGCGCTGTCGGCGGCGTCGCGGAGCAGATCGCTCGCCTCGGCCGACTCACCCGCGGGCAGGTGCAGCCGGGTCGCCAGGGCCACCCGGGTCCAGCCAACCGGCTCGGCGGCTGGCGCCCGCACCGGCCGGTCGAGGACCGGTGCGGCGGCCGCCAGGGCGTCGTCGGGCTGGTCGGCGTCCAGGGACGCGCACACGAGTTCCACCGTCAGGCGGCCGCTGACCAGCCCGGCATCGCTCTCCGGCGCGCGGAGCTCGGCGAGCAGGGCGAGGCCGTCCCGCGCGGCGTCCGCGGCCGCATCGGGGTCGCCCCAACGCCGGTGGTGGGCGGCGGCCACCGCCCGGAGCTGGCCGCGGACCAGCACCCGCACGTCGTGGTCCAGCTGCTCGTCGTCCCGGTACAGCCGGTCCGCCTCGTGCAGTGAGTCGATCAGCTCCCCGCCGCGACCCAGGTGCGCCATGCACTCGGCGAGCTGCACCAGGGCGGCGGCGCGCAGTCCGGTCGGGACGTCGTCGTCGGCCAGCACCGGCCGGAGCACGCCGAACCCCGTCAGCGGCGCCCCCGCCGCCCGCGCGCAGTAGGCCAGCTCCACCCGGAGCAGCCGGGCCAGCTCGGTCTCCCGCTCCGCCTCGGCCGCGCGCAGCGCGACCACCGCACGCTCGGCGGCCAGCACGCCGCGGCCGAGGCGGTTGAGCGCGAAGACCGCCAGCAGTTCCGCCCGCAGCCGGGTGGTTTCGTCCCGGCGCAGCATGGCGGTCCGGCCGGCCCGGTCGGCGAGCACCATGGCCAGCTCGGGCGCGCGCCACCGCAGGCGCCAGGCGGGCTCGAACAGCTCGCCCGCCTCGTCCTCCGTCGGCGCCACGCCCCTGGCCGCCACCGTCGGCTGCTCCGCTCAGTCCCGTGTCAGCTTGCGGTAGGTCACCCGGTGCGGCCGGGCCGCTTCCGGGCCGAGCCGCTCCACCTTGTTCTTCTCGTAACCCTCGAAGTTGCCCTCGAACCAGAACCACTGGGCCGGGTTCTCCTCGGTGCCCTCCCAGGCCAGGATGTGCGTTGCCACCCGGTCCAGGAACCACCGGTCGTGGGAGATGACCACGGCGCAGCCGGGGAACTGCTCCAGCGCGTTCTCCAGCGACCCCAGGGTCTCCACGTCCAGGTCGTTGGTCGGCTCGTCCAGCAGGATCAGGTTGCCACCGATCTTGAGCGTCAGCGCCAGGTTCAGCCGGTTGCGCTCACCACCGGAGAGCACTCCGGCCGGCTTCTGCTGGTCCGGGCCCTTGAACCCGAAGGCGCTGACGTAGGCGCGGGACGGCATCTCGACCTGGCCCACGTTGATGTGGTCCAGGCCCTCCGAGACGACCTCCCAGACCGTCTTGTTCGGGTCGATCCCGGCCCGGTTCTGGTCGACGTAGGACAGCTTCACCGTCTCGCCGACCCGGACCGAGCCGCTGTCCGGCTGCTCCAGCCCGACGATCGTCTTGAACAGCGTCGTCTTCCCGACGCCGTTCGGCCCGATCACGCCCACGATGCCGTTGCGGGGCAGGCTGAACGACAGCCCGTCGATCAGCTGCCGGTCGTCGAAGCCCTTGCGCAGGTTCTCCACCTCGACGACCACCTGGCCCAGCCGCGGCCCCGGCGGGATCTGGATCTCCTCGAAGTCGAGCTTGCGGGTCTTCTCGGCCTCGGCGGCCATCTCCTCGTACCGCTGCAACCGGGCCTTGGACTTGGCCTGGCGCGCCTTGGCGTTGGAGCGGACCCAGGCCAGCTCCTCCTTCAGGCGCTTCTGCAGCTTCTGGTCCTTACGGCCCTGCACCGCCAGCCGCTCGGCCTTCTTCTCCAGATACGTGGAGTAGTTGCCCTCGTAGGGGTAGGCGCGGCCGCGGTCCAGCTCCAGGATCCACTGGGCCACGTTGTCCAGGAAGTAGCGGTCGTGCGTCACTGCCAGCACCGCGCCCGGATACTGGGCGAGGTGCTGCTCGAGCCACAGCACACTCTCGGCGTCCAAATGGTTGGTCGGCTCGTCGAGCAACAGCAGGTCGGGCTTGCTCAGCAGCAGCTTGCACAGCGCAACCCGGCGCCGCTCCCCACCGGAGAGGTGCCTGACCTCGGAGTCCCCCTGCGGGCAGCGCAGCGCGTCCATGGCCTGCTCCAGCTGGGAGTCCAGATCCCACGCGTCAGCGTGGTCCAGCTCCTCCTGAAGCCGGCCCATCTCCTCCATCAGCTCGTCCGAGTAGTCGGTCGCCATCTTCTCGGCGATCTCGTTGAACCGGTCGAGCTTCTGCTTGATCTCGCCGACCCCTTCCTGGACATTGCCCAGGACGGTCTTGTCCTCGTTCAGCGGCGGCTCCTGCAGCAGGATGCCCACGCTGTACCCCGGCGACAGGATGGCGTCACCGTTGTTCGGCTGGTCGAGCCCCGCCATGATCTTCAGCACGCTCGACTTGCCTGCGCCATTCGGGCCGACAACGCCGATCTTCGCGCCGGGGAGGAAGCTGAGGGTGACGTCATCGAGGATGACCTTGTCCCCGTGCGCCTTGCGCACCTTCCGCATGGTGTAGATGAACTCGGCCATGGCCGCGATCGTAGAGTGGTGGGCTCTGGGTGGGCACCGCGGTGGGCCCACTCCCGCTATCAGGCGATGCAAGTCACTGGTCAACCGGCTGGTCGGGGAGGTCGGACCGCTCCTGGCGCGCGGTCCGACCCCGGACGGACGCTGTCGGCGGACCGTCGACAGCGTGACCCGGCCCTGGGTCCGCTTCTCGTTAGTGACGGCGTCCTGGACGCCGTGTCGTCGCGCTACTTGATCGCCACCACTGGGCTCTGTCCCCTGCTGTTCCCCTCCTCATCTGTTCCCTGAGGCCCTCGTTACCCCTGTCCCCTCGTTCCCTTGAGCCTGGCTCTCGTACCCCTGTGCCTACGCGTAGTGCCCTGGCGTCTTGTTCTTGGCCGCTCCATCACGTCGCTCCGCTGGCGTCGGGTTCCCGGGCACCCGAGCGCCGTGGATGCGAGGCTGGTGAGCAAGCGCGTGTGTCCGATTTATGGCTGTTTGTCACAGGGCCCAGAGTTGGACTGGGCCGGATCGTGTGCCCGTGACTCCCTTGCGGAGTTGGGCACGGATGGGGACGACCAGGTCAGGTCGCCACCAGTGCGAGTTTGCGTTGCGTGCCCACCTCCTTCGCCGGATCCGCTTCCTCCGGTGTCGTGGTGGGATCCGCACTACCGGGCGGGTCCTCGTGACGAGCAGCGGGCGGACCTCCTTTCGGTAGTGCGTCGTAGCGCCCCAAGTCGAGTCCAACGGCGTGGGCGTCCAGCTCGGTTGCCGACCGCCACTGACCTTCGACCTGGTAGTTCCTGCTGTACAGGCGACCCGTGACGAGCACCGGGTCGCCTTTGGCGAGGCTGGTGGCGACCCCGTCCGCGAGGCGGCGCCAGCAGCTCACGCGGACGCTGAGGCGGTCGCCGTTCTCCCATTTGCCGCTGTTGCGGTCGAACCGTCGCTCGGTGTTGCCCAGCCAGAAGCTGACCACTTTCTTGCCCTCGCTGGTCCGCCGTTCCGTTGGCGTGCTGTTGACGTAGCCCATGACCGTCACCGTCACTTCGTTCATGTCGCTCCTTCCTGGTCCCCGCCGCCCGCTCCGGCGCCGGGTTGATCACTGACGCAACGCAAGGATCGACCAGCCACAACCACAGCACCAACAGAAGATCGCCAGCTGTGGATCATTTAGGCCCCTGTGGATAACTCCGCGCAAGATCGGGTGACCCGTCCGCGATCAGCCGCCCGTTCCGCTCAGGAACGTGTCGCGCGTCAGACTTTGTGGCTCAGGGGTTATGTAGGTTCCTGACCAGGAGGTATGACGTA
>NZ_BMMK01000017.1 GCF_014645795.1 Longimycelium tulufanense | reverse complement strand
CACCCGCTCAGCCCGACCGGGCAACGGATCAAACAACAACACCTCATCGAACACATCCAGCGAGACCAAATTGGCCGCATGCATCTGGCCAATTCGTCCAACCCCAGCGATTCCAATACGCATCGGGGATTCTTTTCCTTTCGGTTCTGTCGCGATCTTGCGACGGTCGGGGTGTAGGGACACTTTGTGGTGACGGGTTCAGGGCCGCGTCAGTGTTGGCCGCGCAGTGGCGGCCAGATCGAGCTCTGGTTCGGGAACGGACGGTGATGCCTGTGACTCGGCGCGGGTGTCCTGTCCTCGGGTGGACGGGCGCAGCCAGGCCCAGGCGGCGAAGAACACCGCGACGGCGATCATGGCGAGGCCCGACCACAGGGTCATGCGGAGCCCACCGGTCTTGATCTCGTCGTTGTCGGACCAGCAACAGGCGCCGTGCACGGCCAGAATGACCCCGTAGAGCGCGAAGAGCCCCGCGATCATCCATCGTACGTCGAAGAGGGCGGTCAGCAGTCGGCTCGCACGGTTGGGACGCGCGTCGCGGTCAAAGGCCGTCATCGTTCACCCCGGTTGTGGTTCAGGCGATCCAGAAGCTCAGTGCGGTCGCGAAAGACAGGCAGATCACACCCAACGTCACCGGTGACTGCACCCATCGGCGAAGCGTGCGGCTATCGCGGTCGGCGGTGTTCCACCGCCGTGAGGTGAGGCTCCACACCAGCCCGCGCAGCTCGTGGTCCGGCTTGGGAACGGTGACGGCGGTGACGGCCAGCGTCACCACACCGTCGGCCACGAAGGCGGCTCCGGAGCCGGCGAAGGCGGCGGCCTGCTCGGAGTTGAACGACAGCCAGCCGAGGGCCTCGGCGACGTAGACACCGGCAGCGCCCGCGACTCCCGCGATCATTCCCCAGAAACCGGCCCACGGCGTCACCCGTTTCCACAGCATGCCGAACAGGAACGTGGTGAACAGGGGAGCGTTGAAGAACGACTGGAGCTGCTGGATGTAGGTCTGGATGTTGTGGTAGCCGGCGGCGATGAACGCCGCGCCGATTCCCAGGCCGATGCCGACCACGGTCGCGACCCGTCCGACGGCGAGGTAGTAGCGGTCGGCGCGGTCCTTGCGGACGTAGGACTGCCAGATGTCGTAGGTGACCACCGTGTTGAAGGCGCTGATGTTCGCGGCCATGCCCGCCATGAAGGAGGCGAGGAGTCCGGCGAGGGCGAGTCCGACCAGTCCGGTGGGCAGCAGCTCCCCGATGAGCAACGGAAGGGCGTTGTTGTAGGGCACGCCGGGTGTTCCGAGCTCGGGCAGCAGCGGCAGGGCGATCATGCCGGGCAGGATCACCACGGCGGGCAGCAGCATCTTGGGGAAGGCGCCGATGAGGGGGGCGCGGCGGGCGGCGGCGAGGTCCTTGGCGGCCAGCGCCCGTTGTACCTCGGCGAAATTGGTGGTCCAGTAACCGAACGACGTCACGAAGCCCATGCCCAGTGCGATGGCGATCCAGTTGCCGAACGGGTTGGTGGCCTCGCCGACGGTCGTGCCACGCCAGGCGTGGGTGGCGTCCTCGCCGAGTTTGGCGGTGACGTGTCCTATCAGGGCGTCCCAGCCGCCGACCCGGTGCAGTCCGATGAGCGTGAGGGGCACCAGGGCGGCCACGATGACGAAGAACTGCATGACCTCGTTGTTGATCGAGGCCGACAGCCCGCCGAAGGTGGTGTAGGAGAGGACGACCAGGGCGGCGGTCAGCATCGACAGCCAGACGGGCCAGCCGAGGAGGCCGTTGACGAGCAGGCCGAGGGCGTAGAGGTTGATGCCGGCGATGAGGATCGACGCGACGGCGAAGGCGAGGGACTGGAACAGGTGGGCGGCGTTGTTGAAGCGGCGCCGCAGGAACTCCGGGACGCTGCGGACCCGGGAGGAGTAGTAGAACGGCATCATGACCAGGCCGAGGAACACCATGGCCGGGATTGCCGCGATGAAGTAGTAGTGGGTGGCCGGCATTCCGTACTGGGCGCCGTTGGCGGCCATGCCCAGCAGCTCCATCGCCGACAGGTTGGCCGCGATGAAGGCGAAGCCCGAAACCCAGGCCGGCAGGGAACGACCGGACAGGAAGAAGTCCGTGCTGCCGCTCACGAAGCGCCGCGCCAGCACACCGTTGCCGATCACGACGGCGAAGAAGATGACAACGATCACGCTGTCGATCGGGCTGACGGAAAGGCGGAGATCGGCAGCGACGCTCATCGCCGACACCTCGTCATGTCACGAACCAACATGTGCCGTTTCACCTTCCGTCTCGTGATGATGGCGGATATCAGTTCAGCAACATCCGGCCTCGTGGGGAAGGCTCGGTGGAGGTTAAAGCGGTCAAATTAGTCAAAACCGAGCGTACGACCGGCGTGAGAATGCGTTGCCGGTTCGACTGGTAACGGTGCGTGGTTGGTTATTACCAAAATCGAACGGTTTTGGTTTCTGTGTTGAACGTTGCCGCGTCCGGCCTTATGTCGCCCCGCCCCGCTCCGGCGTGCGGGGCCGTGCCGGCGCCGCGGTCACCAGAACGCGAGGTGTCCACCAGCCGCGGCGCGGCCCGGTACGTCCCCCGCGGACGCAATATTCGGGATCGGGGTCGGCGGAAATTCCGACAGTGGGAAGAAGAAGGCGGACCGTGCGGCGTACTTACCGAATCCGGCGATATATAAGATCTGCTTCTTGAAATGATCGCATTGGTCGGGTAATTCCTGGACACGGTGTCACGAAAACTGTTGTTGAAGTGGCGATGACGGGCGTCCCCGTCGCACGGCACGATCATGTCATCGAGCACGACTATGACCGTCACGAGGGGATACCGTGTCGCTCCGCGCGTACTTGGACCGCCTGGGCTGGTCACCGGAACGGCTGGCCAAGGAGATCAACCGGGTTTCCGGTCCCGGTGCCATCAGCTCGAAGGCGCCATATGCCTGGCTCCGGGGTTCCTATCCGCGGGGGAACACGCCCCGGCTGGTCGCCGAGATCCTCGGATGTCACCTCGGGGAGAACGTCACCGTCGAGAAGGTCTGGCCGGACAAATGGCGCCATGTCGTCCCGCCATTACCCTGCGCCAAGGCCGCCGTGGTGACCCAGGGGCCGTTGGCGGAGGCGCTCCGCGACGTCGAATGCGGAAACCCGCCCCTGCTTGCCGATGCCACGGTGCTCACCGTCGCCGTGGACTGGGCCGGCGAGGAGCGCGCACGTCCCCGTTCGCAGGCTTCGGGCGTCGAACTGACTCCGGAAGTGCTCGACCTGGTCGGAACTCGCGTCGTCGAGCTGCGCCGACTCCAGGACGACCGCAGTGGACCCATCGTCCTTGACTGGGCGCACCACGACCTGCGCTGGATCTCGGGCCTGACCGGTGGTTGCGCCTACGACTCGGCGCAGGCCGCCGAACTGCACCGGCACCTGGCCGAGCTTGCCGAGATCGCCGGGTGGAGTGCGATCGACCTGGGCCGCCATGGCTGTGCACAGCGCTACTTCCTGCTCGCTCTCCGGGCCACAACGGCCGCCGGCGCACGCGAACTCGGTGCCCACGCCCTGTCGTGCCTGGGCTATCTGGCGTCCTGGACCGGGGATCCGCAGGGCGCCCTACGCCTGCACCGCATCGCGCGCCACGGCGCCAGCGACTCGCCGCGACGACTACGGGCCCTGCTGGCGTGCCGCGAAGCGCGCGCCCACGCGATGCTGGGCCGGCGCTCGGCGTTCGAACAGGCGATGGACGAGGCGGTCACCCTCGCCGGCACCGACTCCACCGGGCCCACGTGGTTGACCTGGGTCAGCCACGCCACACTCGTCGCCAAGGCCGGGAAGTCCTGGATCGACCTCGACCAACCGGACCGTGCCGAACAGGAGCTGCTGCACAGCCTGCCCGAACTCGGAAGCCACAAGCCACGCAACCAGCTCCTGCACACCATCACACTGGCCGAGGCGCGGATCCGGCAAGGGAACGCCGAGGGTGCCGCCGACGTCGTGCTGGCGGGGCTCGACCAGTTCGCCCCGCACCTCGGTGCGAGCCGGGTCCGGGAACGCCTCGCGGTGGTCCGGAAGGCCCTCGCCGACCGCGGCACACCGGCCTCTCGCACAGCCTGCGCGGCCATCACGACGATCCTCGCCTGAGCAGAGCCGAATTGAGCAGCCCGACTCAGGCGGGGAGGTCGTAGTCGTCGGTCTCCCGCACGCTGTCGATGAAGACCCGCCACTCGCGGTGCGTGAAGACCGCGGTGCCGGCCTCGGGTGCGTTGGAGTTACGCACATACACGGCATCATCGGTGATCTTGGTCTCGACGCAGGTTTGGGTGTTGTAGGACTTGCGCGGCGTGAACCACACGTGCTTGTTACGCATCGTCGGCCTGCTTCCTGTGCTCCTCGGCAACCTCCATGATGCGAGAAAGACTCTCATCCTGGTCGAGTGCGTGGTCTTGGAGCATCCCGAAGTATCTGAGCGCGGCCTTGACCTCCGAAGGCTTGTCGGTGAGGGGATCCCGCTCCGGGATGTCGTTGTGGAGAACATCCGGTGCTGGCGGATCAAACCGAAGGATCGTGGTCGTCATGCCCATGAAGCCGTGTGGCCCTGATGCCAGGGGCAAGATCTGGACAGCAGCGGTAGGCGCTTCGCGCATACACTCGACGAGGCTCGTCAGTTGTTCCCACATCACCGCTGGTCCCCCAACGTTCTTGTAGAGTGCGGCTTCACCGAGGATGCAGTGATACACGGGCGGAGAGCCTGCGGTCAGCACCTTGCGCCGCCGCTGCCACAGGCTGAGTCGGCGCTCGATCTCCGCATGGCCGAGTACACCGTTGTAACTCAGTAGGGCGCTCAGGTAGTTCTCCGTCTGGAGTACGCCCGGGATCACCTCAGGGGAGTAGAACATTACGGCGCGAGCTTGGGTTTCAAGGTCGTATGCGCGGCGGAACCGTAGCGGAAGGAGTGACCCATGAGGAGTTCGGGGTCGCCGCCCGCGCGCCGCCCGCGCCGTTTCGATCAGCGCTTCCCGCTCGTCGCCTGAAGCATCGTAGAGGTCGAGCAACTTCTCCAACTCAAGGGTTTTCACGCCCGTTCGGCCAAGTTCGAGGTTGCTGATCTTCGCCGCAGTGCAGTCGAGTGCTGCCGCTGCCTCGTCCCTGGACAGGCCAGCCTCCTCGCGCATACGACGCAAGGTGGCAGCGACCTGGATGCGGTCGAGTCCGAGCCGGCGCTGGCCCATGTGCGGTCCCTTCAACATCACCTTATTTAGCTACAGGCAAGTATTTGCGTGTAGCTTATGATCTCCCTGCACCCAGAGTAATCGATCAGGTGCTTCAAGTGATGTCGCGGGGTACGTCGGATGGAAGGGGTTGTCCTATGGGCACACGAGGTTCGGTCAGGGTCGGGGGATGGGTGACCGTTCGCGGAAACACCGAGGTGCGGTGCATCGTCAGCTCTGCTGACAGCTCGGTCGAGGTGGGCTTCGACGACGGCGATGAGTGCTTCGAAGTGGTCCTCGAGGAGCACGCGTTGGAACAGTGCGTCGCCAAGTTTCCCGAAGCCCTGCGCCAGCTCCGGGAGGCCACTGCTCGTGCCGATTCCGACGCGTGATCGCGTTCGCGACGGTTGAGGGCCATGCATGGGCCCGGCAGCTGCGGCTGCCGGGCCCATCTCCGGTCGTCTCCCTCACCAGATCTTGGACAGGTCATCGGCGCTTACCGTTCTATGTATCGTACATTGTACGGCAGCGCTGGTTCTGGGGCGCCATCGTCCATTGCTACGGGAGGTCAGACCGTGAAGATCACCTCGTCCGCCGTGACCCTGAACGTCGCCGACGTTCCCGCCTCCAGCTCGTTCCTGGTCGAGCACTTCGGCTTCACCGAGGACATGGCGGCCGACGGGTTCGCCTCGCTGAGCCGGCCGGATACCGGGATGAACGTCGTGTTCCTGCGCCGTGGCCTGTCGACCCTGCCCGACCATCAGCGGGACACGCATGTCAGCGGCACGGCTCTGGCCTTCGTGGTCGACGACGTCGAAGGGGAGCTGGCGCGGTTGGAGCGTGAGGGCGTTTCCATTGCCATGCCGTTGACCCCGGAGGAGTGGGGCGAGCGCGCCTTCCAGGTGCTCGACCCCAACGGGGTCATCATCCAGCTTCTCGACTGGAACGCGTCCACCGCGAGTTGACCGCGCTGCGGTTCACCGAACCGCGATGCTCACGGCAACGGCGCCCGGCAGCTTCTCAGCCGGGCCCCCGTCACTCGTGCCGGAACTGCTTGGCTACGCCGCTTACCCATCCGCGCGACTGGGCTTCGCAGTTCACTTCGGTCTCGAAGTTGGTGCAGCGGTCGAAATCCGGCCCGCCGTCGCCGAAGTCGCCGGGGGCGCCCAGCTTGCCCGACGCACGGAGCGTGTCCGTACCGCGGAGATCCGGAGCTCCGCCGTGTCACACATCTGCGGGGGCGGCCAAAAGTGCGTCGCGGTGGCGTACGGCCAGTCAAGGAGGTGCAACGGTGGGCGGCCGAGCAGTTCCTCAATCGTCGACGTGGTCATCGCGTTGGCATCGGTGTCCGTTGTGGACAGACTGTCGTGTGGGATGGGACAAGTCCCGGTCGACGATGTGGAGTTGCGAGCTCAGATCGACTGAATGCAGGAGCCGTAGTGCGACCATCAGGAATGCTGTGGTGACAGTTCCGGCGAATGCGGGCGTTCCACCAACGGTGAACCAGAGCGCAAGGACGAATGACATCGGCATGAGGGCGGCGACCATCGCCTGCATCGAGCGTTGGTCCGGCTGGACGGAGACACCTCCGCCGCGTGCGAGCAGGAGGATGGCGACGCAGAAAACAGCGAGGACCAACAGGGTCGAGCCGATGATGTCACTGGGTCGATGCCAACCAGCCATGACGGTCATGCCGGCGGTCACCGCCACCCCTGTTCCCCCGACCGCCATCACGTGCGGTCGCGCCCGGTGGGGGAGGACCAGGACAAGCGCGAGGACGAACGACATCGCGAAGGCAACATGTCCGCTGGGGAAGCTGTTGCCACCGGTCAGGCTCAGCCCGTTGAGGGCCGGCCGATCGAGGACGACGTACTTGAGCACCTCCGCGACGCCGACCGAAGCCGCGATGCACCCGATGCCGATGCGCCCGAGTCGCCGACATCGACGCGCCACCGCGACCAACCACACCGTCGCAAGGGCTGCCAGGGGGAAGACCAGGTCGGCGGCGATCCGGAATCTCGACAGCGGGGACATGATCTTGGCGACGGCCGGATCCCATGCCTTGAGGAAAAGCGCGTCCTCCACCTGCTGACCGCCAGGGGTGAGAACCAGCACCACGTAGCAGGCGATGAACGCAATCACGCACGCCACCGCGGTCACCAGGAAGCCGACCAGCCCTGGCGTGCGGGAGCGGTGTGACGACGCGGCGAACTGCCCGCGCTCGGCCGCAGCGGACCCAACGCCTCTCTGCCCGTCGTGGCGCAGCCCGACCTGGGATCCTTCGCGGTTCGAGTCGTCGTCCGCGGTGAATAGCTGGCCCGCCATGCCTTCGAGTATGCGGGTGCCGCCGTGGGCAACCGGTCACCAGACGTCCCCCAGGTGCGGTATGGGGTGGTCTGACCCTGCTTGCACGCGTGCGAGTCCAACGGAGAACAGGGTGGAGCCGCCAGCCCCAGAACAGGATGAAAGGAACGAAAAGGATATCCGGCGCCGGTGCGTCGCAGGGGCGTTCCTAGGGGCGGGAGGCTTGGTGCTCGCGGCGCTCGGCCTGGTACTCGCGCCAGCGCGCGAGCACGGCCGGCAGCTCCCGCTGCAGGAACTCGAAGAACTCGAGCGTCACGTTCACCCGGACGCCGGCCGGGGTGGCCGGGCCGAGCGCGGTCAGGCCCTCGCGCAGGATGCTCTCCCACCGGTGCAGGATCTGGTCGCGGCGCAGGATCGCCTCGTACCAGACGTTGTCGTGCACCTGGTAGTGGTCGCGGCGGGACCCGGGCTCGCGTTCCCGGGTGACCAGGTTCACCTGCCCCAGGTACCGGACGGCCCCGGAGATCGCGGCCGGGCTCACCCGCAGCTGCTCGGCCAGCTCGGCGGCGGTGAGCCGGCCGGAGTCCGAGCTCATCAGGGCGGTGAACACGCGTGCCGGCATGCGGGGGATGCCGGCCTCGACGAGCGCCGAGGCGAACCGCTCGATGAACCGCGATACCGCCGCGTCGTCCCGGCCCGCCGTTGTCACACGCTCACCCTTCCCGCGATCTCGACCCGTCCCAGCCGGTCGAGCCGGTCGAGCCGCACCATCAACTAATCTTCACGAGATTGTGAAAAGAGTGTAGCTTCTGAAGCATGAAAACCGCCATCTCGGTCTCCGGGCTGCACAAGTCCTTCGGCCGGACCCACGCCCTCGACGGGCTCGACCTGCGGGTCGGCGAGGGCGAGGTGCACGGTTTCCTGGGTCCCAACGGTGCGGGCAAGTCGACGACGCTCCGCATCCTGCTGGGCCTGCTGCGCGCCGACGCCGGCACCATCCGGTTGCTCGACGGCGACCCCTGGCACGACGCCGCCGAGCTGCACCGCCGGCTCGCCTACGTCCCCGGCGACGTGTCGCTGTGGCCGAACCTGTCCGGTGGCGAGGTCATCGACCTGCTCGGCCGGCTGCGCGGTGGGCTCAACCCCAAGCGCCGGGACGAGTTCATGGAGCGCTTCGACCTGGATCCGAGCAAGAAGGGCCGCACCTATTCCAAGGGCAACCGGCAGAAGGTCGCGCTCGTCGCCGCGCTGGCCTCCGACGCCGAACTGCTCCTACTCGACGAGCCCACCGCCGGCCTGGACCCGCTGATGGAGGCGATCTTCCGCGAGTGCATCACCGAGGAGCGCGACAACGGGCGCACCGTGCTGCTCTCCAGCCACATCCTCGCCGAGGTCGAGGCGCTGTGCGAGCGGGTGAGCATCATCCGGCACGGCCGCACCGTGGAGAGCGGCACGCTCGCCGAGCTGCGCCACCTCACCCGCACCTCGATCACCGCCGACCTGGCCCACCCGCCCACCGGGCTGGAGACGTTGTCCGGCCTGCACGACCTGACGGTGCGCGGGACCACGGTCAGCTGTGAGGTGGACGGCGACCGGCTCGACGAGGTGCTGCGCCACCTCACCCGGTTCGGCGTCGTGGGGCTGGTGAGCCAGCCGCCCACGCTCGAGGAGCTGTTCCTGCGCCACTACGAGGACGACCTCAACGGCACGGCCAACGAGGCGGTGGCCTGATGGGCACGCTCGTGGGCACCGGGTCGTTGGTCCGGCTGGCCCTGCGCCGGGACCGGGTGCGGCTGCCGATCTGGATCGTCGGCCTCACCGTCGTGCCGGTCATCACCGCCAGTGCCCTCGCCGACCTCTACCCGACGGTCGAGTCCCGGCGGCAGTTCGGCTCGATCCTCAGCAGTAACCCGTCACTGACCGCGCTGATCGGCCCCGTCTTCGACCCCAGCTCGATCGGCGGGCTCACCGCGTGGCGCGTGGGCGGCTTCATCGCCGTGCTGGTGGCCCTGATGAGCCTGTTGACCGTGGTCCGGCACTCCCGTGCCGAGGAGGAGGCGGGCCGGCTCGAGCTGCTGGGCGCCACCGTCGTCGGCCGGCACGCTCCGCTGACCGCCGCGCTCGTGGTGGCCTTCGGCGCCAACCTCGTGCTCGCGGCGCTGGTGGCGCTCGGACTGGCCGGCCTGGGCGAGCCGGCGGGCTCGGTCGCCCTGGGCCTGTCGTTCGCCGCCGTGGGCTGGGTTTTCGCCGCACTCGCCGCGGTCACCGAGCAGCTCACCGCACACGCGCGGACGGCGACCGGCCTCGCCGGCCTCATCCTCGGCGTCACTTTCCTGCTGCGCGTCGCAGGTGACGCTTCGGGGGAGGACGGCCCGGTCTGGCTGTCCTGGTTGTCGCCGATCGGTTGGGCCCAACGGATCCGCCCGTTCGCCGACGAACGCTGGTGGGTGCTGGCGTTCCCGGCGGCGTTCGCGGTCGTGCTCGTCGCCGTGGCACATCTTCTGGTCGCCCACCGGGACCTGGATGCCGGCCTGATCCCGACCCGGTCCGGGCCCGAGACGGCGGCACCGTCGCTGCGCAGCCCACTTGGGCTGGCGTGGCGACTGCACCGCGCCTCCCTCGCGTGGTGGACCGTTGCCTTCGCCGTGGTCGGCGTGGTCCTCGGCGGCATCGCCGACGGGATGCGTGCCCTGGCCACCGACAACCCGCAGCTGCGACAACTCATCGCCGCGATGGGCGGGGAGAAGGGCATCATCGACTCCTACTTCTCGTCGATGATGGGTGTTCTTGGGCTCGTGGCCACGATCTACGGCCTGCAGGCCGCGTTGCGGCCCCGCGCCGAGGAAGTGGGGTTGCGTGCCGAGCCGCTGCTGGCCACCCCCACCACGCGGCTGCGGTGGCTGGGCGGCCACGTGGTGTTCGCCCTCGTAGGCGTCGTTGTGCCGCTCGCCGCGGGCGGAGCGGCCGCCGGACTGGTGCACGGCCTACGCACCGGGGACGCCGCCGAGGAGACGCCACGGGTGCTGGCCGGTGCGCTCGCGCAGTTGCCGGCGGTGTGGGTGACCGTGGGGATCGCCGTGGCGTTGTTCGGGCTGTTGCCCCGGATGGTCGGGGTGACCTGGGCTGCCCTGGTGCTGTTCCTGTTGGTCAGCCAGTTCGGTCCCATGCTGCAGCTCAACCAGTGGCTGCTGGACGTTTCCCCGTTCACCCACGTCCCGAAGCTTCCGGGCGGCGAGTTCGCCGCAACCCCGCTGGCGTGGCTGGCCCTGGTCGCGGTGGGACTGACCGCCGCGGGCTTCGCGGGATTCCGCCGCCGGGACATCACCACGGAGTAGCACGAGTGGTGACGACGGTGCGGGGTGCGGTCTTGGGGGCCGCACCCCGCACCTCGACCAAGAACCCCTGTTGTCACAGGGAATGCGTCGTGGGCCGGCATCACCTGGGCACGTCAGGCCAATGGCCGGGAAGAGCCCCGGACGAGGCTGTCGAGTGCGTCGCGCACCGGTAGCTGTACCTGGCCAGCGGAGCGCGCCGCATTCGTGGATGGCAGACAGGACAAACGGAGTCCGGATCAGATCGCGGGCGGCGGAGACCGAGGCAACGATTCTTACCTGTTTATCGAACCGATGTCGTATCCCGATCGATTCGGACGGGACCAGCCACCGGGACAGACGACCTCAGCGACGGGCGCGGGGTGGGCAGCGGAGGGGGAGACGCGCGCGAACGACGTAGCCGCCGTCCGCCGTCGGGCCGGCCTCGAACGTCCCGGCCAGTAACTCCGCCCGCTCCCGCAGGCCCACCAAACCGTGTCCGCCGGAGGGGAACGACGACCGGGAGGACTGCGCCGCCGGGGCCTCGTTGCGCACCTCGACGAGCAGATCCCGCCCATTCACTTGCAACCGCACCTCGGCCGCGACGCCGGGAGCGTGCTTACGGACGTTGGTCAGTGCTTCCTGCACCGTTCGAAACGCGGTGGTGGACAGCTCCGGGGACAGCGACTCGGGTAGCTGTCCGACCGACAGCTGCACGTCGACACCGCAGCCCGCGATCAGCTCAGGCAGATCGGCAAGACTGCGCTGGGATGCGGCGGCCGCGTCCAACGCGGCGACTCGGAGCACACTGACCATCTGCCGCAGCTCCTCGAGCGTGCGGGTGCTCAGTGTCCGGATGGTCTGGGCGGTCTCCCGCGCGTCCGCGTCGTTGGTGGACACCTGCAATGCCCCGGCCTGCATCGCGATCAGCGTGACCTGGTGCGAGACCACGTCGTGCATCTCGCGGGCGAGTCGCGCCCGCTCCTCGGCCAGCACCGAGTGCGCGTGCAGGCGTTTCTCCCGCTCCCGACTCTCGGCCAGCTCGGTCAGGCGTTGGGACAACTCGCCGCGGGTATGCACGAGCAGACCGACCGCCAGCGGTAAGCCGGTGACGATGAACCCGTACATGACGTTGTGCAGGTGGTCACCGATGTCCTGCTCGAAGAACTTCTCCGGCGGCCAGAGCACGGTTCGGGGTACGAAGACCAGTACCGCCCCGACCACCGTCTGCCAGCTCCGGTTGTAGTGGCGCGCCACCGAGTACATCGCGAAGATCGCGGCGAGCTGGGACCAGCCGACCAGGTAGCCGGGGAAGGTCAGCACCGCCGTCGCCAGCGGGAACCGCCGACGGAACAGCAGCGCCACGACGGCGACCCAGGACAGCACGTTCGAGTAGGTCTGCACGTCCACGTCCGGTGGCGGGCTCCAGAGCGCGACGTCCAAGCCGGCGAGGACCACCACGCCGAGGTCCAATGCCAGCTGCTGCCACCGGCCGGCCCGGTCCGCCCAGCGTGGCCACCAGCCGCGGCCCGCGGTCACGGCGGTGCCGCGTTGCGCCGGGACGAGCGGTGCACCGCGGGTGCCGCCCGAACTGCCCCGCGAAAGATCGTGAGCAACCAGGGCGTCACCTCCACCACCCGAACGACGGGGGTAAAGGTACTTCTTTCGTGTGGCAAAGACGAGCGCAGAGTTAGCCACTTGGCAGATATCCCAGTTCGTGGACAAGACCCGAACGTCCTGATCGCAAGTTCTTCGCGAACGCGAACACGTGCACCGGCGCATTGCCGCCGTGCTGCCCTTTTTCTGTGTCCGCATGTCGGGCACATGAGCGACTTGTTCGTCGTCACGCCGCGTGGACCGATTCGTCACGGCAAGGTCCGGCCAGGCCAATCTCTTCAGATTGGCTTGTCACAGTGGACATCCAGGCGATCACTACGGGTAAGCGTGACCCGGATACGCTGAGGAGGCGCTGTCTTCTGGGCGTTGGCGACCTGTTCCACGAGGAGTGGAGGCGCAACGGACAAGCAGTCCGGTGAAAGTTCTGTCCTCCGTTCGGCGGTGTCCGCTGTGGACTGTTCGGGCGGCCGGGCAACTCCGCAACGGGCGACGTAAGGAGTGCTCCGATCGGGTGCTAATTGGATGTTGAGGATGCACCGAACGGTCGGTTCGACGGTGATGATGGAACGGTTGAACGCCAACCGAGTGAGGAGAACACCGATGGACCGCATCGCCGCCACGGCCAGCAGTCCCGACGGGCTGGTCACCGTGCTGGTGGGACCCGGCGGTGCCGTCTGGGACATCGAGTTCGGTCCGGGCGCCACCACCGTCGACCCGCACCGGCTCGCCGCACTCGTCGCCGACCTGTCGGCGAAGGCCCGCGCCCGCGCCGCCCGCCGCGCGGCGCACCCGTTGGCCCCGCTCCCGCATCGGGACGGGTGCGAGCGCGGCTGACGATGTTCGGCGCCCACGCCCGGCGCACCGGGCCGCCTGCCGGCGCAGACCTTCCAACAAACGCGCACTGTCTGTTTCGCGAAATTCTGGCGATGCGTGGTCGGTACGGCAACTCCGGCTGAACGTGGCTCCGATTATCGGGCGATTATGGTGTTGTTGGTGCTGAACCGTTCGCGGCGCCAGTACTGCTCTTCCTTCAATCCACCATCCCGGTCCGAACATTCGACCTCGGGCTCGTTGTTGCCCCTGCGTCCGTTCGGGTGGCAGTCCGGTCATGGTTTGGATTTGGCTGGAGATCTTTGATTGGATCGATCTCATCAGCGGTTCGGGTAGTTTGCGGAGGCAGTGGTGCAAGGGGAGGCCGGTGGGTAACTGACATGTGTCGGGACACGGTCCCGGCCATCATTCTCGCCCGGCGCGGCACGCTCCTGATCTGTGGTTCATGTCGCGGTGTCGTTGTGACCACCGCTGGAGCGCATCCCGGAACTGACCTGTTGCGCATCTATCGAACGGTCATCGCTGTCCACTCCCGTGGTGGACAACTTCGTTTGGTGGGGATTTCTTAATGTTCGTACGAAGTCTCGACGAGGTCAAAGGTACCGATCGCGACGTCGACTGGGGAAACGGTAGGAGTTATCGGCTCCTGGTCGAGTCCGACAACATGGGTTACACGATTTGTCACACCGTCGTCCGTGCCGGCACGACCTCGCTGTTGCGGTACCAGAACCACCTCGAGTCCTGCTACTGCATCGCCGGCGAAGGCGAGATCGAGGACATGGCGGGCAAAGTCTACCCGATCAGGACCGGCGATCTTTACGCACTGGACCAGCACGACCAGCACTACCTGCGTGCTGGCGCCGGCGATCTCATCCTCATCAGCGTCTTCAACCCGCCACTCAAGGGGCACGAACGGCACCACCTCGGCCGGTCCCATCCGTCGGGCTACTGAAACCGCCGGTGTTCCCCCGGGATCCATCGCCGATCCCGACAAGCAAGGAGCAGATGTGGACGACCTTTCCCTCACCACCCGTGACGAGGCGGACCTGACCGGGATGAACGTCTTCGTGGGCGGGCCCATCCAGCACGCCATCCAACGTGACGGGTTCTACTCACCGCTCCGCGACGCCATCCACGACATCATCGAGTCGGTGCGGGCCGCCAGCGGCACCGTCTTCTCCGCCCACCTGGCCGAGAAGTTCGGGGACGACACCGCCCTGTTCACTCCCGAGCAGGTCGCCGAGCGCGACCTCCGCTGGATGCGGCGCTGCGACGTCTTCGTCCCCGTCCTGCCCGCACACGAACGCGGCGGGCTGCTGCGCACCGACGGCACCCACGTCGAGCTGGGCTGGGCCTCCGCACTCGGCAAGCCGATCGTCCTCGTCACGCCGCTGCCCGTCACCCCGACCGCAAGCCATCTGCTGCGAGGGCTGCCGGCGGTGGCCCAGGTGGGCGTCTTCGACATCACGCGCGTGCAGCACGACCGTTCCACGCTGCTCGGCCTGATCTCCTCGGCCGCGCGGGACACCGTGGCAATGGTGGACTGATCTGCGCCGGCTGGAGGAAACCATGGCTGTCATGGCCGAGGGCCGTGCCCGGTGCAGGGCGCTGGGCATGACCCTGTCGTCACCGGTCGTCGTCGGCTCCGGGCTACTCACCGACCAGGAACGGAACATCCGCCGCCTGCTGGAGCGTGGCGCGGGCGCCGTCGTCACCAAGACCATCCACCCGAGCCCACCCCGTATCGGTGACGAGCGCGTGCTGCGCCTCCCCACGGGCATGCTCAACAGCACGACGTACTCCCGCCGGAGCGTCGACGACTGGTGCGCGATGCTGGCCCGGTTCGCCCAGGACGGTCTTCCGGTGATCGCCTCGGTGCACGCGAACTCACCCGCGGAGCTGGGCACGCTGGCACAGCGCGTCGCCGAAACCGGCTGCCGGGCACTGGAGCTGGGCATCTCCTGCATGAACGAGGAGGAGGGCCTGGACGACACCCCGGGCCGGGTGGCCGCCCACGTCCAGGCGGTCCGGGAGCTGACCTCCCTGCCGTTCAGCGTGAAGCTCGCCGTGGGCGAGCGGACGCGGGACCGGGTGCTGGCCGCCCTGGAGGCGGGCGCCGACGCGATCACCCTCAGCGACACCATCGCCGGTCTGGCCGTCGACCCGGTGACCGGTGAGGTGCGGCTCGGCGGCGCGTTCGGGTATTCCGGTGCCGGCATCAAACCGCTCGTGCTCGCCGAGATCTTCGCTCTGCGCCAGCGGGGCGTCGAGGCGCCGATCCTGGGCGGTGGCGGGGTCCAGCACGCCTCGGACGTCGTCGAGTACCTCAGCGTCGGTGCGAACGTCGTGCAGGTCTACACCGCGCTACACAAGAACATGCACGAGACCTTCGCAGCCATCCAGAACGGGGTCGCGGCCTGGTTGCGGAGCCATGACACCACCGTCGACAGCCTGGTGGGCCGAAGCCTGCCGAAGAGGGGATGAGGGATGCGTCGTCGCACGACGACCGTTCGCCGGTACGGAGACCTCACCAGCGCCCAGGTCGGGTCCACTGTGGAGGGTTCCACCCTGGTGTGGGCGGTCGGCGGACTGGAGCAGCACGGACCACACCTGCCGTTGTCCGTCGACCACGACATACCCTCCGCGATCGCGGAGGAGGTCGCGGCCGCGCTCGACGGGTACCTGTTGCCCAGCCAACCGATCTCGGCGCGCTCCCTCCCACAGAGTGGGGGAGGACTGCACCTCCCGGGCACCGTGCATCTACGGGGCACGACGCTGGTCGAGTACCTGACGGACTGCCTGCGGGGACTGTCCGAGCTGCGGCCGGGACGTCTGGTGATCATCAACGGGCACTACGAGAACGAGGGGCTCCTCTTCGAGGCCATCGACGGGTGCCGGCCCACCGATCTGTTCCGTGACACCGTGATCCTGGCCGCGAGCTGGTGGAGCTTCGTGCATGGCTCCTTCCTCGCCCGGGAGTTGCCCGACTTTCCCGGCTGGCACGCCGAACACGCCGGACTCACCGAGACCAGCCTGATGCTCTACCTCCGGCCGGACACCGTCCGTGCAAGTCGGCCGGGACACGACACCCCACCACTGGCAGGCGTGTACGTCCATCCACTCGACGTGTCCCGCATGTCCAACCAGGGTGTGCTGTCCTCGACCGAGGGTGCGTCCGCCGACCTCGGCGAGCGCCTGTTCTGGCATGTCGTGGACAACGTCTGCGAGCTGGTGCGCTCCGGCTACGGGGTCCCGCGCGAGGGACTGGTCACCGCGGACCGCGCGGAGGGCAGGCCGTGACAGGCACGGATCCGGTTCCCACCGTCTGCGTCTGCAACGCGGTCGACACCCTCGGTGAGGTCGCCGGACGCGCATCCGACGCGCGCCAGGCCAGCGCAATCCTGGCCGAATCGTTCTCCCAGCAGGATCAGGCTGTCTTCTGGCAACCCACCCGGAAGCTCATCGTCACCGCCCGACCGATCGGAAACCTCGACTGGCAGACGGGTTTCCTCGGGCTGTCCGGGGTAGGCAACCTCAGCCCGCGTTCCCTCTCCGGATCCCTGTTCACCGACATCGTCCGTGACGAGCAGGTGATGGCCGGCCTGGTCGACTACGCCGGCCCGACGGGGCGCGTCCGGCTCTTACCGCACACGACCACGGCCGACCTCTGGACGTTCGTCGAGACGTTGCGGCTGCGCGGTGTCACCGTCGAGCTCCCAGAAAGCTGCCCGAGCCAGACACTCCGGGACATCCTCGACACCAAGCATGGCCTGCGGTCGCTCGTGGTCGAGCTCGGCCTGGCCGGATCCACCTGCCGTGTCGCCGACGGTCGGACATGCCACAGTCGGGCCGAAGCCACCGTCGCCGTCACCGAGTTTCTTGCCGAGGGACGGCCCTGCATCGCCAAGGCCGACCGAGGCGAGGCGAGTGTCGGCCTGCTCATCTTCCGGCCAGGGGACGATCCGGAACACATCCGCCGGTCCCTGACAGAAGGCACCTTCTACGGTGACGACCCCATCGTGGTGGAGGAGTACGTCGACGGGGACGATGTCGTCTTCCCGTCGGTGGAGTACATCGTTCCGGAGGAGCCGGCAGCGGAACCGGTCCTGACCCACGTGTGCGAGATGTTGTTCGACGGTCCCACCCGGCTCCGCGGAAACGCGACGGGACCGTCGCTGGTGACGGAGAAGTGGTACGAGAACCTGGTGTCCGGCAGCCTCGTCATCGCCCGTGAGCTCCAGCGTCGGGGATACCGCGGACACTTCGGGATCGACGCGGTCGCCCGGGAGAGCGGGGAGGTCTTCCTGCTCGACCTCAACCCCCGGCGCACCGGCTCCACCCACGTCCACGACTTCGGATCGGGCTTTTTCGGGGCAAACTACGCAGAACATACCGCGGTGGGAAACTTCGACTTCTACGGGCTCGAAGCCGGCATATCCCTGGAAGCGGTCCTGGATCTCCTCGGCCCCCTGGTGCGCGCACCGGGGTCGGCGCCCACCGGCGTCGTTCCCTGCGAGCTGACCGGACTGGAGGCAGGAAGACTGAGCTGCATGATCTTCGCACCGTCGATGGACGGGTTCCACGCGCTGGTCGAGCAGGTACGAGGTCGGATCCAGCACGCTGGACACGACACGCGAGCGGAATCACCTTGACCGACAAGCAGAATCGCTGGTTCGTCCTCGCCGTCGTGGCCGGGTGCTATCTACCGGTGGCGGCGGACGCGACCATCCTCAACATCGCGGTGCCCTCGCTCACCGACACCCTCGGCGCGACCGCCCGCGAAGTGCTGTGGATCGCCGACATCTACCCGCTGATGATGGTGGGTCTGGTGCTCGTCACCGGACCGCTCGGCGACCGTATGGGGCACAAGCGGCTGCTGCTTCTCGGATTGGCCGTGTTCGGGGTTGCGTCCGCCGTCTCCGCCTTCTCACCGACACCACCGTTACTGATCGCCGGTCGCGCCGCGCTGGCGACCGGAGCGTCGATGATCATCCCGGCCACGCTGGCCATCATCCGCCAGGTGTTCCATGACGACCGGGAGCGCGCGGTCGCCATCGGCGTCTGGAGTGCGGTTGCCTCCGGTGGCGCCGCCGTGGGACCGGTGGCCGGCGGTGCCCTGCTCGAGCACTTCTGGTGGGGCTCGGTGTTCCTCATCAACGTCCCGATTGTGGGACTCGCGCTGGTGCTGGTCACGGTGTTGCTGGCCAACCGTGCAGCGGAGCACAAGGAACCGTGGGAGCCGCTGTCACCGGTGCTCGGGATCGTCGGCGTGGTCGGCGTCGTCTACGCGGTCAAAGCTCTCGCCCACAGTGGGAGCTCAGCCACCGAGTTCCTGGTCCCCGGGTTGGTCGGCGCGACGGTGCTCGTCCTGTTCGTCCGGCGCCAGCTACGCGCCAGGCACCCCATGCTCGACCTGACATTGTTCGCCGAACGACGCTTTCGCATCGGTGTCCTGGCCTCGGTGGTGCCGGTGCTGGTGATGGTCGGATTCGAACTGCTGCTCGCCCAGGAGCTGCAGTTCGTGCTCGGGCTGTCCCCGTGGGAAGCAGGGTTCTTCCTTCTCCCCATGCCGATCGCGGCGTTCGTCGGTGGCCCGCTGGGTGGTTTTTTGGTGTCCCGCCTCGGCCTGCGCGGGGTTGTCTCGGCCGGGCTTGTGATGGCAGCGGTGGGGTACGCGGGGACGGCGGCATTCTCCACCCAGCACGCTTCCGGCGTGATCATGGTGTGTCTGGTGTTGATCGGTGCCGGGCACGGCGCCGTGCAGACGGTGGCGTCGGACGCCATCATGACCGGTGCCCCGCAGCACCGAGCCGGAGCCGCCGCCTCCATCGAGTCGGTCTCCTACGAAGTCGGTGCCGGGCTCGGTATCGCGTTGCTCGGCAGCCTGATGGCAGCGCTCTACACGCACAGCTTCGTGCTGCCGGACAAGCTCGAGGCGGTCACGCCGTCCGAGGCGGGAAACTCGATCGGGGAAGGCGTGACGGCCGCCCGGCGGGTCGGGGGCGAGGCCGGCGACCTGATCGCCGACGCCGCACGATCCGCGTACACCTACGGTTTCCGGCTGACCGCGGTCGTGGCCTGTGTGACCGTCGCGCTTCTCGCGATGTTCACGTCGGTCGCGCTCCGACAGCGGAAGCCGGGTCGGCAGGAGACCGAGCCAGCGGGCACGGCGTCGAGGGGGCAGGCGTAACGCGCGCCGCAGACGTTTCCGCGGTGTCTCTACCGCGCCCGCGGTGACTTCCGGCCGGGGGTGGCCGGCCGCCCACTGCCGTCACCCCGTGTCAAGTGAATATTTGTCCCCTGTGGACAGCCGGTTCTCGCTGTGGACACGTGTTTTGAGTTGGCCAAACACGCGACTAGCCTGGACGCGGGGCGTCAGCCCCCGGGAGGGCGGGGGACTGTCCAGGGAGGGGACGAGGCTCAGGCCAGCGGGGGAACGAACACGCCGGGCACCTTGGCCGCCGCCGCGCGGTCCAGCAGCCACAGCGTGCGGCGGCGCCCGCGGGCACCCGCCGCCGGCAGCTGCACCTCACCGGCCCCGCTGAGCGCCATGGCGACCGCCGCCGCCTTGCCCGTCCCCGTGGTCAACAGCCACACCTCGGTCGCGGACCGAATCGCCGGCAACGTCAACGAAACCCGGGTCGGCGGCGGCTTCGGGCAGTTCCGCACCGCCACCACCGACCGCTCGGTCTCGTACACCGCCGGAGAGGAGGGGAACACCGACGCGGTGTGCCCCTCCTCGCCCACACCCAGCAGGCAGACGTCGAACGCCGGAACCGGCGCGTGGTCCTCCGGCTGCGCCCCGGCCTTCAACACCTCGGCGTAGGCGGCCGCGGCCGCGTCCGGGTCGTCCCCGAACTCGCCGTCCGACGGCGCCATCACGTGCACCCGCGCCGGATCCACCGGCACATGGTCCAGCAACGCCTCCCGCGCCTGGGTCTCGTTCCGCTCCGGGTGCCCCGCCGCCAGGAATCGCTCGTCACCCCAGTACAGGTCGACACGCGACCAGTCGACCGCGTCCCGCGCCGGGGCCTCCCGCAGCTCCTCCAACACCGCGATACCCGTGCGACCACCGGTGAGCACCAGCGACGCGGAACCCCGCGCGGCCTGCGCATCGACCAACCGGGTCACCAACCGCGCCGCCACGGCGGCAGCCAACAGCTCCGCGGTGCCATGCACCACGACCTGGGGTTGCCTCACTTCTCCGCCCTGCCGCTCGTCTTCGTGCCCGCCCGCTTGGCCGACCTCGGCGCCGACCTGCCCGCCGCCGAGGTCTTGGCGGACGGCTGCGCCCCGGCCGCCTCGGGGGCCGCCGTGGTGCCCTTCGCCGCCGGCTTCGTACCCGCCACCTTCGCGGTGACCTTGGTACCGGCCTTCGCCGATTCACGCGACGCAGCAGCCGACTTCCGCGCACCCGCCCCGGCGCTCTTGCCCGCCTTGGCACGGGAACGTCGGGCCGGGCTGGTCGCCCGCACCGTGGTCCGCGAGTGGTCCACCTTCGCCAGGCCCTTGAGCGTGGCCTCGTAGATCTCGTCCGGGTCCAGCCGGCGCAGCTCCTCCACCAGGCAGTCCTGGTTCTCCCGGCGCTGCAACGCCACCCGACGCTCCGGCTGCCCCGGCTGGGTCAGCGTACCCACGCTGCCATCGGGCCGTACCAGCTCGACATGGCCGGAAGCACGTTCCAGCACCACCGAATGCATGCCCTCCCCGGCCGGCCGCCGCATCCGCCGCACCGGGATCCGCAGGTACGCGGCCAGCCAGCCGGCCAGCAGGTCGGTGGAGGGGGAGTCGGAGCCGCCGGTGACCGTCGCCGCGGTGATCTTCTCGTGCGGCGGCAGGTCCAGCGCGGAGGCCAGCAACGCCCGCCAGGTGGTCAACCGGGTCCACGCGAGGTCGGTGTCGCCCTCGGCGTAGGAGGCGCGGCGCGTCTCCAACGCCTTGATCGGGCTCTTCTCCGCCGCAGCGTCGGTGATCCGTCGCGTCGCGAGCCGACCGATCGGGTCCCGTGCCGGCACCTCCGGTGCCTTGCCCGGCCACCACGCCACCACCGGGGCATCCGGCAGCAGCAACGGCACCACACAACTCGCACCCTCGTCGGCCAGCGGGCCGTAGAGCCGGAGCACGACGACCTCGCTGGCCCCGGCGTCCCCGCCGACCCGGATCTGTGCGTCCAGCCGCGCCGCGGCCTTGCGCGAGCCGCGCGCCACCACGATCACCCGGCACGGGTGCTCGCGGCTGGCCTGGTTCGCCGCGTCCACCGCCTCCTCGGTCTGCACCCCGTCATCGGTGACGATCACCAGGGTGAGCACCCGGCCCAGGGCGACCGCGCCCCCCTGGTCACGCAGTTCGACGAGCTTCTTGTTGACCTGCGATGTCGTGGTCGAAGGCAGGTCGATGATCACGGGCGCCTCCTGTGTCGATGCGGGACACCCGCGGCCGGTCGGCCCCCGCAAGCTCCAGCACCTCCAGCGACAAGCCAGTAGTCGCTCACGGGCGCCTCCAGTGCCGACCGGTCCTGTCCAACATCGCGTGCGCCGAGTCCGGACCCCACGAACCCGCCGTGTACGGCTCCGGCCTGCCCTTGGCCTCCCAATACCGCAGCACGGGATCCAGGATCTCCCAGGACAGCTCGACCTCCTCGTTCACCGGGAACAACGACGGCTCGCCCAGCAACACGTCCAACAGCAGCCGCTCGTACGCCTCCGGCGAGCTCTCGGTGAACGCGTGCCCGTAGCCGAAGTCCATCGTGACGTCGCGGACCTCCATCGCCGCGCCCGGCACCTTCGACCCGAACCGCATGGTCACGCCCTCGTCCGGCTGCACCCGGATCACCAGCGCGTTCTGCCCCAGCTCCTCGGTCATCGTGGCGTCGAACGGCAGGTGCGGGGCCCGCTTGAACACCACGGCGATCTCGGTCACCCGGCGGCCCAGCCGCTTGCCGGTGCGCAGGTAGAACGGCACCCCGGCCCATCGCCGCGTGTTCACCGCGCAGGTGATCGCCGCGTACGTCTCGGTGGTCGAGCCCGGCGCGATGCCGTCCTCCTCCAGGTAGCCGCGCACCTTCTGGCCGCCCTGCCACCCACCGACGTACTGGCCGCGGGCCGTGGTCTCCTCGAACGGCCCCACCGGCTTGGTCGCCGACAGCACCTTGACCTTCTCGGTCCGCAGCGCCCGCGGGTGGAAGGAGGTCGGCTCCTCCATGGCCATCAACGCCAGCAGCTGCAGCAGGTGGTTCTGGATGACGTCGCGTGCCGCACCGATCCCGTCGTAGTAGCCCGCCCGGCCACCGATGCCGATGTCCTCGGCCATCGTGATCTGCACGTGGTCGACGTAGTGCGAGTTCCACAACGGCTCGAACAGCTGGTTGGCGAAGCGCAGCGCCAGGATGTTCTGCACCGTCTCCTTCCCGAGGTAGTGGTCGATGCGGAACACCGACTCCTCGGGGAAGACCTCGTTGACGATGCGGTTCAGCTCGCGCGCGCTGGCCAGGTCGTGCCCGAACGGCTTCTCGATGACCACCCGGCGCCACTGGTCCGGCCCGGGCTCGGTCAGCCCGGAACGGGCCAGCTGCTCGGACACCACCGGGAAGAACGACGGCGGGATCGACAGGTAGAACGCGTGGTTCCCACCGGTGCCCCGGTCATGGTCCAGCTCCTTGACGGTGGCAGCCAGCGAGTCGAACGCCGCCGGGTCGTCGAAGGTGCCGGGCACGAACCGGAAGCCCTCGGCCAGCCGGTCCCACACCGCCTGCCGGAACGGAGTACGGGCGTACTGGCGCACCGCCTCGTACACCACGCGGCCGAAGTCCTGGTCGGCCCAGTCCCGGCGGGCGTAGCCCACCAGGCCGAAGCCCGGCGGCAGCAGCCCCCGGTTGGCCAGGTCGTAGATGGCCGGCATCAGCTTCTTGCGGGACAGGTCACCGGTCACCCCGAAGATCACCAGCCCGCACGGCCCGGCGATCCGGGGCAGCCGCTTGTCCCGCTCGTCGCGCAGCGGGTTACGCCATGTTCTCGCCTTCACCCGCGGACCTCCTGGACCGCCTTGACCACGTGGGCCAGTCCCGCCAGCCGGTCCAGCAGGTGCAGCCGCAACACCGGGCGCTTCCGCTCGGCCAGCACCTGGCCGTCACCCAGCGCCTGCGCCCGCTGCAGCTCACCGAGCGTGTACGGCCGGCCAGGCACGTCCAGGTCCTCCACCACAGCCCCGGTGACCTGCAGGAACATCCCGTTCTGATGGCCGCCCTTGTGGTACTGCCCGGTCGAGTGCAGGAACCGTGGACCCCACCCGAAGGTGGTCTGCAACCCGGAACGGCGGGCCAGCTCGGCCCGCAGCAGCGACGTCGAGGCGTCGTCGATCCGGTCCAGGTACGCCTGCACCGCCAGGTAACCGTGCTCCGGGGCCGCGGCCAGGAACGCCCGCAACGCGTCGGCCACCGACGCCACACCCGCGCTCATCCAGTTACCCGAGGCGTAGACCTCCACCGGCCCGTCCACCACGTTCGGTGCCGTCGTCGGCCCGGTCGGCGACGGGTTGTCCAGCAGCGCCCGCGCGGCCTTCTTCGCCGCCTCCACGTCCGGCTGGTCGAACGGGTTGATGCCCAGCAACCGGCCGGCGACCGCCGTGGCGTACTCCCACAGCAGGAACAGCCCGCCCAGCGGCCCGGTCGTGGTGATCCGCGCGGAGCCGGTGGCCGGGCCCAGCGCGACCGGGGTGGCGTCCTCACCGGCGTCGGCGAAGCCCGGCGCGTCAGCGTTCTCCACGACCACCGGCAGCAGGCCGGTGCCCTCCTTGCCGGTCGACTCGGCGATGAGCTGCTCCGCCCAGTCGGCGAAGCCGGTGATCCCGGACCCGGTGTCGGCGAGCACCACCTTCTCCGCGCCCACCGAGTGCGCCGCCCCCAGCGCGGCGGCCAACCGTAGCGCCGGGTTGTCCGCGCCGTCGACGGCCAGCACCCGCGCCGCCTCCGCCGCGTCGTCCAGCAACGCGGCGATGTCGGCACCGGCCAGCCCCGCCGGCACCAGGCCGAACGCGGTCAGCGCCGAGTAGCGGCCACCCACGTTCGGATCGGCCAGGAACACCTTGCGGTACCCGGCCTCGCCGGCGGTCTCGGCCAGCGGGGAGCCCGGGTCGGTGACCACCACGATCCGGGACGCTGCATCGATTCCGTCCTGTGCGAAAGCAGACTCGAAGATCCGGCGGTGGCTGTCGGTCTCGACGGTGGTCCCGGACTTCGACGACACCACGATCACGGTGCGCCGCAGGTCACCGGCCAGCGCGTCGGCCACCTGCCCGGGGTCGGTGGTGTCCAGCACCACCAGCGGCACGCCCGCGGTCGCGCAGATGACCTCCGGGGCCAGCGAGGAGCCCCCCATGCCGGCCAGCACGACCCGGTCGATGCCCTCGGCCCGCAACTCGGCCGCGAGCGCCTCGACCTCGGCCAGCAGCGGCCGGGACGTCTCGTGCAGCGTGGTCCAGGACAGCCGGATGGACGCCTCGGGCTGGGCGGCAGGACCCCACAGCGTGGGGTCCTGCGCCGCCAGCTGGCTGGCCACCCGCTCGTCGACCAGGCGGTCGACGAGCGCGACGGCGTCGGAGGCAAGTCCATCGTGGACGATCGCCACGTCCAACTCGGATACTCCCATCCAGCCTCAGTCCTTCGCCTGCTCGAGCTGCTCTGTCACGGTGTCCAGCAACTCGGTCCAGGACTTGTCGAACTTCTCCACGCCCTCGCGCTCCAGCACCGCGAACACGTCGTCGAGATCCACTCCCGCGGCGGCCAGCCGGTCGAAGACCTGCTTCGCCTGCTCGCCCGTACCCCGCACGGTGTCGCCGCGCACCTCGCCGTGGTCGGCGACGGCGAACAACGTCTTCTCCGGCATCGTGTTCACCACGCCCGCCGTGACCAGCTCGTCCACGTAACGGGTGTCGGAGTAGGCCGGGTCCTTCACGCCGGTGGACGCCCACAGCGGACGCTGCGGCCGGGCCCCGGCGTCGGCCAGCGCCTGCCAGCGCTCCCCGGCGAAGACCTCCTCGTAGGCGACGAAGGCCAGCCGGGCGTTGGCGATGGCCGCCTCGCCCCGCAGCGCCTCGGCCTCCGCCGAGCCCAGCTCGCCCAGCCGCTTGTCGACCTCGGTGTCCACCCGGGACACGAAGAACGACGCCACCGAGGCGATCCGGGCCGGGTCGTGGCCCTTGGTCCTGGCCTGCTCCAATCCGGCCAGGAAGGCGTCCATCACCGCCCGGTAGCGCTCCACCGAGAAGATCAGCGTGACGTTGACGCTCACCCCCTCGGCCAGCACCCGGGTGATCGCGGGCAGGCCCTCGACCGTGGCCGGGATCTTGACCATCAGGTTCGGCCGGTCCACCGTCTTCCACAGCTCCAGCGCCTCGGCGACGGTGCCCTCGGTGTCGTGCGCCAGCCGCGGGTCCACCTCGATCGACACCCGGCCGTCCAGGCCGTTGGTGCGCTCCCACAGGTCCCGGAAGACGTCGCAGGCGGTGCGCACGTCGGTGGTGGTGATCTCGCGCACCGTCTGGTCCACCGAGGCGCCGCGCTCGGCGAGCTCACGCACCTGCGCGTCGTAGGACTCGCCCTTGGCCAGCGCGGCCGCGAAGATGGTCGGGTTGGTGGTCACCCCGACCACGTGGTGGTCGCGGATCAGGCTCGCCAGGTTGCCCGACTCCATCCGCTCGCGGGACAGGTCGTCCAGCCAGACGGAGACACCGGCCTCGCTCAACGCGGCCAACGGGTTGCTCGTGCTCACTGCTCTAGCCTCCACATCACGCGTTCACGTCAGGCGGTGCCGCGTGCCCGGCCCAGGCTGCGCCGCGCGGCCTCGACGACCGCCTCGGCGGTGAACCCGAACTCGCGGAACAGCGTCTTGTAGTCGGCGGACGCGCCGAAGTGCTCCAGGGACACGGTTTCACCGGCGTCCCCGACGAACCGGTGCCACGGCATCGCCACACCGGCCTCCACCGAGACCCGCGCCTTCACCGAGGGTGGCAGCACCTGGTCGCGGTAGGTCTGGTCCTGCTCGTCGAACCACTCCACGCACGGCATCGAGACCACACGAGCGGCAACGCCCTGCTCGGCCAGGATCTTCCGGGCCTCGACCGCCAGCTGCACCTCCGAGCCGGTGGCGATGATCACCACGTCCGGCTCACCGTTGCCGTTGTCGCCGTCGACGAGCACGTAACCGCCGCGGGCCACGCCCTCGGCGTCGGTGCCCTCCAGCACCGGCACGTTCTGCCGGGTCAACGCCAGCCCGGCCGGGGCGTCCGGCCGTTCCAGCACCGTCTTCCACACCGCCGCGGTCTCGTTGGCGTCGGCCGGGCGCACCACCGACAGGCCCGGGATCGCCCGCAGCGCGGCCAGGTGCTCGACCGGCTGGTGGGTCGGGCCGTCCTCGCCCAGGCCGATCGAGTCGTGCGTCCACACATAGATCGCGGCCGACTTCATCAGCGCGGCCAGCCGCACCGCCGGCCGCATGTAGTCGCTGAACACCAGGAACGTGCCGCCGTAGGGGCGGGTGCCGCCGTGCAGCGCGATGCCGTTGAGGATCGCGCCCATGGCGTGCTCACGGACGCCGAAGTGCAGCGTGCGGCCGTAGGGCTGGGCCTGCCACTTGCCGGTGGAGATCTCGGTCGGGCCGAAGGAGTCGGCGCCCTTCATCGTGGTGTTGTTGCTGCCGGCCAGGTCGGCCGAGCCACCCCACAGCTCGGGCAGCACGTCGGCGAGCGCGTTGAGCACCTCACCGGACGCCTTGCGGGTCGCGACCCCCTTCGGGTCGGGCTTCCAGCTGGGCAGCTTCGCCGCCCAGCCGTCCGGCAGCTGCCGCCTGGCCATCCGCTGCAGCAACGCGTGCCGCTCCGGGTTGGCCTGGGCCCACGCCTCGAACGACCGCTGCCACTCGGCGTGTGCGGCCTTCCCGCGCTCGACGACCTTGCGCGCGTGCGCGAGCACCTCGTCGTCCACCTGGAAGGTGCGGTCCGGGTCGAAGCCCAGGATCCGCTTGACCTCGGCGACCTCGTCCGCGCCCAGCGCCGCGCCGTGCGACTCACCGGTGTTCATCGCGTGCGGCGCCGGGTAGGCGATCACCGTGCGCAGCACGATGATCGACGGGCGCTCGGTCTCGGCCCTGGCGGCCCGAAGCGCGGCCAGCACCTCGGTGACGTTCTCGCCGCCCTCCACGTGCTGCACGTGCCAGCCGTACGCCTCGTACCGCTTGCCCACGTCCTCGCCCAGGGCGATCTTGGTGTCGTCCTCGATCGAGATGCGGTTGTCGTCGTAGATGACGACCAGGTTGCCCAGCTGCTGCACGCCCGCGATGGACGACGCCTCGGAGGTGACACCCTCCTCGATGTCACCGTCGGAGGCGATCACGTAGATGTGGTGGTCGAACGGGCTGGTCCCCGGCGGCGCCTCCGGGTCGAACAGGCCGCGCTCCCGCCGGGCGGCCATCGCCATGCCCACGGCCGAGGACAGCCCCTGGCCCAGCGGGCCGGTGGTGATCTCGATCCCCGGGGCGTGCCAGTACTCGGGGTGCCCGGGGGTCTTGGAACCCCAGGTCCGCAGCGCCTGGATGTCGGCCAGCTCCATCCCGTAGCCGGAGAGGAAGAGCTGCAGGTAGAGGGTCAGGCTGCTGTGCCCGGCGGACAGGATGAACCGGTCCCGGCCGATCCATTCCGGGTCGCTCGGGTCGTGTCGCATGATCCGCTGGTACAACGCGTAGGCGGTCGGCGCGAGGCTCATCGCGGTGCCGGGATGACCGTTGCCCACCTCCTGCACGGCGTCGGCCGCGAGTACCCGGATCGTGTCGACCGCGCGCCTGTCGAGCTCGGTCCAGTCGTCCGGTACGCGGGGGGTGGTCAGGCGGGTGAGATCGTCGGTGACGGACACGGACGTTGCTCCCAGTTCACGTAGGTCGCGGGCGTGCTCGTCACGGCGTCCCTGGGTTCGTCGCACAAGCGACCCGCTCGTTCTCCCTCGTCCGCGCGCCAGCCTAGTCACCATCCGCCGATGGTGTGATCTCGGCACGGTGGAGACCGGCGCGAAGCACCCCGCCGGGTGGTCCGGTAGGTAGTGCGGCTACCATTCGCCACGGCCCACTGTCCAGGGCCGGTACCCGAACTGACGAGGAATCCCATGCCGGTGACCGCTGCGCGGGGGGCGCCGTGAGCCGTAGGACCTGCTCGGATGAGCAGACGGTGGGCACCGGCGCCGATCTCCCCGCCGAAGGCCGCGCCCGCACGGCCGGCGACCTGCTCAAAGCCTATGTCGGGCTGATCAAGCCACGGGTTATCGAGCTGCTGTTGGTCACCACCATCCCGGCGATGCTGCTGGCCCAGCGCGGCCTGCCGCCGCTGGGCACGTTCTTCGCCACCCTGGTCGGCGGGATCATGGCGGCCGGCAGTGCCAACGCTTTGAACTGCGTGGCCGACGCCGATATTGACTCGGTGATGAAACGCACGAAAGTGCGACCCTTGCCGAAACACAGCGTGAGCAATCGTCATGCGTTGGTGTTCGGCATCGTGCTGGGGCTGGCGTCCTTCGCATTCCTGTGGGCCACCACGAACCTGCTGGCCGGCCTGCTCGCCGTCGCCACGATCCTGTTCTATGTCTTCGTCTACACGCTGGTGCTCAAGCGCCGCACCGCGCAGAACGTCGTCTGGGGTGGGGCGGCCGGGTGCATGCCGGTGGTGATCGGCTGGTCCGCCGTGACCGGGACCGTCGAATGGCCGGCGCTGGTGATGTTCGGGATCGTCTTCTTCTGGACCCCGCCGCACACCTGGGCACTGGCCATGAAGTTCCGCGACGACTACGAGCGCGCGGGCGTGCCGATGCTGCCCGTGGTGGCCCCGCCCCGTCAGGTGTCCCGGCAGATCGTCCGCTACACGTGGGCGACGGTGCTGTGGTCGTTGCTGCTGGTCCCGGCCACGAGCTGGCTCTATGCCGCTTTCGCCGCGCTGAGTGGGCTGTGGTTCATCCTGATGGCCCACCAACTGCACGGTGCGACCAAGCGTGGCGAGAAGACCAAGCCGATGAAGCTGTTCCACCTGTCGAACACCTACCTGACCCTGGTGTGCGTGGGCCTTTCGGTGGACTCGCTGCTCGGCTGGCCGGCTCTCGGCTGGCCGTTCCTCTGACGCCTTCGGTCCCGCCTACTGGGACACCGGCATGACCGGCTTCCGCCTGGCGGTAGGTCACGACGACCCGCTGCCCGGAGGCTGTGGCTGGAACGGATGGATCTCGTCCTCGCCGGGCTGGATGACGCCGTAGCTCGACTCGGGGACCTCGTTCCAGGCGCCCGCCAGGTCGCCCAGCGGTTCGGAGACCACCAGCTTCGTCTCCGGGGAGGCTCGCCGGAACGGCTCGATCTCCGGGTACATCTTGCGAAGCGTGCTGATTTCGGTGCTGTAGAAGAGCGTCCGGGACCGATGCTCACTGGAGTAGCGGAAGATCCACATCCTGGTGCCGTCGGAGGTGGCGACCGTCATCTGTACTGGCGCGGGCACACCGTGCTCGCGGCCGATCTGTTCGACCAAGCCCACCATGCGGGCCACCGCCGAGGGCGGGTCGTCGGTGAGACCGAACGTCAGGGCGAGGAAGAACATCAGCTCCGAGTCGGTCGATCCCTCGATGTCGGCGAACAGGGCTGGGGCGACCTCGACCGCCAGCGCTCGCCTGAGCCGGGCGAACTCCTCGATGACGCCGTTGTGCATCCACAACCAGTTGCCGTGCCGGAACGGGTGGCAGTTGGTCTCCTGCACGGCGGTGCCGGTGGAGGCCCGTACGTGGGCGAAGAAGAGCGGCGACACGATGTGCCCGGAAAGTTCCCGGAGGTTGCGGTTCGACCACGCCGGGCCGAGCCCCCGGAACAGGGCGGGCTCGGTCTTCGACCCGGCATACCAGCCAACGCCGAACCCGTCGCCGTTGGTCGTCTCGACGCCGAGACGGGCGTGCATGCTCTGCTCGATGAGTGAGTGCGGTGGGCGGTAGATCATGGTGTCGAGCAGGATCGGCGACCCCGAGTACACGAGCCATCGGCACATTCCCGACCACCCCCGCTGGTCAACATCTCGCGCCCAGCGTGCGCCCGCCCACGCGGCTCGGCCAGTCGGCACGGCTGACGGGCTGCGAGGTGCCCGCGTGGCGGGCCTGTTGCCTGGGTTGGGGAACGCCCTCAGCCCTCCTCGGACGTCTCGTCCTCGAGCCGCACCTGCTGCCCGGTGGGCGTGACCGAGAGCACCCAACGGTGCAGACCCGGCTTCCCCTGCGCCTTCCACCACCGGTACGCGGTGACCACCTCGTCCCACAGCCGGCGTGGGCCGCACTGCCGGACGACGTGCGGGCCACGGGTCGTGCCGTACCGGACGTTCGCCCATGACCTCGAGCCCGGATCGAGCAGCCACAGCAGGTGTTCGGGATGCTCGGCGTCGGGTGGCTCGTGCCGCCACTGGCAGCCCGGCACCTGCACGCCGATCGCCCATCGCGCGTCGAACCGCTTCGCCACCCGCCACAGCTTGAGCGTCGTGTGGGAGACAACCGCGTCCGGATCATCGGGCACCACGTCCCCGAGGTCGGCCAGGGGCTCCCGGTGCTGCCGCAGCGGTGGCAGCACGATCCGTCCCAGCGCCCGGCCGGTCGCACGGCCGCCCTCATCCACGGCGAACGCGACCAGCGCGGCCCCATCGGTGAACGAGGTCCGCACCGGCGCCACGATCCGTCCACCCGGTCGGGTCTGTGTCACCCACGCGAAGGGCAGTGCGCCCACTGCCACGGCGGCGCTGGACAGCACCCGGTCGTAGGGCGCGCGTGGGGGATGACCGGCGGTCCCGTCGGCGGCCGCGACCGTGACCAGATAGCCGTGGGAGGCGAGGGCACCGCGTGCGGTCGCGGCCAGGAAGTGGTCGATCTCCACGGTGGTCACCCGGGACGGGCCGAGCCCGTGCGCCAGCACCGCCGCCGTGTACCCGGTTCCGGTGCCGATCTCCAGCACGCGGTGCCCTTCCTCCACCCGCAACGCGTCCAACAACGCCACCACGACGCTGGGGGCGGGCGAGGTCGCCGTGCGCTCCCGGCCGATCTCCGGCCAGCGGACCGCACCATCGTCGAACTGGAGCAACACCGTGACGTCGGCATCGGCCACCTCGGCCCAGCGGTGCGGCTCGGTGTAGCGGGAGACCGGCACGGGCTCGCCCCGCCCGTTGTCGACCCAGACATGGGCGGGCAGGAACCGGTCCCGGCCGACCGAGTCCACCGCGTCCCACCAGCGACTGGGAAGGTGGCTGACGGGGGCGAGGCCGGCTGTGGCATGATCGGCGACCACTCGCGGCGGGCGACCGTTGGGCGGCTTCGGGACCGGATTGCGGGGCGGTCTCGAGGTGGGTGCTGCCCTGGCGGTCGTCGGCGTGGCCACCGTCGCCTCCCTCCGCGCCGTGCCGGGTATCTCCCCGAAGGTCCCCGACGCGCCCCGCCAAGTGAAGGTTCGTCGCGGCGTGTCCGTCTGCCTACGACCCGATCGTGGGCGATCTCCGCGTGTCGAACCGCGGCCCGTATGCGCCGTAGCCGCCCACCACTGTCCTGACGACGGGACCGGCACACGGTTGTTGATCAGCGGTTTCGGCTCCGGGGACCCGACATGCTGCCTCAGGCGCCGGGCTCGCTCCGGCGCCTGAGGGCAGCAGTGTCACGGCACGAGGAGCAGCTTGCCCGTGGTCCGGCGCGCCTCCAGGTCCTCGTGCGCCCTCCGCGCGTCCACCAGCGGGTAGCGACCACCGACCCGGATGTTCAGCGCCCCGGACACGATGTCGTCGAACACCTCACCGGCCCGCCACACCAACTCCTCACGGGTCGCCACGTGGTGCGCCAGCGACGGCCGGGCGAGAAACACCGAGCCCGCGTCGTTGAGGCGTTGCGGATCCAGCGGCGGCACCGGCCCACTGGCCGCACCGAACAACGCGAGGGTCCCCCGTGGGCGCACGCTCGCCAGGCTGGCGTCGAAGGTGCTGCGGCCCACCCCGTCGTAGACCACGTCCACGCCCCGGCCACCGGTCAGCCGGCGCACCTCACCCGCCAGGTCCTCGACCTCGGTGTACCGGATCACCTCGTCCGCGCCCGCCGCACGCGCCAGGGCCTCCTTCTCCGCCGTCGACACGGTGCCTATCACCCGGCCGCCCAGCCGCTTGACCGACTGGGTCAGCAGCAGGCCCATCCCACCGGCGGCGGCGTGCACCAGGACCGTGTCGCCGGGCTGCACCGCGAACGTGGAGCGCGTCAGGTAGTGCGCGGTCATGCCCTGCAGCAACGCCCCGGCCGCCGTCTCGTCATCGACCCCCGTCGGCACCGCGACCGCGGAAGATGCGGGGACCACCGCCCGGCTGGCATAGCTGCCCAGCGCCTGCCCCCAGGCCACCCGGTCGTCCACGGCGAACTCGGTGACCCCCTCGCCGACCGTGACGACCCGACCGGCTCCTTCCAGCCCCGGGACGAACGGCAGCGGCAGCGGGTAAACGCCGGTCCGCTGATAGGTGTCGATGAAGTTGACCCCGGCGGCGGCGACCTCGACCAGCAACTCGCCCGGGCCCGGTGCGCGCTCCTCCCGCTCGGCGGGTTCGAGCACCTCGGGCCCGCCGTAGCTGCGCACCTCGATCACGCGCATCGGTTCCTCCTCGCCTTGCTGGGCCGTTCACCCGCAGCAACCGGCCGGACCGTGCCGGTGTTCCCGCCGCGCGCCCTGACTCCCGGGCAGCGTCCCGGAGTTCGGGGCCGCACGCATGCCGGCCCCGGCCGGCATCGCGTCACCCCGCGGTGACCGGCGGTGATTTCTCACGTTCGTCGAACTCGCCCGGCCCTGTGGGGTTACGCTCCGCTCGTGGGTGACCAGAACGCTGCCTCCAAGCCCGTACCTCCCGCCGCCGCGGTGAACGCCGCCCGCCGGTTCGTCGCCGAGCACGGCCAGAGCGGACGCGCCGTCGTCCAGTACCTCGGCCAGAAGGGCGCCCGGTTGACGCTGGTGGGCGAGGACGGCGCGCTCGGCGACGTCATCGTTCCCGACGTCGCCACCGGCGAGGCCGTGGTCGCCGAGGTGGAGGGCCTGGAGCTGGCCCAGTGGGACCTGGACACCACGGCCCAGGTGAAGATCGGTTCGCGGCACCGGCACCGGATGGGTGGCCGATGAGCCGTCCGGTTGTGCTGCTGGCCACCTGCTCCCAGCTGCCCGTCGGCGACGGCGACGACGACGCGCTTCCCGGCGCGCTCGCGGCGGTCGGGGTGGACGCGGCCTTCGCCCCGTGGGACGACCCGGCGACCGCCTTCGCCGACGCCGACCTGGTGGTGCTGCGCGCGACGTGGGACTACACCACGCGGTACAAGGAGTTCCTCGCCTGGTGCGAGTCCCTGCCGGCGCTGGCCAACCCCGCCCCCGTGGTGCGGTGGAACACCGACAAGTCCTACCTGGTCGACCTGGCGGCGGACGGTGTCGCGGTGGTGCCCACCGCCGTCGTGGCTCCCGGCGAGCGACCGGACTGGCCGGACACCGAGGTCGTGGTGAAGCCTGCTGTGGGGGTGGGATCGTCCGGTGCGGCCCGGTTCACCGTGCAGCAGTGGGACGAGGCGGGGGAGCACCTCGCCGCCCTGCACGCGGACGGCCACACCGTGCTCGTGCAGCCGTACCAGCCGGCGGTGGCCGCCGAGGGCGAGACCGCCCTGGTGTACCTGGGCGGGATTTACTCGCATGCCTTCAACAAGGGGCCGATGCTCGGGAACGAGGCCGACGACTCCGGCCTGTTCCTGACCGAGAAGCTGCGACCGGCCGAACCGACGGGGGAGCAGCGGCGGTTGGCCGAGGACGTGCTGGATGCGACCTGTGCCCGGTTCCGACTCCGGCGCTGTGACCTGGTGTACGCGCGCGTCGACGTCGTGCACGGTCCGGATGGTCGACCGTTGCTGCTGGAGCTGGAGCTCACCGAACCTTCACTGGGCTTGCGGCAGACCGGGCCGGAGGCACCGGCCAGATTTGCCTCGGCGGTGCGAGCCGCCCTCCCCCGGCGGTGACCTCTGGCACCGGCACTCGCCTCCGGTCCAACACATCCCGGTTACGGGTGTCGCGGGCCGGTTGGCCGGCTGTCCAGCCGTTGTGTGCCCACGGCCCCACCGCGGGTGTCGAATGTCCTCAGTGGACAGACAGGGTCAACCGGGGCCAACTGGGCGTGGGGCTGGTGTCGGGGCCCAGCCCCACGCCGCTCACCAGAGAAGGTCGTGCTCGTTGGCGTACCCACCGTCGGCCATCTTGCGGTAGCTCTGGTGCTGGTGGCCCTCGGTCCAGGGGTTGCACCGCGACCAGCCGGCCCAGTCGGGGCAGAAGCCACCGCTGATCACGGTGTCGGTGTACTCGACACAACCCTCGTAGACGCCGTCGGCCTCGAGGTAGCTTCCGTCGCTGTACTCGTAGCGCGTGGTCTCCGGCGCGACGTTGACGCACGCCGCGGTTTCCTGGGCGGCGGCGGACGGGGCGAGCAGTACCGGCAGCCCGCAGAGCGGGGTGGTGAGCACGAGGACGGCTCTTCTGGAGCGCTGGCGCCAGGCGCGGGACATACAGGCCCTTTCTGGATCACAACGTGGAACGCTCGGGAGATCGGCGGGGGAGATGCGGGCCTTGAGTGGCGTCCGGCAGCATGCCGCGAAGAGGTGATCACCCTATCTCTTCGACGATGGTGACCCTGATCGGCTATCCTGTGGCTTCAGTGCATATTGAATAGTCTGCTCGACGCTGATCTACGGGAGGCGTGGTGGCGCGCGAGGACCTGCTGTCGTCGTGGGTGGAACACTTCGCGATGACCTTCGAGCGGGACGGCTTCCCCCTCATCGCCGGCCGCATCCTCGGCTACCTGCTGATCTGCAACCCACCGGAGCGGACGCCGGCCGAGCTGTCCGCGGCGCTGGAGGCCAGCAGCGGCTCGATCAGTACCAACCTGCGGTTGCTCATCGGGCAGGGACTGGTGCGGAAGATGACGCGGCGCGGCCGGATGGCCGCGCTCTACCGGGTCGACGAGCAGCGGTGGGTCGACTTCGTGGAGCGGCGGCTGGAGTCCGTCGCGGGGGTGCGCGACCTGACCGCGGGTGGGCTCCGGCTGCTGTCGGGCGATCCTGACCGGGCCGAGCGGCTGCGGGTCGTCGACGAGGTGTACGGCTCGCTGAGCGGCGCGTTGGACGACCTCCGGAACCAGCTCGAGCGCGCCCGTGACGCCCAGCGCGGCTGAGTACGACGAAGGTGCAGCGGGCTCGCCACAGAGTCCGGTTCCGTTGCCGGAGAATCGGTGGGCCAGACGCGACGGCCGCACTCGGTGTAGCCGCTCGAATCGGGATGTAACGCGACGACGTTTCTATCGGCGTTCAATCGGGTACGGCTCGTTCCGGTCAGCGGTGACAACAAAGTCGATGTGCTTGTTTCGTCCGTTTCGTCCGGTCGTGGGCGGGTGCGTAGAGTGATATTTCCCGGTACTTTCCGTCATGGTGCGGTTCTTCGACTTGTTTCACACTGACGGTACTCGCCAGTTTTTCCCCTCCCGGGGGGAGTGCCGGTAACCCCGCGCGGGGGCTTCGGGGTGCTCCGCTTTCCGCCGGCCGTGGCCTCTTCTTAGGTTCGTCTCAGCCTTCCGGCTCGACCGAGTCCAGGGGGTCATTCCTGCAGGGGATCACGTCGAGATGTTCCGGCCGGGTGTCGGGCGTCGGTGTCGTGCCTACTCGAAAGGTCCGTCCATGCCCAACTCCGTGAAGTCTCGCCGTCGGGGTGGCGTGCCTTGGCCGGTGTCGCGCTGGTCGCGTCGCTCGGCCCGGTGGCTCGCCTGACGCGCCTCCAGTAACGACTCCGGGCCGGTGTGGGTTCGCGGATTCTTTCGAGTGTACTTCGGTACGGCGGTATCCCAGTCCTGGATCAGCAATCCAATTTTCGGTAAGGAGAAACCGTGAGGCGAGTTGTTATCGCGACGCTGGCAGGCATACTGTCGGCATTGCTGCCGGTCGGCCTGTTCGTCGCGCCGGCGCAGGCCGCCGAGGGACCCGACGTGGGTGTCGGTGTCACTCGGACCGGTGGGATCCAAGGCGTGTTCGGATCCGGAAACGGCTTCATCAAGAACACCGGCACCACCACCATCCCTGCTGGCGTCCAGGTGAAGTTCGATGTGAGCAACCATCACAACGTGCCTCCCGAGGTGCACGCAATCACGATCTTCAGCACCGATGGGAAGTCCCTGTCCCAGCCGGTCGGTGTCGCTCCCCTCGTGCCGGGCTACATCACCACGACCCAGCCCCTTCAGCCCGGCGAGCAGGCCAACTTCGTCTGGACCGTATATCATTACGCCCCCTGGCACCGGGTGACGGTCAAGGTCGACCTGGTCAAGATGCCGGATGGCATTACCGACACCGACCCCAGCAACAACTCCGCCACCGAGGACAACGGCGGACAAGGGGTCTGACGTACCCAAAATGAGTCGCGTCGGGCCGGCGCATTCGGGGCTGGGCCGACCCGACTCCCGCAAGTAGAACTCCCGACCGGTGGGGCAGATCTTCGAAGATCTGCCCCACCGGTTTTTTTTGACCGTTGTTCGAGTAGCCGTTGCCACGGGGGGTGAGATCGGCGGAACGATTCAACGGGTACGGCAGGTCCGGAGCGCCGGCCACAGTGCCGAGATCGCATGCCAGTATTTTGTGGTGGGTAGCGCGGTCGGGTGGGAAATGTTCGTGGTCCGACGTACCAGGAAAGGTTGTCAATATCCGAAACCCACGCCGAGTGCGGGACGCCGACAGCCCGGTGCCGGTGGGTCGGCAACTGGGAAACTCGCTCGCCGGATGCGGATCACGGCAGGAGCGCAGGTGCACCCGAACCCGGAAGATCTCGCGAACGTCCCCGGCGATGCGGGTACAGCCGCCGCACGCCGAGCCGTGCACCAGCACCGCGACCGGCGGAACCTGGACTGGGTCGCCCCGCACACCGGGTTCGCCCCCGGACGTTGACGAGCCGACCCGGCTGCTGCTCGCGGACGCGCAGACCTCGGGTGTGGGTTGCCGGCGGCCGGGGAGGTCCCCGGCTGGCCGGTGATCGGCCACCTGGAACCGCGGGGGACCGCCTGATTCGCGTGGTGTGAACCAATTACCGACCGGTAGTTCCTGGATGTGAAGCACGTCACACCAGATTGGCGTCACGGAACGGACCGGTCGCAACTCACTGGGTTACGAGACCTTCTCGCTCGCCCCGCCCAAGGAGGACCACGTTGCGACCGACACTCGAGCCACGCCGTGGCTGGACCACCCGGATGACCGGGTCCCGGCCCGTCACCGGCTTGCCGCGCGATGGCAGAGGCGGGGTTGACGGGGTCCTGCTGCTGATGGCGGACGGGATGGTGCCGGAGAACTTCGTCCGGGCCGCCCACCAGGTCACCGCGCACGGCGCGGTGCGGGTCACCGGCTCGGTCGCCGCCGCGCTGGCCGACCCGCCGCAGGGACGGCGGAACGTCGTCGTGGTGGACTCCGCTCTGGACCCCGCCGGTTACCTGATCCAGAACCTGGCCAGCGGCCGCAGCCGCTGCCGCCTGATTGTGGTGGTGGATCCCGGCCCGTGGGCCGGGGAGCGGGCCGCCGAGGCGTTACTGGCCGGCGCCGACGTGGTGATCCCACGCGACGCCGACCCGCGGACGGTCGCCGACGCCCTGCGCCGCACCACCCCCGACCGCGACCTGGTGCGTCCGGAACTGGTCCGGCTGCCGGCCGGGCGGATCCGGTTCGACCGCTGCGGCCGGCACGACCTCACCCGCCGTGAGCTCCAGGTGCTGCACCTGATGGCGGAGGGGATCGACAACCAGGAGATCGCCAGCCTGCTGGTGGTGTCGCTGGAGACAGTCCGCAGCCACGTGAAGAGCATCCTGCGCAAGCTGGACGCCAGGGACCGCGCCCGGGCCGTGGCGCTGGCCTACCGCCACGGCGTGGTGTCGCCGCTCAACGTCGAGGTCGCCGGTACCGCGCTGGCCCCGGCACCGTTGCCGTCGTGGCCGCGGCCGCCCGCGGCCGCCGTGCGCCGGTTGCCCGTGACCGGGGCGGCCATCGGCTGAGCCGGGCGCCGCGTCACCCGGTGAGCCGGATCAGCATTCCCGCACAGCTGCGGGCGACGATCCGCGCCGCTTCCCGTTGGTCGGCGGTGAAAGCCGGGTTCCCCATGTGGTCGCGCCAGTCGCGGAGCTCCGCGGAGACCGCCAGGTGCAGCTCCTCCACCCCGGCGTCGGGATCCTGCGCCAGCCGGGCGTGCGGCGTGGTGCCGTGGCTCCCGGCCAGCTGTCGGGCCCGGTCGGCCAGGTCCCCGGGAAGCTGCACCCGCCCCGACTCCAGCGCGGCCAGCAGGCGGAGCTCAGCGAAGTCGTGCGCACCGGCCGCGACCCGTTCCAGGTCGGCCGCCAGCTCCCGGGTGCCCGGGCGGGGCTCGCTACGGAGCAGTACGTCCAGCGCCAGCCATGCCGTGCGGGCCTTGAGTACCTCGGCACGCTCGACGAAGCACAGCCGGATCATCTCGCGCACGTCGCTCAGACCGCTGCGTTGCGCGAGCTGGGCGGCCAGCTGCACGGCCGAGCCGCATCCGGTGCGGATCAGGGCGGTGGTCAGCCGCAAACCGAACAGGCCCCACCGCTCGACCAGCCACCGACGTTCGTCCTCACTCGCCGGAAGCTGTTCTGCGGCAAGGAAGCGGTCAGCCGACAGCAACAGGTCTTCCCGCTCCTCGCGGGGAACCGTCGAGAGATGCTGCAGCAGGGCGAACTCCTCGTCCCGCAACGTCCGCCCGGCGGTGGCAACCAGCCCGGCAAACGGCAGGATGGCCTGGCAGGCCACCTGCGCACGGGGGTCACCGCGGAACCGGCGGGCGAGTTGCTTGGCCGAGGAGAGCGCGTCGATCCCGCCACCGGCGATCTCGTCCGCGCGGGACAACACGACGAGGGCGCTCACCGGGCCCAGCGGACCGAAGGTGTTGTCCTGCAACGAGGTCAGCAGCGGGAGCTCGGTACCGGGCAGGTGGCGGGTGAGATGTACGACGGCGTCCGCCTGCACGGCCGCCTGATGGGCCGGTCCATCGCCGGTGAGTGGCGGTGTGTCGATCAGCGTGAGGTCGCGGAGCAGGCGCGCGGGCCAGTCCACGACGACCCGGTCGACGTCCCGCGGTAGCTGGTTCCCGGTCGCCAGCCGCAGCCCCCGGTTCCGGCGCTCGGCCGGAATCTCCCAAGGGGGACGGTGTGGTGCGTGGACCCGCACCCGAGGGACCGGCCCACCCCGGTAGCAGGTGACCGGCCGGGCACCGGCGGCCAGCGGTGCCACCTCCTCACCGACCAGCGCATTGACCAAAGTGGACTTTCCCGACCGCGGGCCGCCCACGATGGCGACCTGGATCGGTTGCTCCAGCCGGTCCAGGTGGTGTCGCAGCCAGGCGGTGGCGCGGGGGTTGCCCTGGTAGCAGGCGAGAGCGCCGGAGAACAGGGAACGCGTCGTCGCCAGCAGATCCGCCGCCGCAAGGAATGGGGTCACCGCGCGATCTCCCGTGCCGCTCTGGGGAGTGCGTGCTGCACCGTCAGAGCCTGGACGCGTTGTCGCAACCCGGCGAGGCGTTCCAGTTCCACCCGTACCTCACGGTGTCGCCGCTCTCGTGCGATCGCCTGGTCCTGGGCCGCCTGCCGGGTCCGGCGGGACATTTCCACCACATCGCGCTGCAACTCCTCGGTGCGTGCGGTGAAGTGGTCCCGCAGCCGCCGTTGCACCTGACGTGCAAGGTCCTTGCAGTGCTTGCTGAAGGCGAGGAAGAAGTCGTCGATGTGCCGCTGCGCTGTCGACTTCGCGGAGGCCTGCCTGCGCTTGAGCATGTTCTTCGCCTCGTCGTGGATGCTCTTGCCGCCGAACGCCGCCCCGGCGCCCAGCGAGATCGGGTTGATCAGGGGCATCCCGGCCAACCCGGTGATGAGTCCGGACATCAGGACACCGCCATAGGAGCCGCGCAGCGCGGTGAACATCTTCTGCCCGACCGTGAACCGCTCGACCCGAGGAGCATCCATCGTGGATCCGTCGACCCCGGGCGCGGCCTCCAGCGCGACCAGTTCGGCGGGGATCTCCTCGTACGGTCCGGGAAAGTTCCGCGCGACCTTCTCCGCGACCCACTGGCACCGGTCGGCCAACCAGCCGAAGTTGCGATCCGCCGCCTCGGTGAGCCGCTCGGTCAGCCATCCGGCGAAGTGCTCCCAGACGTCGTTGGGATCGGCCTCGTCGAAGATGCGTTCCACCTCGCGCAGGATCTGCCGGGTCCGGTCGCGCAGGTCGTACTCGATGTCGGCCATCAGGTCGGTCATCTCGTCGGAAAGCAGGTTCTGCCAACGCGTGGTGGCCCGCCGCAGCTCGTCGAGCCGGCGTTGTGCCCCGTCCATCACGGCGGCCACGTCCCGCGCACGATCTTCCACCGGGGTGGTCAGCTGTGTCCGCAGTGGATCGATGAGCTGGTCGAGCGCGTCCTGCGCCACCGCACCGGCGGTTCGGCACGCCAGCCCCTCGGTCTTTCCGGTCGCCTCCCGCCGCAGGTGGCCGATCAGCTCGAGGAAACCGGACTCGGCGTTGAGGCCCTTGTCGCCATTGCGAGCGGCACGGAGCCGCAGCGCGGCGGACACCGGGATGACCGGCACCGCGACCGCGGCACCGGTGAGCTGGGAGCGCAACCGTTCGACCTCCCTGCGCCACCCGGGGACAACGTCGATCTTGCTGAGCACGACGACCGTGGCCGGACAGGACCGGACGCAACGGTGGAGCAGGTCGAGCTCGTTGCCGGACAGTTCGCTCATGGCGCCACAGACCCACAGCACCACGTCGGCGGCGTCCAGCCAGGACAGCGTGGCCGGCGACGAGACGTCCGCCGGGGCGATCCCTGGCGTGTCCACCAGGGTGATGCCGGACGCCAGCAGCGTGCGGGGCAGGCCGACCTCGACGAACCCGAAGCCGCGCGGCACCCCGCGACCCGGCTCCGCCATCGGGATCGGGGCCGCTCCGGCCGTGGCGCCCGGGCCCAGGAGGGCGGCCGTCCCGGGTCGGGTGACGTGGCCGGCGGTGGGCGTCTCGGCGTAGCGCACCACGGTGGGCGGGCCGCTGCCCGCACCGTCACCCACGACGCAGGCCGGCGCGTTCACCAGGGCGTTGACCAGCTGGCTCTTGCCCTGTTTCGCCGGCCCCGCCACAACGACGCGCAGCGTCGGGTCCAGCAGCTGGGACCGCTTCCGCCGCAGCCGATCCGCCAGGTCGGGGCGGCGGTGGGTGACGCAGGACCCGATCGTCTCCTCGAGCAGGCCGAGCCAGGGGGGTGCGATCACGCCGGGAGTGTGCCGTGATTTACCCGTGCGGGTGAAGGCAGGGGCCGGGCCCGTCGGGTGACGGGCCCGGCCCCTGGGCGCGGTGTCGGCTGGTCAGGCCGGAAGGAGGTCAGAGCAGGCCGAGGTCCAGGCCGCCCTGGGCGGAGCCACCGAGGCCGGCCACGTCCGTCGCGTCGCCCAGCCCGGCCACGGTGTTGCCCACGGCACCGCCGTTCACGGTGTCGAGCGCGCCGTGCACGGTGGTGCCGGCGACGTCCTCCACCGCGTCGGTGGCCGGGACCGACCCAACCACGTCGTGCACGCCCGCGGCGTCCAGCTGGCCGTCGACGACACCACCCACGTTGGACACCGTGCCGCCGACGGCGCCGGTGAGGGCATCCACCGAGGCGTCGACGCCACCGGTCAGCGCGCCGACCGACGTGCCCGCGGCGCCCACGACGCCGGCGGCGCTGCCGGTGGCGGCCCCGGCCACCGCGTCCACGGTGCCGGTTGCGGCCTCCACCTGCTGGCACGCGGCATCCAGCACCTCACCGCCCAACGCGTCCCCGTCGAGCTCCTCGGTGTCACGCTCGGCGTTGCCGCTGGCGCCGATCGAGACCGCGCCCTGGTCGTGCAGGCCGACCGCGCCGAAGCCGGCCGACACGCCGCCCTGGTCGAGGGTGACCGCACCGGCCGCCGCGGCCGTCACGCCGCCGCTGACCGGCTGGCCCAGCGCCAGCTTCTGGGTCACCGCCTGCAGCTGGCCGATCGCGTCCGCGGGGCGGGCGTCCACCCCGAGCGAGGACAGCCCGACCAGGTCGGTGTCCAGCCCGGTCAGCCCGGCCACCGGGGCGGTGTCCACCACCAGCGGGATGACCTCCTGCACGTCCAGCGCGGTGATGTCACCCAGGCCCGCCTGCTCGAGGACGCCCTGGGGGTCGGTCTCGAAGGCAGCCCGGGCCTGCGGGTCGCTCAGCAGGTGGAGAACGAAGTCGTGCAGCGTCGTCTCGTGCGTCATGGGGAACGCGTCTCCCTCGAAAGGCGTGGTCTTGTCGAACCGATGAGGCGCCGGGTCGCCACGGGACCGACCGCGATGTGCTGCCGCGGCGACCGGCGCGGGGCCAGACGCTAGGGCGGGCCCGGCCGGTCGGGCATCGGGGATTACTCCCAGTTGTTGATCACCCTCCGTCTCGGGGCGTAACCGGCACTCGTTAGGGGGATTAGGGGGTCGGTCCACCGAGGCGTTCGGGAGTCGGCTCGGGGCACGGCCCCTTTGGTACGAACAGGCGACCCCGAACCGGGGGTGCGGGCCGTGGCCGCACGGGCCCGCCGGTGGCTGTCGCGGAGGAAGCGAGCGGGATGCCCTACGTCCTGGGTCTCGACGTCGGCACCAGCACCGTCGCCGCGGCGACCTGCCGGCTCGCCGGACCGGCCCGGCCCGAGGTGGTCGGGCTGGGGGCCAGCGGTCCGACCATCCCCGCCGTGGTCCACCTCGACGGCACCGGCGCGGCCGTGGTCGGGGCCGCCGCCCTGGAGTGCGCACGCACCGAGCCCGGTCACGCGGCCCACGGTCCGATCACTCGGATCGGCGACGATGTGCCGCTGATCCTTGGTGACGCGGCGTATCCAGCGCAGGCGTTGGTGACCGCGCAGGTCACCGCGGTGCTCCACCACGTACAGGCACGGGAAGGGACGGCACCCAGACACGTTGCGGTGACGCACCCCGCCACGTGGGGTCCCTACCGCACCGGCCTGCTGCACCAGCAGCTGCGCCGCGCCGGCCTGACCGATCTCACGCTGTTGCCCGAACCGTTGGCCGCCGCCGAGAACCATGCGGCGCGCCAGCGCGTCGACCCCGGCACCGAACTGGCCGTGCTCGATCTGGGCGGTGGCCACCCGAAGTGTGCGTTGGTCCGCCGGACCGCCGCAGGCCCGTTCGAGATGCTCACCTGCTGGCAGGACCCCGACCCCCGCGCGGGTACACACCTCGACGACCTGCTGGTGGCAAAGGTCCGCACCGCGCTCGGTTTCCGGCGGGACGAACCGGATCCAGGCGACCCCGACGCCCGGTGCGCGATGGCGGACCTCCGGCAGGAGTGCGTCTCGGCCAAGGAGGCGTTGTCCACCGCCACCGAGACCACCATCCCGGTGTATTGGGACGGTGCCTACACCCCGGTACCGGTGACCCGCCAGGAGCTCCACGAGCTGGCCGAGCCTGCAGTCGGCACCACGGCCGAGGCCCTGGCCCGGCTCCTGCGCTTCGCGCGGCACCGCGGGCGCACCGGCGTGCTGCTCGTCGGCGGTACGACCCGGCTTCCCCTGGTGGCCGAGATGCTCGCCGCCCGGCTCGGGACCCCACCCCTCGCCGACCCCGCACCGCAGACCGCCGTCGCCGCGGGTGCGGCGCTGGTCGCCCGGCACCGGCTCGTGGGCGCACCACGCCTCCCGGTCACCGTCGTCGGTTCCGACGAGGAACCGACCGTGCTGATGGCTCGGCTCGGCGAGCAGCTCTCGCGCCTGGCGGCCCGCTCCGGCCAGCAACTCCCAGCCCTCCGCCCAGTCGGGGCGGATGACACCCCGCTCGCGCCCCCGCCACCCCGGCCGCCGGTCGAGGTGACCCCGCTCAAGCTTCCCCCGAAACGGCGGTCCAACCCGCTGACACCCGGCGCGAAACCGGTGGGGCTGGCCGCGGCCGCCGCAGGCGTGATCGCCGCGGGTGCGCTGTGGGCGTTCGCCGAGGAGCCCGCCAACCACCACGACCCGCCACGCCAACCCGCGTCCAGCACCAGCAAGCCCAACCCGACCGGTGCCGCCGGCGGCTCCCGCGCCCCTTCCCCGTCGGCCACCCCGCGATGACCGCACCCCGCTGCCGCGCGACAACCCGCACCCGAGGAAGGCCGTTGTCCCCAGCACCGACCCGACCTGCCCCGATCCTGACCGGCCCCGTCAACGACCTGCTCGCGGCCATCGGGGACGACCCCGCCGCGCCGCTGCGCGGGGCGCTGCTCGCCCCCGCCGGCCTCGGCAAGACCACGATCCTGCGGGAGATCGCCGACACCTACCGACGCGTCGGGGCCGAGGTGCTGGACCAGGCAGCGCTCGCCACCGGCGCGCCGGCCGCCGACGCGGTCCTGCTCGTCGATGACGCGCACCTGCTCGGCGCGGCCCACCTGCGCGACCTGGTCCGGCTGGCCGCGGCGCCGGGCGCCCGGCTCGTCGTCGCCGCCCGGCCGTGGCCGCGCCCGGCGACCCTGGTGGAGCTGACCGAGGTGCTCGTCGGCGCCGGCCGTTCCCTCGCACTGCGCCCGTTCGACCCCGCGCAGGTCGCCGACCTGCTGGCCGGCGTACTCGGGCGCGTTCCCAGCCCGGCGCTGGTGGAGTTCGTGCACGCCCAGACCGGGGGAGTGCCCCGGTTCGTCGCCCGGCTGGCCGCCGCCTTCGAGGTCGTGCCGGCCAACCCGGACCGGCCCACCGAAGTGCCGCTGGCCGCCCTCACCGGCTTCCAACCCGAGCTGGACTGGCTGGATCCCGACGTCCAGCGCCTGCTGCTGGCCATCGAGGCGGGGTTCGGCCGCCACCTCGACCTGCTGGCCGCCCTGCTGGACTCCGACGCCGAGGGCGTCGCCGAGGTGATGGCCGCGGCCCGGGCCACCAGCCTGGTCGACCCCGACGGGGCGCTGCCCCCGCTGAGCCGCCGCGCGATCGCCGCGGTGGTCCCGGCCGAACGCCGGTACGCGGTCCGGCAGCGGCTCGCCGAGCTGCGGCTGGGCCGCGGCGGCCCGGTGCTCCCGTTGGCCCGTTCCCTGCTCGGCACGGGGGCCGGGGGTGCGAGTGCGGCCGCGGTCTTCGAGGCCGCGGCGGGCGAGGCGCTCGTCGAGCAGCCCGCGCTGGCGGGCGAGCTGTTCGCCGCGGCGGTGGCCGCCGGCCGCCCGGCGGACGTGGTCGCTGCCGGCCGGGCCAGGGCCGCGGCGCTGGTGGGGGACTTTGAGGCCGCGTTGCGGTGGGCCGACCAGGTCATCGCGACGGAGGACGCACCGGGGCGGCGGGACGCCGCGGCCGTTGCGGCGGCGGCATTCGCCCACCGCGGCCAGCTCGACCGCAGCGCCGAGCTCTACCGGTGGGCCGGCGTCGGCCCGTCGCCCGCCTTCGCCGCCATCGGCCTGCTCGGGACCGGCCGCCTCGAGGAGGCACGCCAGTTGCTGGCGGAGATCCCCGTCGACGGCCCGCCCACCCTGCTGGTCGGTGCGGCCGCGTTGATGGCGCACGGGCTGCGCGAGTCGGTCGACGGCTGCTGGAGCAGGGCGTTGTCGACCCTGGTCAGGGCCGCCTCGCTGCTGGAGCCGGCGCGCCATGCAACTCCGCTGCCGGACAGCCCGGCCGCACTGGCGGCCCTCGTGGCCCTGCACTGCGGGGAGTTCGACGCCGCACGATCGGTGCTCGACCGCGCCCTGGCCACCGGCATGGGCGGCACGCCGATGGCGGTACGGCACCGGCTGCTGCTGGGCTGGATCGCGATGGCCCGGGGGCGGACGGCGGCCGCGCGGGAACACCTCACCCGGGCCACCCCGGGCGGCACCGCACTCGAACCACGCGACCGGCTCTTCGCCGTCGCACTCGAGGTGGGACTGGCCCGGCGGCACAGCGATCTCGCCGGGCTGCACCGGCACTGGGGACACGCCCGCGAAGCGGTCCTGCGGCACCCGGTCGACCTCTACACCTTTTTGCCGCTGGCGGAGCTGGCCACCGCCGCGGCCCGGCAGCGGGACTCCGAGCGGATCGCGCCACACCTGGCCGAGGCGCGTTCGGTGCTGGCGCGGCTGGGGGACCCGTCACTGTGGGCGGCACCGCTGCACTGGGGTGGCCTGCACGCGGCGATCATCGCCGATCGCCCGGAGGCGGCCGAACAACACGCCGTGGCACTGGCCGAGCACCGCGACCACAACCGCCACAACGCCGTTCTCGCCGCGGCGGGCGAGTGCTGGCTGGAGATCACCCGGGGCAGGGTCGACCCGGCCCGGGTGGATGCGGTCGCGCTCGCGCTGCACGACGCCGGGCTGGTGTGGGACGCGGCCCGGCTCGCCGGGCAGGCCGCGATCCGCACCTCCGACCGGCGGGCCATGGTCGGCCTGCTCGACCGGGCGCGGATGTTGCAGGGCACGCCCCGCGGCGCCACCCCGGGCGCGGCGGCCGGTACCACGGACGCGCGGGAATCCGTCCAGCTCAGCGAGCGGGAGCAGGAAGTGGCCGCCCTCGTGCTGGCCGGCATGACCTACCGGCAGGTTGCCGACCGGCTCTTCATCTCCGCCAAGACCGTCGAGCACCACATGGCCCGGATGCGGCAACGCCTCGGCTGTGCCAACCGCAGCGAGCTCCTCGCCCGCCTCCGCCAACTGGTCGACGCCAGACCGGGAACGGCACCGGGCTCCCAGTAAGTCCACGGTAGACAGCGGGCCGTGGACGGCTGGCGATGGGTCATGCCCGGACGCCGGCCGGAGTGGGGGTTTCGGCAACGGCGGTCATTCCGGGCACCGGTCGCGGACCCCGGTTCCGGGTCGCGGTCCACAACGCCGCGGTGGCAATCGTGACCAGGGCGGAGCCGAGAACGTGGAAGGACACCAACACCTCGGGCACCCCGGTCCAGTACTGGATCATCCCCAACGTGCCCTGCGCGATGACGACGGCGATCACGGTCCAGAAGCTCGACCAGACCTGGCGCGGGACGCCCACCGCGCGGAACGCGAAGCCCAACCCGACGACGGCACCGAGATAGAGGAACATCAGGTCGGCGTGAACCTGGGCGAGCGAGGCCACCGGCAGGTCCAGGCGCGGGGTGTTCGCATCTCCCGAGTGCGGCCCGGCCGCGGTCACCAGGGTGCCCGCCACCAACAGCGCGACCAGGACGACAACGTTGAACGCCTGCAACCTGCGCAACGCGCCGGGCACCAGCGGTCGCGCGGGCTCGTCGCCCTCGTTGATCGCTCGCACGAGCAGGACGGCCAGCCACGTCAGCACCACCGACGCGAGGAAGTGCGCCGCCACCGTCCACCAGAGCAGCCCGGTCAGCACGGTGATGCCCCCGATCACGGCCTGCGCGACCACACCGGCCGGCATGGCCGCCGCCAGCCAGATCAGCCGCGGCCGTCGCGGCCGCACCAGCAGGGCCGCGATCAGGCACGCCGCGCTCGCCAGGCCGACCGCCCCGGTGAGGAGCCGGTTGCCGAACTCCACCCACTGGTGCAGCGCGTCGAACTCGGGTCGGGCCACCGGTGTCAGGCTGCCGGGAACGCACTGCGGCCACGTGGGACAACCCAGCCCGGAACCGGTCACGCGTACCACGGAGCCGGTCACCGCGATCCCCGCGTGCGCGACGAGCGCCGCGATCGCGAACGCGCGTTGCCACGCGAGCGGCGGCGCAGGAATCCGGGACAACCAGGAGAGGGCTGGCACGCGCCCGATAGTAAGTGGTCTGCCTACATGTGTTCGCGGCAGCCCGGCGCCGCTGGGGCCTCGATCACGCAGGACCCCGGAAGGGCCGACCGCTCAGGTCAGCCGCGTGGTGCGCGTGGCCAGCAGGCCGGCCACGGCGGTCCAGCCGACGAGCACCGCGAGGGGCTCCCAGCCCGGGAACGTGCCCTCCACCAATGCGGTCCGCAACCCTTCGGCCAGCGCGCTCGACGGCAACAGCCGTACCACCTCGGCCAAGCCGTCCGGCAACGCGCTCAGCGGTACCACGATCCCGCCGGCCAGCAGCAACACGAACCACACGGTGTTGGCCAGCGCCAGCACGACCTCGGCCCGCAACGCGCCACCCAACAGCACGCCGAGCGCACCGAAGGCGAGCCCGCCCAGCACCACGAACACCAGGGCCCACCCCAGCCCGGACGCCGCGGGCGACCAGCCCAGCGCCGCGGCCACCACGCCGAGCACCACCAGTTGGATCGCCACCACCAGCAGGTTCGCCAGCACCCGCCCGGCCACCAACAGCCACCGCGGCAACGCCGTGGCGGCCAGCCGCCTGAGCACCCCGTACCGGCGATCGAAACCGAGCGCGATCGCCTGGCCGGTGAAGGTCGTCGACATCACCGCCAGCGCCAGCACCCGCGGCGTCACCGAGTCCACCCGCGGCTCGGGCAGCGGCACGACCTTCAGCACGCTCAACCCGACCAGCAGTGCCAGCGGGATCAGCAGGGTGAGCAACACCTGCTCCCCGTTGCGCAGCGTGAGCGTCGCCTCGGTGCGGGTGTGCGTGGCGAGCATCCCGAGCAGCCGACCCCGGCCCGGCTCCGGCCGGAAGGTGCCGGTGGGAAAGCGCGTCTGGGTCCTCACGGGCGCAGCTCCCGTCCGGTCAGTTCCAGGAACACGTCCTCCAGGCTGCGCCGCGCCACCTGCAGTTCGCTGGCCAGCACGCCGTGCTGGGCGCACCAGGAGGTCACCGTCGACACCACCTGCGGGTCGATCGTGCCGGTCACCAGGTAGGAGCCGGGCGTGGTCTCGATGGCGTGGCAGCCCTCGGGCAACGCGGTGAGCAGCAGGTGCAGGTCCAGACCGGGGCGGGCCCGAAACCGCAGCTGGCGGTCGGCGGTCTCGCTGGTCAACGCCTCCGGCGAGCCCTCGGCCACGACCCGCCCGCGATCGATGATCACCACGTGGTCGGCCAGCGTCTCGGCCTCGTCCATCAGGTGCGTGGTGAGCAACACCGAGACCCCGTCGGCCCGCAGCGCGGCAACCACCTCCCACACCAGGCGGCGCGCCTGCGGGTCCATGCCGGCGGTGGGCTCGTCCAGAAACACCAGCTCCGGCCGGCCCACCAGGGCGCACGCCAGGGACAGCCGCTGCTGCTGGCCACCGGAGAGCCGCTTGAACGGGGTACGCCGCACGGCGTCCAGCCCGAGCGTGGCCAGCAGCCAGTCCGGATCGAGCGGGTGGGCCGCGCAGGCGGCGACCAGCCGCAGCATCTCGTCGGCCCGCACCCCGGGGTAGGCACCGCCGCCCTGCGGCATCACACCCACCCGCGGCCGCAGCCGCTCGACATCGGCGACCGGGTCCAGGCCGAGCACGCGCACCCGGCCGGCGTCCGGGCGCAGGAAGCCCTCGCACACCTCCACGGTGGTGGTCTTGCCCGCGCCGTTCGGGCCGAGTAGGGCGAGCACCCGACCGCGGGGAAGCCGCAGGTCGACGGCGTCCACGGCGGTGGTCGAGCCGTAGCGCTTGACCAGCCCGGACACCTCGACTGCGGGGTGGTGGTCGGCGTTACGGCTCACGACGGGCAAGCCTATGTCGTCCCCGGCCGGGTGGCGGACGTGGGCCCCCTCACCAGCGTCGATGGTGAGCGTGATCACCCTGCCGGGTCACCGGTGGCGGCGGGCCGGGGAGCACCCGCCGGGAACGCCGTGGGGAACCCGGCCGGCAGGATCACCTTGCGCACCACGACCAGCGCGAGCGCCACGACGATCACCGCCGCCACGATGGCCTGCGGCATCACGTAGGCGCGGTTGTCGAACGCCGCCCCGGTCGGCGGCACCACCAGGGCCAGCACGACGGTGATGACGGTGGCGGCGGCCCGGAACCGGGGCGAGGTGGTGGCCGCTCCCAACGGAATCGCCGCCCACAGCAGGTACCAGGGGTGCACGACCGGCCCGAGCAGGATCACCGCGCCCAGCGCCACGCCCAGCGCGGCCAGCGGCTCGCGGGCGCGGTGGTGCCGCCAGCTGCGGAAGGACAGCCACAGCAGGCCGAGCATGATCACCGCGCTGGTGGCCTGGCCGATCACCCGGGTCAGATCCACCACCTGGTCGCTGTGGTTGCCCAGGCCGAGCAGGATGCCCAGCCCGCCGCCGAGCATGCCCAACGCGGTGGACGGCGAGATCCAGCTGCGCACCTTGTTGGCGGTGTCCAGGGTCTGCAGCCAGCCGAAGCCCAGGCCGCTGAACAGCGACCACGCCGTGGTCCCGGCGACGAACACCGCGGTGAGGAGCAGGGCGATCCGCACCAGGTCGGCGACCCGGCCGCCGCGTCGGCGAGCCAGCGCCGCGCCCAGGAAGCCCAGCGCCGGCGCGGCCGTGATCTTCACCGCCGCGCCGGTGGTGATCACCAGGGCGCCGGTGACGACCGTGGCGATCCGGTTGTTGCGCAGCGCGATCTCGAAGCCGGCGAGCATCAGCCCGATCATCAGCGCCTCGTTGTGGATGCCACTGACCAGGTGGAACAGCACCAGCGGGTTGGCCGCGCCGAGCCAGAGCGCGCTCACCGGCCGCACCCCGCACCGCCGCGCCAGCCGCGGCAGCGCCCACATGATCAACGCCACACCCGCCAGCGCGAACACCCGATGCAGCAGGATGCCCAGCACGACGTTGTCCCCGGCGGCCCAGGCGATGACCCGGGACATGGTGAGGAAGGCCGGGCCGTAGGGGGCGGGGGTGTCCCGCCAGATGTTGGGCACGCCCTGGGTCAGCGGGTGGTCCGGGCCCAGCGCGTCCACCGGCCCGACCTGGTAGGGGTCCATGCCCAGGTTGGCGATCTCGGTCTGCGCCAGGTAGCTGTAGATGTCCCGGCTGAACATCGGCGGGGCCAGCGCCAGGGGGGTGACCCACATGACCAGCGTGCGGTCCAGCTGCCGGCGGGAGACCAGCCGCGGCCGCCCGGGCCGGGCCAACCGGCCCAGCGCCAGCCAGGCCAGCACGATCATGATCACACCGGCGTAGGCCACCGCCAGCGAGGCGGTGGGCATCCGGGCGGGCAGGCCGAGGAGCCGCATGCCCTGCACCGGGTTGTTGACCGGGCTCGCGCCGGCGCCCAACGCGCCGACCGCCAGCAGCAGCGAGCCGACCGTGCCGAACCGGCGCACGATGTCCAGCTGGCGCCGCTCGACGCGGTCCAGCGGGGCCGGTTCGGCCAGCTCCCTGGACGCCACGGTCAACACCGCCGTCGACGGCCGGCCGCCGGGTGCGCCGTTGGCCGTGGCGCCCGGGCCGCGCCCGGTGCCCGCCACGTCTCGCTCCTCGTCCAGCGCCGCATCACCCGCCGGTCCGCCCGCCACCACGATGACGAAGCGTAGCGATGCGACGTGCCGCTCCCTCCCGGCCGGCCGCCCGGCCCACCCGCCCGGCCCAGGCTGTGAGCCCACTCACCGTGCTGACCATGGGCTTTGCCGTTGGCCCTGAAATAGGCAACACTCATGTTGTGAAAAACGTCGAGGCCGTCGAGCCGGCCGCCGCCACCGGAATCGGGGGCGGCGGTTCGGTGTCGGCCGCGGGTGTCAGCACCCCGCCGAACGGGGCGGGCGCGCACGCCGACGGCGGCACCCGGCACGCGGTGGCCCGCCTGCTGCTGGAGCAGGGACCGGTCACCGCCGCCGCGGTCGCCGAGGAGCTGGGCCTGAGCCCGGCCGCCGTCCGCCGGCACCTGGACGCCCTGCTCGCCGACGGCGAGGCGTGCACCAGGGACGCGCCGCGGCGGGGCCGCCGCGGCCGGGGTCGCCCGGCCCGGCTGTTCCTGCTGACCGAGGCCGGCCGGGCCCGGTTCGGCCACGCCTACGACGACATCGCGGTCGCCGCGCTGCGCTTCCTGGCCGAGCACGGCGGGGAGCAGGCGGTGCGGGCCTTCGCCGAGCGCCGGGTGGCCGGCCTCGTCGACCGGCACCGCGCCGCGGTGACCGCCCGCACCGGTCTCACCGAGCGGGCCCAGGCGCTGGCCATCGCCCTCACCCGAGAGGGTTACGCTGCCTCGACCCGCCGGGTCGGCATGGGCGAGCAGCTGTGCCAGCACCACTGCCCGGTGGCGCACGTGGCCGCGGAGTTCCCGCAGCTCTGCGAGGCGGAGACCGCCGCCTTCGCCGAGCTGCTCGGCAGCCACGTGCAACGCCTGGCCACCATCGCCCGCGGCGACGCGGCGTGCACCACGCACATCCCGCTCACGGGTGAGACCACCACGAGTGACACCACCACGAAGACGTGCCCGACACCGGATCCGGACACCCCGGAACCGGCCGGGGACACCGCACGGATCCCGGGATCGAACCAGGGCGGGACGGCCCGAACCGGCCCGTCCACGGGGTCGAGCCAAGCAACCGAAGGGGAGCCCGCATGACTGCCGCTGCGGAGCAGCGCACACCCACCACCGCGCAGCCGCTGAGCCAGGAGGAGGCCCTGGCGACCCTCGGCCGCTACGAGTACGGCTGGGCCGACCCGGACGTCGCCGGGGCCAGCGCCCGCCGCGGCCTTTCCGAGGAGGTCGTCCGGGACATCTCGGCCAGGAAGGACGAGCCCGAGTGGATGCTCGAGGCCCGGCTGAAGGCGCTGCGCATCTTCGACCGCAAGCCGATGCCGGGCTGGGGCGCTGACCTGACCGGGATCGACTTCGACTCGATCAAGTACTTCGTCCGCTCCACCGAGAAGCAGGCGGCCACCTGGGACGAGCTGCCCGAGGACATCAAGAACACCTACGACAAGCTGGGCATCCCGGAGGCCGAGAAGCAGCGCCTGATCGCCGGTGTGGCCGCCCAGTACGAGTCCGAGGTCGTCTACCACAAGATCCGCGACGACCTGGAGTCCCAGGGCGTGATCTTCCTGGACACCGACACCGGCCTGCGTGAGCACCCGGAGCTGTTCAGGGAGTACTTCGGCTCGGTCATCCCGGCCGGCGACAACAAGTTCTCCGCGCTGAACACCGCCGTGTGGTCGGGCGGCTCGTTCATCTACGTGCCGCCGGGCGTGCACGTCGACATCCCGCTGCAGGCCTACTTCCGGATCAACACCGAGAACATGGGCCAGTTCGAGCGGACGCTGATCATCGTCGACGAGGGTGCCTACGTGCACTACGTCGAGGGCTGCACCGCGCCGATCTACTCCTCGGACTCGCTGCACTCGGCGGTCGTGGAGATCATCGTCAAGAAGAACGCCCGGTGCCGGTACACGACCATCCAGAACTGGTCGAACAACGTCTACAACCTGGTCACCAAGCGCGCCAAGGCCGAAGAGGGCGCGACCATGGAGTGGATCGACGGCAACATCGGCTCCAAGGTCACCATGAAGTACCCGTCGGTGTTCCTGATGGGCGAGCACGCCAAGGGCGAGGTGCTGTCCATCGCCTTCGCCGGGGAGGGCCAGCACCAGGACGCCGGCGCCAAGATGGAGCACCTGGCGCCGCACACCTCCTCGACCATCGTGTCCAAGTCGGTGGCCCGGGGCGGCGGCCGCACCTCCTACCGCGGCCTGGTCCGGGTGCACAAGCGCGCCCACCACTCCAAGTCGACGGTGAAGTGCGACGCCCTGCTGGTGGACAACATCAGCCGGTCCGACACCTACCCCTACGTCGACATCCGAGAGGACGACGTGGCCATGGGGCACGAGGCCACGGTCTCCAAGGTCAGCGACGACCAGCTGTTCTACCTGATGTCCCGCGGCCTGACCGAGGACGAGGCCATGGCCATGGTGGTGCGCGGCTTCGTGGAGCCGATCGCCCGCGAGCTGCCCATGGAGTACGCCCTCGAGTTGAACCGACTGATCGAGCTGCAGATGGAAGGGGCCGTCGGCTGACCATGACGACAGCTGACATGACCACGGAGAAGACCCAGCACGGCCTCGGGGCCCACTCGCACGGCGCCGGCGCGCCGGCCGTCCCCGCCGCCTCCCGGGCCGAGCGCTTCACGTCCTTTGACGTCGAGGCGTTCGAGAAGCCCAGCGGGCGCGAGGAGGACTGGCGGTTCACGCCGATGCGCCGACTGCGTGGCCTGCACGACGGCAGCGCCGTGCGCACCGGCGCGGCCACCGTCGAGGTGGCCGCCGCCCCCGAGGTGCGGGTCGAGACCGTGGCCCGCGGTGACGAGCGGCTCGGCGTCGCCGGTATCCCCGGCGACCGGGTCGCCGCCCAGGCGTGGTGCTCCTTCGCCGAGGCAACGATCGTCACGATCCCGCGCGACACCCGCGCCTCCGGGCCGACCACGGTCACCGTGACCGGCCCGGGCGAGGGCAAGGTGGACTACGGCCACCTGCAGGTGCGCGCCGAGCCGTTCGCCGAGGCCGTGGTCGTCATCGACCACCGCGGCTCCGGCACCTACGCCGACAACGTCGAGTTCGTGCTCGGCGACGGCGCCCAGGTGACCGTGGTCGCCGTGCACGACTGGGCCGACGACGCCGTCCACGTCTCCGCCCACCACGGCAGGGTCGGCCGCGACGCCGTCCTGCGGCACAGCGTGGTCACCCTCGGCGGCGAGGTGGTCCGGGTCAGCCCGACCGTGTCCTTGGCCGACAAGGGCGGTGACGTGGAGCTGCTCGGCCTGTACTTCGCCGACGCCGGCCAGCACCTGGAGCACCGGCTGTTCGTCGACCACGCGGTGCCCAACTGCCGCAGCAACGTCGTCTACAAGGGCGCACTGCAGGGCGACAACGCGCACACGGTGTGGATCGGCGACGTGCTGATCCGCGCCGCGGCCGAGGGCACCGACACCTTCGAGCTGAACCGCAACCTGGTGCTCACCGACGGGGCGCGCGCCGACTCGGTGCCCAACCTGGAGATCGAGACCGGGGAGATCGAGGGCGCCGGCCACGCCAGCGCCACCGGCCGGTTCGACGACGAGCAGCTGTTCTACCTGCAGGCCCGGGGCATCCCCACCGAACTGGCGCGCCGGCTGGTGGTGCGCGGCTTCTTCGGCGAGATCCTGCAGAAGATCGGCGTGCCCGAGGTGCGGGAGCGGCTGGCGGCGGCCATCGAGGCCGAACTCGAGGCGGTGGGCACATGACCGTTCGCGTGTGCTCCCTCACCGAGCTGGAACAACGGCAGCCGGTGGGCGTTGACGTGGACGGGACCCCGGTGGTCCTGGTCCGCGACGGCGACGAGGTGCATGCCCTGCACGATGTCTGCACGCACGCCGAGGTCGCGCTGAGCGAGGGCGAGGTGACGGGCAGCGGCATCGAGTGCTGGCTGCACGGCTCCTGCTTCGACCTGCACACCGGCAAGCCGTCCTCGCTGCCGGCCACCGAGCCGGTGGACGTCTTCGCCGTGAGCGTGCGCGACGGCGACGTGTACGTCGACGTCACCACCCGCCGCAACTAGCCACCCGACGACTTCCCACCCACCAGGAGAGCGAAAGAAAACCCATGGCCATCCTCGAGATCAAGGACCTGCACGTCTCGGTCGCCACCGACGAGGGGCCCGAGCCGATCCTCAACGGCGTCGACCTGACGGTGAAGGGCGGCGAGACGCACGCGATCATGGGCCCGAACGGCTCGGGCAAGTCGACGCTGGCGTACTCCGTCGCCGGGCACCCCAAGTACGAGGTCACCTCGGGTGAGGTGCTGCTCGACGGCGAGAACGTGCTGGAGATGGGCGTCGACGAGCGGGCGCGTGCCGGCCTGTTCCTGGCCATGCAGTACCCGGTCGAGGTGCCGGGTGTGTCGATGTCGAACTTCCTGCGCACCGCGGCGACCGCCGTCCGGGGTCAGGCCCCGGCCGTGCGGCACTGGGTCAAGGAGGTCAAGCAGGCCATGGCCGACCTGGAGATCGACCCGGCCTTCGCCGAGCGCAGCGTGAACGAGGGTTTCTCCGGCGGGGAGAAGAAGCGGCACGAGATCCTGCAGCTCGCGCTGCTCAAGCCGCAAATGGCGATCCTGGACGAGACCGACTCCGGCCTGGACGTCGACGCGCTGCGGGTGGTCTCCGACGGCGTGAACCGGTACAAGGGCGCGAACCCGGAGATCGGCATCATGCTGATCACCCACTACACCCGCATTCTCAAGCACATCACCCCCGACTTCGTGCACGTGTTCTCCCGCGGGCGCATCGTGGAGTCGGGTGGCCCGGAGCTGGCCGAGCGGCTCGAGGAAGAGGGCTACGTCCGCTTCACCGGCAAGCAGGAGCCGGCCGGGGCCGGCGCCGGTAACTGACGAGGACCGGTACCGACCCTGGGGGTGAGGATGACCGAGAGGAGGAAGGCCGTGACGGCAGCACCCGAGAAGGCACCGCTGGACGTTGCGACGATCCGCAAGGACTTTTCGATCCTGGAGCGGACCGTGCGCGACGGCCACCGGCTGGTGTACCTCGACTCCGGGGCTACCTCGCAGCGGCCGCGGGCGGTGCTGGACGCCGAACGCGCCTTCCTGGAGACCTCCAACGCCGCGGTGCACCGGGGAGCGCACCAGCTGGCGGAGGAGGCGACCGACGCCTACGAGGGCGCCCGCGCCCGGATCGCGGCGTTCGTCGGGGTCGCCGCGGACGAGGTGGTGTTCACCAAGAACGCCACCGAGGGCGTCAACCTCGTGGCCTATGCGATGAGCAACGCGGCCACCTCGGGCGCCGGGGCCGAGCGGTTCCGGGTGGGCCCCGGTGACGAGATCGTGGTCACCGAGCTAGAGCACCACGCCAACCTGGTGCCCTGGCAGCAGCTCTGCCAGCGCACCGGCGCCACCCTGCGCTGGTTCGGGGTCACCGACTCCGGCCGGATCGACCTGTCCGACACCGACGGGCTGATCACCGAGCGCACCAAGGTCGTCGCGTTCACGCACCTGTCGAACGTGACGGGCGCGGTGACGCCGGTGGAGCGGATCGTCGCGCGGGCGCGCGAGGTAGGTGCGCTCACCGTCCTGGACGCCTGTCAGTCGGTACCGCACCTACCGGTCGACTTCCGTGCCCTGGGCGTGGACTTCGCCGTGTTCTCCGGGCACAAGATGCTGGGCCCGTCCGGGGTCGGCGTGCTGGTGGGACGCGGGGAGCTGCTCGGCGCCATGCCGCCGTTCCTCACCGGCGGGTCGATGATCGAGGTCGTGCGGATGGAGGGGTCGACCTTCGCCCCGCCGCCGCAGCGCTTCGAGGCGGGCGTGCCGATGACCTCGCAGGCGGTCGGCCTCGGCGCGGCCGTGGACTACCTGACCGAGATCGGCCTGGACCGCGTCGCCGAGCACGAGCACCAGCTCGCGGAGGCGGCGTTGCACGGTCTGGCCGGGATCGACGGCGTGCGGGTGGTCGGCCCGACCGAGCTGGTCGACCGCGCCGGGGTGGTGTCGTTCGTGGTGGACGGGGTGCACGCGCACGACGTCGGCCAGGTGCTGGACAGCCTCGGGGTCGAGGTGCGGGTGGGCCACCACTGCGCCTGGCCGCTGCACCGGCGGATGGGCGTGCCGGCGACCGTCCGGGCGACGTTCTACCTGTACAACGACCTCGACGACGTGCGGGCGTTGGTCGACGGCGTGCACGAGGCCAAGCGGTTCTTCGGCGTTGGGGAGGCACCGGCCGTTGCGGCTGGTGAGGATCGCAACGGGGTGTGACCGGATGCAGCTCGACCAGATGTACCAGGAGATCATCCTGGACCACTACAAGAATCCACACCGACGCGGTCTGCGGGAGCCCTTCGAGGCCGAGGTGCACCACGTCAACCCCACCTGCGGGGACGAGGTGACGTTGCGGGTACACCTCAAGGGCGATGGGGACCGGGCGGTCGTGGACGACGTGTCCTACGACGCGCAGGGCTGTTCCATCAGCCAGGCCGCCACGTCGGTGCTCACCGACCTGGTGGTCGGCCGCACGGTCGCCGAGGCGTTCGACAAGCACGCCGCGTTCCTGGAGCTGATGCAGGGTCGGGGCCAGGTCGAGCCGGACGAGGACGTGCTGGAGGACGGCATCGCCTTCGCCGGTGTGGCCCGGTACCCGGCGCGGGTGAAGTGTGCCCTGCTGGGATGGATGGCCTTCAAGGACGCGGTGGCCCGTGTCGTCGAGACGAATGGAGTCGCAGCCCGATGAGTGGGCCGAAGTACAGCGTGAGCAACGAGGACGTGGCACGCGACGCGGCCAGCCTGCCCGAGCCGCCCGCGCCCACGGCGGAGCAGCCCGCGGTGGCCGACCTGGAGGAGGCCATGCGGGACGTGGTCGATCCCGAGCTCGGGATCAATGTCGTCGACCTCGGCCTGGTCTACGACATCCGGGTCGACGAGGACGGCGTCGCCACCCTGGACATGACGTTGACCTCGGCGGCGTGCCCGCTGACCGACGTCATCGAGGACCAGACCAAGGCGGCGCTGACCGGTGGCCCGGGCGGCGGCCTGGTCCGGGACTTCCGCATCAACTGGGTGTGGATGCCGCCGTGGGGTCCGGAGCGCATCACCGACGAGGGGCGCGAGCAGCTGCGTGCCCTCGGCTTCACCGTCTAGAACACACGGCAGGACCACGAGATCGTCAGGGGCGGCCCACCACGGACCCTGTTGGCGGAACATCGATCGCCGACGAGGTCCACCACGGGCCGCCCCTGACGCATTCCCGCACAACGAAGCGCCCCACCAGAGACTCGCCGGCTGCAAGACGTCTCCCGCACCGGCCAGACCTGTGCGCCAACGCCGTCCTCGGCCAAGTGGCGCGAGGCCGATCGCCTCTCGGGTGGGATGCGCTCGATAGTTCCTGTTCTGTCCCCACGCTTCCGGTGGGACGTGTTGGGAACCGTGGCGTGCGGCACCATCATCTTGCTCCTCGGCACAGACCGGTTCCGACCGGGTCGCTGGCATGCGCGGCTCGGCCGGATGGCGCAGCGAGTTGTCTGACTTTCTGACCTTTTCCCGGTCCGGCATTGCCCCGCCTGCGCGGCGTCGGGTTTACCAACATCCAATACCGCCCGGGTGACCGGCCCTTTGTTCGGCAGATCGGGTCAATGGGCGACCTACCCCTGCTGGGGTATTTTCACGAAATGTCTTCCCTGGGTTGACAGCGATCAACGCTACGGGGAGCACAGGAGACTGGTCACTCGCCGTGGTTGGATCACCCGAATGGTCGGCCCCGGCCGTTTGGTCGTCCGCTGATCGGTACCGGACGCGATCCGACCAGGTAACGACGTTGTCCTCGGCCGGAATGAGGCATCACCGGCGCGCGACCGGCGGACGAGAAACACGTAGTTTGCTTGTCGAAGCGACCAGTGCGGCAAACGGGTGGTGTCGTGGCGTTTTTCCGTCACGCACCGTTGAAAACTCCGGAGTAGGTAAGCGAGTTTCGCGACATGCATCACAACCGCGATTCGTTGGAATGGAGCCTTGGCTGGCCGCCGGTGCTGTGAGGGAATGTCACGGGCCGCTGCACGGTGCGGCGGACAATCCAATGCCGGAGGCAACCGCGAGCGATCACCGCTGCTTATCGCGAGTGGCATGACTCGTGGCTGCCGACCGGGTGCGGGTCTCCCGCACGAACACTGTGGAAGGGATCGAACGGTATGGACGCGCGGTACGAGGCGTTCTGCTTCGCTGATCCGCTGTTCTACGAGGACCCCGCGCGCGCCAATCCCGACGAGCCCCTTTTCGCCGATTCGCTGCCCGCGGTGCCCATCGGCTGGTGGCAGGGCAGTCGGGACGTGTGGACGGTGCTGCACCCGCACGCGGTGAACCTGCCGGCGCAGGGGTGGAAGGTGCACGTCTCGGCCGCCCTCGACAATGCCGAGCGCGTGCTGCGCGTGGTCTGGGGCTACTGCGTGGCCAACCGGCTGGCCTTCAAGTTCCTCCGCGGCCCGCGGGTCCTGCTGGCCCGCAACTCCAAGTACGCCGCGCGCGCCTCCGGTGGCAAGCTGGTGACGATCTACCCCGTCGACGAGGCCGAACTCGCCCGGGTGCTGCGCGAGCTGTCCGCCCCGCTGGCCGGCGAACACGGCCCCTACATCCTCAGTGATCTCCGATACGGTTCCGGGCCGCTCTACGTCCGCTGGGGCGGATTCGCGCAGCGGTGGACCACCGACGGCGACGGGCACGCCGTTCATGCGGTGGCCCGGCCCGACGGGAAACTGGTTCCCGACGAGCGAAAGCCGTATTTTGTATTACCAGATTGGGTCACCGTCCCCGAATTCCTGGAACCACACCTCGCGGCGCGAAAGAACGGTGGCGATCCGAACGCTTTCCCGTACGGCGTCGAGGCCGCCCTGCACTTCTCCAACGGCGGCGGCGTTTATCTCGCCACGTCCAGCGACGGCGGCGACCAGGTGGTGTTGAAGGAGGCCCGCCCGCACGCCGGGCTGGACCGGGACGGCACCGACGCCGTCACCCGCCTGAACCGCGAGCACACCGTGCTGGAGCGGCTGGCCGGTATCCGGGGAATCCCGGCGGTGCACGACTCCTTCGTCGCCTGGGAGCACCACTTCCTCGCCCTGGAGCGGATTCCGGGCACTTCCCTCGGCAGATGGCTCGCCCGGGAGTACCCACTGTCCCGACCGGACGGGGACCCCGGCAAGCCGACGGCACTGCGCGCCTACGCCGAGCGTGTGCAGCGCATCGTGGCCCGCATCGAGCGTCTGATCGACGCGGTGCACGACCGCGGCCTGGTGTTCGGCGACCTGCACCCGCACAACATCCTGATCGACGACAACGACCAGGTCGGCCTCGTCGACTTCGAATTGGCGTCCGACATCGAACAACCCCGCCGCCCCGCCCTCGGCGCCGCCGGCTTCTTCGCCCCGGCCGACCGCGTCGGCCCGGACACCGACCGCTACGCCCTCGCCGCCCTGCGGCTCTGGTTCTTCCTGCCGCTGAACGTCGTTACGGCGCTCGATCCCGACAAGGTGCTGAGCTACGTCGACCTGGTCCGCGAACTCTTCCCGGTCGAGCCGAACTACTTCGGCCCGGTGCTCACCGAACTGGCACCACGGACGCGGCCCGATACCGCGCGGTCGACCCGCCGGAGACGCACCGAGTTCGACGCCGATCCGCCCAACTGGAGCCAGGTACGCCGCGCCATCGTCGATGCCATCGTCGCCAGCGCGACCCCCGAGCGGCGAGACCGACTGTTCCCCGGTGACATCGCGCAGTTCACCCACGGTGGGGCGCCGTTCGCCTACGGCGCGGCAGGCGTACTGCACGCCTTACATGTCGCGGGTGCCGGCAGGTTTGACAAGTACGAACGGTGGTTGCTCGACAACATCGCGGCGGAACGGCCACGACGACCCGGCTTCTACGACGGTGCCCACGGCGTGGCCTACGTGCTCGACGAGCTCGGCTACCGCACCGAGGCGGGCGACCTGGTGGCCGCGGCCACCCCGGCCGTCGCCGAGCTGACCGACCACGGACTCGGCGGTGGTCTGGCCGGTGTCGCTCTCAACCTGCTGCACCTGGGCCGGCGATGGGACTCCGACGACCTGGTGCGCCACGCCCTGGCCATCGGCGAGCGGCTCGCCGGGTGGGCCGGCCACCCCGGGCCGCCGCCCGCGCGGGCGAAGGCGGGCCTGCTCCATGGCTGGTCCGGCCCGGCGCTACTGTTCCTGCGCCTGTACGAGCACACCGCCGATCCGGCCTGGCTGGCCGCCGCCGACCAGGCGCTCCACCGGGACCTCGACGAGTGCACGGAACGTCCGGACGGCACCTGGCAGGTCCGCGACGGCGCGCTGCGTACCCTGCCCTACCTCGAGGTCGGCAGCGCCGGCATCGCCCTGGTGCTCGGTGAGCTGGCCACCCTCGCCCCGGCGGCGGGCGCGGTTTCCATGCTGGACGCGTTGCTGCGGTCCTGCCGGGCCGGTTTCGTGAGCCAGCCCGGGCTGTTCCTGGGCCGCGCCGGACTGGTCGCGGCCCTCACCGCCACGGCCAGGCGACGCCGCGACCCCCGCGACGAGCAGTTGGTGTGGCAACACCTCCGGCAGCTCGGCTGGTTCGCCATCCCGTACCGGGACGGCATCGCCTTCCCCGGCAACCAGCTCCGCCGGCTCTCGATGGACGTCGGCACCGGAAACGCCGGGGTGTTGCTGGCCCTCGCCCACGCCCTCGACGGCACGCCCCCGCTTCCGTTCCTGCGCGGAACCCACGGCCAGCGACCGGCCACCGACGGTGCCGCCGTGCCGGGGCGCGCCACCGGCCCGACCGCATCCTCGCCGGCCAACCCGGGCCGGCACCCAGACCGGCCAGCCCCCGAGCTGGTTGGAACCGAAGAAAGTCACTAACGAGGAGGACAGATGAACCTGGTCCTGGACCTGCAGGCGATGGAGACCGGCGAGGAGCTGGGCCACGGTGGTGGCTACGACGCCGGCAGCAACGCCAGCCTCCTGCTGTGCGGCGACAGCAGCCTCAGCGTCACCACCTGCGACTGACACGCCTCTGCTGAGGCCGTGACAAGGGTGGGGGAGCGACGCCTCCGGACTGCGTCGCTCCCCCACCCGGCATCATCGCCCGGACCTTCGAGCAAAGGAACACCTCGTGTCAGCGAATCCCGGCGACCGGTTGTTGCGGCGGGTGTTCCTTCGCTCCCCGGGATGGCTGACAGCACTCCTGATCGGTGGGATGGCGGGCACGGCCGCCACCCTGCTGTTGCCGGACGCGGTCGCCCGCGGGGTGGATGGCGCGCTCTCACCCACCGCGGACGCCGGCGGGGCGGCACTGTGGGTTCTGCTGCTGGCCTTGGTCGTGGTCGCCGGCGACGCCGTCGGCATGGTCGGGGAGGCCCGCTGCACGAGCAGGGGCACGGCCTGGTTACGACATCGCCTGATCGAGCATCTCCTCGCCCTGGGTGTCCCGGGACATCGTCGGTTCGCCCCGGGCGATGCAGTCAGCCGCTTCAGCGGCGACGCCGCGCAGGCAGGCACGATCGCCGCAACGTTGGTACGACTGGCCAACGCTGCCACCGTGTCACTGGGCGCGGTCGTCGCGCTGGCGGTGCTCGACTGGTGGCTGGCCGTGGTGTTCCTGCTGAGCCTGCCGCTCGCGCTCCGGCTCGCCGGGGCCCACCTGCGGCGTACCGCCGGGGACGTGGCCACCTACCAACGGGTGGTGGGTGAGTTGTCCGCCCGGCTGCTGGACGCGGTCGGTGGCCTCCGCACGATCCAGGGGGCCGGCCTGGCCGAACGGGAGGCGGACCGGGTGTTGCGCCCGTTGCCGCGGCTGGCCGCCGCCGGCCACGCCCTGTGGCTGGCCCAGGCGGCCCTTGCCTGGCGCGCCGGGCTGCTGCTGCCCGCGGTCGAGGTCGCCGTGCTGGCGGCCGCGGGGCTTGGCGTGGCGATGGACCGGATCGGCGTCGGAGACGTGGTGGCCGCCGCCGGCTACGTCGCGCTCGGTATGGCCGTCGTGCGCCAAGCCTCCGCACTGACCGCACTGGCCCGCGCCAGGGCCGCGGCGAGGAGGATCGACGAGGTGCTGTGCGTTCCGCCGGCACCGGCCGGGTATCGGCCCGTCCCACCCGGGGAAGGCACGTTGGAGCTGCGCGGAGTTCGGGTCCGGGACACCGACGGCAAGGTCATCCTGTCCGTGCCGGATCTCGTGGTTCCGGCCGGCTCCGTGGTTGCGGTCGTGGGTCGTTCCGGTTCGGGCAAATCCGTCTTCGCCGCACTCGTTGCCGGACTGTCCACACCAGACGATGGAGAGGTGCTCCTGGAGGGGACACCGCTCTGTGGGTTAGCGCCCGAATCGGTGCGTCACCTTGTCGCGTGCGCGTTCGCACGGCCCGTCCTCCTGGGCCGCACCGTCACCGAAGCCATCGGCTACGGCCGCCCCGGAACTCCCTTCGAACAGGTTCGCGACGCGGCGGTGGACGCACAGATTCACGACCTGGTGGAGCGCCTTCCCCACGGCTACGAAACACCCATGCCGGACGTCCCGCTCTCGGGTGGGGAAGCCCAGCGCCTGGGATTGGCCCGCGCATTGGCCGGTACACCGAGGGTTCTCGTCCTCGACGATGCGACGTCCAATGTGGATTCAGCGACTGCGGTCCGAGTGGAGACCGCGATCACCAGGAGGATGGTCGGACGTACCCGCATCGTGGTCACCCACCGCCTCCCCACCGCCGCCAGTGCCGATCTCGTACTGTGGCTGGATGAGGGACGGGTACGTGGCCGCGGAGCCCACCACGACCTCTGGCGCGAACCGGATTATCGAGCGGTGTTCTCCACATGGTGACCACGAGTGAACACCTGGCGACCTCGCCGGCTCCGATCAGCCCACACGCAGCCGAGGCTCCGCGCCCGGGCCGCGGGTCCGGGTCGTTGCTTGCCGGAACCCTGCGACGTCAATGGCGTCCGGTGCTGGCCCTGCTCGGATGGTCCGTGCTCGAAGGAGTTCCCGGATTCCTCTCCGGGCGGTTGCTGGGACTGGCCGTCGACAACGGGTTCGCCGGCGGCAACGTGGCGGCAGGGCTGCTCTGGATCGCGGCGTTCGGCCTGTTGGCCGTCATCGGCGCCTTCGGGTCGCGTCGGGTGCTGGTCGGCCTCGGCGCCGTGGTCGAGCCGCTGCGCGACGATCTGGTCGATACCGTGGTGCGCGGTGTGCTCCGCCGTGGCGCGGGTGTCCGCCGCCTCCCCGAAGGGGCGGTGGTCGCCCGGCTGACCCGCCACGTCGAGGTGATCCGGGACGTCACCGCTGGCCTGCTGGTGCAGGCGAGGTCCTTCGCCGTGACCGCGGTGGCGGCGCTGGCCGGGCTCCTCTCCGTCGCGGCGGCGCTGACCTGGGTGGTGCTCCCGCCCGTGGTGGTCGCGTTGGTGCTGTTCGGGCTGCTCCTTCCGGCACTGGTTCGCCGACAACGCACGGCGGTGTTGTGTGAGGAACGTGCCGCCGAGGAAGCCGGCGCGGTGCTCGACGGGGTGCGAGACGTGGTCGCGTGCGGCGCCCAGCGGCCGGCGGCGCGCGGTGTCGGGGTCGAGACCGACGCGCAGGCCGCGGCGACGGTGCGGCTCGCCCACGCCTCTGCACTACGCACGGTCGTTGTGGCGATCGGCGGATACCTGCCGCTCGGCCTGGTGCTGGCGGCCGCACCGGGCTTGGTGGCGGGGGGTGTGCTGGGGACGGGAACCGTGATCGCCGCGGTCACATATCTGACCACCGGCGTACAGCCCGCTCTCCGTGGCCTGACGCAGGTGATCGGCTCCGCAGCCGTCCGGTTGACCGTGACACTCCGGCGACTCCGCGAGGTCACCGCGCCGCCGCCGGACAACTCCCTGAACTGCCTGGGTGGGCCTGCCCCGGCCGACGCCACAGTGTCCGTACGGGGGCTCAGCTTCCGATGGGGCCCGCGTGCACGGCCCATCGTGGGCGACCTCGACCTCGATATCCCGGACGGCACGCATGTCGCCCTGGTCGGGCCGAGCGGAACCGGGAAGTCGACCTTGGTCGGCCTGCTCACCGGGACACTGGCTCCACAGGCGGGACAGATCCGGCTCGGTGGCGTGCCGCTGGGCGCTGCCAGCGCTGCTGAGCTGCGACGGGCCGTGGCCCTCATCCCGCAGGAGACGTACGTGTTCGGCGGCACGGTGCGGGAGAACCTCGCGTTGTTGGCACCGGAGGTGAGCGACGACGCCCTGCTCCGGGCGGCCTGGGCGGTGGGAGCCGACGCGATCGTGGCGCAGCTCGGGGGACTGGACGCCACGCTCGGGCACGGTGGCGAGCCGCTGTCCGCGGGGGAGCGGCAGCTCTTGGCCCTGGCCCGGGTGCATGCCGGACCTGCCCGGCTGGTGATCCTCGACGAGGCGACCTCGGCGTTGGACCCGGCGGCCGAGGCGCGGGCGGAGGAGGCGTTCCGGCAGCGCGGCGGCACGCTCCTGGTGGTCGCGCACCGGCTCAGCTCCGCGTTCCGAGCCGACCGGGTGCTGCTGCTCGACGGGCGGGACGTGGTGTACGGCACCCACGACGACCTGGTCCGTCGGTCCCCGCGCTATGCCGACCTGGTCCGCGCCTGGCGACGGTGATCCCGCCCGCTCGTGACCGGAACCCGGCCTACTCGAGGGGCGCGACCCGCCCGTTTTCGGTTTCCCCGCGACCGACCGACTAGGATTGGCGGGTCGTGGCACCGGCCCACCGGGGGACCGGTGGGGAGGGGATCGGACGGCGGCAGCGCCGCCCAGGAGCGTGAGGGGTGGCCGTCAGGTGGGTGAGCCGCGACAGCACTACTTCTCGGCGACCCCGGGGGCGGCTAGCCGCCGGGGCACCGTGCGCGTCCGGCTCCGTGACGTCCAACTGGACCTGGTCACCGACAGCGGTGTCTTCTCACCCGGCCGGCTCGACACCGGAACCCGGGTGTTGCTGGAGCACGCACCGCTCCCCGATGCCGACGGTGATCTCCTCGACCTCGGCTGTGGGTACGGGCCGATCGCGTTGACCTTCGCCAGCCGGCGGAAGGACACCCGGGTCTGGGCCGTGGACGTCAACGAGCGCGCCCTGGACCTGGTGCGGGAGAACGCCGGGACGGCGGGCCTGGACAACGTCACCGCGTGCCTGCCCGCGGCGGTGCCGGACGGCGTGCGCTTCGCCGCCCTCTATTCGAACCCGCCGATCCGGGTGGGCAAGGCCGTGCTGCACGAGATGCTGGCGCACTGGCTGTCCCGGTTGTTGCCGGGCGGGTCCGCCTATCTCGTCGTGCAGAAGCACCTCGGCTCGGACTCGCTGGCGCGGTGGCTGAACGAGCAGGGTTTCCCGACCACCCGATTGCTGTCCCAGCACGGCTACCGCCTGCTGCAGGTGCGGCCGCGAGCCACGGCGTCGACACCGGCGAGTGGGACGGGGACGGAGTGACATGCGGCAGCTGCGGGGGACCGACCTGAAACGGCTGCACCGGACGTGGCGGCGGCGGACCGAGCGGCGTCTCGGCCTGCTTTTGGAGAACGTGCAGTCGCCGTTCAACGTGGGCTCGATCGTGCGTACTGCGGCCGCGCTCGGCGTGGCTGACCTGTACCTCGCCGGATCCAGTGCGTCGCCGCGTAACCCCAAGACGCAGAAGACGGCGCTGGGCACCGACCGCTACCTGGAATGGCAGGCGTTCGAGAACCTGCCCGAGGCCCTCGCCCGGGCGAAGCAGGACGGGTACCTCCTCGTCGGCCTGGAGCTGGCCGACGAGGCCGAGCCGCTGTCCTCGATCGACCTTGGGCAGGACGTGTGCGTCGTCGTGGGAAACGAGGACCACGGGCTGTCCGCGACCGCATTGGGCGCGTGCGACGCGGTGACCTACATCCCGCAGCTGGGCAAGGTCGGCTCCCTCAACGTCGCCACCGCCACCGCCATCGCCTGCTACGAGGTCCGCCGCCAGGAGTGGGCCCTGCCCGTCCCCGAGGAACTCTGAACGTGCGAAGAGCCGTCCGTTTTCTCCGCCATGAACGCCCGCAACTGATCGATGCCAAGCACTGCTGCGCGGGCGTGGTCCGCTGTTGCTTCTCTTGCGGGACAGTGCCTCTCGTCCTTCGGAAGAGATGCGGGGGCTCACCAGCCGTCGAGGGCGGCGCTGATCTCCAGCAGCCAGATGGCGATCTCCGCGGTCTGGTCGAAGCGGAACGTCGCCGGTTCGCTCGCGTGCCAGACGCCACTGCCATCCTGGATCGACACCAGATAGTCGCCGATGTCGGCGGCGAGCCGTGCACACCCCTCGTCCCCGGTGGTCCGTGCGAGCAACGCCGCACCCCAGGCCACCTTGTGGCTCGTCGGTGACCACCGCAGGTCCGCGCTACACCGGCAAGCGAAGTCGAAATACCCCCAGGCCGCCTCCAGGTACGCGGGATGGCCGGTCGCCCGGTGCAGCGCGGCGAGGAATCCCATCGGGTAGCCGATCATGAAGTACGCCTGCTCCGGCTCGGTCGCACTGACCAGGTGGGTCGCCGCCGCCTCGGCGGGGAAGTCCTGCACCAGCCGCCCGTCACCATCACGCCGCAGGTAACAGCCGAGATCCAGATCGGGCTGCTGGGCCAGCAGGTCGGTCAGCCACCGGCCCGCACCCTCGGCCAGCTCCATCTCCCCGAAGTACAACGCCGCCATCCCCAGATGAGCGGTGGTCAGCGCGTCGGTCCCGGTGTTGTGCTTGTGGTGGGGCCCCCGCGTGCGGAAGCCGCCGGTGGCGGGCTGATGGAACCAGCGGAGGTAGCGAAACGCCGGCCGGGCGATGTCGAACCGGCCCATCCGCTGCGCAGCCATGGCCAGCCACCCGTTGGGATAGGACCAGAACTCGTCGAAGTCGGGGTTGGCGCTCTTGATCTGGTCGGTCGTCGTGTAATCGTGGTCGTGCCGGCCGAACCGCCGCTGCACCCAGGTCAACACCCGGTTGGCCGCGACCGGCTGGCCCGCGACCGCCAGCAGCGCGGGAGACTTGTAGTAGCAGGCCAGATCGTCGTCCGCGGACCGGCAGGACCCGTCGGGCTCCAGCTCGCCGAGCAGCCAGTCCACCGCCCGCCGCGCCGCCGTCTCGTAGCTGCTGCCCACCTGCGGCACCTCCCCCCGGGGCACCGTACTCCCGGGCTCGCCGGGCCGCCCGTCAAACGATCGAGTGGTCGCGAGAATGGTTCACAACCGGCGGAGTCCGCTCAGCACGCGTTCCAGCAACGCCCTGTCGGGCGCGCCCGAACCGTGCCCACCGCCGTGGATGACCAGTGCGTTCGTGGCCGCCAGGTCACCGACCAGCACCCGTGCGACGCCGAGCGGAACCGAGAGCAACGCCGCCACCTCGGCGACCGACCGGGGCCGCGCGCACAGCTCGACGATCGAACGCGACTGCGGGCTGAGCGGCTCGTCTCCCGGCGTCTCGGGTCGGGCGGAGACCAGCGTCTCCAGGGCGAGTTCGTACTCGCTGTGGGTACGTCCCGCCGTCCGCGCATAGGGGCGAACCAACGACCAGTGGCCGGCCTCTTTCGGGGGCGGCCACTCCTCGGCAGGCTGGGTGACCGGCGCTTCCGGCGTTCCCTCGGCCGGTCGGGGTACCTCGACGTCGGCGCCGGCCGGGGGTGGTTCTTCGGGTGTGTCCTCCCGCCACTGCCGGCGAAGTGCCGGTGGGCCGAACCGGGCGCCGGTGCGTCCGATCCCGGGGTCGGTGGGTTCGGGGTCGTACTCGCTCTCGTCGGGTTCCGGCCCCTCATCGTCGGCCCACCGCTGGCGCAGGCTGGCGGAGCCGAAGCGGGCACCGGTCATGCCGACCCGGCCCCTGCGCCCGCGGTGTCTGCCCGACACCTCCGGCGCGGACGCCTCCCTGCTTCGGTCCTCGGGTGTGGTCGACAGGTCCGGAGCCTGGCCATCTGGCTCGTGCACTGCGTATCACCGTCGAGACAACTGAACCGGGTGGAACTCGTCATCCGTTGCTTCCCCGTCACACTAGACCGAGCACCACCCGATTCGTGTCGCGAATGTTTCGACTATGTTGTTTCCTGGTCAACGGATGCGCTGGCCGGTGGCCGGCCGGACGGATGAGCGATCGCACCGAATCGGGGCAGTAGAAGGCGACCACTCCGCCAACGGGTTGTTCTTGCTGGAATTCCCATGCTGGTCAGGGAGTTGCCAACCAGTATCTACAGAGGACAGTTGAATTCTTGACCAGTGATGGTGGGGTTGGTTGATATCACCTGAGTGGATGCATCCGTGAGATGTGCGCACCGAGGGATGGGAATCAAGTTTCTGTTGTGCCGACAGGAAGCAGCAAGACTCGGGGGTAGGTCACTCGGGTGAATGGGATCGAGCGTGATCGTTCGCTCTCGATCTTCCGTGCTACCGCTCGGTCCGACCCGCCTGTCCGCCGGCAGCCGGAACCGAGAAGGCCAAGACGTCCGGCATCCTGGTGTCAGCGGAGTTCGTTCCTGATGGTGGCCATGTCTCGAGGTGAGTCGGCGAGCACGGCGAAGGCGCCCAGCTTCTTGGCCAGTTGGTAGTCGTCCTTGGTGTTGATGCCGAACATCACGATTTTGGTCTGGCCGGCGGACTCGAAGCAGCCGACGGACTCCTCGTCCCACATCTGTGCCTTCACCCTGGACTCGCCGGTGCCGAGGGTGAACCTCTCCGTGACGGTGACGTCGCGCCGCAGCTCGAAACCAGCCCAGGTGCCCGCGGCGGGTGGGTTCGTGCACTGGTGTGCCAGTGCCACGTCGGCCAGCCGCTGCCGGGTGGCGTCCCGGGTCTCGAACACCTGGGCCTGGGGGAACCTCGTCATGGCGGTGATGGCGGCGGTCTCGGTGGAATACACGCGAACCCGGTGCCACGCCTTGGCCTTCTCCAGTACCCTGGCGGTGGATTCGGCCACGGTCTCGGCAGGCAGGGCCTTGAGGTCGAGGATGATCGGGACGTGGGGCGGCACCGCGTCCAGTGCCTCCTGCAAGGTCGGAATCGGCTGAGGATCGTTCCGGTACGGGTAAGTGCCGTCCTTGTCCTTGAAGTTCCACCCGGCGTTGAGCGGGCGCAGCTCCTTCAGGGCCTTGTCGGCGACCTTGCCGGAGCCGTTGGTGAGGGCAGACAGGTCCGCCGGCCGATACAGCACGGGCACGCCGTCCTTGGTGACCTGCACGGTCATCCACAGCAGGTCGACTCGGTTCTCCAGGGCCTTGGTGAAGGCCAGCAGGGTATTCTCCGGATAGTCCGCAGTGCCGCCCCGGTGGGCGATGACCAGGGGTGACGACGGATCTGCGGGCGGGGTGGACGTCGGCTGCCCCGACGAGGGCGGCGTCCGTGCCGGTGTTGTGGTGACGGAGCTCCGGGCCGGTGGCTCGGCTGCCATGCTCGGCGTACATGCAGCCAGCAACGAGATGGCAAGCAGCACAGTGGCCACGCCGGTGACGGTTGTTCGCGAACGCATCATCATCCTTTCCGTGCAGGAGCACGTATTCAGCCGACGGTCACGACGGGTTCTCCCTCACCGGAGCGGGACACTCGCCGCCGACCCCGACCGGACCCGCCATCCGCTGGCGGGTCTCGCGTCGCTCGGCCAGCACCCGCGGCGGGGCGCTGGACAAACCCGGGTCAATCGGCCTCCGGAACCCTTTCGTTCAGTTCCTGTTTCCTGCCACGACATCCGGTGTACAGCGAATCACGGGTGGCCTGAGTTCGGGACGGATGCGCCCCCACTTATAACGATTTGCAACGAATCGACTGGTGCACGCCTTGCAGGAAGAGGATCTTCCGGCACGATGGCTCTGCCTGTCAGGTCGTGCGCTGCAGGCACGCCGAGGCGCTCGGCGGGGACCTTCCCCGTCGATGCGCGACAGCAGGGGCGTCCACCGCGAGGGTTGTAGCTGGCCCAGCGTGCGGTGGTCACCATCGGCACTCCAGCGGCACAAGCCGAGCGGCCGGTTGGGGCACGGCATCGGTCTTCCCGGTCGCGTTCTGGACTTCGGACAAACCGTACAGCACTGCGTGCTACCGTTCGGCTCGTGGATGTTGATCGAGAGGGACGAGACCTCTGATCGCGTCTTGTCCAGCTTCCGGAGCCGCCCGCCAGCGTGCGGAGCCGGCTCGCATCAGTGATCGCATCAGGGACAGTCCTCCCGCGCCATGGCTGACGCCGCACGCGGTGACACATGCTTTCCTGGTACGTCGGCGATTACTGGCCTGCTGTCCGCCGTCGTGGCGAGCACAGGCTTACCGTTCATGAGCAGGCAACTCGTGACGCAGCGCTTCCGTGTCGTGCCACGCCCTTTCGCGACATCCCTTCCACTCCCTCGGGACGGCGGCCAGCGGCGCGCTCACGTCGTACTCCCGAGCCCCCCTTGTTCGATGGAGGAACCCAATGGTGTTCAAGAAGATGCTCAAGACCCTCGGCATCGGTGGACCGAAGGTCGACACCGTGCTGGCTGACCCCACCTGCCGGCCCGGAACATCGCTGACCGGAGAGGTGCGACTCGTCGGCGGCGAGGCCGACGCCGCAATCGAGCACATCGCGCTGTCGCTAGTGACCAGGGTTGAACGCGGTGAGCGTCCGGGGAACGTGGAGTTCCATCGCGTCGCGGTGTTCGGGCCTCTCCGGTTGGCCGCCAAGGAGCAACGCGCTATTCCGTTCCAGCTCCCGATCCCCTGGGAAGCCCCCATCACGATGGTGTCCGGCCAGCAGCTGCCCGGGATGACGCTCGGGGTGCGTACCGAGCTGGCCATCGCCAAGGCGGTGGACAAGGGCGACCTGGACCCGGTGCAGATCATCCCTCTGCCCTCGCAGGACAGGGTCCTCGATGCGTTCGGGCAGCTGGGCTTCCAGTTCAAGAGCTCGGACCTGGAGCCCGGCCGTCTCTACGGCGTCGCCCAGCAGCTCCCCTTCTTCCAGGAGCTCGAGTTCTTCCCGCCGGCGCAGTACGCCGGCCTGGTCAACGAGGTTGAGCTGACCTTCGTGGCAACCCCCGCCAGCCTCGACGTGATCTTGGAGGCCGACAAGCGTGCCGGCTTTGCGCAGCCCGGTGGGGAGGCGTTCGGCCGGATCCACGTCTCGCACGACGAGGCCATGACCGTCGACTGGGCGGGGCAGATCAGCGCATGGCTGGACCAGGTCGTTGCCCACCGCGGCACGGGCGTCCCCGGCGGGCATCCGGGGATGCCCGCCGGTATGTACGGCCACCCCGAACAGCGCCGCCGGGGCCCCGGTGTGGGTGGCGTGGTGGCCGGCGCCGCCGCGGGCTTCGTCGGTGGCATGATCGCCGGCGAGGCCATGGACGAGGTGGGTGAGGCGTTCCTCGGCGACGACGAGGAAAGCTGAGCCCGATGCTCGGTGGCCGTTCACGGCAGGGACGGCCACCGAGCGCGCCGGCGCCCGTGCCTGGGTAGGTTCGGCGCCGTGTTCTTGAGGCGGCTCAGGGCAGGGCGCTTCTGGCTACCGGTCGCTCGGAGTCTCGTCCAGGAACACCTTGGTGACGATGCGGCCATCCGCGGTGACATATCCGTGCGGCATGCCCGGCGTGCTGTGCGTGGCGTCGAGGACACCGAGCCGGTTCAACGTGATGACACCGCCGGTCCCGCCGAGCGGGAGAAGCCGTTTCACCACGACCTCGTGGCTGGCTCGGGCCAGGTCCATGCCACCGAACTCCACGAGGTTGGAGATGGTGGCGGTGGCCGCACCACGGATGAACACCTCGCCCACGCCGGTGGCGCTGGCCGCGATCGTGTCGTCCTTGGCGTAAGTGCCGGCACCGGCGATGGGGGAGTCGCCGACTCGGCCCGCCATCTTGTTGGTCAGGCCCCCGGTGGACGTGGCCGCCGCAAGGTGCCGGTGCCGGTCGACCGAAACCGCGCCGACGGTGCCATGCTCCTGCGGGTCGTCACCGTCGTTCGTGCGCGCGCCACCGGGCTTTTTCGCCCGCATCAACGAATCCCAGGCGCGCTGCGTCCAGTAGTGGTCCTGGGTCACGACCTCCAACCCGTTGGCCGCGGCGAAGTCATCGGCGCCCTCGCCGGCCAACATCACGTGCCTGGTCTTCTCCATCACCAGGCGCGCCGCGGAGATCGGGTTACGCACGTTACGCACTCCGGCCACCGCACCAGCTGCGAGGTCCGAACCCCGCATGATGGAGGCGTCCAGCTCGTGGCCAGCGTCGGTGTTGAAGACCGCTCCCTTGCCGGCGTTGAACAGCTCGTTGTCCTCCAGGAGCCGAACCGCGGCCTCGACCGCCGCCACGCTGCTCTCGCCCCTGCGCAGCAGGGCGTACCCCTCCCGGAGTGCCTTCGCAATACCGTCCCGGTACGCCTTCTCCACCTCCGGGGGCGTGGTGTCCCGGCGCAGGCCACCCCCGGCGCCAGTGTGAACGGCGAGAACGACGTCGTAGGCGTCCGGCTTGGGGTCGGAGCCATGTCGGTCAGGAGTGGCCTGAGTGTTGCTGGCCGCTGCCTCGACGGCGGAGACGTGGTACGGAGCGCCCGGGCCCGGCTCGGCACCACTCTGCGGAACGGCGAGTACCAGCGGCACGACCACGGCGAGCCCGATGACCAGGGCACCACGGTGAAGTCGGGGATGGTGAGCGCGACGACGCATGTCGACTCCCTTCCGTGAGCGGGATGCGTCCACAGGCAGCGTGCACCCGGCCGACCCCCGCGGGACACCTCCTATCGACGGAGGTGAACCACGAACACGGGAGTGACGGATCAGCAAATTTGTAGACATCTTTCCTGCTTTGCGACAGGTATGGCCGGCACGGCATCTACCGTCGGCCAAACGCTTCACAGCTGGGGGTACGTGCTATGCCATGGGGCGGCACATCCGGCGGAGTTCCGAATGTCGTAGCGCCGACTCGGTGTCTCATGTGCTCCAGTGGCAGGTGTTCGTCCAGATCGTTGGGGGTTCGATCCGGAAGGCGGTTCCATGCCCGACCCGTACCGCATCGCAGCGAGCTGCTTAGGCTGTGCGCAGCGCTTTTCTCGCCGACGGAAGCTCGCGTTGCCACTCGCACTCGCGCTTATGATGAGCGTGCTCGCTTCGCCAGCGGCGGCCAGTGCACCGAATGACGGTCCGATGGACGCGACCGGTAACAGCTTCGTCGTCCGTAACGTGCGAGTCTTCGACGGTACATGGGTCACCGAGCGCGGTTCGGTGCTCGTCCTGAACGGCCGCATCGCGCAGATTGGGGATATCGCCGTACCACGCGGAGTCACCGTCTACGACGGGCGTGGGAAGACACTGCTGCCTGGCTTGATCGACTCGCACGTCCACGTGTACGAGCAGATTCGCCGCGATGCACTGCGCTTCGGCGTGACCACCGAGCTCGACATGTTCAACGAGGTGGCGGAACTTCCCGCGGCGAAACGGCAACGCCGGGCACTGGACCGGGTCGACGAGGCCGACCTGTGGTCCGCCGGTATCGGCGTCACCGTCCCAGGCGGTCATCCGGTGATCGAAGGCTGGGATTTCCCGCGGCTCACCGAGGAAACCGACCCGGACCGGTTCGTTGCCGACCGCGTACGGGAGGGATCCGACTACATCAAGTTCATCTTCGACGACGGCGGCCCCAGGAATCCACTGCGCACCCTCGAACCGGAGCAGGTGCGTGCGGTCGTCGCCGCAGCCCACCGACACGGTCGGATGGCGGTTGGTCATGTAGAGGAGTTCGAGTTCGCCAAGGCTGCGGTGGACGCCGGCGCCGACGGCTTGGTCCACATGTTCTACGACACCGAGCTGGACGAGCGTTTCCTTCAGGAAGTTCAGCGTCGCGGAACGTTCTTAGTCGCTACGCTTTCCGTGATCGACTGCGGTGCCGGCGCGGCCGACCTGCAGGCCAACGAGCGAGTCGAGCGCTACCTGTCCAAGGCACAGCGCGATTCCCTGAAGTGGGACCGGAAGAGGTGTGCACGGAGCTGGCTGGAAACCGCGAAGGCGAACGTCGCCCGGCTGCATGCCGCGGGAGTTCCGATCCTCGCCGGCACCGACGCCTCCATGCCCGGTACCGCGCACGGCCCCAGCATGTTCGCGGAGCTGGCTCATCTCACCAGCGCTGGCATGACGCCACAGGCCGCACTGGTGTCGGCTACCTCGATGCCGGCGCGGCACTTCGGGATCACCGATCGCGGCCGAATCGCGCCCGGCCTGCGCGCGGACCTCATCCTCGTCAACGGTGACCCGACCAAGAACATCTCCGCGATACGGGACACCGCTCACATCTGGAAGAACGGGTACGTGATCAACCGAGAAGTTTCTGGCATGGACGGCATCGACAACAAACAGATTTCCCGGAGTTCGAAGACGGGCGAGGAGGACAGCTGCCGCCCTCCTCCTCGTCGCCCCGTCAGTGCATGTGGGCCGCCACCGTTCCCGTCGACACGGCGATCTGGTGTGCTTGCATCACGTCGTCGATGAGCCCGTACTCTTTGGCCTCCTGTGCCGTGAACCAGCGGTCGCGGTCGGCATCCCTGATGATCGTGTCGACATCCCTGCCCGAGTGCTGCGCGATGAGTTCCATCATCTCGCGCTTCGCGCGAGTGAGCTGGGCAGCATAGATTTGCACATCGGTGGCGGAACCCTGGAGCCCGGCCGACGGCTGGTGCATCAAAATCTTCGCGTGGGGTAGTGCGGAGCGTTTCCCCGGCGTTCCCGCGGTCAGCAGGAACTGGCCCATCGAGGCGCAGAACCCCATCGCGACGGTGGCAACGTCGTTCTTGATGTGCTGCATCGTGTCGTAGACCGCCATCCCCGCCATGACGGAGCCACCCGGGGAGTTGATGTAGAGGTAGATGTCGTCGTCGCTCTCCGCCGACAGCATCAACAGCTGTGCGGTGATTCTGTTGGCGACATTGTCGTCGACCTCCTGGCCGAGGAACACGATCCGGTTCTGCAGCAGGCGGTGATATACCGGGTCCTCGCCGATCCCGCTCGTGGGGGCCGCAGCGTCGACAACGGGCAGTGGAAGCCGCGGACGTGCAATCTCATCGACAATCATTGTCTTTCCTCCCGGTATCGCTACTGTCGCAGCTGGGGCGCGAGTCCTGGGCGCGGCCGATACAGCCGACCTTAGCCTCGCTTCGCATCGGCACTGACTCCCGACAGTTCGCCCACAGTGAAGACATGCAATGTTCGCCGTAGGCGAAGAGCGATCACGGGAGAATATTGAGGATTCGTGAGACCTGGATGGGTTGGTCCCGGGACGATATTCGGGTGGCTGTCCACCGGCGCGTGTGGGGCCACCAACCAGCACCAGCCTCTTGGCCCGTGGGTTGGTGCTGTCGCTACCTGCCTTGGACCTAGCAAGGGACCGCAGCGGGCTACCGGGACAACGGCGGGTTCAGGTCGTCCCGTGGGAGAAGGAGGCGGCCTCGGGACCGCGTTGCGGCGCGGTTTGGGCGCGCAGGCGAGGCAGGACGCGGCGCAGGTCGTCCAGGGCCGCACAGATCTCGGCCACCGGCTCGTAGCTGCCGTCGAAGGTCGACCCCAGCCTCATTCGACCAGTCCTGATGCAGGCGGCAATCGATAAACGCCATGGTTCCAGCCAGCTCAGGCGAGTGGGATCAGCCAACCAGTGACATCACCAGCAGCGCACATGCCGTCCGCTCCACCACGGTGCAGGCGCTACCGGACAGCAGGAAGGAAGACATGGGAGAACCCATCGACACCATGCCGCACACCTGGCAGCCCTACCAGGGGCAACGACACGCCTATCCGGGCGGCCGCCGGACCAACGGTACACCCGTTGTCTTTCTCTGTGGCCGGAAGGGGGAGGCGGCCGGCCTCGACTCCGACCTGTGTTCGCCTCCCCGACTGTGGTGGACCTGCCGGGACTGCTACCGGGAGGCCCGAGACCGGCAGGAGCGGCGCCACGAGACCGGCTTTGCCGCCGTCTCCTACAGCTCCTGACCGCCTCACACCTCAAGATCCGAAAGACCTGCTATGGCCTACGTCCTTGAACCGATGACCCCGTCGGAGGCGCGCGCATGGGACGAGCGGATGGCGCCGCTACGTGCCCGCCGGGTGCGGGTCATACTCCGCACCTTGGTCCTTGGTCGCGACCTCCTGTGTATCCGGAGGCGCCCATGGTCAAGGTGACCTTCCGGCGCATCCGTCATCCCGTCCACCGGGCGTACTCCGAGGTGCATGCCTTCCTGGCGATTGAGGGTCGGGACCCACTCATCACGTTGTGCGAACAGCAGGTCGAGCCCGCGTCGCCTGAACGGTCCGAGTAGGGAGCGCCGTGCGTGCCCTGCCACTTCCGAGCCGTCGACCTCTACCGTCGGACGGGCACGCTCATTCAACGCGACCACGTCCCTGATTCGCTGGTCGCCTTTGTCGAGGCCCTAGAGAACCCACCCCTGTCCAGGCGATGTCCGACGCCGGGTACCGAATCGTGTCCTTGGCGCATTGGGCGGAGCCTCAGGGGAGGTTCGCCCAGGTCTGAACAATGCGGGGGAGCACCACGATCGTCCGTGGATCCACCGTGACCGCTTCCATCTCGGCGAGCAGCGCGGCCACCTCGTCCTCGGTACCGAGTCCTTCGGCAACCGCCGCAGGGCCGATGCTGGCCAGGGTGATGCAGTGGATTCGCTTTGCTTCGCCCGACAGGAATGCCGGTTGCACGACGTCGAGGCCGACCTCGTCGAAACCGTGGTCGCGCAGCAGGCCGGGCAGGGCGAAACCCAGTGCCGGGTCACCTCCACGCTGACGGACCAGCGCGCAGTACAACGCGTCGTACCGCTCGTACGCGGAGCTTGGCGGGTAGGCGTAAGCCCAGTGGTCGATGTCCTCCAGCACGAGCAGTCCGCCCGGGGCCAGTAGCTCGGCCATCCCGGCGACGATGTCGGAGGGGGCCGGAAGGTGGCTGAGGAGGAAACGCGCGTAGACGACGTCGTACGGGCCGCCCTCGAGCTGGCGCGCATCGCCCTGCTGGAAGGACACGTTCGTGGCACCTGACACGAGTGCGTCCTGGCGGGCGAACTCCAGGATCTCGCCATCGAGGTCGACGCCGACCACGCTCCCACCCGGGCGCACCAGCCGCGCCAGCTCGAGTGCCACCTGGCCGCCGCCGCAGCCGACGTCGAGGCAGTGCTGCCCGGCCCGGACCCCGGCACGTTCCAGCAGTGATCGCGTGGGCTTCGCGAGCATCCCGGCCACGATGTCCAGGCGTTGCTTGGCCGCTTGGCCTCCGCGTAACGCGTACGGTGTGGTCATTCGCCCCACCTCGTTCCATCCCGCGACGCCCGGTGGCACGCGTTGGCTCGCTCGCGACCGCTGCTTCTGCATGCATGACGCCGGCCCGGAGCCACATTGGGCCGTCCCGCCGAGGATCCGCGAGACGTCGGCTCCGGGCAAGTAGCCATGGATCGGGCAGATGTTGGTCCGCCGTTACGCCGAAGATCGGCCGAACGCATGCCCGACGTGATCCTGCCGAGGCACCCTTTCGGGGAGTTACCCCGTTCGCGGGTTACGGAAATGATGTTCCCGCCCGCCGGCTGGACCGGGTGCCGGGATGCGGAGAAGGAGACCAGGATGACCGACAACGTGGCCGGCATCAGCCGGGAGACTGCCGCCTCGGCGATTTCGCCGAAGGTGGGTGCGGCGGCGCTGGGCGCCGCGGTCGCGACCATCTTCTGGACGATAGCGGGAGCCACGTTCTGGAAGGACACCTTCACCGCCTCCGAGATCTCCGGTCTCTGCGGTGCGAGCGCCACGGTGCTGGCCTTCATCCTCGGCTACTTCATCCGGGACCGGCTGCGCAACGAGTAGTTGAGGACGCTACCTGGCCCGCCCACCGTTAGGCTCCTTCGGGTTCGCGGCGCGTTCGCGCGCCGAGCAGTATGCCCGCCACCACGAACAGGGTGAGGGCAGTCGTTCCGATCGCCAGGATCACCCCGCCGAGCCGCTGGTCGGCGAGCACGCTCGGTCCCCAGGGACGACCGAGCTGCGCGAACCAGTCCGCGCCCGCGGACGTGGTTTTCCCCAGCACACCAAGGCCCAGGAACACCGGCATGCTGACCGCCATCGTCAGCAACATCGCTCGTTGTCGGCGTCCAGGTCGACAGGGGTTCTCGTCCAGTCCGACTGCCCCCCACCAGAAAACGTAGCCGGACACCAGCGCCAGTCCGAACAGGCTCAGGTGCAGGGCGTGGGAGCGCAACATAACTTCGTAGAGGCCGAGGAAGTACATCCCGACGGAAGCCACCATATGCACTGCCATCGCGATATGAGGGTGCAGTATCCACCGGGCTCGTCGTGCTTTCAGGCCGGTGCTCAACCATTCCCGCGGTCCCGGCCACCGGCGATCCGCCTCGGTGGGCAGTGCGCGTAGTGCCAGGGTGACCGGGCGACCGACGACCAGCAATGTTGGCGCCAGCAGGGAAAGCATCGCGTGCTGTACCTGGTGGGCGCTGAACAGGACGTAGCCGTAGCGTGCCAGCCCGCTGCTGGTGGCCAGGGCGACGATGCACCAAGCCGCAAGCCAGCTCACCGTGCGCACCACCGGCCAGGGTTCACCACGTTGCCGGAGCCGGCGAACGCCAGCCACGTAGCCGGCGACTGCGATGACCGCGAGACCAAGGAAAATCGGCTCCGGTGACCAATCGAGCAGAATCGACTCCATGGTGGGTGGGCCGGGCATCTCGAAGCCGAGTAGCGCCGTGGTCGTGTTCGCCGTCGGTTCGCCGGCCGGTGGGGGAGTTCGGGACAGGCCCACCGCGAGCCCGATGGTGCCCGCGAAGACCACCAGTTCGACCAGGGCGAGACGGCGGAACGCCGTGCGGCTGCCCCCGGCCAGCGCGGGGAGCGTGCGCCGACGGTGGAGCAGGCCGAACCCGGCGAGCGCACCGAGCGCCGCCACCTTGGCGAGCACCAGCCACCCGTAGCGGCTCTCCCACAGCGCGGCCGGTGGCCAGAGCCTGCCGGCCAGCGTCAGCACCCCGCTGATCACCACGAGGGCCAGGCACCAGGCCGCCAGCCGGGAGTAGCGGTGTGCGGCACGGGCCAGGTCGGTCGTGGGGAGCCGCCCCGCCAGCGCGAGGGCGAGCAGGCCACCGGTCCACAACACCACGCCGACGACGTGCAGGAGCATGCTCGACACCGCGATCTGGTGGCTGCCCGCGCCGGCCGCGTGACCGCTGAACGCGGGTGGCAGCACCCCGACGACGGCCAGCAGCAGGAGCACGGTCGTTCCTCGCACCGACGACACGACCCGGCAGGACAACGTGAGCGCTGCGGCGATCGTCGCGACGACGAGCAGCGTGGTGACCGCATCGAGGTCGAACACCAGGGGCCACACCGCGGAATCGGAGATGACCTCACCCAACGGCCGGGCCAGAACGTCGGACAGCGTGTAGCCGGCCCCGGCCAGCGCGGCGACCAACCACACGGCCGCCAGCCAACCCGCGGACCGCACCCAGCGACCGGCGGTGGACCCGATGCGCCGTACCCCGCCGAGATTTTCCCTGCCGTCCCCGTGGTTTTCCGCGCGCGAGTGGGCCGGCAGGGGCGCGAGCACGGCAGCGGCCAGGAGGAATCCGACCGTTCCCGCGGCCGCCAGGTCGGCGAGAACGCGGCTGATCGGCAGTGCCCATCGGGTTTCCGGGCCAGGGTCCGGCAATCCCGGGATCACGGTTGCGTTGACGGCGCCGCCGAACCAGAGTGCTACTCCGGCGAGGAACAGGCTGGCGGCCACCGCAATGACGCCGAGTGCGAACGCACGCCTGACGTCGTCCCGGTAGGGTTCGTGGACGACAGCCCCGCCAATGGTTCCGGTTTTCTGGATATGTCTCGGTGTTCTCGCGTTTTCCGTAGCTGTCACGCCGGTGCCGCTCCCGTCCGCTCGCCGCTCGATAACGGCGACCACGGTTGGCAGGACTCGTGCTCGGCCGGAAGCTTCCGTTGCCGCCCGCTGGTCGCCGGTGAACTCGGCACCGCCAAACAGCAGCGTACTGAGGAGCTCAGGAGGCAAGCATGATCCGAACGTGCGATCCGGCGGTCATTCGGATGGACCAGCGGAGTAACGAGCCGATGTGCACCTCGAGACCTTCGCGAAGGCCGCCACGTCAGTGCCGGCTCGGCCCGAACCAGTCGTGGCTCGGCGTGCTGCCCATGTCCTCGTGGGGCCGGCGGAGGGGAAGGCTGGCCTGCGGGACCCCGACGAGCAGCGTGAGGACGTAGCGGTCGGTCGGGGTTCCCGGCGGCATCGAGATCTCGTAAGCCGTTCCCGGCCTCGGCTCCGGAAAGAGACAGATCGCGGCCACACCGATCCCGTCGAGCCGATAGTCGAAGGTGTAGATGTTCTCGGTGCCGTCGATGCGGTTCGGATCGGGAAGCTTGTTCTGGCCGAGGAACTCGGGCCTGACGAACTGGAAGAGGTCGAGGATCGGAAGGGCCAGCCCGAGCGGCGTCGTTGGTGTGCACTTCCGGTTCTCGTCGTGCACCCAGCGGATGGGGTCGCCGGGCAACTGGATCTGCACCACAGCCCCGCTGGGCACCGTCTGCGGCAGCCAGGTGTGATTCCACCAATGCAGGGCATCACGGTGCTCCTGCTGGAACAGGTGGGTCCACTTGCTCGGCAGCGGTGGCGGGTCCTGTGGCACGGCCGACGCGGAGACCGCGCCGACGAGCAGAACCACGACCCCCGCCAACACCGTCACTCACCGGATCATGACCTTCCCTCCGGAGGGTCGATCAACAGCACACCCATCATTCCGTTGTCCTCGTGGTGCAGGATGTGGCAGTGGTAGACGGTCTTGCTCGGGTAGACGTTCCGTCCCGGGATGTCGGGTCGGAAATACGTCCGGATGGTCACCCGACCGAACGGCGGGAGCCGGAAGGTGTCCCACCAGATGTTCGGGTCGGTCTGCCACGAGGTGTCCCCCTCGGAAATCCCCTGTACGTCGATGACCTGGAACGGGTTGACGTGGACGTGGATGGGGTGCTGGAAGATGTCCTCGTTGATCCAGGTCCACTCCTCGACCGTCCCGGCCCTGACCCGGGTGTCGATCCGGTCGGGGTCGAAAGCCACGCCGTCGATCCAGAACCGCACGCCCAGGCCCCGCCGGCCGGAGATGTCGCCCTTGAAACGGAACTCGCGGTGAGCGGCCACCGGTAGGTCCGGCATCTTCGGCGGCTCGACCAGGCGCTGCGGGATCCGCCCGTTGGCCGGCGGTCCGGCCACCACGAGGGTGCCGAGCTCCTTCTCGGGCCGCGCCCCGCCGGGGTGGCCCTGGTCGTATGCCTTGCCGATCACCCGGTAGCGCCCCGGCTGCCCGCCCCGGATGACGAGTTCGGCCCGGTTGGCCGGGGGCAGCATGATCGACCGCACCGTGCGGGGCGTGCCGAAGGGGATGCCGTCCTGGCCGATCTGGTACAGCTCGTGGTCCTTGACCTCGAACCACATGAACTCGTGCGGGTCGCTGTTGAGCACCCGCCAGCGCTGCGTCTCCCCGGGTCTGATGTCGATCTCCGGTCCGAGCTGGCCGTTCATCAGGAAGAGCATCTCGGTGGGCACCGCCGGCACCGTGGTGAACGGCATCTGGCCGCCGGTGGGGATGATGACCGCGCTCGGTGTCGAGCCGTCCTGGTTGATCCACAGCGTGCTCAGCACGATCGTCCGGTCGGCGATGTCGGCGAGCTCGGGCACCTCGTCGATGTCGCCCTCGACGATCATCGGGGCGGTCAGTCCCTCCCACGACTGGTGCGTGGTGGAGCCGTGGTGGTGTGGGTGGTACCAGAACAGGCCGGCGGGGTGGTCGTCGGGGATCTCGTACTCGTACTGGTGGCTGTGTCCCGGTGAGAGCTTGAGGAAGATGTTGTCGGCCGGGTCGTTCGGGGAGACCTGCAGCCCGTGGGTGTGGATGTTGGTCGTCATGTTCATCTGGATGACCGTCTCGCCCTCGGCGATGTGGTTGATCATCTCCGGAATGCATTCCAGCGGGTGGGGCGGCGGCTCCAGCGGTGGTGCGTCCTCCTCCTCGGGAGGACGCACCGCGCATGCCGGCGGTGGCGCGTTCAACGGCACCCCGAGCGGCAGCATGTTGTTGATCAGGTTGATCCGGAGCTTGTCGCCGGGCCGGAAACGAAGACCGGGACCCGGCAGCATCCCGTTGTAGGTGTGGACGAAGACCTCGCGGTCACCGATTTGCAGCCGCTGTGGGTGAATGGTCAGCCCGACGTCGAGTAGACCACCCTCGCTGCGCAGGAACGGCAGCTCCCGCAGCTGCTCCCCGGCCGCTCCCCGGCCGCCGTCGGCCAGGACCAGGTCGGTCAGGCCGGAGCTGGAGGATGCTAATCCCGCGGCTGCGGCCGCGCCGACCGCACCGAGGAAACCCCGCCGGTTGAGAACCATGGTCGAATGCTCAGTTGTCACTCACATGGCCGCAATTCGAGCCACCCGAAGGTGTGGGACGACGAAAAAGAGTGTCTTCTCCTCGACAATCAGCACTCGCTGATGCCCAGGGTCACACAGCCGGGTTCTCCTGAATGACGTACCACCCAACACGATCTCGGGTTCGTGTTCGACGCACAGAAGTGATGGGCTTCCGTCTTGAGATGACGGGGCCGGGCGCGTGGCACACAGACTCGTGCCGGCATGGCTGGCCATGCCGGCACGAGTGGCTTCCGCGCCCGTCGTCCTACCGGTAACCGAAGCCGTGGCCGCCGAAGTGGCACGGGTCGTAGCCGTAACCGCCGTAGCCGTGCCCGAGGCCGCCGATGTTCAGGGCGAGGTTCAGCAGGCTGAAGTGGTAGCCACCGTGACCACCGTAACCGCCGTAGCACAGGTGGTGGTAGTGGTGATGGTGGTGGGCCGGATCGTGGTAACCCCCGGACTTCGCGGCGACAGTGACGTTCTGGGCCGGCGTCGTGGGCGCCGCAACCGCGGTGCCGGCTCCCGTGAGGGCGAGGCCGGCGGTCGCCGCGGCGGCGAGAACGGCAGCCCTACGCGCAAGATGTCCCATCGTGCCTCCCTGTTCCACACGATCGACGAGTCGCGCTCGGTGCGACTCGTCTCCTCCAGCGTCAGCCGGGTGCGCGGCGTCTACAACGGACGGTCACCCGTCTCCGGGACACAACCGTGCGCGGTCCGACAATCTCGGGACAATGAACGGTGATCCACCGGAATTCGTCGCCCATCCGTGTGGCCTGATCCCGGACCGGGAATCCAGGGCCGTGCCCGCGGGTTCCACCCTCCCGGTGGTCCCCGCCCTTCAGGGGGTGCGATGTCGCAGGATCCACCGAGGACGGAGGGCGACCTTCCGGCCGCGTTGCTGGATGTCGCCGCCTGGGCCGCGGAATGTGTTGCCGGACGCAACGGGGCGAGCCTGGCCGCCGAGGACCTGCTCGCCCTCGGCCGGCCCCTCCACCCACGGCATCTCGCCGCGGGCGAGCTGGCGTTTTCCCCGGACCGGCCACCGGACGGGGTCTGGTTCATCCGCAGCGGCGAGGTCGAGTTCGCGGCCGGCCCCGGCGGCCAACGCGTCGTCGCGCAGATGCTCTACGCCGGAGAGGTCTTCGGCGACGTCCCGCTCATCATCGGGCGGCCACCGCCGTACGCGCCCCGGGCGGCCGCCCCCACACAGTGTTTCGTCCTTCCCGCATCGGCGTTCCGCGAGCTGCTGAACACCCGGCCGGCGATCGCCCGGCTGTGGCTGGCCGGCGTGGCCGGCCGGTTCTTCCGCAGCCAGGCCCGCCTGCTGGTGACCCTGAACGGGCCACTGCTGCAGCGCACCGCGCGACTGCTGCTGGCCGAGGCCCGGTCCGGCACCGTCGTGCTCCCACAGCACACCCTGGCCGCCATGCTGGGCGTCCACCGGTCCTCGGTGAACCGCATCCTCAAGCAGTTCGAGCGGTTCGGGCTGATCAGCCTGGGCTACCGGCGGATCCGGTTGACCGACACGGTCGCGCTGCTACGGGCGTCCGGATCCGTACCGGAAGGTATCGAGCACACCGAGCGGCTCTCCGGCGACGGGCTGTTCCCGCAGGGCACGCCCCCGACCGACCACGGCACGACCGACGCCACGAACGTCACACGGAATGCTCACCCTGATCGCGGTTCAGCAGTTCCTCGGCGAACGTGCGGAGCCGCCGGACGGCCTCCGGCGTCGGAACCGACCGGCGGGCGACGGCGCGCTTGATTGCCCGGTAGGTGCGGGCCTCCAACCCGCAGTCCCCGCAGTCACGAAGATGTTGCGCCACCGCCTCGGCGGTCGTCTCGTCCACCTGACTGTCCAGGTACACCTGCAGCAGGCGTGCCACCCGGCGACACCGTCGCCTTTTCCGTTCGACTCTTCAGCGGTGGATCAAGCTGACTCTCCTCGCCTCGGCACGATCCCGGTCAGCCGGCGCCGGATCCACCGGCGTCCCCGGTGCAGGCGGCTCATCACGGTCCCCACCGGCACCCCCAGCGTGGCCGCCGCCTCCGCGTAGCTCAGCCCTGCCACATCCACCAGATGTACCACCGAACGTAGCTTGTCGGGCAGGGCGTCGAACGCCTGTTGCACCTCGGCATCGAAGGTGGCGCCGACGACGAGCTCCTCCGGACTGGGGACACCGGCCCCGGGCGGCTGGTGGTCCTCCTCAGCGGTGCCGGTGTCGAGGAACAGCATGGGCCGCTGTCCGCGGTGCCGGTTGCGTTCGGCGTTGCGGAGGGTGGTCAACAGCCAGGCCCGGGGGTGTTGCCCGTCGAAGCGGTCGACGTTGCGGTAAGCATGGAGCAGGGTTTCCTGCACCAGGTCCTCGGCGTCGGCGGGTTGCTCGGTCAGCGATCGCGCGACCCGGTAGAGCAGGTCGATCTCGGGCAGCACGTAGGTCGCGAACGCCTGGCGCCGGGTGTCGATCTCGGTCAACGTTCCCTCCACCAGCAAGCCGCCCGGAAACCGCGTCGTGTGGCTTGCGAACCGGGCGTGCGCCGACTGGCTCGGTAGCCCCTCCGAAGCCGGCTACCGGCTCTGTGGCGGGCATCGAGCCTAGGAGTGGAGCGACCCCGTGGTGTCTAACAACTCACCAAGAAATGTGTCAGGTGGCTGACAAATGACCGATCTGGGTCGCGACGCCGCTGTGTGGCCCTTTCCCGAAGTGAGCCAACGCAGTGGCCGCAGCAGCAGCGAGCCTGATGACGATCTGGGCGAAAGGCGGGAAGTAAGCCAGTCGCGTTGGAGCGGGGGAGGGTCGACACCGGATGCACACGTGTCCTCGCGTGGGCCGCTCGGAAGGAGCCAAGCGGTTCTGGCCTGACGTCGGGAAAACTCTCCGCTACCGCCGGCCCCGTCGGGCCAGCCACCAGCCGAGCACCGCCCCGGCCACAGCGACGATCACGCTCTCCGGCACGACCGCCGTTCTCCCGGTGACGTCCGGGCCCACCAGCAGCCCCCGCCAGGCCAACAACGCCGTGGTGGCGAGCGCGACCACCAAACCGGCGGCGGCATCGCCGAGCGCCGCAGTGGCTCGCACCGGGCGCCCACCCAGCCATCGCCGGCTGACCGGCCAGGCGGCCGCCACCAGCAGCGGTGCCAGGTGGTAGGTGGTCGTGGGGTCGTTCACGGCCAGGAGCGCCCACAACAAAGCGAACCCGAGGGTGACGAGCGCGGGTTGCCAGCGTGGTGCCCGCGGCCGCGCGCTGGCCGCGACCTCCGGAGCCTGCTTCCGCACGGCGGCCAGGATCTCGCCCGTGCTGGGGTTGACCATCGCACGATTACCGACGAACACGGTCGGTACGGTCTCGTTGCCACCCGCGGCGGCACGCACTCGGGCCGCGGCCTCGGGGTCCTCCCAGATATTGACTTCCCGGACCGGAAGCCCACTTCGGCGCAACGGCCCGCGCAGTGCGGTGCAGAACGGGCAACCGGGCCGCCAGTAGAACTCGACAACCGTGCCGGCGGTGTTCCCGGTGCCGTTGGTGCCAGCCGAATGCTCGACACTTTCCGCCATCAGGCGAACCTCTCCAGCCACTTGGTCACCGCGTACAGCGCGACATAGGTCCCCGCGGCGATCGCGACGGTGCCGGCCAGCCGCCAGCGGACCTGCCGTACCCCGGCGACACTGCACTGGTTACGTCGCCGCAGGGTTTTCCAGACCAGGACGACGAGGACCGCGAGCCCGCCGATCCGGAACGCCCACGCGTAGCTGCCGTAGAGCTTGGTGCCCCAGGCGAGGGCGGTGGCCCCGCTGACCACGCCGGTGAGCGCGAGCACGGTGGGGCCGACACAACACATGATCCCGACCAGGCCACCGGAAAGTCCGATCCGCCACATCGGCAGTCGGCCCGATACCTGCGAGGCTTCCGAGGCGGTATCGCCCACCGTGTCCGCAGTGGACACCGTGGCATTGGCCAGCCCCTTCGCCCGCTGCTTTCCCGCGGCCACGAACAGGCGCCGGAGGCGCGCCAACGGGGTCGTCGGCCCATCCTCGGAATTTCGCACGCTGTTCCGGACCGCACGCAGCATCATCAGCCTCCCAAAATCGACTTCGTCTCATTACAACGCCGGCTGCGCCCGCTCGGGCCGGTGAATGTCAGCACGGTGACACAGCACGGCGTGCTCGGTCCGTACGAACGCAATGGCCGGGTGAACATCCACCCGGCCATTGTGAATCCAGCGGACGACCGCCCGTCACGTCGCGGGCGCGGCCGCGCCGTGGCCCCGGGGCGACGCGAGGGGCAACACCGCCGCGGTGGCGGCGCCGTACATCAGGTGGCCAAGCGCGAAGACCCACGGCGTGAACGCGGCCGCGGCGGAGGTGTCCACCACCCGCCACACGATGTACTGCATGACCAACCAGACAACGAGGCCGAAAACCATGCCGGTGCCGACCAGTGCCCCGCGGGTGCCGCCGAGTTGGTGCACGTTGTGCACGATCACGGCCAGCACGACACCGAGCACCATCGACATCATCATGTGTACGACCATGCCGAGGACCACGACCCCGAAACTGAACGTGGCATCCAGCGGCGCTCCGCGCCACAGGGTGTGGGCGATGAAGTTCAGCGGCGCCCAGAAGCCGACTCCCGTCAGCCAGAGGACGATCATGGACCACATCGCCATCACGATGCCGCCGAGTATGCCGCCGGCAAGGCCACGCTTGATTGTTTCTGCGTTCATCGCTGCCTCCTGTTCGGCTTGGTGCCGAGCAGTGACACGACCTCAGTGCACCCGCGGTACAGATGACCGGCGAGATGAATGTCGGTGACCTGACAGGATCGGATGACCCCGGGGTCGCGCCGTGGAGAGGCAGTTGTCCGTGCTGGTCCCGCCCTGTTCGGGTGGTGAACCGGTGAGTTGCTCCGCCGCTCGTCGGTGAGGACCTTCCGGCCGCGCGGGAAATCAGGTCTGTCCGGCCCCTCGACCGTTATCGGAACGATTCAGTGCCGGACAAGCGTCACCTGTCAGGGTGGTGCCAGGATGGGGCTATGCCGCTGTCACGTCTTCCGTCCGCCGCAATGGATCAGGCCATGCGGCTGCTCGGCGCGGCCGGGCAGGAGGAGGCGGCGATCCGGCAGGCGGCCTGGGTGGCCCGCTGTGTTGGTCGCGGGGAGTCCGCCCCGCTGACGCCCGAGGCCGTCGCGGCCCTGGCCCACACCCTCAAGCAACACCGCGTGGAGCGGGGAACCTTGCTCTTCCAGGGTGGACAGCCTGCGGCAGGGGTCTGGATCGTGCGGGAGGGGCGGGTCGAGCTGTCGGTGGGCTCGGGCCGGCGGCGGGCCGTGGTCGGCGTGTTGCGGCCCGGCGACGTCGACGGCGACATCTCCCTGCTGCTGGACATGCCGTTGCCCTACAGCGCCCGCGTGCTCGACGACGCCACGCTGTTGTCGCTGACCGCCTCGGACTTCGAGCACCTGCTGGCCACCAGCCTCCCGATCGCCCGGCGGTGGCTGTCCAGCGTGGCCTCGCGGCTGGCCGCGAGCCAGGGCCGGCTGCTGGGCCTGTTGGGCCGGAGCCTGACCGCACAGGTGGCCCAGCTGCTGCTCGACGAGGCCGTGGACGGGCAGGTGCCGCTGCCCCAGCGCACCCTGGCCGCCATGCTCGGCGCGCAACGCCCCTCCCTGAACAAGATCCTCAAGGAGCTGGAGCGGGACGGGTTGGTCGGGGTGCGCTACGCCGCCATCGACGTCCTGGACCCGGACGGCCTGGCCAAGCTCGCCCGGTAGTAGCCGGTTAATCCGATTGGGTGGCCTTGGGGTGTTGTGTAACCGAGGTCGCCGACAGGCTCCCACCGACCCGCCCAGCGTGGGGCCCGGCACCGCCACTGCTGGATCGGGTGGGACGAAGGGAGCTGGTCGTGTCCACAGCCGCTCACCCCGTGACCTTTCCCGCGCTGGTGTCCCGGGCGTTGACCGGGGCAGTCGCCGGGATCGCCGGGGGCATCGTGTTCGGGATCCTGATGGCGATGATGGGCTTCCTGCCCATGGTCGCCATGCTCGTCGGCAGCGAGAGCGCCGTGGTCGGCGCGATCGTGCACCTGGTCATCTCGGCCGGTATCGGGGCCCTGTTCGGGCTCATCGTCCCGGCCGCCGGAATCGGCGCACTGCTGGGCTACGGGGCCGCGTACGGCGTGGTCTGGTGGGTCCTCGGGGGTCTGCTGATCATGCCCGCATGGCTCGGCATGCCGGTGTTCGTGTTCAACGCGACCGCGTGGCAGAGCCTGATGGGCCACGTGCTCTACGGATTGGTCACGGCCGCGACCCTGTTCGGGCTGCGCCGTCGTGGCCACGCGTGACCGACGACCGCCCCTGCGGATCTACGTTGCGCCCGGGTGCTCGGGCTGCCGCACCGCGCGGACGCTTGCCGAGACGGTGCGGCACGCCCGGCCGGGCTACCCGGTCGAGGTCGTCGACCTTGCCGAACGCCCCGGGGCGTCATTGCCCGAAGGCGTGATCGGTGTCCCCACGTACCTGCTCGGCGAGGTGGTCGTCTCGCTGGGCAACCCGGAGCCGGCGGAGTTGCTGCGCCGACTGGACAGCGGGGTCGTCACGGTCGACGATGACTGACCTGATGACCGGCGCAGCCCAGCCGGCCGACGATCCACTCTGTCTGGCCGAAGTAGACCTGTTCCGCGACCTGACCCGCCGCGAGAAGGCCGCGCTGGGTGCGCGCGCACCGCTGCACACCGTCGCCCCGGGGCAGGTCGTCTATTCCCCACTGCACCCGAGCCCGGTACTGCTCATCGTCAAGCGCGGCCGGGTGCGGCTCTACCGCGTCGCCCGGGACGGCCGCACCGTGACCACCACCGTCCTCGGCCCGGGCACGGTGTTCGGCGAGATGGACCTGCTGGGCCTGCGGATGGGCGCGACCTGGGCGGAGGCGCTCGAACCCGGCGAGCTGTGCCTGATGAGCCGCAGCGACGTCCGGCAGCTGCTGTTCGCCGACCCGCGGATCGCGGTGCGCATCGCCGAGCAGCTCAGCAACCGCATCTGCGACCTCGAGCAGCGGCTCGCCGACCTCACCTGCAAGACGCTCGACGAGCGGCTGGCCGCCACGCTCTGCCAGCTCGCCCGGCACACCCCGGCCGAACCGGTGCGGCTGACCCACCAGCAGCTGGCCGCGCTGGTGGGTGCGACACGGGAACGCACGACCACGGCACTCGGTGAGCTCGCCCGGCACGACCTCATCGGTCTCCGCCGCGGCCGGATCCTCGTCCGCCACCCGGCCCGACTGGCCGCCTATGCCGACGGCGCCCGCTCCGTCGCACCCGCCGAATGACTCTCCCTGGGAAGCGCTGATGTCATCAGCCCGACCAAGATCCACAGTGGATGGTTGTCACGTGGGTGCCAGCTGCCGATCACGGCGACTTCGTGGGGAGCTGGGCGACCACGCGGCGGAGGGGGAGTGGTAGCCACCAGTCGGGACGCGCGCAGACACGAATCCGTTGCCTCACTTGCGAAAGCTTCTCCGCGTGCGCCTCCGGGAGGTACAGGCTGTCGAGAAGGAGATCGGCAGCCGGCGGGTCCGTGATCTCCAGGCGGAACACCCGCCGTTCGTTGTCCACAATGGACCACCCTGCCCTGTGCAGGAGCCCCGGCAGGCCGTCCCGAGCCTGTGGGCTGGGCCAGGACAGGTCGCGCACACCGATCGCACGCAGCAGCCGGAGCCACCGCAGCCCGGCGAGCCGCGGTCCGAGCCGCGAGGGCACCAGGGCGGTGAGCAACCCGCCGGGACGCGACACCCGGTGCAGTTCGGCGAACACCCGGTCCAGGTCGGTGAACACCGGGAAACACATCGCCGCGCTCACCGCCGCGATCGTGTTATCCGCCAGCGGCAGTGCCTCCGCCGCCGCGAGGACGACGGGCCCACGTCCGTTGCGGATCGCGCGCTGGAGTTCACCGAACGAGACGTCGACTCCCACCCACCGCTGGCCGGCCAGGAGATCACGCGTGGGTGCCGAACCGCAGGCCAGGTCCAGGGTGGGACCCTCGCGGCCGCGTATCGGCTCCACCAGCCAGGAGTAGGGGGAGGCGTCCAGCAAGGCGAACAACCGTTCGGTGACGCCCGCGTTCTCCTCGTGATAGTGCCGGAGGTACCTGTGCCACCGGCCACTGTCCATATTGATCCGCCTCCTGCCCTTGGCCGGCGGGGCCGTTCCGGTGGAGCGCCCGGGCGAAGAGTGTCCCCTGACTGACATTCAACTGTCGGTCATGGGGGTGCTCGGCGCTGGATAAACGTGTTCGGTACTTGTCAGTGCCTTCTCTGGCGACCGAACGCCATCCGAAATCATCTCAGGTGGGGACTCGAGAAGGGGGCCGGCCACCCGGCCCCCTTCGCGCGGCGCCCGCCGCTCCGACCCGGGATGGTGAGGGACATCCGAAGGAGGAGTTCTCGTGGCCCGCATTCCTGTGCACTCGGTGGCGGACGCACCGGCGGCGGCCAAGGACCTGTTGGCCGGGCTGCAGGCGAAGCTCGGGAAGGTGATGAACATCCACGGCGAGATGGCGCACTCGCCGGTGGTGCTCGCCGCCTACGCCGGGTTGCAGGCGGCGATCGCCGAGCACGGCACCTTCGACGCACGGACCCGGGAGGCCATCGCTCTCGCGGTGGGCGCGGTCGACAACTGCGGCTACTGCCAAGCGGCGCACACCCTGTCGGGGACCGCGGCGGGGCTGACCGTGGACCAGACCGTGGCGATTCGTGCGGGGCGGGCCGACTTCGACGCCAAGCTGGCGGCCCTGCTGGCCCTGGCGCGGCAGATCACCCGCGACATCGGCGAGGTCGACGAGCAGAGCTGGCAGGACGCGCTGGCGGCCGGGTGGAGCAGCGAGGAGCTCACCGAGCTGTTCGTCCACGTCGCGGTGAACCTCTACACCAACTACTTCAACCACTACGCGCAGACCGACCTGGACGTGCCGGCCGCCCCAGCCCTGAGCTGAGGCGGATCCGCTGACGGGTGGGCGGGCGGATGGGCAGCGGCCGGGGCGACACCATGCGCCCGTTCCGCCCGCCCACCCGGCCCCGCAAGCCCCGCGAGCCGCTCCGGGAACTCTGGACTCGGCCCGCAGCCGGTTGCGTTGGTAGCCGCCTTCACGGCCGCCCGGAACGGCTGTTGGCGACGTGCTCGTCATCCGGCTGCGCTCGCCGGGCCGCCCGACTCCGCCGGCGGAGCAGGGAGCTGGCCACAACGGCGGCCAGGAGTACGGCGAGCACCCCGATCAGAGGCCACGGCCCCAGACCGGTCAGAAAGCGCACGACCGCACTCTGGACCTGCGTGACGGCCCCGACCACGGCGTCGTCACCCACATCACCGCCCAGCACACGCAGCTCGTACCAGCCGTAGTAGGTCACGTAGAGGCCGCCGAGCACCAGCAGGCCACCACCGGCGCGGGACACGTACCGCATGACCTGCCGCATGCGCGTGATGAGGCTCTGCTGGGCGAGGGCCGCCGCCAGCGTGAGGATCCCGACGACCAGGCCCATCCCAGCCGCGTAGGCCGCGAAAACGCCGAACGCGGTGACCAGGCTGCCGGCACGCAGCGCGGCGGTGGTCAGTGCGAGGAATGGTCCGATCGTGCAGGACAGCGACGCGACCGCATAGGAGATCCCGTACAGGACCATCGACGCGGAGGACCGGACGGGATCACCGCGGGTGCGCAGCTTCGGCGTGGAGACCACGACCTCCTTGCCCGCCAACAGCCAACCACCCAGGCCGACCAGCGCGATCCCGATCACCACCGTCAGCCAGGGCAGGTAACGCTCGACCGAGGTGGCCAGCGGGGCGACGACGAGCCCGAACAACCCGAAGACCGTGACGAAGCCGCCTGTCATCGCGAGGGTCGCGGCCAGGGCCCGGCGTAACGCGGCGGCCCTCCCACCGGCCGGGGTGCTGCCACCACCGGCCACGAACAGCGAGAGGTAGGTCGGCAGGAGCGCGAAGCCGCACGGGTTGAAGGCGGCAAGCGTGCCCGCGGTGAAGGCCAGCGCGACGGGAACGCCGCTCATGCCCCGGTCAGCTGGCGAACACGCTCGTCCAGCTGCTGCTCCTGCAACGAGCCCTGCACCACGTCGACCTTGCCGTCGGCCGAGATGAACGCGTACGCGGGCTGCCCGGTCACCCCGAAGCGGGACCACAGGCCGCCGTCGGTGTCGGCGACCTGGGGGAAGGCGTCAAGCTTCTGTTCGGCGACGAACTCCTTCATCTCCGGTACCTTCGCCGCTCCCGGGATCCCCACGAACTGCACGTCACCGGCGTGCCGTCGGGCCGCGGCGGTGACCTGCGGCGCTTCCTTGCGGCAGATCGCGCACCACGGCGCCCAGAACCACACCACGGCATTCCTGCCGACCAACGACTCGCCGGAGAACGGGGTGTCGTCCAGGGTCGTTGCCTGGAACTGCAGTTCCTTGGGCGCCGCGGGAGCGGGAGCGGGTGCGGGCTCGCTCGCCCGAGGTGCCGACGAGCCCGCGGCCTGGGTCGACGAGGAGGTGGGACCGCCGCATCCACCGAGAAGGACGGTCGCGGCCAGGATGCCGACAATCCAGGGACGAGGCCGAAGCATGAAACATCCTCTCTGCCAACGAGATTGGGGGACGGGCCCGTTCGACGCTGGACAGCGCTGACCGCCCGACACCGCATGGTCAGCACGAGCGAGCAACCTGCGGCGCGGGGATTGTCAGGTAGGTGACACTGGATCACCCGAACGACATGTGCGCTGGCGGGCGCACGTCGCCGTGATCTACCGCTGTGCCCCGAAGAGCGCGCGCACGCGGGAGAACAGGCCGGGCGGTTCGCCCTCGGCCTCACCCTCGATCCAAACGCCGTTCCAGAACGCGACGTGGTCCTTGATCCGCCGGGCCAGCGGGCTCGGCTTCGGGTAGTACCACGCGGCGTCCGGGTTCAGCTGGCCCTCGACGATCAGGTTGTAGTACCGCGCGACACCCTTCCACGGGCACAGCGAGGTGGTCGGGCTGTCGGCGAAGAACTCGCTGCGCAGTGACTCCGGCGGGAAGTAGTGGTTGCCCTCCACCCGTACCGTCCGCGGTGTCTCCGCGAGCACCGTGCCGTTCCATACCGCACGCAACATCACGACCTCCTCAATCGTCTACTCTCGATGACATTCCACTCGAGCCGGCCAGTGACGGCAGAGTGTCAGTGCGGTGACAGGTTTCGGCCTGGATCGCCGCGTTCTCAGTGACATCCGGTCACGATCCGGTGAGCTTTCCCGCGCCATCCGGCCTTGTGTAACCCGGTTTACCGACAGCGGTCCGATCCGGCGCCAGGCTCCGCATCCGGCGGCCCCACTACGCAGCCAGGTGGAGCAACTGGGTCGGCAGACGTTGCGGAGCCCGAACCGCATTTCCGGAACATCCAGGGTGGACGTGTTCGAGTACCAGGTTCACGGTGTCGGGGTCGCGGCGATCTGCCTGCGTCCGGATCCGGCCCCGCGTGACCCACGGGAGATCGGCTTGCCGCCCCGGTCGCCGGTCGACTACGTGCTCACCCTGCTCGTCGGGGTTCCGCAGGCCGAACTGGGGCTGGCCCCGTGAGTTCCCGGTGTGCTGTGCGTTCGCCCTCCCGGCGCTACGGTACGGGGAATGGAGGCCGCTGCGTTGCTTGCCGAACATCAGGCGGCCGGCCGGGCCGTCGACGTCGGTGGCGTGAGCACGTTCGTGCGCGACGAGGGTGGTGGGCCGGACGCGCAGACCGTGTTGCTGGTGCACGGCGTCCCGGTCTCGTCGTGGGTGTGGCGGCGCCTGCTGCCGGCTCTCGCCGCGCGGGGCCTACGGGCCGTGGCACCGGATCTGCCCGGCACCGGCCTGTCCGGGCGTCCGGAGCACTTCGACTACTCGTGGACGGGCCTGGGCCGGCACCTGACCGCGACCGTGGAGGCGCTCGGCCTGGACGCGGTGCACCTCGTGGTGCACGACATCGGTGGTCCGGTCGGTTTCGAGTTCGCCGCGGCCGTCCCGGAACGCATCCGCTCGGTCACGGTGCTCGACACCATCGTTACCGCGCACACCTTCCGCAAGCCGTGGCCGATGGCGCCGTTCGCCGTTCCCGTACTGGGCGGGCTTTGGCTGCGCGGAACCTCGCGCCTCGTCCTCCGTACGCTGATCCGGACAATCGGCCTGGTCCCGGGCAGTATCGTCAGCAATGCCGAGATCGACGTGCATCATCGGCTGCTGCGCCAGACAGACGGCGGCAAAGCGTTCCTGAAGATCATGCGCTCGTTCGAGACCACGGCGGACAAGACCCGGCTCTACAGCGGCGTCCTCGCCGCGGAAGGGCGCCCGGTCCAGGTGCTCTGGGGCCGCGACGACCCGGCGCTGCGGGCGGACCACCACGGCAAGATCGCCGCCCACGCGGCCGGAATCCCCGGTCCCACGCTCCTGCCGGGGCGGCACTTCCTGATGGAGGACAGCCCCGAGCCCATTGCCGAGCACGTGGCGGGCCTCGTGACCCGGTGACGACCGGGCGGGTGGCTCATGTTCGCAGTGGAGTTCCAGCCGGATGGAGGTTTGGCTGGCATACTGGTGTGCTGGAGGTGGGTGCCGATGACCCCTGACATGCCGATCGGCGCGTTGGCGAGCCGGGCGGGCGTCAACAGCAAGACGATCCGGTACTACGAGGAGATCGACCTCCTCCCCGCCCCGCAACGCACGTCCTCCGGGCACCGCCGCTACTCCGAGCCCGACGTCGAGCGCATCACCTTCATCAAGGCCGCGCAGCGGTTGGGGCTCACCCTCGACGAGATCCGGGAGATCCTCGCCCTGCGGGACCGTGGCCAGCAGCCCTGCCAGTACGTCCGCCAGGTGCTGCGGCGCGAGGTCGAGCAGATCGGCCTGCGCATCGCGGAGCTGGCTCGGCTCCGCGACCAGCTCATCGACATCGACCGGCTCGCCGACACCCTGCCGGAGCCGGAAGGCTGCACCTGCCGGATCATCGACCACGTCCGCTCCCGTCGGTCGTCGGAAAGTGGACAGACCGGCACGTCCGGCTGACGCCGCCCGCTGTTGCCGGTACCAGCGCCTCGCGAGAACTGCCGCCCTGACGACAATCGAGCAACGACGACCCCACCGTCGTGGGTGGAGTGTCGCTGATCCTGCAAGAAAAGCGGGTGGTGGGTGAGCCGTTCGACAGGTTCCAGCTCGCCCTTTCCGTTGCCACCCCAGACAACGCGTGATGGCTGGCCGTCGGTCAGCGCTGTCCGCCAGGCCAGGTCAGCAGTGGCATGTTGACCACGGCGAAAGCAGGCTCTCGTCGCAGCCGATCCGCGGCCATCGCGTCCTGGACTTCCTCGAACGGAGCGCAGCAGACGCGGTTCGCTCCCGTCGTTCCAGGTGAGCAGGACGATTCGGCGCAGTGGGGTGTAGCCGGGATCGCCCGGGGCGGTGGGGAAGACGTCCGGTTGGAAGCCGAACGGGCCGCGCGGGCCGTCGGGCTGAACCCCGTTGGTGAAGACGTAGACCTCACCGAGGGCGACGTCGGGCACCTGGCCGAGGCTGGCCACGTGCGGTACGGGGACCAGGACCCGCCTGAGCCGGTCCGCGTCGACCTTCTCCGGGTCGTACCTGACCAGGCCCTCCTCGTGGGCCAGCGAGACCCCGACCTCGTGCACGCCCTCGATCCGCTCGTAGGCACGACGAATCGTGTTCGTGCAGAAGGAACACGACATGCCGCCGATCTTCATTCGCAACGCTGCCAGCTGGTGCGCGCCCGGTTGATCGTTTCCGGCCCACTTCGAATTTCGGGTGGTGTCGCTCATTCGTCGCGGCCCCTCTCCACCGTTCGCTGTTTCCTGCCCTCGTTACGGGAAGACGATCGAAACGCACAGCTATTGTTGGGATGTCGCCCGGATTCGGCGGATCCGCGGTGATGTCGGTCCGAGAAGCTTCGTTCACCCCTCCGGGTAACCGATGGCTGCCGGAAAACGAGCCGAGAATGATCAACGCGGTGTCGGTCGAGTCACCTGGTATCCCGCTGATTCGATCCGCTCCACGAGATCATTCTCGGAGACCTGTTGTTCGTTGAAGCGCACCCGGACCACACCCGACCGGTGGTCGGCGTTCACCCGAGTCACGCCCTCGAGGCGCTGGAGTACGCCCTCGATGCGGTCCGCGCAGCCCGTGCAGCTCATCCCGTGGACGGTGAACACTCGCTCGTCGGCCATCGTCACCAGCTTCCCTCGCCCATCCGGCCCCGACGGTATGACTTCCCCTTGGCTGGAAGTTCAAGTCCTCCGACGCGGCCCTGCGAGACTGGGGGAGATGCGTCCCACCCGTGACCAGCTGCTGGCCGCCCGCGACCAAGCCATCCCCGAGGTCGTCGCGCCCGGCCTCGACGTGCTCTTCTGCGGGATCAACCCGAGCCTGTACTCCGGTGCGACCGGGCACCACTTCGCACGCCCGGGCAACCGGTTCTGGCCGGCGCTGCATCGTGCCGGTTTCACCTCGCGGCAACTCCGGCCCGACGAGCAACACCTGTTGCTCGCCTACGGGCTCGGCATCACGAACCTGGTCAACCGCGCGACCGCCCGCGCCGACGAACTCTCCACGGCCGAGCTCCGGGCGGGGCGCGACCGTCTCGCCGGCATGGCGCGGCGGTACCGGCCGCGCGTGGTCGCCGTCGTCGGGGTCACCGCCTACCGGACGGCGTTCGACCGGCGCGCTGCCAGGGTGGGACCGCAACCCGAGCGCCTGGCGGACTCCGGGTTGTGGGTGCTCCCGAATCCCAGCGGCCTCAACGCCAACTACCAGCTCGCCGACCTCGCCGCGGAGTTCCGGGCGCTCCGCGAGTCACTGCTCGACGCGCACTGACCGGCTGCGGGCGGGGGCCTCAGCCCACCCCGCCCGCCCATTGCGGATGGGTGGGGGAGCCGTCCGGCTGGCGTTGCGAGGGGGCAGTGGTACCCCGCAACACGTCGATCCGCGACGACCCCGGCCGACCCATCACCCAGCTCGAGCCGCGCAATGCCTTCGCGTGCTGCTTCAGCGGCGCGAGCAGCCGGGAGACCTCGCCGTGGTCGGTCACGCTGCCCGGCGCGCACACCAGCGTGGCCAGCGACAACGTCACGGCCCTGCCGTCGACGACCCGGGGCGGGTCGAGCACCGCCGACACCAGCGGCACCACGTCGTCCAGCTCGGCCACCACCAGGAAGTCGTCGCCGCCCACGTGGCCGACGAACACCGACGACAACGCGGCGGCCGCGTCGGTGAGGCTGCGGCCCACCGCCCGGATCAGGTCGTCACCGGCGGAGAACCCCGCGGTGTCGTTGACACCCTTGAACCCGTCCACGTCCAGCCAGCCCACCGCGAAGACCTGGCCCTCGGCGATCCGGCGGTGCACGTCGTGGGCGACGGCGTCGCTGCCGGGCAGCCGGGTCAGCGGGTTGAGCGCCGCCGCCTCCTCCACCTTCATCTCGGCCATCCCGCGCACGATGTCGCTGATCCGCACGACACCGAGGCAGCCGCCGGCGTCGTCGACCACCACCACGTCGTCGTAGCGGCGCTGCGGGTCGGTGGCCGCCACGACATCGAGCACTTCGAGCGCGGTGGTCGCGGTGCCCACGGTGCGCGGCTCGTCGGCCAGTCGGTCGGCCGACCGCTTGGCGTGCAACGCGTGCCCGTACGGTCCGGTGACCGCGAGCAGGAACCGGTTCCGGTCGACCGTCCACAGCGGACGGTCCTGCTCGTCGACCAGCACCACGCCGCTCAACGTCGGCCGGTCGGCCAGGACCCGGCGCACCTCCTCGGCGGTGGCGGTGGCGGGCAACGTCACCGCGGGGTGCAGGAACTCGGTGACCCGGGGTCCGGCGGTGACCGGGGTGGCCAGCCGGGTGCCGGGGTCGGTCGCCTCGCTGACCGGGGTGGCGATCGAGACCCGGTCGACCGGGCGCCTGGCGGCCGGGGCCAACAGGTTGCCCTGCACCAGGTGCACGCCGAGCCGGCGCAACGCGTTGAGCTGGTGCGTGGCCTCCACGCCCACCGCGACCAGACCGGCGCGGGAGCGGGTGGCCAGATGCACCAGCGCCTCCAGCAACGCCACCCGGTCGCGGTCCCGGGGCAGCCCGCCGATCAGCCTCCGGTCCAGCTTGAGCAGGTCCGCCCGGGTGTCGGCGAGGAGCCCCAGCGGCACATCGGTGGCGCCCAACTGGTCGAGGGCCACCCGAAAGCCGGCCGCCCGCAGCTCGTCCACCGCCCGCAGCACCGTGTCCGCCGCCAGGTGGCACAGCTGCCCGCCCAGTTCCAGGGTGACCTCGCGGGTCCGCCGGCCGGCCGCGGCCAGGATCTCGCGTACCGGGTCCAGCACCGCGGCCCCGTGGCTCACGGTCTCCGCCTGCAGGTTCAGGTGCAGTGGCAGCAACGTCTCGTGCTCGGTGGCCGAGGAGACGGCGCGCACCGCGAGTCCCACGTCCACTTCGACGAGACGGTTCTCCTGGACCGCGGCGTCCAGCAGTTCGAACACGTGGTGCCCCGGGAGGCGGGCGAGGGCCTCCATGGCGACAACACCGCCGGTGTTGAGGTTGACCAGCGGTTGAAAGGCGAAGCGGACTTGGTCCAGCACCGCGGGCACCGCTCCATGCTGCCTAGTGGCTCAGCGCGAGTGCGACATTTCGCCCCGGGGTTTCACTTTTTGTTCATCGGGATGTCCGGGCCCCCGCCGCACCCGCGGCACGCCGCGACCGGGTCAGGCTCCGGCGCGCCGGAGCCCGAGCGTCGTCAGGCCCAGATGGAGCCGCAGCGGCCACGACGCGGCGCTGAACAACGCGGTCATGGCGGCCGCCGTCCCCGTCAGGTCCTCCCGCCCGGTCAGGAACGCGTCCCGGTGCCGCGCCGGCAGGCTGAAGAACAGCTCGAAGAACTCACGGACCCCGTCACGCGGCAGTGACAGCACCGCCGCGAGCCCCCTGCGGCGCAACAGATGGACGCCCAGGGCCGCCGGCGACCACAGTGTCCGGCGCGCCGCCGTGGCCGCGTCGACCGGTCCCGACAGCAGCGCCTCGGCGATCGCACGAGCCACCGCCGGGGCCAGCGCCAGCGAGGTGGCGACGCTGTAACCGGTCGCCGGGTGCACCAGTCCGGCCGCAACACCGAACGGGACCACCCGCCCGGCACCGGGCAACGGCAGGTCGAGCGGGAACCGCACGCGCTCCTCGTCCTCGGGGAGTTCCGCCACGGGTACCCCGATCGCGTCCAACCGCGACAGCAGCCGGCGCCGCAACACCACCAGCGGCAAACCGGGACGGCGCGCGAGCGACGTCTCCTCCAGCAGCACGCGGCCACCCGACAGCGGCAAGGCGTACAGGAAGGTGGGCCAGCCGCCGGTCTGGTCCGGCGCTGGGCGCCAGTCCATGAACAACGCGTCCGCGCTTCCCAACAAGGGAGCGGCGACGTCGTGCGGGACCTTCACGCCCACCGCCGTCTGCTCGGCCACGGTGAACCGCGGCGGGCCGCCGGTGAGCACCCTCGACCGGCCGGTGGCGTCGACGACGACCGCGGCCACCAGATGCCGGCCGTCGGCCAGGTGCACGGTGCTGTCGGTGGGGGAGTGGGTGACCGCGACCGCCCGGCCCCGGTGGACGGCCACCTCGGACCGTGCCAGGTGGACCCGCAACGCGTCGTTGTCGAACACGACGTACTCCGGCAGCAGGTGCGGCCCGGCGGCGATGGCGTAGGCGCGGCTGGCCCGGGCCGCGATGGCCTCGGCGGGCAGCGGCGGGAGCTCGTGACGCCAGGCCGCATACGTGGCCCGCCACGGCCGGTCCGGCGCCGGGGCGAGTAGTGCCGTGCGCAGCCCGCGCCGGGCACACGCCCCGGCGAGTGCGGTCCCGGCCGGTCCGGCCCCGACGACGAGCACGTCCACGCCCGCATGACACCACGAGCCGGGCGGCCGCGCCGGGAAACGGCGTCGGAGAGTCCCGGCAGCGCCCGACATGCCCACCGGGGCGACGATGCCGGCAGCTCCAGGGTGTCCCGGCCGTACCCCGGGTCGCCGTTCGGCCCGATGAGGCACCGCGAGGCAGCACCGACCCACGGGTGGCAGGGGGTGGCCCCCATGCGCCCGGCACGATCCGCGGACTAACGTCGCGGCATGCGTGAGGTCGACCCGCGACACGTACGCCGCTCCGCCGGCCAGCGCCGTGGCCCGGCCCCGGCGGACCTGGCGGCCAGCCCGTTCCGGGTGGACCGCGACCGGGTGGCCGCCTCCCCGTTCTTCGCCCGACTGGGCGGGGTGACCCAGGTCGTCAGCCCGACCGGGTCCGGCCTGCTGGTGCACAACCGGCTCACGCACAGCCTCAAGGTGGCGCAGGTGGCGCGGGCGATCGCCGAGCGGCTCACCGCCCAGGCGGACGTCGCCGTGCTACTGCGCCGGCTCGGCGGCTGCGACCCGGACGTGGTCGAGGCCGCCGCCCTCGCGCACGACCTGGGGCATCCCCCGTTCGGCCACATCGGCGAGCAGGTGCTCGACCGGCTCGCCCGGCACCGGTTCGGGTTGCCGGACGGCTTCGAGGGCAACGCCCAGACCTTCCGCATCATCACCACGACCGACGTACGCGGGCCCACGGTGTCCGGGCTGGATCTCACCACCGCCACCCGGGCCGCCGTGCTCAAGTACCCGTGGACCCGGCTCTCCCACCCGCAGCCACACCCGCGAACCATGGCGATCCTGCCGCGCGGCGCGGGCGAGCCGCCGGACATGCCGGGCACCGGCTCGGCCAAGTTCTCCGCCTATGTCACCGAACTGGACGACTTCACCCAGGCGCGGGCACCCTTCGCCGGCCGGATCGACCCGTGGCAGCAGACCGTGGAGGCGGCGGTGATGGACATCGCCGACGACATCGCCTACGCCATCCACGACCTGGAGGACTTCCACCGGGTGGGCGTGCTGCAGCACGCGACCGTGTCGGCCGAACTGAATGCCTGGCAGTCCGGTGCGCTGGAGCTGGCCGGCATGGAAACCACCGAGCTGGACAAACAGGCACGTCGCCCGGGCTGCTCGCTGGAGCAGCTCCGTCGCCGGCTGCACGCCAAGGACTCGTGGGTGGTCGACGACGAGGCGTTCGCCGCAGCCGTCGGCAACGTCCGCCGGGAACTGGTGGAAGGACTGCTCGCCGCACCGTTCGACGGGTCGGTGGAGGCCGAGCAGGCCGTGGCGGACTTCTCGGCGCGCTGGACGGCCCGGCTGGTCGACGGGGTGGCGGTACTGGCCGAGCCACACCCACGGGCCGCCCACGCGGTGCTGTCCGTGCAGCACTGGCACGAGGTGCAGGTCCTCAAGTTCGTGCACCACCGGTTCGTGCTGGCCCGCCCGGACCTGGCCCTGCACCAGCGCGGCCAGGCGCGGTTGCTGACCGCGCTGGTCGAGGCGCTCGACCAGTGGCTCACCGACCGCCAGGAGGCCGCCCGCCTGCCGCGCCGGTTGCACGACCTGGTCGAACTCGCCGACGCCGAGTACACGACGTTGTTCGGGCTGGCCCCGGAGGTCCTGGTCGACGCGACCGGCGAGCCGCCGCGCGGACGCGACGGCGTGCGTGCGCTGGCCAGGGGGCGGGCCGTGGTGGACTTCGTCGCCTCGCTGACCGACAACCAGGCCGGGGCGATGATGGACGCGCTGACCGGTCGCTCCGGTCGACTGTGGACGGACGCGTTCGTGTTGTGACCGTCCGGATCACCCTGTCAGGTGCTGCCGGTGTCCAACCGGCGGTCCTAGGGTGGTCCGGCCCGTCCAACACCTCGCGAAGCAGAGTCCGGAGTGGACCAACCCCAGTTGCCCAGCCGGCCGGCCCGACGGCGCGGCCCACCGTCGCGGGGTGCCGCATGCCCACCGGCCACCGGCCCATACCCTGTCCCGGATGATCACCGAGCAGCGCATGCGGACCGCGACCGTGGGGGACGCCGTGCTGGCCCCGCGTGACACCGGCGACGCGCTGGCCGAGGTGGCGCGGTGCGTCCTGGGCGGCGACCCGTACCACACGGTCGACCTGCTCGACGTGCTCGACGGCGCGGCGGAGCCACCGGTGGACGTGGTGCGCGCCCCCGACGACCTGCTGCCCCGGCTGGCCCACGACGGCGGTTTGGTGGCCTCGCTGGCCGCGGCCCGGGCCGCGCTGCGCTCGGGTGGGTTGTTCGTGGCCGCCGTGCCCGAGCTGGACCGGCTCAGCCAGCTGCGCCCCACCGCACCCCCACCCCGGGTCGTCGGCCGCGGGGACCAACGCCAGGTGACCGTGCAGCTGTGGGACTGGGCCGAGGACGGCTCCAGCTACGGCCTGGAGGTCGTGCAGCTCGTCCGCGACCACGGTGGCTGGGAGATCGCGTGTGCGGTGTCGACCCGGCACCGGGTACTGACCGCCGCCGAGGTCTCCGACGCGTTCGCGCGTGCCGGCTTCGCCGCTGTGCAGCGGCTGGCCCCGGCCGAGAGCGGGCACCCGCTTCCGGTGTGGGTCGCCGTCGCGCCGCGATGAGCCGGGTTCGCCAGGTCGCCGGTGGCGGCCGTGCCGTGGAGGTGGAGCCGGAACGACTGTCCGGCTGGTTCGACCGGTTCGCCGACCGGCACGGCGGGGTGGTGCGCACCGAGCGCTCGCCGCGCCGGGTCGTGGTCCACGCGAGCGACGGCGCCCGGGCCGAGGTCGCCGTGCCGTTCGAACCGCTTGCGACGGCGACCGGCGAGGTGCCGGGCCTGGCGGTGGAGCCGCTGGTGACCCACCTCCTGCGGCCGCGGCGGATCGGGCTGGTGCTGGTCCGGCTGGGCGGCTTCAGCGTCGGGGTCGCCCAGGGGTCGAGGGTAGTCGCCTCCGCCACCGACCGGCGGCTGGTGCACGGCCGGCACAAGGCCGGCGGCTGGTCCCAGCAGCGCTTCGCCCGCCGCCGGGAGGGCCAGGCCCGGCAGGCCCTGCGCGCCGCCGCCGACACCGTGGCGCGCGTCCTGCTCGGAACCGAGCTGGACGCCGTCGTGGTCGGCGGCGACCGCGGCGCGCTGGACGCACTGCGCGCGGATCCGCGACTGGCCGAACTGCTGGACCGGGCCGAGCCCCGGGTACTCGACGTCGGCGAACCGCGCCGGTCGGTGCTCGACGAGGCCGCGGCGCGGGCACGCTGCGTCGAGGTGGTCGTGGTCGACCCGACCTGACCCGGACTCCCGGGTCAGCCCAGGGAACCGGTGGCCAGCAGGCCCCCGTCCACCCGTACCGTCTCCCCGGTGATCCAGGACGCGGCGTCGGAGACGAGGAAGGCCACCAGGTGCGCGACGTCCTCGGGCGTACCGAGCCGCTTCATCGGGTAGGCCGCGCTGGCGTCCTCCTCGCGCGCGGCGTAGAGCATCTCGGCGAACCTGGTCTTCACGGTCGCCGGCGCCACCGCGTTGACCCGCACCCCCGGGCCGAGCTGCCACGCCAGCTCCTCGGTGAGCCGGATCAACGCCGCCTTGCTCGCGCCGTAGGCGCCCAGCACGCCGGAGGAACGTAGCCCCGCCACCGAGGACACGTTCACCACCGCACCGCCGTGCTCGGCCAGCCACGCCTTCCAGGCCAGCTGCACGAACCCGAGCGCGGCCACCACGTTGACGTCGAAGATCTTGCTGACCGCCCCCAGGTCGGCGTCCATGAGGGGCCCGAACACCGGGTTGATACCGGTGTTGTTCACCAGCACGTCCAGCCGACCGAAGCGGGCCATCACCTGCTCCACGGCGTGCTCGCGCTCCTCCGGCCGGCCCGCGTTGCTGGGCACGGCCAGCACCCTCTCCGCACCGTCGGGCACGGTGTCGGCCAGTTGCTCGGCCGCGGCCGCCAGCTGCTCAGCCTTGCGTGCGGTGACGGTCACGCTCGCACCCCGGGAGAGCAGCTCGGCGGCGATCGCGTGGCCGATACCCCGGCTAGCCCCGGTGACCAGGACGGACTTGCCGGCGAAGTCCTGTGTGGGCGAAGTCATGTCCGGACTGTAGACGGGGTTACTGGTGGGTAGCCAGGGTTGGTGCGACCCGCCCGGGCGGAAAACCGCTCGCCGACCTCCCCTAGACTGGCCGCGTGGTGGTTCACACGGCTGATTAGCCCTGCTGGGCCCGCCGGCATTCTTGGCCGGTGGGCAGACGGCCGGTATTCGAAAGAACCCCACGATCGGCGCGGAGTCCTCCTTTGATCACTGTCACCGACCTCGAACTGCGGGCCGGCTCGCGAATCCTGCTGTCCGACGCCACCCTCCGCATCCAGCCGGGCGACCGGATCGGCCTGGTGGGCCGCAACGGCGCCGGCAAGACGACCACCCTGCGCGTGCTGGCCGGCGAGGGCCAGCCCTACGCCGGCGCGGTGCAACGCACCGGAGAGCTGGGCTACCTGCCGCAGGACCCGCGCGAGGGCGACCTGGACGTCACCGCCAAGGACCGGGTGCTCTCCGCGCGCGGGCTCGACCAGCTGCTGCGCGACATGGAGAAGGCGCAGTCGGCCATGGCCGAGCTGATCGACGACGCCGAGCGCGCGGTCGCCGTCCGCCGCTACGGCCAGCTGGAGGAGCGCTTCGCCGCGCTGGGCGGCTACGCCGCCGAGAGCGAGGCGGCCCGGATCTGCGCCAATCTCGGCCTGGAGGACCGCGTCCTGGAACAGGACCTGCGCACCCTCTCCGGCGGCCAGCGGCGGCGGGTCGAGCTCGCCCGCATCCTGTTCGCCGCGGCCGAGGCCGGTGCGGGCGGCAGGTCCAACACCACACTGCTGCTCGACGAGCCCACCAACCACCTCGACGCCGACTCCATCGCCTGGCTGCGCGGCTTCCTCAGGGCACACACCGGCGGCCTGGTGGTCATCAGCCACGACGTGGAGCTGCTCGCCGCGGTCGTCAACAAGGTGTGGTTCCTGGACGCCACCCGCGGCGAGGCCGACATCTACAACATGAGCTGGGACCGCTACCTCCAGGCGCGCGCCGCCGACGAGAAGCGACGCCGGCGGGAACGCGCCAACGCCGAGAAGAAGGCGTCGGCGTTGCGGGCCCAGGCGGAGAAGATGCGTGCCAAGGCCACCAAGGCGGTGGCCGCGCAGAACATGCTCAAGCGCGCCGACAGGATGTTGGCCGACCTGGAGGAAGAGCGGGTGGCTGACCGGGTCGCCCGGATCCGCTTCCCCCAGCCGGCAGCGTGCGGCCGCACCCCGCTCACCGCCGGGGGACTGGCCAAGTCCTACGGCTCGCTGGAGGTCTTCGCCGGGGTCGACCTGGCGATCGACCGCGGCTCGCGGGTCGTCGTGCTGGGGCTCAACGGTGCCGGCAAGACCACGCTGCTGCGACTGTTGGGCGGTATGGAGCAACCCGACTCCGGCCGCGTGGTGCCCGGGTACGGGCTGCGGATCGGCTACTACGCGCAGGAGCACGAGACGCTGGACCACGAGGCCAGCGTCTGGCAGAACATCCGGCACGCCGCGCCGGACGCGCCCGAGCAACAGCTGCGCAACCTGCTGGGCACGTTCCTGTTCCGCGGCGAGCAACTCGACCAGCCGGCGGGGACCCTTTCCGGTGGCGAGAAAACCCGGCTCGCGCTGGCCGGTCTCGTCTCCAGCGCGGCGAACGTGCTGCTGCTCGACGAGCCGACCAACAACCTGGACCCGGCCAGCCGGGAACAGGTGCTGGACGCCCTGCGCCGGTACGAGGGAGCTGTCGTGTTGGTCACCCACGACCCCGGCGCGGTGGAGGCACTGCAGCCGGAACGGGTGATTCTGCTGCCGGACGGCACCGAGGATCACTGGTCGGCGGAGTACCTCGAGTTGGTCCAGCTGGCCTGAGCAGGGCGGGGCCGGTCGAGCGGCGGATGTTGCGCCGATCGGCACCGGCGGATCCGGCGTCCGGCCCTGGTGGCCGCGGTCACACGAGCTGTCGATCTGCGCCCGGTAACCGGGCGACCACGCACCGATGATTTTCCATGATCACCTGGCGTTTGCGGCTTAGGTGTTCGATCATTGCGGCGACAGGGGCCTCGAGTGTGGCCCGACCTGCTCGGAAGGAAGGCGGGACATGGTAGCTGACCTGAAGAAGGGCGCCCGCATTACCGGCGCCGCGCGGGAGAAGCTGGCCGCTGACCTGAAGAAGAAGTACGAGAAGGGTGCGAGCATCCGTACGCTGGCCGAGAACACCGGCCGGTCCTACGGGTTCGTGCACCGTGTGCTCACCGAGTCCGGTGTTCAGCTACGGGGCCGCGGTGGCGCCACCCGTACCAAGAAGAAGTGACAAACTGACGAAAACAAGATCGAATCGGAGACCGGCTTGCCGGGTTCGACAATCGACACTGATCTGCTGACCCGTGGGGGCGTCCGGCTGGACGTCGAGGGGGCACGGGCAACTATCACGTTGGACCGTCCGGAAGTGCTCAACGCGCAGACCCCGCGCACATGGGAGGCGTTGCGGGCGATCGGGGAGGCACTGGACGCGAAGGTCCGCGTCGTCGTGGTGCGCGGCGCGGGCCGGTCGTTCTCGGCAGGGCTGGACCGCGGGCTGTTCAGTGTGGACGGGGTGGGGGGAACCCCCGGCCTGTTCCAGCTGGCGAAAGCGCCGGCCGACCAGATCGAGGCGACCGTCGCGCAGTTCCAGCGCGGGTTCGCGTGGCTGCACGACCCGGCACGGCTGACCGTGGCGGCCGTGCAGGGACACGCGATCGGCGCCGGGTTCCAGCTCGCGTTGGCGTGCGATCTGCGGGTGCTGGCCGAGGATGCCCAGCTGTGCATGGCCGAGACCGGGCTGGGCATCGTGCCCGACCTGGGTGGGACCCTGCCGCTGGTGCGATGTGTCGGCTACGCCCGTGCGGCCGAGATCTGCGTCAGCGGTCGTCGGGTCGACGCGCAGGAGGCGGTGCGGATCGGCCTGGCCAATACCGTCGTTCCGCTGTCCGAACTGGACAGCGCGGTCGACGAAATCGTCGCCACCGCGTTGCGACCCCTGGAAGGGGCGGTGCGGGAGACGCTCGCGTTGCTCGCGCACGCCGCCGACGGGGCCGACCTCCAGGCGCAGATGGCTGCCGAGCGGGCCGCGCAGGCCCGTCGGTTGCAGGAGCTGACCGCGGGTCTGGGCGACTGAGCACCAGACCGCTCGTTCGGCGTTCCGCCGGCGCCGAACGAGGGTTCGTGCCGCGCCGACAGCGGCGGCGACATCGCCGCGCTGCTGGCTGCCCTCCGGTGTCCGGCGCGAACACGGCCCGGACAAGGGGAACAAACGCGGCACGGACCGGACAACACGGGACGGCAAGGGGAAACCCGACGGGGTAGCCGGATGGCGAGCGAGCCGAACCGGTTCCCCGCATGACCGGCACCTAACCATGGTCGACCTCACGGTGGCCTGTCGCGTGGCATCAACGATCACCCGGACGTTGCGTGGTAGCCGGACCCGCGGCAGGAGATCTGCCCGCGCTGTGGCGCGCTCTGCTCGCTCGAGGGGGACCTGCCTGGTGCTCGGCGCTCCTGGCCGTCCGGCGGGAACACGCACCCGAGCATCCACCCCGCGTAGCTGATCATCGTCTTCCGAGATCGAAAAACCGGTGGTCGAGTGCGTGCGCCTCCCGCAAAATCCTCCCGGCGACACGCCCGCTGCCTGGGGAGATGACCCGATCGCCGACAGCGGATCGGGAAGCTTTCTGCCCGCCTCGGCGTTGCCTCACCCCGGACGCGGGTGTGTGCGGGGCGGGGCACGAGGAGGACTGGCGTGGAATCGACCTGGATGTTGATGATGAGCGCCGCGCGGCGCGGGGAGGCGACCGGCAAGATTCGCTCGGGAACCGTGCGGCGGGTGCTCGCGTTCGCCCGCCCGCACCGGGCGAAGCTGGCGGTGTTCCTCGTGCTCACCGTGATCGCGGCGATCCTCGGTGTCGCCACGCCGGTGCTCGCCGGCCACGTGGTGGACGCGATCGTGGGCGGCCGCGACGCCGGCCTGGTGGTGGGGATGGCCCTGCTGATCGCGGCGATCGCGGTCGCCGACGCCGGTGTGGGTCTCACCGAGCGGTGGTACTCGGCGCGGATCGGCGAGGGGCTCATCCACGACCTGCGGCGCGCCGTGTTCGAGCACGTGCAGCGCATGCCGGTCGCCTTCTTCACCCGTACCCGCACCGGAGCCCTGGTCAGCCGGCTCAACAACGACGTCATCGGGGCGCAGCGGGCATTCACCTCGTCGTTGTCCGGCGTGGTCACCAACGTGATCCAGCTGGCGCTCGCGTTGGGGGTCATGATCACGCTCTCCTGGCAGGTGACCCTGCTCGCGCTGGTGCTGCTGCCGGTCTTCGTGCTACCCGCCCGACGGGTCGGTCGCCGCATCGCCAACCTGCAGCGGGAGGCGGCCACCCTCAACTCCGCGATGAACACGCAGATGGCCGAGCGGTTCTCGGCGCCGGGCGCGACCCTGGTGAAGCTGTTCGGCCGGCCGGTGCAGGAGGCCGCCGAGTTCGGGGTCCGGGCGGCCCGGGTGCGCGACATCGGGGTGCGCAACGCCATGGCCACCCGGGTGTTCATGACATCGCTGACCCTGGTGTCGGCGCTGGCGCTCGCCCTGGTCTACGGGCTGGGCGGCTGGCTGGCCCTGCACGGCGAACTGGCCGCGGGCACCGTCGTGACGTTGGCCCTGCTGCTCACCCGGCTCTACACCCCGCTGACCGCGCTGGCCAACGCCCGCGTGGACGTGATGACGGCGCTCGTCTCCTTCGAGCGGGTCTTCGAGGTGCTCGACCTGCCACCGATGATCATTGAGCGGCCGGACCCCGAGCGGCTGCCCGCCGGGCCGGTCTCGGTCGAGTTCGACGACGTGCGCTTCGCCTACCCGGCGGCCGACCGCGTCTCGCTGGCCTCGCTGGAGGAGGTCGCGGTGCTGGACGCCCGGGGCGGCGAGCAGGTGCTGCACGGGGTGAGCTTCCGCGCCGAGCCCGGACAGGTCGTGGCGCTGGTCGGCCCCTCGGGCGCGGGCAAGTCGACCATCGCCTCGCTGGTGCCGCGGCTCTACGACGTCGACTCGGGCGCGGTGCGGCTGTCCGGCGTCGACGTGCGTGATCTCGGCTCCGCCGACCTGCGTGCGGCCGTCGGGGTGGTGACCCAGGACGGGCACCTGTTCCACGACACCATCGCGGCCAACCTCCGCTATGCGGCGCCGGACGCCGACGACGCCGAGCTGTGGGACGCGCTGCGCCGGGCCCGGCTCGACGACCTGGTCCGCTCGCTGCCCGACGGGCCGGAGACGGTCGTGGGGGAGCGCGGGTACCGGCTGTCCGGCGGGGAGCGGCAGCGCCTGACGATCGCGCGGCTGCTGCTGGCCCAGCCGCGGGTGGTGATCCTCGACGAGGCCACCGCGCACCTGGACTCCGAGTCCGAGCTCGCCGTGCAGGCCGCGCTCACCGAGGCGTTGGCCGGGCGGACGGCGCTGGTGATCGCGCACCGGTTGTCCACCATCCGCACCGCCGACCAGATCCTCGTCGTGGAGGACGGGCGCGTGGTGGAGCGGGGCCGGCACATCGAGCTGCTCGCGGCCGGGGGCCGGTACGCGGAGCTGTACCACACGCAGTTCGCCGCCGAGGAGGAGCGGCGGGAGCCGGACCCGGTGATCGAGGTTCTGGACTCCGCGGCCGACGTGGTCGCCCGCTGAGTCGGGTGCGTCCTGCCTGCTCGGAGCACTGCGATTCGAGTTGAGGTGGAGATCGCGACGTTGATCTCACTCTCGAGTTGAGGTCGAGACCCTTGAGTCTCGACCTCAACTCGAGACCTGGGAGGTTCTGGCAGGTCACCGGCCCAATGGCGAATCCCTGCGGGGCAGCGCACCCGCCTCGATGGTCGCCCACCTCCCGGCCGATCGCATGCGGATTACGCCCATCGTTGGATCTTTGCCCGACCACCTGCCCGGTCGCTTGACGGCCGGCGCCGACGCGCCCACCCATCGTGAAGGGTGTCCTGGGCCGTCAGGACGTCCTCGACCGCTCAGCGGGCTGCCGGACGGCCATCGCGGCGGGGCGGGGGAGCAACAGCGGGGCGACGACCGCCAGCACGGCAGCCGGCAGCAGGAAGGCCGCCGTGGGATGCGGGAGGTAGACCGGCACGAACACGGCCGGCGAAGCCGCACCTCCGAGGAACCGCAACGCCTGTACAACCGACACCGCGCCGCCTCGGTTTCCCGCCGACCCGGCCAACACCAGGGCGTTGAGACCCACCAGGATCAGTTGTGTCGCCGCGCCGGTACCGGCCCAGGCCAGCCCGACCACCGGCAGCCAGGGCGCGGAACCGACCACCACCAGCAACATGACCCCCGACGCCGCGCCGGCCAACACGCACCGGCGCGCCCCGAACCGGTCGATGGCCCGCCCGACCAGGCGGGCGGTCAGCAGCCCGACCACCCCGTAGCCGGTGAGCAGCAGGCCCCGCCCGGCCGCACCCAGCGCGAACTCGTCGTCCAACCGCATCGCGACCAGGAACGACAGCCCGCCCAGACAGCCCCAGCCGACCAGCGCCACCACGCCCGCCCGCAGTACCGCCGGCCGCCACGCCGAGCACAGGCTGGCGGTGGCCCCCGCGGCCCGCTCCCCGGTGCCCGGCGGCAGTCCCAGCACGGCCAGCGCCGCGGCGATCCCGGCCACCCCGACGAACGCCCACCGCCAGGAGACCTCGGCGGCCAGGCCACCCAGTAGCGGCGCCGAGGTCTGGCCGGCCGCCTGCAGCGAGGCGAACCAGCCCAGCGCGCGCCCGAGCCGCTCCGTCGGCGTCACCGCCGCCAACGCGGCCAGGAGCAGCGGCGTGGTGAACGCGTTGGCCACGCCCTGCACGGCGCGGCCGACCAGGAAAACGTCGAACGTCGTGGCCAGCGCGCACACCGCCGACACCACGACGTAGGTGACATAGGCCACCCGTACCGCCCGCCGCGGCCCCCACCGCTCGCCGAGCGTGCCGGAGAAGAGCATCACCACGCCGAACGGCACGAGGTAGGCGGTTAACGACAGCGCCGCCGTCCCCGGCGACACACCGAAGTCGCCGCCCAGCTCGGGCAGCATCGACGCGACGACACCACCGCCGAAGGGGCCCAGGAAGCCACCCGCGTACAGCCCGAGAACGGGCAGTCGCCGCGCCCAGGGACCGGCGCCCGGCCTCATCGTGGACCGGGGCCGGGACCGCCTCCACCGCGTCGGCCGCGCCGGCGCAGGTACCGCTCGAACTCGGCGGCGATGTCCTCACCGCTGGCCTCGGTCAGCCGGATCTCGGCGTCCCCGCGCTCCTCCAGGGCCCGGATGTAGTTGCGGACGTCCTCGTCCTCCTCGGCCATCTCGCTGACGGTCTTCTCCCAGTCCTCGGCCTGCTCGGGCAGCGCGCCCAGCGGCACCTCCAGGTCGAGCACCTCCTCCACCCGGTGCAGCAGGGCCAGCGTGGCCTTGGGCGAGGGCGGGTTGGACACGTAGTGCGGTACGGCCGCCCAGAACGAGATCGCCGGCACACCCGCCTGTACACAGGCGTCCTGGAACACGCCCACGATCCCGGTGGGCCCCTCGTACTGCGAGCGTTGCAGCCCGAACCGGGCGGCCGAGGCGGCGTCGTAGGCGGTGCCGGTCACCGGGACGGGCCTGGTGTGCGGGGTGTCCACGAGCATCGCGCCCAGGGTCACCACGGTGGTCACGCCCAGCCGCTCCACGTGCTCCAGCAGCTCGGCGCAGAACTTGCGCCACCGCATGTTCGGCTCGATGCCGTGCAGCAGGACGACGTCGAACGCGGACCCCGGCGGGCGGCACACCGCCAGCCTGGTGGTCGGCCACTCCACGCGGCGGGTGATGCCGTCCACCATCCGCACCGACGGCCTGGTGACCTGGAAGTCGTAGTAGTCGTCCGGGTCGATCTCGGCCAGCGGCGTCGCGTCCCAGGTGAGCTGCAGGTGCTCGATCGCGGTGCTCGCGGCGTCACCGGCGTCGTTCCAACCCTCGAACGCCGCCACCAGAACCGGGTCGGTGAGGGTCGGCAGGTCAGCCGTACGCTCGGCAGGTCCGGGTCCATGGCGCTGGTCGGGATCGGTCACTGCGCAAGCCTACGACCCGAGCGGTCGCCTCGGCTGCCACCGGCCCGATGCTCCGGCCGTCCCAGCCCGTGGTACGCGGCTGTCCGGCCGGGCCGCGGACCCCCGGTCACGCCCTACCCTGGACCGCATGGCCGAGTGTTGGTCGTCACCGCTGCTGGATGCCCTGGCCGAGCGCGTTGTGGTCGCCGACGGCGCGATGGGCACGATGCTGCAGTCGCAGCCGTTGACCCTGGACGACTTCGCGGGGCTGGAGGGCTGCAACGAGATCCTCAACGTCACCCGGCCGGATGTCGTGCGGGCGGTGCACCGCGGCTACCTGGCGGTCGGGGCGGACGCCGTGGAGACCAACACCTTCGGCGCCAACCTGGCCAACCTGGCCGAGTACGACATCGCCGACCGGATCCGCGAGCTGGCCGAGGCCGGGGCGCGCCTGGCGCGGGAAACCGCCGACGAGTTCGCCGAGCCGGGCCGGCCGCGGTTCGTGCTCGGCTCGGTGGGACCGGGCACCAAGCTGCCGACGCTGGGGCACGTGGCCTTCGTCGCCCTGCGCGACGCCTACGAAGAGCAGGTGCGCGGCCTGCTGGTCGGTGGTGTCGACGCGGTGCTGGTGGAAACCTGCCAGGACATCCTGCAGGCCAAGGCCGCGGTGATCGCCGCCCAGCGGGCCATGGCGGCCGAGGGCGTGCGGGTGCCGATCATCGCCCAGGTGACGGTGGAGACCACCGGAACCATGCTGCTGGGCACCGAGATCGGGGCGGCACTGACCGCGCTGGAGCCGCTGGGTGTGGACCTGATCGGGCTGAACTGCGCCACCGGGCCGGCGGAGATGAGCGAGCATCTGCGGCAGCTCGCCAAGCACGCGCGCATCCCGCTGTCGGTGATGCCGAACGCGGGCCTGCCGGAACTGGGGCCGGAGGGGGCGGTCTATCCGCTGCGTCCGGAGGCACTGGCCGAGGCACTGGCCGCCTTCGTGACCGAGTTCGGCGCCCGGCTGGTGGGCGGCTGCTGCGGCACCACCGCCGAACACGTGCGGCAACTGGGGGAGGCGGTGCGCGAGCTGGCCCCGCCGCCGCGCCGGCCCCGCCCCGAACCGGGCGTGTCGTCGCTGTACCAGGCGGTGCCGTTCCGGCAGGACTCCAGCGTGCTGATGATCGGTGAGCGCACCAACGCCAACGGCTCCAGGGCGTTCCGGGAGGCCATGCTGGCCGGCCGGTACGAGGACTGCGTGGAGATCGCCCGCCAGCAGACCCGCGACGGCGCGCACATGATCGACCTGTGCGTGGACTACGTCGGGCGCGACGGCGTGGCCGACATGGGCGAGCTGGCCGGGCGGTTGGCCACCGCCTCCACGTTGCCGATCATGCTCGACTCCACCGAACCCGACGTGCTGCGCGCCGGCCTGGAGCGGCTGGGCGGGCGGTGCGCGGTCAACTCGGTGAACTACGAGGACGGCGACGGCCCCGGCTCCCGGTTCCAGCGGACGATGGAGGTGGTCGCCGAGCACGGCGCCGCAGTGGTGGCATTGTGCATCGACGAGGAGGGGCAGGCCCGCACCCGCGACTGGAAGGTGCGGGTGGCCAGCCGGCTGGTGGAGACCATCACCGGCAAGTGGGGCATGCGCACCGAGGACATCATCGTCGACGCGCTGACCTTTCCCATCTCCACCGGGCAGGAGGAGGTGCGCCGCGACGCCGTCGAGACCATCGAGGCGATCCGCGAGATCAAGCACCGGTACCCGGAGGTCCGCACCACGCTCGGCGTGTCGAACGTCTCCTTCGGGCTGAACGCCGCCGCCCGGCAGGTGCTCAACTCGGTGTTCCTGCACGAGTGCGAGCAAGCGGGCCTGGACACCGCGATCGTGCACGCCAGCAAGATCCTGCCGATGTCGCGCATCCCCGACGAGCAGCGCCGGGTCGCCCTGGACCTGGTCTACGACCGGCGTCGCGACGGCTACGACCCGCTCCAGCGGTTCATGGCGTTGTTCGAGGGGGTGACCGCCGCCTCCTCGCGGGCGAGCCGGGCCGAGGAGCTGGCCGCGCTGCCGCTGTTCGAACGGCTGGAGCGGCGCATCGTCGACGGGGAACGCAACGGCCTGGAGGACGACCTGCAGGCCGCGCTCCGCGAACGCCCGGCCCTGGAGATCATCAACGACACCCTGCTGTCGGGCATGAAGACGGTGGGTGAGCTGTTCGGCTCCGGGCAGATGCAGCTCCCGTTCGTGCTGCAGTCCGCGGAGGTGATGAAGGCCGCCGTGGCCCACCTCGAGCCGCACATGGAGAAGGCGGACTCCCGCGGCAAGGGCCGGATCGTGCTGGCCACGGTCAAGGGCGACGTGCACGACATCGGCAAGAACCTGGTCGACATCATCCTGTCCAACAACGGCTACGAGGTGGTCAACCTCGGCATCAAGCAGCCGATCTCGGCGATCCTGCAGGCGGCCGGCGAGCACGACGCGGACGCGATCGGCATGTCCGGCCTGCTGGTCAAGTCGACGGTGATCATGAAGGAGAACCTCGAGGAGATGAACTCCCGAGGGGTGGCCCAGCGCTGGCCGGTGCTGCTCGGCGGTGCCGCGCTGACCCGCTCCTACGTGGAGAACGACCTGTCGGAGCTCTACCGCGGGGACGTGCGGTACGCCCGCGACGCCTTCGAGGGCCTGCGGCTGATGGACGCGATCATGACCCGCAAGCAGGGCGGGTCGGTCGAGGCCGATGACCGCGAGCTGGCCAAGCGAGCCGAGCGCAAGGCCCGGCGCGAGCGGTCGCTGCGCATCGCCGAGGCGCGGCGGCAGGCCGCCACCGCCGAACCCGAGGACCTCCCGGCTCGCTCGAACGTCGCGGTCGACGTGCCCATCCCGCAACCGCCGTTCTGGGGCACCCGCGTGCACAAGGGAATTCCCGTGGCCGACTACGCGGCCCTGCTGGACGAGCGCGCCACCTTCATGGGGCAGTGGGGGCTGCGGGGCGCCCGCGGTGGCAACGGACCCAGCTACGAGGAACTGGTCGAGAGCGAGGGCCGGCCGCGGCTGCGGTACTGGCTGGAGCGGTTGGCCACCGAGGGCGTGCTCGCCCACGCCGCGGTGGTCTACGGCTATTTCCCCTGTGTGGCCGAGGGCGAGTCGCTGGTGGTACTGGATGCTCCGCGGCCGGACGCGGGGGAACGTTGCCGGTTCACCTTCCCACGACAGCGCCGGGATCGCCGGCTGTGCCTGGCTGATTTCTTCCGGCCACGCGATCTCGCGCTGGAAGGCGGCGAGGTCGACGTCGTCTCCTTCCACCTCGTCACGATGGGACAACCCATCGCCGACTACGCCAACGAGCTGTTCGCCAAGGACGCCTACCGGGACTATTTGGAGGTACACGGGCTCGGTGTGCAGCTCACCGAAGCGTTGGCCGAGTACTGGCACAAGCGCGTACGCGAGGAGCTGCACTGGTCCTCCGGCGAGAGCGTGGCGGCCGAGGATCCCGCGGAGGTCGAGGAGTTCTTCAAACTCGGCTACCGCGGTGCCCGCTACTCGCTGGGATATGGCGCCTGCCCGGACCTGGAGGACCGGCGCAAGATCGTGGAGCTGCTGGAGCCGGAGCGCATCGGTGTGGCGTTGTCGGACGAGTTCCAGCTGCACCCCGAGCAGTCCACGGACGCGCTGATCGCCCACCACCCCGAGGCCAAGTACTTCAACACGTAGTTTGTCGGCCACGGGTCGGGGCTGCTCGCTTGCAGGCGAAGTCGGAGTTGTCCCGAGGCGTCCTGGTTCTCACCTAGCCAGGCAGTGATACCCGCCCACGAGCGGGCCGCGTCGGACAACCGGAAGTCCCCGCCGCGGCGGGGACTTCCGGTTGTCCCGTGCTCGTCATCTGACCAGCAGCGGCCTGATCCTCCGCATACGCGCGATCACTTCGCCTGGCTGGCGGAGGCGATCACGCGGGCCTGCTCGGGCCGGTCCGGATTGCCGTACCGCACCTCGACTCGCGGATGTGACCGGAGGAACTCGGTGTCGATGATCTGCACCTGGTAGGGGCCGCTGACCGTGCGCTGCACGATGTCGGTCACCAGGAACCAGCCGAACTCGCCGCTGTCCGGCGCGTAGAGGAAGAATTCCCCGCCCTGGTAAGGCTTTGCAGCCAGGTCGTCGGTCAGCACCAGTGACCAGTAGTCCACGCAGTGTCCGGCCGGACACATGAAGTGGTACTTGGCCGTCAGCCCGTCCAGCTTCAGGTTCTCGAACGGATTCTTGGGCGCATGAACCACGTTCGTCAGGTATGACGCCTCGGCCGCTGGCGTGGCGTGCGGTAATGCTGCGGCGTGCGCGCCCTGGGCGAACGTCAGACCCAGGCCCGCTGCCGACAACGTCACTGCCAGGACTCGAAACATCTTGTGCGGCGGCACTTTTCGCTCTCACCTCTCAGCTAGCTCGGTCAAAGGACCTTGCGGAGCATGATCATATCGACACGCACGGTGAGTGACACCCTTCGAGTCCCTTTCCTGGTAAATTGCGCGATATACGAACGGAAACACGCCAAAACGTCGATCCGATGCTGGACCATGTGGCGCAGACGGTGACCTGGGATACGGCTGTACCGGACCGAGCCCGAATCCGGAGTGCACGTAACCTCGACGGCGCCGCACTGGTGCCGAGGCGGGGGTCGGTGCTTGCGACCACAGGCATGCGGGGCCTGCGACAGCAGCGTGCGGAGGCCGGGAGCCGGAAGCTCCACCTGATGGAAAAATCAGACAGCTTCACGTCGAGCGTCGGACTGGACCGGACCACATCGTGTACATCCTGCTGGTGGAGGTCACAGCGGCAGACTAAAGTCTTCTGCTCCCATGTTCTGCGGGAGCCACCTAGGGTGAACCGCATGCTCAGACGCGCGTTCGTCGTGCTCGCGACCAGCCTGATCGCGGCCGGCGGGATGACGCCGGCGGCGACCGGCAGTGGCCAGGCAGACAACAGTGGGCGACTCGCCCAGGAGTTGCGGAGCGCGATCGTCGCGCAGAACTTCAAGGACGTGATCGACCTGACTCCCCCGGAGCCGGGTGGTCGGGTCTCCCGGGCGGGTGCGCCGGAAAAATACGACTACACCGCGGAGGAGCTGGCACGGAGGGTGACACCCGCCGCCGACCCGAAGCCATTACACCAAACACCGAACATGGACGCGGCGGTGATCGAGCTCGACGACGTCGGGCGTCCGGTCTCGATGGCGAACGTGTTGCTCAGCCCGCAGTATCCGAACGGCGTCGTGGTGCCGTTGAACAAGAAGAGCCTGTCCACCGACGAGGTCCGTTACCGGTGGTGGGACGACACCGAATGGGACCTCAACGGCGGCAAGGGAACCAGGGACGTCCTCCCGGGCAGGGAGAACGCGCCGATCGACTTCTCCTCACCGTACCCAGCCTCGGTGCTCAAGCTGATGGTCGGTTTCGGTGTGCTCCGGCTCGCTGACCAGGGACGGGTGGACCTCGACGCGGACTACGTCTACGACCCCGACCCGGTCCGGTCGTCCTGCGGCGGCAAGTCGGTCAAGAAGATCCGCCAGCATTTCGACGAGATGATCACCAAGTCGCAGAACGAGTCAGCCTGCGCGCTGATCAAGATGATCCACGACCTCAAGGCGTGGGACGAGATCAACAAGACCTTCGCCGACCTCGGCATGCCCACGCTCATGGTCACCGGCACCAACCCTGGCAACGGCGGACGCTGGATCGGCTCGAACATGAGCGGCGTCGACACCGCGAAGTTGCTGTTGCTGATCAACGGCGGCCCCGGCACGTTGTGGACTACCGAGAACGGCAAGCCGGTCACCAGGGACGTGCTGAGCGCCTCGTCCCGACGGTTCCTCCTGAAGACCCTGGGCGACCAGGGCCACAACGAGATGCTCTCGACCACCAACTGGTGTGGTCGTGACTACCCTGCCCCGGGCATCCCGCAGGTGACGCCGCAGCGTTGGATCAAGCCCGATGGCACGGTAACCGTCGGCGATGCTGTCTACGACCGCGACGTCCGGCCGTGCAACGCCGCCGCTGAGGTGACGTTCGCCCACAAGACCGGCTGGGTCGACACGACCGGCAGCGACGCGGGCATCGTGAAGTCCTTGCGCGGCAAGGACAAGCGTAACTACATCGTCGTGGTGTTCTGCAACCTGGGCACCGACTACGTGGACCCCCAACGTCCCGCTGACCCACCCGGTGTCTTCCCGGTGCTCTACACCGAGAAGTACGCCAAGCTCGGCAAGGCGATCGACCGGATCGTCGCCGGATTGTGAATCCGTGGTGGGGCTTGCCTCCGCAGGCCCGGCCTTGGGCTCCGGACCGTACCGCAGGGCCAGGTCCTCGTGTTGGCGGACCGATACGTGGTGTTGTAGGAGACCGTGCGACACCACCGTGGTGCGGCCATCGGGCAACGTCATTTCCGACTCGGGCGCGACCGTCCCGGGCTGGTGGTACAGGGTGGCCTCGGAGATCACCTCGGCACTGATCTACGGGGGCGTAAACGTGAAGCACGTGCAGCTCGCCATGGGGCACGTGATACCGACCGTGACCTTGAACACCTACCTCGAGTACTGGCCGGATGCCGTGGTGCCAACCCGTAGCCTCGTCGACGACGCGCTTTTGTACCGAATCTGTACCGGATGGGTCCCGGGCCGGGGCCAAGCAGGAGGCACCGCGGAATGACGCCCAGGTCAGCTGCCGTGAGCGAGACCGTTGAGCCGCTTCGGATGCCGGCCGCCGTGTTGTTCGACATGGACGGCACGCTGCTGGACAGCGAGAAGCTGTGGGACGTGCCGCTCTACGAGCTCGCCGAGCGGCTCGGCGGCCGGCTCGACCCGGTGACCCGCGAGGCGATGGTGGGCTCGAACATGACCGCCACCCTGCGCATGCTCTTCGCCGAGCTCGGGCTCGACCCCACCCCGGACGCCCTCACCGAGGCGGGCACGTGGCTGCGCGAGCGCACCAAGGAGGTCTTCCGGGCCGGTGTCCCCTGGCGGCCCGGTGCCCTGGAGACGCTGACCGCCCTGCGCGCGACCGGGGTGCCGATGGCCCTGGTGACCTCCACCGAGCGGGAGCTCACCGAGATCTGCCTGGACACCCTCGGCCGGGAGTTCTTCCAGGTCACGGTGTGCGGCGACGAGGTGGACGGGCGGAACAAACCGCAGCCCGAGCCCTACCTCAGGGCCGCCCGCCTGCTCGGCGTCGACCCGGCCGCCTGCGTCGCCGTGGAGGACTCCCCGACCGGGGTCGCCGCCGCCGTCGCGGCCGGCTGCACGGTCCTCGTCGTCCCCTGCGAGGTGCCCGTCGAGGCCGGTGAGCGCCGCGTCCCACGTGACTCCCTGGTGGGGGTCGACCTGGCCGAGCTGGCCGCCCTGCTGCCCGACTGAGACGCTCGGACTGGCTACCTGACCAGGCAAAATGCGCCAGGGTGCGGGGTGCGGGATGGCGGGTCCGGCGACGGTTCACCTACCCTCGGCACGCGAGGGGAGTACTTCCCAACGGACCGGTCCGGTCAGTACGGGCGCGCCGCGCGCCCCCGGACGGTCGCCCGGCAACGGGTGAAGGAGACCTCGGACGAGCGAAAGCGACCGAGGAGGACCCGTGGCCGTGACCGCCACCCTGATGCCCGAGGCGGCCCGCTACGAAACCGTCGGGACCCCGCTGCTGTGGGCGGCCAGCCTGGTTGTCCTGGTGGTTTTGCTGGCGCTGGATTTCCTCATCACCCGCCGGCCGCACGAGGTCCGGATGCGGGAGGCGTTGCTCTGGTCGGCGTTCTACGTCGCGCTTCCACTGGTCTTCTGGCTCTACCTGTGGTGGGACTTCGGCACCACGCAGGCCGTGGAGTTCCTCACCGGTTACGTGGTCGAGAAGTCGCTGTCGGTGGACAACCTCTTCGTCTTCATGCTCCTGCTGTCCGCCTTCGCGGTGCCGCCGCGGCTCCAGCAGCGCGTGTTGCTGTACGGCATCATCGGCGCGCTCGTGCTCCGCGGCATCTTCATCGCCCTGGGCGCCGCCATGCTCTACGCCTTCGACTGGACCTTCCTCGTCTTCGGCGCGATCCTGGTGGCCACCGCGGTCAAGATCTTCCGCGACGCGCTGTCCGGCGAGGTACGCGAGGTGGACGTCTCGCGGATGCGCTCGGTCCGGCTGCTCCGTCGGCTGATGCCGGTCACCGACGACTACCGGGGCCCGGAGATGACGGTGCGGGAGGGCGGTCGCCGCGCCCTGACCCCGCTGGCCCTGGTCGTGGTGGCGGTCTTCGTCACCGACGTGGTTTTCGCGGTCGACTCCGTGCCCGCCGTGTTCGGTATCACCGAGGACCCGTTCCTCGTCTTCACCACCAACGCCTTCGCCCTGCTCGGACTGCGCGCGTTGTACTTCGTCCTGCAGGGCGCGGTGAGCAAGCTGGCCCACCTCGACTACGGGCTCGCCCTCATCCTGGCCTTCATCGGCGTCAAGCTCGCGCTGCACTGGGCACACGACATCTGGCCCGTGGTCCCGGACGTGCCGACCTGGCTGTCCATGGTCGTGATCGTCCTCATCCTCGGCATCGTCACCATGACCAGTCTGTGGGCCAACCGCCTCCGCACGGCCGAGCAGGTACTGCCGGCCACGGCCGAGGCGGCCGCCGGCGATCCGCCGGGTGCGCAACACCCTCGCTCCCGCCGCCGCGGCCCCCGGTCGACCGGGCGGTGAGGGCCGGGGCCGGCCCGCACCGGCTGGTCGGTGGGATCCGGCCCGACGTCGTTGCCTCCGTCCGGGTGGCGTCCGGTAGCACCCGTCCCGCCTGGCGGGAGGCCCGGGGGCCACTGGGGTCCACCGCAAACGGGATGGAAGGATCGTGCCCTGTGAAGACGTTCGACGAGCTGTTCGCCGAGCTCACCGAGCGGGCCGAGACGCGTCCGGCCGGGTCGGGCACCGTTGCCGCGCTGGACGCGGGCGTGCACGCCCAGGGCAAGAAGGTGCTCGAGGAGGCCGGCGAGGTGTGGCTGGCCGCCGAGCACGAGTCGGACGAGGCGCTGGCCGAGGAGATCTCCCAGCTCCTCTACCGCGTGCAGGTCCTGATGCTCGGCCGCGGCCTCACCCTCGACGACGTCTACCGCTACCTGTGAGCCCGCCGCTCACCTGACCGACAACCGGGAGCGAACTGCCATGTTGCGTGTCGCCGTGCCCAACAAGGGGACGTTGGCCGGACCGGCGTCGGAGATGCTGGTCGAGGCGGGGTACCGGCAGCGCCATGAGCAGCGCGACCTCACCGTCCTCGACCCGGTCAACGAGGTCGAGTTCTTCTTCCTGCGCCCCAAGGACATCGCCATCTACGTCGGCTCCGGCGAGCTGGACCTGGGCATCACCGGCCGTGACCTGTACCTGGAGTCCGGCGCCTCGGTGGCCGAGCGGCTCCCGCTCGGCTTCGGCGGGTCCACCTTCCGCTACGCCGCCCCGGCCGGCCACGACTGGAAGGTGACCGACCTCGACGGCGCCCGGGTGGCCACCGCCTACCCCCGGCTGGTGCGCACCGACCTGGCCCGGCACGGGGTGGACGCCGAGGTGATCCGGCTGGACGGGGCGGTGGAGATCTCGGTGCAGCTCGGCGTGGCCGACGCCATCGCCGACGTGGTCGGCTCCGGCCGCACCCTGCGCCAGCACAACCTGGTGGCGTTCGGCGAGCCGATCTGCCGCTCCGAGGCGGTGCTCATCGAGCAGGACGCCGCCGCGCCGGACACCCCGGAGAAGGCGCAGCTCGCCGCGCGGCTGCAGGGCGTCGTCTTCGCCCAGCAGTACCTGATGCTGGACTACGACTGCCCGCGCCGGCTGTTGGAGGCCGCGATCGAGCTCACGCCGGGCCTGGAGTCGCCGACCGTGGCGCCGCTGGCCGACCCGGACTGGGTCGCGGTGCGCTCGATGGTGCTGCGGCGGGAGGCCAACGCCGTGATGGACAAGCTCGCCGCGCTCGGCGCGAAGGCGGTGCTGGCCTCCGACATCCGCTCCTGCCGGCTGTAGCCGGCTGTGTGGTGGGTCACCCCCGGCGTGGGGTGGCCCACCGTCGGGGTAACCCGGGAGGGCGTGGCCAGCGGCATGCCGCGGCCGGCGGAAAGGCACAGCTGTAGCGACGACGCTGCGCAATGTCTAACGGCCGGGGCTCCCACACGAGGGGTAACGAGTCAGCCATCGAATGGGTGAAGCATTCCGGCCGCGCGTCCCCGAAACGCCTCGCAGACTGTCGATATGTCCGAGTGGAGCGAGCGGCCTCGCCCGCCGTGGGGTGCTGGACCCGTGGCGGCAGAGACCGGCACCGCCGAGCCGCGGGCGTGGCCAGCTCCCGCGGGAGCCCGCTACGACCAGCTGGCCCGGGTGCCCGCGCATCGCTGGTGGCGGCCGCTGCTCGGCACGGTGGTCGTGGCGCTCGGCTGGCTGCTCGGCATGATCGTCGTTCTGCTGGCGGCGACGGTGCTCGCCGTCAGTGTCGGAGTGCCGGCCACCCCGGAAGGGGAGCGGTGGTTCGCCGACCCGCTGTGGGAGGTCGCGACCAACCTGCTGTCCATCGCCGCCGTGATCCCGGTGGTGTTCCTCGCCGCCCGGCTCGTGCAGCGTCGCCGGCCCGGCACGGTGTCCTCGGTGGTCGGGCACCTGCGGTGGCGGTGGCTGCTGCGCTGCCTACTCGTCGCCATCCCGATGATGGTGGTGTCGCTGGTGCTGCTCGCCGTGCTGGCGACGGTGCTGGACGGCGAGGCCGCCCCGGCCGAGCCGACCGGCGGCTGGGTGGGCTGGCCCCGGTTCGGGCTCAGCGCGGCCGTGCTGGTGGTCACCGTCCCGCTGCAGGCCGCGGCCGAGGAGTACCTGGCCCGCGGATGGTTCATCCAGGCGTTCGGCGCGTGGTTCCGCACCCCGTGGCCGGGCATCGTCGCCGGCGGCCTGGTCTTCGTCGTGCTGCACTCGATCAGCCAGGTCTGGGGCGCCGCCGACCTGATGCTCTACGCGGTCGTGCTGGGCTGGCTCACCGTCCGGACCGGCGGCCTGGAGGCGGGCATCGCCCTGCACGCCGTCGGCAACCTCATGGTCTTCCTCATCACCGCCGCGGCCGGCCTGCTCGGTATCGACGGCTCCGCCGGCGACGCCCCGTGGTACCTGTTCCTGGCCAACCTCGTGATCCTGCCGCTCTACGCCTGGATCATCGCCGGCATGCACCGCCGCACCCGGCAGGAGCGCGTCGTTCCCGCCCGCCCGGCCGCCGCGTGAGCCGGCAACCGGCCGCGCGCCCGGCCCGCTCGGCCCGGGCACGGCCTGCGGCTCAGTCGGCGCGGTCCAGCACCGTTTCCGTCCCGGCGTTGCCCGGGTCCGGCCAGCCCGGGTACTCCGGCGGCGTCCCGCCGAAGGCCGGGCAGAACGCCTTGTGGTCGCACCAGTCGCACAGCCGGCTCGGGTTGGGGCGGAAGTCTCCGGTGCGCCCGGCCCGCAGGATGGCTCCCCAGATCGCCTCCAGCGTCCGCTCGAAGCGCCGCAGTTCGCCCTCCTCCGGCCGGTACGCCAGCGCCTGCCCGTCCGCCAGGTACATCAGCAGCAGCTGGCGTGGCACCACGCCGCGGGTCCGCCACAGCACCAGGGCGTAGAACTTCATCTGGAACAACGCCTTGGCCTCGCCGATCTCGCGCGGCGCCGCGCCGGTCTTGTAGTCCACGACGCGGATCTCCCCGGTGGGTGCCACGTCCAACCGGTCGACGTACCCGCGCAGCAGCACCCCCGAGTCGAGCTCGGTCTCCACCAGCAGCTCGCACGCCTCCGGCTCCAGCCGGCGCGGGTCCTCCAGCCCGAAGTAGGCGTCCAGCAACCCTCGCGCCGAGCCCAGCCACTCGGCCACCTCGGCCTCGACGTCCTCGGCGCGGGCGAACAGTTCGGCCAGCTCGGGGCGGGTCTCGCGCACCTCTCGCCAGGCCGGCTCGAGCAACGCGTGGGCGCGGTCGGGCACCCGCTCGGCAGCCGGCAGACCGAACAGCCGCTCCAGCACCGCGTGCACCACCGTGCCGCGCACCTGCGCCTTGGTTGGCTTCTCGGGAAGCCGGTCCACCACCCGGAACCGGTAGAGCAGCGGGCACTGCTTGAAGTCGCTGGCCCGGGAAGGGGAGAGGGCCGGACGGCGGGGCGGGGCCGAAGCGTCCGGGGGGCTCGAGACGGGGGTGCCGACCGACTCCACTCCCGCGGTTCCCACCGACACGACCTCCCGAGCCAACTCCGACATGGGCCGCACCCTAGGGGAGCACGCGGACACTTCCGGGGAGGACCACGCCGCGCGTCACCATGACCCCACACCTGGCCGAATACGCTTTCCCCATGGCCACCGCCAGCCGCGCGCACCAGCCGACGCCGCCGATCGGCGGTCTCGTGCTGGGCCGGGTGTCCGGTGTGCCGATCCTGCTCGCGCCGTCCTGGTGGTTCGGTGCGGCGGTCATCGTGCTGCTCTACGTCCCGCTCGTGGAGCGGCTGCTGCCGAGCGCCGGCATCGGCACCGCGTTCGCGCTGGCCGTGGCGTTCGCCGTGCTGCTGGCGCTCTCGGTGCTGCTGCACGAGCTGGGGCACTGCCTGGTGGCGCTGCGGCTCGGCCTGCCCGTGCACCGGGTCCGGCTCTACCTGCTCGGCGGCCTGACCGAGGTGGCCCGCACCCCCAGCCAGCCCCGGCAGGAGGGCGTGGTGGCCGCGGCCGGCCCCCTGGTGTCGGTGGTGCTCACCGTGCTCCCGCTGGGCGTGTTCTTCCTCCTGGAGCCCGGAACGCCGCTGGCGCTGCTGGTGCTGCAGACGGCGGTGGCCAACGGCCTGGTAGCCGCCTCCAACCTGCTGCCCGGACTCCCGCTGGACGGCGGCCGGATGCTGCGCGCCGGGGTGTGGGCGGTGACCGGCCGGCGCGGCACCGGTACCCGGGCCGGGGTGGTCGGCGCCGGCGTGGTGGCCGCGGGCCTGGCCTGGTGGGCCGCGGCCGGGCTGGCCGCCGGGGCCGAGGACCGCTGGCTGCGGCTGGGCGTGTGCGTCCTGATGGCCTGGTTCATCGTGGTCGGCGCGGGCGCCGAGCTGTTGTCCGAGCAACGACGGCGGTGGCCGGACGGAGTGCGTCTGGCCGACCTGGTGCGGCCCGTGCTGCAGCTGCCGGCCGAGAGCCCGGTCGCCGACGCGCTCGCCGCCTCCGCCGGGCGGGGCGTGGTGCTGGTGCGCGCCGACGGGGTGGCCGCCGGGCTGCTCGACCAGAAGGCCGCGACCGCGCTCGCCGCGGTGTCCCCGCTGGCCCCCGCCGAACGCGCCGCCGAACCCATCCGGCCGGAGACCGTGCTACTGGACTCCGACCCCGGGGAAGAGGTCGCCGACCGGGTCGGCACCACCGCCGCGTTCCAGTTCCTGGTGGTCGACGCCGAGGGCCGACCTGCCGGGGTGCTGCGCCGGGAGGACCTGCGCGCCGCCCTGGGCCGGTAACGGCCGCGATTTCGCCCGCCCGCGGCCCGTCTGCGACGATGGCGCGCTGGCCGGAGGCGAACCGGCGAATCGGGTGATGATGGTCAAGGACGTGGAGGTTCGACGCGCGTGAGCACTGCCAGCGGCCCGTTCCGGCCCGGCGACCGGGTGCAGTTGACCGACCCCAAGGGCCGGCGCTACACGGTCGTGCTGGAACCCGGCGGGGAGTACCACACCCATCGCGGGGTGCTGGCGCACGACGACCTGATCGGTGCCCCGGAGGGCTCGGTGGTCACTTCCGCCGGCGGCACCCAGTTCCTCGCCCTGCGCCCGCTGCTGGCCGACTACGTGCTCTCCATGCCGCGCGGCGCCCAGGTCATCTACCCGAAGGACGCCGCGCAGATCGTGATGTGGGGCGACGTCTTCCCCGGCGCGCGGGTGCTCGAAGCCGGCGCCGGCTCGGGCGCACTGACCTGCTCGCTGCTGCGGGCGGTGGGGGAGAAGGGCAGCGTCACCTCCTACGAGGTGCGCGCGGACCACGCCGAGCACGCCGTGCGCAACGTGGAGCGGTTCTTCGGTGAGCGGCCACCGAACTGGACGCTGCACGTCGGCGACGTCGCTACGCACACCGGCGAGGTCGACCGGGTGATCCTCGACATGCTCTCCCCCTGGGACGTGCTGGAACCGGTGTCCCGTGCGCTGGTTCCCGGTGGTGTGCTGGTGGTGTACGTGGCGACCACCACGCAGCTGTCCCGCGTGACCGAGGCGTTGCGGGAACAGCAGTGCTGGACCGAACCGCAGGCGTGGGAAACGTTGCTGCGGCCCTGGCACGTGGTGGGCCTGGCGGTGCGACCCGAGCACCGGATGCAGGCGCACACCGCGTTCCTGCTCACCGCCCGCCGCCTGGCCGATGGGGTGGTGCCGCCGCGCCCGCAGCGACGCCCCAGTCGCGGCTGAGCCGACGCTGCCGCGGCGACGCCGTACCTGGTACACCCCTTACCTGGCAAGGAAAAGGCGGCAGGATGACCCGATGAGGGCCGATCAGGTTTGGTAAAGAGCCGGCGCCCGACCACCCCGAGCGAGTGGCCGGGCGCCGTGGTTCTACTCGTCAGCCCCTCAGATGCCCATGCCGCCGAACCCGCAGAGCTTCCAGTCGCCGCTCTCCTTCTTGATGTCCAGCGTGAGCTTGGTCTGGAAGGGCTTGCCCATACCCATGTCCAGCTCGGTGTTCACCTCGGCCTTCGCGGTGTCCCCGGACGTGGTCACCGAACCGAGTGAAGCCTTCATGGACATGTTTTTCATCGAGTCCTCGAACCGCTTCTTGTCCTCGGGCGAGATCCCGTCGGGCAGGTTCTTACTGCCCTCCGTCATCTGCTTGACCCTCGCCTTGTAGCTGTCGCAGACCATGCCGTCGTCCATCGGCTTCTTGTTGTTCACCGAGCTGACGAACGCCTCCGCCACCTGACGCGGGTCGCTGCCGCCCCCGCCGCTGGCCCCGAAGAGCGCGATGACGAGCACGATCGCCCCGATGACCAGGACACCGACGCCGCCGAGGATCCACGGCAGGGGGCTCTTCTTCTTCGGTGGCACGGCGCCGCCGGGATAGCCCGGGTACCCGCCGAACTGCTGGGACGGGTCGTAACCGCCCGGTGGTTGCTGGCCGTAGGGGCCCGGCTGCCCGAACTGTCCGGTCTGGTACGGATTGGGCTGGCCGTACTGCCCGCCCTGCGGCGCCTGTTCCCAGCCGCCCTGCGGGGGCTGCCCCCAACCACCCTGCTGCGGCTGCGGCCCGGTCTGGCCGAAGCCGGGCTGCCCCTGCTGGCCCCGGTCGGACCCGCCCGGCTGCGGGCCTGGCTGCTGGGGCCAGCCTCCGGGCTGCTGGCCGTACGGACCGGGTTGCTGCGGCGGGTACGTCACGGTGTAGCTCCAGAACTGTCGTGGTCGGTCACCGCGTGGTGATCGGGCCCACGGTACGCGGCCGCAGCCCGCCGCCGGGGCGAGTTCGGTCAGTTCGGGCCGGAGTTGGGGCCGACGTCACCGGGCGAGGTCCCGACCTGGCCGCCACCCTGCCGCAGCTCGCACACCCGCCACTCGCCGTCCTCCCGGACCAGCTTCATCCGCAGGTCGACGTCCCGGAAGATCGTCTTGGACTGTTCCGGGACGTTGACGTAGCTCACCGAGAGTGCGGCCACCGCGGCGTCCGCGCCCTGTTCGGTCACCTCGCCCAGCCGCACCTCGGCGCGGATGTCCCGATAGCTCTCCGGAGCCCTGGGGCGCGAGCCCGGCTCCAGATTCCGCTTCAGGTTCCCGGTGTTCTCCCGCTGTTCGGAACAGGTCGCCTTCCCCAGGCCCGGGTAGTCGCGGGTGTTCATCATCGCCACGTAGTCCTTGGCGGCCGACTCCGCGCCACCCCCGGTCAGCAGCACGACGAGCAGAACGACGACGCCGACGGCCGCCACCCCGCCGCCGGCCAACACCCACGGCAACGCCCGGCGCTTCCGCGGCGGCGGTGGGCTGAACGGCGGCCAGCACTGCCCCTGCTGCCCCGGAAACTGTTGACCGGGGACCATTCCCGGGCCACCCGGTTGGCCGTACCCACCCGGCGGCGTCGGAGCGTGCTGTCCGGGTGGTGGCGGCCAGCCACCCGCGCCGGGCTGCCCCGGCCCGCCGTGGGAGCCGGACGGCTCCGGGCCGGTCGGTTGCTGCCCGAACGGACCCGGCTGTCCGGGCCATCCGCCCGGGCCCGGCGGCCGGCCCGACCCGGGTCCACCCGGCGGTGGGCCGGCGGGGTCGGGCGGCTGTGGTGGAACGGACATCGCGTGCTCCTGGAAGTTCCGCGGCTGGTCAGGGACACTGCCCGGACGGACGCTGGTGTGTCGCCGAGTAGGACGCACGGTAATGGGTAGGTGGTGCGCAGTGGCACCGAAACGGAGCAGCTCATCCGGCCGAGCGGGCGTTTTGCCCAGTCTCTGTGGGCCACCCGGCATGTATGGGCCCGCTCTGGTCGGTGATCGCCGGTACCGTGGGTGTACGTAGCACGGGAGGAGGGTGCCGACATGCAGCACGACCGTCCCGGCAGCCGACCCGATGAGGGCGGCGAGCTGAACACCGGCCCCAGCGCCGCTGAGCTGACCGCACAGATCCGGTTCCTGGAAGACGAGGTGGCGCTGCTGCGCCGCAAGCTCACCGAGTCTCCCCGGCACGTCCGCCTGCTCGAGCAGCGACTGGCCGAGGCGTCGAACCGGGTGAGCCAGCTCACCGAACGCAACTCGAAGTTGGTCGAGACGCTGAAGGACGCGCGTAGTCAGTTGATGGCGTTGCGTGAGGAGGTCGACCGTCTCGCCCAGCCACCCAGTGGTTACGGCGTGTTCCTCTCCGTCCACGAGGACGGCACCGTGGACGTGTTCACCGCCGGTCGCCGGATGCGGGTGGCGGTGTCCCCGGCGGTGACCGTCGAGGACCTCCGGCTCGGCCAGACGGTGCGGCTGAACGAGGCGCTCACCGTCGTGGAGGCGGGCACCTTCGAGCGCACCGGCGAGGTGTGCACGCTGCGGGAGCTGCTCCTGGGCGAGGAAGAGGAGCAGGCCAGCAGGGCGCTCGTGGTCGGCCACGCGGACGAGGAGCGGGTGGTGCTGCTGGCCCACTCGCTGCTGGAGTCCCCGCTCAAGCCCGGCGACTCGTTGCTGGTCGACGCCAAGGCGGGCTACGCCTACGAGCGCGTGCCCAAGGCCGAGGTCGAGGACCTGGTTTTGGAGGAGGTCCCCGACGTCGACTACGCCGACATCGGCGGCCTCGGGCGGCAGATCGAGCAGATCCGCGACGCGGTGGAGCTGCCATTCCTGCACGCCGAGCTGTTCCGGGAGTACCAGCTGCGGCCGCCCAAGGGCGTGCTGCTGTACGGCCCACCCGGCTGCGGTAAGACGCTGATCGCCAAGGCGGTCGCCAACTCGCTGGCCAAACAGGTGGCGTCGGCCCGCGGGGACGACGACCGGCAGGCAAAGTCCTACTTCCTCAACATCAAGGGCCCGGAGCTGCTCAACAAGTTCGTCGGCGAGACCGAGCGGCACATCCGGCTCATCTTCCAGCGCGCCAGGGAGAAGGCATCCGAGGGCACCCCGGTGATCGTGTTCTTCGACGAGATGGACTCGATCTTCCGCACCCGCGGCAGCGGCGTGTCCTCGGACGTGGAGACCACGATCGTTCCCCAGCTGCTCAGCGAGATCGACGGTGTCGAGGGGCTGGAGAACGTCATCGTGATCGGTGCCTCCAACCGGGAGGACATGATCGACCCGGCGATCCTGCGCCCGGGACGGCTCGACGTGAAGATCAAGATCGAGCGGCCGGACGCCGAGGCGGCCAAGGACATCTTCTCCAAGTACCTGACCACCGGCCTGCCCATCCACGCCGACGACGTCGCCGAGTTCGGCGGGGACAAGCAGGCCTGCGTCGAGGCGATGATCCAGCACACCGTCGAGCGGATGTACGCCGAGACCGAGGAGAACCGGTTCCTGGAGGTCACCTACGCCAACGGGGACAAGGAAGTGCTGTACTTCCGGGACTTCAACTCCGGCGCGATGATCCAGAACATCGTGGACCGGGCGAAGAAGGCGGCGATCAAGTCGGTGCTGGAGACCGGCCAGCCCGGCCTGCGCGTGCAGCACCTGCTGGACGCGATCGTCGACGAGTTCGCCGAGAACGAGGACCTGCCCAACACCACCAACCCGGACGACTGGGCCCGGATCTCCGGCAAGAAGGGCGAGCGGATCGTCTACATCCGGACCCTGGTCACCGGCAAGAACCAGGAGGCCGGGCGGGCCATCGACACCGCGACCAACACCGGCCAGTACCTGTAAACCCCGATCCCTATGCTCCACCGCGGCCCCCGCCGGACGGCGGGGGCCGCGGTGAATTTGCCCGGTTCCGGGCCTTGTTGTGCGTCTTGTTGTTACGTTGCGATGCTCGCGTCGCCCGTCACCTCGGGGCGGCGCATCCAGCGGTGATCGATACCCTGTCCGGGGTAGCCGGTGGTCGCCGGGCGTGGACGCGGAGGTGTGTCGGGTGCGCCGTCCTGGGCTGGTGCTCGTTCTCGGTGCCGTACTGGTGAGCGGGTGCTCGGGACGTCCGAACGACCTCTCCGACGGCGCCTACTACGACGAGGCGTCGACGCCGGCGACCACCACCACGGCGTCGCCGGCCGCCCCCTCGACCTCGACACGCCCGTCACCGGCCCCCTCGGCCCGCGCCGACCGCCAGGACGCGCAACGGGTGGCCAAGGCGCTGCTGTCCGACGCGGTGCTGGCAGCGGAAGGCTTTCAGGCCGCCACACCGGCACGACCGGCCCCCGCCCGCCCCCTACCGCCCTGCGTTCCCGGAGTCGACCTGGAGAAGGTCGTCCAGGGCGGGCAGCAAGCCACCTGGCAGGGCGTGCGCACCCGGGTCCCCCTGCGGCAGTACGTGGGTGTGGTGGTGGACGGCAACGCCGCCGATCTGGTGCGCGCCGCCCGCCGCGCCGGAGGCTGTGCCGGTGCCACCGGGCTGCAGTTGCCGGCGCTGCCCGGGGCCGACGCCCGGGTCGCCTGGTGCGTCGCCGGAACCATCCAGCCGAGCTGTCGCATGCTGGTCGCCCGGGGCAACCTGCTCACCGACGTCGAGGTCGGTGCCGCCACCCCGACCCGGTCCCGCGAGCTGGCCACCCAGCTCGCGCCCCTGATCGCTCAGGCGCTCACCACCGTCTGAACACACCCGGGTCCGCGCCGGCTCCACCCGGCGAGGACACACGTGCCACGGCGTCGCTACGCACCGCCCCCGCCGTGCTGGTAGTGCTCCCAGGCCCGGAAGCCCGCGTGACCGTCCGGGGTGAAGGGCCAGTTTGGGTCGGCCAGCCGCGCCCGCAGCTCCGCGACCGTCATCCAGTCGCCCTCGGCGATCTCCTCGGGCTGCGGGGTGACCGGCCCGTCCCAGCGAGTTTCGAACAGGAACGCGTGGTAGCGCACGGGCCCGTCGACGAAGGGTGTGCGGAGCAAAGGAAGTAGCGGCACGTCCCGGATCCCCAGTTCCTCGGCCAGCTCGCGACGCGCGCAGTCCGCGGGCTCCTCGCCCGCCAGCACCACGCCGCCGGCCCAGCAGTCGTGCATCCCGGGGTAAACGTCCTTGTCGTCGGTCCGCCGGTGGACGTACAAGCGTTGACCGTCTCCGGAGCGCACCAGCACGGACGCCGCCGCGTGCCACAGCCCCTGCGCCCGCATCCGGGATCGCGGCGCCGAGCCGACCTCGTGCCCCGTGACGTCGTAGATCGCCACCACCTCGTCGTCCACCCGCACACCCCGATGCTGCCAGCGACCCCGACCCGGGCCCCATGTCGCTGCGACCACGGGCTGATCAGCCCTCCGTCCGCAGGACGACCGGGGGTCGGGACCGCTGGCGGACGCCGGCGTACCGGGGGCGCCCATAGCGTCGTCGCCGACCAAACCGGATGCCGAACGGAGGATCGCGTTGAGTTCCGAACAACGCCTGGACGCGGCGCGCCCGGCCCCATCGTCGACCGTTGCCGGGGTGCCCACCGCCCGGGTGGCCGCCCGAACCGTGGACCTGGCCAAGGTCTACGGGCGTGGGGAGGCGGCGGTCCGCGCGCTCGACGGCGTCACCCTGGACATCCACGCCGGCCGCTTCACCGCGGTCATGGGGCCCTCGGGCTCGGGCAAGTCCACCCTCATGCACTGCCTGGCCGGCCTGGACGACGCCACCTCCGGGCAGGTGTCGCTGGGCGGCACCGAGCTGACCGGGTTGTCCGACCGTGAGCTCACCAAGCTGCGCCGGGACCGTGTCGGTTTCGTCTTCCAGGCCTTCAACCTGCTGCCGCAGCTCACCGCGCAGGAGAACATCACGTTGCCGCTGGAGCTGGCCGGTCGGCAGCCCGACAGTGGCTGGCTGGCGGAGATCGTGACTGTCCTGGGCCTGGCCCAACGACTCAGGCACCGGCCCGCGGAGCTGTCCGGCGGCCAGCAGCAGCGGGTGGCGGTCGCCCGCGCACTGGTGACCCGGCCGGACGTGGTGTTCGCCGACGAGCCCACCGGCAACCTCGACTCCCGGTCCGGCAACGAGCTGCTCGGTTTCCTGCGCAGCTCGGTGCAGGACTACGGGCAGACCATCGTCATGGTCACCCACGACCCGGTCGCCGCCTCCTACGCCGACCGCGTCGTCCTGCTCGCCGACGGCCAACTGGCCGGGGAGATCTACCGGCCCACGCCGGACTCCGTGCTGGACGCGTTGAAGCGCCTGGGGGCCTGAGCGTCGTGACCGTGTTCCGGTCCGTGCTGGCGGAGGTGCGGCAGCGGCCAGCACGGCTACTTCTGACCGGGTTGGCCGTCCTGGTCGCGACCGCGTTTGCCGCCGGCACCCTGCTGTTCACCGACACGCTGCGCGCCACGGTCCGCGACGGCGTCTCCGGCGTGCCGGAGGGCGCGGCGGTCGTGGTGGACGCCCGGCACCCGGCCGCGGGGGAGACGGCCGAGGGCGGGCCCGAGGGGCTGGACCCGGCACTGGCCACGCGGGTGGCCGAGCTGCCCGGGGTGGCCGACACGCGCGCCGTCCGAGAGGGACCGGTTGCGCTGGCCCGCACCGGCGGCACCGCGGACCCGGGGTACTGGCGGGTGGTCAGCGACTCCTTCCAGGGGTCGCTGAGCAGCTACCAGATCCTGCGCGGGTCCGCCCCGTCCGGGCCCGGCGAGGTCGCGCTCACCCGCGAGGCCGCCGACCGGCTCGGGCTGGGCGTGGGGGACCGGGTCGTGTTGCGCCCCGGTGCGGACGCCGCCGATCGTGAAGTGACGGTCACCGCCCTGACCCTGGGGCCCTTCCTGGAGGGCAGCGGCACGGTGGTCGCACCGGACGACACCGCCGCCGAACTGGGTGCGCGCTCGGTGAGCCGGCTGCTGGTGGCGGCCCAGCCCGGTGTCGCCCCGGCCGAGCTGACCAAGCACGTCGCCAACCTCGTCAGCGGCCAGGGGAAGGCGCACGACGCCGGGCAGCTCCGGCAGGAACGGCTCGCCGAGCACGTCCGCAGCTTCGACCAGGTCCTGGTCCTGCTGTCGATCTTCACCGGGATGGCGATGGTGTCGGCCGCGATCGTGGTGGCCGCCACCTTCCGCATCGTGGTCGCCCAGCGCCGGCGGCAGACCGCGCTGCTGCGCTGCGTGGGCGCCGGCCGCGGCCAGGTGGTGGCCTCCCTGCTCGCCGAGGCCGCCCTGTCCGGCCTCGTCGCGGGAGTCCTGGGCGCGGTGCTCGCGTGGCTGCTCGGGCAGGGCACGGTCGCGCTGGTCCGGAACTGGCTCGACCAGCCCCAGCTGCACCTGCAGGTCTCCCTCGGCGGGCTGGTGCTGTGCGTCGGGCTGGCGGTGCTGGTCACCGTGCTGGCCGCGGTCCTGCCCGCCGTCTCCGGCTCCCGCGTCCCACCGGTCGCCGCGCTCGGCGCCGCGCCCACGGTCGACGTCGGCCAGGGCGTGACCCGGCTGCGCTGGGTACTCGCCGGCCTGCTCGCCACCGGCTCGGGCGGGCTGGCCGCCCTGGCGCTGGCCACCAGCCGCGGGGACCTGCCCACCCTCACCGCGGTCGCCTGCTCGGGCATGTTGGCCTTCGGCGCGTTGGCCGCAGCCGCACCCATAATCCTGTCCCGGCTGGCCCGTCTGCTGGCCTGGCTCGTCCAGGACCTGGGCAAGATCCCGCTGCGGGTCGCCGTCGGCAACGTGCTCCGCATGCCCCGGCGCACCGCGGCCACCACGCTGGTGCTCGCCCTCGGCGTGGCCATGGTGTCGGCGGTCCTGGTCGGCGTGAGCTCGGCGCGGGCCAGCGTCGACGAGCAGCTCGCCGGCTCCCGCCCGGCGGCGCTGGTGATCAGCCCGGCCTTCCCCGACGGCCCCGGCATCGCACCCGAGGTCGTCTCCGAACTGCGGGCACTACCCGCGGCCGGATACGTCACCGCCAGCACCGAGACCCGGGCCGGCGTGGGCGACGTACGCGGCCTGGCGCGGGGCACGGAACTCAGCGAGTTCCCGCCGCTTCGGCGGGGCGTGGTCTACGAGGGCGCGCTCACCGACCTCGGCCCGGGCCGGGTCGGCCTCTACAAGGACGTCGCGGAACGGCTGGGCAAGCACGCGGGTGACCAGCTCACCCTGCACAAGGACGGCCGGCGGGTCACGTTGACGGTCGCCGCCGTCTACCGGAATGCCGGATCGCTGGGCTCGTTCGCGCTGAACCCCACCGACCTGGCGGCCCTCGACCCGTCGGCCCGGGTGACGCGCGTCCTGCTCGACCCCGCCCCCAACCACGACCGCAACCAGCTCCGGGCCGCTGTGGACCGGGCGCTGGCCGGCAACACCAACGTGGTCGTCCAGGCCCCCGGCGACGAGCGCGCCGCGTTCGAGGAGATCAGCCGGGTCGCGACGTTGATCGCGCTCGGCCTGGTCGGGATCACCGTGCTGGTGGCGGTCGTGGGCGTGGGCACCACGCTGTCCCTGTCGGTCGTGGAGCGCACCCAGGAAAGCGGGCTGCTGCGAGCACTGGGCCTGCAACGCGCCGGCGTGGCGGCCGCCCTGGCGTGGGAAGCCGTGCTGTTCGGCGGCTCCGCCGCCGTCCTGGGCATCACCGCCGGCACCGGCTACGGCGTCCTGACGCTGACGGCCATGTCGGTCTTCGAGGTCATTGCCATCCCGTATGAGCAGCTCGTGGTCGTGGCGCTCGGCCTGGTCGCCCTCCTGCTGGTCGCGTCGGCCGGGCCGGCCCGACGCGCCAGCCGGACGACCCCGCTGCAGGCGCTGGCCACCGAATGAGGAGAGAACCGTGAACTTCCTGACCGTGGTGCGGTTGGCGCTGGGCGAGGTCCGGCGCCGGCCGGGCCGCGCCCTGTTGCCCGGCGTGGCACTGGTGGTGGGCGTCGCCTGCCTCACCGCGTCGCTGGCGCTGAACGCCGCCATGGAACGCGCCGCCACCGACGGCCGCCCCCACGTGCCCTCCGCCGTCGGGCTCGTGGTGGAACACGACCCACTCAACCGGCCCGACGACAGCAAGCCGGCCGACCTGGCGTCGCTGGTGCCCCGACTCAGCAAGGTGCCCGGGGTGCAGCGGGTCGTGCCCGTCCAGCAGGCCCAGGTCGACGTCCTGCTCGACGACGGCCACGCCACCGCCAACCGGGCGCGGATGGACATCGAGCAACCCGAGGACGCGCTGCGCCGGGTGCCTGTTGGCGAGGGGCGGCCACCGGCGGCGGACGGCGAGGTCGCCGTCGACCGGGTGACCGCCTACCAGCACAAGCTGCGCCCCGGCTCGACGCTCGCCGTCGCCGACGCCCAGGGCAGGCGGACCGAGGTCCGCGTCAGCGGCGTCACCGAGCGCGGCGGCGGCTTCGAGACGACCGCCCTGGTCGGCGGCCCGCGGCTGGCCACCAAGCTGGACCCCGAGCCCGACACCACCGAGCTGTACCTGCTGCTCGCCCCGGGCGCCGACGCCGCAGCCGCGCGGGCGGCGGCCGGCGGCCTGCTGGGCGCGGGCCTGCGCGTCGTGCCCGCCGGCTCGGCGCTGTCGATGGCCGACTCCGGCGACGCGGTCGCGTTGCTGTTGTTCAGCGTCCTGGCCCTGGCCACCGCGGTGTTCGTCGCTGCCGCCACCTTCCGCGCCGTCTACCTGCAACGGCGGCGGCAGACCGCGTTGCTGCGCTGTCTCGGCGCCCGGCGGAGCCCGCTGGTGGCGGCCAATCTGGTGGAGGCCACGCTCACCGGCGCCGTCGCCGGCCTGCTCGGGGCCGCGCTCGGCGGGCCGGTGGCCTGGTTGCTGGCCCGGCTGCTCGACGTCACCGGGGTCTCGGCCGTGCTCGGCGCGGTCGAGCTGAGCCCACCGCTGCTGCCGCAGGGATCCCACCTGCTGCTCGGCGTGATCGTGGCCGGCGCGCTGAGCGTGGTCGCCGCGGTCCGGCCGGCCCTGGCCGCCTCCCTGGTGTCCCCGCTGGCCGCGCTGCGCAGCGCCGAGGAGGCCCCGCCCGGGCGGGCGCTGTCGCGCGGCCGCCGCGTCCTCGGCTGGCTCGCGGTCACCTCGGCCACCTTGCTCGCCGCGGCGGCCTGGGCGACCAAGGGCAGCAGCGGTGCGTTGTTCGCCGCCCTGTTCTCGGCGATCGCGGCGATGGCCGGCCTGTTCATGGCCTTCGGCCCGGTCACCGTGCCCTGGATCAGCCGGCTGTTCGGCTGGATCGCCGGCCGGCTCGGCGGCACCACCTGGCGGCTGGCCGCGCTGGAGGTCCGCCGCGTGCCGCACCGGTCGGCGGCGGTGGCGTTGCCGCTGGTCGCCGCCAGCGCGCTGGTCACCTTCGGGGTCACGACCATGGGCGGCCTGGCGGCCATGGGCGACGAGCTGGCGAGGCAACCCCGCGCGGACGTGGTGCTGGAGGACAGCGGCGACCGGCCATTGCCGCAGAGCGTCGTCCAGACCGCGACCCGCGACGGCGCGGTGGCCGCCGCGGCCGTGCTCGGCCGGACCAGGGGCAGCCTGCCGATCGGCGTCCGGGGCGCCGCGGAACAGGTCCAGGTCGCCGGCACCGACCCGGCGGCGATGAGCGAGCTGGCGGTCCGCTCCGGCATCCCCCGGCAGGACGTCGCGGACTTCGGCCCCGGCGCGGCCCTGCTCGCCGACTGGACGGCCCGGCAGCTCGATCTCAAGCGCGGAGACCCCGTCACCATCGGCGACCTCCCCGGCGGGCCCCGCACGGTTCGCTACGCGGGCAGCCTGCCCTACAGCCTGCCCGGGACCGCGGTCGTGTTGGCCGACCCGGGCCTGGCACCGCCCACCTCCACGCTGATCGCCCTCAAGGAGGGGGTGGACCAGGGCGCCTACCGCGACGGGCTCCGCGCCGCCCTGCGCGACAACCCCACCGTCCTGGTCGGCACCAGGGCGGAGAAGAAGGCCGAGAACGAGCGGCAGCTGCACCTGGCCGCGACCACCTTCAGCGTCCTGCTCGGCCTGTCGGTGGCCGTCGCCGTCACCGGCATCGGCACCGCCCTGGCGATCTCGGTGCAGGAACGGCGCAGGGAGCTGGCCCTGCGACGGGCGCTGGGTGTCCGCCGCACCGGGATGCGGTACGGGCTGGTCGCCGAGGCCGTGCTGCTCGCGCTGGTCGGCCTGGTCGGGGGTGGCGCGCTCGGCGCCGGCTACTCCTGGCTGTTGCTCGCCGGCTTCGGTTCCGGCGCCCTGCCCACGGCCCCGGTCACCACCTTGCTGGCCGGCGCGGCCGTGGTGGTCGGGCTGGCCGCGCTCAGCGCGGTCGGGCCGGCCCGGACCGCCGGCCGGATCGCCCCGGCCGCCGGCCTGGCCAGCGGCTGACGGCCACCACCGAACCAACCGGGTCGAACCCCGTTGGGGGTGGGGTTCGACCCGGTGTCGTGGCCAGATCGTCCAGCGGGACGGCGGTGCGGCCGCGCCGCGCGCCGTACGCTGGCGGCATGCGGCGGATCATGGGGACCGAGGTCGAGTACGGCATCGCCGTGCCCGGGGACGCGACGGCGAACCCGGTGCTGACCTCCACGCAGGTGGTGCTGGCCTATGCGGCGGCCGCGGAGGTGCCGCGGGCGCGCCGGGCCCGGTGGGACTACGAGGTCGAGTCGCCCTTGCGCGACGCCCGCGGCTTCGACCTCGGCGCGCCGGGCGTGCCGCCCAGCGACCCCGAGGTGGAGGACCTGGGCGCGGCCAACGTCATCCTCACCAACGGCGCCCGGCTCTACGTCGACCACGCCCACCCGGAGTACTCCACCCCCGAGGTGACCAACGCCCGCGACGTGGTCATCTGGGACAAGGCGGGGGAGCGGGTGATGGAGGAGGCGGCGATGCGCGCCGCCACCGTGCCCGGCCAGCCCCGGGTCCAGCTCTACAAGAACAACGTCGACGGCAAGGGTGCCAGCTACGGCTCGCACGAGAACTACCTGATGTCCCGCAGCACCCCGTTCACCGCGGTGATCACCGGGCTGACCCCGTTCTTCGTGTCCCGCCAGGTGGTGTGCGGCTCCGGCCGGGTGGGGTTGGGCCCCTCCGGCGAGGACGCCGGCTTCCAGCTCTCCCAGCGCGCCGACTACATCGAGGTCGAGGTCGGCCTGGAGACGACCCTCAAGCGGGGCATCATCAACACCCGCGACGAGCCGCACGCCGACGCCGACAAGTACCGCCGGCTGCACGTCATCATCGGCGACGCCAACCTCGCCGAGTACTCCACCTACCTCAAGGTGGGCACCACCGCGCTGGTGCTGGACATGATCGAGGCCGGCCAGCGGTTCGACGACCTGCGGCTGGCCGACCCGGTCCGCGCGGTGCACGCCATCAGCCACGACCCGGGCCTGCACGCCACCGTCGAGCTGGCCGACGGCCGCCGCTTCACCGGCCTGGACCTGCAGTGGGCCTACCACGAGCGGGCGGCCGAGCACGTGGACCGGCACGGCGCCGACCGGACGTCGGTGGAGGTGCTGCGCACCTGGGGCGAGGTGCTCGACACGTTGCGCCGGGACCCGATGGACTGCGCCGACCGGCTGGACTGGCCGGCCAAGCTGCGCCTGCTGGAGGGCTACCGGGCCCGGGACGGGCTGGGCTGGTCCGCGCCGCAGCTGCACCTGGTCGACCTGCAGTACTCCGACGTCCGCCTGGACAAGGGCCTGTACAACCGCCTCGTCGCGCGCGGCTCGATGCGCCGGCTGGTCGGCGAGGAGGAGGTGCGTGCCGCCATCCTCACCCCGCCGGAGGACACCCGCGCCTACTTCCGGGGCCGCTGCCTGGAGCGCTACCCCAGCGAGGTGGCCGCCGCCTCCTGGGACTCGGTCATCTTCGACCTGGGCCGGGAGTCGCTGGTGCGCATCCCCACGCTGGAACCGCTGCGCGGCACGAAGTCGCACGTCGGGCACCTGCTGGAGGCCGCCAGCACCGCCGAGGAGCTGGTGGAGTCGTTGACCCGGGGATAATCCGCCGTATGACATGGCTCACCCCGGGGCGGGCCGCCCGCCGGTGGGCGACCCACCCGGGGTGATGATCATCCCGACGGGCGGGAACTGTCCGGGTGGCTGGCGGCGGTTGTCCGGGCGGGTGGGTAATGTTCTTGGTAGGCCCACCGAAACCGGGAGGCGAAGATGTCGCAGGAGAAGGTGCAGCGGCACGGCGGTGGCGACGGCGACGAAGAGAACGCCAACGCAGCGCCGGCCGGCCAGGAACGCCGGGAGAAGCTCGGCGAGGACGTCGACGCCATCCTGGACGAGATCGACGACGTCCTCGAGGAGAACGCCGAGGACTTCGTCCGCGCATACGTGCAGAAGGGCGGCGAGTAACCGCCCGATCACGGCGGGTCGCCGCACCGCGGCGACCCGCCGTGCCATAGGCGGGGACCCACCGCGGGGTGCCCGCCCGAGACGATGCAACCGAACCGACGCGAGCAGGAGACGATCCAGCCGATGGAACAGCCCTCGGCCCGGTTCCAGCCGGGCGCGGCCCTGCCGGCGGCCTACTTCACCGCGGGCACGTCCTCGTTCACCGAGTTCCTCCGTGCGGCCGCGCCGGAGATGCTGCCCGGACACCGCGGGTCCGTCGAGGGCCGCGTCGAGGCGCCACACGGCACCACCATCGTGGCGCTGACCTTCCGCGGGGGCGTGCTCGTCGCCGGTGACCGCCGCGCCACCATGGGCAACGTCATCGCCCAGCGCGACATCGAGAAGGTGTTCGTCACCGATGAGTACTCCGCGGCGGGCATCGCCGGCACCGCCGGCATCGCCATCGAGATGGTCCGGCTGTTCGCGGTCGAGCTGCAGCACTACGAGAAGATCGAGGGCGTGCCGCTGTCGCTGGACGGCAAGGCCAACCGGCTGGCCACCATGCTGCGCGGCAACCTCGACGGCGCCCTGATGGGGCTGGCGGTGCTGCCGCTGTTCGTCGGCTACGACCTGGACGCACCCGAGCCGGACCGGGCCGGCCGCATCATCTCCTACGACGTCACCGGTGGTCGCTACGAGGAGTCCGCCGGCTACCACGCGGTCGGCTCCGGGGCGTTGTTCGCCAAGTCGGCGCTGAAGAAGCGCTACGACCCCGAGGCCGACGCCGAGACCGCGGTGCGGACCGCGGTGGAGGCGCTCTACGACGCGGCCGACGACGACACCGCCACCGGCGGGCCGGACCTCAGCCGCGGCATCTTCCCCGTCGTGATCACCATCACCGCCGATGGTGCGGTCCGCCTGCCCGAGGAGCAGGCCGGCGCGGTCGCCGCGGCCGTGGTGACCGGACGCCGGGAGAATCCGGGCGGCTAGCCCCGTCCGGACGTCCCGTTCCCTTCGCGATCCCTGTCGAGGAGCACACACCGTGACGTTGCCGTTCTACGCCTCTCCCGAACAGCTCATGCGGGACAAGTCGGAGTACGCCCGCAAGGGCATCGCCCGCGGGCGCAGCGTCGTGGTGCTCAGCTATGCCGGCGGCGTGCTGTTCGTCGCGGAGAACCCCTCGACGACACTGCACAAGGTCTCCGAGATCTACGACCGGATCGGCTTCGCCGCCGTCGGCCGCTACAGCGAGTTCGAGAACCTGCGGCAGGCCGGCATCCGCTTCGCCGACATCCGCGGCTACGGCTACGACCGGCGGGACGTCACCGGCCGCCAGATCGCCAACACCTACGCCCAGGTGCTGGGCCAGATCTTCACCGAGCAGCCCAAGCCCTACGAGGTCGAGCTGTGCGTGGCCGAGGTCGGTGGCGAGGCGGCCGAGGACCAGCTCTACCGGGTCACCTACGACGGCTCGGTCGGTGACGAGCCGGGCTTCGTGGTGATGGGTGGGCAGGCCGAGGCCATCGCCTCCGCGCTGAAGGCGGACTACCGGGCCGAGCTGGACCTCGCCGAAGGGATCCAGGTGGCGCTCAGGGCGCTGCGCGCGGGCAACACCGGCAACAGCGGCAACGGCAGCAGCGAGAAGCGCGAGCTCGGGGTCAAGCAGCTCGAGGTGGCGGTGCTGGACCGGGCGCGGCCGCGGCGGGCGTTCCGCCGGATCCGCGGCGCCGCCCTGGAGGCGTTGCTCTCCGGCGGTGCCAAGCCGGCCAGGACCGGGAAGTCCGCGAAGAGCGAGAAGACCGAGGAGCCGCCGGCCGGGCCCGCCGAAGGGGAGAAGTCCGGCGAGGGCGGAAGCAGCGACAGCGAGTCCTGACCGACCTTCCGTGGACCCTGCGGCCCGGCGCGCTACGCGCCGGGCCTTTTCCTTGGGCTACCCGGAAAACGGCGCCAGCCCGTCATCGCAGCGCACGTCAGCTGACGGAAGCCTTCGGTCCACCAAGTCATTCCGGTTGACACGACTGAAGCAGTCGTCGATCGGCACGTGGCCGTACCCGTTGACCACTTTCACGTACCGACTGTTCGCCAGCCGCTGATGGGCCCGCCGCGCACCCTTGACCGGGGTGGCGGGGTCGAATCGGTTGTTGGCCAACAAAATTGGCGCACTGGTGGGACGGTGCCAAAGACCGTCGTAGCGCAACGGGTCACGAACGGGCCAGGACGCGCACGCGGAAAGCGGATACCACCACGACACACCGAACAGTGGCGCCTGTTGCTCGACCCGCCGTCCCAGGATTGGTTACAGCCAAAGCGCCCGCGGCAGCCGGGGTGCCTCGGCGGGCATGCGCCCGCCCACAACCTTGATCAGGGTACTGAGGAGGAGCAACCGGTTGATCAGCCGACCGTCCGGTGGCGGGAACCACCGGACGGACCAGCCAGGGGTGAGTGCCCAGAGGGTGCGGAGTCAGCTCAGGTCGCGACCTGGGGGCCGGCGGGGGCAGCTTCCGCGCCACCGTCCTCGCCGCTCTCCTGCGGCAGGATCACCTGGTCGACCAGTTGCCCGACCAGGCCCCGCCGCGGCAGGAACAGCACGAGGATCACCGCGGTGACCACCAGTCCGCCGAGCAGCCAGCCGAGCAACCCGATCACGACGCTGGCCGCGACCCCGCCGGCCACCCCACCGCCCAGCACGGCAATCCCCGCGACGACGGCGAAAACCGCGATCTGGGTGATCCCGGACCGGCTGTAGAGCGGGTCCTCCGCGGACCGGATCCCGGTGATGTGCCAGTACGCCAGCATGACCCCCATGATCGGCAGCAGGATGGCGCCCAGCAGGTAGAGGGTGATGGCCAGGTTCGAGGTGAGCCAGGTTCCCAGGTTGGAAAAGAAGTCGTCGGAGCTCCAGCCGTCGAACTCCGCCCGGCTCAACGAGAGGAACCGCTGGTATCCCCGCCCGTCCCAGCCGTAGGCGAGGATGAACGTCATGACGAAGTAGCCGCCCACCAACTGCAGGGCGGCCCACCGCCGCCACTCGCGGACCACGCAGAACTGGGTGATGCCGAAGCCCAGCGCGGCCCCGATGACCGTGGCGAGGTAGAAGAACCCCACCAGCCACCAGGGCGCGGAGTCGAGCAGGTGGAACGACGACCAGCTCGGGTAGGCGGCGAGCAGGTAGGCCCCGGCCGGTGCCACCAGCAGCGCGACGTAGAGGACGCTGCCGAGCAGGTACCGGTTGGCCGATATCCCCGGGTTCCGGTGCCGCTCCTGCAGTTGGTGCGCGCTCGCCATCGCGAAGCCCGCCCCGATTGCGTAAGCCCAAACGACCTCGATCATTGGTTGCTCCCCGGCGAGAAGGGGCGGAGGTGGCCCAACTCCACCGACCGGTGCGGGATGGTCCCGCGGCTTGTGCCGGCCGAACCTACTCCAAAGTAGGTAAGTTGTGAAGTGGGCCATACGACTGAGCTATCGGGCCGCCGGTCCAGGCCCTGAACAGGGCCGATGAAGATTCGCCCGGTGCGTGACCGACAGTGGCCGGCACCGGGCGCCGTCGCGTCCGGCGACCAGCCGCACCCCACGTCGACCGGACCCGCCGCGTGAGCGGTGCGTTACTCCGAACGAGGTCCGGCGCGGCCTCGTTCAGCCGAACGGCGCCGCCGCCCGGCCGGCAGCGCACGCTCGGGCGCTCACCGTTGGTGTCCTGCCACCTGAACCAACCCCGAACGGCGGCAGGTGGTCGGCGCCCGGAGCGCCTACTGTGGACAACATGCAGCGGCGGATCTTCGGCATCGAGACCGAGTTCGGGGTGACCTGCACCTTCCACGGTCAGCGCCGGCTCTCGCCGGACGAGGTCGCGCGGTACCTCTTCCGGCGGGTGGTGTCCTGGGGACGCTCGTCCAACGTGTTCCTGCGCAACGGCTCCCGGCTCTACCTCGACGTCGGCTCGCACCCGGAGTACGCCACCGCCGAGTGCGACGACCTGGTGCAGCTGGTCACCCACGACAAGGCCGGCGAGCGCATCCTGGAGGACCTGCTGGTCGACGCCGAGCGGCGGCTGGCCGACGAGGGCATCGGCGGCGACATCTTCCTGTTCAAGAACAACACCGACTCGGCGGGCAACTCCTACGGCTGCCACGAGAACTACCTGGTGGCCCGGGCCGGCGAGTTCTCCCGGATCGCCGACATCCTGCTGCCGTTCCTGGTCACCCGGCAGTTGATCTGCGGCGCCGGCAAGGTGCTGCAGACGCCGCGCGGCGCGGTGTACTGCCTCTCGCAGCGGGCCGAGCACATCTGGGAGGGCGTCTCCAGCGCGACCACCCGGTCCCGGCCGATCATCAACACCCGGGACGAGCCGCACGCCGACGCCGAGCGCTACCGCCGGCTGCACGTCATCGTCGGCGACTCGAACATGTCGGAGGTGACCACGCTGCTCAAGGTCGGCACCGCCAACCTGGTGCTGGAGATGGTCGAGCAGGGCGTGCAGTTCCGGGACTTCACGCTGGACAACCCGATCCGCGCGATCCGGGAGATCAGCCACGACCTGACCGGCCGGCGCCTGGTGCGGCTGGCCGGCGGCCGGGAGGCCTCGGCACTGGACATCCAGCGCGAGTACTACGCCAAGGCCGTCGAGCACGTCGCCCAGCGTGGCCCGGACCCGGTCGCGCAGCGGGTCGTCGAGCTGTGGGGGCGCACCCTGGACGCCATCGAGCAGCAGGACCTGAGCCGGATCGACCGCGATATCGACTGGGCGATCAAGCACCGGCTGGTGGAGCGGTACCGGGCCAAGCACAACCTGGACCTGTCCAGCCCGCGGGTGGCCCAGCTCGACCTGGCCTACCACGACATCCGGCGCGGCCGCGGCCTCTACGACATGCTGCTGCGCAAGAGCCTGGTGGAGAGGGTCACCGACGACGGCGAGATCGAGGCGGCCAAGGACACGCCGCCGCAGACCACCCGGGCCAAGTTGCGCGGCGACTTCATCGCGGCCGCCCAGGCCGCCGGCCGGGACTTCACCGTCGACTGGGTGCACCTCAAGCTCAACGACCAGGCCCAGCGCACCGTGCTGTGCAAGGACCCGTTCCGCTCGGTCGACGAGCGCGTGGAGCGCCTGATCGCCTCGCTGTAGCCACCGAGGTGCCTGCCGGTCCCGGTCCGGGGCGGTGCCGGCTGATCGTCGGCGTCACCCGCAGCTGACGCCGACCCGGCGCGACCTGCCCTTCTGTTTCTTGCCCTGGGTATTGATGCGCGTCTCGGTGAACACCTCCTTTCCCGAGATGCCCCTGCATTCGTACGATGGGGTCAGCGTCGTGATGAAGCCGCTGCTCACGACTTCTTCGGCGGCCAGGGTCCGGTCGAACCACCATCTCCGATGGTGTCGGATCCGGACCGTGATCCGAGCGGAGGTCGGTACGGGACCCTCACACACCCGGCCGCCTTCCCCGATGAGGACCGTTCCGTCCATCCGGGGTGGGTTGGCGAACAGGTCACAGCTCATCTGCATCACCCCTTGAGCCACCGCAGGAGCCCACTCACGCCGCTCGGTGACAGTCGAGCTGATGTGACTTGAGTCACTATTGTTGGTTGTGGGTGACAGAGTACGCCGAATGTCGGCCGTTGTGGGGCTGTTCAGCGCAGGTGACGGAGCAGCGTCTGCACCAAGTCCGGGTGGCGCGCCGCCAACGGCACCAGCCGCCGCCGAAGCCACGGCCGTCGGGCAGCCGCGAGCAGGGACCGGGTGACCAGGCGATGCCGGCGGCTCAGCCGCCGCCACGCCCGTTCGTACTCCTGGGGATGCTCGGTGACCACGCAGTCCACCAACGCGAGGGCCGTGACCATCCCCAGGCTCAGGCCGTCGCCGGTGAGCGCGTCCACCGATCCGGCGGCATCACCGACCAGCATCACCCGGCCGCTCACCCGGGCCCGGGTGAGTTGGCACAGCGGGCCGTCACCGCGCTCGGCCGACACCGGCCGCGCCCCCGCCAGCCGCTCCGCCAGCAGCGGGAAGGCCGGCAGCGCGTCGGCGAACCGCCGCGGGACGGTACCGAGAACCGCCACGTTGACCAGCTCGTCGGCAACCGGGGTCACGTACGCCTCGCCCTCGGCCGACCAGTGCACCTCCAGGTGATCCGTCCACGGCGGCACCACGAAGTGCCTCCGCAGCCCGTAGCGGGCCGGACCACGGGTGGGTCGGTACAGCCCCAGCCGGTGCCGGATCGGGGAGTGCAGGCCGTCCGCGGCGACCAGGTACCGGGCCCGCACGCCGGCGGCCTTCACGCCGGAGGCGTCCTGGTGCACCGTGCCCACCCGGCGCGGCAGCAACGTCACGCCCAGCTGGTCGGCGCGGGACCGCATCGCGTGCTGCAGCATGGTGCGCCGCACGCCCAGCCCGGGCCGCGCCCGGAAGTCGACGGCCGCCTGGTGCTGCCGGTCGAGGTGGCGGATTCCGGCCAGTGGCCGGCCCATGACGTCGATGCCCAGTTCGCCGAGCGCGGCGACCGCCGGTGGCAGCAGGGCCTCGGCGCAGGCCTTGTCGATGGGGCTCGGCCGCGGGTCCACCACCACGACCCGCAGGCCCGCCCAGGCCGCCCGAATCGCGGTGGCCAGGCCCACCGGTCCGGCGCCTGCCACCAGTAGGTCGATCACGGGCGTGCGGCGATCCACCCGAACACTGCCTTCCCGGTGCCGCAGGGCGCCGGCGCGGGGTGCGGCCGGGCCGGGACGGGCTCCGCGCCGGTGCGGGGGTCGTTGTCGGAACACCCGGCCGGCGGGGCCACCGCTACCACCTCAACAACGCCAGTTCGGAGCCCAACCCGGGGCACATCGCCAGCAGCAGCCCCGGCGAGCCCGCGGGCACGTCCGGACGCCGCACCGCCTCGCCGAGCACGTGCAGCACCGACGCCGACGACACGTTCCCCACCTGCTTGAGGGAACGCCAGCTCAGCTCCAGCGCGCTGGGAGCCAGGTCGAGCGCCGCACCCACGGCCTGCAGCACGCGCGGTCCACCGGCCTGGCACATCCAGGTGTCCACGTCGGGCACGGACAGCCCCTGCTCGGCGAGGAACTTGCCCACCTGCTCACCCAGGTGTCTTTCCACCAGGTCCGGTACGGCGCTTGCCAGCACCATGCGGAACCCGCTGCTGCCGATGTTCCAGCCGAGGATGCGGTCGCCGTCGGGGTGGTGGCCGCTGCGCGTGGCCACCACCCGCGGACCCCGGCAGGGCAGCTCGCCGGCCTGCTCGTCACCGACCAGCACGACCGCCACCGTGGCGTCGCCGAACAGGCTGCTGGCCACCAGGTTCGGCACCGAGGTGTCGGTGGGCCGCAGGGTCAGCGAGCACAGCTCGACCGCGAGCAGCACCGCGACCTGGTCCGGCCAGGCACGCAGGTAGTCGTGTAACCGACCGAGGCCGGCGGCACCGGCCGCGCAGCCCAGGCCCAGCATGGGGATGCGCTTGACGTCCGGGCGCAGGCCGACCCGCTGGGCCAGCAGCGAGTCCACCGCGGGCATGGTGGGGCCGGTGACCGAGGTGGTGAGCAGGAGGTCCACGTCCGCCGGGCCGAGCCCGACGGTGCCGAGCGCACCGAGCACCGCCTCCTCGGCCAGGTCGACGGCGTGGGTCAGGAACGCCTCGTCGGCGTCGGGGAGACCGGGGTAGGCGTGGAGGGGGAGCGTGAAGTGCCGGGTCCGCACCTGGGCCACCCGGTGCAGCTGCTCCAGCAGCGCCCGCTGCTCGTCGTCGCACCCGCACCACCCCGCGACCGCGGCGGTGACCTCCGGCTGGGTGTAGCGGTGCGGGGGTAGGGCGACCTGGACTGCGGCGACGCGAGACATGAGCCTGCTTCCCTTTCAGTGCCCGACATTGAGCATTGGATCGGATGTTTCGCTGGTTCCTGATCTCTGCTTGTAACTGAGCACCCAAATTGGATATTTCGCTCTCCACACCGGCATGAGCCGGTGTTGGAGTCCTGGTCCGGCAGTCTGGACCGGTGGCGATCGGCCCGTTCCTGGAGGATCTGCTTCACCCGTGCGGGGGGCGTGCGCAGGCCGATGTCGGGGTCGGCATCCCTATGCAGGACGTTGGTCGCGGCGGCATGGTCGGCCTGCCACACGGCCCCGCACGAGTTCCGGGTATTGAGACTCGTCGAGTACGCAGTTCTCGTCCCCTTCACCCGGCATCACCTGCGGTGACCATTTCGTGGCAGGTGGCCACGAAGGCGAGAGTGCGCGGGCACGATCGTCAACAGGTCCTGGATCATCTCCTCCTGGAGGTGCGAGGGGAGAGCGTCGGGGCGCTCTCGGCGTGCACGCGGGTTCCCGGACGACATGGCTTGCATCGGTAGCGCTGCCGCCCGTCTCGATCACCTGCCCTGACGATCGCGCCGCGACGCAACGTCACCGAAATAGTGAACTATAGCTTCAGTGTTGAATGAAAAAACCATCCCATCCGGCGGGAAAGATCCAGCCAGGACAGCAAAGGAAGCCTGGTCATGCCCGTTTCGGTGGTTCCGCCGGGATCGCTGGCCGTCCTCCCAACGGGTGGCGTTAGGGTGCCGTCGTGTCCACCGCCCGCGCCGAACGCCTGGTCAACCTGGTGCTCTGCCTGCTGTCCACCCGCCAGTACCTGACGGCCGAGCGCATTCGCGGCATCGTGCCGGGGTACAGCGATGCCCCGAGCGACGAGGCGTTCTTCCGGATGTTCGAGCGGGACAAGGCCGAGCTGCGGGACCTCGGGGTGCCGCTGGAGACCGGCCGCAACTCCGCCTTCGACCCGGTGGACGGCTACCGCATCGCGCGCCGGGACTACGAACTCGGTGACATCGACCTCGAGCCGGACGAGGCCGCGGCCGTGGCGCTGGCGGTGCGGCTGTGGGACTCCCCGGAGCTGGCCGGCGCCGCGCACGGCGCCCTGCTCAAGCTGCGTGCCGCCGGGGTGGACGTGGACGAGACCGCCCCGGCCGTGGTCGAGCCCAAGGTGCGGGCCAGTGAGCCGGCGTTCAGCCCGCTGCTGGCCGCGGTACAGGCCGGGCGGGCGGTGACCTTCGACTACCGCCGCCGGATGGGCCAGGACGTGCTGCGGCGCGAGGTCGAGCCGTGGGGCGTGGTGTCCTGGCGCGGCCGCTGGTACCTGGTGGGGCACGACCGGGGGCGCGGCGCCACCCGCTGCTTCCGGCTGTCCAGGATCCTCGGGGAGGCACGCGCCATCGGCCCGGAGGGCGCGGTGCGGCGACCACCCGACGTGGACCTGCTGCAGATCGTGGCCGGGGAGGACGAGCCGGCGCCACCGACGTCCACCGCCCGGCTGTGGGTGGCCGCCGGGCGGGCGCAGGGCCTGCGGCGCCGCGCGAAGCCGGTGCGGCCGGCCGAACTGGCCGGGGAGCCCGGCGACCTCGTCGAGGTCGACCTGCGGTTCTCCGACACGGCGGCGGCCTGGATCGCCGGCTACGGGCCGGATGTCGTCGTGCTGGAGCCCGACACCCTGCGCAAGGCGGTCATCGAGCTGCTGGCGGGTGCGGCCGGCATGCTGGCGGGTCCGGGGGAGGGCGAGCGGCGTTGAGCGGGTCGACGGAACGACTGCCCCGGCTGCTGGCACTGGTGCCCTACCTGCTGGCGCGACCGGGAATCCCGATCGCCGAGGCCGCCGCCGATCTCGCTGTCACCCCGCGGCAGCTGCGGCGCGACCTGGAACTGCTGTGGATGTGCGGGCTTCCCGGCTACGGGCCGGGCGACCTGATCGACCTGTCCTTCGAGGGGGACACGGTCACCGTGACCTACGACGCCGGGATGCGGCGGCCGCTGCGGCTGACCGCGGCCGAGGCGACCGCGCTGCTCGTGGCGTTGCGGGCGCTGGCCGACACCCCGGGCGTGGCCGACACCGACGCGGTACGGCGCGCGGTGGCCAAGATCGAGGCAGCGGTGGGGCAGGCCCAACCCGCGGGCGTCGTGGTCGGGCTCGGCGTCCGGGAGGGCGCGGTGGCGGACGGGACCCGGCAGGCGGTCACCATCGCCGTCGGGGAGCGGCGCGCGCTGTGGATGCGCTACTACACCGCCTCGCGGGACGAGATCACCGAGCGCGTGGTGGACCCGATGCGGTTGCTGCTGGTCGAGGGGCGCAGCTACCTGGAGGCGTGGTGCCGTTCGGTGGAGCGGGTGCGGCTGTTCCGGCTCGACCGCATCGACGCGGTACGGGTGCTCGACGAGCCCGCGGCGCCGCCACCGCACGCGCAGCCGACCGACGTCTCGGCCGGGCTGTTCCGCCCGGAGCCGGGACAGGGCAGTGCGTTGCTCGAACTGAGCCCGGATGTCCGATGGGTGGCCGAGTACTACCAGGTGGACGAGATCGAGGAACTGGGGAGCGGGCGGGCCCGGGTACGGATGCGCTACTCCGACCAGTCCTGGATGGTGCGGCTGCTGCTCGGCCTGGGCGACGAGGCGGTGGTGCTGGAGCCCGCCGAGCTGGCTGATCAAGTCCGTCACCGGGCCGCGGCCGCGTTGCGACGAGCGGGTCACCTTCCGGCCACCTAGACGAGTAAGTCCTAACTGGTCAGTGATCGAACGAGATCAGTGACCTGGTGACAGGCTGGC
>NZ_BMMK01000016.1:127310-157624 GCF_014645795.1 Longimycelium tulufanense | reverse complement strand
CACGGACATCGGTCAACGCCACCGCCGCGCCCACCGCCGAGATCCAGTGCCTGATATGGTCCAGTCCCGGGGCCACCGGTCGTTCGTAGCGTGCGCCAACCGGAACAGTGTTGACATCCTCCACAGCGAAGGCATACCGCGAGGCGAGTTCCCGTGCCTGCTGCTGGCTCAGGGCGGGGCGGGCGACCAGAACGCCGAGCGCGACGCACAGTGCCAGGGCAACGGCGGCCGGGACGAGGCGACGTGCTCTGCGGGAGATCGGCATGGGGCGGCCTCCAGACAGCGACGGTCGGTGGCGTGGTGATCAGGAATGCCTGGCGCACAGTCGGGAACGCCACTCGAGGTAGGCCCCCAGGTCGGTGCGGGTGGTCAGATCCGTTGCGGTCTCGTCGGTCCATTGGGCCGCGGTCCGGGCGTCCACCGACAGCAGCTGGCGGCAGGCGCGCTCGGTGTGCTCCGGTACGACCCCGGCGCGGACCCGGGCTCCCGCCGCGAACATCAGTCCCTGCGCAAGGTGGGCCAGGTGTTCTCCGGCCGCTGCGGCCAGCCGGTCCCGCCCCGTGTCGTCCACGGCTCCGGCATACCCCATGGCGAGTCCGACACCGCTCCACAGGTGTGGCCGGGCGGGTGCGGGGCTGTGCGCGATGATCGTCGCGATGCCGTCCGGGTCGGCGGACGCCACGAACCACAACGCACGGCCGCAACCCGCGACGAGCGCTGGCCACCGCGGCGACCGCCGGGGCCGAATCTGCCGTCGTAGCGCCCGGAGGCCGCCGAAGAAGGTCTCCCCGAAACCGGATCCGTCCAGGGCGAGCCAACGCAGCAACGGGGTGGCCGGCAACCGCACCGGAAGCCCGAGGCGGAGCGGGGCGAACGTCCAGCCCGCGCCGACGTGCACCAGGTGCGTGTAGCAGTCACCGGGCCCGGCGAGGAGGCGACGCAACGCTCCCGCCCTACCGAAGGTGGCCAGATCCCGCATCGCGGCATACATCCCAGCACCCTCGTAGGCGAAACCACGCTCCTCCTCGGTCACGGTCGCCAGGGCGTGGTGCGGGTGCCGCCAGTGCTCGGCACCGATGTTGAAACCGGTCAGGAAGCTGCGGCCGTGGGTCTGGAGCACGGCACGGGCGGCGGGCCGGTCGAGCCGGAAGCCGCGGACGGCGAAATCAGCCATCCGAAGCGGAAGGCGGATCGGCAGCCATCGAGCATTCCGGCGAATGTCTCCTGTGGACTCGCTCCGCATCGACTCCCCCAGCAACCGCGAAGTCTCGGTTTCCTGACTACCACCGTCGATCATCGACGTCAAAGAACTTACGCCAGAAGAACCACGGTAGCCGGATACACTCGCCGGCTGTCTGACGCAAGCTCAAAGTTGCTGCGCCAAACAGCCCACCGCAGCATTGTTCGTCGACCTCCCCGCGAGCTGCCTCGCCGGCCACCTCGGACACCTGGACTGGAAAAACCGTAAAAACAGCGCCGAGCCGGCCGGCACCTGGCCGACCGGTCGACGGACTGGGCCGGCTGCCGCGGCAAGCCACAATCCGGTGCAATCTATTTCGACCTCGACCGCAGACCGGAAATACCGGTCGACCCACCGGCCCGACCAAACCAGGAAAAAATTCACAGCCCGGATCAACATGAACACCAGCAAAGGGTGTGCTTCTCTACCATCTCCCCAGTTTTTGATCATTTGTCCGCGCTGCGCTCACCGGCGTGCTCGCGTGCGCCGCGAAGCGCGGCGATCCAGGTGTCGGCGAACCGGTGCCGCAACTCGCGCGCCCGCCGCACCGGCAAGCCCAGCGACGCCCACCCGGTGTGTGTGAAGCTCAGCCGCAGGCTGCTGCTGCCAATGCTCCTCACCTGCACCGCGCAGGACGGGCGCACCGAGACCTCCGGGATGCCGACCGTGAACGTCAACCGCTCGTCCACCAAAAGGTTCCAGTCGTGGAGCGGGAAGCGGCGCGGGCCCTGGTCATCCACGACGAAGAACCACCGTGGCCCGAAACCGTCGCTGGCCACCGGCAGCCACCGGTAGACATCGGTCCCGCCGAGCGGGCGGAACGGCCCCTTCGGCAGGTCGACCAGCCCATCGATGTCGTCCCGGCATCCGTATCGGGTCGTACGACCGGTACTGAGGTGTTCGGCCAGCCGCTCCAGGAAGTCGGTCCACCCGTCCACCATCTGCGCGACCTCGGCCGGGCTCCGGGTGGCGTCCCGGTCCTCCACGTGCACCAAGGTCCCGCCCGGCGCAGGCTCGACCCGCCACCGGATGTGGTTCACCGGACCAACACCCAGGAAGCGCCAGTCGAACTCCAGCAGCTCGCCCTCCCGAACCCGGTGCGGTCGGACGGTGAAGAAGTCACCGTCACCGAACTCGAACCGAGTGTCCACACCGGACGCAAGCGGTCGGTCGAGATCTCCGAACCAGCGGGCCAGCCGCTCCGGTTCCCGCAGTGCCGCCCACACCTCGCCCGGCTCGTCCACCACACGCCGGGTCACCCGGACCATGCCGGACCCGGTGGGGGCTGGCTCCCTGGCGGAAGGGGACATCGCGAACCTCCTGACACTGCGGACAGAGGCGTGACAAGAGCGGTCCCTTACGGATCGTATAGAGACAGGCACGGACGTCAATCCGTCGAGCGTGCCATCGCCGGTCGTCTGCCACCCGTAAGGACCTAGTTCCTTTCTGCCTCCTTGCCCACACTCGAGCCTCGTCACCACGTCCCCGACGTACCGCCACCGCGTCTGGCGAAGTCGCCGAGCAAGGGAGCGGGGACGGTAGGAGGGTGTGCGTTCGTTGCGGTGGGGAGGGAAACGCGATGCCCGTGGACGACCCCGAGACAGCGCCCGCTCCTGCCTGGCCGCGTCTTCTCGGCCGGGCCGGGGCGTTGCTCACGACCACGGGCCGCCACCTCGTCGCTGCCACCGTGGCCACTGCCCGACGGCGGAACGGCCAGCGGGGCGCGCTGCGCGACCGGCTACCGGGCCTGTTCATGGACCTCGGCCCGACATTCGTCAAGGGTGGCCAGCTGCTGAGCACCCGGCGGGACCTGCTGCCGCGAAGTTGGTGCGAGGCGCTCGGTGTCCTACACGACCACGTCGCACCGATGACGGTCGCCGAGACGGAGCTGGCACTGGCCACCGCCTATCCGACCGGCTGGCCATTCGGGTCGTTCGAGTGGCGGGCGGTGGCGAGCGGCAGCATCGCGTGCGTCCACCGGGCCGTGCTCCGGGACGGCCGGGAGGTCGCGGTCAAGCTTCGACGCCCGGGAATCCGCGGGCGAATGCTGGCGGACCTGGCGTTGTTGCAATCGGGCGCCCGTCTCGTGCAACGACTTCCCCGGCTGCGGCGGGTTCCGGTCACCCGGATCGTGGCGCAGGTCGGCGGTGCGGTGGTGCGGCAGCTGGATCTTGTGCGCGAGGCCGAGTCGTTGGCCGGGCTGCGGGCGAACCTCACCGCGGTGCCCTCGTTCCGCGTTCCCGCCCCGGTTCCGGCGGCGTGTGGACCGGGTGCCCTGGTGATGGAGTTCGTACCGGGGCTGCGTCGGTTCGGCCGGCACGAACTCGATCCGACCACGAGGAAGGAACTGGTCCGTAACGTCCTTCGCGGCGTGTACCGGATGCTGTTCCTGGATGGTCTAGTGCACTGCGACATGCACCCGGGCAACCTTTATCTGACGCCGTCCGGTGAGGTGGTGCTTCTCGATGCCGGGTTCGTCGTGGCTTTGCCCGACAGTGTGCGCAGGCTGTTCGCGGAGTTCTTCCTCAACATGGCGCTCGGGCGTGGCGATGAGTGCGGCGAGGTGGTGCTGCGAAGCGCCGACGACATACCGGCGGACGCTGATGTCGAGCGATTTCGCCGGGAGATCGCCGACCTGGTCGGATCGGTGTCCGGGGCGAGCGCGGGACAGTTCCAGCTCGCCCCCTTCGCCGCTCGCCTGTTCGACCTGCAGCGTGGCTGCGGGGTGGCGGCCGCACCGGAGTTCGTCTTCCCGCTGATGTCGTTGCTGGTGTTGGAAGGGATGGTCAACGACTTCGACGCCGACGTGAACTTCCAGGCCGAGGCGGTCCCTGTCCTGCTGACCGCGTTACGTTCGGTGTGAGACGGCCGTGCGAACGCTTCCGGTGAGCGTCTTCCTTCCGGTCTGGGAGCAGGTACACCCGGTGGGGAGGGAGGTTCCGGTCAGCTGGTTCGTCCTCGGCGACGGCTCGTGGCTCCAGGCCGCGCTACGCGCCGGTGGTGACGGTAGGGGGGACACCGGCGTTGCGATCTCGCTTGGCACCTGGCTCCGCCGCTCGGATCCCCAGCTGCTACTCGACGGTGTTCATCTCGCCGAACGCGCGGGAGGAAGGCTGGCCCTGCTGCATCGCGGTGCGGGCGGTGGGAGCCTGTTACGCGCCGCCGCGTGGGAGAACCCCCAGCTCTCCATGGTCCACGTCGAGTTGCCGTCGCGGCCCAGCAACGCCGCCGTGCAGACGGCGCGGCGGCTTCTTGACCGCCGAGGGGTCTCCGGGGAGTTCCGGGTAGCTCCGGATGGAACCGCGTATCAACGTGCCTGGCGCCGCATCTCCCTGCCTGCTGCCCCATCCGCCTTGGGAGCAGGCTCGGTACTGGTTACAGGCGGCCTCGGCGGGCTTGGTCTGCGGGTGGCGGCTGTGCTCCGCCACGCCTTCGGTCTGCACCCGGTTCTGGTCGACAATCGCAGGCAGTCCGAGCTGCCGGGCGCGGGTGCGCGGCATCTCGAGCGCTTGCTCGGCAGCGGGATCGGCGCCACCGTGATCACGGCGGATCTCACCAACCGACGGGAGACCGTGCGCCGCCTGGCTCGGCACGGGAGCGGGGTGCGTGTTCTGGTCCACTGCGCGGGCCGGCTCACCGGGGCACCGGTCCGGCGTACCAGCCCCACCGAACTCGATCACCTGCAGGAGGTGAAGGTCGAGGGACTCCGGAACGTGCTCGCCGGCGTCATCCCGGAGCGGCTGACCCATCTCGTCGCGTTCGGCTCCCTCATGGCGGAGACACCGCATATGCACATGGGTGCCTATGCGCTGGCGAACGAGATGCTCCGGCGGGAGGTCCTTCGTCTTGCCGCCCAGCTTCCACGCTGCTCCACCGTGGCCGCCCAATGGTCGTTGTGGAGTGGAGCGGGGTTGGCGCACCAGCTCGGGGTGGTTCGACAGGGGAAGCGTCTGGGCATGCAGCCCATCCCATTGCGGACGGGTATGCATGCACTGACCCGCCTGCTGTCGTGGCCCACCGGTCCCACTCATGCGGCGGCACCGGTCATCGTCGGCGGCGAGCACACCCTCCCGGACGGCAGGACACGTCCGTTCGCCCGAACCCCTGCGCCCCTTCAGTCCACTGCGGATGATGACGATCCCGGCTGATCGTGTCGTGGTTTTGTCGGCCAGCCCAGGCCGAAGCGGGCCGGCCCGCGGGGACCGGGCGCTTCACCGTCGACTGGACCTTTCCCGAGCCCACACCCCCGCCGGTGCCCACGATCGCTGGCGGGTCTGCCATATCGGCAGCGCGGTTCTGGGGATGTGGGCCAATCACCACTTCGGCGATGGCCGGCTCACGTTCGCCGATGTCCGGTGGCCGGGCACGGCCGCCGACGAGATCGTCTTCCTGGAGGAGAACTACACGGCGTGGCGCGATGGGGTGGCGGGCCTGGGCGAGGAGGGCCCCGCGCAGCCGTGTGGTCCGGACGGAGGGACCGTACGCCGACGCACCGATGGCGGCCGCTCGTGCTGCATATCGACCGGGAAGTCTTCCACCATGCTGCGGAGATCGCCCTGCTTCGCGACCTGTACCGGGCGAGTGCGGGCGGTGCCCGGTGGGGCGGCCAGCCGGTCGGGAAATGGCGTTCACGCCGGCCGACACACGTTCGCCAGCCACCGAACGCGCCGCATGTCCTGGACCTACGTCGAGCCCAGGGACACAGACCCAAGCATTGCGTTTTGCGCACCAGGAAAGTTGATCTACGATCCGGGGTCGACCATTAATCTTGTCGCAATGAGGTTGGGATGGCTGAGAACGGGTCCATACAAGACCCAAAAGCAGTAGTTTCTATCATCTACGGTTTCGCCCTCTCCCGAATAACGGCCACCTTCGTCCGATTGGGAATCCCCGACCAACTGGCTGACGCCGAGAAATCTGCGGATGGCCTGGCCGCCGCGACCGGGTGCCATCCCGATGCACTCCGCCGCCTGTTGCGCGTGGGCGTCGTCATCGGGCTGCTCAGCCTCGAGAACGGGCGTTTCCGGCTGACCCCGCTCGGCCAGACGCTCCGCACCGACGCTCCCTCAGCGGCGGGACACCTCGCCGCCATGTACAGCAGCCCGCCGGTCCAGGCCGCCTGGGCCGCGCTGGAGCAAAGCGTCCGGACCGGCCGGACCGCCTTCGAGATCGCCAACGGTGTTCCGCTCTTCGAGTGGCTGGAGCGGGACCCCGAGCTGGCACGCCACTTCCACGCGGCCATGGCGGCGGTGACCAGGAACCAGCTACCCGGCCTCTGCGAGCGTTACGACTTCAGCGGCTTGCGGCGGGTTGTTGACGTGGGTGGCGGGGACGGGACGCTGCTCGCGGCCATCCTGACGGAGAACGCGGGGCTTCGCGGCACGGTCTTCGACACGGACAAGGCAGTGGAAACCGCACCGGAGGTGCTGGCCAGGGCCGGTGTCGCCGGGCGGTGCGACATCGTGACCGGGGACTTCTTCCTGGAGGTCCCGGCGGGCGCGGATGCATATCTTCTGAAGAACATCCTGCACGATTGGGATGACGAGTCCTGCCGGACCATTCTCCGCAACTGCCGGCGGGTGATGGGGAACGAGGCGAAAATTCTCGCGGTCACCTCGCTTCTTTCTGGGGAGGAAGAGGCTTCCGACTCCATGCAGACCGAGTTCGCCGCCTACCTGGACATTGAGATGCTGGTGATGACCGGCGGCCGGGAACGCACGCTGTGCCAGTACGAGCAGCTGTTCGCCGACGCCGACCTCAGGCTGGGTGACGTTACGGAGCTTCCCGGGGCTCCCGGCGGCTTCGTCGTCGAGGCCCTGCCGGCCTGACCGGCGGGTACACGTCCACAGCGGGCGTGGTGGAAGGTGCTCGCCTTCCACCACGCCCTTGAAACGTCAGCTTCTTGTCGGGCAAAGCGTTTCAGGCGGAATATTGCTCTACCAGTGCCTGCTCGTCCGTCGGATCCAGCGCGATGCCGAAGACCTTCCGGAGGGTGTCGGGAAGCTCCTCCGCAGGAAGTGTGCGGGTCTGATTGTTGCTCTTCGTGCGGACAGTAGCGAACTCCGTGCCCATGAGGCGATGCCGCACTCCCGGTTCGGTGCGCTGCGCCATGAGGCGGTTGACGAACGGCGACCGAGGATGCGTGGAGGTGTAGTGGTTCGCTACGACGTAGTCGACAAGATACCGCGGTTCCAACGTAAAACTGTAAAGGTTGAACCCGCCTTCGGGATGCCGTGTCCGGAACATCCATGTTCCGGCTTCGTCGGTGTCGAGCCGGAACACCCAGCCGCCCTGGTCGACCTCCGTGCCGTCCACAATCGGGATCGGCTCGAGTAGGCCCTGGCCCCCGAAGCCGACATCCGCCAGCCAGGGACCGTCCTCGAGATCAACCCGGAGTAGGGCATGGGTGGCCGGCCTGATCTTGTTGGTACCCATGAGGACACGCCCGCCGAGGCCGGTCACCGAGTAACCGAGCCGCTCCAGCACCGCCGCGAACAGCGGGGTGTGCTCCATGCAGTAGCCGCCACGGCGGCGGTGCACCAGCTTGTCCTGGATATCGTCCAGGTCGACCGAGATCGGGCGTCCCAGCGCGATCTCGACGTTTTCGAAAGGGATGGCGGCGACGTGCGCACGATGTAGCGCACGCAACGCCGACGCGTTCGGCTCCGTCGGCTCGTCGATTCCCAGCCGAGCGAGGTAGCTGGCGAGATCCAGGCGTTCCGAGTCCCACTGCGTGTCCGTCATCAACACCAGCTCATCATCCCCTCCACGCCAAACGGTGGGAGATAGCGAAGTGGGGAGCCGACATGGTGTCGACTCCCCACTCACGTAGGCAATTCGTGCAATTACCCCGCCGTGTGTCAGCTGCAGCCGGAGGTGGAGCCGCAGCCCTCGCAGACGTAGCAGGAACCGGCCGGGCGCATCTTGGTGCCGCAGGTCAGGCACAGCGGGGCGTCCGCGGCCTTACCCAACTGCAGCTCCACCAACTCGGTCGAGCTGTGCGCCTGGTCGTCTTCCCGCTCCTGCTGCCGGCCGCCGTTGGGCAACGCCGGCTGCGGGCTGGAGTCCACGGTCGCGCGCAGGCTCTCGATGTCCACCTCGTCCCCGCCACCGGTGCTCGGCGCCTCGCCGGACACCTTCGCCGCCCGCTCCGCCGCGGTGAAGATACCGAGCTGGGCCCGCTTCTCGTACGGCAGGTAGTCCAGCGCCAGCCGCCGGAACAGGTAGTCCAGCACGCTCGTGGCGAACCGCACGTCCGGGTCGTCGGTCATGCCCGCCGGCTCGAAGCGCAGGTTCATGAACTTCGAGACGTAGAACTCGAGCGGGATCCCGTACTGCAGGCCGACCGAGATCGACATCGAGAACGCATCCATCACGCCGGCCAGCGTCGAGCCCTGCTTGCCGAGCTTGACGAAGATCTCGCCCAACCCGTCGTCGGGGTACGAACCCGCGTGCAGGTAACCCTCGGCACCGCCCACGGTGAAGGACACCGTCTGGCTCGGCCGCTTCTTGGGCAGCCGCTTGCGCACCGGCCGGTACTCCACGACCGGCTCACTGCCCTTCTCCTCGACCGACTTGGACTTCGCCGCCGACAGCGGCTGCCCCACCTTGCAGTTGTCACGGTAGATCGCCAGCGCCTTCAGGCCGAGCTTCCAGCCCTCGAAGTAGATCTCCTCGACCTCCTCGATGGTCGCCGACTCCGGCATGTTGACCGTCTTGGAGATGGCGCCGGAGATGAACGGCTGCACCGCCGCCATCATCCGCACGTGCCCCATGGGCTTGATGGACCGCTCACCCATGGCGCAGTCGAACACCTCGTAGTGCTCCTGCCGCAGCCCAGGCGCGTCCACGACGTGGCCGTGCTCGGAGATGTACTCGACGATCGCCTCGATCTGCTCGTCGAGGTAGCCCAGTGCCTTCAACGCCCGCGGCACCGTCTGGTTGACGATCTGCATCGAGCCGCCGCCAACCAATTTCTTAAATTTGACCAGCGCCAAATCCGGCTCGATTCCGGTCGTATCACAATCCATCATCAAGCCAATTGTGCCGGTCGGAGCGAGTACCGAGGATTGCGCATTCCTCCACCCATTTCGAGCACCAATTTCCAAACATTCCTGCCACATCTTGGTGGCCAGCTTGTGCACGGTGGAGTCGTTGCGGTGGTAGGTGCGGATGAGGTCGTTGGCTGCGGAGTGCTTGCGCATGACCCGCTGGTGCGCGTCCGAGTTCCGGGCGTAACCCTCGTACGGCCCGACCACGCCGGCCAGCTCCGCCGAACGCTTGTAGGCGGTGCCGGTCATCAGCGAGGTGATGGCCGCGGCGAGCGCACGCCCACCGTCGGAGTCATAGGCGTGCCCGGTGGCCATCAGCAACGCGCCCAGGTTCGCGTACCCAATGCCAAGCTGGCGGAACTTGCGCGTGGTCTCCCCGATCGACGACGTCGGGAAGTCGGCGAAGCAGATGGAGATGTCCATCGCCGTGATGACCAGCTCGACGGCCCGCGCGAAGGTCTCGGCGTCGAAGGTGAGGTCGTCGCGCAGGAACTTGAGCAGGTTCAACGAAGCGAGGTTGCAGCTCGAGTTGTCGAGGTGCATGTACTCGCTACACGGGTTGGAGGCGGTGATCCGGCCCGACTCCGGGCAGGTGTGCCAGTCGTTGATGGTGTCGTCGTACTGGATGCCCGGGTCCGCGCACTCCCAGGCCGCCTTCGCCATCTGGCGGAACAGGCCCTTGGCGTCGACCCGCTGCACGACCTCGCCGGTGGTACGGGCGCGCAGCCCGAAGTCCGAGCTGGCCTCCACGGCCCGCATGAACTCGTCGGAGACCCGCACCGAGTTGTTGGCGTTCTGGTACTGGACGCTGGTGATGTCCGCACCACCGAGGTCCATGTCGTAGCCGCCGTCGCGCAGGACGCGGATCTTCTCCTCCTCCCGCGCCTTGGTCTCGATGAACTCCTCGACGTCGGGGTGGTCCACGTCGAGGATGACCATCTTGGCCGCACGCCGGGTGGCGCCACCGGACTTGATGGTGCCCGCCGAGGCGTCCGCACCGCGCATGAAGGACACCGGACCGGAGGCGTTGCCGCCGGAGGAGAGCAGCTCACTGGAGGAGCGGATGCGGGAGAGGTTGACGCCCGCCCCGGAGCCGCCCTTGAAGATCAGGCCCTCCTCCTTGTACCAGTCGAGGATTGACTCCATCGTGTCGTCAACCGACAGGATGAAGCAGTTGTGCACCCGGAGGTTGTTCGAGAGGTACTCGCCGCTCTCGGTCTGGATGTCGTAGACCTCCAGCATGCCCAGATCTTCGATCCGGGCGATTTCCAGACGCTTCGTCTCCTTCGCACGCCTGCCCGGAATGTCGAAGCTCGCATCGAGTTTCTGCGCCTTCCACGGGTCGATGAAACCGATCTCCTCGGCGAAGATCCGGCGGTCACCGGCATTCTGGATACGAAGCGTCCAGCATCCGTGACGGTCCTCGCGGGAGTCGGCCTTGTAGCCAACCCTTGCGAAGATGCCGAACCGGAGCAGGAGCTGCTGCATGCCCCTGATGAGCTGTTCGGAGATCATGTCGACCTCGACGGCACAGGACCGCTCCCGTAGGTTGACAAAACCCTCAGCCTGGAAGACGCTGCGCAGGTACGCGGCAACCACCGGGAGCGGTGCGGAGAACAGCGTCTCGGGCACGGCCATGTCCCTGCCCCTGGTTCGGAGTCCCCACTGCTCGACGAAGTTCTCCAGAACCTTGCCGTAGAGCCGAGTACGTCGGCAGTCGGGTCGCTCGTCCACCGTGCTGACGAGCCGCTCGTGCCGGTGAACACCCGGGAACACCACGTCCAGCGCGGCAGTCACCCAGCTCAGCTCGGCATCGGTGACGGTCATCGCTTCGATGGTGAGGGACTTGTTGGTGCCCTCGTACTGGCCCACGAAGCCATCGGACTGCAACCAGCCGGCAAGAGCCGCCTCAGCAACCTTCCTCTGGTCGATCCCCGCCTCACCAAACGCCTCTCGCCGGTGCCACTCGAGCTGGTCTCCCGGGCGGAGCTCACCGGCTGGGACGAACCAGCCCGTCCCCTGACCTGTGGACTTCCAGACCAGGTGGTCCGGCGTGACGTCCAGCAAGTACCCGGCCTTGGTGTGGAGCCGAAGCACGTGCTTCTTCCCATTCGCCTTGGTTGCAACGACCCGGGTGATGCCGTGCGCGTCGTAGACCTTGGCCCCAACGGCGTCATCCTCGACCAGCTTGCCAATGGGCACGAGCCCCGCCGGCGTGCTGACGAGCGCGTCGTACGGCTGACACGCGCTCACCTGCTGCGGGGAGGCGGTGCCGACGTTGAACCACACCGGCGAGTTGAAGCTGAACACCTGGTGCAACAGCATCCAGGTCAGCTCGTGCTCGAAGACCTGCGCGTCGGCGTCGGTCGCGAAGTAGCCGTGCTCGACGCCGGCCTTGGTGTAGGCCCGCACCACCCGGTCGATGAGCTGCTTGAGGCTGCTCTCCCGCTGCGGGGTGCCGACGGCGCCACGGAAGTACTTGCTGGTCACGATGTTGGTCGCGTTCACCGACCAGAAGTCGGGGAACTCGACGCCCCGCTGCTCGAAGTTGACCGAGCCGTCGCGCCAGTTGGTCATCACCACGTCGCGGCGTTCCCACGTCACCTCGTCGTAGGGGTGCACGCCCTCGGTGGTGAAGACCCGCCGAAGGCGCAGCCCGCCGCCCGCGCGCTTACCGCCACGGCGCTTGCCGTTCGGCGAGGCGGCCGACTCGCCCGCGCCGCCCGCGGCCGGGGTCCCGACGGTTTCCGTCATGACCTGACTCTCTCCCTCTGCTGCTCGCTCGTCGAGTGCTCGACGGTCGGCGACTCGGCCCCGTCCGGGCTCCCCGTCCGGTGCGGTCCGGGTCGGACCTGAAAACGCGGTATGTGCGAAGCCGTCGACGCCAGGCGTCGACCTTGACGTGACGTTCGTGCCGGGCACGCTCGCCCGGTACTACTCGCCGGGGCCCTCGGGACCGGCGACCCGGACCGATCTGAGGTCGGCGATCTCCTTCTCGAAGTCCTCCACCGAGGAGAAGGACCGGTAGACGCTGGCGAAGCGCAGGTAGGCCACCTCGTCCAGGTCGCGCAGCGGCCCCAGGATGGCCAGGCCCACCTCGTGGCTGGGGATCTCCGCCACACCGGTGGCCCGGATCGTCTCCTCCACCTTGGCCGCGAGCTGCGCCAGCGCGTCCTCGTCCACCGGCCGCCCCTGGCACGCGCGGCGCACGCCCCGCACGACCTTCTCCCGGCTGAACGGCTCGGTGACGCCGGAGCGCTTGACGACCGCCAGGACGGCCTCCTCGACCGTGGTGAACCGCCGTCCGCATTGCGGACAGGACCGCCGGCGCCGGATGGCCTGGCCCTCGTCGACCTCACGCGAGTCCACGACCCGGGAGTCGGAGTTGCGGCAGAACGGGCACCGCACCCTCGTCACCCCTTTCCCTGCACCGACCGCCCCAGCAGTCCGGTGGGTCAACGGACGCGACGGGTACGACGGGTAGACCGCCCGACACGCTCCGAGACCCCAACTTGTGGACTAACTACAGCGGTGTAACCACTACATGTTGGGAATCTATGCCTCACCGGGCCCACGCGCAAATTGGCCGGGAAGCACGCGTGTCGCCCCTCGAGCCGACCTCCGCACGACCCCGTACGGCCGCCTGGCCGCGCTCTTCGGACCCGGGCCCTCTACGCGTGATGGCTGACACCGTCCTGGCCGCAATGCCGCAAACAGTCCAGGCGTGGGCCACTGCCTACCCGTACTGGCGGGTACCCGCCCTCGGCCACCCCGTACACCGGACCGGTACCGGGCACGGGCACGGGACGGTTTACGGGGCCTCGAGGCGCTGGTCAGGACCTTGCGACGGAGAGCGGGACCCGCAGAAGTTGCCCGGCGCGCAGCTCCGCGCCTTCGAGACCGTTCAACCGCTGGATCTGGCGCACCACGGTCGTCCGGTCACCACCAGGGGCGACCCGGCCCGCCAGCTCCCACAGCGTCTCACCACCCGCGACATGGACCACGGTCGTCTGCGCGGGCGCTGGATCGGGCCTGCCGGAGCCCACGTTCGACAGCAGGCCGAAAGCGAGCACCGCGAGGCAGAACGCGACGCCGAGGGCCACCAGGGAACCGACCTGCCGACCGGGGCGGACGCAGGGGGCGGGGTGTCGGGCGAGCACGGGCGCGGTGACCGGGCGGGGCCGGCCCGGTGGTCGCCGACCGTCCCGGCTGCGCGCGGCCCGTGGCCGCACCGACGGGACCGCCACCAGCTCGCACACGCCCACGGGTAACGCCCGCTGCCGCACCATGCCGCCTCCTCGCTCCGCGCCCGTCCGTTCCGGCCGGCCCGCCCCGAACCGGCCGCCCACCGTGATCAACAATCGAACACATGTTCGATAGAACACCCGTGCGACTGTCTACCACCGGAAAAGATCGAACTGAAGCCCGATCCGGTGTTTCTTCGAACAAATGTTTGATCTTTTCCGCCCAGCGGGCTAGCGTCGACCCCAGACGGCGGCACTACGGGCCGAACCAGCCGCCACCGGCAGGAGGGCAGCGACGTGGCAGGCAGGCGCAGCGGGCAGCACACCACCGCCGAGCCCGGGGGCGGGGCCGAGATCCGTCCGTTCCCGGAGCCGGTGGCGGGCGCCGAGCCGGCCGGGGGCGGGCTCACCCCGCGGCAGCGACGGGTGCTGGAGGTGATCCGCGACCACCTGAGCCGGCACGGCTACCCGCCGAGCGTGCGGGAGATCGGCGAGGCGGTCGGGCTGACCTCGACCTCGTCGGTGGCGCACCAGCTGCGGGCGCTGGAGCGAAAGGGCTACCTGCGGCGCGACCCGAACCGGCCGCGCGCCGTCGGAGTGCTTCCGCCCGACGTGGCGGGGGGCACCCGGCCGTCGACCGCCCCGGCCGAGCCCGGCGGCGGGGCGGAACAGCCGCGGCCGGCGTACGTGCCGGTGGTCGGCCGGATCGCCGCGGGCGGGCCGATCCTGGCCGAGCAGGCCATCGAGGACGTGTTCCCGCTGCCCCGGGAGATCGTCGGCGAGGGCTCGCTGTTCCTGCTCCGGGTGGTCGGTGACTCGATGGTGGACGCGGCCATCACCGACGGGGACTGGGTCGTGGTCCGGCAGCAGCCCACCGCGGAGAACGGCGACATCGTGGCCGCCATGATCGACGGCGAGGCGACGGTGAAGACGTTGAAGCGGCGGGACGGGCACGTGTGGCTGATGCCGCACAACCCGGCCTTCGAGCCGATCCTCGGTGACGAGGCGTCCATCCTCGGGCGCGTCGTCGCGGTGCTCCGCCGCCTCTGAGCCGATCGGGCCACCGGCGTCGACATGCCGACGCCTTCCCGGATTTCGGCGCTCATGTTCGCCGCGAGATTCGGCGATGTTGCAACGCCCACCACACGAGGAACGTGTCGCGCAGGCGAGTGAGCCGCAGCCCGGTTGCCTCCTCGATGCGGCCGATGCGATAGCGCAACGTGTTGGGGTGCAGGTGCAAGCTTGCGGCGGCAGCGTCCACGCGAAGCTCGGCGTCCAGGAACGCGCGGAGTGTCTTCTCGACGGAGAGACTTCTCTGGGAGCGTTCGTCGAGCGCGCCGAAACACCGTTGTTCGGCGAGATCTCCGACGGTGTGGTCGTGGGCGACGGCGAGCTCGAGCGGATGGTCCTCGGGCCTGACCGGGTCAGGGAGGTCAAAGGCGATCGCGGTTTCGAGCGCACGCGAGGCATCCGCGAACGCCTCGGCGAGTCCCGCCAGCGGTACCGGTCCCGACACCCCGACGTGCGCGTGCCCGGGAGCCCGTGGGACACGTGCGGTGACACCCGCGACGTCACCGTCGATGACGTCGAGCAGTGTCCTGCGGCCAGCGTCCGCCCCGCTTGTCGCTATCGCGTGCTCGATTAGATGTGGAGCACTCAGGTCGGCTGGCCGGGCCCGCACGGCGAAGTACGGCGCCTCGGTGTCGAGCCCGTGCTGGTGCGCGTGCCGCCGCAGCTCCGCACCGCGGATCGTGCCGTGGAGCAGGCGCCGGATGAAGTCGCTCCGCCGCTTCTCGTCCTGTCGGGTGAGTTCGAGCAGGCGCCGATGGTGCCCGGCCGCGAAGGCGAACAGCGCCAGGTCGGCCCGCCTCCAGTAGTCGTGGACGAGCTCGTAACGAGTGCCAACGGAGACGCCGTGCTCGACCGCGATCGTCTCCAGGGCATCGAGAACCGACCAGGCGGCCAGCCTGGCCACCTGCAGCATCAGATCCAGCGGCTGTCCCCGATCCGCCGCGCCCTCGCCCGTGCCGGCAAGCTTCTCCAACTCGCCGGGGCCCAGGTCCCGCCGCTGCGCCAGTGCGGACAGGACGACCCCGAATACGGTGGAGACGGCGCCGCGCACCGCCGACGGGTCGGCGTCGGCGAGCTCGGGAAGCTCCGCGCGTACCTTGTCGGCCGCGACCGTGAAGATCGTGTCCAGACGCCCGGCCACATCATCAACCAGGCTTTTGTCGATCATCACAAAATCGCCCCTGGGGACTTCGTTCGAGCCTCCGTTGATTCGGACAGGTCACCAAAGGTGTCATGGTACCCATGAGTCGCCACGGACCGCTCACCGTGGACGGTTCGGACGCCGGGGCCCGGTGAAACCGGTGCCCTGGTCACGGTCCTGATCAGTCATCTCACCCGTACGAGCGGCTCCCTGCGGGTGCACGTCGGAACCGGGGAGAAAACACTGAGCAGGTTCGTCGACGCACCGCGGGCATTTCCGGCCCCGCAGTGCCACTGAGTGAGGAGAGAATCATGGCTCGTATCTCCTATCCCGATCCGTCGCATTCCGCGGAACTGTGGGACGCGTTTCCGGACATGCCCCGGCTCCATATCCTGGAGATGCTCGGGCACTCCGCCGGCACCGCGCGGCAGTTCGGCGAACTCTCCATGGCCCAGTTCGTGGATCTCGCACTGTCGCCACGGTCGCGGGAGCTGGTGATCCTGACGACCGCGCGCAACATCGAGTGTGAGTACGAGTGGATCCAGCACGAACCGATCTCCGAGGCCGTGGGCGTGACCCGGGCGCAGCGGGACGCCCTCGTCAAGGGGCAGTACGACGCGGAGGTTTTCGACGACGCCGACCGCGCGCTGGTTCGGTTCGTCGCCGCGATCGTCGCTGCTCCTCGGATCGATGACGAAACCTTCGCCGCGGCGCGTGAACACCTCAGCAACCGCGAAATCGTCGAGGTGCTTCAGGTCATCGGCACCTACTGGACGCTCGGTCGCGTCGCGACCGTTCTGGACGTCGAACTCGACCCGCCGAGCGGAACCGCGGTTTCTGATGCGTTCACACGGGCATCGCGAAGTGAGTCCTGAACAACCAAAGGAGAGGAACCTGATGAGCAGGACGTTGGATGGGTTGCGGGCCCTCGTGACGGGCGCTGCCGCGGGCATCGGACTCGCCACGGTGGAGCACCTGACCCGAGCCGGCGCGCGGTGCATGATGTGCGATATCAACGACAACGCGCTGGCGGAGTTCGCCGCCGGGCACCCGGATGTGCCAGCCGCACGGACCGACGTCGCCGACCCGTTCAGATCGATCTGCTGTTCGAACAGGTGCACGAGCGTCTGGGTGGACTCGACGTGCTGGTCAACAACGCCGGCGGCGGCGGGCCAACCGCTCCCCTCGAAGAGATCTCACCCGACGAGTGGCGTGACACCGTCGCCAGCAACCTGGAGAGCCAGTTTCTCTGCATCCGGCGGGCCATTCCGATGCTGCGGTCGGCCGGCGGCGGAAGCATCATCAACATCTCCTCGACCGTCGGGCGAGACGGATGCCCGAACCGCAGCCCGTACACGGCCGCAAAGGCGGGTGTGATCGGACTGACCAAGACGGCGGCGATGGAGCTTGGCCCGGACAACATCCGTGTCAACGTTGTTCAACCGGGTCCGGTCGAGGGGCCGCGCGGGCGTTGGGCCATGGCAGCTCGGGCAAAGGCTTTCGGCGAGACCGTCGAGCAGGCCATGGAGCAGGTGCTGCAGATGGTGTCACTGCGTCGCCTGGTCACAGCCGACGACATCGCGGCCGCCGTCACGTTTCTTGCCGGCCCTGCCGCGCAGAACATCACCGGCCAGACAATCGCCGTCGACGCAGGTCTCCACGGGATGATGTAGGCGATCGGCCCGGCATGACCCGTCGGTCACCTACAGCGCGAAGAGCCCTGGCTGCGTCCTGGCGCCGCTCCACCCGGTGGACCTCGAGCAGGCACGGGAGAACCGCCGTCCTTGCGGCTGGCGTAGCGTAGATGCGTTCCTAGCGTCGAAGTCGGCGGCCGAGGGCGAGGACGGCGGCTGCCGTCACGACAATCCCCCCGACTCCCAACGCTTTCCACAGCCCGAAGTCCTCGGCGTTGTCGGCTGAGGGGCTGGCGACGGAGTCGGTGGAAGCTGGCGCTGTGGGCAATGGTTGCTGCCGCCCACCGCCCGATCCGGCCTGGGTCGCCTGAACCGCCCCGGCGACACCCCGCAGCACGCTACCCGCACCAAAGTCGCCAAACTCACCGGCAGACAACAAGGTTCCGTCCGGTTCGAACGCGATTGCCTCGCCCTGTGGCTCGTTCGGTAGCGGTACCCGCACCGGTTCTCGCCCCAACGCCGCCACCACATCACCGTCCGGCGCGGCAAAAAGATAGGCGTCGGTGTAGGTCCGCAGCGCCACCACGCTGCCATCGTGGCTGACCGCTCCCCCGGTCACCAACACCGAGCCGACAGTGCCGGACAGCGGCCCACCCGTCGTGTCGGTCGGCCCGACTCGCACGGTGCCGACCCGCTCCAGTTCGCTCGGCCCGGGCGCGACGAGCGGTCCCTTCGGCCGGTAAACGCCCGATCCACCGAGCGGCTCCTTGGTCACCAGGTACGGCACGCCCCGCCGGTCGAGCAACAGAGCTTCGGCGTCCCGCGGACCATCCGGATATGACAGACGGTAGAGCACCGACCCGCCATTGGGAGAAACGGCGTGAAGCGCAACGGTGTCACGCTGTTTCCGATTGTCGCCGGTGTCTGCAAGCCATAGCGTACCGTCCGGAGCACGCGCCACGTCCTCCACGTCGAACGGGTCGACAGGCGACGTGATCACGCGTTGTACCGCGCAATCCCGCCCCACGACGTAGACACGTACCTGCTCCCCACCGTCCGGCACGGCGTACCAGCGGTCGCCGTCGCTGGCCACACCGGACAGCTCGGCCAACCGGGGATCGGTGACCCGACACAGCTCGGCCGGCGCTTCCGGCGTCGCCGACGCCGGAAGCGCCGGAAACGCGAGAACAAGAAACGCAACGAGCAGGAGGAACACCCGCTGGCGGCCGGTCACCCCGCCCAGTCTGGCACGAGAGGGCGGGGACGACCCGGCGGTCACCGTGTGCCGGCGACCGCGAACTCCTCCAGGGCGGCGGCCAGGTCCGGCCGGACCCGCACCCGCATCCGGGTGCCGTCCGGCGCGTGCTCGCTCAGCAGCACCTCACCCTCGGTGTGCGCCCTGGCCACCAGGTCACCGCGAACGTAGGGCAACAACACCTCGACCAGCTGGTCGGGCCGTGGCAGCAGTTCGCCGAGCCGCTCCCGCAGCCGTGGGATCCCCCGCCCGGTCCGTGCCGAGACGAACACCGCGTCCGGCAGCAGGTGGCGCAGCCGGGCCAACGCGACGTCGTCGGCGAGGTCGATCTTGTTCACCACCAGTAGCTCGGGCGGCATCGGCTCGTCCCGCTTCGCGGTGATCTCGGCCAACACCTCCCGAACGGCCGAGACCTGTCGCTCCGGCGCCCCGTCGGAGCCGTCCACCACGTGTACCAGCAGGTCGGAGTCGGCCGCCTCCTCCAGCGTCGAGCGGAACGCCTCCACCAGTTGGTGCGGCAGGTGCCGGACGAACCCGACGGTGTCGGTCAGCGTGTACGGCCAGCCGTCCGGCGTGGTCGAGCGCCGGGTAGTCGGGTCCAGGGTGGCGAACAACGCGTCCTCGACCAGCACCCCCGCGCCGGTCAGCGCGTTGAGCAAACTGGACTTGCCGGCGTTGGTGTAGCCGACGATCGCCACGCTGGGCACCTCGTTCGCCAGCCGGCGGCCCCGCTTGGTCTCCCGAACGGTCTGCATCGACGACAGCTCGCGGCGCAGCTTGGCCATCCGCTTGTGAATGCGCCGACGGTCGGTCTCCAGCTTGGTCTCACCGGGACCACGCAGGCCCACGCCACCGTTGCCGCCGCCGGCCCGACCACCGGTCTGCCGGGACATCGCCGTACCCCAGCCCCGCAGCCGCGGGAGCAGGTACTGCAGCTGCGCCAGCTCCACCTGGGCCTTGCCCTCCTTGGAGCGGGCGTGCTGGGCGAAGATGTCCAGGATCAGCGCGGTGCGGTCGATGACCTTGACCTTGAGCTGCTCCTCCAGCTGCCGGAGCTGGCCGGGCGAGAGCTCACCGTCGCAGATCACCGTGTCGGCGCCGGACGCCACGACCACGTCGCGCAGCTCACGGGTCTTGCCGCTGCCCACGTAGGTGGCCGGGTCGGGCCGGTTGCGCCGCTGCACCAGGCCCTGGAGAACCTGGGAACCGGCGGTCTCGGCGAGCAGGGCCAGTTCGGTCAGTGACGCCTCGGCCTCGCTCGCGTCCCCGTCGGTCCACACCCCGACCAGGACCACGCGCTCCAGCCGGAGTTTCCGGTACTCGACCTCGGAGATGTCGGCGAGCTCGGTGGACAGCCCAGACACCCGGCGCAGTGCCGCGCGGTCGGCCAGCTCCAGCTCACCCGTCGACGGAACCTCGTCCAGGTCGTCGTCGTGGACCCCGGTGGGGTCGAAGTTCGTGTTCGTCATACACCTCCATGCTCCCACGCCGAACCACCCGTTTTCCGAAAATCGGTCTGGCGACGTGGTCTCAGCCGACTCCGACGCCGTCTGTGGCACCGACTGCAGCTCCAACCGCAACGACACCTTCAACGATGCGGGGCCGGTGGCTGTTCCGGTACAGGAAATGCCGACAACGTCGCCTCCACCGGCGGGGCAGGTGCCGGCCCCGCCGGCCCCCGCCGGCTCCGCGACAGCGTTCTCCCTGGTCAGTCCTGGTCCGCGGTGCGCCACCAGACGTCGTCGAGCTCACCACGCGCGACGATCACCGCTGGTCCGGTGAGCGTGCTGCCCGACTCGGTGATCGCGACGTCGACGGCCCCGCCGGGGACCAGCACGCGGCGTCGCCCGGTCCGCTCACCGACGGCGTTGAGGGTGGCGGCGACGACGGCGACCGTTCCGGTACCGCACGACCGGGTCTCCCCCACGCCCCGCTCGTACACGCGCATCCGCACCGTCTCGGTGTCGAGCGGATTGACGAACTCGACGTTCACGCCGTGCGGAAAGAGCCCGCGGTCGTACCCGGGCGGCGAAGACAGGTTCAGGTCGGCGACCGGCAGCTCCGTGGCGCACACGAGGTGCGGGTTGCCGACGTCCACGGCCAGGCCCGGGAAGGTGAAGCCGTCGAGGGTGGCCTGGGACGAGCCGTCGACCCGCGTCGGCCCCATCTCCACCGTGACGCTGCCGTCCTCGTGCACCACGGTGGGGCGGACACCGGCCCGGGTACCCACCGTCAGCCGCCCCCGCGCGGCGAGCCCGGACTCGACCAGGTAGGCGGCGAAGACGCGGACCCCGTTGCCGCACATCTCGGCGACCGAACCGTCGGCATTGCGGTAGTCCATGAACCAGGCGTCGGGGTCCACGGCCGAGGGGGCGTCGGCCACCTTGCCGGCGCGGACGACCCGGAGCACCCCGTCGGCGCCCAGGCCGCGCCGGCGGTCACACATCGCGCGCACCCGGCGCTCGGTGACGTCGAGCAGGCCGTCCGGGTCGGGCAACACCACGAAGTCGTTCTCCGTGCCATGCCCCTTGGCGAACCGCACACCCACGTTGACCAGCCTACGGGCCGGCTACGGCATCCCGAGCACCGCGTCGGCCAGGCCCGGCCGGGCCGCGTCGAACCACGTGATCCGCTGGTCCCGGCGGAACCACGAGCGTTGCCGGCGTACGAACCTGCGGGTCGCCCGTGCCGTCTCCACCGCGGCCGTGGCCAGGTCGTACTCGCCGTCGAGCGCGGCGAGGACCTGCTGGTAGCCCAGGGCTCGGGAGGCGGTGCGCCCCTGTCGCAACCCGACCTTCTCCAGCGCGCCCACCTCGTCCACCAGGCCGGCGTCGAACATGCGCTCTACCCGCAGGTCGACCCGCTCGTCGAGCTCGGCGGGCGCACGGTCCAGGCCGATCAGGACCGTGTCGTAACGGGCCGGACCGGGACGTGGAAGGTTGGCCGAGAACGGCTGGCCGGTGATCTCGATGACCTCCAGCGCCCGCACCACGCGCCGGCCGTTGCTGGGCAGGATCGCCGCCGCGGCGGCCGGGTCGCGCTCGGCGAGCCTGGCGTGCAGCCGGGACGGGCCGACCTCGGCCAGCTCCGCCTCCAGCCGGGCACGCACCGCCGGGTCGGTGCCGGGGAAGCGCAGGTCGTCGACGACGGCCTGCACGTAGAGGCCGGAGCCGCCGACCAGGACCGGCGTCCGTCCCTGGGCCAGCAGCTCCTCGATGATCCGGTGGGCCTGCCGCTGGTAGGCGGCGACCGAGGCGGTTTCGGTGACATCGAGGACGTCGAGCAGGTGGTGCGGCACGCCCCGCCGTTCGGCCTCGGTGAGCTTGGCCGTCCCGATATCCATGCCCCGGTAGAGCTGCATGGCGTCGGCGTTGATGACCTCGCCGCCGAGTCGCAACGCCAGCTCCACGCCCAGGTCCGACTTGCCGGTGGCGGTGGGTCCGACGACGGCGACGGGACGGGGCGGGCGAGCGGTCACGGCAGGCCAGCCTACGTGCCGGGGCTCGCCGCCCCGGGCTGCCATGCAGCCACGTGGTAGCCGACGCCGAAGGGCGCGCCGGAGTAGTACAGCTCGCCCTTCCATGCCCGTCCGTCGGCCAGCACCGCTCCGGCGAGGACCTGCCAGGCCGCCCGGCCGGCCACCGCCAGCTCGGCGGCGAGCCCGGGGTCCAGGCCGAGCAGGGCCTCGGTGTCGGCCTCGGCCAGGGCGTCCCGCACCACGGCGTCGAAGCCGGGGGCGCGCTCGTCCGGCCGGGCGGGCGCGAGGTCCGGGTACCGGGCCGAGCCGTCGCCGAGGACCAGCAGGCCGACCGGGTCGGGCCCGGCCGCCAGCCGCTCCCCCACCCGCCGGCAGTCGGCGACCGGCAGGTCGGGGCGGACCAGCTCCACCCGCACCTCGTCCGCGCCCGCGCGTCCCCGCAGCCAGCCAGCGACCAGCGCGGGCAGTGGGAGCGCGGGGTCCGCCGGGCCGGTACCGGCACCCAACGCGACCCGGACGTCCACGCCGAACCCGGCGAACGTGCCGCGGGTCGCGGGATCGAGGACCCGGGGTCCGCTCGGGTCGGCGGCGACGGCGACCCAGTGCCGTGAACCTTCGGCGAGCCAACGCGCGACCCCCAGGCACGCCGCACGCACGGTCTCCGTCCGCGTGGCCGCGCCGGTAACCAGCTCGGGCACCAGCAGCGGCGGATGCGGCAGCACCACGGCACGAACGATCACAACCGCAGGTTAGCTGTGCTGCCCGACTCGATCTCGACTCTCCGGTACCGGCAGGCGGACGGAACTGTTTGAATGCGCGCACGGGGACGCGCCGGACGGACCGGGTCCCCGGTGTGGCTGGGCCCCGCCCACGCGGGGCGCCCGTGCCGAGCGCGGGCTTCAAGGCAGGCGAGGAGGAAGCCGGCGATGACCGAGCAGGGAACGACCCCGGACAACACGGCCCAGGACAGCGCCCTGCGGCAGGCGCCAGGGCAGGCCGGGGACCAGCGGGTAGGGGCGGCGCCGGCGCCCCAGGTGCCGGCCGCCTCGAACGACCCGGCTCGCTGGGGACGGGTGGACAGCGACGGCACCGTGTACGTGCGAACCCCCGACGGCGAGCGGGTGGTGGGCCAGTGGCAGGCCGGTGACCCGGCCGAGGGCCTGGCGCACTACGCGCGCCGGTTCGACGACATCCGCACCGAGGCGGACCTGCTGCAGGCCCGCCTCAACTCCGGTGCCGGCGACCCCAAGCAGGCGCTGGCCAGCGCGAAGCACCTGCGGGACGGCCTGGCCGAGGCCGCCGTGGTGGGTGATCTGGCGACGCTGGCCGCGCGGGCCGACCACCTGGTGGCCCTTGCCGAACAGGCGGTGGCCGAGGCCCGGGCCGCCCGCGAGCAGGCCAGGGCCGAGGCGGCCGCGCGCAAGGAGGCGCTGGTGGCCGAGGCCGAGCAGATCGCCGCGGACTCCACCCAGTGGAAGGCGGCCGGCGACCGGCTGCGCACCATGCTGGACGAGTGGAAGGCGATCCGGGGCGTCGACCGCAAGACCGACGAACAGCTGTGGCGCCGCTTCGCCAAGGCCCGGGACGCCTTCAACCGGCGGCGCGGCTCGCACTTCGCCGAGCTGGACCGGCAGCGTGCCACGGCCAAGGCCCGCAAGCAGGAGATCGTGGCCGAGGCCGAGGAGCTGGCCGACTCCACCGACTGGGGCCCCACCGCCGGCCGCTACAAGCAGCTGATGGCGGAATGGAAGGCCGCGGGCCGGGCGCCCAAGGATGCCGACGACGCGTTGTGGCAGCGGTTCCGGGCGGCCCAGGACCGCTTCTTCGCGCACCGGTCAGAGGCGTTCAGCGAGCGAGACGCGGAGTTCGCCGAGAACGCCCGGCGCAAGGAGGAGCTGCTGGCCGAGGCCGAGCAGATCGACCCGTCGACCGACCTGGACGCCGCCCGCGCCCACCTGTACCGGATCCAGGAGCGTTGGGAGCAGGTCGGCCGGGTGCCGAGGGAGCGGGTCCGCGAGCTGGAGGGCCGGATGCGGGCGGTGGAGGAGCGCGTGCGGTCGGCGGTGGACGCACGCTGGCGCCGTACCGACCCGGAGGCCCAGGCGCGGGTGGAGCAGTTCCGGGAGCGGGTCGAGCAGCTCGAGGCGCAGGCGGCCAAGGCGCGGGCCGCCGGGGACCAGCGGCGCGCCGAGAAGGCCGAGGCGCAGGCCGCGCAATGGCGGGAGTGGCTGGCCGCGGCCGAGGCGGCGGTCGCCAACCGGTGAGCGGGCGAGCCTGACGATCAGGCATCACGGAAAGGGCGGCCGGTTTCCCGGCCGCCCTTTCGGTGTTCTGGAAGCCCGCGAGGGTCGCTGCAGCGGGGTTGTCCGCCGACACCCCCTGGGAAGTCTTCACGGGATGACTCAAAGGCCCGACCCCTGGGATCACATCCTGCCGGTTAGGAGTCCTCTGCCCGGTCGATGAATTCCAAGAAGTGGGTGATGACGTTGCCCGGGTCTTCGATCTGCGGCCAGTGGCCGATCTTCGCATCGAGCAGGACAACGTTGGCATCCGGGACCACCTGTCGGTAGCGATCGGCCATATGCCGTCCGGAGTTGGGGTCATACGGGCCGTCGATAAGCCGCATCGGCACGCTGGTCTGGCGCATCGCCCTGACCCACCGGTTGCGATACCGGTAGCGGTCCACGATGAAGCGCCCGACCTTGTGCATCACACGCTTGCCGTCCTTGTGGCCGAGGATGTCGTGGAACTGCCGCAACAGCTCCGGTGACGGCTTGGTGTCGGGGCCGAACAACTCGTTGATCGTACGATCGACGAGCGGGTCGGCCATGAACAGCTGCGGCCGCATGGCGAACAGGCCACCGAGGGGCGTCTTGGACAGCAGGACCTGCATCGGCCGTGGTGTGTACGCCTCGTTGAACAACCCGCCGTTCAGCCAGGTGATCGAGCTGATGGTCAGCGCCGAGCCCTCCTCATGGCGGGCGAGCATCTCCTGTACGACGCTGTCTCCGAGGTCGTGTGCCAGGATGTGGCACTGCCCCACGCCCAGGTGCGTGAGCAGCGCCTCGTGCATGTCCGTGTGGTCGTGGACGGAGTACTCGTACCGAACCGGCTTGTCGGAGAAGCCCATCCCGAGCATATCCGGGGCGATCACGGTGAATCGCCGGGCCAGCGCTGGCCAGATGAGCTTCCAGTCGAAGGAGCTGAACGGGTAGCCGTGCACCAGCAGCAGGTACGGACCGTTGCCCTTCTTGAGATAGAACACCTCGAACCCAAGGTAGTCGAACCACTCGCCGGTGGCCTTCCAGCTCTCGAGCTCGGTGTCCATCTCAGGCTCTCCTCTCAAGGCGTGCAGGCGATCTTCTTGAGAGATCTCCACTCGTCATGAAGATGAGCTTCCAGTCGAACCCAAGGTAGTCGAACCACTCGCCGGTGGCCTTCCCGAGCTGGTGTCGTGAGTCGTTGATCAGTTGGCCAGGGGTATCGAGGATCTGGTCGGCGGTCCTGTCCAGACGAAGGGCTTGGGATCGGCGTTCCAGGTGTTGATCCAGGTGCGGATGTCGGCTTCGAGTTCGGGAATGCTGCTGTGGGCCGAGCGGCGGAGTCTGCGATGGGTGAGCTCGGCGAACCAGCGTTCGACCGAGTTCAGCCAGGAGGCGCTGGTAGGGGGTGAAGTGCAGGTGGAACCGCGGGTGGCGGGTCAGCCATCCCTTCACTTTGGGGCACCCCGGGCGGTCCGTCCTGATCACCTGCTCCACGCCGTGATCAACGACAACCTCACTCAACCGGGCGGGACCAGGCGACCCGGAACCACTGCACGGCCAGCACCAGCGCGGCCAGCACGGCCACGATCAGCCCGATGCTCGGCCCGGGGCCCGGGTCGTGCACCCCCGGGCCGGTCTGCTGACTCCACACCGACAGCACGCCCAACATCGTGGTCAGGGCACAGCCCCAGGCCGCCGCCCAGGCCAGGCCCCAGCGCCGCATGGTCAGCGTGAGGGCCGACAGCAACACCCCGACGCCGAATGCGAACCCGGCGAACAGCTTGGGGACCAGGTGGACCGGGCCGTCGTGCTGGCCCAGCAGCACCTGCCAGCCACTGATCTCACCCACCCACGGCAGGATCGCGGCGACCAGCAACGCCAACACGGCGACCGCGATGAGCAACGCCTTGGGCCCCGGGTCGATCTGCCGCAACACGCCGCGTTCGACGGCATCGAGCTCGGCTCGCAGCTCGGACAGGTCCTCGGGCTCGCGGGGGCCGCGCTCGGACGTCATCGACAACTCCCATCGGCGTGTCATGGCGGTGCCCGGACGGCGAGGGCCGCGCACCGGGCCTACCGCAGGGCTTGTGGGAAGTAAAGCCCGCGGGCGGGGTGGGCATGGACCCGGGTGGCTCCCACGCCGCTGACCTGCATCCGGGCGGTGATCAGCGCGCGGGACAGCCTGGGCCTGCGCCCGGGGGTGCGGTCAGCGGACGGCGCACCCTCCGGTCGGGGCGGGCTCGACGGGCGGCCGGCCGAACTTCGGCAGCCCGAGGGAGACCCCGGAGGTCCTCGGCCTGACCCCGGCCTCCCAGTGATCGCCGGAGCGGGTGCGGCGGTGCGCCGCCAGCGGCCCGTCGGCGACGAGGTGGTGCGGGGCGCCGTAGGTGACGACGGCGTGCACCACGTCCCCCGGCCGCACCTGGCCGTCCACGGCGTCGCCGACCGGGGTGAAATGCACCAGCCGGCCGTCGCGGGCCCGGCCGCTCATCCGGTGCGTCTCGCTGTCCTTGCGGCCCTCGCCCTCGGACACCAGCACCTCGACAATGCGGCCGACCAGGTCCCGGTTGAGCTCCCAGGAGATCTCCTCCTGCAGGGCCACCAGCCGCTCGTAGCGTTCCTGGACGACGGCCTTGGGCACCTGCTCGTCGAGCACGGCCGCCGGGGTGCCGGGCCGCTTGGAGTACTGGAAGGTGAAAGCCCCGCAGAACCGGGCGGCGCGGACCACGTCCAGGGTCGCCCGGAAGTCCTCCTCGGTCTCGCCGGGGAAGCCGACGATGATGTCGGTGGTGATCGCCGCGTCCGGCATGGCCGCCCGCACCTTGTCCAGGATCGACAGGTAGCGCTCGGACCGGTAGGAGCGGCGCATCGCGCGCAGGACGCGGTCCGAGCCGGACTGCAGGGGCATGTGCAGCTGGTGGCAGACGCTCGGCGTCTCGGCCATCGCGGCGATGACGTCGTCGGTGAAGTCCCGGGGGTGCGGGGAGGTGAACCGCACCCGCTCCAGGCCGTCGATCTCGCCACAGGAACGCAGCAGCTTGCCGAACGCGTAGCGGTCGCCGAACTCCACGCCGTAGGAGTTGACGTTCTGGCCGAGCAGCGTCACCTCGAGCACGCCCTCGTCGACCAGGGCCTGCACCTCGGCCAGCACGTCGCCGGGCCGGCGGTCCTTCTCCCGCCCACGCAGCGACGGCACGATGCAGAACGTGCAGGTGTTGTTGCAGCCCACCGAGATCGACACCCAGCCCGAGTAGGCCGAGTCGCGACGCGCGGGCAGGGTGGACGGGAAGACCTCCAGCGACTCCAGGATCTCCACCTGGGCCTCGTTGTTGTGCCGGGCGCGCTCCAGCAGCACCGGTAGGGAGCCGATGTTGTGGGTGCCGAACACCACGTCCACCCAGGGGGCGCGCTTGACGATCTCGCCCCGGTCCTTCTGCGCCAGGCAGCCGCCGACCGCGATCTGCATGCCCGGATGCTCCTTCTTCACCGGGTGCAGGTGGCCGAGGTTGCCGTAGAGCCGGTTGTCGGCGTTCTCGCGCACCGCGCAGGTGTTGAACACGACCACGTCCGGGATGGCGCCGGCCGCGGCGGGCGCGTAGCCGGCGTCCTCGAGCAGGCCGGCCAGCCGCTCGGAGTCGTGCACGTTCATCTGACACCCGTAGGTGCGGATCTGGTACGTCCGGGACACTCCTCAACCCCTTCTTCCCGGCCTCCCAGGGTAGGCCCCCGCGCGGGCACAATGCTTTGGTGCCCCCAATCCGCCGCCGCGCCGCGCTCGCCCTGCTGGGCGCGTTGCCGCTGCTCGCGGCCGGGTGCTCTGGTCCGTCCTTCCCCGGGCTGCGGCTGCGGGTGGCCACCGGCGGCACCGACGGCGTCTACCACGCGCTGGGCCAGGTCATGGCGGACGCCTGGCACGAGCAGCTGGATGTGCCCCGACCGGAGGTGCTCGTCACCGCCGGCTCGGTGGCCAACGTCTCCCTGGTGCGGGAGCGCACCGCGCACGTCGGCTTCTCGCAGGTCGACGCCGCGGTCGAGCCCACCGGCGACCCCACGCCACTGCGTGCCCTGGCGCGGATGCACGACGACTACATGCACGTCGTGGTACGGGCCGACGCCGACGTGCACCGGCTGGCGGACCTGCGGGGCCTGCGGGTGTCGGTGGGTGCCGTGGAGTCCGGGGTGCAGCTGATCGCCCACCGCCTGCTGGCGGTGGCGGGCCTGGACCCCGGGCGGGACCTGGCACTGCGCCGGTACGGCATCAACGACTCGGTGCGGCAGATGCTCTCCGGCGGGATCGACGCCTTCTTCTGGTCCGGTGGGCTGCCCACCAGCGGGGTACGCACCCTGTCGGAGGAGATGGCGGTCCGGCTGCTCGACCTCGGCGAGCTGCTCCCCGCGCTGCGGCGTGATCACCAGGTCTACGACAAGGGCACGATCCCTGCTTCCACCTATCGCGCGCAGGAGCCGGTGACCGCGTTGGTGGTGCGGAACTTCCTGGTGGTGCGCGAGAACATGGACGACGAGCTGGCGGAAGCGCTGACCCGGGGCCTGTTCGCGGCGTTGCCACGGTTGACCGAGGCCAACCCGGCGGCGCGGACGATCGGCCTGCGCGCGGCCATCGGCACCGCGCCGGTGGCGCTGCACCCGGGCGCGGAGCGGTACTACCGCTCCGCCAAGCTGCACTGAGTCACCTGGTCCGGAAGTCGACGGTCGCCGCGGCGTGGTCGCTGCCGGTGGTGCGGACGACTCCGGCGTCCACCGCAGTCACGCCCCGATAGAGGATGTGGTCGATCCGGGTGGCCGGAAACGAGGAGGGCCAGGTGAACCCGAGGCCCGATCCGGCGCGTTGACCGTCGGAGAGCAGGTCGGTCAGCACGGACATGTGCCGGTCGGTGCTCGCGGTGTTGAGGTCGCCGACCACCAGCAGGCGCCGGGCATCGTCCTGGCGGACGGCGGCGGCGAGGCGGTTGAGGGAACGGTCACGCTGCTCGCTCTGGCCGAGTCGCAACGAGCCGAGGTGGGCGACGTAGACCGCGATCTCGCCGTTGGGGGTGTCCACGCGGGCCCGCAGCGCCCGGGTCCAGCTGAGGCCGAGATCGACGGGCCGGCTGTCCAAAATCGGGTAGCGGCTCCACAGGCCGATCGTGCCGATGGCCGCCCGGTAGGGGTACTGCGGGTCGAGCACCTGGGCGACGGCGGTCCGGTTGTTGTCGGTCATCTCCTCGACGGCGATGAGGTCCGACTTGGTGGCGGCGAGTTCGGTGGCGGTCCTGGCGGCCTGCGGGTTGCCGGCGTAGAGGTTCTGCGTGGCCACGCGCAGGTCGTACGGGCCGCCCTTGGCGGGGAGGAGGTCCGGGCCGAACATGACCGCCCACACCAGGGCCGGGAGCAGCACGGCAACCGCGCCGCGGCCGGAGCGGGCGAGCAGGGCCAGCAGGACCAGGACCGGGACGGCGAGTCCGAGCCAGGGAAGGAAACTGTCGAGCACGGTCCCGATGCCGGCGATGTCGGGAACCAGCCGGTGTCCGAGCAGCAGCGCGGCAACGGCCACGGCGAGGACCACGAGCGGCAGGTCGAACCGGCGGCGACGCCGCGGCTTCGCGGGTGCGGAGCCACCGACGTCGGGATGGGCGCGCTGCTCGAGCTGCCGGGTTCCTCGCGTCATGTAGCCAGATTGACCGGACAGCATGAGAGAACCCTGAGAAGTTGGTCGGTGACCGAACTGGACGCAACGAGCGCGGAGTCCTGACCTTCGTTTCCGGCGCACTCTGGACCGCGGAGCAAACGTGCAGCTCATGAGCTTGTTGATCCGGGCCGGCCCACGTCTTCACAGCGACGCGGACCAGGCTGGAAATCCTGCCCGCGCGGTACTCGGTGACGTTCGCCGCAGCAACCTTCGACTTCGTCAGGAGTCCTTGACAGCAGGGTGGGGCCGG
>NZ_BMMK01000016.1:94961-127279 GCF_014645795.1 Longimycelium tulufanense | reverse complement strand
GCCACTGTGGAGGGGTAACTAGTCGTTCTCGCCTGCCAGGCAACCGGTCTGTCTCGTGGCTCCGGACACCATCACCTTCACTGGCCCGGGCACAACCGACGGGGTTCCTTGTCTCCCTTGATGGTTGCGTCCACACAGCCACCAGGCAGTCCCTGCACGGTATCAGTCCCGAAGTTGGCGGTGACGGTGAGCGTCCCTTCGCCGAAGGTCGTCTGCTGCACCAGGTGATCCGCGGTGACCCAACGGAACCCGGTCATCGGCTCGGTGCCGGCCTTTTCGTGGAGCGGCGCGAAGAACCGCTGGAGCTCGGCGATCCTGCTGCCCTGTTCCTCGATTTCCTTGCCGTCCAACACGAGGTTGAGTGGCGTGTTGTAGAGCATGGCGAGCAAGGTGCGCGTTGTCGCCTGGTCCGGCAGCTTGCCGTAGGACAGTTCCCAGCGGTCGAGGCTGATGACCGAGTCGTGCAACACGGTCTGGTAGAGCGGAACCCGGTAGGTGGGGTCGAACATGGTCTTGGCGAGATCGGCCGGTAGGGACACCGGCTTGAAGAAGAAGCCCGGCCGGTCCTTCGGGAAGTAGCCACCCCAGGTCTTCCGGTCGCGCTGGAGTTCCCAGAAGCGGTTGTCGACCGGCGTGGCGGAGCCGTGGCTGTAGGAGACCACGGGGTTGGCCCAGCCGCCGGCGCTTTCCGAACCGAGCACGAGCTTGCGGTCCTCGGCCAGCCAACGCATCCGGTCCAGTCGGTTCTTGCGGTCCTGTGCCTTGCTCATGCGGTGCGTCGGCGTGTGGTCGTCGAAGAGCTCCCCGGCGGCATCGACGTCGAGGAAGTAGCTGGTGGCGCCGTTGGCCGTCATGGTTCGTACCCGGTCGGCGAGGTTGTGTCGGGTGGGCTCGGCCTGGGCCAGTGCCTGTGAGCTGAGGTAGCAGCCTCGATCACCGAACCCGGTGACGGGGTTATGGTCGCTGTCCCGGACGCAACCCTCGGGCCACAGCGGGTCGCGCCAGACCGACGCCAGGGTGTCCGCGTTCTTCGGATCCTGGGCGTTGGCCCAGGTGTCATAGGGGCCGACCAGGTAGCCGGCATTGTTCGCAGCGGCAACGGCTTCCGGTGACATCGGAGCGCCGTCGGCGTCGTAGCCCAACCACATCCGGCTGATGCCGAAATCGCGGAGCTGACGCACTGCCTCCGGGTCTCGCGCCTTTCCCCAGGTGTAGGCGTGGAACGCGCCGAGGAGCTTGCCGACCTCGGGGTTTTTCCGGATCTTGTCGCGCAGCGTGCTCAGGCCTCCCTGGGCCGACAGGTAGCGACGGTAGTCCGTTGCCGGGGCCACCGGGCTGGAGTCGGTGAGGGCGAAGGTCACGGTGTAGTCGCGGGTGTCCGACGTGAACTCGTGCTTCGCCCTGGTTTGCAGCCTTCCGTCATCGGACAGGAAACGGAGTGAGGTGCCGATGTCCGTCGGGACGATGTAGCTGACACCCCGCTCCCCGATCCGGTGTCCCCAGAACGGCATGGTGAGCTGGCCGACCATGTCGAACTCGGTACCGTCCAGGGCTGCGCGGTCGGAGTTCCAGAACGGATCGTCGACCGGGACCGACCGGCCCTCGCCTCTGGTGAAGGCGACCGTGGTCGTGGCCGGGTCGGTGCCGGTGACCGGCCAGGCCAGCGCGCCATCCTTTGCGGCACGAATGGTCACGGCGAGGCGACCGTCCACGGTGGCTGCGGTGACATCCCACCCCTTGGCGGGATACGACCAGTGAACCTTTCCGCCGTCCCGCCGCGGGGAGGTGGCGGGGCCGAGATCTCCGTCGGCAGGAGCTGACAGTGTCATCTCCGCACCGTCGTTCGTTCGCGCCGTCACGGCGAGTGTGGTGGGACGTACCGTGGCGGACCCACCGGTCACGGGTACGACCACGTCGTCACCGTGCAGCTGCGCCCCGGTAGCGGCGGCTGCCGGTCCGGCAGCCGCCGTGAGTGCCGCGCTCACGGCAAGGCCCGTGACCACGCTCACCGTCTTGCTGGCCCATCCTGTTCTGCGTGCCATGGGCGCACGGTCTCGAGCGGGGATGAGAGAAAGATGAGAGCCGGGGCGGTGCTCGGTTGACCCGGCACTGACCAGCGCGGCAAGTAGCATCGCCACGTCATGCGGGTGTTGGTGGTGGACGACGAGCCGGCGGTTCGGGACGCGGTGGGCCTGGCGCTGGAGAGCGAGGGCTACACGGTGCGCACCACCACCGACGGTGCCAGGGCACTGACCGAGGTGGCGGCGTGGCGACCCGATGTGGTCGTTCTCGACGTCCTCATGCCGTATCTGGACGGCCTCACCGCGTGTCGCCAGCTCCGTGCGATCGGTGACCGCACCCCCATCCTCGTCCTGACCGCCCGTGACACGGTCGCCGACCGGGTCGACGGCCTCGATGCGGGTGCGGACGACTACCTGGTGAAACCGTTCGACCTCGACGAGATGCTGGCGCGGGTCAGGGCGCTGCTGCGGCGGGCCTACCCGGCGGATCCGGCCGTGCTGACCCACGGCGACCTCACGCTCGACACCGTGGCGCGTCAGGGATGGCGCCGTGGCCGGGCCGTCAGCTTCAGCCGGACGGAGTTCGCACTGCTGGAAGTGCTCCTGCGTAACGCCGGTCAGGTGGTGCCCAGGCAGACGCTGATCGAGCGGGTGTGGGGACCCGACTTCGGCCCCGGTTCCAACTCGCTGGAGGTTTACATCCGCTACCTGCGCCGCAAGTTGGAGGCGAACGGCGAGGAACGGCTGATCCACACCGTGCGTGGTGTGGGATACCGGTTGGGCCGGCCGTGAAGCGACGTTGGTCGATTCGCGGCCGCATCGCTCTGGTGGCCGCCGCGGTTGTGTCGGTGTCGTTGGCCGGCATGGCCGTTGCGGCGTATCTCCTTGTCGCGCATCAGCTGGATCGCGAACTCGACCGCGGCCTGTCCCGTGAGGTCACCCGCGTGAAACGGATCGAGCAGCGGGACCCGGACTCCTGGGGACCTTCGGGACCGTGCCTGGTCCTGGCCGCACCTGCATGCGTACAGAAGGTGGCCGCCGACGGGAAGGTGCTCGGTGGTGACGACAGCCTGCGGCTACCGATCCTGCCCGGGACCAGGGAAGTCGCCGCCGGTTCGAGGGATGCCTACTTCAGCGACGTCGATGTCGAGGGATACCGGCTCCGTGTGCTGACCGCTCCGTTGTCCCAGGGGCGCGCGGTCCAGGTCGCCGTACGCGCGGACACCGTGGACGACAGCCTCGACCGGATCCGCACCGGACTGGTGGTGGCTGGGCTGGTCGGTGTCGGGGTGGCGGCGCTCGGTGGACACCTGGTGGCGCGCACGGGTCTTTCGCCCGTAGCACGCCTGACCGCGACCGCCGAGCGCGTCGCGGCCACGCGAGATCCCAGCCACCGCATCGATCTCGGTGGCCGCGACGAGCTGGCCCGGCTCGCCGGCAGCTTCAACACGATGCTCGGTGAACTCCAGGAAGCACTCGATGCGCGCGACCGGTCGCTGGTGACCCAGCGGCGGCTGGTCGCCGATGCGTCGCACGAGCTGCGTACCCCGCTCACCAGCCTCCGCACCAACATCGACCTGTTGGCCCGGGCGGACCGTCTCACGCCGGAGCAACGCGCGGAGGTAACGGGCGCGCTCCGGGCCCAGGTGAGGGAACTGGCGGATCTGGTGGCCGATCTGGTGGACCTGGCCCGCGGCGACGACCCGCAGGCGCCGGCAGAGCCGGTGGACGACGTCCGGCTGGACGAACTCGTCGAGCACTGCGTCGAAAGTGCCCGGCGGCACTGGCCGGCCGTCACCTTCGAGACGGCGTTGGAGCCCACCGTGGTGGACGGCCAGCCGCGTCGACTGACCCGGGCGGTGCGCAACCTGCTGGACAACGCCGCGAAGTTCAGTCCTGCCGCAGGGATCGTGCGGGGGGAGTTGTCCGGACGAGAACTGCGCGTACGTGACCACGGGCCCGGGATCCCCGCGGAGGATCTGCCCCACGTGTTCGACCGGTTCTACCGGGCCACGTCGGCGCGGGGGCTGCCCGGATCAGGGTTGGGGCTGGCGATCGTCGCGCAGGTCGCCGAGGCGCACCGCGCCGTCGTGCGGGCCGAGCCGGCCGAGGGTGGGGGCACCGTGGTTCGTCTCCGGTTTCACTGGTGATCGTGTGGCGTGTCGGCAGCGGGCAGGCAAAGCACCACGCGCAGGCCCTCCGGTGCCCCGGGATCGTCGGCCACCGGCCGTTCCAGCCGTAGTCCACCACCGGCACGTTCCAGCAGGGTGCGGACGATAGCCAGGCCCAACCCGGAACCGGGAACGTTCTGGTGCGCCGGCGACCGCCAGAAGCGGTCCGTGGCCCGCGCCAGCTCCTCCTCCGGCAGCCCCGGCCCGTGGTCACGCACCGACACCTCGACCATCTCGCCCACGCGGTGCGTTCCCACCACCACCTCGGTGCCCTCGCGGGTGAACTTCAACGCGTTGTCCAGCACCGCATCCAACACCGTGGACAGCACACCGGGGGGAGCGAACACCGTCAGCCCCTGCTCCCCCGCACGACGGAACCGGACCCCGCGCTCCTCGGCCAGGGTCTGCCACGACTCCGAGCGGTCGGCGACAATCGCGTCCACGTCGAACGTCTCCGGCTCCCGGGCCCCGGACTCCGCGCGCGCCAACGCCAGCAAATCGTCCAACACCGTGGTGAGCCGGTCGACCTCCTCCAACGCGCCCTCGTACTGCGGCTGCGCCGTGGTGTCCACGTGTCCGTCCAGGTTGTACAGCCGCAGGCGCAACGCGGTGAGCGGGTTCCGCAGCTGGTGGGAGGCGTCGGCGACGAACGCCTGCTGGGCGGACATGGTGTCGGTGACCGCGGCGGCCATTCGGTCGAAGGACTCGGTGAGGCGACGCAGCTCGGCCGGTCCCGACGCCGCGCCCACCGGTTCGGCCCGTCGTCCCCGGGCCACTCCGTCGGCCACCCGGTGGGTGGCCGCGTCCAGCCGCTGGACCGGACGCAACAACCAGCGCACCACGGGCACGGCGAACAACATCGCTCCCGCGGCCAACACCAGCAGCCCGAGGGCCGTCAACACCAGCCACGTCACCAACACCCGTCCACGCAGGTGGTCGGTGGGCGAGAGGGTGACGGCCGCGCCGCTGGGCCGACCTTCGAGCACCACCGGCTCGGCCACCACGATCGGCCGGTGGTCCCACGGCATCAGCAGCTCGTACGGCTCCGAGGGACGGCCCGCCAGCGCCACCGCGATCCGCTCCCGCACCCCCTTCTCGGACAGGTCCAGGTTCTCCGGGGAGGCCACCACGAGCCGACCGTCGGCATCCACCACCGCGGCCGCGACACCGAACAACTCGTGGTAGCGGCGCAGCTCGGCGGCCAACGCGTCCACCTCGGTCGGCTCGCTGCCCACCAACGGTTGCTGCGCGATGGAGGCGAACCGCAGGGTGTCGCCCTGCCGGTCCAGGAAGAGCTCCTGCTGGGCCGCGTCGGCGATCCGGGTCGCCAACGGCACGCCGAAGCCGAGCAACACCAACGCGAGCATCGTCAACACGATCGCCAACAGCCGGCTGCGCACCGCCTGCCTCCCGCCTCCTGCGCCGTGACGGCCCGGTCTCTTCGGCCCCGCTAGTCCAGATCCAGGCGGTAGCCGACCCCGCGCACGGTCTGGACCAGGTTGGGTCTGCCCAGCTTCGTACGCAACGTCGCGACGTGGACATCCAGCGTGCGGTTGGCTCCCGGCCAGGACTTGCCCCACACCTCGGCCACGATCCGCTCCCGACTGCACACCGCGCCCCGCGCCGCGGCGAGCATGGCCAGCACCTGGAACTCCTTGCGCGCCAGCGAGACCGGCTCGCCGGCCACCGTCACCTGGTGCCGCTCCAGGTCGATCGCGACGTCGTCGACCTCCACCGGGCCGGCCGGCTCGCCCTCGGCCGCGCGGCGGCGGCGGTTCACCGCGTGCACCCGGGCGACCAGCTCGCCCACGTCGTAGGGCTTCACCAGGTAGTCGTCCGCGCCCGAGTGCAGGCCCAGGATGCGGTCGTCCACCTCGCCACGCGCCGACACCACGATGACCGGGACGTCGCTCATCGCCCGGATCCGCCGGCACACCTCCAGCCCGTCCAGGTCGGGCAGCCCCAGGTCGAGCAGCACGACGTCGATCTCGGCGAGGTTGGCCAACGCCGCGCGGCCCGAGCCCACCCAGCGCACCGACATGCCCTGCCTGGCCAGCGCCGGCTGCAGCGCCTCGGCCACCCGGTGGTCGTCCTCGACCAACAGCACCCGCACCTGACGAGTCCCTCCCCACGCACCGCGTGATCGACTACCGTCCCACCAGCGCGGTGAGCCCCCGGCCGGTCGGCCGGACCGGCGGCACGACGGCTCACCCGTGACAGAGTTGAGACCCTAAGTCTTTCTCAAGTCGCCTGGACTGCTGTGGCCGAGGCCACCTAACGTCCCCGCGTCATTTCACCCGACGACGTCGCCGCCCGCGCAGGGAGGACCTCGATGACCGCAACCGCCGCGGACACCCCCATGATCCGGATGACGGGGGTGGACAAGTTCTTCGGCCCGCTGCACGTGCTGAAGGACATCCACCTGGAGGTGCCCAGGGGCCAGGTGGTCGTGGTGCTCGGTCCGTCCGGGTCCGGCAAGTCGACACTGTGCCGGACCATCAACCGCCTGGAACCGGTGGACTCCGGCGTGATCGAGGTCGACGGCCAGCCACTGCCGGCCGAAGGAAAGGCCCTTGCCCGGCTGCGCGCCGACGTCGGGATGGTCTTCCAGCAGTTCAACCTCTTCGCGCACAAGACGATCGCCGAGAACGTCATGCTCGCCCCGGTCAAGGTGCGCAAGGCCAACAAGGCGGAGGCCCGGCGTAGGGCGCTGGAACTGCTGGAACGGGTGGGAATCGCCAACCAGGCCGAGAAGTACCCCGCGCAGCTGTCCGGCGGGCAGCAGCAGCGGGCCGCGATCGCCCGCGCGCTGGCGATGCGACCGAAGGTGATGTTGTTCGACGAGCCGACCTCGGCACTGGACCCCGAGATGGTCCAGGAGGTGCTCGACGTGATGACCACGCTGGCCGCCGACGGCATGACCATGCTCGTGGTCACCCACGAGATGGGCTTCGCCCGCCGGGCCGCCGACCGCGTGGTCTTCATGTCCGAAGGGGAGATCGTCGAGGACACCGCGCCTGGGGAGTTCTTCGACGCCCCCAGGTCCGAGCGCGCCAAGGACTTCCTGGGCAAGATCCTCACCCACTGACGCAACCATCGGCGACCGGGGCCCTCGCCCCGCCGCCCGACGATCGGAGGGAACAGCGCAATGCGGTTCACCCGTGTGCTGCGCATGAGCGCCGCCGTTGCCGCGCTGGGGCTGGCCGCCGCCTGTGGCGGTGCCGGCGCCAACGCCGACAAGCCCCTGCTGGACCGGGTCAAGGAGAGCAAGAAGCTCACCATTGGCATCAAGTACGACCAGCCGGGCCTGGGCCGGCGCACGCCGGACGGCAAGTTCCAGGGGTTCGACGTCGACGTGGCCAAGTACGTCGCCAAGGAGTTGGGGGTCGACGAGAGCGCCATCACCTTCAAGGAGACCCCGTCCGCACAGCGGGAGAACATGATCGAGAAGGGTGAGGTCGACTTCATCGTGGCCACCTACTCGATCACCGACGCCCGTAAGAAGAAGGTGTCGTTCGCCGGCCCGTACTTCATCGCCGGCCAGGACCTGTTGATCCGCGCCGAGGACAACGAGATCACCGGCCCGGACTCGCTCAACGGCAAGAAGCTGTGCTCGGTGAAGGGTTCCACCCCGGCGCAGAAGATCCAGAAGGACTACTCCCACGAGGCGCAGCTGCAGGAGTACGGCGGCTACTCCGAGTGCATCACCCAGCTGTTGAACGGCACCGTCGACGCGGTCACGACCGATGATGTGATCCTGGCCGGCTACGCCACGCAGAACTCGGGCAAGTTCAAGCTGGTCGGCAAGCCGTTCACCGAGGAGCGGTACGGGATCGGCCTGCGCAAGGACGACAAGGCCGGCCGGGACGCGATCAACAAGGCGATCCAGAAGATGATCGACGAGGGTGTCTGGAAGCAGGCCCTGGAGAAGAACGTGGGCCCGTCCGGCTACAAGATTCCGGCACCGCCGGAGATCACCGAGAAGTGATCTTCTGACCGTGGGCCTTCGCGGCCCCGGAACCGAAGACGGCCACGGCGCCGGTGGGCCGGGCGGAGCCGCCGCCACGCCCGGCCCACCGGCGTCGACCTACGAGGAGCTTTCCGGTGGATTTCCTGAGCAGGTACGACTTGCTCGGTGCCTTCTGGGTCACCGTGCAACTCACCGTGTTCTCCGCGATCGGCTCGCTGGTGTGGGGCACGGTTCTCGCCGCGATGCGGGTGAGCCCGGTCCCGCTGATGCGTTCCTTCGGCACCGCCTACATCAACCTGGTACGGAACACGCCGCTCACACTGGTCATTATCGGGGCCTCGCTCGGGTTGTACTCCACGTTGGGCGTGGCGCTGGTCGAGCGGGAGTCACCGACCTTCATCGAGGACAACAACTTCTGGCTGGCGGTGCTGGGGCTGGTCGTCTACACCGCGACGTTCGTCTGCGAGTCGATCCGCTCCGGAATCAACACCGTGCCGGCCGGGCAGGCCGAGGCGGCCCGCGCGCTCGGGCTGGGATTCGGCCAGACGCTGGGCATCGTGGTGCTGCCGCAGGCGTTCCGGTCCGTGGTCGCGCCGCTGGCCAGCGTGCTGATCGCGCTGACCAAGAACACCACCGTGGCCGCCGCGATCGGGGTCGCCGAGGCGGCGGGCCTGATGAAGGAGATGATCGAGAACGAAAGCGACAAGATCCTCGTGGTGTTCGGGGTCTTCGCGGTCGGGTTCGTCCTGCTCACCCTGCCCACCGGGTTGCTGCTGGGCTGGGTGGCCAAGAAGATGGCGGTGAAGCGGTGAGCGCTCCCTCGGTCCTCTACGACGCGCCGGGCCCGAAGGCCCGGGGCCGCAACGTCGGCTACACGGCGGCCTTCGCCTTGGCGCTGCTGGCCGTGGCCTGGGTCGTCTACCTCAAGTTCGACGAGAAGGGCCAGCTCGACTGGACGTTGTGGCAGCCGCTGCTGGCCGACGGCCGGACCTGGACGGAGTTCCTGCTGCCGGGCCTGCTCAACACACTGATCGCCGGGGCGTTGGCCATCGTGATCGCGTTGCCGGTGGGAGCGATCTTCGGGATCGCGCGGTTGTCCGACCACGCGTGGATCCGCACGGTGGCCGGGACTGTCGTGGAGTTCTTCCGCGCCATCCCGGTGCTGATCCTGATGATCTTCGCCAACGAGTTCTACTTCCTGTTCACCGACGTCCCGGCCGACAGCCGGCCGCTGTACGCGGTGGTCACTGGCCTGGTGCTCTACAACGCCTCCGTGCTGGCCGAGGTGGTGCGCTCGGGGATCCTGTCGCTGCCGAAGGGGCAGAGCGAGGCGGCGATGGCGCTGGGCCTGCGCAAGACCCAAACAATGCTGACGATCCTGTTGCCACAGGCGGTGACCGCGATGCTGCCGGCGATCGTCAGCCAGCTCGTGGTGGTCCTCAAGGACACCGCACTCGGCGGTGCGATCCTCGGCTACGAGGACCTGCTGATCCAGTACCGCGTGATCTCGGCGAACTTTGCCAACACCATCCCGACGCTGATCGTGATCGCGATCATCTACATCGTGGTCAACTTCGCGCTGACCCAGCTGGCGGTGTGGCTGGAGCGGTGGCTGCGTAGCCGGCGCCGGGGTGCTCTGACTGGGCCTGACCCCGACATGCTCGAGGAGCAGGCGCCGGGGCTGGACCTGTCCGACACGCGCAAGGGACAGCCGGTGTCGGCCTGAGCGGCACCACCCCGCGTCCGCGGAAGAAGCGCGCGAGGGCCGGAAGGACGCCTCCGCCCGGCCTTCGTTTTCTGTCAGCGCTGGCGTCGCTTCCTCAGCGGGAGCTCGTCGTGCTCGCCGTCGGCGCCGGCTCGGGAATGTCCGGAGGTGTCGCGGTGACCCCGTCCTTGGCGAGCGTTGCCTCGTACGCCTGTTGCCAGGTGCCGTCCTGGACCGCATCACGCAGCAGTTCGTCCACCTTGGCCCGAAGCGCCTTGTCCGTGGCGGCTACGGCCACGAAGTGTTCCTGTCCCCCGGTGACGAGGTAGGGACCGGCCAACGCGATCTTGCCGTTGGGCGAAGGCGGGGCACCGATCAGCAGGTCGAGGTCGTGGCTGGCGACCGCGCCGGCCCCCAGCGTGGCCGGCATCTGCTTGACCTCGATTTGTTTGGCCGGGTCCAGTTGCAGGCCGCGCGCCAGGATTCCGGCGATTTCCACGTCAAAACCGCGGTATTGGCGGCTGTCCGGGTCGTAGGTGGCGAAACCGGTCTTGTCCAGCCGGACCCCGACGACGAGCTTGCCGCGCTGGGCGATCCGCTCGTAGGTGGGTGAGTTCGGCACCAGGGGCGGGGTCGTGGTTGTCGTCGCCTCGGCGACCGGTTGCGGACCGGACGCGGGCGGTGGGGACGGGCGTGGATCGTCCTGCCACCACCACAGGAACAACAGTCCCGCGACCATGCCGGCCAGCACCGTGCCCAACGCCCTGCGCATGGACCCAGATCGTCGTGTGCTGGCCGAACTCCTGTCCAGCCCGCGCTCCGTGGCCCGGCCGGACCCACCCGATTGGCGGCACAGCAGGGGGTGAGCTGGCTGTGGTTACTCCTTCCGGCGGCGGAACAGGCGGGCGAGGGGGTCGTAGCGGCGGTCGGCGACGCGTTCCTTGAGCGGAATCAGTGCGTTGTCGGTGATCTTGATGTGCTCGGGGCACACCTCCGTGCAGCACTTGGTGATGTTGCAGAACCCGAGACCGTGCTGGGTCTGGGCGTCCTGGTGCCGGTCGGCCGTGTCGAGTGGATGCATCTCGAGTTCGGCGACGCGCATGAGGTACCGCGGCCCGGCGAAGGCCTGCTCGTTGTCCTCGTGGTCACGCACCACGTGACAGGTGTTCTGGCACAGGAAGCACTCGATGCACTTGCGGAACTCCTGCGACCGCTGCACGTCGACCTGCTGCATCCGGTACTCGCCGGGCGCCAGGTCGGCCGGGGGCTGGAACGACGGGATCTCCCGGGCCTTGGCGTAGTTGTAGGACACGTCCGTCACGAGGTCGCGCACCAGGGGGAAGGTACGCATCGGCGTGACGGTGACGGTCTCGTCCTCGGCGAAGGTGGACATCCGGGTCATGCACATCAGCCGTGGCCGCCCATTGATCTCCGCCGAGCAGGAGCCGCACTTGCCCGCCTTGCAGTTCCACCGGACCGCGAGATCCGGGCACTGCGTGGCCTGCAACCGGTGGATGACGTCGAGCACGACCTCACCCTCGTTGACCTCGACCCGGAAGTCACGGAGCGCGCCGGAGTCCGCGTCACCCCGCCAGACCCGGAAATGCGCCTGGTATCCCATCTCAGCCCTTCTCACTCGGGTGCTCGGCCAGCTCCTCGGCCAGGTAGAACTTGGTCAGTTCCGCCAGCTCGAACAACGCCAGCAGGTCGGGCCGCATCGCCGGCTGTGGGCGCCGGAGGACCCGCACCCCGTCCATGCGGTCGGCCCGGGACTCCCCGGACTCGGAGTGCTCCAGCTCGCACGCCAGCAGCTGGTGCCGCCACTCCGGGTCCATCTGCGGGAAGTCGTCGCGGGTGTGCCCGCCGCGGCTTTCGGTCCGCTCCAGTGCAGAGCGCGCCACGCACTCGCTGACCAGCACCATGTTCCGCAGGTCGAGCGCGAGGTGCCAGCCCGGGTTGTACTGCCGGTGCCCCTCGACCATCACGTTGCGCACCCGCCGCCCGAGGTCGTCGAGCTTCTTCAGCGCCTGCTCCATCTCGTCGCTGCGCCGGATGATGCCGACGAGGTCGTTCATCACCTGCTGCAGCTCCATCTGCAGGGTGTAGGGGTTCTCCGGCGGGCCGTCCGGGCCCCGTTCGCCGAACGGCGCGAGCGCCCACCTGGCGGCATTGTCCACTTCGGACTCGACGGGCGTCGGCCGATCCTGGCCGATCGACTCCACATAGGACGCCGCGCCCATCCCGGCCCGCCGGCCGAACACCAACAGGTCCGACAGGGAGTTACCACCGAGCCGGTTCGAGCCGTGCATCCCGCCGGCCACCTCCCCGGCCGCGAACAGCCCGGGCACCCCGGAGGCCGCCGAGTCCGGGTCGACCTCCACCCCGCCCATCACGTAGTGGCAGGTGGGCCCGACCTCCATCGGCTCGCGGGTGATGTCGACGTCGGCCAGCTCCCGGAACTGGTGGTACATCGACGGCAACCGGCGCTGGATCTCCTCGCCGGGCAGGCGGCTGGCGATGTCCAGGAACACCCCGCCGTGCGGGGAGCCGCGCCCGGCCTTGACCTCCGCGTTGATCGCCCGCGCCACCTCGTCGCGCGGGAGCAGCTCCGGCGGGCGGCGGTTGTGGTCCGGATCGTCGTACCAGCGGTCCGCCTCGGTCTCGTTGTCGGCGTACTTCTCCTTGAAGACCTCGGGGATGTAGTCGAACATGAACCGCCGGCCCTCGGAGTTGCGCAGCACGCCGCCGTCGCCCCGGACCGACTCGGTGACCAGGATGCCCTTCACGCTGGGCGGCCAGACCATCCCGGTCGGGTGGAACTGGACGAACTCCATGTTGATCAGCGCGGCGCCGGCGCGCAGCGCCAGTGCGTGGCCGTCCCCGGTGTACTCCCAGGAGTTCGAGGTCACCTTGTAGGACTTGCCGATGCCGCCGGTGGCCAGTACCACGCTCGGCGCCTCGAACAGCAGGAAGCGCCCGCTCTCCCGCCAGTAGCCGAAAGCACCCGCAACGCGCCCGGACTCCACCAGCAGGTCGGTGACGGTGCACTCACCGAAGACCCGCAACCCGGCCTCGTAGTCGCCGAACTCCTGGAAATCCCGCTGCTGCAGGGCAACGATCTGTTGCTGGAGCGTGCGGATCAGCTCCAGACCGGTGCGGTCACCCACGTGCGCCAGGCGCGGGTACTCGTGCCCGCCGAAGTTGCGTTGACTGATCCGCCCGTCCTTGGTGCGGTCGAACAGCGCCCCGTAGGTCTCCAGCTCCCAGACCCGCTCCGGCGCCTCCTTGGCGTGTAGCTCGGCCATCCGCCAGTTGTTGAGGAACTTGCCGCCCCGCATGGTGTCGCGGAAGTGGACCTGCCAGCCGTCGTTGGGATTGACATTGCCCATCGCGGCGGCGATGCCGCCCTCGGCCATGACGGTGTGTGCCTTGCCGAACAGTGACTTGCACACCACCGCCGTGCGCATGCCGCGGGAGCGCGCCTCGATCGCCGCCCGCAGCCCGGCTCCACCCGCGCCGATCACCACGACGTCGAAGGCGTGCCGCTCGATCTCGGTCATCCTCGGGTCGTCCCCTTATCAGTTGAACAGTCGGAGGTCGGTGATCGCCCCACTGGCCACCAGCGCCACGTACAGGTCGGCGAACGCGACGGAGAACAGCGATGCCCAGGCCAGCTGCATGTGCCGTGCGTTCATCCGGGACACCTGCGTCCACATCCAGTAGCGGACGGGATGGCGGGAGAAGTGGGTGAGCCGACCGCCCACGATGTGCCGGCAGGAGTGGCAGGACAGCGTGTACGCCCAGATCAACACGACGTTGACCAGCAGGATGAGCGTGCCCAGGCCGACCCCGAAGCCGCCGTCCGCCCCGTGGAAGGCGATCACGACGTCGTAGGTGAGGACGCTCGCGACCGGTACGGCCGCGTAGAAGAAGTAGCGGTGGCTGTTCTGCAGGATGAGCGGGAAGCGGCGCTCACCGGTGTAGGAGCCGTGCGGCTCGGCGACCGCGCAGGCCGGGGGCGACAGCCAGAAGGAGCGGTAGTAGGCCTTCCGGTAGTAGTAGCAGGTCAGCCGGAAGCCGAGCACGAACGGCAGGACGACCACCGGTGGGGCGAGAATGCCGAGGTCGGGCAACCACTGCCCGAAGTGCGACGCACCGGGCACACACCCACCGGTGACGCAGGGGGAGAAGAAGGGCGCGAGGTACTGGTACTCCCCGACCCAGTACCACTTGTTCATGAAGACTCGGACCACGCCGTAGACGACGAACGCCGTCAGCCCGAGGAACGTGAGCAACGGGGGAAGCCACCACCGGTCGGTACGCCGTGTCCGGATGGCGGTGTCCGCCCGACCGGGGTGGTGGGTGGAAGCGGTCATGTCCTCCTCGTTCGGGATCGAGGGGTGGGTGGTGAAGCGCCCGGGCGTCGGGGCCTCAGGTGTTGCGGTGCTGGCCGCCCACGCCCTCGTCGTCGGCGTCCTGCCACAGCTTCGGGTCGTAGGGGGTGTCGGGGACCGGCACGATCTCCGGTCCCTTGCCCTCGACCCTGGGCCGTGGCGCGGTGGCGGGCAGCTCACCGATGTCGGCCATGTCGATGTCTAGGCGTTCCACGTCGTTGACCAGCCGGCGGACCGGCGGGAGGTCGCCGTAACGGGAGCGCAGGTCGCCGACGCGTTGCCGCAGCTCACCAAGGGCCCGCTGCAGGGCGGCCAGCTCTGAGGTAACGGGCATGGAGCACACCTCCGGCTCGGTGGTGGCGCCCTCGTGCGGGGCGCGAGTCGGAACGCGCGCCGACCCCTCTCCGGCGCTTGCCGCCGACTCTGCCCCTCACCGGCGCTTGTGACAAGTAACACACGCCAAGATTCCCTCGGTGATCGCAAACGGCCTCGCCCGCGGCGGCAGCGGGCTTGGGGGCGTCGGAGCCGGTCCCGCCCGGCCCCGCTCGGCGTCCGGTGCAGGCTGGTCCGACGTCCCAGTCCGAGGTTTGACCGCCCCGGCCGCGCTCAATCACCACATCCGGGAGCCGCACTGTGGTCTAGACATCTGGATCGGTTTGGAGATCTGCCCGGGTTACCCCTAACGTGTGAGGTAGCACGCATCCGCGACGCCAATGTCGTCGTCGCCGGTCGCTCAGTGATCCACAGCGATGACGAGGAGACGTGGGATGAGCGAGCTGCACCCCGTGGTCGCGGGGGTGACCGAGCGCATCGCGGCTCGGAGCGCCCGCCGACGCACGGCCTACCTGGAGCGCATGACCCAGGCCGCCAGCGAGGGCCCCACCCGCACCGGGCTGCCCTGCAGCAACCTCGCGCACGGCTTCGCGGCCTGCGAGCCGGCGGACAAGCTGACGCTGCGCGGGGCGGTCAAGCCGGGCGTCGCGATCGTCTCGGCCTACAACGACATGCTGTCGGCGCACCAGCCGCTGGCCGAGTACCCGGCCCGGCTCAAGGACGCCGTCCGCGCCGCCGGGGGTGTCGCCCAGTTCGCCGGCGGTGTCCCCGCCATGTGCGACGGCATCACCCAGGGCCGCACCGGCATGGAGCTGTCACTGTTCAGCCGCGAGGTCATCGCCATGGCCACCGGCGTGGCGCTGTCCCACGAGATGTTCGACGGCGCGCTCCTGCTCGGTGTGTGCGACAAGATCGTGCCCGGCCTGCTCATCGGCGCACTCGCCTTCGGCCACCTGCCGGCGATCCTGGTGCCGGCAGGCCCGATGGCCTCGGGCCTGCCCAACAAGGAGAAGGCCCGCATCCGCCAGCTCTACGCCGAGGGCAAGGCCACCCGCGAGGACCTCCTCGAGGCCGAGGCGGCCTCCTACCACTCGCCGGGCACCTGCACCTTCTACGGCACGGCCAACTCCAACCAGATGGTCGTGGAGGTCATGGGCCTGCACCTACCTGGCGCCAGCTTCGTCCAGCCCGGCAGCCCGCTGCGGCGCGCGCTCACCGAGCACGCCGGCCGCCGGGTGGTCGAGCTGACCCGTGGCGGGACCGAGTACACCCCCGTGGCGCACGTGATCGACGAGCGCTCGGTGGTCAACGGCGTGGTCGCGCTGCTGGCCACCGGTGGCTCGACCAACCACACCATGCACCTGCCGGCCATCGCCGCCGCGGCCGGTATCGAACTCACCTGGGACGACTTCGACGATCTGTCCGCCGTCGTGCCGCTGCTCGCCCGCGTCTACCCCAACGGCGGCGCGGACATCAACCACTTCCACGCCGCCGGCGGTGTCCAGTTCCTCATCGGCGAGCTCCTCGACGCCGGCCTGCTGCACCGCGACGTGCGCACCGTCGCCGGCCCCGGTCTAGACCGCTACCGCGGGGAACCCGTCCTCGACGGCGACCGGCTCGTCTGGCGCGAAGGCCCCACCCGCTCGCTGGACACCGACGTGCTGCGCGGCGTGGCCGACCCGTTCGCCCCGGACGGCGGCCTGCGCCTGGTCCAAGGCAACCTCGGCCGGGCGGTGATCAAGGTGTCGGCGGTGCGCCCGGAGGACCGCACCGTGCTCGCCCCCGCCCGGGTCTTCACCACACAGGCCGACTTCACGGCCGCCTTCCGCGCCGGCGAGCTCGACCACGACGTGGTGGTCGTGCTCCGCAACCAGGGCCCGCAGGCCAGCGGAATGCCGGAGCTGCACGGGCTGACCCCGGCCCTGGGCGCGCTGATGGACCGTGGCCACAAGGTCGCCCTGGTCACCGACGGACGGATGTCCGGTGCCTCCGGCAAGATCCCGGCCGCCATCCAGCTCACCCCGGAGGCAGCCGCCGGCGGGCCGCTCGCCCGGGTCCGCGACGGCGACCTGATCCGGCTCGACGCCACGCGCGGCACGCTGGAGGTTCTGGTCGGGGCCGACGAGCTGGCCGCGCGGAGCCCACAGGACGGCCCGGCCGCCGACGCCGACTGGATCGGCACCGGCCGGGAGCTGTTCACCGCGCTGCGCCGCGGCGTGGGGCCGGCCGACCGGGGCGCGAGCGTGTTCGGCACGCTGTCGACGGATGGGGGCCCGGCACCGGACAGCGCCGGGCACGGCGCCGAGCGGGCCACCGCTCGTGACCCGCAGGAGGTGACCGCGTGAACGACCCGCAGGAGCTGTTCGACCACGGCCCGGTGATCCCGGTCGTCGTGCTCGACGAGGTCGGACACGGCGTGCCACTGGCCAGGGCCCTGCTGCGCGGCGGCATCCGGGTGGTCGAGGTGACCCTGCGTACGCCGGCCGCACTGGGCGCCCTGGAGCGGATCGCCGCCGAGGTGCCCGACGCCGTGGTGGGCGCGGGCACGGTGACCAGCCCGGACCTCGCCCAGGACGCGGCCAAGGCGGGCGCCGCCTTCCTGGTCACCCCGGGCACCACCGAGTCGCTGCTGGACGCCGCCGAGCAGACCGGGCTGCCGTTCCTGCCCGGCGTGGCCACCGTCTCCGAGGCGATGCGGCTCGCCGAGCGCGGCGTGACCGCCCTGAAGTTCTTCCCGGCCGAGGCCGCCGGCGGCGTGCCGTTCCTGCGCTCGCTCGCCGGCCCACTGCCGGGACTGCGGTTCTGCCCGACCGGGGGGATCACCCCGGCGAAGGCCGGCGCCTACCTCGCTCTCCCCAACGTCGGGTGCGTCGGGGGTTCCTGGCTCACCCCGCAGGATGCGCTCGCCGCGGGCGACTGGTCCCGAATCGAGGCCCTGGCCCGGGAGGCCACCAGCCTCCGTTGATCCGGGTTCTGCCTCCCGCTGTTCGAGGAGGCTGTTGGCGCGGCAAGTAGGCGGAGAACGGACTCGACGGGCTCGATGGCGGCCCGTGGCCTGATGCCGTTACTCCGCAGTCGGTTGCTCGCCAACAGCCTCCTGTTTCCGGAGGCGGCGGCACGTCGACGGCGGGTTCAGCTGTCGCTATGGCGGGCCACGAAAACAAGATGCGCGCGGGCGGTGTGGCGCAACACCATAACCGTGTGGCCTGGTACCTCACGGAGGACGTCGAGGAATATTTCGCGGCCGCGGGAACCTTCCTGCGGACACGGCCCGCGCACAACACCGTGCTCCTCACCGTGGCCGAGAGCGTTCGGGTCCGTGGGCGTTCCGCGTTCGGAGGCGACACGCCGTTGTTCGGGTGTTGGCGTTCCGATGAGAGCGGTGTGTCGGGAGCGTTCGTGCACACTCCGCCACTTCCCATGGCACTGAGCCAGATGCCGGCTCAGGCGGCGCGGGAACTGGTACCGATCCTCGTCGACCGTGGCCGGACCTTGACGGGAGTCAACGCACACGCCGACACCGCGAACGTCTCCACCCAGGCATGGCAGGACGCCACCGGTGTGGAGGCCCGCGTGCGGCGGCGGGATCGACTGTACCGGCTGGGAAAGCTCTCGGTTCCCGATCCACGTCCGGCCGGCGCCGCGCGAGTCGCTCGGGATCCGGACCGCGACCTGCTGCTGGGCTGGCTCCGGGCATTCTTCCGGGACATCGGGGAACCCGAGGAACGGGCCGAATCCACTGTGGACGAACGGCTCCTCCACGGGGGGCTCTACCTGTGGGAGCTCGGCGGTGTCCCGGTCGCGGTCGCCGGCCTGACCCGGTCGGTCGCCGGAATGGCCCGGGTTGGCGCGGTTTACACCCCTCCCGCGATGCGCGGACGTGGCTACGGGGCCGCAGTGACCGCCGCGGTGAGCCAGGTTGCTTTGGACAGCGGCGCCGATGACGTGGTCCTGTTCGCGGACGCGGCGAACCCGACGAGCAACGGGATCTACCAGCGGATCGGCTACGAGCCGATCGAGGACCGGCTTTTCGTGCAGTTCGTGGCGTAGCGGCGGGCGTATCCGGTGCCTGGCCGACAAGTCCGGGCGGGTTCTGGGCGAGCTCAGGCCGCCGACTCACGGCGGATGAGCGACAGGGCCTCGGGAATCGAGTCCACGACCGGAGCGCCGGTCGAGTCGAGGGCGGAACGCGACATTATTCCGGTGGTGACGAGGACGCAGTTCGCACCCGCGCTGTGGGCGGCGTGCGCGTCGTCGGTGACGTCACCGATGAGGACGACGTCGGCGGGGTCGAGACCCTGGGCGTACAGGTGCTCCACGAAATGCTCGGTCTTGGAACCACCACCGAGATCCACCCGCAGGCCGTCGATGCGGGTGAACAACCCGGCCAGGCCGAGCTCGCTGACGAGTGGGACCAGCTCGGCGTGGAACCACATCGACAGCAGCGACTGGGTTCCGCCCGCGGCCGCCCAGTCGTGCAACAGGTGCGGGACTCCCGCCGCGAGCCCGCACTCACCAAGCAGATCCCGGTAGCGCTCGTGGTAGAGGCTGTCGATCCGGACCCAGTCGTCGTGGTCCAGACGACGGTTCAGCAGTCGCTCGTAGCAGCCGTGCAGCGGTCGGCTGAACATCTCGCGCCACTCGTCGAGCGTGATCGCGGCGCGCCCGAACTCCGAACAGACCGCATTGACCGCCGCCAACACCGCATGGTTGTCGGCCAGGAGAGTGCCGTTCCAATCCCACACGATGTGCCGGGTGCGCGGTCCTCTCCCCCAAGCGGTCATGGTGGCAGAGCCTAGTACGGTGATCGGTCGTTCGGACCGCGAAGGTGAAGAGCGTCTCAGGGAAGGACGTCGCTTTCGTCATACCCGAACAAAATTGTGAAAGAGCCGCAAAACGTTGCGAGCCGAGTCTGGATTGTTCGAGTTCGGGCAAGCGCCGCCAACAGCAGACTGGCACCACTTTCCGCTCAGCAGTCGTCGAGTAGCTCGGTTTCCTCGCCCGCCTTGCGCAGCTCGTCCCGCACAACCCGCAAGGCCAGCCCCTCCGAGTAACCCTTGCGGGCGAGCATGCCCACGAGGCGGCGGACACGGGTCACCTCGTCCCTGCCGGCCACGCTCGGGAGGCGGCGACGCACCAGTTGCCGGGCCCGCTCCTCCTCGGCGTCCGCGTCGACCTCCGCCACCGCCTCGGCCACCACGCTGTCGGCCACGCCCCGGCGGCGCAGTTCGGCGGCGAGCGCACGGCGCCCGAGGCCCTGGTAGGTGTGCCGGGAGCGCACCCAGGTCTCGGCGAAGGTGGCGTCATCGATCAGCCCCACCTCGTCGAAACGGGACAGGACACGCTCCGCGACCTCCGCTTCGATCCCCCGCCGCAGCAGGGTGCGGTGCAGTTCGGCGCGGGTGCGGGGCCGGGAGGTCAGCATCCGCAGGCACAGCTCGCGGGCACGCGCCTCCGGATCCTCGGGTAGCTGCGGGGTATTGGTTGTCCGGTGGGGGCGACCGGTCCGGTCGCCCCCACCGCGGCCCCGACCGGCGGGCACGGGCATGGCGGTCAGAAGTCGACCGGCGCGGGCTCGTCGCCCTCGGCGTCGAGCTGGGCGCCGATGCCGAGCTTCTCCTTGATCCGCTTCTCGATCTCGTTGGCGATGTCCGGGTTCTCCCGCAGGAACCGGCGGGCGTTCTCCTTGCCCTGGCCAAGCTGGTCGCCCTCGTAGGTGTACCAGGCGCCGGACTTGCGGACGATGGCGTGCTCGACGCCCATGTCCAGCAGCGACCCCTCCCGGCTGATGCCCACGCCGTAGAGGATGTCGAACTCGGCCTGGCGGAACGGGGGCGCCACCTTGTTTTTCACGACCTTGACCCGGGTCCGGTTTCCGACCGCGTCCGAACCGTCCTTCAGGGTTTCGATTCGGCGAATGTCCAGCCGCACCGAAGCGTAGAACTTCAACGCCCGACCGCCGGTCGTCGTCTCAGGAGATCCGAAAAGCACCCCCACCTTTTCCCGCAATTGGTTGATGAAAATCGCGGTGGTGTTGGCGTTGTTCAGGGCGGAGGTGATCTTCCGCAGTGCCTGGCTCATCAGGCGGGCCTGTAGGCCGACGTGACTGTCGCCCATCTCGCCCTCGATCTCGGCGCGCGGCACCAGCGCGGCCACCGAGTCGATGACGATGACGTCCAGGGCGCCGGAGCGGATCAGCATGTCCGCGATCTCCAGCGCCTGTTCCCCGGTGTCCGGCTGGGAGACCAGCAGCGCGTCGGTGTCCACGCCCAAAGCCTTGGCGTACTCGGGGTCCAGTGCGTGCTCGGCGTCGATGAAGGCGGCGATTCCGCCCGCCTTCTGGGCGCTGGCGACAGCGTGCAGGGCGATCGACGTCTTTCCGCTCGACTCGGGTCCGTACACCTCGACGATTCGGCCGCGAGGGAGGCCACCGATGCCCAGGGCGACGTCCAGTGCGATGGAGCCGGTCGGGATCACCTCGACCGGGGGTCGCCCCTCCTCGCCGAGGCGCATCACCGAACCCTTGCCGAAGTTCTTCTCGATCTGGGCCAAGGCCAGCTCGAGTGCCTTGTCCCGGTCGGGTGCAGGTGCCATTGGGGGTTCCTCACCTCGGTCGGTCGGGGCTGGAGGCCAGCCCGAGGTCCTGGGTTGTCGATGCGGGGTCGTGCTGGGTCGTAGTCGCTGGGTTGTGCGCTGGTTGCTGTTGTCGTCGTCGACGCTACGAGGAGGGGCCGACGTTCCGGGCACCGGGCGCGCCGCCTGTGGACAACCGGCGCCATTGTGGACAACACCTTACCCGAACAGGTGTTCGATCAGGGCCGCGACACGCCGGCTCGAGTGCCCAGGCCGACCGTGGGCAGCCCCATGGACCTGTTCCGGCGGGTGGGGAGGGGGCGCGCGGTGGGTAGGCCAAGAGGGGTGGGTCGCCGTCGAACTGGCCGGAACGGGAACAAAAGCGACAGCACGGCCCGGAAACGCACCTGATCGAGCAGGTGCGCCGAGCCGGCCGGCGGCGCACACTCGATGATGCGTACCGGCTGCGCACCGGCACGCCGCCGTCCCCACCCGGGCGTACCGGCGAGGAGGTTCGCGATGAAGCTGGATCCCTACCTACCCCCGAACCACCCGCTGAGCCGGATCTACCGCGCCGGCGCCGCGTTGGTCGGCCTCTACCTGGTGGTCTTCGGTGCCCTCGGGCTGGCCAGGCAGATCGATTTCGTCACCACGACCGGCCAGGAGATCCTCGGGCTGTCCACGAACGGCCTGCTGTCGCTGATCTCGGTGGTGGTCGGTCTGGTCCTGGTGCTGGCCGCGATCCGCGGCGGCGCGGCCGCCTCCACGACCAACATCGTGTTCGGCGTGCTGTTCTTCCTGTCCGGCCTGGTCAACCTGGCCCTGATGCAGACGCCGTTCAACATCTTCGCGTTCCAGATGCAGAACGTGGTGTTCAGCCTGCTCGTCGGGATGCTGTTGATGTTCATTGGCTTCTACGGCCGGGTCAGTGGCGGGCTCACCGACGACAACCCGTTCGTCCGCTACCGCCACCACGAGCCGCCGGACGCCGACCACGGTGCGGAGCTGGCCGCGGAGCGGCGGCGGATCGCCGAGATCGAGGATCTGGTCCAGGCGGAGCTGGCGGTGGCCGAGGGGCATCCCACGCCGGAGCAGGAGCGGCTCGTGCGCGAGGAGCGGTCGCGGCTGGCGGAGGAGACCCGTCGCGAGGCGTACCGGCACAAGCACGGCGAGCTGCCGGGCGCCGCGAACAACCCGTACTACTAGAGCCCGCTGGCTTCATCGCCCGGAAGCCTCTTCCGAAGCCCGATTATCGACGCTCCCACGGGACGTCGAAGGCGTCACAGATGGCGCGCCAGACCTCCTTGGGGTCGCTGCCGGCCGCCAGTGCCTGGTCCACGGTGCGCCCGCCAAGTGTGGACAGCACGTGGTCGCGGGCGATCATCTCGGCCCGGATCTCGCCGAACTCGTCGGCCATAAGCCTGCGGAAGACGGTGTGGCGCATCGGCACCAGGCTACGCGGGGACGGTGCGGTGCCTGCTGGCCCGGTAGCCTCCGGCACGTGCCCCTCTCGATGGTGATCGCCCAGACCGATCCGACGGGTCTGTCGTCTCCACTCGGCAAGATCGTCATTGCCGCGGGGATGGTGGCCACGCTCGTGGTCCTGCTCCGCTGGTGGTGGCAGAACCGCGGAAAGTAGGCGCGTGCCGCGGTGTCTGCATCGCCGCCGCGTTGCCCGCTGGCCGGTGGACCCCGACACCGACCCGAACACGGCTGGTAGGAAATGCGGCCCCCTTGAGTGCGGGGCGCTCAGGTACCGGGCTGGATGTTCTTTTCGAAGTAGTCGGCGAGCGCGTCGGGGGTCAGCTCACTGCCGCCGAGCTTGGCGGCGACGACGTAGCCCATGACGGGCCGGTCCTGGACGGTGAAGGCCACCATGCCCAGGGTGTTGCTTGCGGCTGCCTGGTAGCGGCCGCGGAATCCGTTTCCGGCCCAGTCGGCCTCCACGCGATCACCCTTGCCCAGCAGGGACATCACCGTCTCGGCGTTCTGTTCGGCAGCCTCGGGTGAGGGGAGGTGGGCGTAGGTGATGGAGTAGCCGCCCTGTTCGCCGCTGACGCGGCAGCTGACCATGGTGGTGCCGCCCACGGCACGGAGATCCACGTCCAGCCCGCCGAAGCCGCCGCCGCAGTTGGCCTTGTCGGGGACCGCTCCGGCGAGGTGGCGGAGGCAGGGGGTGAAGCCCTGCTCGTCCTTGTCTTTGGCGTCCTGGCAGTCCTCGGCGGTCGGCACGCTCGAGCCACGGGTGGCGAGGAAGACGCCACCGGTGACGCCGAGCACGACCAGGAGGAGCACCGCCAAGCCGATCAGGACCGGCTTGCGTCGGCTGCCGGTCGGGACCGGCGGCGCGGGCGGAACCGGGTAGGTGGGCTGGTAGGGCTGGCCGGCGGGTGGGGTGGCGGGTGGCTGGGTCGCGGTGGGCGGCTGCGGACAGGCCGGAGCGCTGTGGGTGACCGCCGGTTGTGGCCCGGTGGGGACGCCGGCCACGGGTCTGGTGCCGCTGGGGGCGGGGAGCCGCGGGCCCATGTCCTGGGTGCGCATGCTGCCGCCGTCCCCGGGCACGTGGTGGGCGCCGAAGGCGACGGCGGTCTCCGGCTGGTCGAGGCTGGTCGGCACGATCCGGAGCTGGTCGGCGATGAGGGTGGCGATCAGGGGGATGCGGCTGGAGCCGCCGACGAGGTAGATGCCGGCGAGGGCGTGCGGTTGCAGGCCGGCGGCGTGGATGGTGGCGGCGAGCAGCTCGACGCTGCGCAGCAGGTTGGGCCGGACCAGGCCCTCCAGCTCGGCGCGGGTGACCAGCACGTCGTCGAACGGTTCCGGCAGCGGTATCTCGGTCTGCGGGTGCCGGGAGAGGGCTTCCTTGCCGGCGCGGACGTCCTCGCGCAGGGCGCGTTGGGCGCGGCGGTCGGCGGTGGATTCCGGGCGCAGCAGGCGTTGCCAGCCGGTCGGGTCGCGGCGGGAGACCTGCCGGCCGACGTGTTCCAGCAACGCCTGGTCGACGTCGAGGCCGCCGAGGTCGGGCAGGCCGTCCTCGGCGAGCACGACGTAGCCGTCGCGGGTGGCGCCGACGACGGCGCAGTCGAAGGTGCCGGCGCCCAGGTCGTAGACGGCGAGGGCCTGGCCGGGGGCGAGCGAGGAGTCCGGGAAGGAGGCGTAGTGGGCGGCGGCCGCGACCGGTTCGGGCACCAGCACGAGGTCGGGGCCGAGGCCGGCGAGCCGGGCGGCGGCGAGCAGCACGTTACGGCGGACCGGGCCCCACTGGGCGGGGTGGGTCAGCCGGACCTCGTCGGGTGGGGTACCGCCGAGCTGGCGGGCGGTCTCGTCGGCGACCCGGCCCAGGACGGCGGCGAGGGTGTCGGTGACCGGGACGATGCGGTCGCCGAGCAGGAGGGTGCTGTCGTCGACTCGGCGTTTGGGGTTGGGTTCGTAGCGGGCCGGGTCGAGGCGGGCATGGCGTTCGGCGTCGCAGCCGACGAGCAGGGCGCCGTCCTCGGCGGCGAACACGGCGGAGGGCATGGTGGCCGAGCCGTCGACCTCGACGACCCGTGGTGGCCGGCCGTGTGCGGACAGCACCGCGACGGTGTTGGACGTGCCGAGGTCCACCGACAGGACGCGCAATGTTTTCCCCTCGCCGACCGTGGCCCCGCGTCCGGGCGGGGCGCCGGACGGGTTGTTGATAACGGGGCCGTAGATCCGGGTTACAGATGCTGCCACGGCGTCCCCTGTTGGTGGGGGTGGGTTGGTCGGATCGCCGCCGAACGTTCCCGGTACGCGGCCCCGTGTGGTCCTTCGGTGGCGCGCGGCGGTGGTCCTCGCTCCCCCGCATCTCGTGCGCCGATCGTGGACGGTCGGCGGCGTCGTCGTGCTCGGGTGTACCGCGAGTGTCGTACGGCTGGGTAACGATGGGTGGGTGACCAGCACCGATGACGTCATGGCGCGGTTCTCTCCAGCCACCCGGGAATGGTTCGGTGGGGCGTTCGAAGCGCCGACCGAGGCCCAGCTCGGCGCGTGGGGCGCGGTTGCCGCGGGTGAGCACGCCCTGGTGGTCGCGCCGACCGGGTCGGGCAAGACGTTGGCCGCGTTCCTGTGGGCGCTCGACCGGCTGGCGCACGAGGAGGTGCCTGCCGAGCCGACCCGGCGGTGCCGGGTGCTCTATGTCTCGCCGCTGAAGGCCCTGGCGGTGGACGTGGAGCGCAACCTGCGGGCGCCGTTGGCCGGGATCCGGCAGGCGGCGCACCGGCTCGGCCTGCCCGAGCCGCGGATCCGGGTGGGCATGCGGACCGGGGACACCCCGGCCCAGGAGCGGCGCGCGTTCGCCCGCACCCCGCCCGACGTGCTGGTGACCACGCCGGAGTCGCTGTTCCTGCTGTTGACCTCGGCTGCGCGGGAGTCGTTGCGGGGTGTGGAGACGGTCATCGTCGACGAGGTGCACGCGGTGGCTGGTAGCAAGCGGGGCGCGCACCTGGCGTTGTCGCTGGAGCGGTTGGACGCGCTGCTCAGCAATCCGGCGCAGCGGATCGGATTGTCGGCGACGGTGCGTCCGGTCGCGGAGGTCAGTGCTTTTCTCGCTGGTGGCCGGCCGGTGCGGGTGGTGCAACCGCCGTTGCGCAAAACGATCGAGGTGCGGGTGGAGGTGCCGGTTGAGGACATGTCGACCCTCGGTGAGCCGACGGGGGAGGTGTCCGGGTCGGCGGCGGGCGCGGAGCGGCGCACCTCGATCTGGCCGGCGGTGGAGCGTCGGGTGCTGGATCTGGTGCGGCAGCATCGGTCGACGATCGTGTTCGCCAACTCGCGGCGGCTCGCCGAGCGGTTGACCGCCCGGATCAATGAGCTGGCGCTGGAGGAGGCGGAGCTGACCGAGGACCTGGCCGAGACCGCGGTGCCGCCGCGGCTCCCGGCGGAGGCGGTCGGGCAGTCGGGGACGACGACGGGCATGGTGCCGGTGTTGGCGCGGGCGCACCACGGGTCGATGTCGCGGGAGCAGCGGGTCGCGGTCGAGGAGGAGCTGAAGTCGGGCCGGTTGCCGTGCGTGGTGGCGACGTCCTCGCTGGAGCTGGGCATCGACATGGGTGCGGTCGACCTGGTGGTGCAGGTGGAGGCGCCGCCGAGCGTTGCTGCCGGGTTGCAGCGGGTGGGCCGGGCCGGGCACCAGGTGGGCGCGATCTCGCGCGGGGTGATGTTCCCGAAGTTCCGTGGCGACCTGGTGGCGTGCGCGGTGGCCGCGGAGCGGATGTCGGGTGGGGCGATCGAGGCGGTGCGTTACCCACGTAACCCGTTGGACGTCCTGGCGCAGCACGTGGTGTCGATGGTGGCCATGGAGCCGTGGCGGGTGGGGGAGCTGGCGGGTCTGGCGCGTCGGGCCGCACCGTTCGCGTCGCTCCCGGACTCGGCGTTGCACGCGGTGCTGGACATGCTCGCCGGCCGTTACCCGAGCGAGGAGTTCGGTGAGCTACGGGCGAGGATCACCTGGGACCGGGTGACCGGCGAGCTGCGGGGGCGTCCCGGGGCGCAGCGGCTGGCGGTCACCTCGGGCGGCACTATCCCGGACCGTGGGCTGTTCATGGTGGTGACGCCGGGTGGTGCGGATGGTTCGGCCGGCTCGCGGGTGGGTGAGCTGGACGAGGAGATGGTCTACGAGTCGCGGGTGGGCGACACCTTCCTGTTGGGGACGTCGGCGTGGCGGGTGGAGGACATCACCCATGACCGGGTGGTGGTGGTTCCGGCGCCGGGCCAGCCGGCGAGGATGCCGTTCTGGAAGGGCGACGCACCCGGCCGGCCGCTGGAACTCGGTCGCGCGCTGGGAAGGTTCGTGCGCGAGTTGTCCACTATGGACACCTCCGCGGCGCGGGAGCGGGCCGTGGCAGCGGGGTTGGACGAGTGGGCGTGTGACAACCTGCTGGTCTACCTGGAGGAGCAACGCGCCGCGACGCGGCACGTGCCCAACGACCGGACCGTCGTGGTGGAGCGGTTCCGGGACGAGCTGGGTGACTGGCGGCTGGTGGTGCATTCACCGTTCGGTGCCCAGGTGAATGCCCCGTGGGCACTGGCTGTCGGCGCGCGGTTGCGGGAGCGTCGCGGTGTCGACGCACACGTTGCGCACTCTGACGACGGGATCGTCGTGCGCGTACCGGACGCGCTCGACGAGGTCGGGGCGGAGGTGCTGCCCACCGCCGAGGACGTTCTGCTGGATCCCGAGGAGATCGAGCGGATCGTGGTGTCGGAGGTGGGTGGGTCGGCCCTGTTCGCGGCCCGGTTCCGGGAGTGTGCGGCCCGCTCGCTGCTGCTTCCCCGCCGGGATCCGCGGCGCAGGACGCCGTTGTGGCAGCAGCGGCAACGTGCGGCCCAGCTGTTGTCGGTCGCCGCGAAGTACGAGCAGTTCCCGGTGGTGTTGGAGGCCATGCGGGAGTGTCTTCAGGACGTCTACGACCTGCCCGGCCTGCGGGAGTTGATGTCGGAGGTGCGGGCGCGGCGGGTGCGTGTGGTCGAGGTGGAGACGCCCTCGCCGTCGCCGTTCGCGCGCAGCCTGTTGTTCGGCTACGTCGGCATGTTCCTGTACGAGACCGACGCGCCGCTGGCGGAGCGGCAGGCGGCGGCCCTGTCCCTGGACTCGGCCCTGCTGGCGGAGCTGTTGGGTTCGGAGGCCATCCGGGAACTGCTGGATCCCGGGGTGCTGGCCGAAATCGAGGCGCGGCTGCAGCGGCTGCTGCCCGAGTGGCACGCCAGGAACGTCGAGGATGCCGCGGATGTGTTGCGGTTCCTCGGGGACCTGTCCGCCGAGGAGGCTGCCGAGCGTGGGATCCGGCCGGAGTGGTTGGCCGAGCTGGCCGAGCAGCGGCGGGCGATCATGGTGCGGATCGCCGGTGTTGAGCGGTGGATCGGGATCGAGGACGCCGGTCGGGTACGGGATGCGTTGGGTGTGGCGTTGCCTGTGGGTGTGCCGGAGGTGTTCACCGAGCCGGTGCCCGATCCACTGGGCGACCTGCTGGCGCGTTACGCGCGGACGCGGGGACCATTCTCCCCCACCGAACCCGCGGAGCGGTTCGGGCTCGGTGTCGCGGTGGTCATCGCGGTGCTCGAGCGTATGACGGGGGCAGGACGCCTGGTGCGTGGGGAGCTGAGGCCGGGCGGCACGCACACCGAGTACTGCGACGCCGAGGTGTTGCGGCGGCTGCGTCGTGCGTCGCTGGCGCGGTTGCGGGCGGAGGTGGAGCCGGTCGAGCCGGCGGCGTTGGGTCGGTTCCTACCGGCCTGGCACGGGGTTGCCCGACGGCTGCGGACGGCGCCCACGGTCGACGACGTCATCGCGGTGGTGGAGCAGCTCGCGGGTGCGCCGTTGCCCGCCAGTGGCCTGGAGTCGTTGATCCTGCCCGCGCGGCTTCCCGGGTACTTCCCCGCCCTGCTCGACGAGCTGACCGCGGCCGGTGAGGTGACGTGGGCGGGTTGCGGGGCGCTGGCCGGTGGTGATGGGTGGATCGCGCTCGCACCGGCCGATCTTGCGGATCTGCTACTGCCTGAGCCCGAGGACGATGTGCCGGACAGCCCGCTGCATCGCGCGACCCTGTCGGCGTTGGACGGTGGGGCGTTGTTCTTCCGTCAGCTGGCGGACCGGGTGGGGGCCGAGTTGGTCGCTGCCGGCGAGGAAGTTCCCGACGACGCTGCTGTGGTGACGGCGCTGTGGGATCTGGTCTGGGCGGGCTTGGTCAGCAACGACACCTTGGCTCCGTTGCGGGCGTTGGTTTCCGGGCGTGGCGCGGCACACAAGCCGCGGCGGTCGGCTCCGCGTGGTCGGTATGCGCGGTTGCGGGCACCGCGCCCCACGATGCCGACGCGTACCGGACCACCCACCGTGGCTGGGCGCTGGTCACTGGTCCCGGGGCGGGAAACGGATCCGACGCGGCGGGCGCATGCCCGGGCGGAGGCATTTCTGGAGCGGCACGGGGTGTTGACCCGGGGCGCGCTCGACACCGAGCGGGTCAGCGGTGGGTTCAGCGGGATCTACCGGGTGCTGCGGGCGATGGAGGAGTCCGGCCAGGTCGTGCGGGGTTACGTGGTGGAGGGCTTGGGTGCGGCGCAGTTCGCGGTGCGCGGGGCGGTGGACAGGTTGCGTGCGCTGTCGCGTGGCGGGGAACAGGTCAGCGTGGGCGAACCCACCACCGTGGTGCTTGCCGCGGCCGACCCGGCGCAGCCGTATGGCGCGGCCCTACCGTGGCCGGAGCTGGTCGGCGCCACGAAACACCGGCCGGCGCGCAAGGCGGGGGCGCTGGCGGTTCTGGTGGATGGATTTGCTGCCCTGTACGTGGAACGTGGTGGGCGGTCGCTGCTGTCCTTCACCGAGGACGAGGCGATGCTGCGGGCCGCGGCGAACGGCTTGTCGCGCGCCGTCCGGGACGGGTGGCTCGGCCAGCTCGCCGTGGAACGCGCCGACGGCGAGGGTGCGCTGACGTCGCGGCTGGCGGACATCCTCCGCGATGTCGGGTTCCGCCCCACACCCAAGGGCCTACGGTTGCGCGCCTGAGCCCTGGCGGGAGGGGTGGCGGCGCGTGGAGCGTGGCCGATCACCGCAGCTATCCAGATAACGTTGCCACTGTTGGACATCCGGCACATGAGCTACCGAGTCCACATGGGATTATTGAGCGCGTTCCTCCACCTAACGCATCGCAAGGCGGAGTAGGGCCCACAGTTGAGCAACCGCGTCGTGATCCCCTTCCGCCAACACCGCGCGGTCCGGCAACCGGCCCCACAGCCACAGGTACACCGCCGTTGGGTCACCCGTGATGACGGCGTCGGCTGTCTCCGCCTCCGCGATCGAGGCGCGTCGAGCGGTCACGCCCGAGGTCCCCGCGCCCGTCAGCCAGGCGTGCTCGCCGAGCACCAGGCCGACCTCGCCCGACTGGACCCCGGCGATCCCCAGTGCACCGAGCCGATAGCCGAACCACAGTGTCAGCGCCTCGTCCACTCCGTCCAGCGCCACGCCACCGTCGACCTCGGTGACCTTGGCGCCGCGAGCTGCCTGCACGTCCACCCGGTGCACCGTGGTCTCGTGTGCCAGGCGTCGCCACCAGAAGCCGTAGGTCTGGTCCTCCGGCCACCAGGTGCGGCAACGCCCGCCGGGATCGTGCGACCACAGCTCGGCGAGCAGGTCCCGCAACACCTCGCGGAGGACGTCTTCGGGGAACTCCGTCCCGGCGGGAGGTCTGGGGGCGCGTTCCCCGGTGCGGTCGTGCTCGCCCCGGAGCCAGCGCAGGACGGCGCGGTAGACGTCGGTGGTGTGGCTGACGGTCGTGCCCAGTGTCAGGCCGGGGCATCCGGGTACCGGCAGCTCCCGATCGCCGCCGCGCGCGGCGCTCGCCAGCCGTTCCCCCTCGACCGCCACCACGTCCAGCAGCCGGCCATAGTCCAGCAACGCCTTTCCCGTCACGGCCGCACCCCGTGCACGGCACGCTCGGCCAGTTCGACGAACTGGCCGGCCTGCCGAACGAGGTCGTCCGCGTCCCGGGTGGACACCACGCGGGTGACGCCGGCCTGCGCCAGCGCCCGGGTGCGTGCTCCGGCGGCGAAGAACGTGGCCCACTCGCGCAGCTCGGGAGCGACGGTGGCGAGCAGCGTCCAGGCGCTGGTCGGCCGGCGCCCGGCCCCGGACGGGCGGGCCCGGGTGGCCAGCACGGCCGCGGCCGCCCGCAGGGCCGCCAGGTGTGCGGTCACGTACCGCTCGACCGGCGGGGCGAGGCGCTCCGCCTCGGCCAGGCCCTCCCGCGCCTGCTCGAGCAGGTTCACCGCGGCCAGCGGTGGGAAGGGTCGTACCGCGAGTTCCTGCGGGGTGACCGGTCGTGGCGTCGATCCACGTCGGGGAGCGGGAAGCGGGAAGTCGACTTGCGCTGCCATCGGGGCCTCCTCACAGCGTCACGGGTGACGGCCCGCCGTGGGGAAGCCGGCGGTCGCCCGGGTGGCCCGGGGTTCTTCCCCTACCCCGGGCCACCCGGGCGGCAGGCCGGAACAACCGACCTTCCTCGCAATGTTCGAACGCCTGTTCGAACGACCCCAGGCTAACGCCGCCCCCCGACAAACCTCAAGCTCCCCGGCCTCCCCTTGGTGGGGGAGCGGTTCGCACCACGCCTGGCGGGCCGACTGGACGAGCAGCCGGGTGGGCGTGGTCTGATGAGGGTGTGAGCGCGGAACCGAGTGCCCGGCCCGAGGAAACGGGCCTGTGCCGCCGTTTCGGGAGCGAGCGGGCCGTCTCCGTCGCGGCCGGGCGCACCGCCCTCGCCCGCCCCCTGCCTGTCGGGAACCCCCGTTCCACCCCGGGACCCGTCGACGCGCAGGGAGGCGCTGCCTGATGACCACCGCACCGTCACCGGTGTCCGCCCACCTCGTGGCGCTCTCCGCCGACCAGCTCCGGACGCGCCTGGGCGAGGCACTGACCCTTTACGTGACCGCGATGGGCTACCCGCTGAGCACCGTGCAGCAGCGTGCGCCGATGTGGCTGTCGCACATGCTCCGGCCGGGTTGGCGGTGCACCGCCGCGGTTGGGCGGGACGGCGCGTTGCTGGCCATCGGCTACGGGTACCTCGGTGCCCCCGGCCAGTGGTGGCACGAGCAGGTCCGGCGGGGCTTGGTCGCCGTGCGCGGGGTTCCGGCGGCGGACGAGTGGATGACGGACTACTTCGAGCTGACCGAGCTGCACGTGCGCCCGGACTCGCAGGGCCAGGGGCTTGGCGAGAACGTGCTGCGCCACCTGATGGACGGGGTGACGGCCAGCCGCGTGCTGTTGTCCACCCCGGAGGGTCCGACCCGGGCCTGGCGCCTCTACCGCCGGGTGGGCTTCCAGGACCTGCTGCGGGACTACCTGTTCGCCGGCGATCCACGCCCCTTTGCCGTGCTGGGCCGCGATCTCCCGCTCTAGGGCACGTGCCGGCCGGCTCGGCCATGGCATGGCGCGAGCGGCCAGGATCGTGACCGCTTCCACCGGCAGGACGGTGGTCGATACCGCCCCGGACGGCCCCTGCCTGGGGCCGACGCCCCGCCGACGCCCCGCGTTCAGCGTAGTGATCAGAAAAATCGCGGGTCAAACGGGTGTCCACAGGCAGGGAGAGCTGTCCACAGCGGACGGAAATGGGCTCGACAGAACGGAACCGGGCCGCTGACCGACGGTGG
>NZ_BMMK01000016.1:0-94927 GCF_014645795.1 Longimycelium tulufanense | reverse complement strand
ACCACCGGTTGTGCTGTTACAGCGCTGCGAGCCGCTCCCGGAGCGTGTCCAGGCCCATCGCGCCCATCTCGAGCGCCTGCTTGTGGAACAGCTTCACATCGAAGGCACCGCCGTGCCGACGCCGCGCGTCCTCCCGGGCGGCCAGCCACAGCCGCTCACCGAGCTTGTAGGAGGGGGCCTGGCCCGGCCAGCCCAGGTAGCGGTCGATCTCGTCGCGCACGTGCGCCGGATCGGTGATCGTGCGGGTGAGCATGAACTCCAAGCCCAGTTCCGGCGTCCACCGCTCGCCCTCGTGGAAACCGGTGCCGGCCGGGATTGGCAGCTCCAGATGCATGCCGATGTCCACCACCACGCGGGCCGCACGGAACAGGTGCGCGTCGAGCATGCCGAGCAGGTCACCGTCGTCGTCGAGGTAGCCCAGCTCGCGCATGAGCCGCTCGGCGTAGAGCGCCCAGCCCTCGCCGTAGCCGGACACCCAGCACATCAGCCGCTGGAACCGGTTGAGCCGCGCCTGCTGGTGCACGGCGGTCGCGACCTGCAGGTGATGGCCGGGCACGCCCTCGTGGTAGACCGTGGTGACCTCGCGCCAGGTGGAGAACTCCTCCTTGTCCGCGGGCACGGACCACCACATCCGGCCGGGGCGGGAGAAGTCGTCGGTCGGGCCGGTGTAGTAGGCGCCGACACCACCACCCGGCGGCGCGATCCGGCACTCCAGCCGCATCAGCTCGTCGGGAATCTCGAAGTGCACGCCGCGCAGCTCGGCCAGCGCCTTGTCGGACAGCTGCTGCATCCAGGCGGCGAAGCCGTCCTGCCCGTGCACCTTGTACCGGGGGTTGGCGTCCAGCGCGGCCGCGGCCTCGGCCAGCGTCGCACCCGGCTTGATCCGCTCGGCAACCTTGCGCATCTCGGTCTCGATGCGGGAGAACTCCGCCCAACCCCACTCGTACGCCTCGGCGAGGTCGAGCTTGGCGCCGGTGAAGTACCGCGACCACAGGCGGTAGGTCTCCTCGCCCACCGCGTCCTTGGTCGGCGCCTTCGGGGCGAGGTCCTCGCGCAGGAACCGGGCCAGGTCGGCGTACGCCTCGGCGGCCGCCTTGGCGCCGGCCTGCAGCTGGGTGCGCAGCGTGCGGTCCACCCCGGGCAGGTCGTCGGCGCCGGCGACCAGGTTGGCGAAGAACGACCGGCCGCCGCGCAGGCCCGCCCAGGTCTCGCACTGTTCGGCCACCCGGGTGACCTGGCGGAGGGCGGCCACGCTGCCCCGGTCGGCGGCGTGCGCGAGCGAGGCCCGCAGCCCGGCCACCGCGTCCGGCATGGCCATCAGCCGGCGGGCGAGGACCGCCCACTGCTCGGCGGTGTCGGTCGGCATCAGGTCGAAGATCTGCCGCAGTTCCTGTACCGGGCTGGCGATGACGTTGAGGTCGCGTTCGTCGAGGTCGGCCTCGTGGATCTCCTGGCGCAGGCCCACCCGCTCGGTGAAGACGGCCTTGGCGGCCTCCTCGCCGGCGTCGGCCGGAGTGGCGGCCGCGATCTCGGCGAGGGCGGCGCGGTCCAGCTCGGCGCGGGCGCGGTGGCCGTCCGGCGAGAAGTCGGTCAGCTTCTCGTCGTGGCCCTCGATGCCCAGGGCGGTCGCGGTGATCGGGTCGAGCGCCGCGTAGTCGGCGACGTACCGGTCACTGATCTCGTGCACACCGGATGCCATGGCGGGGACGCTACATCCTGGCCGGACCGGTTCCCAGCGGGTTGGTGGAGCGTCACGGGCGCACCACGCCTCCGCCGAACGGTGCACCGGGTGGATTCGTCGACCTGCCCTCATCCCGGCTGGCACGATGACTTGGTGCTATCTGGGGTCCAGCGGCGAATGCGGTCCGCGGCGATGGTGCTGCCGCTGCTGCTGGTGATCGGGGTGCTGGCCGGCGGCTGCGTGCGCGTGCGGGCCACGATGGCGGTCTCCGAGGACGACCGGGTGTCCGGGGAGATCGTGGTGGGCGCGCTGCCGAGCCGGGACGGCGACCCCGGGCCCCAGCTGCGGGTGCCGCCGGGGATGGAGCGCCGGGTGCGGGTCCAGCCCCACGAGGCGGACGGCTACCACGGGTCGCGGCTGTCCTTCGAGGGGCTGAGCTTCGACGAGCTGCGGCTGCTGGCCGACCGGACGACCGAGTTGCCCAGCCGCTACGACCTGTCCCTGCGCCGTTCCGGTGATCTGGTGACGTTGACGGGGTCGGTCGACCTGACCAAGCTCCCGCCGGATCGCACCGATGTCCGGATCAGGGTGAGTTTCCCCGGGGAGATCGCGCACAGCAACGGGGACGAGCGGGCCGGCACGGTCAGCTGGCGGCCCGCGGCCGGCGAGGTCACCGAGTTCGTCGTGACCGCGCCCTACGCCGGAATGGCGGCCTCCTGGATCGGCTGGGCCGTCCTCGTCGGTGTCGCCTGTAGCCTCGCCGCCCTCGTCGTTGCCCTCCTCGCCATCCACGCCCACCGCCAGCATCGCGCCGAAGAAGCCCGAGAGAAAGCCGAAGGCGCCTGACGGGTTCGGCCGGCTGCTCCGCGCGGGGGCCCGGGCGTCACGAACTGATCTCGTGCCGGTAGTGTCGATCACGCACCGAGCGTGACGGCGCGGACCGGGAGTGACCCATGGACGGCTACGCGGTGGTCGACCTGGAGACGACCGGCGTGCGGCCGGGTTTGCACGACCGCGTGATCGAGGTGGCCATCGTGCACCTCGACCGGAACGGCACCGTGACCGAGGAGTGGTGCACGCTCGTCAATCCGCTGCGCGACCTCGGACCCCGCAGCGTGCACCGCATCAACGCGGCCGACGTACGCGGCGCACCCACGTTCGACCGAGTGGCCGGGGGCATCGTCGCCCGGTTACGCAACCGGGTCCTGGTGGCCCACAAGCTGTCCTTCGATGCCACGTTCCTTCGGACGGAATTCGCACGTCTCGGGATCCCGGTCCCGATCGACGGCGTCGACGGGCTGTGCACGATGCGGCTCGCCGAGGACTTCCTCGGTGGCGCAGCGCGGTCCTTGTCCGCTTGCTGCACGATTGCCGGAATTCGGATCGATGTCGCACACTCGGCACTGCACGACGCTCGGGCCGCGGCCCACCTGTTCGGCTACTACCTGCGGCTGGCGGGCCGGCCCGAGCCATGGCAGGACCTCCTTTTCTCGGCCGGCACCAAGGTCTGGCCCCACCTCGGTGACGAGGATCCCCCAACCCTGCGACGAGGGGAGGGAGACCAAACAGCGCACTTCCTGAGCCGCCTGGACGACCGAACCACCCGCCGGCCCAGCCAGGAAGCCTCCGAGACCTACCTCCAAGCCCTCGACAACGCCCTACTCGACCGGTATCTCTCGCTCAGCGAGCAGGACAGCCTGGTCGAGCTCGCGCACTCACTCGGCATCGGATCCGCTGCGGCACTGGAGTTGCACCGCACCTACCTCGCGTCGCTCACCGCCACCGGCCGGGGTGGCGAGGAGGGACAACGCGACCTGCGGCTCGTGGCCGATCTGCTAGGGCTCCCACCATCCACTGTGGACATCCTGCGCACCGCGTCCGGTCCCGCTCTTCGCACCGCTCCTCGTCGGGATTCGTTCCGACTCTCCCCCGGCGACCGTGTGGTCTTCACCGGCGAAACCGAGGAACCCCGGGAATGGTGGGAGCAGCGAGCGGCGGCGGCCGGGCTCGCCGTGACCCCGCCGAACGTGAGCCGGAAGACCCGCCTGGTCGTGGCCGCCGACCCGGATTCCCTGTCCAGCAAGGCACAGAAGGCCCGAGCCTACGGCATCCCGATCATCACCGAAGAAGCATTCACCCGCCTCCTCATGGAGATGAGTGAAGCACCACCAGGTGCGGGTACCACCCCACGGTCCAGACAACGCGGGGTCGACTCGGGAGTGCTGCCTTGACGTCCTCTCCCCCGGCAACTGGGGTCTGCGCCGATTGGAGTACGGATGACTGCGGATCTACAGACGTCGCGGCCGCTCGCGACCGTTGCCGCCGACGGCCGAACCATGCTCGGTCACGTCGTCCTCGGCCGCGGCGCCGGTCACGACGGCCGGGACGCGCTCGCCGTCTGGCAGATGAGCCCGGACGGGCTGAACACCGGTGCATGGGTGAAGCCGGTGGAGAAGGCGTTCGACGACGCCGGCACCGCCGGCGAGCTGCTGGATGCCGCCTTCGGGCGTCTTGTCGTGGCCTGGGATCCGGAGCCGGCCGTGGAAATCCTGCGACGGCTTGCCGAGACCGTTCCGGCCAGGCACCTCGACCCCGCCGAACTCTCCCTGCGTGACGCGTTGCGGCAGGTCGCCGAGGTCCGTGAAGTTTGCGACAAGCGCGTCGCCGAAGAACGTCAGCAGAAGAAGAACATCACTCCACTGGAGTGGAACTTCGTCCTACCGGATCCACTTCCCCACTCGGCGGAGGAGTTCCGCAGGTCCGTCGGCCTGGTGCGACCGCATGCCGCATGCCCGGCCGCCACCGACGTGCTCACCACCTGCCACCTGCTCACCTGGTGCGTGCAGGCGTGGCAGGACACGGCCACCGCGATCGCACGCCGGGACTACCTTCGCCAGTCCCTGGGCGAGCCACACGTACTTCCAGCCGGCTGGGAGAAGCTCCTCGCCGACACCTACCTCGCGGCAGCCACCCGGACCCACCGCACCTCCCGACAACGCACCTGAGCCAGGGTCGCGCACCGTCCCACACCCACGGGCCGGGCATGATTCGAACTGCCCAGTACAGGGATTCAGAGCGTCCGAAGTGGACACCCTGGATGCAGCGGTCGGAACGCGTGTCGGTCAGGCCCGACTGGGCACTAAGGACAGCCGGGCCACGACCTCGCGCGTCGCCGTGGAGCGGTTGAGGGTGTAGAAGTGCAGCGCGTTGACACCCTCGTCGAGGAGCCGGCGTCCCATCTCGGTCGCGATGTCCACGCCCTCCGCGCGCAGGGCGGCCGGGTCGTCGGCGTACCGCTCGATGCGTTCGGTCACCGTGGCGGGCACCGGCGCACCCGCGAGGTGCGCCATCCGCTGCACGCCCTTCAGCGAGGTGATCGGCATCATGCCGGGCAACAGCGGCACCTGCTCGACATCCACGCCGTGCTCGACCAGCCTGTCCCGCAGCCGCAGGAAGTCCTCGACGTCGAAGAAGAGCTGCGAGACGGCGTAATGCGCGCCGGCACGCAACTTGCGCACCAGGAAACGGGTGTCCTCGTCGAGGTCGATGGATCGGGGATGGCCGTAGGGGAAGGCGGCGACACCGACACAGAAGTCGCCCAGTTCCCGCACCAGCCGCACGAGTTCCTCGGCGTAGGTCACGCCCTGCGGATGCCGAACCCACTCCCCCATCGGGTCACCGGGCGGGTCGCCGCGGAGCGCGAGCACGTTGTGCACGCCCACGGCCGCGTACCAGCCGATGATGTTGCGCAGTTCGGCGATCGAATGGTTGACGGCGGTGAGGTGGGCGACGGGCACCAGGGTGGTCTCCTGGTTGATGCGCCCGGTGACGCGGATGGTGCGGTCCCGGCGCGAGCCGCCCGCACCGTAGGTGACGGACACGAAGGCGGGGTCCAGCGGCTCCAGCTCGCGCACGGCGCGCCAGAGCTGGCGCTCGCCGTCGGCATCCCGCGGCGGCAGGAACTCCACCGAGAACACGGGCCGGCCACACCGAACTCGGTCCACGATCGCCGTCATGTGCGCGAGGTTACTGTTCGCCCGGGAAGCGGAACAGTGTTCTCAATAGATGAGAGCAACGTCAAGGGTTCCGCGACCCGGTCGCACCGGCCGGGCCGGCACCGGCCAGGATTAGGGGCGTGCCACAGTCGACGGACCGCACACCCACCGCGACCGGCGTCCCGGTCGACGCCGACCTTCCCGGTCACGTGGAGCGGGAGCTGGCCAGCTACCTCGCCGGGCGCCGCAGGCAGGCCGAGGAGATCGACGGCGACTTCACCGCGGCGGTGGACGCTCTGTCCGATTTCGTGCTGGGCGGCGGCAAGCGGATCCGTCCCACGTTCGCGTGGTGGGGCTGGCGGGGTGCGGGCGGGGCCCCGGACGGCCGCCAGGCTCCGGCGGTGTTGCGCGCGGTGAGCGCCCTGGAACTGCTCCAGGCATGTGCCCTGGTGCACGACGACCTGATGGACGACTCCGCCCGTCGCCGCGGCGCGCCCACCATCCACGTGGCCTTCGCGCAACGGCACCGGTCGGCCGGCCTGCGCGGCGCGCCCGAGCGGTTCGGGCTGGCCGCGGCGGTGCTGCTCGGTGACCTCGCGCTCGCCTGGGCGGACGACATGCTCGTCGACGCCGGCCTGGAGTCCGCGGCGCTGCGCCGGGCCAAGGACCCGTGGCAGGCGATGCGCACCGAGGTACTGGGCGGCCAGTACCTGGACGTGCTCACCCAGGCACGCGGCGACGAGTCCACCGAGGCGGCATTGCGCGTGCCGCGGCTGAAGACGGCCGCCTACACCGTCGAGCGCCCGCTGCACCTGGGCGCGGCGCTGGCCGGTGCGCCGCCGGAGCTGGTGGCCGCCTTCCGCCGGTTCGGCGCGGACCTGGGGATCGCCTTCCAGCTGCGGGACGACCTGCTGGGCGTGTTCGGCGACCCTGACGTGACCGGCAAGCCGGCCGGGGACGACCTGCGGGAGGGCAAGCGGACCCTGCTGGTCGCGCTGGGCCTGGAGCGGGCCGAGGCCGCCGGCCGGGCTGCGGCCGCCACCCTGCTGCGGGAGTCGGTCGGCGATCCCGAGCTGACCGGGGAGCGCGTCGCCGAGGTGCGCGAGCTGCTGGTCGAGCTGGGCGCGGTGGACGCGGTGGAGCGGCGGATCGCGACGCTCACCGAGTCGGCCCAGGCGACGCTGGCGGCGGCCCCCGTCGCCGCGCCGGCCGCGCAGCGGCTCGGCGAGCTGGCGATCGCCGCGACCCGACGCGAGCGGTGAAGAGGCTACCCGGTCCCACCGACCACGTCGTCGTGGTCGGTGCCGGCCTGTCCGGCCTGTCGGCGACGTTGCACCTGCTCGGCGCGGGCCGGCGGGTCACCGTGCTGGAGCGCGACCCGCATCCCGGGGGCCGGGTGGGCCGGCTCGACATCGACGGTTTCCGGATCGACACCGGGCCGACCGTGCTCACCATGCCCGACCTGCTGGAGGAGGCCCTCGCCGCGGTCGGGGGCTCCCTCGCCCCGCTCGGCCTGACCCGGCTCGCCCCCGCCTACCGCGCGCTGTTCGCCGACGGCAGCACGCTGGACGTACACAGCGATTCGGCCACGATGGAGGCGGAAGTCCACCGGTTCGCCGGCGCCCACCAGACCGCGGGCTACCGCCGGCTGCGGGACTGGCTGTGCGAGCTGTACCGGGTGGAGTTCGACCGGTTCATCGCGGCCAACTTCGACTCACCGCTGGAACTCCTCCGGCCGGCGCTGGCCCGGCTGGTCGCGATGGGTGCGTTCCGGCGGCTGGACAACGCGATCGGCCGGTTCCTCCACGACGAGCGGCTCCAGCGCGTGTTCTCCTTCCAGTCCCTCTACGCCGGGCTTCCCCCGCAGCGGGCGCTGGCCGTGTACGCGGTCATCGCCTACATGGACACCATCGCCGGGGTTTACACGCCTCGCGGCGGGATGCGCCGTGTCCCCGAGGTCATGGCGGAAGCGGCGGGTGGGGCCGGCGCAGAGTTCCGTTATGGCACCGAAGTCACCCGCCTCGAGCAAGCCGGGGGGCGAATCGTCGCGGTACGCACGGCGAACGGCGAACGCATCCCGTGCGACGCCGTGATCCTGACCCCCGATCTCCCGGTCGCCTACCGGCTTCTCGGCCGTGCCCCACGCCGCCCACTGCCGCTGCGCTGGTCGCCGTCGGCGGTCGTGCTCCACCTGACCACGCCCCGGTCCGCCACGACGCCCGCCCAGCACACGATCTCCTTCGGACAGGCGTGGCGACGTACCTTCACCGAGATCATCCGTGACGGGAAGCTGATGACCGACCCGTCACTGCTCGTTACCACGCCGACCGTCACCGATCCCGCACTGGCCCCGGAGGGGCAACACCTGCACTACGTGCTCGCGCCGTGTCCCAACCTGGCGGTGGGGCGGCGGATCGCCTGGGACTCGGTGGGCCCGGCCTATGCGGAGGACGTGCGGCAGATCCTGGTCGAGCGCGGCCTTCCCGGCGCCGGGGGCGAGCTGTTGCACCACGTCACGCCGCTGGACTGGGCGGCGGCCGGGCACGGCGCGGGGACCCCGTTCAGCGTGGCGCACACGTTCACCCAGACCGGCCCGTTCCGGCCCCGCAACCTGGTGCGTGGTGTGGCGAACGCGGTTCTCGCCGGCTGCGGCACCACGCCCGGCGTCGGTGTCCCCACAACGGTGGTCTCCGGTCGGCTTGCAGCACAGCGGGTAATCGGTTCCCACTAATGGACTCATCCATTCGGTAGCCAACGTTACGACGTGCCAACAATGCCGGCATCTGGTGAAAATCTGACCGGCTGACCTGTTAGATGTGTCCCGGGATCACCATGCGCCCGCCGTCCACCCGCCACGCAATCCCGAACAGCAGATGTGACTTACATCACATCACGTTGGTCCAACGTCGGCGGCGACTCAGGCGTCCCTGGTGAGCGAGGGCCACATATTCGAAGGGGAACCAGATGGGGGTACGCCGCCGCCTGCGACACGGTGTTCTGATCGCCGTGGTCGCCGCTCTGGCGCTCACGCTGGCCGCCTGCGGGGAGTCGGGCACGGGGGCGAGGGGGCAGCCGGCACCGACCATCCCGCCGGCCAAGGTCGCGCTCGAGCCGGGTGCCGGCGCGACCGGGGTGTCGCCGAACACCCCGGCCAAGGTGACGGTCAGCGACGGGACGATCAGGGACCTCACCCTCACCAATGACGACGGCAAGGCCATCGAGGGGACCCTTGCCGACGACAAACGGAGCTGGGTGGCGGGCACGAAGCTCGGCTACGGCCGGACCTACACCTGGGCCGGCAGCGCCGTCGGCGCCGACGGCAAGGAAGTGCCGATCTCCGGCTCGTTCACGATGGTGCAGCCCTCGCGGACCATCACCGCCAGCGTGAACGTCGCCGACAACCAGGAGTACGGCGTCGCGATGCCGATCACCGTCCAGTTCTCGGCACCGGTGCAGGACCGGGCCGCGGCCGAGCGGGCGATGAAGGTGCAGACCTCGGTGCCCACCGAGGGCGCCTGGGGCTGGCTGGACTCGCAATACCTGGTGTGGCGGCCGAAGGACTACTGGAAGCCGGGCACCCAGGTGAACGTCAACTACGACCTGTACGGCGTGAACCTGGGCGGGGGTGCCTACGGGGCCGAGGACCTGACCAGCGGGTTCACCATCGGCCGCGAGCAGATCGTGAAGGGCAACACCGCGACCCACCGGGTGGTGGTGATCCGCGACGGCCAGCAGGTCGACGACTTCCCGGCGAGCTTCGGCCTGCAGACCGACCCGGGGCGGGTGACCCGCAACGGCCGGTACTGGGCGATGGCCAAGCACACCAGCTTCTCCATGACCAACGAGCGGTACAACTACCGCGACGTGGTCGTGCCGTGGGCGGTGCGGATGTCCAACAACGGCGAGTTCATCCACGGCTATGCCCCGTCGATCTGGGCGCAGGGCAGCCAGAACGTCTCGCACGGCTGCGTCAACCTCTCGCCGGCCAACGCCAAGAAGTACTTCGACACCGCGCTGGTCGGTGACCCCATCGAGATGGAGGGGGCGCCGATCGACCTGCCCACCGACGGGAACGACATCTGGGCGATCCCGTGGGAGAAATGGACGGCGAAGTCGGCGCTCGCCGGCTGAACCGACACCACCGCACGGGAAACCCAGCGAGGGGACACGGTGACCGTGTCCCCTCGCTTTTTGTCAATTTCCCTCAGTGAGTGGAGATCGTGAGCGATCGCCGCCCCACACATTAGTTGATCAGCGCAATACATTTGTTGTATTCGCTCGTCAGGCCGGGTGACATATGCCGGCGTTGCGTAGTCGTGACCCTGCGAAGGGCTCGACGTCCGTACCGTGTCGGGGCACATTTCCGCCCGACCGTGGGAGGTCTGATCGCGTGGCAAGAACCGCGCGGACATTGAGACGCCGCGTCCTGCTCGCCCTCGCCCTCGGCTCGGTCGTCGCCGGTTGCGCGGGTCGCGCCACCGCACCGGTCGGCGCGACCAACTCCGCCACCGACGACGGGCCCGGGCCCTACCGGTCGTTGCGTGACGACCTGATCGCCCGGTACGGGATCGACAAGCCCAGGGCGTTCGGCCCGTACGCGGAGGGCGTGCTGTCCCGGCTGGAGACCGGCGAGAACGTCGTCGCACTCACCTTCGACGCCTCCGGCGCCGACGGCGGGGGCGTCGACCAGAAGCTCCTCGAAGTGCTGCGGCGACACCAGGTCCCGGCCACGGTGTTCCTCGACGCCAAGTGGATCAACAAACACCAGGACGTGGTCGCCGAGATGACCAAGAGCCCCTACTTCGAGATCGGCAACCGCGGGCGCACCAACCGCCCGCTGTCGGTCAACGGGCAGGGCGCGAACGGGCTGCCCGGCACCCGCAGCGTGGCCGAGGTGATCGACGAGGTCGCCGGCACGCACGAGAAGATCAACACGGTGGTGGGCAAGAAGCCGGAGTTCTTCCGCTGCGCCACCGGCCACTACGACGACGTCGCCGCGAAGATCGTTGCCGACCTCGGGGAGAGGCCGGTGAGCTTCGGCATGGATCTCGACCAGGGCGGGACCGCGAGCGCCAGCGCGATCGAGCGGACCCTGCGCGGAGCCCAACCGGGCACGATCGTGCTGGCCCGCCTGGACAAGCCGGGCGGTGGGACCGCCGAGGGCATCGCGGCGGCGCTGGCCAGGCGGCTCCCGTTCCGTCTGGTGCGCCTGTCGGAGGTGGCCTAGCGACGCCGAGGACCGAGGGGGGCGGGTCGAGCACGGATGGGGTGCGGGAGACCGTCCCGGATCCGGCCACCGGGGCAGGATCGCGCGTCGTTCCGGCCCCGGTCGCCACCCGACAGTGCACACCAGACCGTGAGGAACCCCGAGGGCAGGACGGTGGGCTCTCCGGCGACCAGCGCCGTCCGAGCGGCCAGGGCCGTGCCCGATTTCTCGCGCCGGACCCGGTGTACAGCCGGCTCCGCTCGACCGACGCTCGCCTCCGCACCGCACGGACACACGCACGGAAACCGGCGACAGGTTCCCACCGGTCGCGCCACCGGGCCTGCTGGCCGGTCGGGCCGCACGCGCCGCCATGTGGGTGACGGCTCCGCTGGCCCGGCCGGAGGGCCCGGCGCATGCTGGTCTGCGGCTGTCCCACGGCGGGGCGTGCCGCCGTGGACCGCCTGATCGGCCACCCGGCCGAGAGGAGGTATCCCGTGACAACACGCCAGAGCCTCAAAGCCCGCGACATCATGCACCGGAACGCCCAGTGCATTCCCGCGCACGAGACGCTGGACCGCGCCGCGCAACAGATGCGCAAGCTGGACGTCGGCGCGCTGCCGATCTGTGACAACGACCGGCTGGCGGGCATGATCACCGACCGTGACATCGTGGTGCGGTGTGTCGCCGAAGGACGTGACCCGTCCAAGGTCAGGGCCGCCGACCTCGCCCAGGGGACGCCACGGTGGGTCGATGCCGACGCCGACGTGCGCGAGGTGCTCGCCCTGATGGAGGAGCACCAGATCAAGCGGCTGCCGGTGATCGACACCAAGGCCGGCAAGCGGCTGGTCGGCATCATCAGCGAGGCGGACCTCGCCAGGAACCTCTCCGACGAGCAGATCGCCGAGTTCGTGGGCAGGGTGTTCACTCCGCACTGACCGGTCGACCGAAGCCAGCCCAGCGACAAGCCAACCGATCGACGGCGCTCTCCCGGCCTGCCCCGGTGGGAGGGCGCCGTCGCCTCTACTATCCGCGTGCACCGCTTGCTGTCCGCCTGCCGTCCGCGTGACAAACGCCCGCGCACCCGGCACTTGCGTGCCGGGTGTTCCGACGCCTGTGGGAGCATGTTCGACGCGATGCCCGCGATCCCGTCCCTGCCTCACCCTGGCACCGACCGTGACCCGGTGCCCAACGCGTCTACCCGGAACACCCCGAGCCCGGAGTCCGCGCTCCGGACATCCGAGCACGGTCGGGGCGAACCGGTAGCGACGAGAAACGGTGCAGCCCGATCGGTGCCCCCCACCGGGACCGATGCCGGCTCGACGGTGCCGATACGCACGCTGGTCCTCGGCCTGCTCGGCTACGCCCTGCTCGCCCTGGGCGGGGTCGGTGCGGGCGGCACGCTCGTCCGCGACCCGCTGATCGCCGACACCGCGCTCACCTGGGTCCGGTTCGGCCACGGCCGGGACCTGGCGACGGCGGTGCTCTACATCGGGCTGGCACTGGCGGTGTGGGCGTGGGTGCGGCTGGGCCGGGAGGTGCACGCGCGGCAGGTCGGCGCCCGCGGCGTGCTGGCCGTCATCGGCGCGTGGGTCGCGCCCCTGGTGTTGGCTCCCCCGCTGTTCAGCCGCGATGTCTACAGCTACCTGGCCCAGGGCAACCTCGCGTTGAACGGCCTGGACCCCTACCAGGTCGGACCGGCCGCGCTGCCCGGCACCCTCACCGACAACGTCAGTTGGGTGTGGCAGAACACCGTCGCCCCCTACGGACCGTTGTTCGTGCTGGCCGCCAAGGGAGTGGTCGCGGTGACCGGGGAGAACCCGGTCACCGGGGTGATCGCGATGCGGCTGGTGATGCTCGTCGGCCTGGGGTTGGCGTGCTGGGCGGTGCCGGGGCTGGCCCGCCACCTGGGCGGGCGCGCCTCCACCGCGCTGTGGCTGGCCGTGGCGAACCCGCTGATCCTGGTGCACCTGGTCGGCGGCGCGCACAACGACCTGCTGATGGTCGGCCTGATGGCCGCCGGGGTGCTGCTGGCGCTCGAGCGCCGGCACGCGGCCGGGTTCGCGGTGGTCACCCTGGCCGCCGCGGTCAAGGCCACGGCCGCGGTGGCGCTGCCGTTCCTGGTGTGGGTGTGGGCGGCCCGGCTGTCCGGTTCCCCGGGCCGCCGGTTCCTTCGGGCCGGCGCCGCCGGGGTGGCCGTGTTCGTCGGCGTGTTCGCCATGACCACCGTGGTCGCCGGGGTCGACCTGGGCTGGGTGGCCGGCCTGCAGACGTCCTCCACGATCGTCAACTGGCTGTCGCTGCCCACCGGGGCGGGCATGCTCATCCACTGGCTGGTCAGCCTGGTCTTCGACGTATCCAACGGGCCGTTCGTCACGGTCGGCCGGCTGCTCGGCTCGCTGCTGCTCGCGGTGGTCGCGGTGCGGCAGTGGTGGCGGTCCCGGGACGGGGGGCCGGGGGCGGTGCGCCGGTGCGCCCTGGTGCTGCTCGCCGTGGCCACCCTGGCCCCGGCGACGCTGCCCTGGTACTTCAGCTGGCCGCTGGTGCTGGCCGCCGGCCTGGCGTGGCGGCTGCCCGCGCTCGTGCCGGCGGTGGCCGCCTCGGTGTGGCTGCTACTGGTGACGTTCCCGAGCGGGGACACCGCGCTGAACTCGTGGGGCTACCTGGCCGGGGCGACCGTGTGCGCCGGGCTCGCGGCGGTCTCGCTGGTCCGGCCCGACCCGCTGCGGCTCTCCGACGGGTGGGCGACCCGGAGCAGGTCGGCACCGTGATCGGCACGGTGAGCCGCCTGGAGCTGGACGCGGCCGGTGTCACCGACCCGCGGATCCGGGCGGCCTACGCCCGCTGCCGCGAGCTGAATGCCCGGCACGGCCGCACGTTCTTCCTGGCCACCCGCCTGCTGACGCCCGCACGGCGGCCGGCGGTGCACGCGCTGTACGGCTTCGCCCGGTGGGCGGACGAAATCGTCGACGACCTGGGCGACGGCCGGTGCCCGGCGGACCGACAGGCCGCGCTGGACGGGCTGGCGACACAGCTCAAGGAGGGGCTGGCCAGCGGTGGCAGCACACACCCGGTGCTCGCCGCGCTGGTGGACACCACCCGCCGCTACTCCATCGACCCCGAGCTGTACTCCGACTTCCTGCACTCGATGCGGATGGATCTGACCCGCACCGAGTACGCGACCTGGGGCGAGCTGGCCGAGTACATGCACGGGTCGGCCGACGTCATCGGGCTGCAGCTGCTCCCGGTGTTCGGCACGGTGACCTCCCGGGCCGAGGCCGAGCCGCACGCGGCCGCCCTGGGCACCGCGTTCCAGCTGACGAACTTCCTGCGCGACGTCGGTGAGGACCTGGACCGGGGCCGGATCTACCTGCCGACGGCGGAGCTGGCCGCGTTCGGGGTGGACCGCGAGCTGCTGCTGCACTGCCGCCGCGCCGGTCGGGTGGAGCCCCGGGTGCGGCGGCTGCTCGCCTACGCGGTGGCGCGGACGCGCGCGGTGTACCGGCGGGCGGCGGCCGGGATACCGATGCTGGCCCCGGAGTCGCGGCCGTGCGTGCGCACCGCCCTGACCCTCTACGGCGGGATCCTCGACGAGATCGCCGCCGCGGACTACGACGTGCTCGGCCGGCGGGTGGCGGTGCCGATCCGACGGCGGTTGGCGGTCGCGCTGCCCGCGTACGGGCGCGCGGTGCTGGCCCGCGTGACACGCCGCTGAAGGACGTGTCACGCGGGCGGGGAAACGGGTGTCAGAAGCCCATGGCCTGGGCGCGGCGCTTGACCTCGCGGCCCCGGTTGGACCGCAGCGCCTGGATCGGTGTCCCCGGGAGGGTGTCGTCCTCGGTGAACAGCCAGCGCAGGATCTCGTCCGGGTGGTAGCCGGCGTCCCGCAGCAACGTGATCGTGCCGGGCAGCCCCTTGACCACGCCGTCCTCGGTGAGGAAGTCGGCGGGCACGACGAGCACGTTGTCGCGGCGGAAGGCCAGCAGCTGGCCGTCGCGGATCAACTGGTGCACCCGGGTGACGGGTAGGCCGAGGAGTTCGGCCACATCCGGCAACGGGAGCACGGCCACCTCGGGGTCGAGCACGTCCGGGGCGACAGGGATTGCACTCACGGGCGTCACGATGCCACAACGCAGAGCGGGACGCCGTGCACCGACCGGGTCATGCACCTCCGTACGATCCAGGGTTGTGGACCGCCGGGGTGTAGAGCTGATCGGTACCGTGCTGGAGCATCGGTACCGGGTCGAGGCGCTGCTCGCCCGGGGTGGGATGTCCGCCGTGTACCGCGGGGTCGACACCCGGCTGGACCGGGCGGTCGCGATCAAGGTGATGGACCCGCGCTTCTCCGGCGACCGGAACTTCACCGACCGGTTCGAGCGGGAGGCCAGGGCGGCGGCGGGACTGCACCACCCGGGCATCGTGGCCGTGCACGACCAGGGCGTGGACCGCCGCCCGGACGGCGACCACGTGTTCATCGTGATGGAGCTGGTCGAGGGCGGGACCCTGCGGGACCTGCTGCGCGAGCAGGGCGCGCTGCCCGTGCCGGTGGCGCTGAGCGTGCTGGAGCCGGTGCTGTCCGCGCTGGCCGCCGCGCACAACGCCGGGCTGGTGCACCGGGACATCAAACCGGAGAACGTGTTGATCGGGCCGGGCGGCGTGCTGAAGGTGGCTGACTTCGGCCTGGTCCGAGCGGTGGCCGAGGCCGGCACCACCAGCGCCAGTGTGATTTTGGGCACTGTCGCCTACCTGGCACCCGAGCAGGTGACGACCGGCGCGGCCGACGCGCGCAGCGACGTCTACACCGCGGGCGTCGTGCTCTACGAGATGCTCGTCGGCTCGCCGCCCTACACCGGCGACCACGCACTGTCGGTGGCCTACCGGCACGTGAACGACGACGTCCCGGCCCCCGGCACGACGGTGGCCGGGATCCCGGCCGAGCTGGACGACCTGGTCGTGCGGGCGACCCGCCGGGACGCGACGGTCCGGCCGCCCGACGCCGCGGCGTTCCTGCTCGAGCTGCAACGGGTCCGGACCGTGCTGGGGATCCAGCGCGTTTCCGTACCGACTCCGACGCCCACCCACGAGCCGAACGCGTTCTCGATCCCCCCGAACGGGTCCGGGCCGGGTGCCTCCGCGCTGTCCCCCGGGGCGCCGGAGGACACGGGGTCGGCAGGTGGGGCCGCGGAGTTCACGTCGTCGTCTTCCACCGGTATCCCGGCCGCGGACGACCCGCCGACCGAGCGAATCCCGCCCGTGGTCGACCCGGTGGTCGACGAGGACCGCACCGTACGGCTCAGCCCGATCGCGGGGGCCGGTGACCCGACCGCGGTCCAACCGATGCCGCCCGCGCCGCGGGCGGCGCCGGTCGGCCCGCAGGGCACCCGGGCGCTGGCCCGGACGCCGGCGGCCGCGACGCGGCGACCCACTGGGCAGCGCCGGCCGCCACGCAAGCCGGCGCCCAAGCCCAGCCGACGCGGCTTCACCCTCGCGATCATCGCGGTGCTGGTACTCGCCGCGGTCGTCGGCGCGGTGGCGTGGTGGACCGGCAGCGGCCGCTGGACCTCGGTGCCGAAGGTGACCGGCCTGGAGCAGGCCTCCGCGGAGCGGGCGCTGCGCGAGGCCGACCTGGTGCCCCAGATCCGCCAGGAGAACCACGACCAGATCGACCAGGGGCGGGTGATCCGCACCGACCCGGCCATCGGTGCGGAGACGCTGCGCGGCAGTGAGGTCACGCTCGTGGTGTCCAAGGGGCGGCCCCGGGTGCCGGAGGTGGCCAGCGGCACCGCGCAGAGCGACGCCGAGCAGGCCATCCGGGAGGCCCTGCTGCAGCCGCGGATCGACCAGAACGCCAACGAGTTCAGCGACACCGTGCCGACCGGCCGGGTGGTGCGGCTGGATCCGCGGCCGGGCACCCCGCTGCCGGCGGGGACCGCGGTGACCGTGGTGCTGAGCAAGGGAGCGAAGCCCAAGCCGGTGCCGGACGTGCGCGGTCAGGACCGCGACCAGGCGTTCCAGGTCCTGCGGCGGGCCGGCTTCGAGCCGTTCGACGCCGGCACCGACTTCTCCGAGGACGTCGAGGCCGGCAAGGTGGTCACCACCAAGCCGGGACCGGGCGAGCTCGTGGAGGGTGACCAGAACAAGCGGGTCGGGGTCGTGGTCTCCAACGCGGTGACCGTGCCCAACGTGACCGGCTCCCAGCTCAAGGACGCCCAGAAGGCGCTCGAGGACCTCGGTTTGAAGGTCGATGCCAAGGGCTTCCGGCCGGGCAGGAACAGCGTGGTCATCAACCAGTCGGAGCGACCGGGCAGCAAGGTCAAGCCGGGTACCGAGATCGAGCTGGACGTGTTCCCCTGATGCGCGCCCAGCACGTGTCACCGGCACCGGGCTGGTGAGGTCCGGCCACCGGCGTTCTGCTTCGGACGCCGGGATGGCCGTGCCGCGCGGTTGGCCGAATCCGACTTGGGAGGCCCCCACCGCGACGCCACGACGCCACGAACGTCAACGACGACGGGGCTGGCGAACCGGTGTTCGCCAGCCCCGTGGTGGCTCGTTCCCGTTCAGCCGCGCAGCATCTCGGCGACCAGGAAGGCCAGCTCCAGCGACTGCTGGGTGTTCAGCCGCGGGTCGCACGCGGTCTCGTAGCGGCCGGACAGGTCGCTGTCGGAGATCTCCTGCGCGCCACCCAGGCACTCGGTGACGTCCTCGCCGGTCAGCTCGATGTGGATGCCGCCCGGGTGGCTGCCCAGCGCGCGGTGCACCTCGAAGAAGCCCTGCACCTCGTCCACGACCCGGTCGAAGTGCCGGGTCTTGTAGCCGGTGGAGGACTCGTGGGTGTTGCCGTGCATCGGGTCGCACTGCCAGATGACGTGGTGCCCGGTGGCCCGCACCTTCTCGATGATGGGCGGCAGCACGTCGCGCACCTTCTGGTTGCCCATCCGGCTGATCAGGGTGAGCCGGCCGGGCACGCCGTGGGGGTCCAGCCGCTCGACGTACTCCACGGCCATCTCCGGCGTGGTGGTGGGGCCGATCTTGACGCCGATCGGGTTGGCCAGCAGCTCGGCGAAGGCGATGTGCGCCCCGTCCAGCCGGCGGGTGCGCTCCCCGATCCACACGAAGTGCGCGGACAGGTCGTAGAGCTTGCCGTCCTCCAGCCGCAACATCGCGCGCTCGTAGTCGAGCACCAGCGCCTCGTGGCTGGCGTAGAACTCGGTGGTGGTCAGGTTGTGGTCCTGCACCCCGCAGGCGTCCATGAACCGCAGGCCGCGGTCGATCTCGCTGGCCAGCGCCTCGTACCGCTCCCCGGCCGGCGAGGTGAGCACGAAGTCCTTGTTCCAGTCGTGCACCCGGTGCAGGTCGGCCATGCCGGCGTTGGTCATGGCCCGCACCAGGTTCATCGCCGCGCCCGCGTTGGCGTAGGCGCGGATCATCCGCGACGGGTCGGGTACCCGCGCCTCCGGCGTGGCGACCAGCGAGTTCACCATGTCACCGCGGTAGGAGGGCAGGCCGAGCGCGTCGGTGGGCGAGGAGCGGGGCTTGGCGTACTGGCCGGCGATCCGGCCCACCTTCACCACCGGGGTGCTGGCGCCGTAGGTGAGCACGACCGCCATCTGCAGCAGCGTCCGGATGCTGGCCCGGATGTGCGGCTCGGTGTTGTCGGCGAAGGTCTCGGCGCAGTCGCCGCCCTGCAGCAGGAACGCCTCGCCGCGGGCCACCGCGGCCAGCCGGGCACGGAGCCGGTCCACCTCGGCCGGCATGGTGATGGGCGGCACGCTCTCCAGCACCGTCCGCACCTTGCGGACCTGCTCGCGGTCCGGCCAGTCCGGCTGCTGCGCGGCCGGGCGGGCCAGTGCGTCGTCGAGGCGGGCGCGCAGCTCGGGGGGCAGCGGGGGTAGTGCCGGGAGCGTGTCCACGGGCACGTCCACGGTCCAGTTCACGACATAAGAGTAGGGCGTGCCGGGCCGAGCCGTTTCGCCAGGCGGCCTCACCCGCCCCGAGGGAAGCGGACGGTCGTCCAGGGACAACGGTCCGGGCGGCCGGTGCCGGGCCGGCCGCGGGACGAAATGATGTTGTCATGTCTCGTTCGGACCAGACCCTCGCGGCGGCGCCGCGGCTGCTCGCCCTGGCCACCACCAACGTGCGCCGCGACTACCCGGTGCACTGGACGCACCTCGTCGCCTCCGCCGCGGACCTGGTGCCGCAACGGGTGCTGCACCCGGTGTTCGCGGGATCCTTCGACTGGCATTCCTGCGTGCACCAGACGTGGCTGATCGTGCGCCTGCTGCGGGTACGGCCCGACGTGGCCGGGGCGGATCGCGCGGTCGGCACGCTGGACGAGCTGATCACCCCGGAGGGGTGTGCCGTGGAGGCCGAGTTCTTCCACGGGACGCAGGGAGCGCACTGGGAGCGGCCCTACGGCTGGGCATGGCTGCTGTTGCTGGACGCCGAGCTGCGGTCGTGGCGGGACGAGGGCGGGGCCGCACCGGCGCGGCGCTGGTCGACGGCGTTGCGGCCGGTGGCCGAGGTCCTGCGCGGACGACTGCTCGACTGGCTGCCGACCGAGCGCTTCCCGACGCGGACCGGGATACACATCAACACGGCGTTCTCGCTCGGCCTGGTGCTCGATGCGGCGCGGGCGACGGAGGACGCCGAAATGGCGGACTGCTGTGCGGCAACGGCACTGCGCTGGTATCGCGGGGACGTGGCCTACGGCGGCTACGAGCCCGATGCCGCCGAGTTCCTCTCGCCAGCGCTCGTCGAGGCCGACCTCATGCGCCGGTTGCTGGATCCGGTGGCCTTCGCTGCCTGGCTGGAGGCGTTCCTGCCGGACCTGGACGGCCCGCGGTGGGCGACGCTGCGGGAGCCGGTGCCCGTGGACAACGCAGGCGACCCCTACGGCTCCCACCTCGCGGGTCTGGCGTTGTCGCGGGCGTGGTGCTGGCGTGGTGTCGCGGCGGCGTTGCCGGAGGGGCACCGGTTTCGCGGACCGGCCAAGGAGGCGGCGCGGCGACACGCGGTTTTCGGGCGGGAGTTCGTGTTCGGCCACGGGTATGCGGCCGAACACTGGCTGGGAACCTTCGCCGCCTACCTCGACCTCGGTGCTTTGACGCGGTGACTTCGCCCGACCCGGGCCACGGCGCGGCGGCACCGGCCGTGCCGGGCATTCGACCGCCCGGCAGGGTCTGAACGCGACGCTCCCGCACGGTGGACCGGTCAGCCCCCGGTGTACCGCAACCAGGGGCTGACCGGCATGACGGCCGGGTTCCGGGGAGGGGCGCGCAAGGGCAGCGGGCCGCGCCTGGGCGTCGTGGGTCCGGCGTTGTCACCGCCAACCGGCCGTGCCCACGCCCCAGTCGCCCGATGGTCCGCTCCGAGAGTGCCCCGTGCGCTCGCCGGCCTCACCGGCCCGGCCGTCCCCGGCCGCCGCACCTATCAGCGGCCGCGGACCGCCGGGTCTACGCGGCCGGCGCGGCCGGTCGGGGTTGGTCATGCGATCACAGGGGACCGTCGGAGTCCGCGTCCGATCGCCATGTCGTCCATACGATCAGCCTCGCATCCGCGCTTCCTTGCGCGCCAACGGTTTTTCGCGGCCCGGCCACAGCACGCTGAGCGCGGGGAACCACAACGGGGTGTGGGCGATCCGGCGAGGGCTCTCGCTGCGTGCCGGGTCGGGCGGATCCGGTGGGTCCGGCGTGAGCAGTGGCACATCACCCTCGCCACCGCGCACCCTTTTAGGTAAGCCTTACCTCAGTCATGGATGGGCGACCTTGGGCAGCACGCGGCCAGGAGGGCCCGACCAGGCACTCGCGGCCGATGCCGCCCGGCGGGTGCGGTCGACCTTCGCGGGGATTGGGGTGTGCTGCCGGCTCGCGCACCGCACCGAGCGCCGAACGAAAAGGATCGACACCCTGATGCAAGCCACCCTGGATCGCCCGCTGCGCGTCGCGGTCGTCGGAGCGGGCCCGGCGGGTATCTATGCCGCCGACATCCTGGCCAGGTCCGACACCCCGGTCAGCGTCGACATCCTCGAACGCCTTCCCGCTCCCTACGGCCTGATCCGGTACGGCGTCGCCCCGGACCACCCGCGGATCAAACAGATTGTCCAAGCCCTGCAACGGGTTCTGGAGCGTCCGGCAATCCGGCTGCTCGGCAACGTCGACTACGGCACCGACCTCAAGCTCGACGACCTGCGACAGCACTACGACGCCGCGATCTTCGCCACCGGCGCGGACAAGGACCGGTCGCTGTCCGTGCCCGGGGTTGACCTGCCGGGCAGCTTCGGCGCCGCGGAGTTCGTCTCCTGGTACGACGGCCATCCCGAGGCGCCGCGGGAGTGGCCGCTGACCGCGCGCAGCGTCGCGGTGATCGGTGCCGGCAACGTCGCCCTGGACGTCGCCCGCGTGCTGGCCAGGACGGCGGACGAGCTGCTGACCACCGAGATCCCGGACAACGTCTATCGCGGCCTGGCCGCGAGCCAGGTCACCGACGTGCACGTGTTCGGCCGCCGCGGGCCGGCCCAGGCCAAGTTCACCCCGCTGGAGCTGCGAGAGCTGGACCACTCGCCGAACGTCGAGGTGTTGGTCGACCCCGCCGACATCGAGTTCGACCAGGCCAGCCTGGACGCGATCAACGGCAGCAACCAGGTGCGTACCGTCGTGAAAACCTTGCAGGACTGGGCAATCCGGGACCCCGGGACCCGGCCGCGCCGGCTGCACCTCCATTTCCTGCACGGGCCGGCGGGAATCCTCGGTGCGGAGTGCGTCACCGGGCTGCGCACCGAGCGCATGGAGCTGGATGGCAGCGGGGGTGTCCGAGGAACCGGACGGTTCCACGACTGGCCCGTGCAGGCGGTGTACCGGGCCGTCGGCTACCTCAGCTCGCACCTGGCGGATCTCCCGTTCGACCACGACAGCGGGACCGTGCCGCACGATGCGGGACGGGTGTTGGGTCTCGACGGCCAGCAGGTTCCGGGCGTCTACGCCACCGGATGGATCAAGCGAGGGCCTGTCGGACTGATCGGCCATACCAAGGGTGACGCTCTCGAGACGATCGGGAGCCTGCTGGCGGATATCCCGGCACTGCGGCCGGCGCCGGAACCCGATCCGGCCGCGATCCGCGAGCTGCTCGCCCGCCGCGGCGTCGAGTTCACCACCCTCGAGGGCTGGAACCGACTGAACCAGCACGAGATCACGCTCGGCCAGCAGCGCGGGAGGGAGCGGATCAAGGTCGTCCCCCGCGAGGAGATGCTGGCCGTCTCCCGCGGCACGGCGGAATCCTGACAGCAGGCAGGACAACAGGGTTTTCGGCGGCGGGTTCGCACGGCACCGCCGCCGGAGATGCCGGGTCCCGTTCTCGGGGTGTGCGGGGCACGGGTTGGGTTCGGCCGGCGGGCGGCGTCGACAACACCGCCGGCCGAACCCGACACTTGCGGGCCGCAAGCCCCGGCGTGGCAACGGAAAACGTGCCACGTCCGGGGTGGATCAGCCGAAGAAGACCTCGGCCTCCGCGTACCGCTTCAGCGGCACGGTCTTCAGCTCCGCCGTGGCCTCGGCGAGCTTGACGCGGACGATGTCCGTGCCGCGCAGGGCAACCATCGTGCCGAAGTCGCCCTCGTGCACCGCGTCCACCGCGTGCAGGCCGAACCGGGTCGCGAGCACCCGGTCGTAGGCGGTGGGCGTGCCGCCGCGCTGGGTGTGGCCGAGCACCACCGCGCGCGACTCCTTGCCGGTACGTTGCGCGATCTCCTCGGCCAGCCAGGTGCCGACACCGCCGAGCCGGACGTGCCCGAAGGCGTCCCGCTCCCCCGTCTGCAGCACCTCGGCGCCGCCCTCGGGCACGGCCCCCTCGGCCACCACGATGATCGGCGCGTACTCGCGCTCGAACCGGCGCTGCACCAGCTCGCAGACCTTCTCCACGGAGAACGGCTTTTCCGGCACCAGGATCACGTTGGCCCCACCGGCCAGCCCGGAGTGCAGCGCGATCCAGCCCGCGTGCCGACCCATCACCTCCACGACGAGCGCCCGGTGGTGCGACTCGGCCGTGGTACGCAGCCGATCGATCGCTTCCGTCGCGATGTGCACCGCGGTGTCGAACCCGAAGGTGTAGTCGGTGGCGGCCAGGTCGTTGTCGATGGTCTTGGGCACCCCGACAACGCCGAGCCCCTCGTCGGTCAGCCGCTTGGCCACGCCCAGGGTGTCCTCGCCGCCGATCGCCACCAGGGCGTCGACCCGGTGCCTGGCCAGGTTCTCCTTGATCCGCGGCACCCCGCCCTCGATCTTGTAGGGGTTGGTGCGAGAGGAGCGGAGGATGGTGCCGCCCCGGGTCAGGATGTCCTCGACGTCGTTGATCCCCAGTGGCCGGACCTGGTCCTCCACCGCACCGAGCCACCCGTTTCGGAAGCCGAGCACCTCGTGCCCGTAGACCTCGATCCCCTTGCGGACCACGGCCCGGATGACCGCGTTCAGACCGGGGCAGTCACCGCCACCGGTGAGCACGCCAATGCGCATCTGCTCGATCGCCTCCTCGCCGAGCCGGTCTGTGACCGGCGTCGCATACCGCCGGCCCGAGCCTGCCACGCTCTGGATCGGTGCAGCAACGGGGGGTCGGATCTCGATCGCCGGTTACCCGGCTCGGCAGGCGGCGACACCGACGCACCGGGCGGTACCTGACAGGGGCAAGAACAGAATTCCGGAACCGAACCACGGGGAAGTCGAGTCGCGCAGAATGGATGCCCCCTGACCCGGTAGGTGGAACGGTCGCTCGTTCGACCCGGTGACGGTCGGGACGTACCCGTTCGCGACCAACGGGCCGCACCGTGGCAACGGTCTCGCGCTACCGCGGGGTGGTATCAGCGGCCGCCCCGACCGATCAGGCGACGCCAGTGCTCGTCGATCACCTTCCACCGGGCGAGGTTGTGCCGGGCGTCCGCCAGTGCATCGTGCGCGGCCGGCGGTGCCGGAGGCAGCCGGGGCCGGCCCGCGTCCTCCCAACGCTGCCGCAGGTCCCTGGTGAACCGTGGGATCGCCTTGGGCAGCATCGGCATCGGTCCCCACAGCTGCGCCAGCGCCACGTGGTCGTAGGCGGCGAACCACGCCCACAGCTCGACGTCCTCGCCGGCGGGGGTGAGGAACTCCAGCAGCTCGTCCCGGATCCGTGCCCGGCTCCGCCACATCGGGTCCGACGGCGGCGGGAGCTTGGGCAACACGTGCTGTCGCACCCAGGGGCCGGCCCGCTCCGGGTCGAACTCGGTGGAGACGGCGTAGAACTCGCGGCCCTCCTCATCCACGACCCCGATCGACACCAGGTCGATCGTCCTACCGTCCTCGATGAACTCGCAGTCGTAGAAGAACCGCACCGACCAAGCCTAGAAGCCCCCGATCGGCGGCTTGCCAACACCCACCCGGGACCTCTCGTCATCACGGAGCAGCAGCAGGTTCACCTCGGTGTGCGCACCGGAAACGGCGTCCGGGGGAACACCTCGCCTCAGCCCGCCTTGGCGCGCGGTACCCGATCGTGCTCCGTCGCCGGGGTGGCGGCCGAGCGCCGCCAGCCGGGCGGCACCCGGCCCTGCGCGGCCAGGTCGTCCTTGACCTTGGCGGCGTAGACGTCCACGTACTCCCGGCCGGTCAGCTCCATCAGGGTGTACATGATCTCGTCGGTGATCGACCGCTCGACGAAGCGGTCACCGGCCAGGCCCTCGTAGCGGGAGAAGTCCAGCGGCTCGCCGACCACGACCCGCACCGGCCGCGGGCGCCACATCTTCGACCCGATCGGGTTGACCTCGTCGGTGCCGAACATGGCGACCGGGATCACCGGCACCCCGGCTTCCAGGGCCATCCGGGCCACCCCGGTCTTGCCCTTGTAGAGCCGGCCGTCGGGCGAGCGGGTGCCCTCCGGGTAGATGCCCAGCAGCCTGCCCTCCCGCAGCAGGCGGATCCCGGTGTCCAGGGCGGCCTGCGCCGCCGCCCCGCTGGTGCGGTCGATGGGCACCTGGCCGACGCCGGCGAAGAAGAACCGGGAGAGCCGGCCCTTCAGGCCGCGCCCGGTGAAGTACTCGCGCTTGGCCAGGAAGGTGACGCGGCGGGACACCATGAGCGGCAGGAAGAAGGAGTCGGCCACGGCCACGTGGTTGCTGGCCAGGATGGCTCCGCCGGTGCGCGGGATGTGCTCCAGCCCCTCGATCCGTGGCCGGCAGGCCAGCCGCAGCAGCGGGCCGAGCAGAACATGCTTCATCAAGTAATACAGCACCGGGCCGAGCGCCTCCCTCACACAACACTGGTGTGAAATCCAGCGTACGGAGCCCGGAACGGCGGCGACAACGCAGCCTCCCGGGTGGTGGCGCGTCACTGCCCTGCGGGGCGGGTCCGTGCGACCATGACGGGAACAGGTGTCGCCCGAGGCGAGGGGAGGACGCGATGCCGCTGCCGGCGGGAGCGGGCACGTTCTCGCAGCACGGGTACGGCGTGGCGGGGTCCCGGCCGCCGGCCCGGGCGGGGTGTGGCCTTCCCCTCGTGCCGGAGGCCGGCACGGCCCGGGTGCCGGGCCGCGGGCCGCGCCGGACCGGGGTGCGGTCATGAGCGGGCGGATCCCGGGCCACGACGGTCCCGAGGACGTCGACGCGGCGTTCGCCGAAATCGTCGCCGACCTGGAGCGGGAGGGCGGCCTACGGTGGCCGGAGGAGGCCGCCGACGGCACCGCGACCACGGCCGACACCGCCGTGGAACTGGCGCGGGCCGCACCGGACCGCGGGGAACAGGACCCGGAGGCGCTCGAGGACGACCCCGACGACCACTACGTGCCGCCCGAGCCACCGCCCTTCCCGCCGCTGCGCGCCCCCACGATCGGGGCGTTGCTGCTGCTCACGGCCGGGGTGGTGTTGTTGGTGGCGCCGAGCCTCATCGGGTTGGCGCACCGGGTGGCCACGCCGCTGGCGCTCATCGCATTGACCTGCGGCATCGGTTGGCTGGTGCTGCGGATGCGGCAGGACCCGCCCGCGGACTCCGGCTGGGACGACGGCGCGCAGGTCTGAGTTCCGCGTGCTGGCAAGGACATCCCGCCACCGCGGTGGAACCGCCGCGGCCGTAGGTGGGCGCGGCCGACTGTGACGTGGCCACGTGAGTTGCCGTCCGCGTGAGCACCGTGAGCACAAGGAAGAAGAGGCCGGGGGCTACCGGTTCCCCTCCCGTGTCGGGTTCCGACTCGAGCTGGCTTCGACGCGATCAGTGCAGGTAGCCGTTGCGGACAATGTCCACGGCGACATCCCGGGCGAGGGCGGCCGCCCCCACGATCCCGGCGTCGTCGCCCAGCTGCGCGGTGCGGATCCGCGCGAGCGGCCGATGGCCCGCGCCGGTGATCGCCGACGCGTAGTGCTCCCGCGCGTCGTCGAGGAACAGCGGCGCGGACTCCGACACCCCGCCGCCGATCACGATCACCTCGGGGTCGTAGACGTCGGCGACCAGCGCCAGCCCCTCGCCCAGCCAGCGGGCCAGGTCGGCCATGGCGCGCTGGGCCAACAGGTCCCCGTCGCGCGCGGCGCCGGCCACCCGGCGGCCGGTCACCGCCCGCGGGTCGCCCGCGGCCTCCCGGGCCAGCACCGTCGAAGCCGACGGGTACTCGGCCAGCAGTTCGACCGCGGTCGCGGCCAACGCCGTACCGCTGCAGTACCGCTCCCAACACCCCCGCTTGCCGCAGGCGCAGGGCCGGCCGTCCGGTACCAGTCGCAGGTGCCCCAGCTCGGGGGCGACCCCGTGCGCGCCGCGGAACACCCGACCGTCGACCAGCAGGGCGCCACCGATCCCGGTGCCCAGTGCCACCAACACCGCCACGTGCGCGCCGCGGGCGGCACCGAACCGGTACTCGGCGAGGACGGCGGCGTTGGCGTCGTGTTCCAGCACCACCGGCAGCCCGAGCCGGCGAGACATCCGGTCGGCGACCGGCGCCCCGCGCCAGGCCAGGTGCGGGGCGAACCGCACGCCGCGGCGGTCGGCGGTGACGAACCCGGCCACGGCGAGCCCGACGGCGGCTACGTCGTGCCGGCCGGTCAGCTCGGCGACCGCCCCGGCGATGGCGTCCTCCAGGGCCTGCCCACCGGTGGGCGTCGGGGCCCGGGTGGTGTCCAGGACGGCGCCACGCGCGTCGACCACCCCGGCCCGGACGCTGGTGCCGCCGACGTCGATGCCGACGGTCAGCACGCGTCACCCCCGTCGGCCGGGTCGTCCGTGCGCCGCACCCGGATGCGCTGCACCCGCGGCCGTGCGGCGTCCGCCGCGGGCTCATCGGACCGGGGTTCGGCGGGGCCGGCCCCGTCGGGCCGGGGCTGGGCCGGCCGCGCGGGCCCGGCCGCGGTGTCCGGCAGCCCGTTCTCCACCACGGCGCGCAGCGTGAGCACCAAACCGGTGGCGTACTCGGCGAGCCGGTCGGCCAGTTCGGGACGCTCCCCGCGCAGCAGCCCGAGGCCGGTGCACAGCGGGCACCAGCCGCAGTCGCCCCGGTCGTGCTCGGTGCCGCGCAACCGCTCCAGATAGGGCTCGGCCCGCTGGGCGAGCGCCTCGCTGAGCAGGCGCAGCTCCTCGGCGAGCCGGGCCCGCGGGTCCTGCGCCCCAGCATCGCCGGGGGGTGTGTTCGTGCTCATGAGCGCATCCACAGACGGGGGTCGGGGCGGAAGCACACCACCAGGCCGTCGGCCTCGGCGGAGGCGTCGGTGACCTCGCAGCGCCGCAGGACCGGCGGCAGGGCCACCAGGCGCCGGCGGCCCGCCACGGTCACCGCCAGCTCGTCGCCCACCCGGGCCAAATCGATGTCGGTCTCGGGGCCCAGCGGCAGCGCCAGCCGCAGCCGGTACTCCGCGTCCAGGCTCCGACCGGCTCCCTCGACCGAGACCAGCGGGGCGAGTGCGGCCCCGGCCAGCGGGTCGTCGTCGCCGTACAGCTCGTGGGCGAGCGCGGCCAGCGCGCCCAGACCGACGGGCTCCTCGGCACGGTAGGACACGGTGCGCACGGGTAGGCCGGGCACCCCCATGACCTCCAGGGCGTCCCGCAGCTCACCCAGGACCGCGTCCTGCTCCCCGCGGCGGGCCCGCAGCCAGTTACCGGCGGTCGTGTCGTCGTCGCCCGGGTCGGGCACCAGCCGGTTCACCGCCATGCCGTCGACGCGAATCCCGTGCAACGCCAACGCGGTCAGCGTGCGGCGGGTCTCCGCGGCGACCACGCGTTCCGGGTTGAGCACCAGCCGCACGCTGGTGCGCTCCTGGTCGGCGAGCAACGCCCGCACCGCGGTGAGCTGCCCGGCCAGTTCGCCCAGCGCATCGACCACGGCGTCCCAGCGCGCCACGTCGCCGCCGGCCAGCCCGGCAAGCACGCCGCGGACGACGCGGCGGTGGGTCGGGAACAGCTTCTCCAGGTAACCGGCGAACGCCTCGGGCACGGCGAGCAGCCGTAACGTGTCGGCGGTCGGCGCGCAGTCCACGACCACCGTGTCCCACGGGCCGTTCCGTACCAGCCGGTGCACCTCGATGAGGGCCAGCAGTTCCTCCGCGCCGGGCAGGACGGTCAGTTCCTCGACGGCCAGCCCGTCCACGCCCGCGCCGCCGAGCAGGACGTGCAGGTGCGTGCGCAGCTCGAACCACGAGGAGTCGACCAGCGCGCGGGTGTCCACCTGGGACACCCACAGCCCGGTGTCCACTTCGGACGGTTCGGCGGTGGCGGGTATGGCCAGCGCGTCCGCGAGCGAGTGCGCGGGGTCGGTGGAGACCACCAACGTCTTGCGGCCGGAGGCGGCCAGCCGCGCGGCGGTGGCGGCGGCGAGGGTCGTCTTGCCCACGCCGCCCTTTCCGGTGAACAGCAGGACGCGCACGCCCCGCATCTTCCGCCACGTCCGGGTGGCGCTGCCATCCGGGTGGTCGTCCGGGTCCCGCGCCGGGCCACGGTCCGCGCGCCCGTGGGGATGCCGTTCCGAGCCGGTCGCCCCGGACGGCGGCGAGGCGCTCAACCGGCCCGCTCGACCCGCCGCTTGAGCTCCTTGAGCGCGGTGTCCATGATCATCTTCTCCGCCTTGCGGCGGAACAGCCCGATGATCGGGATCGCCAGGTCCACCCACAGCGAGTAGGTCACCTCGGTCGCGCCGTCGGTGGGGCGCAACGTGTAGCTGCCCCGCTGCCCCTTCTGCATCTGGCCCTTGACCAGTTCCCAGCGGACCACCAGCCCGTCCGGGGCCCAGTCGTAGGAGAGCACGTACTCGTCCTTGACCACGCCGGCGTCGAGCACGAACCGGACCTGCTCGGCCTGTCCGTCCGGCTTGGTGACCAACACCTCGGTGCTGCGCACCGCCTTGGCCCACTCCGGGTAGGCCGCGAAGTCCGCGATCACCGCCATGATCTTCTCCGGCGGCGCATGGATGACGATGGACTGTGTGGACTCCTCGGCCATGGCGCGCAGGCTACCGCGCCGCCGAGCGGGAACGCCGCGCCCAGCGCCGCACGCCACACCCGACCGGAGCAGCGCGCCACCCGCCTGGCCGCAGCCGATACCCCAAGCGGATCACCAGTGCAGCACGTAGGGGCGTGCCGTGCGGCGGAAGTGCCCGACGTTGACACATTCGGTGCGGCTGATCCGCACCCGCGAGGCCAGCGGCTGGTGGACGTGGCCGAACAACGACCATCGCGGCCGCTCGCGCCGGATCAGTTCCAGCAGGTGCGGTGAGCCGTTCTCGTCCTTGCGCGCCATCACGTCGTAGGTCAGCTCCGCGACCTTCGGCGGAATATGGCTGCACAGCACGTCGATTCCGGTCAACCCGGCGACGGCCGCGGCGTACTCCTCGTGGGTTCGCAGGTACGGCACCCAGGGTGTGCCCCGCCGCCACAGTCGGCCACCGGGTGGGAGCAGCGCGCCACCGACGAACCCGACCCGCAGTCCCCCGATCTCGGCCACATCCCCGTCCAGCACCCGGATGTGCTCGGTGAACTCCGGCCACAGCGCGGGCACGTCCACATTGCCCGGTGTGGCGTAGGTGGGGGCGGTCAGCGATCCGAACATGGCCGCGTACTGCTCGCGTACGGCCTCCTCGACCACGACGGCCGGGTCGGGCAGCTCCTCCCACAGGGAGCGCGCGTAGGCGCCGGCCTCCCCGGGCCGGCCGTGGTTGCGCAGGTACGCGAACCGGGCCACCTTCTGCGCGCCGAAGACGGCGCCCAGGATTCCTCGGGAGTGGTCGGCGTAGTCGACGAACTCCAGCAGGTCGCCCAGCACCAGCAGCGCGTCGGCACCGTCTCCGGCCCTGGCCAGGGCCTCGGCGTTGCCGTGCACGTCGGACACCACGTGAACCCGCACGAGGGCCACCCTAGGACGCGACCGGCCCGACGGTGGCCGGCGTGGGTCAGGCCACGGGTGGGCAGCCCACCTCGCGGCCGGTCTCCAGGGCCGCCTTGAGGTCGAAGGCCAGCTGCTTGGCGGCCAGCTGCCGCCGCCGCGTCTCGGCCGCCGCGGCCCTGGGCGGCAACGGCACCGGCCGGTTGTCCGGCCCGGGCGCGTCGGCCCGCAGGAAGTAGTGCAGCACGGTGCCGTCCAACACCGCCTCCAGCCAGACCTCCATCGTCCCGACCAGGGCCCCGCGCACCGCCCACCGCCGGCCCTCGGCGCCGCGATCGGCGTAAGCCTGCAGCGTCAGATCCGGCCAGAACCGGGTGCAGGACGCCGGGTCGGCGAAGACCGCGGCCACCACGTGCGGGGGTACAGCGAGGAAGGTTTCGTCCACCACGTCCACCGAAGCCACGCCGGAAGGGTGACACGCGTTGGGCCTGCCGGCCCAGCGCCGCTTGGGTCTCGGCTCGGTCTCGGCTGGTGGCCGCCTCTCCCCTCCTCCGGGTTGCGGCCCTATTGTCTGGGCGCCCCAGCACGCTAAGTTTCTCGTCAGTAACCCACCGCTCGGAGGTTGACGTGCGTGAGTTCAGCGTTCCGGCTACGGCCCCTGTGGCCGGCGAGGAGAACCTCACCGACATGGTGTGGGCGAACGCCGAGCGATTCGGTACCGCCGTGAGCTTCCGTCGGCACGAGGAGGGGGCCTGGGTGGACGTCACCGCCCGGGAGTTCGCCGACGAGGTGTTGGCCGTGGCCAAGGGCCTGATCGCCGCCGGGCTGCAGGCCGGCGACCGGGTCGGTCTGATGGCCAAGACCCGCTACGAATGGACGTTGTTCGACTTCGCGATCTGGGCCGCCGGCTGCGTCACCGTCCCGGTGTACGAGACCTCCTCTGCCGAGCAGGTGCAGTGGATCGGTTCCGACGCCGGCACCAAGGCGTTCGTGGTCGAGACCGCGGAGCACCGGGCAACCGTGGAGGCGGTGCGCGATCGGCTGCCCGAGCTCGCGAACGTGTGGCGGATCGAGCCCGCGGAGGGCGACCGCGGCGCGGTCGCCGAGCTGGTCGCCCAGGGCGCCGAGCTGCCCGACACCGACGTGCACGAGCGGCGCCGGACGGTCGGCGCCGACGACCTGGCGACCATCATCTACACCTCCGGTACCACCGGCCGCCCCAAGGGCTGCGAGCTGACCCACCGCAACCTGCTGAGCGAGGTCCGCTCCGACATCGCGGCCTTCCCGCAGCTCATCCAGCCCGGCAGCTCGCTGCTGATCTTCCTGCCGCTGGCGCACGTGCTGGCGCGCGCGGTCACCATCTGCGCGGTCTATGCACGGGCCACGGTCGGGCACGCCCCGGACATCAAGAACCTGGTCGCCGATTTGGGCACGTTCCGGCCGCGGTTCGTGGTGGCGGTGCCCCGGGTGTTCGAGAAGGTCTACAACGGCGCCAAGCAGAGGGCACACAGCGAGGGCAAGGGCCGGATCTTCGACATCGCCGAGGCCACCGCCGTCGCCTACAGCGAGTCGCTGGACCGCGGTGGGCCCGGCCTGGGTCTGAAGCTGAGGCACCTGCTGTTCGACAAGCTCGTCTACGGCAAGCTGCGGGCCGCGCTCGGCGGCCGGTGCGAGGCGTCGATCTCCGGTGGCGCACCGCTGGGCGCGCGGCTCGCGCACTTCTTCCGTGGCCTGGGGGTGACCGTCTACGAGGGCTACGGGCTGACCGAGACCAGCGCGGCGGCCTGCGTGAACACCCCGGAGGCGCTGAAGATCGGTACCGTGGGCCGGCCCATCGCCGGGACCTCGATCCGCATCGCCGAGGACGGCGAGGTCCTGATCAAGGGCGACGTGGTGTTCCGCGCCTACTGGAACAACGAGCAGGCGACCAAGGACGCGCTGCGGGACAAGTGGTTCCACACCGGTGACCTCGGCGAGCTGGACGACGAGGGCTACCTGCGGATCACCGGGCGAAAGAAGGAGATCATCGTCACCGCCGGCGGCAAGAACGTGGCGCCCGCGGTGCTCGAGGACCGGCTACGCTCCCACCCGCTGATCAGCCAGTGCATGGTGGTCGGGGACAAGCAGCCGTTCATCGGCGCGCTCATCACGGTGGACCCGGAGTTCTTCCCGGCGTGGAAGACCCAGCACGGCAAGCCGGCCGACGCCGAGGTGGTCGACCTGATCGACGACCCGGACCTGCGGGCCGAGATCCAGGCCGCGGTCGACGAGGCCAACAAGGCGGTCTCGACGGCGGAGTCGATCAAGAAGTTCCGCATCCTGCCGGTGGACTTCACCGAGGCGGGTGGCGAACTGACGCCGAGCCTGAAGCTGCGGCGCAACGTGGTCGCCAAGACCTACGCCGACCAGATCTCCGCCATCTACACCGGCTGACGCCCGGCCGGCGCCGCGACGGAGGGCCACGACAGAAACGACAGAGGGGTGGGGGGGCCCGGTGCGGGCGACCCCACCCCCTGTCCCGGTCACAGGACCCGGTAGCCGTTGAGCTCGCGCAGCGTCGTGTCGGTCCTCCTTTACCTGCAAGGGGTTCGGCCTCGCCCGCCCGAACACCGGTGGGTTCCAGCCCGGACGACCGGGGCGAGGAAAATCGGCCGTCGGTGTTTTTTCGCGACAGGAGGCGAAACTCGCGAAATTGGTTTTCGCCCTGCCGCCGACAACAGGGTGCGGCGGGGTGTCATGCGCGTGATGCGGCCAGTTCTTCTCGGCGACCTCCTCCACGGTTGCATGCGCTGCGGGTGTCGGCACGCCCGGCGGTGGGGGGCGAGGTACCGGGCGGCACGTGGAAATCGCTGGTCACACGGGCAACGGGAGTCTCATCGACGCGGTGAGCTGGAGCGCGGGACAGCTGCCTGGCTTCGGCACGGCGCGTCGACCTCCCTTTCCTTGTAACCCGAGAACCAACAGCGAAACTGCGTCGTGGGGAACTCACCTGCTCCGCGGTGGCGAACCCGGCGAATTCTCATTGACGCGCCAGGACATCGTGCAACCTCACCGAAGAAGATCGGAATACCCCTCGGCCGGTCCGCACCCAGTGAGTGACCGGACAGACCCGAACGGCCGCAGCAGGAGTGCGCAGCGTGCCCGGCCGGGTCAGTCCACCGCGCGTAGCCTGGCCGCCACGCGGCTGAACCCGAGCACCCGGCCGGAGTCGGCGCGCAGCATCTCGGTCTCCTGCCGGGTCAGCTCCGGTACCGGGCTGAGCCCGGCCTCCCGCACGGCCGCGGTGAACTCCAGCCAGTGCCGCCAGCCGTCGGGCACCAGGTCCGCGGTGCCGACCTCGACCAGATCGGTCCGCTCCCAGTGCCGCCGCCACCAGTGCGGGCTGTGGAAGGTGTGGAACTCCGGCTGCCAGTGCGGGCGCAGGTGTTCGGGGACCTCGTCGAACTCCTCGGTCACGCCGGGCACCACGACGCCGACCCACCCGCCGGGGCGCAGGAAGCGCGTCAGGTAGCTGAGATAGAGCTCATCGGTGCCGAAGTAGTGGTAGGCGTCGATGCAGACGATCGCGTCGAAGAAGCCCTCGGCGAAGGGCAGGTCGTGGGCCTCTACGTGCAGCGGGCAGACGAGGTCGGTTACCCCGGCTTCCCGCACCCGCTCCCAGTTCTCGGTCGGCTTGATCCACAGGTCCGCCGCCCACACCCGGGCGCCGAACTCGCGGGCGAGGAACACCGAGCTCATCGCCTTGCCGCAGCCGAGGTCGAGCACGCTCGCGCCGGGTTCCAACGGGAGCACCTGACCCAACGACTCGGTCAGCCACAGCGCGTTGGGTCCCATCATGTTGGCCATCTGCCACTGCGGGTCGTAGCGGGCGGAGCGGGGGAACTCGGCGGGGCGCAGTCGTTCGTCATGCCCGTGGTCTGTCACGCCGGGATCGTCACCGCACCCGCCGCGGATCTCCCAGCGATTTGGCCGGAGGCCGGGGGCAACGATGGTTCATCCCTCGACGGCGACGCCCGCCCGCCGCTCCCGTGCGTCCGCGGTGCGGGTCCAGCTCCACCAGCCGTGCAGCACCAGCCCGGCGAACACCAGGTAGACCAGGGCGCTGAACCACAGTCCGGAGGCCAGCTGCAGCGGCACGCCGACCGCGTCGACGGCCAGCCAGACCAGCCAGAACTCGACCAGCCCGAGACCCTGGGCGGCGAAGGCGACCAGGGTACCGACGAAGAGCCAGGCATCCGGCCACGGCGCCCAGGACGCGTCCAGGGCCGCCAGCGTCACCGCAACCGCCACCGTGCCCACGAGCATCGCGGCGACGAGCGCCGCCCGTTCGACCGTGCTGGCCCTGCGCACCACCAAGCCGTAGAGCGGATCCCGCCGGCGCAGCCACGCCCACCAGCCGTAGAGGGAGATCAGCAGGATCGCCACCTGGCGTGCCGCGAGCCCGCCGAGGTGCGCGCTGGCGTAGACGGCGAACAGCAACACGGTGGCACCGACCTGCACCGGCCAGGTCCACAGGGTGCGCCGGTCGGCGAGGAAGACCACGGCGAGCGCGCACAGCTGCCCGGCCATCTCGGCCCAGGACACCGACTGCCCGAAGAGCACCAACCCGTGCTGTAGCAAGACGTCCACGTCTCCCCCATCCCGTCCGGCACGCCCCCGGACACGGGGCATGGGCAGGACGCGGACGGGTGGCAGAGGACGTGCGCGGACGCCCGCCACCCGGCACGCGTGCGCCGCCTCCCATCCGGACTTTCACCGTCGGCCCCGGAGTTCCACCGGGTCAGCCGGCGACCGTACGGTCGCCGGGTCGCGGGCTGTCACCGCCGGTTCGGACTTTCACCGAGCCCCGGAGCGCACGTTCACCTGATCGCGTCCACATCTTCCGCCGGGGTGGCATTCCTGTCCCAGGCCCTTTCGGGGTGAGTTGCCTCACCGCTCCCGGCGGCGGCCACACCGCCCCCGCAAGGACATCGCTCCAACCCCGGGCTGACTCGAAGCGGATCCGTCCGTGCCGCAGGTTCCTCACATCCCGCAGCGAGCGCGACACCGCATGCACGTGGTGATCCCTGATCCGTGCCTTACCCAACGCGAGTGGGCCCGGCGGGGATCCTCCCGCCGGGCCCACTCGCGTCTATTCGTTACTCGCCTCCGCCGGTCGGGCTGCTCCCGCCCGCCGGCGGCTGTCCTCCCGACGACGGCGTGCCGCTGCCCCTCCCCATCTGCCGCTGCAGACTGTCCAGCCAGCCTTCCCACCGCTGCTGCATCGGGCGCATCAGGCCACCGCCGACGCCCACGACGAGGATGCCGCCGATCGTGGCCAGCACGGCGATCAGCACGGGCAGCGTGACGGTGGTCGCGATCTTCAGCTGGTTGAGCGCGGCGAGGGCACCGAGCGCGACCAGGAACGCGTACGTGACGGTGCCGAGCACCGGGCCGAGGGCCCGGCCGGCGAGCGCGGCGACGATGAGGTCGCGCGCCACGCGGCCGATCGCGGCGGCCACCAGCACCAGGATGATCGCGACGATCACCCGCGGCAGGTAGGCGATGATGTCGTTGAGCAGGTCACTCACCGGGTTCGGGCCGAACGCACCGAACGCGAGTTGCAACGCGATCAGCAGGACGAAGTAGTAGACGAGTTTGACGACCAGGTTGGTCATGTCGATCTTGGACCTCGACAGGATCCCACCCAGCCCGGACCGTTCCACCAGGCGCGGGAACCCGGTCCGGGTCAACAGCAGCTGTACGGCCTTGGACAGGCCCTTGGCGATCAGCCAGCCGATCAGCAGGATCACCAGGAAGCCGACGAGCTTCGGCACGAACGTGATCACCGCCGACCACGCGTCGCCGAGCCCCCGACGCAGTTCGTCGCCCACGGTCCTTCTCCTCACCGGCGATGATGTGCTCGGAGACCACTATTGATCGTTCTCCGGCCGCGCCGGTAGGGGAGTGATCCGCGGTGTGCCCGATAGGAGGAAGAGATCGACTCGATCGGAAGTCCACAGTGGACGACACGCCAGCACCTCGCGGGAGTGTTGCCCGCATCCCCGCCCGACGGGGCACGCCGCGGTGTCCGATTGCTCGGCTCGGGACTTCCCTGCGCGCCTTGCCGGCGCGATACTCGCTTCACCGTTCACGTCGCGTGTCCACCCTGGACGGTCCGAGCCGGTCACGCCGGAGTGGGCCCGAGGGGCTCGCTCGGGTGTGCCCACGCGAGGTGATGGTCGCAGGGACGTGGTGTCCGAAATGGAGTGCCGCCGCGCCCCGGGAGGATGGGACGCGGCGGCGGGTCAGTGCTCAGCCAGGGATCCGGGTCAGAACTGCTTCTCGTGCAGCTTGTTCCGCTCGATGAACCGCCGCACCGACTCGGCCAGCGAGCCGCCGCGCTCGCCGGACGCGGTGACGTCGCGGTCGGCACCCGTGCCCAGCTCACGGCCGGCCGCGGAGCCCCAGCCGTCCCGGGGGACGTCGGGCCGCGGAGCACCGTCGCAGGTCGACCGGGTCGACGGCAGTACGCCGTCGATGAGGTAACGGTCCACCTTCTGCTCCACGCAGCTGTTGCCGAAGCCGTAGAAGCCGTGCGTACCCTCGTCCTTCACCGAGATCAGGTGGTGACGCAGCTGGTGCGCCATCGCCGGGCCACCGTCGTAGTGGGTCTGGGTGTCGCCGTCGCCCTGGATCACCAGGCCGGTCTGGTAGCCGTCCCGCTTCAGCTCCACCGGCTTTTCCGGCGGGGTGAACGAGCGGAAGGTGCAGGCCCAGGGCGCGACCCGCAGCACACCGAAGCCGTAGGGGTAACGTTCCCGGAACAGCTTCATGTCGCTGTAGTAGCTGTTGACGTCGCGGGGCCAGTCCGCCTCGCACGTCACGGTGTCGAACACGCCGTTGCGGACGTCGGCAATGCCGAGGTCACGCAGCAGGGCACCGGCCGCCAGCGCGTCGGTGGGCTCGGGAGCCCCTTCCGTCGCGTTCCTGATGTCGAGTAGTAGATGTCCCAGGTCGTCCCAGAGCTGGCGGTACCGGGAGCCGGTGCCCATGGCCAGGTCCAGGGAGTTGCGGTCGAACCCGCCCACCGGCTTGTCGTTGAGTTTGGCGGCCAGGTCCTCGAGCGTGGCGAGCACCTCGCGCTGGTTCTTGCCGAGCCCGAAGACGGCGTGGCGCCGGCCGACCCACGTGGCCCACAGGTCGACGTTCTCCCGGTGCCCGTACGCCTGCGCCTTGAACTGGTCGCGCCAGATCCACTCGGGGTGTACGGCCGAGTCCAGCACGCTGCGGTTGAGGTGTTGCGGGAAGAGGCTGCCGTAGACGGCGCCGAGGTAGGTGCCGTAGGAGTAGCCGAGGTAGTTGATCTTCTGCTCGCCGAGCACGCCACGGATCACGTCCATGTCGCGGGCGGTGTTGGCGGTGTTGACATACGGCCGCATGCCGCCGGCGGCGCGCTCGCAGCCGGCCTCGACGGCCTGCGCGTCCGCGGCCCAGGCGGCCAGCTCGCCGTCGGTCGGCCGGGTGTTGAACTTCATCAGCTCCGGCGTGAGCTCACACAGCAGCTGGGTGGACCTGCCGACACCGCGCGGGTCGAACCCGATCAGGTCGAATGCCTTGGCCGCCTTGGTGTGGGTGAGCACGCGGGGCAGTGTGAGCCCGCTCCCGCCGGGGCCGCCGGGATTGAGCAACAACACGCCGCGGCGCCGCTCCGGGTCGGCCTTCTTGCGGCTGACCGCAAGGGACAGCCGTTCTCCGTCGGGGTTGGAGTAATCGAGGGGAACGGTGATGTCGACGCACTCCAGAATTCCGTGGCACGGTTCCCAGGTGACCTGCTGGTCATAGAACTGTTGCAGCCCGGCGGGCACCGCATTCGGTTGTGCGGCCGCGGTCCCCACGGAGAGCTGCGCGCCGAACAGCGCAGCAACACCTGCGACAACCGCGGTCCCGCGACTCACCCGGGTGGATAACTTCCTGCGTCTGATACCCGATGGCAAAACGGACCTCCTCGCTGGCGGGGTTTCACCAGATCCGTGTTGCCGCAATCTATTGGCCAATTCCGGGCGCGGTCACTAGGCATATCCAGCAATAGTCATAAACACGCAGCGCGACGAGTGGGCGGTTTTATGACAGAAATCCAACGATCGGACTGGAACATGTGGGTCGCGGGGTGAGCGCAGGCGGCCGCAACCATCACGACGGGTGCCGGGCGGACGGGTGGACCCGCCGGCCACGCCCCCGGTCCGCGCCGGGCCGGCACCGGTTCGGCTCGCGGGGCGCGGGGATCTCGGACCGCATCGGGTCGAGCCGCGGGCCCGGCCGCACATCGGCGCCGGCACCAACCTACGTCGGCGCCCGGGAGGGCTCATTGTTGACCCATTCGGCTAACGGCGTCCCGCGGAACGGACCCACGACGACCGCGGCGGGTGTGGTGCCGCGTTCCCAGCTGCTGCAGCCGTGGGAACGGTGAGGACCCCGCCGGCCGGCGCGCGATATGCGGCCGCGCGTTCAACCCCCGGGCTGAGGTGGCCCCCCGCCGGCCGGGGCCCGGGGGTGGCCGCGTGCCATGCTGGCTGCTATGAGCAGAGCGGCCACCTCCCACCCGAGCAGTGGCCATCCCGAGGTGTCCGCGGAGACCCTGCGGAAGCTGGAGCGGGCCTCCGGCGGGATGGCCGGCGCCAGCGTGGCCGCCATGGAGCGGGAGCTGCCGTGGTTCCGCCGGCTGTCGGCCGACCAGCGCGCCAGCGTGTTGCTGGTCACCCAGACCGGCGTGGCCGGGTTCGTGGCGTGGCTGCGCGACCCGCAGCAGGCGATCCGGCTCACCGCCGAGGCGTTCCGCGGGGCACCCCGCGACCTGGCCCGCTGGGTGAGCCTGCGGCAGACCGTCGAGCTGGTGCGCATCGCCATCGAGGTCTTCGAGGAGCAACTGCCGGCACTCGCGGCCGACGACGCCGAGCGCGCGGTGCTCACCGAGGCGGTGCTGCGCTACGGCCGGGAGATCGCCTTTGCCGCGGCCACCTCCTACGCGGCCGCCGCCGAGGCGCGCGGCGCGTGGGACGCCCGCCTGGAGGCGCTGGTGGTGGACGGCATCGTCCGGGGCGACGCCGAGGAGTCCCTGCTGTCCCGGGCCGCGGCCCTGGGCTGGGACCCGGTCGCCGAGGCGACGGTGCTGGTCGGCAACCCCCCCTCCGAGGACCCGCCGGAGGTGATCTACGAGGTGCGCAGCCGCGCGGCCCGGGTCGGCCGGCCGGTGCTGATCGGGGTACAGGGTTCCCGGCTGGTCGTGGTGCTGGCCGGGCCGGTGGAGGGGGCGACCGGGCGGGAGGTGCTGCCCCGGATGGCCGAGGCGTTCGGCGAGGGGCCGGTGGTGGCCGGGCCGACTATGGCCAGCCTCGCCGACGCGCACCGCAGCGCCGCGGACGCGTTGTCCGGCCTGCGGGCCGTCGTGGCGTGGCCGGCCGCGCCCCGGCCGGTGCGCTCCACCGACCTGCTGCCGGAGCGGGCGCTGGCCGGTGACCCGGAGGCCGAGCGCCAGCTAGTGGAGCGGGTGGTCCGCCCGCTGGTGGAGGCCGGCGGGTCGCTGCTGGAGACGGTCGACGCCTACCTGGAGGTGGGCGGGGTCCTGGAAAGCTGCGCCCGCCAGCTGTTCGTCCACCCCAACACGGTCCGGTACCGGCTGCGCCGGGTGACGGAGCTCACCGGGCGCAACGCCTCCGACCCGCGCGACGCCCTGGTGCTGCGGGTCGCGCTCGCCGTCGGTCGGCTGGCCCGCGCACGCGGGTTCTGGTGACCGCGGCCGCACCCTTCGCGATCCCTCGCAGAACGTGCTGCGACGAGCCGAGGCACCCTCGGTTGCGAAACCTCGGTCGGGGCGTGCTCACCAGGAGTCGAGGTGGCCGGTGGACCAATGGGCAACCGGGCGCCGGCCGCCTGCTGGCGCGCCCGGCACCCCGCACCGCATTGGTTCGAAGCTTCCCGCCCCCGGACCCACGCCCGGGCTGGCCCGGCTGTCCGTAACGGCGCGCTTCGGGGGAGAGAAACTCGGGCGTACGCAAGAGTTTCTCTCCCGTCCGGTTACTCCCCTCCTGGGCGGGTTCGAGGAACACCATGACGATCTTGGAGTGCTCCGGCTCACCCTTTGCCCGTGGATTGCCAGAAGGTTTCGAACCAACAAGGAAACCCGTGGTCAACCGCCTGATAGGGGGAGTAGGTTGTAGACACTCCACAAGTTCGCCCGCTCGACTTAGTCCGCGTCGGCATCCCTGCCGACGGGGTTGACCGTGTTCAGTTGACGGCGTGATCGCGCTACTCGCGCCTGGGCAGGGCTCGCAGGCACCCGGCATGCTCTCCCCCTGGCTGGAACTGGACGGTGCCGCCGAGCGGGTGGCCGGCTGGTCGGAGACGACCGGCCTGGATCTCGCTCGCCTGGGCACCACCGCGGACGCCGAGGAGATCAAGGACACCGCCGTCACGCAGCCACTCGTCGTTGCGCTGGCCGTGCTGGCGCACGAGGAGCTGGCGCGACGCGGTGTGCTGCCGGCCGAGCTGCTGGTCGCGGGACATTCCGTGGGTGAGCTGGCCGCCGCCGCGGTGGCCGGGGTGCTCACCGCCGACGACGCGGTCGCGCTGGCCGCGGTCCGCGGCCGGGAGATGGCCGCCGCCTGCGCCCTGGAGCCGACCGGCATGTCCGCGGTGCTCGGCGGCGAGGCGGACGTCGTGCTCGAGCACCTGGAGGGCCTCGGGTTGACCCCGGCCAACATCAACGGCGCCGGCCAGATCGTGGCCGCCGGCCCGCTGCCCGCGCTGGAGAAGCTGGCCGCGGACAGGCCGGAGGGGTCGCGCACGGTCAAGGCGCTTCCGGTTGCGGGCGCGTTCCACACCCGTCACATGGCGCCCGCCGAGGCGGTCCTGCAGGAACGCGCCGCTGCGGTGCGCGTCACCGACCCGCGGCATACCCTGCTGTCCAATGCGGACGGCGCGGTGGTGACCGAGGGCAGGGATGTGTTGCGCCGCCTGGTGAATCAGGTCACCCGGCCGGTGCGGTGGAACGCGTGTATGGCCACCATGTCCGGACACGGGGTCACCGCCATCGTGGAGCTGCCCCCCGCCGGGACCCTGGTGGGGCTGGCCAAGCGGGAGTTGAAGGGAACCCCGACGCTGGCGGTGAAAACCCCGCAGGATCTGGACGAGGTCGCCACCCTGGTGGCCGAGCACGGAGGGACGACGTGACGCGACCCCAGCTTCGGCAGCACACCGGCCCCGCCGCCACCCGCCTGCTCGGGTTCGGCAGCTCGCAGGGCAACCGCGTCGTCACCAACGACGACCTGTCCCGGCGCGTGGACACCTCCGACGAGTGGATCCGGCAGCGGGTCGGCATCATCGAGCGCCGGCTGGCCGATGAGGACCAGTCCCTGGTGGACATGGCCGTGGAGGCCGGGGCCAAGGCGGTGGCCAACTCCGGGCTGGCACCATCCGATGTGGACACCGTCATCGTGGCGACCTGCACGCTGCCCGGCTTCATCCCGAACGCCTCGGCGCAGACCGCGGACCGGATCGGGGTGAAGGCGGCCGCGGCGTTCGACCTCAACGCCGCCTGCGCGGGCTTCCCCTACGCGGTGAACGTCGCCTCGGAGCTGGTCCGCGGCGGCTCGGCGCGGCGGGTGCTGGTGATCGGCGCCGAGCGGTTCACCGAGTGGATCGACTGGGACGACCGGGCGAACTGCATCATCTTCGCCGACGGGTCGGGTGCGGCGGTGCTCGGTCCGGCCGACGAGCCGGGTGTCGGCCCGCTGGCCGCGGGCAGCGCCGGGGACCTGGTCGACATGATCGGGCTGACCGAGCGCGGTCACATCTACCAGGAGGGCCGCTCGGTCTTCCGGTGGGCGACCACCCGGGTGGCGCCGATCGCCGAGCGCGCGGTCGAGCTGGCCGGCCTGCGGCTGTCCGACATCGACGTCCTGGTGGCGCACCAGGCGAACCTGCGGATCGTGGAGTCCCTGGCGAAGAAGTTGCGGGCCAGGGGCGCGCGGGAGGACATGGTCGTCGCCGACGACATCGTCCATTCCGGCAACACCTCGGCCGCGTCGATCCCGATCGCCCTGGACCACATGAAGTCCGCCGGCCGGATCAACACCGGGGACGTGATGTTGCTGGTCGGCTTCGGTGCGGGGCTGTCCTACTCGGCGCAGGTCGTGATCTGCCCGTAGGAGCGGGGAAGGAACTTTCCGTTGCGGGCGGGGCGCCCGGGGCGGTGGGAGCGAACGAGAAAGGGAACAGCACAGTGAGCAACGAGGAGATCCTCAAGGAGCTTCGGGCGATCGTCGAGGAGGTCGCCGGGGTCAGCCCCGAGGACATCACCGAGGAGAAGTCCTTCGTGGACGACCTGGACGTGGACTCGCTGTCCATGGTGGAGATCGCGGTCCAGGCCGAGGACAAGTTCGGGGTCAAGATCCCCGACGACCAGCTGGCCAACCTCAAGACCGTGGGCGATGCGGTGAGCTACATCGCCACCAACAAGTGAGCACCACCAATGACGTCGTCGTCACCGGGCTGGGCGCGACCACGCCGCTCGGTGGCGACGTCACCACCACCTGGCAGGCGCTGGTCGCCGGGCGCAGCGGCGTCCGGAAGCTGGAGGCGGACTGGGTCGACCGCTACGAGCTGCCGGTGCGCATCGCCGCGCAGCTCGTCGTCGAGCCGACCGAGGTCATCCCGCGCGTGGAGGCGCGCCGGATGGACCGCTGCGAGCAGGTCGCGTTGGTCGCCGCCAAGCAGGCGTGGGCCGACGCCGGCCTGGACGGCGAGCAGCCGCAGGTCGAGCCGGAGCGGCTCGGCGTGGTGATCGGCACCGGCATCGGCGGGGCGATGACCCTGCTCCAGCAGGACGACCTGCTGGAGACCCAGGGCATCCGCAAGATCTCGCCGCTGACCGTGCCGATGCTGATGCCCAACGGTCCGGCCGCCTTCGTCAGCCTGGCGTTGAACGCCCAGGGCGGCGCGCACGCCCCGGTGTCGGCATGTGCCTCCGGGGCCGAGGCGCTGGCGTGGGCGTGGCGGATGTTGCGGGCCGGTGAGGTCGACGTCGTCGTGGCGGGCGGGGCCGAGGCGTGCATCTCGGCGCTGCCGCTGGCCGGCTTCGCCCAGGCCCGCACCATGAGCACCCGCAACGACGAGCCGGAGAAGGCGTCCCGGCCGTTCGACGCGGAGCGGGACGGCTTCGTGCTCGGTGAGGGTGCCGGCGTGATGGTGCTGGAGCGTGCCGAGTTCGCCCGTGCCCGGGGTGCCCGGGTCTACGGTCGGCTGGCCGGCGCGGGCACCAGTGCCGACGCCTACCACATCACCGGCCTGCAGCCGGAGGGCAAGGGTGCGGCGCGGGCGATCGCGGCCGCGCTGCGCACCGCCGAGCTGGACCCGAAGGAAGTGGGGCACGTCAACGCGCACGCCACCTCCACCCCGGTCGGTGACGTGGCCGAGGCGGCCGCCATCCGCCTGGCCATCGGCGACCACCCGGTCGTCACCGCGCCCAAGTCGGCGCTGGGCCACCTGCTCGGGGCGGCCGGTGCGGTCGAGGCGATCGCCACGCTGCTCGCGGTCCACGACGGTGTGGTGCCACCCACCCTGAACCTGGAACACCAGGACCCGCAGGTCCGGCTCGACGTCGCGGCCGGCACGGCGCGACGCACGGAGCTGTCCGCCGCGGTCAACGACTCGTTCGGTTTCGGCGGGCACAACGTCGCGCTCGCCTTCACCTCGGCGTAGCGGGGCGCGGCACCGCGCCTGCGCCCCGGCGCCGGGAGGCGATATCGCTGCCCGCCCGATTCCCCACGCGAGGAGCACCCATGACCGCTGTGGTCACCCGACCCGACCCGAAGGACACCGCCGGCGAGCCCGATCCGCGGGACCCGGAGGTCCGGCTCGCGCAGCTGCTGGACGTCGACTCGATGGCGCCGTTGCGCCCGAAGGACGCCAGCGGCGTGTATGCCGTCCGAGGCCGGATCAACGGGGCCAAGGCCGTCGCCTACTGCACCGACGCCACCAAGATGGGCGGTGCGATGGGTTCCGAGGGCTGCCGGCACATCGTCGAGGCCATCGACACCGCGGTGAAGGAGCGGGTGCCGGTGATCGGCCTGTGGCACTCCGGTGGTGCCCGGCTGGCCGAGGGCGTGGAGGCGCTGGACGCGGTCGGGTCGGTGTTCGCCGCGATGGTGCGCGCCTCGGGGAAGGTGCCGCAGATCTCGGTGGTGTTGGGCCCGGCCGCGGGGGGCGCGGCCTACGGCCCGGCGCTGACCGACATCGTGATCATGGCGCCGACCGGCCGGGTGTTCGTCACCGGGCCGGACGTGGTGCGCAGCGTGACCGGTGAGCAGATCGACATGGAGGGGCTGGGCGGCCCGGACGCGCACGCCCGTAAGTCCGGCGTGGTGCACGTGACCGCCGACGACGAGGCCGACGCCTATGCCCGGGCGCGCCGGATCACCAGCCTGTTCTCCCTGCCCGGAGTGTTCGACCTGCACCGGGTCCGCAACGACAACGCCGACCTCAAGGCCATGCTGCCGGCCTCGGCGCGGCGGGCCTACGACGTGCGGCCGCTGGTGCGGCGGATCCTGGACCACGACGAGACCAGCTCCAGCTTCGAGGAGCTGCAGCCGAGATGGGCGCCCAACATCGTGGTCGGCCTGGGCCGGTTGGCCGGGCGCACGGTGGGCGTGATCGCGAACAACCCGCTGCGGATGGGTGGCTGCCTGGACTCGGCGAGCGCGGAGAAGGCGTCCCGGTTCGTACGGATGTGCGACTCCTTCGGGGTGCCGCTGCTGGTGCTCGTGGATGTGCCCGGGTATCTGCCGGGCGTGGGCCAGGAGTGGGACGGCGTGGTCCGGCGGGGTGCCAAGCTGCTGCACGCCTTCGCCGAGGCGATCGTGCCGCGGGTGACCCTGGTGACCCGCAAGGCTTACGGCGGTGCCTACATCGCGATGAACGCCCGCTGCCTGGGTGCCACCTCGGTGTTCGCCTGGCCGGACGCCGAGGTCGCGGTGATGGGGGCCAGGGCCGCGGTGGGCATCCTGCACCGCAAGAAGCTGGCCGCCGCGCCCGAGGAGGAGCGCGAGGCGTTGCACAACCAGCTGGCCGAGGAGCACGAGCGGATCGCCGGCGGGGTGAACCGCGCGTTGGCGATCGGCGTGGTCGACGAGGTCATCGAACCGACCCAGACCCGGTACCGGTTGGCCGAGTCGTTGGCCGCCGCCCCGGCGGGTCGCGGCGCCCACGGCAACATTCCGCTGTAACGCGATCTGACGCTTCCGGGCCCTCGTTCCCTGTTTCCGCAGGGAACGAGGGCCCTTTCGGTTGGTGGTGCCATTGCCGCTGAACCGATCGGCACGGCGGTGCGTACCTCGTGGCGAAGGATCACTCGTGATCCGCCCGCGGTGTCGTGTCCGCCGTCCGGCGCCGGCGAGCGGGCGAGGCGCGGCAGCCGATGAGGAGAGTCCATGGGATACCGCCGGCAGACCGGGCACGTCCTTGTCGCCCTCGCCGCGCTCGGCGCGCTTTCCGCCGGGTGCGGCACCGGCGGTCAGGGACACTCCGGCCAGTCCCCCGCCGAGCTGTTGCCGTTCAACTCCGAGCAGTTCGCCCCGGCCAACCTCGAGGAGCTCGCCGCCAGGGCGGGTTGTGAGGACCTGGAGGTCCAGGTGAACGCGGAGTCGATCCGATCGGGGTACTGTCACAGCGGGCAGGATCAGTTCGTGCTGACGACCTTCACGACGCAGAAGGGTCAGCAGGAGTGGACCGACCAGGCGCTGGGCAGCGGTCAGGTGCTGATCGGGAACGGATGGGCCGCCGGTGCCGAGGCGGAGATGCTGCAGCAGCTCCGCGACAAGCTGGGTGGCAGCCTGCAGGGCGGTGGCCACCACTGAGCCGGCGGGGCGTCGTGGTCGCGCGGATCGCCGCCGATACCCGGGCAGGCGGCGCGGTCGCGGACGGCGCTGTGTCAGTGGCTGCCCGGGCAGCGATCTCAGCAGCTCTCCTCCACGACGTTGTTCCACCTGGGAGAGCCGAGCCGCAGCTTCCCGTTCTCGGTGGCCAGCGGGAACACCGCGCGCGACCGGTGACAGAGGACCGCGGGGGCGGACGGGTCCTTGCCGGGCTGGGTGACACGGAAGGTCACCAGCACGCGCCCGTGGGGGCCCGGTGCCGACTCGACGCGACGGATGACGACATCGTGGGTCTGGATGCCGCCGACGGCGGCGAGCCACTGCTGCACGGACATGGAGCGTGCCTCCCGTGTGGTCACGGTGTCGCGCCACATCGCGTAGTCCTGTCTGTTCCGGGACGTGACGTAACGCTGTACGAGGTCGCGTACCTCCTGCCCGTCGGGGTGGGCGAAGGTGTCCGCGCTGACCCGCACCTTGGCGTTGCCGTCCGCGTCGGCCGCATCATCGGCGCCCGACGGGGCCACGGCCACCGGGTCGCGCGCCATCCGGTACAGCTGCTGTGCGGCGAGTCCCCCGCTGACCGCGAGCAGGGCTGCCGCCATGACGACGGGCAGCAGCCACCGCGTCTGCGAGGACATCCTGATCCGCACGTCAGGAGCGTGCCACACGGCACGGCGACGGCGGCGCCGGTGGCGGGGTACCGGTGGCGCGGAACACGCCGCGGGACGCCCTCGCGGTCCGGGATCAGCCCACCCGGTGCAGCCAGGTGACCGGGGCGCCGTCGCCGGCGCGCCGGAACGGTTCCAGTGCGTCGTCCCAGGCCGCGCCGAGCAGCTCCTGGACCCGGTGGCTGAAGTGCTCGCCACCCCGAGCGGTGTCCACCAGGGACCGCAGCTGGTCCTCGGTGACCACGATGTCGCCGTTGGCGCTGGTCCGTGCCCGCCACAGCCCGAGTCCGGGCACGTAGCAGAACCGCTGCCCGTCGACCCCGGGGCTGGGGTCCTCGGTGATCTCGAACCGGAGCATCGGCCACGAGCGCAGTGCGCGGGCCAACTCGCCGGCGGTGCCGGCGTCACCGGTCCAGGCGCACTCCGTGCGCAACTGCCCCGGGGCCGCGGGCTGCGCCGTCCAACGCAGTTCCGCGCGAGCCCCCAGGGTGCCCGAAATCGCCCACTCGACGTGCGGACAGACCGCAGACGGCGACGAGTGGACGTAGACCACGCCACTGGTGCTGCCACGGGTGCTCACTGCTGACCTCCGCTGCTCGACGAGGGACGTCTTCCCCTACGACCTCGCCGGCCACGGTGGCCGATGCCGGTAGCGATCACCCGTGCGGCAATTCTGCCGTGCCGGTGGGCATTCCGCCACAAGAACGAACATCACACGAACGTGGCGGTGACCAACCGTGTTCATCGGCACGACGACGAGTGGTGATCACAGGACGTGATCACGGTTGCTCTCTGTGGGTGGTCGCACCCCGTGACACCGCCCCGGGTCGTGCCTTCCTCCACTCCGGTGCACTTGCCCGGCCGTCGGGTGCCACCCGGCGGCACGTGGTATGGCGCAAGGCGACGCGCCGTTGTCCACACCGGACAGTTGAGTTACACCCGACCGTGCGATACCAGCCCACCCGACCCGGTCAGCACGATCCAGAACACCACGCGAAGTCAGGACGCCCCACCCGTGCCCGATAATGGGTGGCACCCTGAAGAATGACATAGGTCACTCCGGGTGAGAGCTACCGGCCACCGGCACCGCACCCGTCCCCGTGGCGCTACGGTTCCGGCCGACAATTCCGGCTTGACGGGCGGAACACCCGCGAACCACGCCGCGGGAGGAACTGCCCGGCCAACGGTTGCGTGCGCGAGCACTGGGAGGTAGGAGTGCGGCTGGTCCGACTCGGGACGGAGGTCTCCGGCGTCGGCGCGGACCTGCGTGGGGTGCTGGCCGCCTGCGGCGCCGGCGACGGCGTGCTCGGCGGAGTCGCGGTGCTCGGCTGTACCCCGCGCGGCTGTGACCGCCGGCTCGATGCCGTCCTGGTGCACCCGCGCGGCATCCTCGTCGTGGTCGGGGTGGACCTGCCGGACCCGGCGTTGAAGTTGTCCGCACCGCTGCACGGAACCTGGCGGGTGGACGGGTGGGAGCTGGTGCGCCCGGACGGTGTGCTGAATCCGGCCAGCGAGGCGCTCGCCGCGACCAATGCCGTCGCGCAACTGCTGCAGGACGCCGGTGCCGAGCCGCTGCCCGTGAGCACCGTGGTGGCGGTCGGCCCGTACGTGGAAAAGGTGGTGCAGCCCACCGCGGACCTGCTTCGCGGGCTGCGCGTGCTCCATCCCACCGCGCCGTCGCTGATGGCCGCCGCGCGTGAGCTGGCCACGGCGGATCACCCGTGCAACGTGGAAGAGGTGCAGCACATCCTGAACATCCTCGGTGCCCCGGCGGATGCGGTCCGCGTCGCCGAGCTGACCGCCGAGGGGTTCCCGGACTGCGTGAGCCCCACCCTGGCCACCGCCAGCACGCTGATGATCCCCCGCGTCGCCGAACTGCCGGTGCCCACGCCCACGCCCGGGACGGGGCGCGTGGTGCCCCGCTGGATGCCGGTGACGATGCTCGGCGCGGCCGGCGTGTTGCTGGCGGCCGTGCTCGTGTTCGCCGTGACCACCGCGCGCGGGGAGAACCAGCAACAGAACGCCGCCGCCACCCCCACGGCCAACGAGTCCACTGTGGACGGTGTCCGGTTCGTGCGGCACTCCTCGGTGCGCGACGACGAGTGCGCCGGCCACGCCTATGGCGATGTGCAGGTGTGGCTGGCCGGGAACCGGTGCGTGGGCATGGTGCGCGGCCTGCTCGAGGCGACCGGTCCGGCGGGGCGGGCCGGGGTGTCCGTGGCGGTGCTGGGTTTCGCCAACGCCACGGCGGCCGAGGAGTTCCGCAAGGTGCTGGCGGTGCCCGGGGGTGGCGGGATCGTCGACCTGGTGCGCGAGGGCTACGGGTGGCCGGCTGGCCCGCGCTCGTTCTCCGACGCCGCGTTCGTGGTGACCCGCGACGGGGAGCACGTGCGGGTGGCGCAGGCGGTGTGGCTGGCGGACTCGTCGAGCCCGGACGACGCGAGCCTGCGGTGGGTCGCCGAGCGCGCGCTCCGGGTCCCGCTACCCGGCTAGGACATCGTGCTGGGCGCACCGTCCTGTCCCCGAAGGGCCACTAGCGCTTCTCGAAGGCCACGAACCGCGTTTCGTCGGGCTTGCCGCCGGGCACCGGAACGAGGGTGATGCCGGAGCGTGTGGCCGCCACCGGCGGCGCCCAGGTGCCTTCGGCGCGGACCTCGCCGGACCGCTCGTCAACGGCCACCGCCCGGCTACCGGTGGTGCCGTAGGCGATTCCCTGGGAGGCGAAGGAGAAGGTCACCGGCTCGGGGTCGACCGGTCGTCGCCACAGCAGGTCCCGCGAGGCGCGGTCCACGCCGAACACCGTGCCGGTGCCGGAAATCCCGTACACCACGACCTTGTTGGTGGCGCGGTCGGCGACGGCCATGGCATCACCGCCTCCTTCGGGCACATCGGTGACCAGGGCTCCGGTGTGCATGTCGTGGATGCTGTGGCCGACCACCCGGTCGTCGTCACCGACAACCCACTCGACGAAGAACAGCCGGGGATCGCCCGAGGCGGCGGATCGATAGCGGGGGCGGGCGTCCTGCCCGGCCACGCTGTCCGGTGCCAGCAGAGCGGCGGGTCCCCACCGTTCCGCACCGTCGCGCGCGTCGATGGCGAGCAGCTTCCGCTCCCGATCGACCAGCACGGTGCCGTTGTACTCCTGCAGCACCGTCGTGCCCGGCTGGGATTCCACCACGACGCGCCCGCTGTGGCTGTCGAGAGCGGCCCGGGGGCCGTCCGGCCCGCCGCCCCTGCTCACCAACAGGCCCGGGCCGACCAGCTGGCCGGGCACCTGCACGGGCCCCCAGACGCGGGTGCCGTCCTCGGCGTCGTAGCCGCTGGCCACGGTGTGTGCGACCACGTCGCCGGACCGGCCGGGCTCCTGGTCGAGCACGACCACCACGTTGCGGTCACCGGCCCGGCTGATGCCGAAGTTGGCGCAGCTGGGGTTGGTGTGCACGACCCATCTGGTGCGCCCTTCGGCGTCGACGCCGGCGACCGTCAGCTTGGGCTCGGCAGGGGTGGGGTGGATCAGGCCGACGAACATGTCGTCGACGGCCCGGGGCGGGCTGGAGAAGGGCGCCTGCCACAGCGGGTCGGGGCGCAGGGTCGCCGGGACGGCGGCGGTGGCCACGGACGGGGGCGGGGTGGGTTCGGCGACCACCGCGGCCGGGGTGTTCTCGGGTGTGCTCGGGTGGCCGCAGCTTGCGGACAGCGCGGTGAGCAGGGCACCGATCACCAGGCGGTAGCGGGGCACGGTCGTCCTCTTTCGGAGGTCGGGGATGGTCGGCTGTTGTGGACTACGGCTGCTCAGTCCCGGGAACTGGCGTGCTCCCGGTGTGGCGCCGCAGGTGTCTCCCCCGTCGTGTCCTCGTCGGCGTGGCTCGGCCGCCGGCGACGCAGCCGCAGCACGGTGACCACCGCGGCGATCACCGCGATGGTCAGCAGCACCGCCGTCTGCGGCACCGCCTCGGCCACCCGACGCACCCACAGCTGGGCGGCGTACTGCTGGTCGACGTCGAACAGCCCGCCCAGTCCCCCTGTGCCGTCGGTCAGCAGGAACACCAGACCGATGGCGATGAACAGCAGCCCCGACGCGAGCGAGGTGCTGTGTGTGCGCAGCGGGCCGAGCCGGAGCTCGCGCCCGCGCAACCAGCCCTTGCGGCCGAGGTCGAAGCGATCCCACAGCGCGGCGAGTCCGAACAGCGGCACGACCATGCCCAGCGCGTAGATCGCGAGCAGCGTGGCGCCGTAGGCCGGGTCACCGCCGGCGGCCGAGATGGTGAGCACGCTGCCCAGGACCGGTCCGGAGCAGAAGCCGGCCAGCCCGTACACCGCGCCCAGCGCGAACACCGAGGCGGCCGACGAGATGCGCACCCGGCCGGCCAGCCGCTGCGCCGCGCCGGAGCCGAAGCCGCGACCGGCGATCTGGAGCACGCCGAAACCGACGAGCAGCAGGCCGCCGACCAGCACCACCTGGTCGCGGTGGGTGTTGAGCAGCCCGCCGACCAGCGAGGCGGCCGCGCCCATCGGCACCAGCGTGGTGGCCAGGCCGAGGTAGAAGATCCCCGTGCGTGCGGCCAGCCGGCCCGGCCGGTCGAAGGCGTAGGCGAAGAAGGCCGGCAGCAGCAACGCGGAGCAGGGGCTCACCAGGGCCAGCACGCCGCCCAGGAACGCCCCCAGGTAACCGATGCCGGTCACCGACCGCCCCGGGTCTGCTCGATGAGTGCGACGAACTCCTCCAGCGGCTGGGCACCGAGCAGCGGGTGGCCGTTGACCAGGAACGTCGGCGTGCTGGCGACCCCGATCCGGTGGCCCTCGGCGGCGTCGGCGCGGACACCGGCGCGCAGCTCGGGGTCGGCCAGGTCGGCCTCGAACCGGGCCATGTCGCCGACGCCGATCTTGCCGGCCAGCTCGAGGAGCCGCTCCTTGGGGAAGCTGGCGTGCCCGGACCGCGGGGCCTCGGCGTAGGCGAGGTTGTGGAACTCCCAGAACTTGCCCTGCTTGCCGGCGGCGCGGGCGGCGACCGCGGCGGTCTCCGACTCCGCACCGAAGATCGGCATGTCCCGCCACTCGATGCGCAGCACGCCGCTGTCGACGTACCGCTTGATCAGCTCCGGCTTGGTGTCGGTGCTGAACTTCGCGCAGAACGGGCAGCGGTAGTCGGCGTACTCGACCAGCACCACCGGGGCATCCACCTTGCCCAGGGCATACGGGTCGTTGGCGTCCCGTCGGGCGAGGCCCTTGACCGGGCCCTCGCCGGGCCGGGACGAGCCGCTGGCCTCCGTTTGCCCGGCGGCCTGGTGGGGGGCTGCCTGCCGGGTGTCGTCCTGGGCGCCCCGGTTGGCACCCAGGTAGGCCAGTGTCACCGCGACGACCACGATCAGGGCCGGCACCAGCCAGCGCCACGTCTCGTTCCGTCTGTTGCCCTGTGAACTCATTTCTCCCACTCATCGCGATCGCGCCAGACGGTCACCACGGTAGTAGGACCACCAACGCTCGGTACCGGTGGTGATCCGTCGGGGTGAGTTGTCCCACCCCGGGGACCCGGAAGATCAACCGGATGCCGGATCGGCTATGGTGCTGACACCGGGACCGCCCGCTTCGTGGCGAGGCCGCGTCTTTCCCAGGTAGGTAAGGGTGTTCTGGGTGAGCGCAGGGAGCCGCGCCGGGCGGGAGGGCAGGCCGGTGTCGCCAATTCCCTGTATTCCGCCCTACGAAAGTTGGGGTGCTGACCCGACGCAAGACGGTACTGCTGCCCCTTGTTCGCTCCCTACCGTCTTTGCACCCGGTTCGAGGGCACCGGGGCGGTAAGGGAAGAGACGGTAGGAGACCGCCTCCACCACGCAGCAGCGGCATCCCCTGCCGGGCACAACCGACGCTGTGCCCGGCCGCTGCTGCACCGACCGCGGCCACGGCGCCCGCGGTCGACGCGGAGTTTCCTCACCCGGGCTCGCCGCGGCGTTTCCGGTGCGAGACCCATGCGAAGTCGACGATCCCCACCACGGCCAGCACGGCCATGATCACGGCCAGCCAGCGGATGCCGAGGGTGTAGGCGAAGATCGCGGCCAGGGTCCAGACCACCACCCCGATGCCGGCGAGCCACAGCCGCAGGGTCAGGGCGCTGAGCGCCGGAGGCGCGCCGCCGAACCCGGCGGTGGGGTCGTGGTAGCCGTACAGCCCGCGCTGGTACTCCTCGCGGGTCGGCCTGCGCCGCCGGTCCCTGGCCATGGTGGAGGGGTACCCCGCGCGACCGATGTGCACGCCGTTGCCACTGGCGATGGTTGCCGGATTACTGCTCGGCTGCTCGGCGGAAAAACCGTGCCCGGGTTGTCGGTGTCCGATGAGATCATTCTTTGCGCGATTTGCACTGAGGGCTCAGATCTGAGCGTAGAGTTCGTCGGGATCGAGCCAGACCGGCACACCGTCGATCTTGACCAGGGCGGCTCCCCCAGACCGGCCAGGGCCTGCTCGACGTAGGTACCGTCACCGTCCAACTCGAAGCAGTGGACGGTCGGGGGAGTTCCACGGCTGGGCTCAACTCGCCAGAAGTGGGGAACACCCGCCTCCGCATAGGCAGTGGGTTTGATCATAAGGTCCTGTTTGCGGCTGCGCGGGCTGACAATCTCGACAGCAAGAACGAGGTCCCTGGCTACGACGGCCACTGTGCCGTCCCTTTGCCTACGAAGGACGAGAACATCAGGGATATACCCATGTAACGTAGCGATCTTGGCGCCGACGGCGGTACCTGCGCGCAGATCGTGACGACCATGTTCACGCAGAGCCGTGGCGAGGACGGTCCGAAGCTCGTCACCGATGGCTTGATGGGCGTAGCTGGGTGCTGGCGACACGCGGAGCACTCCGTCGATCAGCTCGACGCGCGGCCCATCTGGGTCGTGGGGCAGTTTCTCCCACTCATCGACCGTGAGCCGGCCGCGGGGCCGATGCTGGTGTGCACTCGTCACGAGACTGCTCCCGCCTTCGGTCGTGGGACTGGTTCCAGTGTGGCGCGCGCGATGTCGACGGAACGGACACCAGTCGCGCACGCTCCGTGACAGCTTTCTTCGCTCAAGCTGATCGACTCGCTCGAACCACTGCTCGATGTCGGTCGCACCACGGCGACCACTGAACGATTCGACCTTCAGGTACGGCGAGGCCCCTCGTCCGCGTGGGGGACGGGCGAGGGGCCTCGGGAACCCGGTTCAGGCGGGGCGTTGCCGGGCAAGGCCGACCCGCTCGGCGAGGTCTTTCGCGGCTCGCCCGGAGCGCAGCGCGGCGCGCTGAAGCGGCACGAGCCGATCCCGGGTGCGCTGGGAACGGAGCGTCCCGGCAAGGTCGAGGGCCTTCATACCCAGGCGGCTGCCCTCGCCGATGTCACCATTGCGCAGGTGCGCGGCGGCCAGTTCGGTGAGATCGATGCTGTTGCGGCGCACGTTCGTTTGGTTCTTGCTGCTCAGGCAGGCGCGGAGCGCGATGATGGCACGGTCTTCGTTGCCGAGGTGAGCCCAGGCCAGTCCTTCGGCCACGGCCAGTTGGGGGAGCCCGAAGCGCATCCAGCGGGGTGTGTTGTCCGGGGTGGCCCGCTCGAAGTGCTCTCGGGCGTTGTCGATCGCGCGGAGGGCGGCATCTCGGGCGTGGAGTTGGGCATAGGCACGGGCCTGGTTGATCTCGAGGAGAGCGAGTAGCAGCGGCATGCGGGCGCCCATGGCCGGCACGTGGGCGAGTTGGTAGAGCTGCAACGCTGCGTCAGGAGCGCCGTAATGCGTCTCCACGCGGCCAGCGGTGTAGAGGAGATGCGCTTGGAGTGCGGGGTGTTCGCCTGCCTTGGCGTGTTCCATCCCCTTGAGCAGGTGGTCGCGAGCAGTGTCTCGCGAGCCCGCATCGAATGCGGCTTCTGCGGTCTTCTCCTGGAGTCGGGCGAGCGAGCCGAGCAGCGCGCGGCGGACCGGGTCACTGGTACTGGCCCAGAGCAGTTGCTCTGCCCAGGCACCCTGCGCCCGGAGCGCGGGGAGGACAAGCTCGCCGCCATGCTGGCCGGCCAAGGAGTGGAGCCTCGCGGTGGCTGCCTCGATCTGCTGTACATCGGCCATGCCGACACGGTCCGGAACCGGGGCACAGGGAATGCGCGGCTGGAAACTGGCGTCGACCTCACCGAAAACGGCCACGCCGAGGACGATTCGACCCGCATGCGCGAGGAACCGTCGTCGCTTCACATCCTCGTCCTCCTCGTCCTGCGGACATGGTCCGCAGCCAGGGGAATAGGCGAGACCCATGTAAGCACGAGGGATCCCGAGGCCGGTAGCGATGCGGTCGAGCAGGTCGTATGCCTGGACCTTGCGGGTGCCGGTGACGATCTCGGACACCGATGACTGGGCCACTCCGGTGAGTGTGGCGATGTCGCGCTGGGGCAGTCCTGCGGCCGCCAAGGCGCGGAAGACGGTGCCCACGTCCCGAGCCGCCAGTGCGTCGCGGATGTCGGGGCGCTCCCAGAACAGAGCAAGGTTCAGGCCCATGGGCCGACGGTAGCGACGCGGAAAGCGCTGTGACGACTCGGTTTCAGAGAGCTGATCAGGACTCTCGAACCAAAGATCGCCCTTCAGCGCGCCCTACCGACCACTCGTCGCAAAGATCCAGGACACGACCCGGGAATGTCGGGCTCAGCAGCCCGGAATTTTCGGCTCGGGCAGCGGCACGCCCGGCTTCAGGCCGCGGCGAGGCTGGCCGCCATGCCGAGCAACGCGATCCCGCACCCGCGCTCGAAGAGCCTGCGCGGCCGGGGCCGGGACAGCCATCGGGTCAGCAGCCGGACCGAGGCCACAACGAGCGCCAGGAAGAGCCCGAACAACACGACCACGGTGGCACTGAGCGCGGCTGCCTGCGGGACCGGGTCGGCCGCGGGATCCATCGCCTGCGGGACGATGGTCAGGAACAGCAGCAGCACCTTCGGGTTCAGCACGTTGTTGGTGAGCCCGCGCAGGAACGCCGCGCGTGGCGTGCGGACCTTCCCGGTCCGGACCGCGGCGCTGGGAGCCGCACCGCGTCCGGCCTTCACCAGCACGCTGATCCCCAGGTAGATCAGGTACGCGGCACCGATGATCTTCACCGCGGTGAACGCGGCGGGCACCGCGACGAGCACGGCGGACAGCCCCGCGGTGGCGGCCACCGAGTGCACGACGAGCCCGCTGGTGCAGCCGGCCGCGGTCCACCATCCCCGTCGCCGGTCCAGCACCGCGTTGCTGGTCACCAGGACGAAGTCGGGCCCGGGCACGATGAGGATCACCAGCATCGCCGCCAGGAACGACCCCCAGTGGATGTGCCCCCACACCAGATCCATTCCGACACACCTCCCCGCACGCTCGTCTCGACATGGGGAGGATGCGTGCCCGGAGCGGTCCTTCGCCCGGTTGCCCGTACCGTGCACGACTATGAGCGATTTCGTCGAACTGGATTCGGTCGACTGGCGAATCTTGGAGGAGTTGCAGAACGACGCCTCGATCGCGAACAAGGATCTGGCCGCCAGGGTGGGCGTGGCTCCGTCGACGTGCCTGGACCGGGTGCGGCGGTTGCGGGACAGCGGGGTGGTGACCGGCTACCGCGCGGAGATCGATCCGCGTGCCGTCGGGTTGGGGCTGGAGGCGATCGTCTCGGTCAACGTACGGCCGCACTCCCGGGAGGTGGTCGACCCGTTCCGGCGATTCGTGCTGTCGCTCCCGGAGACCCGGGCGTTGTTCCACGTCAGCGGGCAGGCGGACTTCCTCATCCACATCGCGGTCGAGGACAGCCGGCACCTGCAGCGCCTGCTGGTGGACAAGGTGGCCAGCCGCCCAGAGGTGCGGAACCTGACCAGCTCGATCGTGCTGGAACGCGTCCACACCAGCGCGCTGACCGTGCCCCCGGGACGCCTGCGCGCACCACGCCGCCGCCGGGCCGCACGCTGACGGCTACGGGTCAGACCGCGTGGGCCTCCGGCGGCGCGGTGCGAACGATCACGTCGACCGCGTGGTCGATGTCCGCGACGGTCAGGTCCGCCCGCGCCGTCAACCGCAGTCGGGAGACCCGGTCCGGCACCGACGGCGGGCGGAAGCAGCCCACCGCGACCCCGTGGTCCCGGCACGCCGCGGCCCACTCCACCGCCGCCTGCGGCGAGGGCGCCCGCACCGACACCACGGCCGCCGCCGGCTCGCTCACCGCCAGGCCCGCCGTACCCAGTCGGCACGCCAGCTCCCGCGCCACCGCGCACACCCGTTCGGCCAGCTCCGGCTGATCACGCAGCAGATGCAACGCACCCAGCGCCCCGCCAGCGGCAGCCGGTGCGAGCCCGGTGTCGAAGATGAACGTGCGAGCCGTGTCGACGAGATGGTCGATCACCCGTCGCGGGCCGAGCACCGCACCGCCCTGTGCGCCCAGCGACTTCGACAACGTCACACAGGTGACCACGTCCGGCGCTCCGGCCAGTCCGGCCGCCCACACCGAACCGCGGCCGCCCTGCCCGAGCACTCCGAGCCCGTGCGCGTCATCGACCACCACGGCGGCGCCGTGCTCCCGCGCGACGGCGGCCAGCTCCCCCAACGGCGCCAGGTCGCCGTCCACCGAGAAGACCCCGTCGGTCACGACGAGGGCCCGCCGCAACGTCCGCCCGGCAAGGGCGTCCCGCACCGCGTCCGGATCCGCGTGCGCCGCCACCTGTGTGTGCCCGCGCGACAGCCGGCAGCCGTCGATCAGCGAGGCATGGTTGTACTCCTCGGACACGATCAGCGTGCCCGGGCCGGCGAGCGCCGCCAGCACCCCGAGATTCGCGGTGTAGCCGGAGGAGAAGACCAGGGCGGCCTCGGCCCCGCAGAAGTCCGCCAGCTCGCGCTCCAGCTCGGTGTGCAGCGTGGTGGTGCCGGTGACCAGCCGGGATGCCGTGGCCCCCGCGCCCCATCGGCGGGCCGCCTCGGCCGCGGCCTCGCACACCCGGGGGTCGCGGGCCAGGCCGAGGTAGTCGTTGCCGGCCAGGTCCAGCACCGGATCGACGACCGGACGCGACCGCAGCCGGCGGGTCAGGCCGGCGCGGGCCCGCGCGGAGGCACGGACGTCGAGCCAGTCGAAGGCCGCGGCGGGGTTGACGGAGGTCACCTGGCCGGCTTCTGTCATGCGCGACAGTGTGGCATCGGTGACGTCCTCATCCGAGTGGCGGGCGTCACGACGGGCCGCGCGGCCGATCGGGTTACGGTCCCCAGGTGCGGACCGTGGACCTCTTCGACGACGCCTTCGTTCGCGATCCGTATTCCGCCATGTCGGCACTGCGGGAGCACACGCCCGTCCACTACGACGACGCCACCGGGTTGTGGCTGGTCAGCCGATACAACGACGTTCGCGACGTCCTGCTGGACGCCGAGACCTTCCGCCCGGACAACGCGCTGACGGCGGTCACCCCGATCCCGGTGCCCGCGCTGCGGGTGCTCGCCCGCGCCGGGTTCGCCCTCCCGCCGACGCTGGCCAACAACGGGACCGAGACGCATCCGGGCCTGCGTCGGCTGGTCGCCCGGTTCTTCACCGTGCCCCGGGTCGCCGACGCGGTGCCGCTGGTCGAGCGGATCGCGGCCGACCAGCTCGCCGCGGTCGAGGCGGAGCTGACCGTCACCGGCGAGTGTGACCTGGTTCCCGCGCTCACCCGGGACCTGCCGTGCCGGGTGCTGCTGACGATGCTCGGCCTGTCCGATGTCGACCTACCGGCGTTGAAGGCGTGGAGCACGGCGTCGCTGGAGCTGTTCTGGGGCAACCCGGACGCCGAGCGGCAGCAGGAGCTGGCCGTGGCGGCCGGCGAGTTCCACCGCTGGCTGGCGGGCCGCGTGCGGGCCGCCGGCCCGGCCGGTGACGACCTGTTCTCCGCCCTGGCCCGGCATCGGCTGCCGGACGGCAGCCCGCTGGGTGTCAAGGAGGCCGTGGGGGTCTGCTACTTCCTGCTGATCGCCGGCCAGGAGACCACCACCCAGCTGCTGTCCACGGCGTTGCGGCGCCTGGTCGCCCGCCCGGAGCTGTGGCGCGCGCTGCCCACCGAGGCGGGGTTGGCCGAGGCGTGCGTGGAGGAGGTGCTGCGCCGGGAGCCACCGGTCACCACGTGGCGGCGGGTCACCTCCCGGCCGACCCGCCTGGGCGGGGTCGACCTGCCGGCCGGCGCACAGCTGTTGCTCATGCTCGCCGGAGCCGGCTCGGACCCGGAGGTGTTCGACGACCCGGAGCGGTTCTGCCCGGCCCGCCCCAACGCCCGCCGCCACCTGGCGTTCGGCCTGGGACGGCATCTCTGTCTGGGTGCGGAGCTGGCGCGGGTGGAGGCCGCCGTGGTGGTGCGTGCGGCTGCCGAGCGCCTACCCGACCTGACGTTGGTCGACGACGACCCGCCCATGCTCAACCTGGTGTCCTTCCGGGCCCCGCTACGCGTCCGAGTCGCATACGAATCGTCATCCGATGGTTAGCAAGGACCACTACCTTTTGTGATCACCTACGCAGAGCCGCATGGGTGCTGACGGAGGGCGGCCATGACGAGGACCACCGACCCGACCATGGCCCTGCGCGACCGGCTCGTCAGCAGACTTGTCGACAAGGGAGCGCTCACCTCCCCGGAATGGCGGGCGGCGTTCCGCGCGGTACCCCGCCACCGGTTCGTCTCCCGGTTCTGCGTCCCCGGCCCGGTCGGGCACTACCTGCATTACGACGCAACCGATCCGGACCGTCGCGGCCGCTCGCTCGCGGCTGCCTACGACGACGTCGCGCTGGTGACCCGCTTTGATGCCAAGGGCGTCGCGACCAGCAGCAGTACGACGCCGAGCCTGATGGCGATCATGCTCGAGGCGTTGGGTGTCGGCGAGGGGCACCGCGTCCTGGAGATCGGCACCGGCACCGGCTACAACGCGGCGCTGCTCTGCCATCGGGTCGGCGAGGAGAACGTCACCACGGTGGACATCGACCCCGAGGTCGCCGACGACGCGCGGAACGCGTTGGCCGCTTTCGGTTTTCGGCCGACCGTGGTGTGCGGGAACGGGGCTGCCGGCTATCCGGATCGGGCTCCCTACGACCGCGTGATCGCCACCTGTGGTGTCAGCTCCGTGCCTTATCCATGGGTGCGACAGGTCAGGCAGGACGGCTCGATCGTGGTCAATGTCGGGTTCGGCCTGGTCCGGCTGCTGCGGTCCGCCGACGGCACCGCCACCGGAGGCTTCCTGCGGGCTCCAGCCGGGTTCGTCGCCATGCGCGAGAGCGCCGATCACGTGGTGTGGACGGGGCGGGACGTGCTGCGTGTCGGATACGGGGAGGGGGCGGTGCGTGGCCACGAGCTGCCGGAGGGCCTGCATCACCCGACGGTCGCCTTTCTCGCCTCGGTGCTGCTGCCCGGTGTCCATCGGGTCACCGTGCACCGCGATCCCGCGGTGCACGTGCTGGTCGACCCGGTGACCGGCTCGTGGGTGCGGGCCGAGGTGACCGCGCCCCGCCACGTCACGCTCGTCGAGGACGGCCCGCGCCGGCTGTGGGACGAGCTGTGCCGGATGGTCGGCGACTGGCACCGGCTCGGCCGGCCGGCACATCACCGCTACGGGCTCACCGTGACCGAGGACCGCCAGTGGCTGTGGCTGGACCGGGCCGACGGGGAGTATCGCTGGGAGATCCCGATCCAGCCGCGATGAGCCGGCCCCCGGGGATTCCTGCCGGTCGGCCGCCAGCGGAGGGCTGTCCGGGCGGGGAGCGGCCAGGACCGGCCGCGGTACCGGCTGGTGCGGCTCGGTGCCGCACACTGGACGGCGTGGTAGCGCTGCGGCGGGTGGTGGAGTCGGTCGGGCCGCCCCTGGCGACGGTGGTGGTCCCGCCGGCCGGCCTGGACGCGCCCGTCGGTGACGTGGTGATCGCCGAGCCGGACGCCCGGCCGGAGACCCACCCCGGCGACCTCGTGCTCGGGGTCGCCGTGACCGGGGTCCCGGCGGCGACCAGGCTGGTCGAGCAGTGCCCCGAGGCGGGCGCGGTGGTGCTGAAGGAGCCCCTGGCCGCCGAGGAGGCGGTGCGGCGCGCCGCCCGGCGATCGGGGGTCGGTCTGCTCTCCGTCGCCCGGCACGCCGCCTGGACCCAGGTGCTGTGGCTGCTGCGCTCGCTGCTGGACCTGGAGGCGACCAGCGCCCCGGACCTGGCCGGGGGCGGTGAGTTCTCCGACCTGTTCACGCTGGCCGACGCGATCGCCGCGGTGGTGGACGCGCCGGTGACGATCGAGGACGCCGGTTCCCGGGTGCTGGCCTACTCGTCCCGGCAGGACCGTGCCGACCCGGCCCGGGTGGCCACGATCGTGGGCCGCCGCGTCCCGGACGCCACCCTGGCGCAGTTCCGGCGGCGGGGCGTGCTGCGCGAGGTGGGCAAGGGCGCCGAGCCGGTGTTCGTGCCCGGGCTGGAGGACGGCACCCTGCCGCGGCTGATCATGCCGGTCCGGGTGGGCTCGGAGCTGCTGGGCTCGATCTGGGCGGTGGTCCCCGGACCGGTCTCGGCCGAGCGGGCCGCGGCGTTCGCCGACACCGCCGCGGTGGTGGCGTTGCATCTGCTCCGGCTGCGGGCCGGCACCGACGTGGAACGCCGGTTGATGCGGGACCGGGCCGTCACCGTGTTGCACGGCTCGGGCGATGTGGCGTCGGCGGCGGCCAGGCTCGGCCTGCGCGCGGGCTCGCACCGGGTGGTGGCCTTCGGGCTGCGCGGGTCGGGCGCCGCCCTGGCCGAGCAGGACGAGGCGTTGCGCCTGGCGCTGTGGGAGCGGCTGCGCTCGGCCAGTGGCCTGCCGGCGCGCACCCCGCTGGCCGAGGTCGGCGGCACCGTGTACGCGATCGTGGAGTGCGAGCGGCCCTCGGACGTGGTGCCGAGGTGGGAGTGGTTGTCGCGGGCACTGGCCGAGCTCGCCCCCGGCGTGCAGGTGGTCGCCGGGATCGGTGGCCCGGCCGCGGAGTTCGCCGGCCTGGTGCGGTCCCGGGCGCAGGCCGACGAGGTCGAGGCCCTGCTGCGCTCCTCCCCCGGCCTGGGCCGCTGGGCGCGCTACGAGGAGGTGTGGGCGCGGCTGGTGGTGCGCCGGGTGGCCACCTCCGAGGTGTTGGCCGCGCTGCTGGACGCGGGTCCGGTGCGTGCGCTCCGGGAGCACGACGCTGTCCACGGCACGCAGTACGTGGAGACGCTGGCCGCCTGGCTGGCGCACGCCGGCGACCAGAGCGCGGTCGCGCGCCGGCTGCACGTCCACCGCAACACCCTGCGGTACCGGATGCGCCGGATCGGCGAGATCGCCCCCATGCGCCTGGACGACCCGGACGTGCGGCTCGCGGTCCAGCTCGAGCTGGCTGCGTTCGGTGCCCGGTCCGACCGGGCGTGAAGCGACCTGTGCAGGTTGCACCAACGGCCCCGGGCAGGTTGGTGCGGCCGCGCCGATGACACCCCGCTCGGGTGAACCGACCATCGGGGCAACCAAGAGTTGAGTCTTTTTCCCACAAGGAGTCCCCCGATGAAGGTCGGCGTCCCCCGCGAGGTCAAGAACCACGAGTACCGGGTGGCCATCACCCCGGCCGGCGTGCTGGAGCTCGTCCGGCACGGCCACGAGGTGTTCGTCGAGCAGGGCGCCGGCCAGGGCTCCTCGATCAGCGACGCCGAGTACACCGCCGCGGGTGCGCGGATCCTGCCCACCGCCGACGAGGTGTGGGGCACCACGGACCTGGTGCTGAAGGTCAAGGAGCCGGTCGCCGAGGAGTACCACCGGATGCGGCCCGGCCAGACCCTGTTCACCTACCTGCACCTGGCGGCCTCGCGCGAGTGCACCGACGCGTTGCTGGAGCGCGAGGTCACCGGCATCGCCTACGAGACCGTGCAGCTGCCCAACCGCGCGCTTCCGCTGCTGGCCCCGATGAGCGAGGTTGCCGGCCGGCTCGCCACCCAGGTCGGCGCCGAGACGCTGATGAAGTCCCGCGGCGGCCGCGGGATGCTGCTGGGCGGTGTGCCCGGCGTGCACCCGGCCAAGGTCACGATCCTCGGTGCGGGCGTGTCGGGCATGAACGCCGCCGCGATCGCGGTCGGCATGGGCGCCGACGTGACGGTGCTCGACCTGTCGGTGGACAAGCTGCGCTCCGCCGACGCCCTCTACCACGGCCGCCTGCGCACCGTGACGTCCAACGTCTTCGAGGTGGAGCAGGCCGTGCTGGAGGCCGACCTGGTCGTCGGCGCCGTGCTGGTGCCGGGTGCCAAGGCGCCCAAGCTGGTGAGCAACGACCTGGTGAAGCGGATGAAGCCGGGCAGTGTGCTGGTGGACATTGCGATCGACCAGGGCGGCTGCTTCGAGGACTCGCGGCCGACGACGCACGCCGAGCCGACTTTCCCGGTGCACGACAGCGTCTTCTACTGCGTGGCCAACATGCCGGGCGCGGTGCCGCGCACCTCGACCTTCGCGCTCACCAACGTCACGCTGCCCTACGCCGTCGCGCTGGCCAACTGCGGCTGGCGGGAGGCGTTGCACGCGGACCAGGCGCTGGCGCTGGGCCTGAACACCCACGCCGGCCGCGTCACCAACCAGGCGGTGGCGGAGGCGCACCGCCTCCCGCTGACGACCGTCAGCGAGGTGCTCGCCGGCTGACTCAGTCCATTGGGGGCGCTTCCCCTCCTGCGCCGGGGGGGAAGCGCCCCGTGCGCGTTTCCGGGCCCGGGACCGGGTGTCCGAAGTGGACTTGATCACTCGCGCTGTGTCGGGCGTTGCGTGCTGTCCTGCCGGCGCGGCAACGGGATACCCGTGGGGTCGGGTTGCGGTGGGCGGGTGAGGTAGGGCCCGGACAGCGTGGTGAGCGCGAGCAGTGGTGCGGAAAGGGGTATGAGGACCACGATCGCGGCGGCCCGCCCCGCGGCGAGGAACACGTCGCGCGGCAGCAACCGGGCCCGGCGCACGACAGGCCGGCGCCGCCACGGGACCGACAGCAACAGAAGTAGCCCGACGACCACCACGAAGGCGAGAACGGCACGGCTGGATGCGCCCGGATAGCCCAGCGCATCGGCCACGGTCAGCACCACCAGCCAGCCGAGCGCCGCGGGCAGCACCGCCCGCCGATGAGCGATCGCCCAGAGCGCACCACCGGTCCAGGCGGCGATCCCGACCACCGTCCCCCGGTGCGGGGCGGCGAGCCAGCCGCGCACCGCATCCAGCCAGGCGGTGGGCGCGTCCGCCCACACCAGGCCGGCACGGACGAGACCGAGCGGGGAGCGGCCGCCCCGGAACTGGTCGACCAGCCAGCACAGCCACACCACCGAGAGCAGGGCGCAGAACACGCGTTGCCAGCGGGGCGCGCCGAGGACCCGTTGGACCAGCTCGACCCACTCCGCCCAACCCAGTCGCCCGGACCACGCCACCGGCACACCCCCCGACCCCGCGTCCGGCCACCCCGGGTGGCCACCCTTCGTAGTGTGCCGGTCACAGCACGGATTCGCAGCACCGTTGCGCGAGACACGAGTGCCCCGAGGCCGGTCTCGGTCCGGCCTCGGGGCACGTCGTTTGCGGTGCTCGGGGTCAGTCACCGGTCGCTGTCCGGACAGTGCCGTCGCTGTCCGGACGGCGTCCGGCCAACCGACCGGCCCGTGTCGGATCAGTTCCGGCGACGCAGAACCGCCCGCACCCGTGGGAAGGCGAGCGCGGCAACGCCACCGGTGAGCAGCACCGCGGCGAGAGTGATCAGCCAGCCGGGGTCCGCGCCGGTGGAGGCGAGCCCGCCGCCGGGCGGCGCGTCGTCACCCGGCGCCGGGGCGGCCATCGGGGTGGGTGATGGGTTGCTCGTCGAACCGGGCCGGCTGGAGGCGGTGGGCGGGGTGCTGTTCGGGGTGACGGCCTCCGCCGGAGCGGCCGGGGTCGTGTCGGCGGGCTCCGCGGGGGAACCGGGCCGCTGCGCGGGCGTGACCGGCACGCTCGTCGGCGCGGGACGGGCCGGCTGGGCACAGGCGAACCAGTGGCTGATTTGAGCGGGCTTGCCGCTGGGGTTCATCGGCGAGTGCAGCCGCTTCCACGGCAGGTCACCCAAAGCGGAGGGCAGGTAGCTGTTGTAGGCGTTTCCGCCCTTCACCACGACACCGGTGATCGTGTGGCCATCCGGGACCTCGGTGATGTCGAGGTAGGTGTTGGTCTCGTCGACCGTATAGGTCACGTCGATCTTCTTGCCGACGAGGTTGACGTCGGAGCAGCTGGTCGCGTTGCCCGGGGAGGCCACGGCGCGGGGGTCGCCGGACTTCGGGGACGCGATCGGGTCGGCGAGGGCGAGGCCGGGCGTCAGGCCGGTGCACACGAGGCCGGCCACGGCCAGCGCACGGCCGAGGGCGGACAGCACGGAATGGTGCTGCATCGGGGTTTTCTCCTGAGATGTCGGGTTTCAACGGTGTCCGGGGGGGGCGGACTCCGGGAAGCTTCCGCCCAATCAATGGATTCGGCACGCAGAAGGTTCGACGGTTGACCGGTTCGTTAGTCCTTTGTTGCAGAACAGGACTGCGACCGGGTGAGGACGGGGTGCTCCACCCAGCGGCGACCGGGTGGGCCGGGGTGTCGGGGACGTGGTGGCTGAGCCGGCGTTGCGGGAGCGCTGGAGGTCACGGCGGGCGCGCTCCTGGCTCGATGGAGCGCACCCGGAGGACAGGCCGAGGTGTTCACTCCGGCCGGCAAACCGAGAATCGCGCTGGTCGCCGCAGTACGCGCTCGGTGGCGGCCCGGTCGACCGTGCTCAGCGCCTCGGTGTGCAGGTCGCGGGGCGCGTCCTCGGCCAGTTCGCCCCGCGGGAACCAGTAGCCAAGACGGTCTGCGCGCACGGCCTGAACGCCGGGTTCGGAGGGGCTGGCCCGTCAGGACGCGGCCTGCTCGCGCGATGCCTCGCCGTTGCCCGCGGTGTCCGGCCGGGCCCGCTGGGCGGTCTCGTCCAGTTTCTCGGTCAACCGGTTGACGAGCTGCTCGACCCGCTCGGGGTCGGCATCACCGAGCGCCTCGCGCACGACCGTCGCGACGGTGGGCTTGAGCTCCTCCACCAGCCTGTGCACCTCGATCAACCGCTGTTCCACGCGATACAGGGCCAACGCCTGCGCACCGGCGTGCCGGACCCCCTCGATGCCGTGCTGCCACCACTCGTAGATCTCGACCAGGCGTCGGCGGTCGTCTTCGGTGAACATGTCGTCCTCGCCCTCCGTCAGCTCGCTCAGGGGACGCATCGCCCGGTTCATGTCCACGCTCCCGGCGATGCCGTTCACCCTCCCGGAGCTGGTGTACTGGTGCATCACCACACGAGGGGTCACGTGGCCGGGCTGGCCGGGCGCGCGCCCGTAGTGCGCCACCCACCACCAGATGTTGTTGGCGTCGGCCCACGGCTCACCGAGGTGGCCGAGCAGGAAGTTGGTGGAGGCGTAGACCATCACCCGGTGCCGGCCCAGCCGGTCGCGCAGGCGCGCGACGAAAGCCGCGCACCACGCACGCAGGTCCCCGCCGGTGAGCTCGATGTCCAGGCAGGGCGGCAGGAAGCCCGGTCCGTGCGCACCCAGCCGGTGGAGGTGGCGGGCGAAGGAGTCCGCTTCGGCGGTGGGTGCGTTGCCGGTGTCGGGGCGGGCGAAGTGGTACAGGCCCGGCGCCAGCCCGGCGCCGCGTGCGCCCTGGAACTGCGAGTCCAGCGTCGGGGAGGTCCAGCCGACGCCCTCGCTGGCCTTGATGTAAGCGAACTCGATGCCCGCGCCGCGAACCGTACCCCAGTCCGGGTTGCCCTGGTGCGACGACACGTCGATGCCGGTGCTCACGCGCTCCTCCCTTCGCAACGCCGGGGACGGCGATGTTCGGGTGGCTGTGCGCGAGTGTGCCCGCCAGTCCCCGGACAATCGCGGAGGAGGAAGCCGAAATAACCCGGAGGGCCCAGGGAAGTCGCATGAATGACCGACCATGTTCGGGTGAGACGAACGTGGTCTGCTGGAGCAGGCCCGGCATGAACCCATCGGGAGCGAGCCGCCCCCCGTTACATCCAGTGTGGACGAGCGTGTTTGCCCGTGGGCGGTCGAGCTGTCAACCCCTTTTCATTTCCTGTGGACAACCGTCGAGAGCTGTGGATCGACATTATTGCCAGCGTCGCGTTCGCGGTAGGCTCGGCTGGGGCTCGCCCCCCGAGGCGGGAGGGGACTACCTTCGCACTGGCTGCAGAACCCCGACGACGCCACCCGGCTTTCCGGGCCGAGCACCGCACGTGTGCCGGGCCAGGCAGTTGGCGTGCCTGCGGTAGGAAGGGCGTATGCCGAAGTCGGGCCAGAGCGGGGTGGTCCTCCCCGTGCCAGCAGCAGATCCCGTGCTGGATCGAGTACGGGAACGCTACCCCGGCCTGGTCCGGGAGGTCCCGGCCCACGTCTCGGTGCTCTACCCGTTCCTGGACGTGGACGTACTCACGCCGGATGACCTCACCGCGCTCGACGACATCTTCACCAGCCAGGCCCCACTCGACGTCAGCTTCGCCACCTGCGCCGGCCACGGCGGTTTCGTGTACCTGCCACCCGAGCCGGTCGAGGCGCTCGATGCCCTGTCCGTCGAAGTCCAGGAACATTGGCCACAACTGCTGCCCTACGGCGGCGCGTACGGACGGCCACGGCCGCATCTCACCATCGTGATGGGTGCCGACGAACCCACCGCCGCACGCGTCAGCGAGGACGTGCGAGCGCACCTACCGCTACACGCCACCCTCGGCGAGGCGTGGCTGGTCGTGTTCACCGATCATTGGTCGGTTCACCGCCGTTTTCGCCTGGACGGCCGGTAAAGAACGTCAACGTGCGGGCTCGACGGACGCCGCCTCGCGGGCAAAGGCCCGGGAAACCCGTGTGAGCCACGCTGTCTCACCACCGAGGTCGTGTTCCGGCCCGGCTTCGGCGGGAACAACACCTTCGACAACGGCGATGCCCTCTGCTCGCCGCCGCAGGGCGAGCGCGATGCCGGCCGCCTCCACGGCGGCATCGAGGTCGGTGTCGGTGAGCCCGGTCTCGCTCGCACGAGCACGATGCCCCGCGGTGGCCGCAGGATCGCGGTAAGGGTGCAGCAGGAGCAGGCCGTCCCTGATCTCGATGACCCGTCGATACAACCGGAAGTCCATGTCCCGACGGGGAATCCGGCCCTCGACGGCCTGCGGTGAGGTGAGCGCGATCTCCGGGAAGGCGTCGTGGAGCGCCCGCCACAGCGGGTGCAACCGACGGAAGGCACGCCACCGGCTCGGCCAGAGCACGGCGGACTCCAGCCGGGGCCCCACCGCCGGCACCGCCGCACCGAGGATGATGCCCAGCACCGCCAGCGCGGGCATTCCCACGGCGAACGTGCAGTCGACCGTGGCGAACGGCCCCGCGCACCTCGGTTCGGCGATCGTCCCGGCGACGAGCTCGTCGACGATCAGCACCACCTTGTGCACGAGGTAGGCGACGCCGAGCGTGCACCCGATCGCCATAACGGCCAGGCCGATCCGCAGGTAGCGACGGCTGTAGCGGATCGAGCGCATGCACAGCCAGAACACGTCACCCACGGCCGCACCGAGGTAGGCGGCGTAGACGAGGGGGTAGACGGCCAGCATCGGCTGCTCGTGGTAACGGAAGAGGCCGAGGCCCTCCGGCGGGTCGCTCAGCAGGAAAGCCGTCACCATCACCGCGAGGGCGACGAGCAGGGCCACCAGCCGCGGTCGGACCCGGGCGCGGACCTCGTCCGCCGGATGCGCCACGTACAGCATCAGGTTGAGGAAGCTGAAGGCCGCGACCAGCGTGCAGACGTTGGACAGCAGCCGGCCGAGGCTGGGCAGGATCCGGCTGAGCACCTCCTGGCTGCCCGGGGCGAGGAAGACGAAGGCGCTGCCCAACGCCACCAGGATCACCGTCATCGGCCGGTGGGTGGGCTTGCGCCGGCCCCGCCGGCCGGAGGTCATCAGCAGCACGGCCAGGGCGTAGGCGACCAGGGCGACCGCAAGGAAGAGCAGGTCGACCATGAGGCTACGGCCCGAAGATGTCCTCGACGCGCGCCAGCCGCGCGGCGAGGTCGGGCGGAAGCGGGCGATCGGTGAGCTGCGAGCGGCGTTGCTCGGCGTGCTGCATGATCAGGCAGGCGATCATCTCGGCCTCCTGCTCCTCGGTGCTGGAGTAGGCGGACCGACCGAAGAGGTGCTTGATCAGCTCCGGGCGCACGTGCGGGGCCAGCCGCTGGGCGTCGCCCACGGTGAGCAGGCACTCCCCCTGGTGTTCGGAGATCATGTGCCCGATCTCGTGCAGGATGATGTGGTCCTGGTGCAGCGAGCTGGTCTGCGTGGCGTAGGCGATGACGTCACGGTCGCGCTCGGCGATCCACATCCCGCACGTGCCGCCCGCGACGTGGGCGGTGGGCTGCAGCCGGATGGGCCGACCGCGGTCCCGCTCCAGCCGGTCCAGCAGCACGTCGAGATCGAACGGGACGGGGAGACCGATCCGGGCGTCCAGATCGCGCACCCGGGCCGCGCTGCGTCGCCGGAGCTCGTCGTATCTCACGACCTGCTCACTCCTCCCGAGGAGCGGGCTGCGGGGTGGAGCCCACGCGCGGGCGAGCCGCATGCAGGCGACGCGACCCATGTCGCGTCGATTATCGGTCATCCTGTCACGAGTCCCCGCGTTCCTCCTCGCCCGTTCGGCGGCGGCGATCCGAGCGGTTCTCGTACCGACCCAGCTCGGCGATGATGGCCGCGACCGAACGGCGTGCCTCCGGGCTCAGCCGCATGGTGCGCAACGCCACGTCGCGCACCTCGGCGTCGCGCATGGCCTGGAGGAACTCGATCTCCTCGTCGACAATGCGGGCCTGCTCGTCGTCGAAGAAGTAGGCCACGGGCACGCCGAAGAACCCGGCCAGTGCCTCCAAATGGTTCTTGGTGGGGTTGTCCCGCAGGCCCTTGCGCAGTTGCCAGAGGTAGGCCGCCGAGATGGTGGGACCGCCCCGCGCCTTGATCGCCTGGGCGACCTCCTCGTGGGTGTAGGGGCCGCGGCCGGCCGGATGGACCACGCGCAGCAGGTGGTCCAGCTTCTGCGCCAGCGTTCGTCGCTCCGCCATCGCCGTCCATCCCTTCCGCACCGACCCGCTGCCGGCTGTCCGCCCCCGGTACCCGGCCCCGCCGCCGGACCCCACTGCCCCTCCGCCGCGCGCCCGGACGTGCGACGAAGCACCCCGGGCGCGACCACCGGGGCCGGTGTGGGTGCCGGCCCCTCAGCGTAGCCACGGAGGTCGCCTGACGTAACTACTAGCTTATGTGCCCCTCGTGCTACTAAGCTGCCATAAATGGGTGAACCGGTCCGGCTCCCACTGGGGGTGGAGTTTGGCTCGGCCGCCCGTTGTGGGGAGGGGAGCCGCCGCGCCCGGCCGCCGCGGGCGCGGCGGCCACCACACGTGTCCCGCCCGCGGAGCAGTTGCGCGCCCCGAACCACCGAACGACGGAGTTCGAGCGACCGCGAACGCGGCGGCGCCGGGAAACCGGCGCAGGTTGCCGGGATATCAGCGAACGAGACGGAAGAGAGGGGGCCGGCCAGAGTCCGCGACTGGGGGTTCCGCGCCTGGCCGGCCTCCCGACCTAGCGGCAGCGCGAGGGGGAGGCGCGCGCCGCGAGGGACACTCTACGCCATGATCGCGTCCGCCACGCACGGTATGGGCGGAGTCCGTGCGGTCATCGCTGGAAGTGGCGTGCGCCAAGGCATGAAGCCGCAGCTTTCCGGCTTCGCCGGCACGCGGTCATTTCCCGCCCCGCTTTGCCCACAGGACACTGTTTCCGCAGCGCAGCAACGGTGTGGGCGCGGAGGCCCGGTTCCGATGCACAATCCGCAGCTCGCAGGTGGCAACCGGGGCGCGCGTCGCAGTGGTGCTACGCCGCGTGGCAGGGCGCAACCTCCACTACGACCTCTACGACAACTACGACCTCAGGGCGCTGCGTCGATGCCGCGGGCACCGGAGGCGGGAGAGGGCCCTACACGGCGCTTCTCGGAAACATCGTCCCCGCTCGCGGTGTCGTTCACCTGTGGGTCTCCTGCCGCCTCGAACGACGCGAACCGGGTCTTCACCACCACACGCCTCACCCGAGCGCCGGCCTGTTCCCGTAGTGCACGGAATCGCCATAATTGGCGCGAAGCCGCCTGACGGTGAGGATCACCGTTTCCACGTAGTTGCCAACCCGGATCGTGTCCTTGTTCGATCGGAACAGACCTTTCGACGTAACCACCTTGGTTCCCTCGGACGCCACACCGACTGCCGTATTGCTCCGCACGGCGGGTGATGAAAGATTTCAGTCACGGTTAGCATGATCTGGGGCGCGCGATCACATTGTGACGGGTTGGGAGACTCGCATGCGCAAAATAGCGTTCGTACTCGGCCTGGCATTGGTGCTGTTGGCCGCACCACTACAGGCACAGGCCACATACCCCAAGATCACGGATCCGCCGAAGGACAAGATTGTCATCGAGCTGGTGACGATCAACGGTTCCGGGTGCAAGCGGGGGACCGCCGAGGTGGCGACCTCGCCGGACAACACCGCGTTCACCGTGACCTACAGCGAATACCTCGCCCAGGTCGGCGTGGGTGCCAAGCCGACCGACTTCCGGAAGAACTGCCAGCTCAACCTGCTGGTGCACGTGCCGCACGGGTTCACCTACGCGATCGCCAAGGCCGACTACCGCGGCTTCGCCCACCTGGAGAAGGGCGCGACGGCGCTGCAGCGGGCGAGCTACTACTTCCAGGGGATGTCGCCGACGGCACGCGAGGACTACCACCTCAAGGGCCCGATCAGCGACAACTGGCAGGCGACCGACGTCACCGACGTGGCACAGCTCGTCTATCACCCCTGCGGCGAGAAGCGTAACTTCAACATCAACACCGAGCTGCGGGTGAACGCGGGAACGTCGGACCCGAAGAGCACGACGAGCTTCATCGCCATGGACTCGACCGACGGAAGCATCAAGACGACCTACCACTTCGCGTGGAAGCGTTGCTGATTCTTCAAACATCAAAAGAATCATGTTCACCCGCAGAAACTGACTAGTCCGTTCGAGGGGCAGGCACGACTCGGGTTGACCGCGGTTGTTGTCAACCGCTATGGCCCGCCGAGCGTGCCTGCCCCGACCAGTGGGCGAATCCGGACCTCCGGCCCACCGCAGCCCCACCCACCTCGTCGCGCGTGAGTGCTCGTCGGTGCCTGACATCGCCGGCGCCAGGTCCAGCCGTGACAGCGACCCCCGACCTGATTTCGGGAACGACGGGACTGATTCGAAAATCACGGTGCCTGCCCCATGCACCGTAGGCACTGCCGGCGAAATGCCGCCGGAGGATCTCCGCCTCGCGGCACGCGGGGTGCGACCATCCCGACCTGCCGATCCAGCCGCGCGAAACAGGGACTTTCGCCAGCGTATCTACCCAGGACGATCAGGAACGTTCCACCGGAGTCGACGGACGCGGGAGAGCGAGAGTTTTTCTCCCCGTGGAATCGCCATCGCGTCCCCTCCCCCATCTCCAGTGGGGTCCGTCGCGCGTGACAGCCCGGAGGCCCCGCCTCCGCGCGCCGGGACGCGGGCGCCTCGCCAGGTGCGGAACAGCGACGACGCCGCCACCCCGAGCAGGACCACCACCGTCCGCACCCGCTCGGTGACGGCACGTGCCCGGTACCCAGAATATCGCCGGCCCCCGGCGAACACTGTTTTCGTACTCGACATATCAGGCTTACCGGATGTCAACACGCGATCCGACCGGAAAGACAGCGTGAGACAAAGGTAATTCAACAGTAAAAGAACACCGGGCCAGTATTCAACCACACAGAACGGTTGGCGACGCAAGGACCGCTATGTATGATTCGGCGCGTTCGTAGCTGTCAAATGTGGATCTCGGGAGATCGTTTTTCCCGCATTGGTTGAGGAACGCCTACGACGGCCTGTTGACTTGGGGGACAGCCGTGAGTTCTTCGTCGTCCGCCGGCCAGCAGCTCGTTCCCTCGGCCGCGGCCGAGGGAACCGGCATCCTGGTCGATCCCCGCAGCATCGGTGACCTGCGCGCAGAACTCCAGCTGGTGGAGTCCGCCGGGATGCGCTGGGACCTGCTCGCGGGCACCGACGCCGGCCGGGGCACCGAGCTGGTGCTCACCGCCGGCTCGCACCGCGACATCAACCAGGCGATGCGGATCGTCCGCACCGCCACCTCGGTCGTGGTCGTGGTGCCCGACCTCGACGGCCGCCTGTCGGCGTTGTTCATCGAAGCCGGCGCCATGGCCGTCTGGAACCGTCTTGTCGACCCACGGGGCCTCCCGGCACTGCTGCGCCGGCTCGCCAGCCGGGAACCCCGGGAACCCGCGCTCCGGGCCGACGAGCTCCAGCTGCTGTCCCTGCTGTCCACCGACGCGACCATGCGGGACATCGCCAAGCAGTTGTTCATCTCCGAACGCAGCTTCTACCGCAGGCTCAAGAGCCTGTACGTCAAGCTCGGCGTCTACAGCCGGTCCGAGGCTGTCTACCGCTACCTGGACGGACACCACCCGCATGTCCCAACGCTAGCGAGCATCCGTCCCCGGATCCGATGACATTTGTAACCACTCCGCGGGACGGATGTCATGCATGATCGGTGACGGAGCCCATCGGTGCGGGCGGGCCGGCCCGCATAGCTTCAGGATGTGACCACAGTGGATGTTGGGATGACACCGGTACGCGTCGGCACCGCGATCACCTTGCGGGGCTTGCGCAAACGCTACGGCGACGTGGTGGCCGTCGACGGCGTGGACCTAGTCGTCGCCCCGGGAGAGGTTGTCGCCCTGCTCGGTCCCAACGGGGCAGGCAAGTCGACCACGATCGACATGCTCCTGGGACTCACCGCACCGGACGACGGCGACGTCAGCGTGTTCGGGCTGGCCCCGCACGAGGCGGTGACCCGCGGTGTGGTCGGCGCCATGTTGCAGGAGGCCGCGCTGCCGGAGGACGCCACGGTCGCCGAGGTTGTCGGCATGGTCGGATCCCTGCACGACGATCCGCTGCCCACCGCGGAGGTTCTGCGTCGGTCGGGGATCGTGGATGTGGCCAACCGGCGCTGTGCCAAGCTTTCCGGTGGGCAGCGGCAACGCACGCGGTTCGCGATCGCGCTGGTCGGCAACCCCGACCTGCTCGTGCTGGACGAGCCGACGACGGCGATGGACGTCTCCGCACGCAAGGAGTTCTGGACCTCCATGCGGGAGTTCACCGACCAGGGCCGTACCGTGTTGTTCGCCACGCACTACCTGGAGGAGGCCGAGGAGTTCGCCGACCGGGTGGTGCTGATGCGCGGCGGCAAAATCGTCGCCGACGGCACGGTGGCCGCGGTCCGCGAGGCCGCGTCCGGGCGTACCGTTCGCGCGACCCTGCCCGGAGCCGACCGGGAGCGGCTGGCCGCGCTGCCCGGGGTCACCGCCGCCTCGGTGCGCGGTGACCGGATCGAACTGGTCTGCACGGATGCGGACGCCGCCGCCCGCGCCCTGCTCATCGAGTTCCCCCGCGCCAAGGACCTCGAGGTCAGCTCGGTCGGCCTGGAAGCCGCCTTCCTCGCGCTGACCTCCGAACAGGAGCAGCGATGATCCACACCGGCTACCTCGTCTTCGAGCTGCGCCGTACGATGCGCTCGACCCGGTTCCTGGTCTTCACGGTCGCGTTCCCGATCGTGTTGTTCGTCTTCTTCTCGCAGCTGTTCGGCAACGACACCCCCGACAACGCCGCCGGGATCGACTACCACTCGGTGATCATGATCAACATGACCGCGTGGGGTGCGATGTCGGCCGCCCTCTACAGCGGCGCCCGGGTCGCGGTGGAACGGGGCTCCGGCTGGCAGCGGCAACTCCGGTTGACCCCGCTGTCCGGCGTCGGTTACCTGACCGGCAAGGGACTGTCGGGGCTGGGCGTCGCGCTTCCCGTGGTGATCCTGGTACCGCTGGTCGCGATCACCACCCAGGGCGTGCGCCTGTCGGGCGCGCAGTGGGTACAGGCGACCGTGGGAATCTGGCTGGCCGCGATCCCCTTCGCGTTGCTCGGCCTGTTGCTGGGCCAGCTCGGCACGTCGGACTCCATGCAGTCCATCACATCGATGTTGATGATGGTGCTGGCGATCCTGGGCGGGTTGTGGGTGCCGATCGAGGTCCTCCCCGACTGGATGCACCAGCTCGCCAGGGTGTTGCCCAGCTACTGGATGAGCCAGGTCGGCCGCAGCGCGGTGGACCACCACGAGGCGCTGTCGAGCTGCGCGCTGGTGCTGGCGGTGTGGACGGTGGTGCTCGGTGGCCTGGTGGCGCTGCGTTATCGCAGGGACAGCGCACGCGGATGAGTCAGGGCGCCGTTCCGAACGTGTTCGAGCGGGCGTGGTGGTACACGTGGCCGCAGTGGCGGTCGATGCGCGGCCGATGGGCCCCCGGCCGCGCGTGGCGGACCATCGCTGCCGCACCGTTCGCGATCTACCTCGTGGGGCCGGTCCACCAGGTGTTGTCCGAGCCGTATCCGACGTGGCTAGGCGCGGTGGTCGTGCTCGACGCCGTGTTGTACGCGGCGTGTTGGCTGACCATGCTGGTCCTCGGCCCCGCGGCCGGCCACCGTGCGCGGCTCGTCGGTTCGGGGACGCTCCTCGTGCTGGGATTGCTGCTCGGGGTGTTGCTCGGTCCACGTTTCCTGCTGTACCTGACGTTCACTGTCAGCGTGGCGCTGATGGTGCTGCCGCGGTTGATCAGCATTCCGATGACCGTCGGGTCGGTGCTGGTCCTGCTGGTCTCCACGGCGATCGTGGACGGGCGACCGGACGTGGAGTCCGCCCTGGTCCTCGGTGCGGTTGCCGCTGCCACCTTCGGCATCTCCGCGCTGATCTGGACCAACGCGGATCTGCGCGCGGCCAGGGACGAGATCGCGGAGCTCGCGGTGGCCCAGGAGCGGGCCCGGCTCAGCCGGGACCTGCACGACGTGATGGGCCACAGTCTGACCACGATCAAGCTGAAGGCCGGGCTGGCGCGGCGGATGTTGGAGGACGGGGTGGACCCGCAACGTCCGGTGGCCGAGCTACGCGCCATCGAGGAGTTGGCCGGCAACTCGCTGGCCGAGGTGCGCGCCACCGTCTCCGGCTACCGCAAGCCCTCCCTGGCCGCGGAGCTGGTCAACGCCGGGGCGGCGCTGCGGGCGGCGGGGATCGAGGCGGAGCTGCCGCGCAGCATCGACGAGGTGGACCCGGTCGTGCGCGAGGCCTTCGCGTACGTACTGCGGGAAGGGGTGACCAACGTGATTCGGCACAGCGGGGCCAGCCGGTGCCGGGTGGCGCTGACGAGGTCGAGCATTGAGGTGGCCGACAACGGCAACGGTCGCCCGACCGGGCCGGGGGCCGGTAACGGGCTGCTCGGGCTCACCGAGCGGATGGCGGCCGTGCGGGGGAGCCTGGACGTGGAATCGGTGCCGGGCCAGGGATTCCGGCTCAGGGCGGCGCGGTGATCAGGATCCTCCTCGCCGACGACCAGGCACTGGTGCGGGGCGCGTTGTCCGCGCTGCTGGGCCTGGAACGGGACATGGAAGTCGTTGCCGAGGTCGGCACCGGGGACGACGTCCTTTCCGCCGCCGAACGCACCAGACCGGACATTGCCCTGCTGGACGTGCAGATGCCCGGTCTGAACGGGATCGACGCGGCGGCCCGGCTGCGGCAGGCCGTGCCGTCCTGCCGGGTCATCATCTGCACCACCTTCGGTCGTCCCGGTTACCTGTCCCGTGCGATGGCGGCCGGCGTGGCGGGTTTCGTGGTCAAGGAATCCTCGCCGGAGAGCCTGGTCGACGCGGTTCGCCGCGTCCACGGCGGACTCCGTGTGGTTGACCCGACTCTTGCGGCCGAATCACTGGTCAACGGAAACTCCCCGTTGAGTGAACGGGAACGGGAGATCCTCAGTGCCGCCTCCGATGGTGCGACCGTCGCGGAGCTGGCCAGGAGACTGAACCTGTCCGAGGGCACCGTGCGGAACAAGATATCCTCGGCGATCGGAAAAACCGGCACGCGAACCCGCGCCGAAGCCATCAGAACGGCCGAGGAGAACGGCTGGCTCTAGGTGAGAAGTGGTCGATACCGGTTACGTGCAGCTTCCTCGAAGCACCCGCAACGGGCGCCACGAGCTACACCGGGTGTGTGCGAGCCGTGGCAACCCTCGACACGATCGTCCCCTGAATCCTGCGAATCAACTCGATACGTCGGAACCGCTGCCGACCCGCAGCGACGAACCCGTCTCGATTCTCCCGGGTCCGACCCCACGTCATCCCGCTGACCTGCGCTTTCTTCCCCAGATCGGGCCGAGCGCACCGCTGGCGATCAACGGCACCAGGATGTACCAGAACGTGTGGTTCTTGACCATCAGCACGATAGCGACAGCCCATATCGCGACGAGCGCGATCCCCAGCAGCCTCTTCCCCATGTCGCGTCCCTTCGTGGGCGCCGAAAACGTTCCCGCCATTTCAGGCTAGCAGAGGAACACGAATGTGGCCCGCACTGCCGCATGGGGCAGTGCCAGATCTGACAGTGCCCGACAAGACCTTTTTCTTCCCTCTCCGCCTGCACCGGAGGTAGCTTCCGCTCATCGGGTTTCAGCACCCACACGGTGCCTGGTTGACCGAGCTGGGGGATTTGCGGATGTGCTCTGTCCAGGTCTCCGCACGCGACGCCGGTGCGGCGGCACACAGAGGTGCGCTCACCGCGCTTCGCGTGTACTCGCACGCGGACTCGCTGCGCGATCTCGTTGCCGGGCTGGCTGACGTCGGCGCCTGGCTACGCCACGAACACGGTGTCTACACGGTGTTTCTGCAACGCGGTTGGCTGCACGGCTCGCACGTCGACCTGGTCACCCGCGCCGAGCCCGGCCGGCACGTGCCGGAGGACGAGCTGCGTGAGCGGGTGCAGGCCGTGGCCCGCGAGTTGCCTGAGGGGTATCGGAGCGAACAGGACTATCTGCGCACTGCTGCCGAGTTCGGTGCAATGGAACAAGTTCCGCCACCGTACCTACCGCTGTTGCCGCACCGCACGGTTTCCGAAGTGGCTGACAGCGAGGTCAACCCCTGGCAGGGCGAGGTCGCTCCGCTGCGGGAGAGCGCACTGGCCAGAATGTTCGAGCCGGTACGACTCACGCTCAGCGTGCCGACCCGCTCGCAGGTGCTCAGCGGGGTGGCCGAGGCGTTTGCGGCCTTGGCCGAATCCCATCCGTGGGGTATCGCCTTCGGCAGCTTCTCCTTCCGTTCGCACGCGGAGGCGTTCCTGCATTGGCAACGGGGCAGCGCCGACGTGCGGATCCACTTCGACCACCGCCTGGCTACGGATCGACCCCGGGTCGAGCGCGTGGTGCGCGCGGTGCTGGAGGGTGGTGAAAGCTGCCTCGCCGCGCGGTGGCGGAGTGCCTTCGCGTACTGCGCCGGCCAGTTCGACGCCGCCGTCGAGAGCGGGGTTCTCAATGACGAGGTGGTGGCCTCGTTGGCTCCCAGTGGGGACGCCACCGTCACCACCGACACGTTCGACCCGAGCAAGAACAACCGTGGCCCCAGCGAGTTCCACGCCGCAGTGACGGCCTCCCGGGTAACCAGCAGTCCGGGAAGCTGGTTCATCGGATACCGGTTGCTGCTCAACCTGTTCTACCGCCAGCTCCCGCTGCTCGACATCTCGCCACTGCAACGGTTCTACCTCTGCTATGCGCTGGCCGAGGTCACCGATGAGGTCACCGGCGAGACCTGGCGTGAACGTCTGGAACGGGTGTCGTCATGAGCTGGGTGGTCGAGGTCGAGGGGCTCGTCAAGCGATATGGCCGCAAGACGGCCGTCGACGGCGTCAGCTTCCGGATCGCGCCTGGGGAGGTATTCGGGCTGCTGGGTCCGAACGGTGCGGGCAAGACGACGATTGTGCAGATCCTCGCCGGACTACGGCAGCGCGGCAGTGGCCAGGTGTCGGTGCTGGGACGCGATCCGGCCAAGCCGCGCCGCGCCTGGCGGGACCGGATCGGTGTCGTGCCACAGTCGACCAACGATCACGCGGACTGGCGGGTGGGCGAGCTGGTCGGGCTGTTCGGCCGTTTCTTCGCCGATCCGCTTCCGGTGTCCGAGGCCCTGGCCCAGGTCGGTCTCGCCGACGAACACGACCAGCTGGTGCGCAAGCTCTCCGGCGGCCAACGCCGCCGGCTGGACGTGGCGATCGGCGTGGTCGGCCGACCCGAGCTGCTGTTCCTCGACGAGCCGACCACCGGGTTCGACCCCGAGGCACGCAGGGAGTTCTGGCGCTTCGTCCGCGAGCTGTCCGGGCGCGGCACCGCCATCCTGCTCACCACGCACTACCTGGACGAGGCCGAACAACTGGCCGACCGGGTCTGTGTGCTCGATCGAGGGGTGATCCGGCAGCTCGCCACCCCGGCGGAACTGGGCGCCCACCGCGACGACGCCGTGGTGAGCTGGACCGGGCCTGCAGGGCCGGAACAGGTGCGCACCGACGACGTCAACGCCGTGCTCCGTGGGCTCGTCGATCGCTTCGGCTGGCAGGTCCAGGACCTCCAGGTCCGCCGGCTGTCGCTGGAGGAACGCTATCTGGACCTGATCGGGAGGTCGTCGTGACCACCGCGGTGCCCAGCAGCGTCGGGATGGGCGTGGCACGGGCAGCCGGGGAGATCCGCGCGTTCGCCCGCAATGTTCCGGCGCTGGTGTTCAATGTGGCGCTGCCGATCGTCCTGATGCTCATGTTCGGCACGCTGTTCTCGGGCACCGTCGGTGACACCGGAGTGCCGATGCACGACGTGGTGGTCTCCGGGGTCGTCGCCTCCGCGATCATGTCGGCTGCTTTCGGCGGGATGGCTTTCGGGATCAGCATGGATTTCTCCGACGGCACGTTCACTCGCCTTTCCGCGACTCCCTTCACGCTGTCCTCGTACTTCGTGGCCAAGATCGTGTTCGTGTTGGCGCTCGCGGTGGCCCAGGTGGCCGCGGTGCTGGTGGTCACCGTGCTCGTGTTCGGCTTCGTGCTGCCCGGCGATCCGGCGCGCTGGCTGACCTTCGGCTGGGTGTTCGCGCTGGGCATCGTGGCCACCGCGCTGCTCGGTGTACTCGTCGGCTCGCTGGCCTCGGACGGGCGTAGCGCGGGCGGCGTGATCCAGTTCCCGTTCATCGTGTTGCAGTTCATCTCCGGCGTCTACTTCGTCTTTACGGGGCTTCCGAACTGGCTCCAGTACGTCGGGGCGGTGTTCCCACTCAAGTGGATGGCGCAGGGGATGCGCTCGGCCCTGCTGCCCGACGCGTTGGCCGTTGCCGAGCCCGCGGGGAGCTGGGAGCGCGGCACTGTCGCGATCGTGCTCTCCTGCTGGGCGGTCGGCGGGTTCGTCCTGGGTTCCGCCGTGCTGCGGGCCAAGATTCGGAGGGCCTTCTCATGACCACCGCGGAACTGACCGCACGCGCCATCGAGGTTCAGCAGCCGCCCGCGCCGCACGGTGACATCTGGCTGTGGCGGGCCAACCCGCTCACGCGGCAACGCATTGTGTACGAGCCGCTCGTGATGATGCTCAATGAGCTGTGCACGTTGGAGCAGGAGCTCAACAGACTCGCTCCGAAGTGCTCCGACGAGCTGTACTCCGTGATCGGTACTGCCGAGGGTAACCGGCGCAACGCATTGATGAAGCTTCGTCGGGCCATACACAATGGACGGTCGATCAAGGCGGCGCCCAACGACCCGCCGTCGGCCACCCGACGGTGGCTGGAGCTGGCCGGGCGAAGGGACGCGCTTGCCGAACAGGTTCGCAAGGACTACCCGGAGGCGATCGAGCACGAACGCCAGATCGTGCGGGATCTGCTGGCCGACGAGGACCTGCGGTGTGCGCTGGCACTGGCCTCGCCCGAGATCTACCACGCCGCGGTTACCTACCAGAAGCCGATGACTCCGCGGATGCGCAAGTCGGAACGTGGCCTGCTGCAGTACCTGACCAGGGCGATGGTCCGCACCTCACCGCTGTCCCGGTTCACCGCGGTCGGTCTCGCCGTGACCTCGCCGGAGGGCACACCGCTCGGTGACTTCGAGTACCAGGGCGCTACCTCGCTGTTCTCCTTCGACGTCGCAATGTTCAACTATGTCGCCAGCGGCATCGGCACGGTCGCCGAGGACCCTTGGCTCCAGCGGGCACCGTCGTTGCGGATCAACCCGGACTCCACAACCGTGACCTTCCTGCGCACGGCGGGTAGCGAAGCGCGTCGGCTCTCGGCACCGCTCACCGACACCCTGCACGCTCTGCTGCAGCTGGCAGCCATGGGGCCCCGGCGCGCGAGCACACTGACCCGCGAGCTGTCCGAGCAGCTACGGATCGACGGCAACGACGCGAGCAGACTCGTCGGTTCGGCGTTGCGAGTGGGCATGTTGTGCTCGGTTGCGGGTCCGGACTCGGCGCTACCACCGCTGCAGTCGGACGTTGCCCGCGGCTTCGCCGATACGCGGCAGGGCACCCTTGCCGAGCTGTCGAGCCAGCTGCGGGCGCTGTCCAGTGACTCACCCGCCGACCGTCGCCACCGGCTCGACGCGATCGCGGAGGTCACCGCTTCGCTGTCCCACTCGGTCGGGCGACCGGCTTTGCTCACCGTGAACGAGGACTACATCGGTGCACCGCGGCAGATCTCACCGGAGAACTACCGCGAGGCGCTCACCGACCTGAACAACACTGTCGAGTTGCTCTCGGTCTTCGACCGGATGCACGACGTTCGGGCGTTGGCTTCGGCAGCGTTCGTCGAGCAGTTCGGCGCCGGGGCCAATGTTGCGTTGACGGACTGCGCCGAGGGCCTGGTGACGACGGTGTACCGGCGCGAGCAGGTACTCAACCCGGAAGATACGGCGGAACTCGGCCCGGAGGACCAATCATTGGCAGACCTACACCAGCTACGGAATCGGGTGCTCGAACGACTGTACGCCGACATCGACGGTGCTGACGCAGCGGGCGCTCCCGAGGTGAGCTGGAGCTCCGAGGAGCTGGCGGCTCTGGTGGCTGACCTGCCCGCCAGGTTCCGTGCCGAAGCCCTGTCCTACGGCGTGTTGGTGCAGACGGCAGGCGATGACCTGGTGTTCAACGATGCGTACGCCGGCCACGGGATGCTCCTGGGACGATTCCTCGCTGCCGACACCGCGATGAACGGTACCGCGGCGACGCGCCTTGGTGCGCAACTCCGGGACTGGTTCGGCGAGCAGATCGTGGAGGACCGCGGCCTGCACGGCCTGAGCGTCAACCACCACCAGCCGGTGCTCGCGGAGGGGCTGGACGCTGACGACTGGTACTCCATGCGGTTGGTGCACGACGTGGACACCGACCGGTTGCACGTCGAGGACGCTGATGGCCGGCGACTGCGGGTCCTCACGCTCGGGGCGGCAATGCCGGAGCTGTACCCGTACCCGTTGCGGCTGGCCAACTGGCTGGGCACTGGCGGACGGCTGGTGCGTGACGTGTCCGGGCGCTGGCATCAGCGATCTGGTCGTGGCACCGACAACACCGTGAGCGTGCCGCGGTTGCGTGCGGGCAGGGTCGTGTTCGCGCGTCGGCGCTGGTACGGCGGTGCGGAGTTCGACGCGATCGCCCTGCCTACGGAGTTGGATCCCACGGAGCGGCTCCTGCGCCTGAACCGCTGGCGCGCCCTCCATGACGTCAGCGAGGAGGTACTGCTGAAGGCTCAGCCGGTCGCCGGCTTTGCCGGGGCGGACGAGGACTTCGCTGCGACCTTTGCCCAGCGCCGGCGGGGCAAGCCACAGTACGTGGATTTGACGAGCAGCCTGATCACCCATGTGTTGCCGCGGATGATGGGACGCCGCGGCTCCGGCTACCTGGAAGAAGCGTTGCCGTCGGTCGGTTCCTCGTCCCATGCCCTGGAGTGGGTCGTTGAGCTGTTGCGCAGGCCCGGGCAGCGGTTCGGAGGCGATGCCTGATGGAGCTCAAGCTGCGGCCGGGCCTGCACTACGCACCGCTGCCCGGCGGAGTCTACTTCGGCAACGGCACGACGAAGTTTGTCGTCAACGGACCCGCGGCCCTGTCCACTGTGGCTGATGTGTGTGTCCCGCTGCTGGAGCGGGGAACCAGCGAGGAGGAACTGGTCGGGGCGCTCGGTAACGAGTCGGCGTTGCCGATTGTCCGCTACCTGGTGAAGACACTGGACGCGAAGGGCGTGATGCTGCCCTTGGACAAGCTCACCGTGTCGCCGCCCGACCCCGAGGTGTACGAGCGTTACACCGCGGTCCTGCAGTACCTGGAGTCCAGGTCCGAGGACCCGTACCGGGCGTTCGAGATCTTGCGTCATGCCACTGTCGTGCTGCACGGTTCGGGGGCTGCGGTACTGCCGGCCGCCCGCGGCTTGGCCGCGGCCGGTGTGAGTGACATCGTGTTGTCCACGCCCGATGTGGCGCAGGCAGCAGCGACGGTTCGTCGGCTGCCCGAGGTGTCCATGCAGAAGTTGCCTGCTCGTGCGGATGCCGTCGTCGTCGTGGGGGAAGCCCCGGGCCCGCTCCCGGAATCCACGCTCCGGATCCCGGTCCGGGTGGGTGATGTGGTGGCCACGGTGGGGCCTGCCGGTGGGGACGGCACCGAGCTTGCCGAGCGTGCGGCGTTGTGGGGGGATCCCGCTGATCCGATCGCCGAACCGACCGCTCTCGCGCTCGCCGGAGCACTCGCCGGGCAACTCGTGCTGGACGAGCTCGCGGGGCTGGCGGAACCGGGCACCGCGTACGTGTTGTCCGGGCGGACCCTGGCGATGGACACCGTGCATCTTGCCGCGCCCGGTTCCGCACGGGTCGTACCGGTCCAGCTCACCCCGTCCACCGGCACCGACCTGCCCTCGGCCACCGACGCCGTGGCGAGGATGGAGGCGGTCACCGCGAGGTGGACCGGTCTTGTGGAATCGGTGACGCCGCCCGACCTGCCGCAGTTGCCGATCGCCCTGTCGGGGGCCCGGGCCGTCGGTGGCGAACTGGTCGTGCGCTGGGCGGGCGACACCAGCGCGGCGACCGTGGAGGCCGGACTCGCCGCCTTCCGTGCCCACTTCCCGGCCGGTGACGGTGTCGCGGCCGCCGGTCTCACCCTCGACCGATGGCTGCTCGACGGCGCTCTTCAGCTGCTGGCCGACGTCGCCGAACCTGGTGCAGGGGTGGAGTACGCCGACGTGACCGAGGGAAACACACGGCGACTCTGGCGGACGCTGGAGGATCACGAACTCGTCCCCGTGCGGGTACGGCTGGGGCACGTGGCTGGGTTGGGTTGGATGCTCGCCACGCTCCTGGACGCGCGGGACGGGTCCGTTCTGTCGTCGGGCTGGGGCGCGACAACCACCCAGGCCGTGTTCGCCGCCGTCGGGGACGGGTTGGCACGAATGCAGGTCCGGCGGGTGTACGGGTCCGATCTCTTCGGCCGGACCGTGGCCACCAGCGCCTTGAACGAGGCGGACGCCACCACAGTCGGTGAGTTGGTGACACAGGTGGTGAAGGTCTGTGCGCAGCGCGGACAACGTCTGGTTGGTTGGCGCGTGGCCGCGGACGAGCTGATCGGTGAGATTGGGCTCTCTTTCGGCCGAGTTGGTTTCGATGGCTGACATCCGGTTCGGTCCCGGCTGGCGGCGCGGCGATCGGGTGGACGCCCAAGCCCTGGCCACAGCCGGCGGTGACGCCGCGATTGCGGTGAACCGCGGTTGGGATCTGAGCTGGGAACGCAAGACCTGGTCCGAGTCGGCACACCATGGCCGCGCGCACCTCTCCGTTCGTCACCTCGGCGACGAGGTGCTGGTTGGTCCACTATGGATCAATCGGGACGCGGCCGGGTGCAGTGCCTGCGCCGAATATCGGGGGCGGGTCGCGGTCGACCACCCGCTGCTGGATCGGCTCGCCGAGCCCGTCTCGGCGCCGATCTATGGCGCGCCGCTGCTTGATGAGCTGCTGGACATCGTGGTGCGCGAGCGCCCGCTGCGCGCGGGCGAGCTGATCGCGGTGTCCACCCGCAGGGTGGCCAGGCACCGGATCCGACGCAGCCTGCACTGCCCGGTATGCACACCCAGGTTGGAAGGTGCCCGGATCCATCGTCGGCTGTCCCCCCGTCCGACCGCACAGCATCCGCCGGTGCGTGATCGGCGCGAAGGGATCGAGCTGACCGCGAAGGCGTTGCGGAACGAACTGGTCGACACGCGCTTCGGCCCGGTCCTGCAGTTGATGCGTGAGATCAACACGCCGTTCGCCATGACTGGGGCATTCGCCCCTGACTCCCGCAACGTCGGCTATGGACGCGCTGTGGATCTCGCGAGTGCGGAGACCATTGCCATCCTGGAGACCTACGAGCGGATGGGTGGCTTTCCCCATCACCGTGAACTGGTCACGAACACCCCGTACAGACGAGTCGCCAGGTATGCGATCGATCCGGCTCGATTCGGTTCGTACACACGGCAACAACTCGAACACCGCCACTGCACGGTGTTGCCCTACCACGACGACACGCCCATCGACTGGGTATGGGGTAACCGGATCGCTGATGGTGAGCCAATCCTGGTACCCGCCGAGATCGGTTTCTACCTGTACGAGAACGAACACCGGTTGGACTACCACGCGAGTCGTCGGCTGCCCGCCACCCGCCGACGCAATTACTTCGACGAGTCCTCCAGCGGCTGCGCCCTGGGCAGCACCGTCGAGGAGGCCGCCCTGCACTCGCTGCTGGAGCTGGCCGAACGTGACTCGTTTCTGACGTCCTGGCACCGCGGTCAGCCGTTGCCCCGCGTCGATCCGGCCACCGTGGACGATCCGACGAGCGGATCGCTGCTGGACCTGATCGACGCGAACGGGTTCGACACGCATCTGCTCGTCGCCAGCCACGACCTCGGGGTTCCGGTGGTGTGGGGACTGGCGATCAATCGGGCTCGGGCGTTTCCGGCCTCGTACTCGGCCGCAGGATCGGGTGTCGATCCCCTTGGTGCGGTACGTGCGGCACTGTGGGAGCTGGCGCAGATCACCAGCCAGCCGCCGGCGTGGACGGAGGACGACTGCGTCCCGCTGCTGGCCGATCCCTGGGAGATCACCCAGCTCGAGGACCACGTCCGGCTGTACCAGCTGCCCGCAACCCTGCCGATCGTCGAATCGTATCTGGGTGGACCTGTTCTGCCGCTGCACCGCGCATTTCCCGGTTGGCCGGGCCTGCTCGTCGAGGCGGCTGCCGGGGACGTGCTCGGCGCACTGAACTTCGTCGCGAGATGTTTCTCCGCCGCGGGGCTCGACGACATCGTCCTTGTCGACCAGTCCACGGTCGAGCACCGCGACCTCGGTTTTGCCGTGGTCAAGGCGGCCGTCCCGGGAATCGTGCCGATGTGCTTCGGCCATGCCCAGCAGCGCCTGGTCGGATTGCCCCGGTTGCGGGCCGCGCTGGACGACGTGGGAGTTGTCCCGGACGAGCACACCCTCCCGCTCCGACCCCATCCGTTTCCCTGAGAGGTTGCCGTGCACACCGACAAGATCTTGCGGTTCGCCTTCGCACAAGGCTCGGGGAAGACGATCGTCACCAACCCCATCGTGCCCGAACGGGGCGCGAAGACCACCGCCGAACAGCAGCCACCCGGCTTGATGTCCGAGAGCACTCGGCCGCTGCCGTACGGCGTCACCGACCTCCTCTCGGAGGCCGGGTTCCCGAACGGCCGACCATCGGTGTCTGCGGACAACGCCGCGCGATTCGGACAGATGTTGGTCGCGGGTTTCGGACTGCAACGGCGTGAGCCGTCACACGTCTTCAATGACCACCGGGGCTACCCGTCGGTGCGGAGCAAGTTCCCGATCCACATCTATGCGGAGCACGTCGGGAAATCCTGGTGGCTCGACCCGTACCGCCATGCTCTGGTCCAGGTCGGCGAGGGCACCGCGAGTCGCATCGTGCTGGCCGGCCGGTATACGCACCTGCCGTACTTCTACGAGCGACTGCGCGGACCGTTGGTGGACCTCGAACTCGGTGTGAACCTGCGGGCCTTGTATGTCGCGCTGGAACTGTTCGGATATGAGGCGGCTCTGCGCCTGCCCGACGCTGATTCCGTGCGGACCATGGACCGGCTCGCCCTACGGCCGTACGGCGAGTGGGCACTGCCGCTGATCGTGGAACTCGATGCGCCGGCTCCGTCGCCGCCAGCGTTGTCCACCAAGATCGAGCTGCCCGAGCTGGACCCGCATGGCGCCGCGATCCTCAACCTCGTCGTTGGCGCCAACCGTGCGGTTCTCGGGGCACGGCCGGTGCCGGAACTCGTTGCGCCGCAGGGGATCGCTCGCGCAGTCGTCAACTCGGGGAGATCCTGGGCCGAGGTGTTCTTCGACCGCAGCTCGGGACGGGTCCCGCCCCACATGGCAGGGATGATCGCCCGGCGCCGCAGGATGCCAAAGACGGTGGTTGCCGAGCTCGCGGCATGGCTCAGCGTTCCACCGCCGCATCCGGTCATGCGCGAGGTCGCCACCGAGATCACCACGACAGTGACCCTGCAGGACGTCGACGGGTTCGACACCGGGGTGTACCGCTTCCGGAACGGTCACTTGGAGCACGTCGTCGCCGATCCGACGATCCTGCAGCAGCTTCAGACCTGCTACGGCGTCCAAGTCGCCACCGACTTCGACAACGCCATCCGCAACCTGTCCTCGGTCTGCACGTTCTCCGTCAATGTGCCCAGGCTGGTGGACCGTTTCGGCCCCGGTGGCTGGACGCTGGCCCAGTACTGCACAGGCTGGCTGGCCCAGGGCGTCTGTCTGTCCGGCGCCGCACACGGGCTGTTCGCCCGACCCACTAGAGCCTTCGAGGACCTGGACACGCAGTCTGTGCTGCGGCTGCCTCCCGGTGAGCTGACGTTGCTGAGTGTGTTGTCGGGGACGTGTCGGTTCACCGAGCCAATGTTGGACCTGAGGGTCTAGGGGGTGCGCCGTGAGGGAGTGGACCGCGTGGCAACTGCACCTGGCCGCACCGACCCCGGAAATGCACGTTCGGGCGCTGCGCGAGGTGGTGGCTCCGGCTGTCGAGGGTTGCCAGCACTGGTTCTTCCTGCGTTACTGGCAGGGTGGGCCGCACCTGCGGGTCCGGATCGGTGACCTGGACGCAAGGTCAGCGGGCCAGATCGACGCGGAAATGAGGAAGCGGCTGGCAGCCGTGAACCAGCTCGCCGCTGGGGAGACCACGCTGGACGCCGCTACTTACGAGGCGTACGCGGCAGGAATGGGCCAGGCCGGGGAGGAAGGTACGACGATCGAGCCGGGCAGGCTCCGTGCTCCCGGTCTGTACCGGGCGGTCTATGTGCCCGAGTTCAACCGCTACGGCGGTGAGGCGCTCATCCCGCTGTCAGAGCGACTGTTCGTCACATCCAGCCGACTTGTGCTGGCCTTCCTGCAGCGCGAGCCGACCTCACACGCTCAAACCGGCTTTGCCTTGCGCTCCTTGGCGACAGCGTTGGACGTCATCGGGGACCCGGCCGCACGCATCGCCTGCTGCCGGGCAGCGGCCAACTCCTGGCTGAGCTGGCTGCACAGAGCCGGAAGGTCGCAGGCCGAGCTCGATGCATTGGTCAACACGGCCGGCGAGCGAGCGGCCCGGCTGGTGGCGACCGCACCGCACCTTGCCGAGCCGATCACCACCGGCCCGGTCGCCGCATGGGGACGCGAGCTGGCCGAAGCATGGCCCTACTGGCAATCGGTGTCGGAACACGACACGCGGGCACAGCCGAGGTCCGAACGAATCCTGTTCTCGCACCTCCACATGTTCTGCAACCGGTTGGGCATGAGCGTCGCGGAGGAGTTCTTCCTGCACATCGTGCTCGCCGAACTGCTGGAAGCCGCTGAGACCGAGAGGAGCCGGTGATGGCCGAACCGGTCTTTTCCGCACTCGGGCGTCTGGTGACCGACACCGAAACGTTTACCCGGACATGGCCGCGCGAGCCCACCCTCTGGCGCAGCGAAGGCAAGTTCACCGACCTGCTTTCCCTTGCCGCGTTGGACGAGATGTTGTCCGGACAGGCGTTGCGCAGGCCCGCCTTCCGGATGGTTGCCGACGGTGAGGTGCTCGCCGAGCCCGACTACAGCCGGGCGAGCTTGCTGTACCCGGACGTACCCGACACCGGCAGGATGGCGGACCTGCTGGAGCGCGGCGCCACACTGGTCATGCAGGGACTTCAGGAGTACTGGCGACCGCTCGGGGACTTCTGCCGCACCTTGGCGCGAGACCTCGGCCACCCGGTTCACGCGAACGGCTACCTCACCCCACCCAAGGCACAGGGCTTCCACCTGCACTACGACGTGCAGGACGTCTTCATCCTCCAGATCGAGGGTGAGAAGGACTGGGTGCTGCACGAGCCCGTTGTCGAGGCACCATTGCCACACGAGAGTTGGGAGCGGATCCGGTCGGGCTCGGGTCGAGCCGAATTGGTGGCGCCGGGCACCCCTGCCTGGGGTGAGCTCACGCTGCGGCCGGGCGACAGTCTGTGGTTGCCTCGCGGGTGGATTCACGCGGCACGCACGCGCGAGGTGACCTCGCTGCACATCACGATCACCCTGTACACGCTGACGCGGTACTGGGCCTTTACCGAGCTGGCAGCACGGGCCGGACGGGCGTCGGCGCTGAAGGAAGCACTGCCGGCAGCCTTCACGGCCGATGCCGACGCAGCGCTGGCGGAACTGGCCGAGATCCGGGCGGAGGCGGTGGCCTGGCTCCAGGAGACCGACCTGACCGACATCGCGGCCGCGATCCGGTCCTCGGCGTTGGCGATGTTCGCGCCACCGGCCCGGCAGCCCGTCACGGCCGTGCTGGCCGACCCGGACTATCTCACCGCCGAGTTCCGGGTCAGGTCCGAGGGTGTACTTGGCATTGACCTGCACGGGGACGCCGCGGTGTTGCGCATGCCAGGCCGGGATGTACGGGTGCCCGCCCGGATCGAACCGGGATTGCGTCAACTGCTGGCGTCTCGCCGCTGTAGGGCTGCGGACCTGACCTGGCTGGCGGACGACCCGAGCAGGGCGGCCGTACTGCGCAGGTTGCACCGCGAGGGCGTCATCGAGCCCGTCACGAACGAACACGGCAACAGCGAGAAGGACTAGGTGGCAAGACAATGGAGTTCGGGATTTCTCTGTTGCCTGACGTCGACCCGAGCACGCACACCGGTGCGGACTACTACCGTGACGTGTTCGCGATGTCCCGGCTGGCCGACCGGCTCGGCTACAGCCACGTCAAGATGACCGAGCACTACCTGCACCCCTACGGCGGGTACTGCCCGAGCCCACTGACGTTCCTGGCGGCGGTGGCCGCACGGACCGAACGGGTCCGGCTGATGACCGGATGCGTACTGCCCAGCTTCCACCACCCCGTCAAGCTGGCCTCCTACGCCTCGATGGTGGACGCCATCTCGGGAGGCAGGCTGGACGTCGGCTTCGCGAGGGCCTACCTGCCCTATGAATTCGAGACTTTCGAGGTGCCGATGGACGGCAGCCGGGAACGTTTCGAGGCCACCGTCGCCGCAGTGGTCCGGCTGTGGACCGAGGAGGACGTGACGGAGAAGACCGACTTCTTCTCCTTCTCCGACGCCACGATCCTGCCCAGGCCGACGCAACAACCGCACCCACCCGTCTACGTCGCGGCAGTGAAGACCGACGCGAGTTTCGTCCGCGTCGGGCAGCTGGGACACGGCCTGTTGATCACACCGAGCGGCCTGGCCATGAATACCAGGCAGGTCCGTTCCTATGTGGACGCCTTCGAACCGTCCAGCGCGGCGACGCCCCGACCGCGGGTGGTGGCCAGCCTGCCGCTGCTGGTCGCCGAGACCGACGCCGACGCCAGGCGCATGGCCGATCCGCACCTGGCCAGGTACCTCCAGGTGTGGACCTCGGCCACCGACTCGTGGAACGCCTCGGCGTCCCGGGACTACCCCTCCTACACCGGGATGTCACGCTATTTGCGCACTTTGACGCCGCGTGACCTGCGCACCAGCGGTAGTGCGATCGTGGGCTCACCGGAGTCGGTGTTGCGGCGCACCGAGCAGTTCATCGAGCAGGTCGGGCAGGTGGACAGCATCGTCTGGCAGGTCGACTACGGTGGTATGCCCTACGACGTTGCGGCCCGCAGCCTGGAGCTGTTCGCCACCGAGGTGATGCCCAAGCTGACGGCCTGACTTCTTGCGCATCTGGATGTGCCGCACGGGATGGGCGCACGGCAGGGAAGCCAGATGCGGTCACTCATCCTGACGCTGAACATACGTGAGGGCTGGGAACCCCGAGTTCCCAGCCCTCACGTATGCGGGTGGTGTTTCTCAGCAGCAGGACGACGAGGACGAAGAAGAACAGCACAGCCAGTTGCTGTGCGACGCGCCCATCTCGGGCAGGGCCACCGCGTCCTTGACGTCCAGAACGGACAGTTCCTCAACATCGAACGAGGCGAAGTCCTCGTCGGTGATCACGTTGTTCACGGTCTCTCCTGGGTCGGCAGGGTTGGCGACTCGTCAGCAGCAGGACGAGGACGACGACGAGGAACAGCACCACCAGTGCGGCGAGGCCGAGGCGCCCATCTCGGGCAGGGCCACCGCGTCCTCGACGTCCAGAACGGACAGTTCCTCAACATCGAACGAGGCGAAGTCCTCGTCGGTCAGGTTGGTCGGCATCAGGAAGCTTCCTCCCCAGTGATCTGTGGTTTTCGCCGCATGATCTCCGGCTGAGCCGAACCTAGCCGCGGTTTCCGCCGGGAAGCGGCGCTTCGGTCGCCTTCGGCAGCACGACTGACAACTGTGGAAGAAACCCTTGCCCACACCCGCGACATCGGGTATAGCGATTCTTCGCCGACCGAGCTGAAAGCCCCGGTCCGGGCCGGACAGACCGATCCTTGCTTCGGCTACCACACTCCCCCACCTCGGCGGCTTTCGCCCGGCAGGCGACGTGGTTCGCGCTTTCCTCAGACACACAACCCAAAAGGCGACGACGTTTCGCAACCCGAAGCCACCACGGCAACCAGCCGTGAGGCCCCGGGAGCTTCGCCACGCCGAGCGAGTGGGCCTGATACGTCCTGTAGGGACCAACCGATGTTGGTCCAGTGCCAGAGCAACCACGCTGGGTCGCAAGGAACTCGCACCGTGGGGGTCCGCGGGGGCTCGGCCCCCGCGACAAACACAACGGGCGACGCGGTCCGCGCTTTCCGCGGACACACGTCCCCTGAACCGGTGGGCCTAACGCTTCATAACCCGAACACCCTCACTGTGGAGGGGCCTGAGATCCGGATCAAGCCGGTGGGTACTCGCCGCGTGGTGGCGGGCGGTGGTACCCGATGACCCCTGCGATGATCACTATCGACCCGGCCGCCTCGCCAGGCGACGGCCTGGCCTGCGTCATGTGCGAACGTGGCTACCTGCGCATCTGTGGTTCCCGGTCCGTTCCGGCCGGCCGCTCGGCGACCGGCTCCCGGGTGTTCGCCGAGGTCAAGGGCTGTGTAGAGGCGGCCGGCGTCGATCCAGTGACGACCGGGCGCCGTGTGGGTGGTGGTCTCCGGTGATCACAGAGCCGAACGCCCAGACTCCACGACCGAGCCGGGCGCTGTGGATACAGATCGCCGGCGTCGCACTGGTCGTGCTCGGCGCCGCCTACGCCTCTTACCGCCACGGGCGCGAGTTTGCGTTGCGGTTCGGCGCGGACAAGATCACGGCGGCGATCTGGCCACTGATCGTGGACGGCATGTTGATGACCGCCACGGTCGAGCTGTGGAAGATTGGACAGGGCGTACGCAATCGGGCCACCGGTCAGTGGTCGGCTTGGGTGTCTTTCCTGTTTGGGGTCTCCCTCTCGCTTTGTGCCAATTTAGCCGCCGCGCCCGAGTTGAGCATGTTCCCCATTGCGGTTGCGGCCTGCCCTCCGTTGGCGTTGCTGCTGTCGGTGGAGCTGCTGAACCGGGCATTCAAACGCCACCGCACCGAGACCATGTCCGAGACCCGACACGAGACCACCGGGACAACCGAGACGGATGACGAGACCGCACGACCAGTCCGGCTCTCGGTGATCTCAGCCGGGTCTCGGGAGCAGGCGGAGCCGACGGCCGAGCAACGGATGTGGGCTTACTACCAGACCGAGCGGGCCAAGGGGCACACGCCGACCGGCGCGGAGCTGGACCGCATCGCCGGCACCAACAACTACGGCCGCCGCGTCCTGCGACGGTGGCGGGTGGCTGGGCACCTTCCAGCCGCAGGAGATCAGTCGTCGTCATTGCGGGGACATCCGTCCGCGTGATCAAGTGGCAGCGGCGCAGCCAAGCCCGACCCGCCGTGCCGCCGCCACGGCAACTACTGGTGCATGCTCGTATCCCCTGCACGACTGGGCCTCCCGCTTTCGCGGGAGCAGGGCCCCAACAGGTGATCATGTTCAGGATGTCGCCGGTAAGCGTCCTCGGATGGTCTCGCGATGGCCACTGTCAACCGTGACATCACGACACTGGAGTCCGATCTCGCGATCCGCCAGTTCGTCAACGAGTCGCCCATCAGTTTCCGGAAAGCCTCCCGGGGGCCAACGTCAGCCGTCGCTGCCAGAACCCCGGGAGGCTTTCCAGGCTTATTCACTTCCCGAACGTCACTCACCTATCAGGCGCGAGCAGTGCAAAAGTGGCGCGGTGTACTCAATGTCCATCGGATGTCAGACGCACTCATCGTGTGGACGAATACGGTCAACCCTGTTTCCGAACTCCAAGTAGTAGTTTGTCCTCTCTTCGCCGATTCGGTACCTCCGCCTTTCTTGGGGTATGGTGCTGTCCTGCAGGCATACGCCATCCCCTGTGTTCACAATGAACGAGCTAACATGGTCTACCAGGCGCCTGTTCTTGTCGCCGATGAAGACGTTCCCTTCACTCGGGCGCCAGCTGATGCGCGCACCGGTTCCGTTAGGGTGCTCCCACAAGCACACCCAGCCCGGTGTGCAGGAGAGTTCCATGCTTCTGGATGTGTCGGCTGATGCCGGAGCTCCTGTGGCGATCAGTGAGACCAGTGATGCGAACAAGGCGACTGACATGGCTGTGGTTCTTGTCCTCGGCACGCGTCCTCACAACCTCTCGATCAATCGGATAGCGAACTGCGGTGTTCATTCCGCCGGTCTGAAAGGAAGCAATCGCGGCGTTTTCCCGTGGAGGCGTGGTGCCCCCGCCACCGTTGGGCTGGTGGGCGACGTTCCGACTGTGTAGCGGTCGGGCGTTGTGCACGGTCGGTGGATCGACGGTAAACAACAAAGTCTGCACAATCGCTGCGGACCACTGGGGGTGATGGGGTGCCACGGAGAGAGTGCCCACTGGATGCAGGCGACGGCCCATTGCTGCAGTTCGCGCGGGATCTGCGGCTGTTGCGGGAGAAGGTGGGCTGTCCGTCGTACCGGGAACTCGCCGCCCGTGCGCATGTGTCGGCGTCAGCGCTGTCCGGGGCGGCCAGCGGTAGGAAGCTTCCCAGCCTGATGGTGACATTGGCGTTTGTGCGCGCCTGCGAGGGGGATGTCGGGGAGTGGGAACGGCGCTGGCGGGAACTGGTGAGCGAGCTGGCCACGCCCGTCGTCGATGTCGAGGACACCGGGGACGCGCCGTATGTCGGGCTGAGCGCGTTCCGGGTCGAGGACGCCGACCGGTTCTTTGGTCGGCAGCGGCTGGTCGAGCAGCTGGTCCGTCGTCTGCTGCAGGGACGGTTCGTCGGGGTTGTCGGCGCGTCGGGTGCGGGCAAGACCTCGCTGCTCCGAGCCGGCCTGTTGCCGGCGGTTCGGACCGAGACGCTGGTCGACGGGTGTTCCTGGCCGACGGTGATGATGACCCCGGGACCGCGTCCGCTGGAGGAATGCGCGATCCACCTGGCCCGTCTCACCGGCCACACGCCGGGCCAGATGAACGACGAGCTGGCTACCGAGCCCCGCGCGTTGCACCGACTGGTGCGTCAGGCGTTGGCCGATCACCCAGATCCGGTTGAGCTGGTATTCGTCGTCGACCAGTTCGAGGAGCTCTTCACGCTCTGTCAGGAGCCACGGGAACGTGCCCAGTTCCTGGATGCGCTCCTCACCGCCGCCACGGCCCAGGCCAGCCGGCTCCGTGTCGTGGTGGGTATCCGAGCCGACTTCTACGCCCACTGCAGTCGTTACCGGCCACTAGACGAGTAATTCCGAAGTCGGGGTGGTCCCTGGAGACAGGCGAAGGGTGTCCAAGATCGGGTTGTGAC
>NZ_BMMK01000015.1 GCF_014645795.1 Longimycelium tulufanense | reverse complement strand
TGCCCAGGGCCGGCTGGGCCGCCCGGGTGTCGGTGACGGCCGCACGCTGCTGTTGGATCTCCTGCTGGGTGAACGCGGCGGGCGGGAACATCACGTCGGCATACCGACCGCCGGCCAGGCGAAGGAACCGCTGCAACCGGGGGAAGGCCAGGAAGAGCTCCCGCAGCATGCCCGGCCGCTGGCTGCCCTGCCCGGGATACAGGAACGCGACCTTCCCGCGCGCACCGTCCAGGGCGGGGAACACCCCGGGGGCCCTACGGAACTCGCGGGCGGCGGCGAGCTTGTCCGCCAGGTCGGCGGAACCGGTGGCCACGATCGCGACCTGGACCGGCCCCTGGCCGTTGCCGGACGTCCGGGCGAGGTCGCGCAGGCGTGGCTCGCCCCGCGAGAGCAGGTCGCCGATCCGGTCCAGTTCCGCGTGTGCGGCCGCACGGTCGGTCCCCCGGATGAGGAACAACTCGGCGGGCCACTCGGCAAGCCCGGAGACCGGCTCCGGGGCGCCGTCGTAGCCGGCGAGCACCGCGTGGAAGTTGGCACCGCCGAAGCCGAAGGCGCTCACTCCGGCGAACCGCTCACCGGGCGGCACCGGCCACGGCCGGGCGGCCCGGTCGAAGCTGAACGGGCTGGTGCCCGCAGACCAGGCGGCGATGGGCTTGCGCAGGTGCAGGGTGGCGGGCCGGATCCCGGTGTGCAGGGCGTAGGCGGTCTTGATCAGCCCAGCCAGTCCGGCGGCGCACTTGGTGTGGCCGATCTGCGATTTCACCGAGCCGAGCGCGATGCTGCCCGGCCGGGCGCCCGCGGCGGTGAAGGTCTCGGTCAGGGTGGTCAGCTCGGTACGGTCCCCGACCGCGGTCCCGGTGCCGTGTGCCTCGATGAGTCCGACCTGGGCGGGAGAGACGCCGGCCAGCCCGTACGCCCGCTCCAACGCCAGCCGTTGGCCCGCCGCCCGGGGTGCGGTGAGTCCGAGGGAGCGGCCGTCACTGGATCCCGCCACCGACTTGATGACCGCGTACACCCGGTCGCCGTCCCGCTCCGCATCGGCCAGCCGCTTGAGCACCACGCAGGCCACGCCCTCACCGAGGGTGATCCCGTCGCCGTCGGCGTCGAAGGCGGCGCACCGACCGCTGGGCGAGAGCGCGTGCACCGAGGCGAAGAGCAGGTAGTCGTGGATGCTGTTGTGCAGGTCGGCACCACCGCACAGGACCATGTCGCTGGTCCCGGCGGTGAGCTCCTTGCACGCCGCGTCCAGGGCGGCGAGGGATGCGGCGCAGGCGGCGTCCACCGTGTAGTTGGCGCCGCCGAGGTTCAGCCGGTTGGCGATTCGCCCGGCGATCACGTTGGTGAGTACTCCGGGGAAGGAGTCTTCGGTGAGTCTCGGCAGCCGCTGGTCCAGCTCTGCGGGCACCGCACCGAAGTACTGGGGCAGCAGGGCCCGGGTGCTGTAGGCGGCGCTGAGGTCGGTCCCGGCCTCGGCGCCGAAGAAGACCGCGGTGCGGGAGCGGTCGAACGGCCGGTCGGCGTAGCCGGCGTCGGCCAGCGCCCGGGAGGCGACATCCAGGGCCAGCAACTGGATCGGCTCGATACTGCCGAGCGAGTTCGGCGGGATGCCGTACGCCAACGCGTCGAACGGCACGTCCGGCAGGAACCCGCCCCACTTGGACGGGGTCTTCTCTCCCGGCACGCCGGCAGGGTCGTAGTAGACCTCCGGATCCCAGCGCTCGGCGGGCACCTCGGTCACGGCGTCGACGCCACCGACGATGTTGGCCCAGAACTCGTCGGCGTTCCGTGCCCACGGGTAGACGCAGCCGATGCCCACGATGGCGATGTCCAGCGGCCGGGTGTCCCTGCCGGGCCCGTTGGCGACCCCGGTCCGGGCGAGGTCGATGCCCAAGTGGGCGGCGCGGGCGGCGAGGAACCGGGTGGCCCCGGCGGTGACCTGCTCGTGCAGGCTGGCGATGCTCGTGGTCGCCGACCGCAGCGCCGCGACCTGACCGATCATGAACAGGCCCTCGCGGCGCTGTTCCTCGTCGTCCACCGCCAGCAGACGATCCCCCTGGCGGCGGAGCCCCTTGCTGGCGATCCGCAGGCGGCCGAGGTTGAGCTTCTCCAGCCGCACCCACATGTCCTGCCTGCTCGTACCGGACTCCTCCAGTTCCCGCCGGGTGGCGGCGAACTCGTCAACGTACGGGCTGTGCGCGCAACGGGTGGCATGGCCCGGGGACGTCTGCAGCAGGACGGTCCGGTCGCACTGGACGGCGGCGCGCTGGAAACCGGGCTGGATCGCTCCGGCCGCGACCGCCTCGTCGGTGAAGAGGTAGGCGGTACCCATCAGGATCCGGATGTCGGCGCCGCGTTCGGCCAGCGGACCCGCGAGCGCGGCGACCATGGCGGCCGACCGCGCGTCGTGGATGCCGCCGGCGAAGGCCACCGACAGCTCGGTGGCGGCCTCAGGGTGATGCTCGGTGAACTCCAGCAACCCGGCAAGCTGTGTCTCCCAGAGCGGGAAGCTGGCCAACGGCCCGACGTGCCCACCGCATTCCCGCCCTTCGAAGACGAATTTCCGTGCGCCCCTGCGCAGAAACCGCACCAACAGACCCGGTGTCGGAACGTGTAGGTAGGTGCTGGTTCCGGCCGCCTCGAGCGAGGCAGCCTGCGCGGGGAGGCCGCCGGCGATCAACGCGTAGGGCGGCCGGAACTCCCGCACGACGGCGAGCTGGGCCTCCCGGATCTCGGGCGGGGCGAACCCGAGCACACCGACACCCCATGGCCGGTCGCCAAGCCGGTCGGCGGTGTCCGCGAGCAGTTGCCGCACCTCCTGACCGCTCATCAGCGCGAGCGCCAGCAGCGGCAGGCTGCCGTCCTGCGCGACCGCCGCAGCGAATGCGGCCCGATCGCTCACCCGGGTCATCGGTCCCTGGATCACCGGGTAACGGGCGGCGTTCCCAGCGTCGCGGAGGGTCCCTTCACCGGACAAACCATCGGCTGCGGGCACCCCGGGCAGATGTTCCCTGGGGGCGAGCGGTTGGGCCCGGAGCGCGGCGAGCAGATGCGTGGAGAGCTGCTCCCGCACGGCCTGGACCACGCCTCCCGCGGTGTGGTAGCGGGCCGCGAGCGGTCCGGCCAACGCGCCGTCCTGTCCCACGGGCACCAGCTGGGTACGCAGGTCCACCGCGCCAATCCGGCGGACGGTCTCCGCCGGATCGAACCTGGGCAGGTCGGGCCGGGTATAGACGCGGTGCCCCGCCACCAGGCGGGTCTCACGACCGTCCATCGCCTCCAGCGCGGCACCGAGCTCAGCCGGCAGGTCCGTCTCCCGGACCAGCGCGAGCTGGGCGTCCAGCACCACCCCCGCGGCACCCCCCACGATTGCGGCGGCGGCGGTGTGCAGACCGATACCGCCGGCCGCCCACACCGGCACACGCAGCCGGCGGTCCGACAACAGCTGCTGCAACAGGACGAACGTGGTGAGCTCACCCACCCGGCCGCCGGCCTCGCAGCCCCGGGCAATCAGGCCGTGTGCACCCTGCCGCAGCGCCGCGTACGCCTCTGCCAGGTCGACGACCTCCGCCCACAGCCTTCGGCCCCGCCCATACGGCAACGCCGTGGCGAACGCGGGGGCATCGACCAGGATGGTGTCGACGGCGGGCGGGAGCTCCTCGGGCCGCACATCACAACCGGCCGGGACGCGGACTCCGAACGGACCGCCCCACCATCCGGTGACCTCGTCCAGGGCGGCCAGCGCCCGCTCGCGGTCGCGACCCAGGTCCAGGACGCCGAGCCCCCCGGCGCGGGCCACGGCCACCGTCAGCCGCGCGGCCGGCCGCCCGAACGGTGTCACCCCGACGACCTGATCTCGTGTCGGCACGACCGGACCGTCCCCCGCCTCAGCCGGATTCGCTGTGTCAGCTATCACCGACGCCCCCGACATGTCGTCCAATTGTTGATTCATTGACCGGCGGTGCGGACGATGGGCTACTGCGCCGCGCCACCTTTCAAACTGCTGACTACTGTCCAACTACTACCTTGATCTTTTTGCCGACACGTGGCTGACACGCCAGTGGTCGATACACAAGGACGTAAGACCACACGGACCGGTGAATATGGCGCCCCTCCAAAGTCGAATGACCAACTGGATGGAAGCTGGGTCCAGGTGCCCATCGGATATTTGTGATCATATTCGCGCCGTGATCGTTTGGTTGGATGCTCCTGCCGCATTTGCGCGGTGTGGTGGTCGAGCGGACTCGGACGGGGTCTGCTGATCTGGGCGCGCGCCAAGCCGGAGGACGGGATCATTTTTTCCGGCGATGGCCGATCGCACCAGATTCACAGGCGCTACGACCGCGGGCTGGCCGACGGCTGGGTGCCGGCCGGCACGACCAACGACCTCGTGCATAGTTGATGAGGCGACGTGTCTGGCCGCTTAGTGGCGGATCCACATGGTGCGGCGTACGGGGAGTGCTTCGATCGGCTGCCGTCGGCGGTGGGGGGTGTCAATGATCGCAGAGTAGGCCGGCGACGGCGCGGACAGTCGGGCAGGATGTCACGTCGGCCGTGGTGGCGAGTCAGTGCTCGCCAGTTCGTCAGGTAGGCGACAGCGTGCTCGACCCGGATCCGCCTTGGTGCGTGTGCTTTCCGTGGCGCGGCATGCAGTTCCGCGATGCCGGGAATGCATGCCAACCACTTCTTGCGGTGCCTTACGGTGGGGGTGATGACCTGGCCGAATCGACCAGACCGGACCGGCGGGATTGGGTGATGCGGGTGTGTCGCCGCGACACAGGGCTCCACAGAACAGCAATCACCCGTGCACGTCGGTGATGACCAGGGCCTTCATGGCGTTGGTGCGGGGCTTGCCGAAGATGAAGGAGATGAACCGGTGGCGCTCAGCCCGTCGATCCGTGGACTTCCGGCTACGGGCACGTCACCCGACGCTCCCGGAGCACACCGACACGAGTCACACCAAAACCATCCCAGACTACGGCGCTGACCGCGCATGAGGTCGTTAGCCCACCGGTTCGAGATCGGTAGTCTTTTCAGTCCAGCCCAACCGAACGCATCACAACGATTCGATCACACCCACCGGGTGAAACTTACTGCGTGAGATCACGCGTTGACTCTCTGTTGGACAGTCGCTAGTTTCGCATGCGGTGCCGCCACACCATGGGCACGAGGTCCATAGGGACTAGCGGCATGGAGGGTACAGCGTTTCGTGACGACAGCAGCTGTCTCAACGTCAACGCCGACCGAAATCATTACGCGGGAAGGATTCCGCATCCGTCCGTACACCCCCCATTGTCACGTCATCTACGCCGACCGTGACCACGCAGTCATCGGCGTTTCTCCCGGCAACAGCTACTTCTCCGCACGTCGGATCCACGATCTCGCCCGCTGGGGACTGGCACATTTTGACCGCGTGGACTTCATCTACACCGACGTCCGCGTCGCCGACATGTACCAGGCGCTCGGCTATACCGAGATCGACGCCCGCCGCAAGGCAGCGAAGAACTTGCGTGGCGTGCGCGCCAAGGTCACCCGAACCGTCGTGGAGGTCGATCCCAGACGACGGCGCGTTTTCGCGCATCCGATTTCCGCGTTCGAGAGCAACCAAGCCTATCTCGCACTGCGCGGGGACCTGATCCGCCGACTGGAAGTCGACGAGAAGTTCCGCGTGGTCTGCGAGACGTTGGTGGAACGGTTCCTTTCCACCAAGTTGCTCGAGGGGAAGGCGCCCACCACACACCAGAAGCGGGTGTGCTTGGACTACATCTGCGCGGAGGCTCCGTTGTTTCTCGATACGCCGGCGATCTTGGGCGTCCCGTCATCGCTGAACTGCTACCACCAACTGCTGCCCATGGCCGAACTCCTCTACGCGCGAGGTTCTGGCCTTCGTGCCTCCCGCAATCAAGGCCACGCCATCGTCACGCCCATCGGAGACAACGCATGAGTGCCGACGTTCTCGATTTTCCTTTCTCCGCGCGCGGCGACCGGCTCCCCGATGAGGTCACCATGCTGCGCGACACCACACCCGTCCGCAAGGTGCGCACGATCGCGGGTGACGAGGCCTGGCTGGTCTCGTCCCACGCGCTGTGCAATAAGGTTCTGCACGACAGTCGGTTTTCACTGAAGGAGACATCCACCCCCGGCGTTCCCCGCCAGTACGCGCTGACCATCCCGCCCGAGGTTGTCAACAATATGGGCAACATCACCCACGCGGGACTACGCAAAGCCGTGATGAAGGCGCTCAACCCCAAGGCGCCTGGTCTCGAAGAGTTCATGCGCACCACCGCGGAGACGCTCGTGAGGAGCGTCACCGCCGAAGGCGCTCCCGCCGACCTGCGCAACGACTTCGCCGAGCCGTACTCGGCTGCGCTACACTGCCACATCCTCGGCATCCCACAACAGGACGCGCCGAAGTTGATGCGCAGCCTGCATATCGCGTTCATGAACTCCGCCGAACCCATCCCTGCGGCCAAGCTGAACTGGGACCGGGACATCACGTACATGACGAAACGTCTCGACGATCCGACCACGACCGGTCTCATGGCCGATCTTGCCGCGCTACGCGGTGATCTGGACTATGTGCACCTCACCGACGACATGCTCGCCACGGTCGGCGTCACGCTGTTCGGCGCCGGGGTGATCTCGACATCAGGATTCCTTACCATGGCACTGGTTTCACTCATCCAGCACAAGGACTTGCGGGATCGTCTCGTCGATGACCGCGACCTCATTCCCGACGGTGTCGAGGAACTGCTGCGGATCAACCTGTCCATCGGTGACGCCCTCCCTCGGATCGCGACCGACGACATCCGGCTCGGCGATGTGCTGGTCAAGAGGGGCGAGCTCGTGCTCGTGTCGGTGGAGGGAGCCAACTTCGACCCGAACGTCTTCGCAGAGCCCGAAAAGGTCGACCTGCATCGGCCGAACAATTCCTCTCACTTCTCGTTTGGCGGCGGTAAGCACTACTGTCCGGCCAGCGCGCTCGGACGCAAACACGCTGAGATCGCGTTAGACGTGCTGCTGAAATACATGCCGGGTCTCGACATCGCGGTACCGATGGATCAGCTCGTGTGGCGCACTCGGTTCATGAAGCGGACTCCCGAGCGACTGCCCGTGCTCTGGTAGCGCGACATCGGTTCGCAGTTCGGGGCCTGCCGCGATCGGGCGCGGTGCATGATCCTCAGCTCCATGACGGCGCTGGTTCACTTTCGAACGGAACCAGACCTGCGTTGGCGGGTCGAGGATGAGCGGGCGGGGTACCGCCGGCTCCAACTCGGTGTCTTGGACGACGGTGAGCTGATCGAGGTCGAGGTGGACGTACCCGCCTTGGTGTTCGAGTTGGAGGTGATCCGGCCAGGTGGCCATGTCACGGCTGATCGCGAACAGTCGTGAGGTGGGCTGTTCGCGTTCTTCTGCCAGATCCAGTTCCGCCTCTGCATCCCACCTCTGCACTCTCGACTTGGGCCTGGAGCGAGCGGACGGCCCGGTTCAGCTCGCTCGGCCTCGCGCCCGGGCTCTGCGGGAGCGCAGCGAGCGTCGCGTGGACGCGGCCCTGGAGGAAGTCGCCGAGGGTCAGGCAGCGGGCCGGTGTGTCGGTATGTCGCGAAGTACGGGCGAAAGAAGTTGCGCCAACGGGCCGGTGTGCCGCTCGATCCACCCTCGGTGAGCGGGTAGGTCAGTGTAGATCACATTCGTGATGCCACAACCCCTCGTATCAACGGGACGGCTGAGGACGCCAATCAGTTCCCACCGGTGTCCAATCTTGATGACCTGTGGTGTACCTACGTCTCCGTAGCAGGGCAGATTGGGCACCCGAACGACGTGTGGTCTCGTGCAGATCTCGGTCTGCCCTTCGATCGCCCCCTCGCTACACCGTTCGTCCGACACAACCGTGGCTGGGAGATGGCGGAGGGAGTCGCAATCGTCACGCTGACAGTAACCCCACGCGACAAGCAACGTGTCGGTGTCGGGTGGCGGGGATTCTGCAGCAACCGTGACACGTGTACGCGGCACAGCTCGAGCGAGTTCGATCAGCGCGATGTCGCCGCGACCTGGCTGCGGCACGATGCGGGTTACCGCCGTCAGAACGCCGCCCTTGGTGCGGTTGGAGCCAACCCGGACGTGGATCATCTGTGGGGAAACACCCTGAACGCAGGCTCTGGATGCGACAACCCAGGACGGGGTGATGAGCACGCCGCCGCAGTAATGCCTTCCTGCCCGTTGCAGGGAGACGACGGACCGGTAGACGTCTCTCAGCGGGTCTTGGCGGGCGGACTGGTTCGTCTCGGCACGTTGCAGCCTTTCCGTGCTGGCGGCAGTGGGGGCGGCGGGGCCACCGAGCAGAGCGGTGGCGGCGGTGACGATGCCAATGAGCAGCGAGCGGGTGTACATCGGTCGTTCTCCGTTTCATCGTGGAACTCCCGAAACGGACGCTAGGCACCACGCGCAGCGGGGTGGTACCGGCGGACGGGGTGTTCCGTCGTAGCCCCCACTCATTACGAAGCTGTACTGTAGTTATGTCCGAAAGGGACAGCTGACCACGCCACACCCCCACCTGCATCTCATGCTCGCAGCATCCTCGCCCACCGTCTGACGACGATTGGGGAACTCACCGACGCTGTCGTAGGAGGGGGGGTGGTGCTAGCGACCCGACCATTCACGGGTCACTTGTTGGACGGGGATGGCTGGGTGTGTCGTCGGCCTCCACGTCAACGTTGCCACCGCCCCCGGACCTCGCCGACCCAGGTCCGGCCGAGGCTGTTGAGCAGCTCGAGTCCGTTGGCTTCTCCTCCGGCACGCCGCGGTCGCGGAACTGCTCACCATTCCGCCACCACTCGCCATGACGACTCATGGTTCGAACAAATTCCATGCTATCCACAGTCACCGGGATGACAATTCCGGATGGGCCCTGCGTCAAACCGAGCAATCTACCAGTCGCACTCTTGTAGCGCCACCACAGGAACGGTAACGTGCTGGCCAGTAGGCTGACCGGGGTCGAAAAACACGATTATCGATCCGGCACTCTTTTCCATTGTCGCACCAAGGCAATAGCGGAGGTTGAGCATGTTGAGACGTTGGAGGCATTCGTCGAGGATCGGGGCGGCACGGCTGGCCGCCATCGGGGCGATCGTCTGCCTCGCCGCCGCGGGCATCGGCGCCGGAATCGCGTCCGCCGAGCCCGTTTTCCGCTACGACGTGGTCAAGGGCAGCTCCACGATCGAGAAGTTGGACGCGACCCTGGCGCTCGGGCCCGGCAAGCTCGTAGTCGACCTGGAGGGCGCGACCGGCCGGTTCACCGCGGACATGCAGCTGCCTCCGGCCAGCGGAAGCTTCAAGATCTTCGGGCTCTTCCCGACCACGGCCACGGTCACGATGATCCAGCAGGGCCCGATTGTCGGGACCATCACCGACGGCGTTGTCGAGGCGGACGCGAACGTTGCGATCAAGCTCAGCGACGTCCACGCGGTTGGGTTCCCGCTGTTCGTCGGGAACAACTGCAGGACGGAAAGGCCGGCCGAAATCCATCTCAAGTCAGCACCCGGCTTCAACCCGATCGAAGGCGGTGACCTGCTCGGCACATATACGATTCCCGATTTCTCCGGCTGCGGGTCTTCCACTCCTGTTCTGAACTGTCTCATCCCCGGTCCGAGTAACACTATTTCGTTGACCCTCGCCATCAGGTGGGACTGAGCCGTGCCCACTCGTGAGTGTCTTGTCGGACAATGTTCGGACAAGACACTCACGAGTACGGTTCAGCGCGGGACGAGTTCGTTGATCTTCCAGATATCGTCCTGCCGCTCGGCCTTGACGGTCAACGCCGCCGCGCTGCCGCTGGTCTTGTCCGTGTCCACCCTCGTGGCCACCTGGTCCAGGAAGACCAGTAGCTGGGCCCGATCGCCGTCCAGCATCCGCACCCCGGCCGTGGTCACCTTGGTGGACAGCACCAGCTTCTGGGCCGGTGCCTCCGCCTTCACCTGGTCGATCAGCTTCTCGTACTCGCCCACCGCCGTCCCGGCGAGCACCTGCCTGGCCGCGTTGCCGGTGGCGTCGACGTTGTCGTAGCTGAACGAGAAGATCCGCTCCAGCGCGTTCTTGACTTGCCCGTTGACCTCGGTGGTCGCCCTGGTGTCAAGCAGCGCGACATTGCCAACTGTCTCCGCGGACCGCGCCTCGACCATGAAGAACACTCCGAGCCCGGCAAGCACCGCGGCCACCAGGATCAGCACCACGGCCGCACCGGGGCGACGCGGTGTCGATTCCTCGGCCTCGACCGCGACTTCCTCGTCAACCTCGGGTTGCGACGCGGGTTCGGGCACGGGGTCGGTGACCTCGCGGCGTCCGTTGGCGCGCGCAGTGGGTCGGTTCCGACCGGCGACCCGGGGACGGCGGACGGGGGTCCTGCGCCGTTTGGCCGGTTTGATGGTCATGACTCACCTACCACAACGGCGCGCAGGGAACTCAGCCGCCACCCCGCCTCGGTACGGTCCAGCCCGGCCTCGAAGCGGTTGCGCTTCACCACTGGCCGGCCGCCGTCGGGCGTCACGGTGATCTCCACGGCCGCGATCACCCGGGCGATGCCGCTGGCCACTTCCAATTCGGTCACCGCGGCGTCCACCACCTTGCCCACGGTGACCGTCTTCCCCTCGGCGATCTGTTTCCTGCTTTCGTCCATGCCCTGGACAAGGCTGTCCCGCAAGGCGCCGGTGGACGACGACAGCCAGCGGTTCAGCCCCTCGTCGACGGCGCGGTGGTCCATGGTGGTGAGGTTGGCGATGCCCTGCTCCCCCACGCGCAGCACCTCCTCCCTGGTCTCGACGTAGTTGTCCGCGTCCGCCGAGGCTCGTGTCCACGACCAGCCGAACCAGCCCGCGAAGGCAGCTGCGCCGATCACGAGGACCACCGCGAACACCAACCCCGTCCTACGCCGGGTCAGCTGGGACATCACCGGTCACCTCCCTTGAGTCCAAGGAGCTGATGTAGGGAAGGCGGGTCGGATTCCGGCGCCGTCAACGCCAATACCCCGGGCAGCACAGGGTTGGGAACCGGGCCACCTTTGGGCGCGTTCTGCGATCCGCGTACCGAGGTTTCGTGGCCACGCGGTAACGCGCACCGGACAAGGGTGTTCAGCGGCACGGTTTCGACGTTCTTCCCATCCCGGTTCTCCGTGCTCTCGTACCCGGAACGGCACGGTGGCGGGTTGCTGAAGTTCAGCACCATGACGAAGTTGCCCGTCCCGTCCGATCCGATCACCCGGTAACCCGCACTGATCGCGCGCGGGTAGGCGCTGAGCAGATGTTCCGCCGCGCCGAGCCTGGTCTCGAACACCTGGGCCGGGGTGCGCAGATTCGCCAGCAGCAGGCCGATCCCCTGACCCGACTCCCGCAACAGGGCACTGACCTGTTCGGACACCGGCGGTGTCGCGGCGAACAGCCGGCGCAGGTCGCTGTCGGATCGCTTGAGCTGGTCGGCGAGCAACCGGGCGTCGGTGCTGAACGACCGGATCGCCGACGACTGGTTGCTCTGGGACAGCAGGACCACGCCCGCGTCGGTGATCAGGTTCTTGGTCTGCGGAAGGTACTCGGTTGCCTTGGCGGTGAAGGCGGCCTGGGTGTCCAGCAGCGTCTGCAGATCGGTGCCCCGGCCACGGAACGACTCGTCCAGTTCGTGGATCACGGTACGCAGCGAGTCCTGCGGCACCGAAGCCACCAGCTTGTCCAAATTGGTCAGAACGTCTTCGACAGGCGGTGGCAGGTCGATCGCGGATCGGGGTATCACCGACCCGTCGGTGAGGTACGGCCCGTCGTCGCGTCGAGGTCTCAGGTCGAGGTACTGCTCGCCGACCGCGGACCGGTTGGTGACTACCGCGTCCAGGTGGACCGGTATGTCCGGGGCCGAGTGGTCCAGGTACAGGTCCGCCTCGATGCCCGTGTCGGTCAGCCGCATCGGCCCGACCCGGCCAACCCGCACGCCACGGTAAGTCACCTCGGAGTTGGTGAACAGGCCGCCGGCCTCGGGCATCTCGGCCTTCACCACGATGCCACTGCCGCCGACGAGCCGGTCCAGCCCGGCATAGCTGGCGCCGACGTAGGTCATGCCGAGCAGAGCGATCACCACGAACACGATGACCTGGATCTTGATCTTGCGGGTCAGCATCAGCCGTCACCTCGCTGGATGACCGGTGCATCCATGGGCGGCAGCGGCATCGCCGGACCATCCGGCCCCGGTGCCTCGGTCCTGGGTGGCAGCAGGTCGATGAAAAGGTTCACATAGTCCCCTTTGACCGCGGTGGCCGCCGCATAGTCGGTGAACGGGTAGGTCAGCAGCAGCTCGAACGACTCGGGCAGTTTCTTGCCCGCATCGGCGAGGTTGCGCAGGACCGGTGCGAGCGCCTTGAGGTCCGCGACAATGTCGTCCTTGGACTTGTTGACCGTGGTCACCGCCACGTCGGCCAGCGCGTCCAGCGACCGCAGCAGGGCGACCAGGTCCTTGCGTTGCTCGGCCAGCACCGCGATACCGGGGCCGAGCTGGCCGAGAATCCCGTCGATCTGGCCGCGCTGGCCGGCCACGGTGGCTGACAACCGGTTCAGGCTGTCCAGCGCCCTGGTGATCTCACCACGGTGCGTGTCGAGCTCACGGATGAACGTGTCGGTGTTGGCCAGCAACGCGCGCAGGCCCTGTTCGTTGCCGGCCAACGCGTTGTTCACCTCGCGGGCGATCTGCTGGAACTGTCCCACGCCGCCGCCGTTGAGCAGCAGGGACAACGCGCCGAAGACCTCTTCGATCTCCGCGTTGCGGTTGCTGCGTTCCCGTGGGATCACCGCGTTGTCGGTCAACCTGCCGACACCCGGTTCACCACGCGGCGCACCGAGCTCCACGAACTTCTCGCCGAGCAAGCTGAACTGGCGGACACTCGCCGACGCGTTCGCAGGCAGCACCACGTCACCGCGCACGATCAGGACCACCTCGGCGGTCCAGCCGTCCTCAGCGACGTCGATCCGTTCCACTTTGCCGACCGGGACGTCGTTGACCTTCACCCCGGCCTGCGGGACCAGGTCCAGCACGTTGTCGAACTGCACCCGCACCCGGTACGGATGGTCGCCGAGGTCCGCGCCGCCGGGCAAGGGAACGGTATAGACGCCATTGAACCCACCTGCGCCGCAGGCAGTCAGCACCAGCAAGCACATCCCGACGAGGCCGCGTTCCAGCAGTCGAACGCTCATGTCAGCGCCCCTCCGCCGAGGAGTACGTGGTGCCGACGGCCGGCAGTGGCAACGAAGGTCCGCCCTCGGCCGCACCCGCGGCCGGCCGCAGTTCCCGGCAGCCCTGGGTGAGTGAGGTGACCGCGGTACCCGACGTCGGCAGGTTGCAGGCGACCATCGAGCCCGGGAACCATTCGAGCAGGTTGGCCCGGGACTCCAGGGCACCGGTCGCGGGGTTGATCGCGTTCATCAGGTTGGTAACCGCGTTCGGCGCCACGTCCAGCGCCTCGGCCAGGGACGCCCGCTGGTCCACCAGTATCTCGGTGATGCCGATCAGCTTGTCTACATTGGACTTGATCTTTTCCCGGTTGTCGTTGATGAAACCGCGCACCTGCTCCAAAGCCGAGGCCAGCTCGGCCAGCGCGCCGGCCAGCTCGGTCCGCTCGGCCGCGAGGTTCGCCGACACGTCCCGTAACTGCTTGGTGAACTCCACCACGTGAGCGTCGTTGCGGGCCAACATGGTGGTGAACCGCTGGATGCCGTCGACCGTGCCGAACAGCTGGTCCGCAGACCCGGCAAGGGTCCTGGACGACTCGGCGAACTGCTTGATGGTCTCGTTGACGGTGGCGCCGTTGCCCTTGATGTTGGCGGCGAGCACGTCCAGCATCCTGGACACGGCGCCGTCGGCGTTGGCGCCGTCCGGGCCGAGCGCCACCGACAACCGGTCCAGGCTCTTGTACAGCTCGTCCAGCTCGACCGGGGTGATGGTGCGTTCCACCGGGATCACCGAGCCGTCGTCGAGCTGGGCGCCGCCCACGTACACCGGGGACAGCTGCACAAACCGGTCGCTGACCAGGCTGGGCGCGACCACGACCGCGTTGGCGTTGGCCGGGATGGGCCGGGACGCGTCCACCGTCATGGTCACCCGCACCAGCTGGCCCTGGGGTGTGACCTCGTCGACCGTACCGATCGGGATGCCGAGCACCCGGACCGTGGAGCCTACGTACAGCCCCACCGCCGAGGAGAAGTAGGCGGTGATCCGCTTGCCACCGAGGGGGCTCATGATCCACCACGTGCCCGCGGCGAGCACCAGGGCGAGCACGGTGAGCATGGTCAGCGCCCACAGTCCTTTCCCGGTACCGGTGGTGCTGTCGTGTGGCGCGCTCATCGGTTCCCTCCCTCGGGTGGCGGTGGGTGGCAGTCACCGGTGGGGACCTCGACGCCCGGTGGCAGGATCAGGTCGCAGAGGTACAGGTCGATCCATCGGCCATTGCCCGCGGCGTTGCCGAGCAGCCGGTAGTAAGGGCCGGCCAGCCGCAGGCTCTTGGTCAGGTTGTCCTGGTTGCGTTGCAGGATGGTGTTGACCCGCTCCAGCTGCTCCAGTGCGGGACGCAGCTGCGCGGAGTTGTCCGACACCAGTCCGGACAGCTCGGCGGCCAGCGCCCGGGTACCGGAGAACAAGGCACTGATCGAGTCCCGTCGCTTGCGGATCTCGTCCAGCAACAGGCCGCCGTCCTCGAGCAGCCGCTCCACCTGGTCGTTGCGGTCGGCCAACGTCTTGCTGAGCTGCTGGGTGTTGGCGAACAGTTCGGCCAGTTCCTGGTCTCGGGAGGAGATCGTCTTGGACAGCGCCGACAGACCATCCAGTGCGGACTTCACTTGCCGGGGCGAGTCTTTGAACGTCTCGGCCAGCACGTCCAGCGCGTTGGCGAGCTTGCCCGTGTCGATCTCGTTGACCGTGGTGGCCAGTTGGTCGAAGACCTGGTTGATGTCGTACGGCGCCGACGTGCGGTCCTTCGGGATCGGCGTGTTCGGGTCCTGTGGGGCGCTGCCCTGCGGGTCCACCGCGAGGTACTTGGACCCGAGCAGGGTCTTGATTCCGATCGACACCGTACTGCGATCGCCGATCCACGCGTCGGTGACTCGGAACCGCACCCGGACGTGGTCGCCTTCCAGGTCGACGTCGGTGACCGTGCCGATTTTCACGCCTGCCGCCCTGACCTCGGTGCTGGCCAGCAGGCCGGCCGACTCGCCGAAGTGCGCGGTGTACGTCGTACCGCCTCCGATGATCGGCAGATCGTCGGCGTAGAACGCACCGAGGCCGAGCAGGGTCAGCACGACCACGCTGACCGAGCCGATCACGACCTGGTTTCGCTCCTGGAAGGATTTCATGGTCGACACCTTGCTGGCAGGTTCGGAGCCGGTGGGGCCGCGGCGCGAGGTATGGGCAGCACGGGCGCTGAATCGGTGGGTACCGGTGGTGCGGTAGCCGCGCAGAGGTAGAAGTTCATCCACGAGCCGTAGTTGACCGTACGGCCGATGTCGTTCATCTTCACCGGCAGGTTGTGCAGGGCCCTGTCCACGATCTGCTCGTTGTCCGCGAGGTTCGCCGAGACCCGGCCGAGCTGGGCAATGCTGTCCTTGAGTGGCTTGCGGCCATCCTCGAGCAGTCCTTCGGTCGCGACGGTCAGCTCGGCGAGCGCGCCAATGGCCTCCCCAATGGGTTTGCGGTCCTGGGCGAACCCGGACACGAACTGCTGCAGCGTGGCGATCAGGTTGGACAGTTGGTCTCCCCTGGCGTTGACGGTGTCCAGCACCTGGTTCAGGTTGCCGATCACCTCGCCAATCACCTTGTCCTTGTCAGCTAACGTGGCGGTGAGCGACGCGGTGTGCCGCAGCAGGCTTTCCACGGTCCCACCCTCACCTTGCAACACCTGCACGATCTCGTGGGACAGTGTGTTCACGTCGTCTGGGGACAGTGCCTGGAACAGCGGCTTGAAGCCATTGAACAGGATGGTCAGGTCCAGTGCCGGCTTGGTGCGCTCCAGCGGGATCTCCGCTCCGGCACGCAGGATGGAATCGACCGCTCCGGCGCCGCGTTCCAACGAGATGTACCGCTGGCCGATCATGTTGCGGTACTTGATGGTCGCCGTGACGGACGTGGGTAGCTTGCGGCGGGCGTCCACCGAAAATCCCACGAGGGCCACCCGCCGGTCGACCAGCTCGATCCGTTCCACCTGGCCGACCCGCACGCCGGCGACCCGTACGTCGTCACCGACCGACAGCGAGGTCACATCGGTGAACCTGGCCGTGTAGGTTTTGGCCGCGCGTAGATCGGAGTTGGCGATGGTGACGGCGAGCAGCGCGGTGGAGGTCACCGTTACCACCGCGAACACGCCCAGTTTGATCAGCGGAGCAACAAGTCCGCGCAGCCGGCTCATTCGACCCTCACCTCCACCCCGCGGTACAGCGGACCGACCAGCAGGCTGCCCCACGCCGCCACCGAGTTCGGCTCCACCTTCAGCGCTGGGGCCAGCAGTGTGGCGATCATCTGTCGTTCGGCGGGCGAGTTCGCCGGCCCGAGCCCATCACCGTCCACATGCGATACCGTTGCCGGCTCGGCGTCTGGACCGTAACAGCGCGGCCCGGTCTTGTCGTTGTACACAGGCTCATCCCGGTTGGGCAGGTACTTTCCGCGATCGTGCACCACCGACAGATTGACCTTCAGTCCTGGCTCACCGATGTTCTTGCCGAACGCCTTGTCCACCCTGGGCACGAAGTCGGCGACCGCGGTCAACATGCATAAGTAGCCCGGTGCGTACTTGGCGAACAGCTCCAGGGTCGGCCTGCTACTGCCGGTCAGCGCGATCAGGTTGTCGCTGTTGTGTTGGAGGAACGCCGTCACGTCACTGCTCGCCGCGGTGAGCGTCCGATACATGGCCTGCAGGGTGAGCCGCTGGTCCACCAGGGTCTTGCTGGTGACCGTGAAGTCGCTCAGTGCTTGGAGGATGTCGTCGGCGGCGTCGCCATAGGTGTCCGCGACCGTGGCGAACCTGGTGATGTCCGCCTTGATCTCGGGCATCTGTGGGGTCAGCTCGCCAAGGTAGTGTCCTATTTGGACCATTGTCCGTCCGAGTGGCTTGCCGCGTCCTTCCAGCACCCGCGACAGGGTGGTCAACGTGGCGGACAGTTTCTCCGGCTGGACGGTTTGCAACAGCGGCAACAGGTTGTTGAGCACCCGCTCCAGTTCGATGGAGTTGGCCGAGCGGTCCTGACCGATCACATCCCCCGCGGACAGGCGGACGGTGTCGGGCCGCTGCGGCATCACCAGATTCACGTAACGTTCGCCGAACAGGGTCTTGGGCAGCAGCTGGGCCGACACGTTCCGCGGGACGCGGTCCATCATGGCCGGGTCCATGGCCAGCTCCAGCACGGCGCCGTCGCCGGTGCTGGTCACCGAGCGCACCCTGCCGACGGCGATGCCGCGCAGCTTGACGTCGGCGTCGGCCTGCATCTGGTTTCCCGCCTGGCCTGCCCGTAACGTGACCGGGACGTCGGTGCCGAACACGTCTTCGTACACGGCCACCGTGAAGGCCAGGAACGCCGCGACCACGGCAACGTACACCACGCCCAGCACCCTCATCCTGGTGCTTCGGTAGCGCTCTTCGAGAGTGTTCATCCGGCGATCCTCACCGTCGTCGTGGTGCCCCAGATGGCGAGGCTGAGGAAGAAGTCCAGAACGCTGATGGCCACGATGGACCAGCGCACCGAGCGCCCCACCGCGACGCCGACGCCGGCGGGCCCACCGGAGGCTCGGTAGCCGTAGTAGCAGTGCGCCAGGATGACCACCACGCTGAACACGATCGCCTTGAGGAACGACCAGAGCACGTCCGCGGGGGGCAGGAAGAGCGTGAAGTAGTGGTCGTACGTGCCTGCCGACTGCTGGTAGAACTCGACCGTGATGGTCCGTGCCGCCAGGTACGAGGTGAGTAGGCCGATCACATACAGCGGGATGATTGCGATGAACCCGGCGATCACCCGGCAGGTCACCAGGAATGGCAGACTCCGCACGCCGATCACCTCGAGCGCGTCGATCTCCTCGGAGATACGCATGGCGCCGAGTTGGGCGGTGAAACCCGATCCGACGGTCGCGGACAGCGCGAGCCCGGCGACCAATGGGGCGATCTCACGGGTGTTGAAGTACGCGGAGAGGAACCCGGCGAACGCCGACGTGCCGATCTGATTCAGCGCCGAGAACCCTTGCAGCCCGACGACTGTGCCGGTGAACACGGACATGCCGACCATCACGCCGATCGTGCCGCCGATCACCGCGAGCGCGCCGGTGCCGAAGCTCACCTCGGACAACAGTCGGACGATCTCCCTGCTGTAGCGGCGAGCGGCACGCGGGATCCACAGCAACGCGCGGAGGTAGAACAAGAGCTGGTCACCGAGGCGGCCGAGGGTGTCCAGTGACCGGTCCACCGGTCGCCGCGCCGCACCCCTGGTCACCATGGCTCACAACCCCTTCCGCGGAACGATCTGCAGGTAGATCGTGGTGAGGACGAAGTTGAGGAAGAACAGCAACAGGAAGGTGATCACCACGGACTGGTTCACCGCGTCGCCGACGCCTTTCGGCCCGCCACGCGGATTGAGGCCGCGGTGGGCGGCCACCACCCCGGCGACGAACCCGAACATCACCGCCTTGATCTCGCTGATCCACAGGTCCGGCAGCTGGGCGAGTGCGGAGAACGACGCCAAATACGCGCCGGGCGTGCCACCCTGCATGATCACGTTGAAGAAATAGCCGCCGAGCACACCGACCACGCTGACCATCCCGTTGAGCAGTACGCAGATCACGACCGCCGCGTACACCCGTGGCACCACCAGCCGGTGGATCGGGGAGACGCCGAGTGCCTCCATGGCGTCGATTTCTTCCCTGATCTTGCGCGAGCCCAGGTCCGCGCAGATCGCCGATCCGCCGGCGCCCGCGATGAGCAGCGCGGTGATGATCGGGCTGGCCTGCTGGATCACCGCCAGCACGCTGGCCGACCCGGTGAACGACTGGGCGCCGATCTGCTTGGTCAGCGACCCGAGTTGCAGCGCGATCACCCCACCGAACGGGATCGCCACCAGCGCCGCGGGCAGGATCGTGACCGACACGATGAACCAGCACTGGTTGACGAATTCGCGGACCTGGAACGGCCGCCGGAAGGTCAATCGGAACACGTCGAGGCCCAGCGAGCAGAGCTGGCCGATCTGGCGGATCCCGGCCAGTCCGCGTTGTGCGACGCGCAGTGTGGTCACCGGCGGTACCCCCTGGTTGACACGGCGATCCCGTACCTCACCTTGTCGGCGTCGGTCAGGCTGTCGACGATCTGCCGCTGGGCGGCAGGAGGCAGGGTGTGCAGGATCTGCATGACCCGGTCCTTACGGCGGGCCACTGCCTGCCGTGATGGCAGTCCGGGGGTGGGTTCGAGCTGCGGCACCACGCCCGGCACCACGTGCTCCCCCGGGCGGGTTTCGGTCAGGGTGGCCGCCTCCGCGGCCATGGTGGCCTGATCCTTCTCCTCGGCCATGCCGATCGGCCCGGCCCGTCGGCCGTTGACGAACTGGGCCACGACCGGCTCGTCCGAGGTGAGCAGCACTTCCCGCGGCCCGAACATGACCAGCTCGCGGCGGAACAACATGCCCACGTTGTCCGGCACGGTCCGGGCCACCGAGATGTTGTGGGTGACGATCAGGATGGTCGCGTCGATCTGCGCGTTCAGGTCGATGAGCAGCTGGGACAGGTACGCGGTACGTACCGGGTCGAGCCCGGAGTCCGGCTCGTCACACAGGATGATCTCCGGGTCGAGCACGAGCGCCCGTGCCAGGCCGGCCCGCTTGCGCATACCACCGGAGATCTCTCCGGGCAGCTTCTTCTCCGCACCGGACAGGCCCACCATCTCCATCTTTTCGAGCACGATCCGCTTGATCTGGCTCTCTGCTTTTCTGGTGTGCTCACGCAGCGGGAACGCCACGTTGTCGTACAGGTTCATGGACCCGAACAGGGCGCCGTCCTGGAACAGCACCCCGAACAGCTTGCGTGTCTCGTACAACTGGTGCTCGGAGCAGTGGCACAGGTCGACGCCGTTCACCATGACCCGTCCTTGCTCCGGCTTGAGCAGGCCGACCAAACATTTCAGGAACACCGACTTGCCCGTGCCGGACGGGCCGAGCATCCCACTCACCTCGCCGGCGGGCAGGGTGAGCGTGACGTCGCGCCAGATGTTCTGGCTACCGAAGGACTTCGTCAGTCCTTCCACGACCACTTCGACACCCATGCACGCCTCCGGGGGCTCGCTCACTGGTCGGTCAACGCCGTACCGACAGGGGCGGTACACACGGCTCTTGCGGGTTCGGGCAGAAGTTGATCGGGCCGAACTCGAGCACGATGTGGTTACCCGGCCCCGAGATCAGCCCGGTGAACAGTGGGTCGAGCGGTTCGGAGACTCCGCAGCCGGAAAACTGCGGAATCTCGAACTCGGCTTCAATCTTTCCGCCAAGGAAAACGTCCCAGTCGACGGGATTCGACCTGAGATCGATCACGACGGCTGGTACGGTTCTGCAGTTCGGGCCGACATCGAGCAGCGTGCCGTTCACCGTCACATTGCTCAAGAACATGTCGATGACGGCGCGCGCGATGATCACCCCGTCCCAGATGCGACCTTCCGCTCGGCGGACCTGCTTGATGATGACCGTGGTGGTGGTGGGCATGAACCGGAGGACCGTGAACGATCCGGGCGCCGGCGGTAGCAGTAGATCACCGAAGATTGCGCCGCAGGAGATCTCACCCTCCGTCCAGTAGAAGAGCTGGGCGCTCAGGTATCCGGGGCCGAGGTCGATCCCAGACCTCAGCTTCTTCACCGTCACGCGACCCTTGATGTCGTAGTAGCTCCAGAAGTAGTACGCGTCCGACGGGATCTCCTGACAGGCATCGGCCCGCGGCTGCCGCTGGCGGGTGCCGGCTTCGCTGCCCGGCCCGGTCGCCTCCGGCGCGCCCTCGTCGGTTCCGGTGACGCCGCTGGGTGCGGCCGACGGCGACGACCGGATCGGCGAGGAAGGCGGAGTGGGCTCGCTGGTGGCCGGCGGCGCGACGCGGATCGTCCCCAGCGTGGTGTCCTGGTCCGTTTCTGGTTCGCAGACCACCGGTTTGCCGCTCGGTTCGCCGGTCGCCGCGCCTTCGGTGGCTTCCGGGGTTTCCGCGGCACGCGGCAGGAGCAGCACTTCGAGCCGGTTGAGCCGGAACGTCACAGTGCCAGGGCTGGTCGTCGGCACCGGCGAGGTGGCTGTGCCGGGCAGGGTGAGTGTGAGTTCGCCTGCCCGGGGCAGTGCCGTCTTTGGCACGGTCGCCCTGACCGGTGTCTGAACGGTGTCGGCGTCGTCCTGCGCGGCGAGACCAATGCCCGCCATGCCTTCGATCGCCCCGACCGCCCTGTCCCGCAAGCCATCGACAAGTGTCGCGGGCAGGACCAGCCGCAGCGAGGCGTCCTGCGGCCGGATCGGCGTTCCGGCAGGCACCGATGCCGGCAAAGCCACAGACAGCTCCGCCACGATCACGTGCTGGCCCACCGGGGTGATCTCGCAGGCGCCACGCATCGTCGCGGTAGCAGGCACGGTGTCGGTGGCACGCGGCTGCGCCGGTGTGCTCGGCGCGGCCGAACCCGCCGCCACCAGCGCGGCCACCATCGTGGCCGTGACCGCGGTGGCCACCCCCGCTCGCCGGGCGATCCTCGGTGGCACTCCGACCTCCTACGCCTCATTGATCACCGTGACCGCCGAGGGGGCTGGCGTGGCCACCACCATGGTTTCGGTGACCACGCCAGCCTGTTCACGGTCGGCCCGTGGGACCGGTCAGCCTGGTTTCCTCACCCGTCAGTTGGTGATCGTTATCGATCCCAGGAACCTGTCCTGGCCGGGGACAACCGTGCACAGCACGTCGAACGTGCCGAGTTCGGTCTCCGAACCGTCGGCCTTGTGTGGCGTGAACGTGCCGTTGAGTAGCTCGCCCGCGGACACCTGGAGCGTTCCGGGCGCCCGGAAGATCAGGGTCGGGATCTCCGGGGAGATCTGCGCGCCCAGCGAACCGGTCTCCGGCACCGCGACCGGTGGGATCTTGCTCGGAATGCCGAACGTGATCACCGTGCCGTCCAGGTCCGCGTCCACGTCGGCGACCCCGGAACCACCCACCGTGGCCGCTTCGGCCTGCCGCAGAGTGCTGGTGACATCGTTGTTGAACTCGGCGCTCACCAGCAGGTCGGTCACGGCCAGCCGCTGTCCCACCGTGCCGGAGTCGGGAATCGTGGCCTTGATGTTGCCGCTGACGTTCGTCGGGCCGACCCGGGGGAAGTCGCAGCTGTAGGTGAGGTCCTTGTCGACCTGACCGGACGTCGGCACCAAGCGCGCGGGGGTCACGTTCGGGCCGCTGATCGGAATGGTCGCCAGGTGCAGGTCCTGCGGTGGCGTGGTGGCCTTCACCGTGCACGGCACGTCGAGCACGCCCAGGGCGGTCGGGGTGCCGTCGGCCTTGCGCGTGTCCACCTTGGCGTTGAACTGCTGGCCCGCGGAGACGGAGATCGCGCCGGCCTTGTACACGATCAGGCTCGGCATGACGCCGGTGATCGTGGTGGTCAGCGTGCCGCTCGGTGGAATGTCCCGCCTGGCGATGTGCAGGTCGGGAATGCCGAGGGTCAGCTCCTTGCTGTCGTAACTAGCGTCCACGTCCGCGGTGGCCGTGCCCTCCGCGTAGGCCGTCTGGAATGCCCGCAGCGCACCCACGATATTCTCGTTCAGCGTCACGTCGATGTGCAGGTCACCGATGACGACCCGCTCACCGGTGGTGCCCGAGTCGGGGAAGGTGATTTTGACCTTGCCGGTCACGTCCTGCTGTCCGACCAAGGGGAAAGCACATCGATAAGTGAGGTCCTTGACGACCTCACGCATGGCGGCGGAACCATTCGCGGCCGCGGTGGGAGCGGCAAGGACGCCGCCCATGCCGGCGATCATGGCGGCCACCGCGACTCCAGCGGTTAATCGTCTCGGCGACAATCTCGAACGGTGCAGGTTCATTCGGTGCCTCCTCACACTCCCGCCGACCCTGCGGCGAGAGCACGGCTGGCGCGCGGCGGCCAGTTACGCAGCCGCATTCAATCGAGGGAACGAAAACTGACGGGCCGACCTACCAGCCAGTAGGTTACTTCGGCGCCACAGAAGTAACAAGAGTTCGCTAAACGTTGGACCGATCCAGAAGGATGAACCCGAGAACTTGTCATGAGCACTCAAAAACGATCCGAGCACGTTGTGATGCACAGACGAACTTCGGCGCAGATGGGAACGATTCTAGCCCATTCGGCCCAGCTTCGTGCCGGAAAAGTCCGACGTGCCACGAAGTCGCGTGCGGCGTTTTCACGCCCCGTGGCAGGCCGGCAGGGAACCCCGCCGAACGGCCTTACCCAACCGAGCCGACGCCGAGTGACACGTTGACAGCGCAGGCAGGCCAAAATATGGTACGAACGTCACAAAACTTGGGCGATAGCAACGACGATGCGACAGATTTTTCTGTTGCCGCTCAAAGGATGGCGCGCTGTGACCGAGTCAGGTACCCGCCGCACGAGGACAGCCACCCTGCCGGAACCGACCGCACTCGACACGTTGCTGCCTTCGCCGCACGCCTCGCGCGGCACGCCCGACCCGGCACATGCGAGGAAGCTGTGGTTCACCTTGCCACGGGAGCTCGCGGCGCTGTTCCGGCCGTGGGCCACCGAGGTGAAAAACGCGATCATCCAGGAGATCCGGCGGTCGATCCCGGAGTACGCCGGGCTGCTGGACGGGCCGCACGGTGCCGTGGTGACCAACGGGGTGGAGCAGGCGATCTCCCAGTTCATCGACCGGCTGGCCGATCCGAGCGCGCCGCGCGAGCACTGCGCGAAAATGTTCCGCCGCCTGGGCAAGCTCGAGGTCGCGCACGGTCGCAGTGTGGACACACTGCAGAGCGCCTACCGGATCGGCGCGCGGGTGGCGTGGCGCAGGATCGCCAAGTTCGGCCAGTCGGTGAACCTGTCGGTCAGTACGATCTGCCTGCTCGCCGAGGCGGTGTTCGACTACATCGACGAGATTTCCGTCCTGTCACTCGAAGGCTACGCGGCCGCACAGGCGCGCGCCGCGGGAGCTGTGGAGCGCAGCCGCAGGCGTCTGCTCGAACTGATCCTGTCCGAGCCACCGGTCTCCGCACCCACCCTGGCCAACGTGGCTGCCGCCGCCCGCTGGAAGCTGCCGGAGTCCGTGGCCACGGTCGCCTTGGAGCGCCGCGTCGAGGGGACCGAGCTACCCACGTTCGACGAGGACGTCCTGGATGACCTGGAGGGCGCCGAGCCCTGCCTGGTGGTCGCCGAGCCAAACCTCCATCTCCTGCACGACTTGCAGGACCAGGTCCCCGGCTGGCGTGCCGCGGTCGGACCGAGTGTCCGGCTGTCCGAGGCGCCGCGCTCGCTGCGGCTGGCCAGGCGCGCACTCAACCTGATGCACCACGGCGTGATCACAGACGGACCGGTCGCGTGGTGCTGTGACCACCTGTCCACGTTGTGGCTGCTCACCGACGAGTTCCTGATACATGAGCTCGCCGAACGAACACTGAGCCCACTGGCCGGGCTGACTGCCAAACAACGCGCCCGGCTCAGCGAGACCCTGCTGGCGTGGCTGGAGACCAGCGGCAGCGCCCCGGAGATCGCCGGCAGACTCAAGGTCCACCCGCAGACCGTGCGCTACCGGCTGCACCAACTCGAAGCCCTGTATGGCGCCAGGCTCAACGACCCCGACGAACGCTTCCGTATGGAAATATCCCTGCGCGCCACGCAACTGCTCGAAGCGATGTCATCCGACACCTCATGAGGCTCCTCGGTTAACCCCAGCGCCCCGGCTCACCGTAGCCTCATACAGCGCGCCTTGGTGCGAGCCAACACGGGCCCGGGGCAGCCGGTCGGCAATCGAGGAATGCACGGCGTCAAGGGTGCTGGCGAACATGCGCACTGAGGAGAACACGGTGCGCTTCCGTTCCCTGGCCAGCCCTTCCAGCCGGGTGAAGTCGATCGGCAAACCCTCCACGAACGTGGGTGGATATTCCCGAAACAGGGGCCGGACCACGCCTGGGTCGCTGTCGGTCATCACCAGCAGTCTGGCGGGTGGCACGCTCAAGTAAGTCCAGGTGAAGCTGCGGGCGTGGGTGAACGGCAGGAACACGGTGACGGTGTCGCCACGCCGGTAGGAGAGCAACGGCCAACGGACACATTACAGCCGTGCTGGGCTCCCGAGGTGGATATCAGCCGCAGGAAGGCCGCAACGCCGTGAGGTACACCCAGTCCGGATCGAGGTCGGACCGCGCCCGGACCACGGGCCAGTCCACCGTCCCGTCTGCTCGCCGGAGCCCAGGAATCATCACAGAACAGCAGCCCTCCTGAGCCTGTCGACCCGATGAGACCATCATGTCGGTAGGTCACGAGCTGGCGACGTATCGCACAAGTCGTTCGGCCAGGTGGTGCCGGTTTTCGTCAGTCGGAAACTTCGGCGGCGTGCGTTCGGCTTGGAAGCCGGCGATGACGTCGGTGACGAAACGGGCGACGGCACGAGGGTCGGGTACGGGGTCGGTGCCACCGAGACAGGCCACGACGATGGTCTCTTCCCCGGGGTCGGTCTCCACCGACACGATCCACCCGTTCCGTTCGCTCCAGACCAGCATCAGATCGTCGTTGGGTCGCTGCGGCCAGCGTCGGGTGAGGGCGAGATATGCGGTCGCGGTGTCGCTGACCTCGAAGCTCGTGCCCTCTGACGGCACGCCGACCGCGGCCGCAACAGCGTGTAGGTAGGCGGCGAGACCACGTTGCAGCGCCGCTGTGCCGTCGACCGTGGTGTCCGGGCTGTCCGTCCCGGTCGACGTGAGGTTCCGGCGACCATCGACCGCCTGCAGACCGAGCATTGCCAGTAGCTGTTGGCAGTCGTCCGCGTCCACGGCATGCTCGGCCACCGTACGGACGGCCTCGGTTCGTCGTATGGTCTCCGCGCTCCTCTCGGCGGCCCTGGCTCGAGCGAGTCGGCCTTGTGCCTCGCGTGGTCGTCTCCGCCGTGCCTGGCTCATGGGAACTCCGTTTCTCGCCAGGGTCGAGTCTTCGGCACCGGGGAGGTGCGGGCGGTTCGACCGGCAGGTAGCGCCGCTCGGGAAGAGGCTGTGGGGCCGAACCGTCGAAGCCGTCGTCCCAAAGTCTCGGTCGGTCCCGTTCTCGACCGACAGCCGAGCCGGGGCCGCTCGAGTCCGGTCCCCTGGATTCGAGTAGTCCGGCCGGAGACCGCGCCCGCGGTCCCGTCCACGGTCGGACCTCCGGCTGGGCCTGGGTTCGCCGAGGGCGACACCGGCTCGAATGCCGACATGCGGGGTGCTCTCGACGAGACTGACTCTACCCCCGCATCGGGGCTGCTGTCCCCTGGTTCTGGGCAGTACGGTCGACCCATGCCTGTTGACGCTGATGGCCCCACGCTCGGCCCGACCCTGGCGGGGTGGCTCGACGCGCGCGAGGAGACCCGGCTCCACCTGGGGACGGCGCGTCCCCCGGTCGACGAGGCGTGGGTGCAGCGGCTGTCGGACCTGCTGGTCACCGAACGTTCGTGGCAGGACCAGTACACGGAGCTGCTGGCGTTGGGCAGGAGCGACGGCACGTTCCCACCGTCCCTGCGCTGAAGACTGCCCACCGCGACGCTGTCGCCAGCTACCGGGCAGACGCAGTCCCAGCCCAGACCCTCAGGCAGCCCCGCTTCCCTGTCCGGCGAAGCCGGCCATCACGCCAGCACCAACCCGATCCCCACCAGCTCCACCGGCGACTACCCGCGGTAATCCTGAAGCGGCGGTGTTGCTTCCGGTCGCCGTGCCGTTGCGGTCCTCTCCGGTCGCGCCGCTCGGCTCCCCCGAGCTCACCTGCCCGCCGCCCGACACGCCCCTGGTCAGGGTGTCGGGTGAGGCGCGCTCACGCTGAGCTTGGCCAGGCGCTGCGGGGTCGGCCACCGGACGTTCCAGACCCAGCCCAGCTTCTCGAAGAACCAGATCAGCCGGGCGGAGATATCGATCTGACCGCGGAGCACGCCGTGCCGGGCACAGGTGGGGTCGGCGTGGTGGGAGTTGTGCCAGGACTCACCGAACGACACCAGCGCCAGCGGCCAGAAGTTGGCCGCCTTGTCCCGGCTGTGGAACGGTCGCTCGCCGATCATGTGGCAGATCGAGTTCACCGACCACGTGATGTGGTGCAGAACGGCCACGCGCACGAGACCGGCCCAGAAGAACCCGGTGACCGCGCCCCACCACGACCACGTCAGCAGCCCGCCGAGCACGCCGGGCAACAGCAGGGTCGCCGCCGTCCAGGCCGGGAAGAACCGGTCAACCGTCCGGATGTCGCGGTCGGCGAGCAGGTCGGGGGCGTACCGCTGCACGTTCGTCTGCTCCCGATCGAACAGCCAGCCCATGTGGGCATGCCAGAAGCCCCTGGCCAACGCCCAGGGCGAGGACCCGAACAGCCACGGCGAGTGCGGGTCGCCATCCTTGTCCGAGAACGCGTGATGCCGCCGGTGATCAGCCACCCACACCGTCACCGGGCCCTGCACCGCCAGGTTCCCGAATACGGCAAGCACGATCCGCAACGCCCGCTTCGCCTTGAACGCTCCATGCGTGAAGTGGCGGTGATAACCCACCGTCACGCCCAACCCGCTGAGCACAAAGAAACCTGCGGCCAGAGCAAGATCGACCCATCCCAGGCCCCAGCCCCATGCGAACGGCACCGCACCCGCCAACGCGAGCAACGGAACCACCACGAAGACCTTCACCGTGAGATAGGAAGCCAGTGAGCGGCGGCCACTGGTCACCGGCTGCGACCCCCGACCGGGCTGCCGAGGCGTGGACGCCTCGAGGGTTGTCGACATGACTGATCAACCTCAACTCTCGACGTCGCACGCAAGAACTTCCCACGGCTCCGTTGCCAGCGAGCCTACGCTCGATTCCGCCACCTCCGCTCCCCCGCCGGCCCAGCCCCCCTCAGCGGGCCCCGGGTGCCACCCGCGGTCAACCCCAACCCACACCAATCCGACGTCACGGAACTGCCGTGGCGCTCTCGGCCAGGTCCTCGGGTCCGTCCTGCTCGTCCTCGAACACATCGGCGAGCAGCGCCGCCACTGCCGCGCTCTCCTGCATCTTCGCCTGCACCAGCGCCTGGTCGAGTTGCAGTCCACCGCTCGTTCGCGGCTCGGACTCCGATGGGATGACGTACCCGGTGGGGCGGGTGTCCGCCGGGATCACGGTCACTGGTTCACGAGCGGGTGCCGGACGGGTCGTCGCGGGGGGCGGCATTCAGGCCGTGCAACCTGCTGTACACCGTGTCCGGGTCCAACTCCAGCAAGGTGTAAATCTTGCGGAGGGACTTCACCTCGCCCGGCGAGATGTGCCCGTCGATGACCGCGATCGTCGTCGAGAACTCGGCCACGTGGGTGCGCTGCTCGACGGTGAGACCCGCCAGTCGCTTCTTCAACCCGGCGAGTTTCAGCTCCGAGGCCAACAACCAGGTCAGATGGGCCTTTAGGCGCATCCGTTCGCCGGGGGTCAGATGCAGGCTGGACTCGAGATGCCCGACCAGGTGGTCCCGTTCGGCCTCGGACACGTCGTCGTCCGCCACGGAGACCACGGCAGCCAGGTGCAGCAGCCTCGTCGCCCGCGGCTCTCGCCCGGGTCGAGAACACGGCCGTCTTCGCTCGGCTGATGGAGCTCTACGCCGGCATGGAACCGGCGGAGAGCCCCATCTGGCGGCCGAGTGGCGGCGGGTTCTGGTCCCGTACTGTCTGTGCCTACGAGAGCGTCCCGCTGCGGGTGTCGCTGGCCTGACGTGGTCTGGCCAGCGGGTGCCCCGCTATTGCGCCGACCACGGCATACGCCCGCTCCAGCACGTATCCGTGCCCCCATGCGGTCCGGATGACCAACCCGAGCGGCTCGATCCGGCGGCGCAGCCGCATGATGTGCAGGTCGAGGGAGTTGCGGGTCGAGGAGCGGCCTTCCTGGGCATAGAGCTGGGCGCGGAGCGTTTCTCGCGCCACCACCGTTCCGAAACGCGCGACGAACAGGTGCAACAAATCGGTCTGGGTCGCGGAGATCGGCGTGGAAAGGCCCCGAAAATGCAATACCCCGCTCACATCGAGTCGGGGCACACTATCAATCTCGGCGCGCGCACGCAGGTTGGCCAGTCTGGCATCCAGGTCGTGTTTCGAGATGGGGGCGCGTACCCAGTCCTCCTTGGGGTCGAGACAAAGCGGTGGTGCGGCACCCCCTTCGACGACCAACAGGCAGGGCACACCGATCTCGAGGCACTGATTACGGAGCTCGGCCTGTGCGGGCCACCGGACAAGCTGAACCTCACCGTTTTCTGCATTCAGCATACAAACCCCCAGTGATATGCGTCACGCAAACTAACAGGCATGTCATGACATCGCAAGAGTCGCGATAGATTTGCACTGGCACATACCGACACTTCACGGTTCGGGGCGAATGTGTGTCAACTTCTTACCTCCGGATGGCTCCGAGTTGAATGGGCGAGCGCAACCGGCGAATGGCCCGTTGACCAGGCGGCTCGGGACCGACGCTACCTCTGGTGATCACGGGCCGACACGAATCGGTGGGCGTCCGGGTGATCGCTTCGCGGCACCGACCTGATCGAGACAACCGACCCCCGCGACGATAATCCACACGGTCACACGTCCCCGTGGTCCACCGCGAGGTCCTCCACGAGCACACCTCTCATAGCCCAGATGGTCCACACACGCCACCAGCACCCAACCGGACTGCCAACGTTTCAACGTCAACCAATTCCCCTGACACCGCCCGCACAAAATGATCGGCCCCAGTCCGACATCGCCCACCGAACGACAGAGTCGCCATACCAGCAAGATCATGCTGTGGTAGGTATCGGCTCAACACCAAGTCGTTCACCCAAGACGGGTTCTTCCGCACCGGCGACGTGGTCGTGTCCGGCCACGCAAAGGACATCATCAACCTCGGCGGCGACAAGGTCTCCGCCGAGGAGGTGGAAAACACCTTCTCGCGCACCCGACGTACGGGACGCCGTCGTCGTCGGCGTGGCCGACCCACAACTCGGCGAGCGCACATGCGCCTTCGTGATCCCCCGCGACGACACACGACCCCGGCTCGGGATACTCAAGGCGTTCCTGCGCGACCGCGGCCTCGCCGCCTTCAAGCTGCCCGACCAACTCGCACTCGTCACCAGCCTCCCACACACCGCAGTGGGAAAGGTGGACAAGAACAGACTCCGCAGCGGCACCTACAACGGCTGACCAGTCGACGCTCGGGCCGCCGGCTCAGGCACCACCCCGACCCGACGTCCACGGAACTTTCCCGGCACGGCACAAGACCGTGCCACCTCACCTGGTGATGTCGATGCGGACCGTCATAGGAGTGGTCTCCAGGGCTCGAAAACCGGCTTGAGCCAGTCTCTGACCCAGAGTGCTCGAAGCAAAGGTCGCGGCTCTGGCACGCACATCGTCCTCGGGCAAGAGATGTGCGGTGCCGTCGTACCAATGCCCTCGGATGCGGAGCCGAACAGCGGGAGACGCCTGGATGTTCCGCACCCAGCCGGCGTGAGAGCCGTGTTGGGCCACCAGCCACACCGTTGCGCCCTCTCGGTGGCAGACAACCGGTACGACACGCCTCAGCCCCGTCCGGCGTCCCACTGTCTCGATCAAAGCATGCCCCGGGGGCGTGATCCCCAGCCGGAACAGCCCACGCACCAACGGGTTTGCCAGGTATCGGCCGAACAGGATCTCAACCCGACGTTTGCGGGCGCGCCCACCCTTCACGCCACAGGCGGATGACGTCATCGCAACGCTCCCTTCCTGCACCTCTGCCGGTCCGACACTGCGTCATGTACCACCTCTATACCGATCAACATACATAACTCTCGTCGGCCCCGGCGGGCTCTGATCCCGCAAACAGCCGACGAACAGCAGCTCGAGCTGCACATTTACTCATCGAGTGACGCACGTCTCACCTGTTGACATGGGGTGACCCGGCCGCATACTGGCCCAAGGATTATGGAAACCAGCATACATAGCTGATCAGCTGGCGGACCCGGAGCCGACTCGCGGACCAGGGCGAGGCCGGCCGAACTCGACAGGGAGCTCTGATGGGCGAACGTGATCACGGCGACGGCGACGTGGTGACTACTGAGTTGCGCGGCCACGTGTTGCTGATCGGGCTGAACCGGGTGGCCAAGCGCAATGCGTTCAACCAGGCCATGCTCAACGAGCTGGCCAACGCCTATGCACGCCTGGACGACGATCCTCAGGCGTGGGTGGGAGTGCTGTTCGCCCACGGCGAGCACTTCACCGCCGGGCTGGACCTCCCGCAGGTCGCGGGCCGCCTCGTCGAGGGCACGCCGCGCCATGACTCCGCATCAGCAGTCGACCCGTGGGGGCTGGTCGGGCGTACCCGGTCCAAGCCAGTGGTCACAGCCACCCAGGGCTGGTGCCTGACTCTGGGGATCGAGCTAATGCTGGCCTCCGATATTCGGATCGCCGCCAACGACAGCCGCTTCTCCCAGATGGAGGTCCAGCGGGGGATCTACCCCTTCGGCGGGGCGACGATCCGGTTCCCACACGAGGCCGGCTGGGGCAACGCGATGCGGTGGCTGCTGACCGGGGACACCTTCGACGCCGCCGAGGCCCTACGGATCGGGCTGGTGCAGGAGGTCGTCGAACCCGGCGCCCAGCTGGATCGGGCAGTGCAGCTCGCCGAACGCATCGCGACGCAGGCCGCACCCCTGGGAGTGCGCACCACACTGGCCTCGGCCCGCCGCGCCCTCGTCGAGGGCCACCAAGCCGCAGCCGACCGGCTCGTCACCGATGTCAGCAAGCTCTTCGTCACCGCCGACGCAGCCGAGGGCGTGCAGTCGTTCATCGAACGCCGACCAGCGGTCTTCCAGGGCCGCTGAGCCCAGTACCGGTGTGTCGTGCGCCGTGAGCAAGATGTACGACGAAGAAGCCAATCGAGGTGAGCCGTCCCCGGCGTCTGCCGGGGACAACTTCGGTGACGTACCACTCCGTCACGCCCGCGAGAACCTCTCGCCTGCCACGCGGTGGTCCGCGACAGCCTGTTCGACGTCCGCGGCCAGCAGGTAGTGGTTGAGCCCGATAGCGGCGAGCGACCCAGCGCCAGCAGCGTTGATCGCCTGAGCACCTTCGGCCACGACGTTGCCCGCCGCCCAGACCCCGGGCACGCTGGTGCGGCCCATGGCATCGGCGGCCACCCAACCGTTCTCGCCGATCTCGCACCCCAGCTCGGTCAGCAGCTCATCGTGAGGCACGAAGCGGGGTCCGACGAACACCGCCGTCCGCGACACCACCTGGCCATCGGCGAGCTCAACGCCCGACAGGCGGCCATCATCCACCACCAACCGTGCCACCTCTCCCTCGACGATGCGAATCCCGCGAGCGGTCAACCGCTCACGTTCCTCGGCGTCCACAGTGATCCGGTTGGGAAAGAACACCACGTCGGCAGACCACTGTCGCACCAGCGACGCCTGGTGCATCGTGAACGGCCGGTTGTCGCCGCCCACCACCCCGATCGGTGCGTCGCGAACCTCATACCCGTGGCAGTACGGGCAATGCAGCACGTCCATGCCCCACCGCACACGCAGGCCCGGGATCTCGGGCAGTTCGTCCCGCAGTCCGGTGGCCACCAGCACACCGCGCGTGGTCAGCTCGCCTCCGCTGGCGAGCCATATCCGGAAACCGCGCTCCTCGAGACGTTCGACGTCCCGAACCCGACCCTCGAGCAGCTCGCCGCCGTACCTGACCACCTCGCCCCGGCCCACCTCGAGCAGCTCCGCCGGAGACATCCCGTCCCGAGACAGAAAACCATGCAGGTGCGCGGCCGGGGCATTGCGCGGTTCACCGGCATCGACCACCACCACCCGGCGGCGGGACCGAGCTAACATCATCCCGGCGGCCAGCCCGGCCGTACCGCCTCCGACCACCACCACGTCATATTCCATCGCTTCCACCACAACCCCCTCCGTCGCCGTGCCTGCGTCCGTCGTCGGACAGGCCCGGAGTTTCCACTGCCTTCTCTGGGTATGGCCGGGGACGTTGGGTGACCCACTCGCCATAACGACGGCACGCAGGATTCAAGATCACCCTAACAGCAGGGTGCAGCGCGCCCTCATCCTTTTTGTTTTTGAGTTTGGCCGTTGTGTCGTAGGGTTGGGAGTGGGTGATTGTTTTGATCAGCACTGAAATTATCCTGACCACAGTGTCCTCCTAGTCCATCCTCAGCCCCACCCGCGTCCCCCGCGAGGTCGGTCGCGGCATCGGGGCAGGTGGAACGCCTGGTGTCGCGATGGTCGCAGCAGATCACCCGGTACCGCTGGGCCCACGCGGTCACCATCTCCCCCGGCCATGGCATGCCCGAACCGGCCGCTCCGGGCGATCGGCGACAACGGTGGGACCTGCACACCACCGCCGGTCTCCTGGACGCACACCCGCACGGGCGTCTCCTCAACAAAACGTGCCATGCGCTTTCCGTCCACTCCACTTCACCGCTGCGTCTTCATGAGAACCGAGGGGTTCCGACTGGACGCAAAGCGTCACATTGCTCGTCAAAAAGGCCCCGCATTGCCGCCGCGAGGTTTTCTTTGCGACCAATGGGGCTTAGGCTCGGTTTCCACAAACCGGGTGGAAGACTTCGGTCTCCGCCGAGTAGGGCCGTGCCCGGCCGAGGCCGCCGCCTCTCGCCTGGAGTCCCTCGACCCAGGAGGCGGGATGATGCGGACCTCTACATGGTTGCGGTCAGCGGTCGTGCTGGCCGCGTCGGCTCTCGTCGCCGCGGCGTGTGGTGCGCCCAGCGACGACACCCGGGGCGGTGACGGCGACTACCTCTTCAGGCGGCTCCCCCGAACGCCCTGAAGCCCCGGAGGCCCGGGTCGATGTCTTCATCGCTTTCTCCGCGCCGGTTATGGCTGTGGATGGCACCCCGATGGTGGCGCCTGCGTGGGGATGTTATTAGTCGACACTGAAGATATTGCGTCCACAATGCGAAACACAAAGCACTCCCAACGCAGCTGGACATGTGGAACTACCTGACCGGGGACGAGCAGCGGGTCGTGCTGGACGCCCTGGAGCTGCTCGCCAAGGCCACGGGGAGATTCCGGGATGAACGTGGTCGAGCTCGCCCATGTCGACTCGCATTTGTTGACTTTGTTTGGGCGGCGACCCGGGCGGTCTTTGTGGGACTGACACGGTTGCGTCGTGAGTGCTGTCGTCCGGTCTGCGGAATATCGCACTGATATGTGGAGCTTCTCCGGAAGCTGCTGGCTGGTTTCCTGCGCCCCGTACAACCACCGCCGTGTGCTCGCGAACGACAGTACGGTTGTGGGGCCGTCGCTCGACCGACCGGCGGCCCCACAACACTCCACTCAGGTCATGAGCAACTGCCGGGTGACCGTCGACAAGACCGCGGTGGACACTCGCAACTCCTCTTCGTTCACATAGCTCGTGCGGTCGCAGGCTTGGTGGTAGCACTCACCCAGGACGCCCTCCGGTGTAATACCGGGAGCCGAGACCAGCCCACCGGTGGGGACATCCGCAACGAAGGAATTGCTGTCACTGCTGAGGAAGAGCACCTGATCCTCCACCACGGGGCGACCGGCCGCGCGCAGGGCGTCGGACAGCAACCGCTCGATCCGTTCCGAGCCTTGCGCCGGCTTCGGCTGCGACCTCGCCAACTCCTCCGCCAGGTCCGCCGGCAAGGACGACCAGCTCGAACGGTCCGCGTCGAACACCTGCGTCGTGCCGTCCCGCAGCGCCAACATGTCGACGTTGAGATATGCCGTCAGACGCGGGAGCTCCGCAGTGTGCTCGGCCACCCACTGCCGCGAACCGACCGCCCCCGCCTCCTCGTCGTCCCAGAACGCCAACCGCAGTGTGCGATCAGCAAGACCGTTCGCCTTCACCTGGCGAGCGATCTCCAACAACACTGCGACACCGGTACCGTTGTCGCCGATGCCCGGTCCGGTGGGCACACTGTCCAGATGCGCACCGAGCATCACCGCGTGCTCGGGGTCGCGACCAGGGATGTCGGCAAGCAGGTTTCGCCCCTTATGTCCGTTCTGCGCCTTGAATTCATGCTCCTGTGTGCCGATGCCCAGGCTTTCCAAGGTCTGCCGCACGTAGTCGACGGACTCGGCGAACCCCGGCGTTCCGGTCGCCCTGTTGCCACCGTTGCGGTCGGCGATCGCCTGAAGCGCGGTGAGATCGCCGCGCAGGCGTTCGGCCGAGGCGTCAACGCGATCGACGACCGCTTCCGGTGGGGCCGCCACAGCCGTCGGCGGAACCACGGCAATCGCTGCGCCCACCAGTGCCAGGGCAACCATGACACCGCGTCGGCGTCCTACCGTCATCCTCATGTCTCCTCTGGAACCGTTGCTGAACAAGGACAACCGGCACGCTAGAAGCCCAGGACGTAGCCGATCGTCAGACCGAGGTCGTGCGTCATCTTGCGACCCTGGGCGGATCCCTACTCATCCGTTTGGGGGATCCGGTCGCCGGTAACAAGCGGCCGGCACTGGATCACGGCACCAAGCGCTGCCAACACGGCGAGCACCGCGAGCGCCAGTCGTTCCGCCGCCGACGAATGCCGTCGCGTATGTCTCTCCCCGTGTGTCGCCGGATGGTCGTATGCTGCCGGGCAGGTACAGCCCACCGACATGGCTCTGCGCCTCGGACAGACGGCCACGCAGATCGCTCTGCAGGATCGCCCCGATCACGGCGAGCCCGACCGAACCCGCCATCTGCTGTGTTGCGTGGAAGACACCGGAAGCCGCTCCCGCGAATTACGGGGGAACCTCGCACGTTGCCTCGCTCGTGGCAGCCGAGCGCAGGGAAGGCTCTGAGGACCTGCGATCTCGTTCTCACACTGACTGCACGGGAAGAACATGCAGACCGGTGCGGTCAGTACTCAGGCACAGTGAACAGATGATTCCGCCTGCCGCGCTGGCCAGCACGTCGGGACGCTCGTAGGTCTGGCCACAAACCTGGCACTCGAAACGTGCCGCATTAGGGTTCCCGTCGCCGTCCAGCAGTGGCTCGTCGATGCCGTCGTCAGTGCGGCGCAGGTAGAAGCGGCCGCGGGTCACGATGGCAAGCAACGGTGTGAGCACGGCGGCGATGACGATTGCGGCAAGCGGCGAGTACGGCTGGAGGGTGGTACCGAACAGTCCAAAGTAGATGTATATGGACACCACCGAGGAGGCAAGGAATGACACCACGCCAACCGGGTTGACGGCGTACAACATCCCGCGGCGGAACTCGGGCCGCTGTGGCGAGAGCTTCAGCAGGTACTTGTTCACCCCGATGTCCGTGGCCACGGTGACGACCCAGGCGATCGCGCAGTTGGAATAGAAGCTCAGCACGTTGTTGAGGAAGCTGAACATGTCGGCTTCCATGAGGATGAGCGAGAACGAGAGGTTGATCAGCACGAACACGAGCCGACCGGGATAGCGCCTCGTCACCCGTGTGAATGAGTTCGTCCAGGCCAGCGAGCCGGAGTAGGCGTTGGTCACATTGATCTTCACCTGGCTCAGCACGACGAGCATCAGCGCGAGAGGAACAATCATCCAGGACGGCATCATCTGCCGGAACACCCCGGTGAACTGCTCGATCGGCTCCACGGCGGCAGCTGACCCCACTGCGCCCAGGATGTACACCGCCATGAACACCCCGATGGCCTGCTTGAGCGCACCGAACAGGACCCAGCCGGGGCCGGCCAGAACGACCGAGGCCCACCAAGAACGCTTGTTGCTCTCCGTCTTGGGCGGCATGAACCTCAGGTAGTCGATCTGCTCGCCGATCTGCCCCATCAGCGACAGGCACACACCGGCACCGAGCATGACAGCTGCGGTGCTCACGCCCGAACCCGCAGAACCCTCGTAGGTCAGCCAACGCCGTACCGAGTCCGGGTCCTTGAGGACGAGGAACGCCAGTGGCACCACCATCAGCGTCAGCCACAGCGGGTTGGTCCAGCTCTGTAGCTTGGCGAGCGCCTTCATGCCGTAGATCACCATCGGGATGATGACGACGGTGGACACGAGGTAGCCCAGCCACAGTGGGACGCCCAGGGCGAACCGTAAGCCCTGGGCCATGATCGACCCTTCGGTCGCGAAGAAGATGAAGGTGAAACTGGCGAAGATGACGCTGGTGAGCACCGACCCGTAGTAGCCGAAGCCAGACCCACGAGTGATCAGGTCGAGATCGATGTTGTACCGCGCCCCGTAGTAGGCGAGTGGAAACCCGGTGACGAAGATGACCGCAGCAGCAACCAGGATCGCCAGTAGTGCGTTCGCTGTCCCATGTGTGAGGCCGATCCCGGCGCCGATTGAGAAGTCCGCCATGTAGGCAATACCGCCCAGCGCCGAGGCACCCACCACCCCCGACGTCCACCGACGGTAGCTGCGGGGCGCAAACCGTAGGGTGTAGTCCTCGAGCGTTTCCGTCATCGCCTGTCCGGTTCCGGGCGCCGCTGTCGCCGGCCGATCGACGACAGGGACGTCTTCGACCGTCATATGTGCTCCTCAAGGTCGTTGGGGTGCCGGAGAGAAAGGCGAATCGGGGCGCGGCTCTGCGCTCGATTCCTCATGCTGGAGCCAGCGTCGTGATTCAACGTGCGACTACAGGCGTGATCCGGCCGAACAATGCCGGAACTACGCGTCTCCTGGCGTGGATCTTCTGGTTCACCAGGTGTCCGCCTTGCTGTCAACCCGAGAGTTCAGGCATACCTGCCGAGACGTGCTGCGCGTGCGTGGTGCTGGGCTGGCTGGGCCTCAGTCATCAGCATCAGGAACCCCAGCCCGTCGTTGGCCCTTTCCTCTCACGTCCGGTCACTCACCGGCCTGCAACGGAACGAGGGTGGTTCGAGCGCCGGCTCGACGGCTGGGCGGGCCGGCGCAGAGATGCCTGCGTCCATGAGCGGAACGCTAGGAACGGTATGTTTCCACGGATCTTCCCGAGGATGACACACGTGTTTCGCGGTGTTACGTGGTCTCGCTACTCAGTTGAGCGTGGCGATTCGCGGAGTCTCCGCGGACACGTGCTGGTCTTCCGGACCAGAGTCGGCGGCAGATCCAGGGGATCGACATGCTCCAGCTCCACGAGCACGACCAGGTCGTGACCCCCACGGGCATGCTCCGCCCGCTCGGCGGTGCTCGCGATGAAGGACCGGATGGCCGCCGCCCTCGGAACAAACCCCGGATGAGCATCCGGGACGCTACGGTTTGCCGCCGCCCGCCCGCGGAGCCGACGCTCAGGGCGACCGTCGGCTTCGTTCGGTTGGTCCCTGGATCCGCGTCACCTCGCGAAGTGCCGAGTTTCGGTGGATGTCACCTGGAGTGACGAAGTGGGGGTCGGCGGCCAGGGTGTGAATCATCCCCAGGGCGGCGCGGGAAGCATCCCCGCCCTCCTCCTGCCGGCCCGTGGCCGGTGCCAACGCGGTCCCGAAGCTGACCATCGACCGCAGCAGATCCTCGTCGGTCACCATGCCCTCCCCCGCCGCTGCCGTCGAGACACCGACCGAGCCGGTGGTGAGGCCGGATTCGATGAGGTAATGAGAGATCAGCGGCGCCAACGTGGTCGCGGCCTCCCGATGCGCCGTTGCGGGGTCGGTCGGCTCGGCAGCCACCGGGACCGACCCCGCCGCGGACAGAGCCGGCTGCGCCAACGCCCAGTCAAGCAGGGTCGACCCGGTGGCACGGCGCCGAGCGGGGTCGGCGTGCAGTCGATACGTTTCGCCCGCCTCCCGGTGGCAATGGGCCACGAACTCCGGGCACAGCATGAGCTGACGCCCGTGCGCGACCACGGAGTGGAGTGTGGCGGTGGTGTGATCGAGCACCGCACGCACCAGCCGGCGCCGGCTCGGGGCCGGGGGAAGAGGACGGGTCAGGGTGAGCAGTGCGACCAGCACCAGCTGCTGCTGGACAAAAGGCGCCGCAGCATCGATGTAGCCCTTGGCTGCATGCAGGACCGGGGTCGGGTCAACGGGTCGGACAGCCCGCAGGATGATGGTGTCCTCGTGCGCCGCCACGGCCTTGGCCAGCGGAAACCGGCGCGGACCCACACCCACCACCTCGCCGACCATGCCGTCTTCCAGGGCCAGCGCCGCAAAGTCGACCTCAGCACCATCGAGCAGCCGGACCGCGGCAGACAGCGCGGTGCGGCTCCGCATGAGCACCACATCGCCCGGCTCGATCTCCTCGATCGATCCCACTCCTCACCACCTTCACCCGCTACCGACCGCTTGCCGTGGTCCTCGCCCTCAGGAAGTAGCGACATCGTTTGCCTGCCGAGGGTGTCGTTGAACGCTAGCCAGCCCACCGTCCCACTCGATTCAGCGACCCGGTCCAGCAGGGCCCGCCGGGACCCGACACTGCCGTCGCTGGGCACCCGCAGCGTGAGGGCAGTGTCGTCACGCGACACGTCACCGAGGAAGCGGGCGGCCGACTCCAGTCCGACGGGGTCGACGAACTGCAGGCGGATGTGGCCGCCGGGCACGAGGCGCTTGAGCTCGTCCGCGGTGCCTTCGGCGACCAGCTTCCCGTGGGCGAGGACCGCGATCCGGTCGGCGAGTTGGTCGGCCTCCTCCAGGTACTGCGTCATCAGCAAGACCGTGACCCCACCGGCCACGAGACGACGGATGATCTGCCACATGGTGTGGCGGCTGCGCGAATCCAATCCGCTGGTGGGCTCGTCCAGGAAGATGACGCGCGGGTCGCCAACCAGGGTCATCGCCAAGTCGAGCCGACGCCGCATGCCGCCGGAGTAGGTGGCGGCCGGTTTCCGTCCCGCCTCGACCAGGTCGAACTGCTCGAGCAGTTCGTGCTTGCGGCGGGATTCGGCGAAGCGGCGACAGCATCCCCTTGTTGCCTTGAGTGATCGAGCCGCCACTGACTGTCGACGCCTCGGTTCGTGGCGCATCTGGGCACCGCAGGCGGCAAGTTGCCTCGACTGGGTTACACCGGGAACGCCGCGGTAACCCAGCCCCGCCGCGCCGCGATAGAACCTAGTGGCGGCGCCTACTCATACCCCCCTTCCGTATTTCTAAGACGGCGGCATCGCTGCTGCGATCATGCGTTCTACCTCCACTTGGTTTGGAGAAGAGCACCGATACCGTCGGCGACCTTGACACACCTACCCTGTAGGGGTAGACACTGCCGGTGTCACCCGGGACGGCCGGGGACGTACCGGGGAGTTGAGGACCGTGTACGGCTACACGCACCACAAGGACGACCACCTCAAGCGGCTGCGCCGCATCGAAGGACAGGTTCGTGGCCTGCAGCGGATGATCGAGGAAGACCAGTACTGCATTGACGTGCTGACCCAGATCTCCGCGACCACCCGCGCCCTGCAGGCGGTCGCCCTCACCCTGCTCGACGAGCACATGGGCCACTGCGTCAGCCAGGCCATCGCCCAGGGAGGCGGCACGGCCGACGTCAAGATCCGTGAGGCCAGTGACGCCATCGCGCGGCTCGTACGGTCCTGACCCGCCACGCACGTGCCGGCTTCCGGCGGAGAGGAAACCTTTCGTGCCCGAGACGATCTACACCGTGAGCGGCATGACCTGTGGTCATTGCGCGAACGCGGTCACCAGGGAGATCAGCAGGATCGAGGGGGTCCACAAGGTTGACGTGGACGTCGCCAGCGGCCGGGTCGTGGTCGCCACCGTCGCCGATCTGTCCAGTCAGGATGTTCGGGCGGCGGTCACCGAAGCCGGCTACGACCTGGTCGGGAACTGAAAGCGCACGACGAGACCACCCGGAGGTGGCGACGTGAAGACCGCGGCCAAGCTGTCCGCCTACGGCCTCACCCTGGCCACCGTGTTCGGCGGTGCCTGGGCGGTCGGTTCCGTTGTCGGTCCGTTCGATGATGGTTCGGCCGGCCCGTCGCGCAACGGCACCCAACACCGTGCGGGTTCGCCCGAACCATGGAACCCCGGTAACAGGACAACCCGCCCATCAGACCCCGCCGCACCCGGCCAGTCCCCCGGCCCGGAGGCAGAAACAGCACCTGGGTTACCGGTTTCCCCGGCTGATGGGGGTAGTCCTGTCGCGCTCCGGGCAAGCACCGAGACGCATTCACCGGAATCGACCGCGAGTCCGGACTGGATACGGCCCGCCGATCAGCAGGACCAGGAGGATGCGGTTCCGGCACCGGGAACAACAGCCGGGAACAACCGCCCTGGTGTCGCCGCATTCACCGCGGGCACCGGGGAGACGCCAACCACGGAGCTACTGCGGCGGAACCCGGGGCAGCGTGCTGACCGACCCCACCGACCCTGCGGCGAACATCCAGGTCACGGTCCGCACCAAGGCAAGCACCGGGGCCACGGTCCGCGCCGATGAGTTCATCGAGATCAGTACTTCTCAGCCAGACAGGAGGTTGGCGTCGATGACGTCCACCGCCCACGACACATCGAGCACCACGGTGCAGGAGGTCGAGCTGTCGATTGGGGGCATGACCTGCGCCTCGTGCGCCGCCCACGTCGAGCGCAAGCTGAACAGGCTCGACGGGGTGCGGGCAACGGTCAACTTCGCCACGGAGAAGGCCCAGGTCTCCTTCCCGGACACACTGTCCATCGAGGACCTGGTGAAGGTGGTGGCCGACACCGGCTACACCGCCTCGCTGCCGAGGCCCGCGACCGAATCCGCAACCGACGCCGCCAGCGGCGAGGACCCCGAGGACACCCCCACTCGTGAGCTACGGGACCGCGTCCTCATCTCCGCGGCGTTGTCGATCCCGGTCATTGCACTGGCGATGATCCCACCGCTGCAGTTCGACTACTGGCAGTGGTTGTCGTTGACCCTGGCCGCGCCGGTGGTGGTCTGGGGTGCGTGGCCCTTCCACAAGGCGGCGTGGACGAACGCCCGTCACGGTGCGGCCACAATGGACACCCTCATCTCCATCGGAGTCTCCGCGGCGTTTCTGTGGTCGCTGTACGCGCTGTTCTTCGGTACGGCTGGCATGCCGGGGATGCGGCATGGCTTCGAGCTGACGATCGAGCGCATCTCCGGGGTCGACAACCTCTACCTGGAGGTGGCCGCCGGTGTCACGACGGCAATCCTGTTGGGCCGCTACTTCGAGGCCCGGTCCCGACGCCGTGCTGGCGCCGCGCTACGCGCGTTGTTGGAGCTGGGCGCCAGGGACGTGACGGTCCTGCGCAACGGACGAGAAGACCGCATTCCGGTCGAGCAGCTCGCGGTGGGTGACCTGTTCGTCGTGCGCCCCGGGGAGAAGATCGCCACCGACGGGGTTGTCGAGGAAGGGTCCTCGGCGGTGGATGCCTCCATGCTGACCGGCGAGTCCGTGCCCGTCGAGGTCGCCCACGGTGATGCCGTCGTGGGGGCGACGGTGAATGCCGGCGGCCGGCTGGTGGTGCGCGCAACGCGGGTGGGATCGGACACCCAGCTGGCGCAGATGGCCAAGCTGGTCGAGGAAGCCCAGACCGGTAAGGCCGCGATCCAGCGCCTCGCGGACCGTATCTCGGCGGTGTTCGTGCCGATCGTGATCGCGCTCGCGGTGATGGCGCTGGGGTTCTGGCTCGGTGCCGGTGCCGGCGCGGGGGCGGCGTTCACCGCCGCCGTGGCCGTGCTGATCATTGCCTGCCCCTGTGCGCTGGGCCTGGCCGCACCCATCGCGATGCTGGTCGGCACCGGCCGCGGCGCGCAGCTGGGGATCCTGATCAAGGGCCCCGAGGTACTGGAGTCCACCCGCCGCATCGACACCGTGGTGTTGGACAAGACCGGCACGGTCACCACCGGCAAGATGGCCCTGGTCGCCGTGCACGCCGCCGATGGTGTCGACCCGGACGAGGCCCTGCAGCTGGCCGGAGCGCTGGAGAACGCCTCCGAACACCCCATCGCCAGGGCCATCGCAGGTGCCGCCGCTGACAAGCTCGGTGCGTTGCCCGGTGTCGAGGGCTTCCAGAACGTCGACGGTCTCGGGGTCACCGGGGTCGTGTCCGGCCACGGCGCCGTGGTCGGCCGCACCCAGCTGCTCGCCGAGTGGAGCGTCCGGTTGTCCGAGGAGCTGCAGCGCGCCAAGCAGGAGGCCGAGAGCAAGGGCCAGACGGCCGTGGTCGTGGCCTGGGATGGCGAGGCACGTGCGGTGCTGGCCGTCGCGGACACCCTCAAGCCCACCTCCGCCGAGGCCGTCCGCGGTCTTCGCCAGCTCGGGCTACGTCCGGTGCTGCTCACCGGTGACAACGAGACCGTGGCCCGGGCCGTGGCCGCCGAGGTCGGCATCGACGAGGTCATCGCCGAGGTCCTCCCCACCGACAAGGTCGACGTCGTCGGGCGCCTGCAGGCCGAGGGCCGGGTCGTGGCCATGGTGGGCGACGGCATCAACGACGCCCCCGCGCTGGCCCAGGCCGACCTCGGCCTGTCCATGGGCACCGGCACCGACGTGGCCATCGAGGCCAGCGACCTCACCCTGGTGCGTGGCGACCTCAACGCCGCCGTGGACGCCATCCGACTGGCCCGCCGCACGCTGAGCACGATCAAGGGCAACCTGTTCTGGGCGTTCGCCTACAACGTCTCCGCGCTGCCCCTGGCCGCCAGCGGCCTGCTCAACCCGCTGATCGCGGGCGGGGCGATGGCCTTCTCCAGCGTGTTCGTCGTGACCAACAGCCTGCGGCTACGGCGCTTCCGCAGCATCACCGCAACAGCAACGGCACCGCAGGACGTCACCGCATCGACGCCCGAGAAGCAGCCCGCGGCGGTCGGTTGAGCCCTCGGGGGCCGGGTCCGGGGTGGGGACCAGAAGTGCTGTTCCCACCCCGGGCCTTCGTGGTGCCGGTGTCTGCCCAAGGAGCCGTCGCCGGTGCGGTTTCGACAAGGGTGGAGGCGAGGAGCTGCGCATGCTCAACAGCGACGCTGGCCGCGCTCCCGGTCGGGGTGCCCCAGCTCGCGTGCCAGGGCCCGAGCTGGGGCACCCTCGCGACGGCGGAGCCGGGACACCCGGAGGGCCGGTCAGCGAGAGCGCCGATAGATCACCCGCATGACCTCGTCGTAGATCAACGGATCCCCGGCCTCGATCGCCTCGCGCACGCACCGCTCCAGGTAGTTGCGGGTGACCCGCTCCCCCACCGCGTCCAACGCCTTGTGGATCGCGCTGATCTGGTTGAGCACGTCCACGCAGTACCGTCCCTGCTCCAACATCCGGGCCACGCCCTGGACCTGTCCGGCGACCTTGGCCAATCGACCCAGGCAGTCGGCCAACGTGTCCTGATCCATCATCTCCCGGCCCTGCGCCTGGTTACCCGGCGTCGCCGGCCGCACCTCGCGTCCCATGCCTCCCCTTCGCGCCGTTGACCCAAGTCTACTTCGGGGTAGGACTCACATTTTTCTCTTTTGCCTGCCACGATGACAGCTACGGCTACGGGGTAGAGGTATTTTGGGCCAATGGGCGGAAGGGGCGCCCACCCCTGGAGAGTCAACATGACCGGCCCGCGCCCGCCGCCGTCCGACAAGCTCCACCGGGTACGCCAGGGTAATGGGGGAACCGTCGAAGGTAATGGCTCGACGCTGTGTCCACTCCGCTGCGACGACAGAACCGTTCATCGGGGCAGGCGCGATGGAGCAAGCCCGCAAACATCGCGGTGATGGGGCGGGTCGACTGGTCCGCCCCAACCCTGACGTCAGGGCTCCTGGAGGCGGGCGGTGTATCCGGCCTCGGCGATCGCAGCGATGACCTCGTCGGGGGTGCATGCGGTCGTGTCGATCTCGACGACGCTGTGCCCCTGCTTGACCGAGGTCTGGGTGCTGTGCACACCGGGCAGGTCTTCCAGTGTGTCATCGATCAGCAGCCCACAGCTTCCGCAGTGCATGCCCTCGACATCGAAGGTGTGAGTCGTGATGCCGGACAAGAATCGCTCCTGCTGGTCAGGCGACAGTGATGGTGCCGGTGTACATGCCCATCCCGCACGAGTAGGCGATCGTGCCGGACTGGAGCACACCGAGATCGATGCGGGTCTCCCCCTCCACGGGCAGGATTTTCTCGACGTTGTACTCCGGGACCAGGAACGCTCGCACGCAGCCCCGAGCATCCTCGGAGTGCACCACCAGGGTGGTCGGCAGGCCCCCACTGACCTGAACGTTCTCCGGGGAGTAGTAGCCGGTGCGGGCCGTGATCCGCACGGTCTGCTTTCCCTCCACGACCGAGACCACGGACTCATCCCCCGGGGACTCCCCCGCCACGGTGTGCGCAATGTGGCTGGCGGCCAACGGTGACCCGGCCAGCTCCAGGCCACCGTTGAAGGTGTACAGCCCGGTCGCCAGGACGACGATGCCGGTGAGAACCGAGAGCCGACCCCGCCAGGCGGCCGCGGCCTTGCGCGCGGCATAGCCGAGCACGACGAACAACGGGCTGGTCCCCAGGACGAACATCGCCATGATGGCCACCCCCACCAGGGCTGAGCCGGAGGCAAGCGCCAACGCTTCCACCGACAGCGTCACCCCGCACGGCAGCAGGACCGTGGCCACGCCGAGGACCGTCGGCGCGAAGGTGGCCCGCGACCGGGAACGGTTGCGCACGAACCGCATCCACGACAGAGGCGGCTCGACGGTGATGTTGCGAAACCCGGGCACCCCGAGCTGGGCGAGCCCGAACACCATGATCAGTCCGCCGGCCAGGAGCTGGAGCCACGTGCGGACCCCGGCGGACAGCTGCACCACACTGCCCACCGTGCCCAGCAACGCACCGAGCAGTGCGTGCGAGACGAGCTTGCCGACCAGGAACCCGGTCACGGGGGCAAGGTCATCGCCCAGGTGCGCCAACGTCCCACGCCGAGGTGCGTGTGACGTGATGGTCCCGGCGCGTGCCACACGAGAGGGTGGCTTCTGCGAAACCGTGGTGGTGGCGGCACGTTGCCGCGAGATCAAGCCGGCAAGGAGGCCACCCTGGACCGCAGCGCACGAGACGCCTCCAGCGAACAGACCGGTGACCAGAACAGCAAGCAGATCCACGGACAAGCCTTCCCACACAATGGAAAGAGGAGCGTCGACAGCGCGCACCGGGCGAGCTGATGAGTGCGAACCGGGAGCACGGCGAGAACTGGTCGTGCTCCGGGCAGACGTCTCCTACGTCCGCATCACGCAGAGTTCAGCGAGGCTCACCGGACGGCGGAACGCCATCCGCGAGGCAGCGACACGGGCGGCAGTCAGCACGGTGATGCCCCGAGCCAGTGCCGAACGCAGCCCTACCACGGCGACGAGCACGAACATTACGAACACCAGGCATGCGGTGAGGACCCCGCCAAGGTCCCCGCGATCGGAGGCACGCCCACCCGCGCCGAGGGCGGCTTCCGTCAGCTGTCCCGTCATGCACCCGGCGGTGTGAGCCTGGACGGCCTGTCCGGGACAGGGCACGACGGGCACGGCCACCACCATCGGGGCCGTCCCGGCATGCTCGGACTGGCTGGTCGTCGTGGGCTTGGCCGGGTGGGGCGTCGCGACGCTCATCCCGTCGGCGCAGGACGGAGCGTGCAGTAGCGCGAAACCTGCGATGGCGGCGAAGACCACAACAAACCGCGCGAGGAGTCCTCGCGCGGTCCGGACACAGCGGCTCGCTCCCGCCACGGCGCCACAGATTACGACACTCGTGTGTGGACGGTGTGAACGGAACTCCGGCAGCGCCTAAGGTCGCCCGGAACGGGTGACGCCAGCACGGAAGCCTCGTCGACATCGATCTTCGTCGTCGCGGCCCGGGCGATCAACGCCGAGCACGGACCGATTGTCGCCCACCCAGGCCCGGCATTGAGGTTTTCCTGGATGCACGAGCGGCTACGCAGCTGTCAGCACAGCTCCGGCGAGGCGGCGAGTGCCTCTCCCCGCGGTGCGTCTGCGTACGATTGGACGCGAGCGCGCCATGCGGGCACGCGACCAGCTCACCTATCCAGACTGGCCCCGTCCGGTTTCCGGCAGCAGGGGCGTCGGGGCGAGACAGATCCAGGGCTACGAGGAACGGGGCCGTGTGGCCTCGTCCTCGAGGGTGATCCACTCCAGCGCCCACTGGTTGAGTGTGAACAACACGTCGCCGAGCGACCGCCCCTTCGCGGTGAGCCGGTACTCGATGCGCACCGGCCTGGTGTGGTGGACGTGTCGCTCGACGAGCCCATCCGCCTCCAGGTCCTTCAGCCGCTGGGACAGCAGCCGGTCGGTCATGCCCGGGATCGCGTCGGCGATCTCGTTGAACCGGGTCGCTCCGGTCCACAGCGCGCGCAGCACGGCACCCGCCCAACGGCGGCCGATCATCTCCATCGCCCGTGCGTAATAGGGGCAGTACGGCCTGACCTCCTCGGCCACCGCACACCTCCCGTCCTGGGACCGGCCATCACCACAGCGCGATAGCTATCCAACCGGTAGCAGCTATCCCTTCGAATGATACCGGTCACAGTGCTTGACTTCCCCAACCTTCGTTAGCCTACTTGAGAGTAGCTATCAATTGGATAGCTTCCAGCGGCGCCCAGGGGTGAGCTATCCAACCCGGTGGGCCGTTGGCCTCCAGCCCGGGATCGGCAAAGGCTGATCCGGCGGCCTGCACGGACGCGGCAAGGACGCGCCCCCGGGGACAGATATGGCAGCGGAGCGGCAAAGCGATGACATCCGACCTGACCACGATGCGCAGCGAGTTCGAACGGAACCTCGGCCCCGCCCTGGGTAGCGCCTTCACCTCGTGACCGGGTCCTCGATCGGGTGTGTTGTTCCCGATGCGAGGACCTCGAACAACTGCGGCACAACGGATGGGGCTGCCGGACCCCCACGTATCGGTGCTCCGTGCCCCGGGGCGCCTCGTCCCGTGAGCACACTTGACGACGACTGCCTGAAACGCGGAGGTGCGCTGTGGCGGAGCTGATGCGGTCCCTGTGGTTCGTCGGGCCAGGGCAGCTGGAGTGGCGGGAGAAGCCTGTTCCGGTGATGCAGGGCGCCGAGGATGCCTTGGTGACACCGATCGTGGCGGGGCGTTGCCCCTTCGACGTGCCCGTGTTGGACGGGCGGAGCCCGCTACCGGGCGACTTCGCCTTCGGACACGAGGCTGTCGCGAAGGTGGTGTCCGTGGGTGAGTCCGTTACCAGCGTGCGCCCGGGCGATGTGGTGGTGGTCGCTCCGGCGATCTCATGTGGACGGTGTGAACGATGCCGGCGAGGGTGGACCGCCCACTGCACGTCGGTTCTCTACGGGGCCTTCTACGGGCTGGCGATAAACAGCGATTGGGGTGGACTGTTCGACGACGTGGTCCGGGTTCCCTACGCGGACGCGATGTTGACCCGTATCCCGCCAGAGGTCGATCCGTACGAATGCATAGCGGCGTACGACGTTCTGGGCACCACGCATGATGTCGCGGTACGGCAGGTTCGTGATGCTGGCCGCCGGAAGGTGCTGGTGTTGTCCTGGGGTGCAAGCGGGCTGTACCAGGTTGCTTTCGCTGCCGCCTATGGTGCCGAGCAGGTGGTGTATGTCGACCGCAACGCGGACAACCGAGCGCTGGCCGAAACGCTGGGTGCGACCACGGTGCTCGACTCTCCACCAGATCCCGCCGGAGGACGCTTCGAGCTCGTGATCGAGGTGTCCGGAGGCAACGCCGAGTGGCTGCGTCGCGGGATCGACCTCGCGGCACCGGAAGGTGTCGTCGAGAGTCTTGGCGGGCTCTTCGGCGACGTGTCCGTACCGACCTACCAGATGTTCTACTACGGAATCACCCTTCGTATCGCACGCGCCAACAACGCGCCATACGTGCCCGATGTCCTGACTGCGATCAGGCGCGGCCTGGTCCAGCCCTCGGTCGTCTACTCCCACGACGTCGCATGGCAGGACCTGCCGGAAGCGATGCTCGAACCCGGCCGCAAGCTCGTCGCCACCCGCGACCAGGCATGACATGTCGGCCCGGCAAAGTTTCCAACCTTTCCCCGACCACTCGTGTTGGTGACGCGTGTCCGCTTGCCGGCCCGGGTGTGGATGCCTAGCTTCGAGTCATCTGACCTCGCCCTCGTGAGCACAGCCAGGTACGTGTGTGCTGCTGACGAATCGGATGGTCCACATGAAACCGGGATCCGAAGTGTCTGCCGTTCAGCACGAGATCGGCTCGAGCGACCTGGTTCCGGAGCGGGGCCGGTACATCGTCGACATCGAAGGGACGACGATCGGCATCTTCCGCCTCGACGGCGTGCTGTACGCCTACGAGAACATCTGCGCACACCAGGGCGGCCCGGTCTGCCAGGGGCGCATCGTCCCCCGGGTACGAGAGCGGCTCGACGACGCCAAGCAAGCCATCGGTCTGACCTTCGACGAGACCGACATGCACATCGTGTGCCCCTGGCACGGCTTCGAGTACAGCATCACCACCGGAATACACGCCGGTGACCCGAGCTTCCGGCTCCGCGCGTTTCCGGTCGAGGAGCGAGAGGGAACGATCTATGTCACCTGCTGAGACCAGGACCGGCGTCGACGCCGGCACGCTCGCCCGGCAGCTGCGGGACTTCACCGAGGACGTGCTCGCCAAGGGCACGGCCAACCAGGTGGCCCCGGAGAACCTCCGAGAGTTGGTGAGCAGCGCGGTCCGGCTGTACGCCGCTGCCACGGAGCAGACCGGCCAGGAGATCCCGCCAGTCACCGAGCAGGTTTCCACCACCGAGTGCGTGGTGCTGGCGTGTGCCCTGCTGCGGGCACAGAACCTGACCCCGTTCGAGATGGCGGTCTGGTTCTCCCGCAGCACCCCTGTCCACCACTAACCGGATCCCGTCGCACCTGCCCGAAGGGCGCCGAGCCGAACCCGAGGACACCATGCCGCCGACTGACGGGGTCACACCACATCCCACCCAGGAGATCACCACACGCACCGACACCCGGGACATCCTGGCCAACGCGCGTCGGGACACCGAGTACTACGGCCTGGACGACTATCTCATCGTCGACGTCGACTCCCACCACGTCGAACTGGACTCCTGGCCCGAAATCGTCGACTACCTGGAGGATCCGGTGGTGCGCGACATCGCGCACCAGCTCGTCCTGAACTGGCCGCAGGCCAGCCACCTCGCACTGCACAACCACATGGCCGGGCTGACGCTGCAGGACGTGGCCGGGCGCATCCCGCACCAGGCCGCGCTGGCCGAGCCGGTCGCCGAGACCGACGTGCACCGGGACGTGACCCTGGTCCGCCGGGCCATGGACGCGATGAGCATCGACGTGCAGGTGGTGTTCCCGCAGCCGATGCTCGAGATCGGCCTGCACCCGCACCCGCGGATCGCCACCCAGCTCATGCTCGCCTACAACCGCTGGTTCACCGAGAACATCCTCGGCACGGACAGTCGCATCAAGACCATGCTCGGGTTGCCGTTCGAGGATCCGGACGCCTGCCTGGAAACGATCCGGCGATACGCCGACCACCCCGATGTCATCGGGTTCCTGGTGACCAGCCAGCGGCACACCGGAGTACACCGCAACCAGTACATGAAGGTCTACGGCGAGCTGGAGCGGGTCGGGATGCCGATCGGGTTCCATGCCGGTCCCACCTGGGGCGACTTCATGACCAGCACCATGAACCGCTTCCTGTCGGTGCACGCGATGTCGTTCGTCACCTGCAACATGACGCACCTGACGAACTGGATCATCAATGGGATTCCCGAACGTTTCCCAGGGTTGCGGACCATCTGGATCGAGAGCGGGATCGCCTGGGTCCCGTTCATGATGCAGCGGCTGGACCACGAATACCTGATGCGCCAGTCAGACGCTCCCCTGTTGACGAAGCGTCCCAGCGACTACATGCGGGCGATGTACTACACCGCCCAGCCCCTGGAGATCACCGACATGGGGCTGTTGGAGTCGACGTTCCGTGCCATGGACGCCGAGCACACCCTCATGTACTCCTCGGACTGGCCGCACTGGGACTTCGACGTGCCGGGCCGCATCATGGGCATTCCCTTCCTCAGCGCCGAGGGCAAGCGGAACATCCTCGGGGAGACGGCTCGCCGGGTCTTCAACCTGTGACGGGCCGCTCGGGCGCTACGTGGACTGTCTGGTGGACGGATCCAGGGGGCCCACAGCCGGGTACCAGGCGGCCGCGATTACCGAAGGGCGCGCCACGGTTACCGAGAGCAGCAATTCCACTCCGGTTGATCTCACGCCGGCGGGGGAGTTTGATTGGGGAAACACTGCGGCACTGTGGGTGATGCAGGCTGAGCTGCCCGCGCCTCGACGCCGACGTTGTCATGGAACTGTGGAGAACGTGAGTGGGCAACGTTCCACTTCGGGTCGAGGCGGCCTGCGCTCACAGTGCACCCACCGGATCGAGGTTGGTGGCCAACGGTGAATAATCGCTGTGACAAGTCATGCCCAACAACCCTGTCCAGGTCTCGGCCCCGAACGTCGTGAGATGCGGGTCGGAGCAGGGGACGTGACGCAATCCAACGCCAGACCAAAACGTGAAGGCCGCTGTCTTTTCGGTGGCGGGGGCCGGCGGGCCGGCACCGGTTGGCACCCGGTCGTCACCGGACGTGACCACGGGAGATACAGCCCGAACGGCGGCAGACAGCGTGCCGTCCGGCCTGCCCGTGACCTGCACGTATGGCTGGCAAAACGCTGTCGTTCGGCCCCTGGCCGAGCCACGGTTCCCCCGCTTCGCCCCGTGGTCGTCGTCGGGGCACAGCGGTACGAACGTACCGTTGCCCGACTCCGCCTTCTCGTTGCGGCGTTGGGTGTGTCTCCGCAGTCGTGGTTCCACGAGACCGTTGAGAGGGGAAACGGACGCAGTCACCGAAGGAAGTGGTCCGCAATACGCTCATCGCGGCGACCCGCCTGGGCGAAGATGTGTTGCAGGACCCACCGGATTGGATGAGCAGTTCGACGGGTAGACGGTGACAACGGACTGCCGCCACACCCAGACTCCGTCCACGAGGCCCGAGGGACGAGCGGGCCCAGCACCGGGGAGCACTGATGCGATGTCACATGGACGACACCATTTCCCGGCACACTTCTCACTGCCGAACCAATACGCAGCTACCGGGAAGTGGCCAGCATCCACCAGGTCCGACGCAATGGTGGCTGCGACATCGGACTACCCAGGGGAGTAACATATCCAGGGAACCTACCCCAAAAGCCTGTGGCACCTGTCACAACCGCCTGCCGGGCTGGGGAAGGTTCCGCCCAGCAGATGGAGGATGATTCACAACGTGTCCGCAAAGCCCGATCTCATCGAGCGCTGGTCGACCCTGCCCCGGGAGGAGCTGGTCGACGCGGTGCGTCACCTCGTCAAGCAGCACGACACCGAGGCACGCCGGACCTGGGCCGAGGTCCGCGAGGACGCGGTGCTGGCCGCGCGCGTGCGCTCGGCGTTGTCCACCCTCCGCGCGGAGGTGAACGGCAGTCGCGACGAGGCCATGTGGCTGATGTGGATCAAGCAGGCCCGCCGGGCGCTGGAGCCTACCGAGGCCAGCGACGGCCAGGCCGCGGAGTCCACCGCGCCCGCTGCGACGGCAGAGTCTGGAGAGCCTGAGGAGACACCTGAGCACCGCGTGACCAATCGGCGGGCGGACGAGGCCGAGCCGGCCCCTGCCGTCCACCAAGTCATGTTCCGCGCCCCCGGCCAGTGACGAACCCGCCTCATTGCGGGGCAACCGCACCGGAAAGGCACGAGCACGACAACGCCAGTCGAGGGAAGCCCGACCCGGACGATGTCCGACGCGACTTCCCTCGAGGATATTGCATTGCGTACGACGAATGACGACGGGGTCGCAGCAAGCCCGGCCCTTAGTCGCATGCGGCGATTCAACCCGCCACAAAGGAACGCAGAAAACGACAGGGTGTGCACGAGGCGGGATGTCCAGCACAAGACACGTCAGTGATTGCCACTCACCGGATCGATTCGTATCCTGCGCGACCACCCCTACAACGGCACCGTATCCCTGAGACAGACCGGAACCACCACCGCCTTCCGCTCGGCGCTGAGCAGAATTACCCGATACGCCAAGGGATATCTGCTGGAGCAACCGTACCGCCTGCGGGACGGCACCCGCGACGGTCGCGAGTGGACGCCACAGCTCCCTCGTGTCTCCGGTCTCGCCAGCAGCCCCGAGCTGTCTGGTAGGGGCCGTCGCGGTTCCACGTTGCATCGGCAGTACGGACGGTGTCGTGTGTCTGCCCGCGCACTGCGGTGGTGAGGCCGTTGTCCCGGCCTGGTCCAGCGCTCGAAGGGAGTTTCCGGTCTCGGCTACCGCTCTGTGCGGGTCTGCGAAGACACCGAATGGGACCACCATATGACCTGGGGCATCATGACGTGCCGAAATTCGCTGGCCGGGCGATGCTGGCAGGGTTACCCCTCGCCCGTCCAGGTAGGTGGTCATGGTTGTGGAGCGTCCGTCAGTCATCGCGTTCGACGTCATCGAGACGTTGTTCCCGTTGGAGCCGCTCGGCGAACGACTCCAACAAGTGGGACAGCCACCCGAGCTGCTCCGGCCGTGGTTCACCAGGCTGCTTCGGGACGGCTTCGCGTTGTCCGCCAGCGGGGCCTATCGCCCGTTCGCCGAAATCGCCGTGGACACGCTGCGGGCGCTGGCAGGGGATGCGCTGTCCGCGGAGGACGCGCGTGAGGTGGTGACCGGTTTCGCCGGTCTGGAGCCGCATGCCGATGTCGCGGAGGCGATGCGGGTCGCCCGGGATGGTGGCGTCCGGGTCATCACGCTCACCAACGGTTCCGCGCAGACCACGAGCACGCTGCTGCGCCGCTCGGGCTTGGACGAGCTGGTCGAGCAGGTGGTGTCGGTGGATGCGGTGCGCCGCTGGAAGCCGGCACCGGATCCGTACCGGCACGCCGCGACGGCTTGTGGGGTCGCTCCCGAACGGTTGGCGTTGGTGGCCGCCCACAACTGGGACGTCCACGGTGCCCACCGCGCCGGCCTGCTCACCGGCTGGGTGAGCAGGTTGGAGAGGCGGTGGAGCGAGCTGTTCGACCAGCCGGATGTCACCGGGCCGGATCTGGTCAACGTGGTGCGTGGGCTGCTCTCGCTCGGTGACCCTGGCGCGGCCTGGTAGCCGCGGGCCGTCACGGCCAATGTCGGGGCGGCGAGCTATGGCGTGCCGCTGCTCAACCGACCTCGGTCGAGGTCAGCTGCCGGTGATGGTGAGCCCCTGGCGGAGGGCGCCGCGACGATTCAGGACGTCGACGACGCGCTGGTAGGAGGCGGCGTGTGCGGAACGTTGCGGTGTTGTGGTGTCATCGCGGCCGACCGCGGTGTTGACGATGGTGGCCGGCCCGCCCGACAGCTGGATCCAGGTCGGGATGGCCTCGGCCTTCGTGGTGGTGTAGCGGCCATCGGGGCCGCGGGTGAGGGTGAAGCGGGCCAGGAGTGAGTCCTCGGTGGGGCCGCGGCCCTGTTCGGCGACCTGGTTGCCCAGACCGTAGATGACCCATTTGCCGTTGATCCGTTCGAACGGCTGGACGACGTGCGCGTGGTGGCCGAGGACGAGGTCGACATCGGGTGATCCGAGGAGTCCTCGGGCGATGTCCAGCTGGGCCGGTCCCGGGTCGTGGGTGTACTCGGTGCAGCAGTGGACGCTGGCGATGACGATCTGGGCCCCGGCGCGACGGGCCCGGGCGGCATCGGTGAGCAGGCCGCTGAGGTCCGGCGGCCCGGCGTCGAAGACGTTGACCGCCCACTCCTTGCCCTCGGGCTTGGGGATGCCGTTGAGCCCATAGGTCCAGGAGATCTGGGCGACCTTGACCCCGCGGATGTCGAGCAGCAGCGGCCTTCTGCTGTCGGCCTCGGTACGGAAGCTGCCGGTGTGTCGCAGCTGCTTGGCGTCGAGGATGTCCAGGGTCCGGGTCAGGCCGGCGAAGCCGGCGTCGAGGGTGTGGTTGGACGCCGTGGAGCAGGTGTCGTACCCGGCGGCACGGAGGGCGTCGACGATCTGTGGCTGCACCGAGAAGGTCGGATACCCGGTGAAGGGGCCATGGGCGGGTGCCAGCGGGGTTTCCAGGTGGCAGATCGCGAGGTCGGCGTCCCGCACCAGGGGCGCGATCTGCGCGTAGACGGGATCGAAGTCGTAGCCGGTTCCCTTCTGCCGGCCGGCGGCCGCGGCCTGGCGAACCAGCACACCGCCCTGGTGGATCAGGACGTCACCGCTGGCCACGATCGTGATCGACTCGGCGGCCCCGCGCAGTCCCGGGGCGGGGACGGGCTCCCCCATCTCGCTGGGCCGGGGGGCGGGAGCGCAGCCGAGGAACAGCAGGGCCACCACCATCGGCAGACCGCAACGTGCTCGGCGCACCCGTCTGGCCGGACGCATGAGCCAGGGATAACTCGAATGCCACTCATCCCTGCGGACCGTCGCTGGAACACGCCGAGGTCTTCCCTCGGAAGAGTGAGCTCTGTGCCCGATCAGACGCTCTCGTGTCGGCGCTTGGGCGTTATGGGACGTGGCGGAACAGCAAGGCAGGCGCCCGCTACTCCGCCACGTTGTGGAGGATGTCGGATGGTGTTCCTGCCGGATTGTTCCGGGCCTACTCCACCGAGCCGTTGCGGATTGAGTGCGCGTGAGTAAGTACACCCGCTCCACAGTCCACCGTTACCAGTGGATGGTCCCCGTCTGATGCGCTGACGCGCTGCGGGGTGGACGCGTCAACGCCGTCTGCCCCGCATGGCGGGGTCTTACGTCGGCTCCGTCGTCCGTTCGACACTTGCGTGTCCGGGTCTGCGGCCACTCCGGTACCCGACCCGCCCACCTGCACGAGGCGGGCGAGGTTGCATGCGGCGTTGACGTCCCGGTCCAGGACCAGGTCGCACTGTTCGCAGTGGAAGGCACGGACTCGCAGCGGCAGCTTGGCTTTCACCGCGCCGCAGCCCGAACACATTTTCGAGGAAGGAAACCAGCGGTCGGCCACGTGAAGTCGGCCACCACGCCACCGGGTTTTGTAGTCGAGCTGACGCCTGACCTCGCCGAAACCCGCGTCGGCGAGGTGTCGCGCCAAGCGCCGGTTCTTGAGCATCCCGGATACGTTCAGGTCCTCGACCACGACCGTGCCGAACCGGGACGTCAACGCGGTGGTGAGCTTGTGCAGGCCGTCCCGACGCAGGTTCGCCACCCGGTGCAGGAGTCGGTTGCGGTCGTGGTTGGCCTTGCGCCACCGGTTCGACGGCTTTCGTCCGGTGCGTGTGTCCGGGCCACAGCGGCGGGATACCCGCCGGCTGGCGCGACGCAGCCGCTTCTGCGCGGCGTCCAGGTGTCGCGGGTTCGCGACGAACCCGTTCTCGTCGGTCACGTCGGGCACCGGTGTGGAGAGCACCGCAAGGTGGGAAATGCCCAGGTCCACACCCACCGACTCGCCCGGACGTGCCGGGACAGGGTCGGCGCGTTGGACCTCGACCTGGAAGGACACGAACCAGCGACCCCGCTCGAACCGCACCGTCGCCGACAGGACGCGCGGTGGGCGGGAGCCCGCCGCCGCCACGCACCACGAACCCGGTGATGGGTGGCGGCCAGAACACCGCAACCCGAAACTCGGGCGGCTGCGGCGGATCGGCCGCCGCCGGCACCGCGGCGCTCCACGGCAGCACGAGCGCCATCAGCACGGTCATCACGCGGGCGAGCAGGCCGCCGACTCCTGTTCGTCTGTGTCGCATCGGTGACGCCTTCTTGTCGTGCGAGGACCTCACGGAACGGCGCTTGCCGTCCACCGCCGCGACAAGCCGCGCGTCTGCGCGCAGCAGGTCCTCACCCGCCGGCTGAGGTGTTCGAGCGATATTCCTTGTTCACGAAACCCACTGGCGCGCTGGGGAATTCCCTCTTGGCGGCAACTGGAATGGTCGATCGAGTCGATCGCGAAGTCATTCAGCAGCAAGGAGCGGGGCCGTGGACGTGCCCGACCTCGCTCGCCGTACGGTACCGGTATTGCTGCGTTGGCTGGCTGTCCGGGCCTGCCCTCTCAGGCCGCGACCATCGGCGTAACGTCGAGGCGTGTCTTGAGCATCCCGAAGTCCCGCATGAGGTCGGCGACGCGCTGGAGCCGGGTCACGCTCGTTGACAGGGGAAACTCGCCGATCTTCATCAGACGCGTGATGTCCTCGTCGATGTTGATGCGTTGCTGCATCGCCTCTTCGACCTTGACGCGCTTCTCGTTGGCCACCTGCCCGGCCCGCATGAGCGCGCGTCGGAACGCCACCAGGGTGCGAGGGTTGTCCTTGACGAACTCCTCACCGCTGATGTAGCCGACGATCGGCATGCCCTCGGTGGGACCGCTACCCGGGTCCAGGATCGGGATCACGCCGAGCTTCATCCGCGCGCCGGTCAGGAACGGTTCCGGTAGCCAGGCCGCGTCCACCACGCGCTTCACCATCGCCCCGGGCATCTGCGGGAAGGGCACCTCGACGAAGCGCACGTCGCGGTCGTCGACGTCGTAGATCCGCAGCAGCGACTGGATGGTCAGGGTGCCGATGTTGTTCAGTTGGTTGACCGCGATCCGCTTACCCGCCAGCTCGGCCGGTCCCCGGATCTGGGAGTTCGGCAGGACCACCACGGGCGCGAGGTTCGGCAGCGCCTGGTAGGCGTCGGCGACGATCCGCAGTGGGGCGCCCTTGCTGTATGCCTGGAACGCGCTGACGTAGTTGACGAAGGCGAGGTCGAGACCTCCCTGGGTCAGCGGCTTGAGGGCGTCGGCGCCACCATCCATGGGCAGCAGCTCGACCTCCAGCCCTTCGGTGGCGAAGAGGCCCTCGCTCACCGCGAGGTACATCGGCACCACCGCGATCACCGGAACGACCCCGACCTTGAGCTTAGTCCGCTCCAACCGCTCGCCGGAGGCCGCGGGTTCACCCTCACCGCACCCGCCCACCGTTGCCGCGGCCCCGAGGGCCATCGCCGCCTTCATCAACGCCCGGCGGGACACCACGGACGTCTCACCTCCGAACCTCGCACGAAAGCCTGGGGCGCGGCGTGGTACCGCCGACAGGACCAAATCGTCTGGTTCGGACGGGCTCCGGGCGATGGATACGGCGACAAGATCGCGTCGCCACCGTTGTCCGTGCGGACAATATCCCCGGCACGCTCAGGCGTGCCGACCACCCGGCTCGCCGACCAGCCCCGGGAACAGCCGTAGCGCGTGCAGCGCCGCCGCAAGCTCGGCGACGGCGGTCGGCCGTTCCAGGGGACGTCCGGTCTCCCTCTCGATGCGCCGCAACCGATAGCGCACCGTGTTGGGGTGGCAGTAGAGCCGGTGCGCGGTCTCGGTGGCCGAGCCCCCGGTGTCCATCCACGCCTGGAGAGTGTTGAGCAGGCTGGCCCGGTCGTGGTCGGGCAGCTCCAGCAACGGGCCGAGCACCACCTGGGCCAGTCGTTGCGCCGCGTCCGGGGCCGCCGCGGTGAGGGTGGCCAATGGCGTGGCGTCGAACTCTGCGACCTGCGGCTGCCCCCCGGGGACGCTGGCCATCGCCACCCGCGCGTAGTGCACCGCCTGCACGGTCTCGCGCAGGGCACGGAAGATCGGGCTGAGCCCGATACGGTCGGCCGTGGACCGTTTCAGCAACGGGATCGCGGCCCGCAGGTCGGGGCCGCGCAGGGACAGCAAGCCGAGCTGCACGTCGGGAAACCACCGCCACGCGGAGGTGATGTCGTGGGCGCGCAGCATCGACTCCAGGCGGGGCAACGCGTCCTGCCGAATCCCGGCGGGCTCGGCGGCGACCGCCACGAAGGTGCCCTCGTAGGGCAACCGCAGCAAGCGGGCGATCTCCCAGAGCGTTGCGGTATCGGTGATGCGCCCGGTGAACAGCAGCTCGACCAGTGCCGAGCGTTCCTGTTCCTGCTGCAGCACACGCTCGGTGGCGGCGGCCCGGTAGGCGGTGCTCAGCGCCTCGCTGTGCAGGTCGCACAGCCACCAGACGACGCTGGCGGCCGAGGCGAGCGTCTCCGGGGCTCCCCCGACCCGGGCCGCCTCCCCAGCCAGCTCGCTCCACAGGAACGAGAAGCCGATGCGGAAGGCGCGCACGACCTCGGTCAGCGGCGCGCCCTGCCGGGCCCGCAACCGGCCGGTCTCGGCGGGTCGGGTCAGGTCCGGAGGCCGGGTCTCGCCGAGGTGGTCGATGGCCAGCCCCAGGTTGGCCCGGACCGACGCGTGCAGGTCGTCGGCGGCCACGATGTCGCCGGTCCGGTAGAACTCGACCTCGCTCAGGATGCGGTCGGTCAGCCGTCCGGACAGCTCGGGCAGCCGGTCCTGCAGCGCCGCCGCGAACCTGGCCATGTCGTCACACTGCAGTTGCGAAGTCATAGCACGATGCACCAGCTCGAAGGGTGTCCTGTTTGCCGTACCGGTGGTCGTGGGCACCACGTCCAGCCACTGCCACTTTTCGCATCGCGTCACCATTGACCAGGGTCGTGTTCGCCCGACGCGGGTGGCGCGTGCGTGCCCGTGCCGGCGCCGCGGGAAGGTCGGGCGTGACGGTGGTCCCCACCCGCCGTCCGTCGTGGCCCCACCAGGCGAACTGGTTGCTTCGACCGGTGGAACATGGCCGCGGCTAGGCCGCGGAACTTACCAGCGAGTTCACCTGGCCGGAACCCACTGGGCCGCCTGCATTGATGCCGGTCGCCAGCGGCGTTACCGGCGAGTTGGGATGCTTCCTTTCGTGCAGCTGGCGGACCACATCAGGGGACGCCGGGATGCTTCTTGATGCGTGCTTGTGTCCTAGCGGCACGGCGTGCCTTACGACCGGGCCCGGGGTGACCACGCTGTCCGGCGGTGAGCAGAAACGGCTCGTCCTGGAGGCGTCGCTGCGTGGCCCCGAGCAGGTCCTGCTGCTCGACGAGCCGGACAACTACCTCTACGTCCCGGGCAAGCGTTGGCTGGAGGGCAGCCCGTCCGCACCGGCAAGGGCGTGCTGCTGGTCAGCTCCGGTTGATCGGGCTGACCGAGGCGTTCGACCTGGAGTTGTTTTCGGTGACCGCTACCTGCTGTTCCGGTCCGACGGGCGCGTGATGGAGACGGAGGCTCCGGTCTGGGACGAGCCGCGGGTGCAACGCGCGGGTTGACCCCGGCTCGTCCCTCGTGCCGGCTGCTAACGGTTCTGCGTGACGTCGCCGGTGCGGGCGTCGATCTTGACCTCGATTCGGGCGCCGTCCTGCCGGACGAGGTCGACCTCCCACACCAGGGTTCCGTCGCCGAGGGTGTCGAGGTCGACATCGGTCACCCGGCCACGTTCCCGCTCGGCGGCGGACTCCGCCGCGGTGGCGGCGTCGACCTGGGTCTGGGCGACCTTCTGCACATCGTCGTCGGGGTCGTTGTCCTCGTCCCGGGACACCACCTGGGTGCCGTCGGCCGAGACGTCGAGGGTGAACTCACGGCCCTCGGAGGCGACCTTGACCTCCCAGACCCGCTCGCCGTTCCGGGTTTCCTGCTCCAGGTCGAACGCCCGGCCGTTGGGGAGGGCGCCGGCGGCTGTGCGGAGCGCCCGCGCGACCTCGACGGCTCCGTCGTCCTGCCCGCGGGTCCTCGTCTCCGGGGTGGTCGTGGTGACGGTGGGTGGGGGTGGCTGGTCCTGCCCGGCGGGCGGCGTCCCGCCTCGGTCGCACGCGGTGGCAACGGTGGCCACGGCGGCGACGATCAACAGGCTCGCACGGGTTCCCTTCCTCATGATCCAGTCTTACCCCCTCAGCGCCCCGAGCATGTGTCGGGTTGTGTCGGTGATCCCCTGCCCGGGTGACAGAAACGGACGGGCTCCGCTCAAAGTGTGAACTGCCGAATCATGTCGTGCGAGGACAGGATCGATGGGGAGAACGATCTTCGGGACTAGACTGAACGAGTGAATTCGGAAAGTTACGAAGCATTCGAGATCCCCAATTTCGAGTTCGAGCACGGCGGTACCCTGCGTCCAGCCCGACTGGCCCACAAGACCTGTGACCCGCCCGCGCTTCCGTAGACCATCCGCAGAACCGCACGTTGCGGCGGCCTTTGTTGTCCTTGTTCTGCTTGGTCTCGAGCCGCTGCGCCGAAGAAGGTTATTCTTGTCATCACTGAAACTATAGGCACAGAAGATCCCACGAACTGTCCGCTCGCACGCGACCTCGGCCTCGCCCCCGGCGCCGTGGCGCGGGCGTCTTGCGAGCTGGCGACCACCGGCGTGCTGCACACTGCTCGTTGCTGGGGAACCCGCGCCGCCGCGTCCGAGACGCTGGGCCAGCCCGATCCCCTTACCGGGGCCACGCACGATTTCGCGGGCCGGGCGCGGGGGCTCGGCGTCGACGTCGACACCGCGTTGGCCGCTGTGCGTGCGACCTACGCCGAGCAGGCCGCAACGCCACGACCGTTCATCCCGACACACTCGACGACACCTGGTTGACCGGGTCGGGCCGGCTCATACCTCCCGCCGTGGGACTTGTCGTGCGTCGGTCGGAGCGGTGGGGAAAGCTGGGCCGCGGGCGTGTTCCAGGTCGTCGAGCCGAGGGAGGCGTTCGTGGGCAGCGACGGTTTCGAGTACCTGTGGCTGATGGCGGGCTGCGTCCTGATCACCCTGCCGCTGGAGTTCTTGGGTGCGGGCGTCTACCGGCGTCCCGAGCGCCTGGCGCGAACGTTGCTTCCGGTGATCGGTGTCTTCCTGGCGTGGGACCTCATCGGCTTCGTCCGCGGCCACTGGGGTTTCAACCCACAGTTCGTCACCGGTGTCACCCTCCCCGGTGGTCTCCCCGTGGAGGAGCTGGTCTTCTTCGTGGTCATCCCGCTATGCGCGTTGCTGACCTACGAGGCTGTCAGTGGCCTGTTCGACCGGCGTCCGCAACCGCTGACCGGCTTCGGCGTGGGCGGAACGTCATGAGCCCGGAGTACCTCATTGCCGCAATCGTCGTCGCGGTGCTGGTCGTGCTGCTCGAGCTGCTGGTCCTGCGCACCGGGTTGTTCCGCCGGCGGGCCTACTGGCTCAGCCTCGGCATCGTGTTCGCCTTCCAGGTCCCGGTCGACGGGTGGCTGACGAAGCTGAGCGCGCCGATCGTCCAGTATGCCGACTGGGCCATCCTCGGTGTCCGCGCCCCCTGGGACATCCCGGTGGAGGACTTCCTGTTCAGCTTCGCGATGGTCACCGCCACGCTGGTGTTGTGGGAAGCCTCCCGGATCCGGGAGGACGCACGGTGACCGCGGCGAAGGTCCCCCGGGCCTGGGTACCAGGTGCCTTCGACGCCGCGGCACGCGGCTACGACCTTCTCGTCGGGGCCAACCCCGGCTACCACCGCCACCTGAGGATGTCGGCTTTGCGGGCCCGCACCGGCCCCGGATCCGGGCTCCGGATCCTGGATCTGGGCTGCGGTACGGGAGCTTCCACGGCGGCTCTACTCGCGGTGGCCCCGGCCGCCCAGATCGTGGGGGTGGACGCTTCGGCGGGGATGCTGGCCCGCGCCCGGGCGAAGACGTGGCCGGACAATGTGCGGTTCGTACACGCCAGCGCCGGCCAGCTCGCCGAAGCCGACATGGACGCCCCGTTCGACGTGATCTTTGCCGCCTACCTGGTGCGCAACCTCGACGATCCGGACAGGGCATTGCGCCGGCTGCGCGGGATGTTGCGGCCGGGCGGGCAGCTGGTGGTGCACGAGTATTCGGTCCGCGACTCATGGTGGCACCGTCTGGTGTGGACTGTGGTGTGCTGGTCCGTGATCGTCCCGCTGGGAACGGTCGTGGCGCGCGATCCTCGACTCTTCGTCTACCTGTGGCGGAGCGTGCTCAGCTTCGACGGTGTGCAGACATTTCGAAATCGATTGTTCGGCTGTGGATTCGACCCGGTGGACGTCTCGCCGGTGACCGGGTGGCAGCGGGGCATCGTGCACACATTCGTGGCGTGCCAACCACAACCGGAGGTGACGCGATGAGGTGGTGTCGCGGACGCGGCGGGACGCTCCGACCGGGCCGGGATCGGCGTGCGGTGCATCTGCCCGGCCCCGAGGGGCGTGCCGACACCGAGCATCTCGACCGGCGGCCCCGGGTCGTTGTGGCCGGTGGCGGGATCGCCGGTCTGTCGGCGGCCACCGTCCTGGCCGAACGTGGCGTCGAGGTCGTACTGTGCGAGCGCGAGTCCTATCTGGGCGGACGTGTCGGGAGTTGGTCGACGCGACTTGCCAGTGGCAGCACTGTCACCATGTCCCGCGGGTTCCACGCGTTCTTCCGTCAGTACTACAACCTGCGTCGCCTGCTGCGCCGTGCGGATCCCGCGGCGGCCGGTTTGATCGATCTGCGGGACTATCCCCTACTGCACGCCGACGGCCACCGCGACAGCTTCTCCCGCGTTCCGCGCACTCCTCCGTGGAACGCACTGGGATTCCTCCTGCGCACACCAACGTTCCGTTGGCAGGACCTCGCCCGGGTGGACACTCGGGCAGCCCTTCTGCTGCTGGACGTCGCGGTTCCCCGCGTCTACGACAGGCTCGACGGGCTTGACGCCGACAGCTACCTGCGCGCACTGAGGTTCCCGGCCACCGCGCGCCACCTCGCGCTGTCGGTGTTCTCCCGGAGCTTCTTCGTCCCGCCCGAACAGCTCTCGGCCGCCGAGCTGGCCACCATGTTCCACATCTATTTCTTCGGTTCCGCCGAAGGGTTGGTCTTCGACACCGCCGCCGGCCCGTTCGGGCAGGTGTTGTGGGACCCGTTGCGTCGTCATCTGGAGAACAACGGCGCGGTTGTCCGCAGTGGCACCGTCGTCTCCGCGGTCACGCACAGCGGGCCACGCCGTTACCAGGCACGGACCGCAAACGGCGAGGCGATCGACGCGGACGCGGTGGTGCTGGCACTGAACGTTCGCGGGCTTCAGGCGGTCTGTGCGGCGTCCCCGGACCTCGGCGACCCTGAGTGGCGAGCCCGGATCGCGGCGCTGGGCTCGGCTCCACCGTTCCTGGTCTCCCGGTTGTGGTTGGACCGCCCCATCCGCGCCGACCGTCCCGCGTTCCTGGGGACCGCCGGTTTCGGAATCCTGGACAACGTCAGCGTGCTCGACCGCTACGAGCGGGAAGCCCGGGAATGGGCGAGGCAGCATCGAGGTTCGGTCGTGGAACTCCACGCCTACGCCCTTCCCGAGGGAACGGACAAGGCGTGGGCGCGCCGGGAGTTGGTCCGGCACCTGCACCAGGTGTATCCGGAGACCGCCGGCGCGCACACCATCGACGAGCGCCACGAGTGGCGCACCGACTGCCCACTTTTCCCTCCGGGCAGCTATTCCCGACGGCCCGATGTGTGTACCACCGAGGACTTCCTGGTCCTGGCCGGCGACCTGGTGCGCGTGGACCTGCCAGTGGCGTTGATGGAGCGCGCGGCCACCAGTGGTGTGCTGGCCGCCAACGCGTTGCTGTCGCGCTGGGGCGTCCAGGGTGAGTCGGTGTGGAGTGTGCCCACCACGGGCCGGGTCCGGCTGCTGCGGACGCTGGCGTCCCGGCTGGGCCGGGTGCCACGGTTCGGAGCGGCTCAACCGGGCCAGCGTCCGGTGGTACGTAGCTCGTAGCGACGTTCGGCGTAGGCAAGGTCGTCCCGCCACAGCCGCCGGGCGGCCCAGCGCATGACGGGTCGTAGCAGCGGGCTTGCGTGTCGGGCGAGAGCGAAGCCGCGACGCTCGGAATGTGCCACGCTGGCCTCGATCACCGCCGTCCGCGGCGTGCCGTCGGGTGTGGGCCCCAGTGGCGTGGCGTGGGTTTCCACCACGCTGCTCTGGCCTTCGCCTTCCACGATGCGCATCACGACGGTGCGTGGTTCGGGACAGGTGAACTCCGCGACCACCGGTACCCCCACCCGGCCGGCGAGCCGGAAGGTGACCCGCACCAGCATGCGGTCGGCATCCGCCGCCAGGTCGGATTCCTCGGGTGGGGCGGAAAGTACCGTGAGGTTGGCGAATGAGTACGGGTGGAACCAGGCGCCGTGCCACGGATCGAGCCGGTTCGCCACCACGTCCTCCGGCTCGCAGCGGCCGATCATCGTGGCCACGGCGGCGATCGCCCCCGCACCCGGACGCTTCGGCAGCAGCGGTTGTGGTGTGGGCTGCTCGGCACCGACCTGGTCGAGCCGGATCCAGGCCAGCACGCCGTCATCGTGGGTTGGGAAGGGCTGCCAGGAGGCGATTCGCCGCTCCCCCAACGCCAACCCGTGCCACCGACACACCAAACTTCCACTATGGACAACTGCGTCGCACAGCGGCGCGCCTAGATGGGGGCAGGCGCCCGGGCCGGCGCGCAACGCGCCTTCGGTGTCGCGCCAGGCCACGATCTCGTGGCCGGCGACGGTGCGGGCGAAGGGCCGTTCGGCGCGGATCTCGTTGCTGGCGGCCAGTACGAACCAGTTCCCGGACGGTCGTGCCTGGGCCCGTTTGAGTGCCGCCTCGATGAGCGAGGGTTTCGCGTCCCGCCAAGTCGGCCGCTGTTCCGCCCAGGGCGCGGCGGTGAACCACCGCAGCGGCCAGTGGCGGCGGAGGGAAGGGGAACCGAACATGGGCGACTCCCTTCGGCGAAGGCTGCGCGCATGCCCACCGTAGGGCTGATCGCCCGATCCCACCGGCCACACGCCGGTGGCCCCGTGATGGCTTCACGGGGATGATCAACAAAGCCCACCCCCTAAGTTTCCAGTCTCATTGATCTTGTGGCGGGCGAGCAAGATCACGAAAGCGGGGTCTCGGTGACCGGTGGGTGGGGGGCGGTAAGCGGATCCGCAGCCGGCGGACCCGGGCGTCACTCGTGGAAGGCGGCCAGGATGCGCTGGGCGGCCAGGGCCGGGGTGAGGCTGCCCTCGGCGACCTGCTGGTCCAGCTCGGGCGCGAGCGCGCGCACCGTGGGGTGCTCGTGCAGCTCCTGCAGCAGCCAGTCGTGGGCCATGGCCCAGGTCCAGCCGTGCAACTGGCGACGCCGCTTGTCGGCCAGTTCCCCGGACGCCGACAGCTGTTCCTGGTGCCGCACGACGTTCTCCCAGACCCGGTCCACGCCGACGTTCTGCAACGCGCTGCAGGTCAGCACCGGGGTGTGCCAGGTGGCGTCGGCCGAGCGCAGCAGCCGCAGCGCGCCGGCCAGCTCGCGGGCGGCGCGGGTGGCGTCGCGCTCGTGTGGCCCGTCGGCCTTGTTGACGGTGATGACGTCGGCCAGCTCCAGCACGCCCTTCTTGATGCCCTGCAGCTGGTCGCCGGTGCGGGCCAGGCTGAGCAGCAGGAAGGTGTCGACCATGTCGGCCACGGCCACCTCGGACTGGCCGACGCCCACGGTCTCGACCAGCACCACGTCGTAGCCGGCGGCCTCCATGACCACGATGGTCTCCCGGGTGGCCTTGGCCACCCCGCCGAGCGTGCCGGCGGTCGGGGACGGCCGGACGAAGGCGTTCGGGTCGGTCGACAGCCGGCTCATCCGGGTCTTGTCACCGAGAATGCTGCCGCCGCTGCGGGTGGACGAGGGATCCACGGCCAGCACCGCCACCTGGTGGCCCCGGCCGGTCAGCAGCGTGCCGAGGGTGTCGATGAAGGTGGACTTGCCCGCCCCGGGCACGCCGCTGATGCCCACCCGCCGGGCCTTGCCGGTGTGGGGCAGCAGCTCGACGAGCAGCTGCTGGGCGGCGTCGCGGTGGTCGGGGCGGCGGGACTCCACCAGGGTGACGGCGCGGGCGATCCAGGCCCGCGAGCCGGCGCGCACCCCGTCGGTGTACTGCTGGACGTCGATGGTGCCCGACATGTCAGACGGTGTGTCCAAGCCGGCCGGACAGGGTCTGCAGCAGCTTCTCCGCGGCATCGGGGATGACGGTGCCGGGCGGGAAGATGGCGGTGGCGCCCGCGGCGAGCAACGCGTCGTGGTCCTGCGGTGGGATGACCCCGCCGACCACGATGAGGACGTCCTCGCGGCCGAGCGCGGCCAGCTCCTCGCGCAGCGCCGGTACCAGCGTGAGGTGGCCGGCGGCCAGCGAGGAGACGCCGACGATGTGCACGTCGGCCTCCACGGCCTGCCGCGCGACCTCGGCCGGCGTCTGGAACAGCGGGCCGACGTCGACGTCGAAGCCGAGGTCGGCGAACGCCGAGGCGATCACCTTCTGGCCGCGGTCGTGCCCGTCCTGACCCATCTTGGCGACCAGGATGCGGGGACGCCGACCCTCGGCGCGCTCGAACTCCTCGGCGGCCTTGCGGGTACGTTCGACGGTGTCCACGCCTGTTGCTTCCTGTCGGTAGACCCCGGAGATGGTGCGGATCTGCCCAGTGTGTCGACCGTAGACCTTCTCCAGGGCATCGGAGATCTCGCCCACGGTGGCCCGGGCGCGGGCGGCCTCGATCGACAGGGCGAGCAGGTTCTGCTCCAGCCCGGGGCCGCGGCGGCCGTGCTGGGCGGCCTCGGCGGCGCGGGTCAGCGCCTCCAGTGCGGCCCGGCAGGCCGGCTCGTCGCGTTCGGCGCGCAGCCGCCGCAGCTTGTCGATCTGCTGGGCGAGCACGGTCTTGTTGTCGACCTTGAGCACCTCGATCGCCTCGTCGGCGGCCACCTGGTACTTGTTGACACCGATGACCGGTTGCCGGCCGGAGTCGATGCGGGCCTGGGTACGGGCGGCGGCCTCCTCCACGCGCATCTTGGGGATGCCCTCGTCGATGGCACGGGCCATGCCGCCGGCCGCCTCCACCTCCTGGATGTGCGCCCAGGCACGGCGGGCCAGGTCGTGGGTGAGCCGCTCGACGTAGGCGCTGCCGCCCCACGGGTCGATGACCCGGGTGGTGCCGGACTCCTGCTGCAGCACCAGCTGGGTGTTGCGGGCGATCCGGGCGGAGAAGTCGGTGGGCAACGCCAGTGCCTCGTCGAGTGCGTTGGTGTGCAGCGACTGGGTGTGGCCCTGGGTGGCGGCCATCGCCTCCATGCAGGTACGCACGACGTTGTTGAACACGTCCTGGGCGGTCAGCGACCAGCCGGAGGTCTGGCAGTGCGTGCGCAGCGACAGCGACTTGGGGTTGGTGGCCCCGAACCCCTTGACCAGCTTGGCCCACAGCAGGCGGGCCGCGCGCAGCTTGGCGACCTCCATGAAGAAGTTCATGCCGATCGCCCAGAAGAACGACAGCCGCGGCGCGAAGGCGTCGATGTCCAGCCCGGCGTCCCGGCCGGCCCGCAGGTACTCGATGCCATCGGCCAGGGTGTAGGCCAGCTCCAGGTCGGCGGTGGCCCCGGCCTCCTGGATGTGGTAGCCGGAGATGGAGATGGAGTTGAACTTCGGCATCCGCTGCGAGGTGAAGGCGAAGATGTCGGAGATGATCCGCATCGACGGCTGCGGCGGGTAGATGTAGGTGTTGCGGACCATGAACTCCTTGAGGATGTCGTTCTGGATGGTCCCCGACAGCTTCTCCGGTGCCACCCCCTGTTCCTCGGCCGCCACTATGTAGAGGGCCAGAACCGGGAGCACGGCGCCGTTCATGGTCATCGACACGCTCATCTTGTCCAGCGGGATGCCGTCGAAGAGCTGCCGCATGTCGTAGAGGGAGTCGATGGCGACCCCGGCCATCCCGACATCGCCGGTCACCCGCGGGTGGTCGCTGTCGTAGCCGCGGTGGGTGGCCAGGTCGAAGGCCACCGACAGGCCCTTCTGGCCGGCGGCAAGGTTGCGCCGGTAGAAGGCGTTGGACTCCTCGGCGGTGGAGAAGCCCGCGTACTGGCGGACCGTCCACGGCTGGGTCACGTACATCGTCGGGTACGGCCCGCGCAGGTAGGGCGCGATTCCCGGGTAGGTGCCCAGAAAGTCCAGTCCGGTGAGGTCATCGGCGGTGTAGAGCGGTTTGACGGCGATGCCCTCCGGGGTGTCCCACACCAGCTGCGCGGGGTCCTCACCGGTGGTGTCCCGCAGCGCGGCACGCCAGCGGTCGGGATCGGTCGTGCCGTGCGCCGGGCCGAGCTCGACGTCACCGAAGTCGGGAATCAGGCTGTGCGGCATCAGGCCACTCCCAGGTCGTGCAGGGTCGTGCGGAGGATGCCGAGAGCGTCGCATCCGGTGAACACGTAGTCGTCGACGCCGGCAGCCGCGTCCGAGGCGGCCCGGTCGCCGGGCTTGCCGGCCAGCCAGACCCGCTGGGCGCCGGCCTCGGTGAGCGCGCGGGCGACCGGGGCAGCCAGTTCGGCGTAGGTCTTCGCCGCTCCGCACAGGCAGGCCACGGTGGAGCCACTGGCGGTGAAGGCCGCCGCGATCTCGGCCGGGTCGGTGGCCGGGCCGCTGGTGGGGGTGGCCAGGCCCGCCGCCTGGAACAGGTTGGCGGCGAAGGTGGCGCGAGCGGTGTGCGCGGCGATCGGGCCGAGGGTCGCCAGGAACACCGCGGGCCGGCTGCCGGTGGTGGCCGTGTGGGCGTCGACCCGATCGCGCAGGGCCTCGAAATCCTGGGCGTAGCGCAGGCGGGGCAGCCCACCGCCCGGGGCGGGCGGGGCAGGGGTGCGTGCCGGGAGTTCCTCGTCGAGGTTGGGGAACTCGCTGACCCCGGTGACTGGGTCGCGGCGGTGGGCCAGTTCGTCGGCGCGGCGGGCGGCGGTGGCGGCCAGCCGGCGCGCCACCAGCCCGTCGGCCAGGGCGCGGGCCAGGCCGCCGGCCCGCTCGATCTCGGTGAACCACGCCCACGCGGCGCTGGCGAGGTCCTCGGTGAGCCGCTCGACGTACCAGGAGCCGCCCGCGGGGTCGATCACGCGGGCGACGTGGGATTCCTCCAGCAGCAGGGACTGGGTGTTGCGGGCGATGCGACGGGCGAAGTCGTCGGACAGGCCCAGGGCGGTGTCGAACGGCAGCACGGTGACCGCGTCCGCCCCACCCACACCGGCGGCGAAGCAGGCGACCGTGGTGCGCAGCATGTTCACCCACGGGTCACGACGGGTCATCATCGCCGGCGAGGTGACCGCGTGCTGACGTTGGGCCCGGTCGCTTTCCTCGGCGCCGCACACCTCGCCGACGCGGGCCCACAGTCGCCGGGCAGCGCGCAGCTTGGCGATGGTGAGGAACTGGTCGGCGGTGGCGGCGTAGCGGAACTCCAGTTGCCGCAGTGCCGTGGTGAGGTCGAGTCCTCCGTCGGTGAGGGCACGCAGGTAGGCGAGGCCGGCGGCGAGGGTGCAGCCCAGCTCCTCGGTGTCGCTACCGCCCGCCTCGTGGTACGGCAGCCCGTCGACCGTGAGGGCGCGCAGCCCGCCGAGCTCGGTGGCACAGCGGGTGGCCCAGGTGGTGGCGATGGCCACGTCGGGTTCGCCGCCGGTACGGGCGGCCAGCCCGAGCGGGTCGAGGCCGAGGCCGCCCCGCAGTTGGGCCGGGTCGGCGCCGCGGGAGCGAGCCAGCTCCAGCAGGGCCTCGGCGGCGGCCGGGCCGGTCGTGCCGCCGTCCAGCACGACACCGGCCAGGTCGAGGTAGACCTCGGCGAGGACATGGGGCAAGGCGGTGGCGGGAAGGCCACCGTCGCCCACGGCCAGCCACAGCGAGCTGACGCCGTTCTCCAGGTCGGCGAGCACCGCCTCCCGCGTCACCTTCGGGTCGGGGTGGGCGTGCCGTTGCCGGACGTCCCAGCCGCCGACCACGGCGCCCTGCGGGCGGCTGCCGCGCACGAACGGCGCCAGCCCGGGCAGCCCGGTGGTGGGCAGCGGATCCTCGGCGGTGTGGAGCGGGGCGACGGTGACCCCGTCGTAGGTGGTGGTGGCGAGCAGCTCCTCGGGCTCCCGCGGGGTGTCGGTGCCGTCCGGATCGACCGCTCCCGACTTGCGCAGCACGCCGAGTACCAGCTCACGCCACTGGTCCCGGCTGGCCGCCGGGAAGTCAGCGGCCAGGGTGAACTCGTCCGACGACACCGTCATGTCCCGGATAGTCCCATGCCCTCACCGGGTGAGATCGTTCAACGTGTCGGTGGTCACTGCCAGCGATGAGTAGTGGCTGCCGGTGAGGACCCACTCCCCCGTGGCGGGATTCTGGAGGTGGTCTCCATGATGGAGGTGCACCTTCACATTTCGGGGGAGCCGGGGGGAGCAACCGGGATGGCACTACGGACGATCGCTCTCGAAGAGCACTACGCGACCCCGGCGTTTCTGGCCGGTCCCGGGCGTCAGCTCACCGGGCAGTTCGAGGCGGCTCGCGCGCATCCGGTGGCGGCGGGCTTGACCGGGCTCGTCGAACATTTGTGCGACACGGTGTAGTGGACGTTCTCCCTCAGGGAGGCGCCGACCCGGCGATCCAGCCCTGTCATCTCCCTCGGGAAGGTCAGCTCCGTTCCTCGACCTGCTGCTTCAGGTCGGTGCGGACCGGATCATGTTCTCCACCGACCACCTCTACGGATCGACGCAGCAAGCGCGCACCTTCTTGGATCAGCTTCCGGTGAGCACCCGGACAAGGAGCGGATCGCGCACCACAACGCCGAACGGCTCCTGCCACTGTGAACGGCGGTGCGGCTGTCCCGGCGAACGAGAACGCCACGACCGGCGCCCCGCCAGGTCCACCACACCCGGTAGGAAGGCATGGCGGGGCGGCGCGGTCGTAGCCCGGAGCCGAGGAGTGGCATCGCAGGGACGTCAGGGTGGAACGCTCCCCGCGGCTCACGGTCTTGCTGACACACCCTGGTTGCCGTGTCCCTGCGGTGTTTCCGTGTCACCGCAGGGTATTGCGATCGTTACTGGGTGGCCAGGGTGAGCCCGAACGTCTGCAACGCCTTGCCGACGGGCTGGAAGAACGTGGTACCGCCGCGCTTGCAGTCCCCGTCGCCGCCGGAAGTCATGCCCTGGGCCTGGTTTCCGCTGATGAAGGAACCGCCGGAGTCGCCCGGCTCCGCGCACACGCTGGTGCGGGTCAGCCCGCTGACGACCTTGCCGTTGCCGTAGTTGACGGTCTGGTTGAACGCCTGGATCTCGCCGCAGAAGAAACCGGTGGTGGAGCCCGACCGGCACACCGAGGACCCGACCGGCGCAACCTGTGCGCCGCGAACGGCGATCGCTCGCCCGTCGTAGTGGTTGACGCCCGGCATCAGCCGGGAGGACCTGTTGGTGACGTCGACCAGTCCGAAGTCCCCGAGCCGGTTGAAGACGCTGCGGCTGATCCGCCCGATCTCCTGGCCGTCAGCGCCGATGGCCGGGCCGCCGGTCTCGGTGCAGTGGCCGGCGGTGAGGAAGTGCCGTTGCCCGTTGCGGCCGGTGGCGGCGAACCCGATGGAGCAGCGGCCCCCCTGGCCGCCGGCCGCGCCGAAGGTGAAGGGATTACCGCCGACGACGTCGGACAGCGGACGCGGTGCGTGATCGGTCTCCACGATGCGGACGGTGGTGCCGCTGGCCCGTGCCTTGGCCAGGAACCGTTGGGTGGCCTGGTCCTTGCGGGCGCGGTTGACCTCCACGACGACGCTGTTGGTGCGGGGCTGGACGTACCAACCGGTGACCGCGGACGGCGCCTCGGCGGGTCCCCACTGGTCGATCTTGGTCTTGGCGGTGTTCAGGCTCGCCATGGTGTGCTGGACGACCTTCGGCTCGGCGCCGGCCGAGCGCACCTTCCCGGCGAGGTCCGCCTTGGTGATCGCCACGACCGGGCGCTTGCGGCCGGCGTCGAACCATGCCCCGGCGTAGGCGTCCCCGAGCGTGCCGCGCAGCGTGGAGACGGTGGCACCGGCCCGGTCCTCCTCGTCCAGCCGCTGACGGGCGCGCTCGGAGGTCAGGCCGAGATCGCGCTGCAGGGCGGAGAGCATCTCGGCCGGGACCTGGGCCCGGTGCCGGCTCGCGGCGTTGCTGGGCTGGTGGCTGGACCCGCTGGCCACCGGCGCGGGCTCGGCGTTGCCCCATTGCGGCACCGCGACCGCCACCGCGATCCCGGTGAGCATGGCGAGCGTGCCCGCTAGGGGCACGACGGCCTTGCGGTTGTACCGGTGTCGACCCACCCGGCTGCCTCCTCGACGCGACGTCACGAATCCGACCCCGCGGGTTGTCGCCGGTGCATCGCTTCCGGTGCACCGCGCCCACAGCAGGTCACGTTTTGGTCTACGGAACAGGGGCGGATTCGGTTCAGTGGTTGCGGCCCGGGATCGGTCCCCGGCGGTCGCGGTGACGCCGCGCCCGGCCGGCGGCGGAGCATATTTGCGTTGATCACTGGCCATCCGCCGGGTACGGTCGGGTCCATGCGCTAGCTGTACTTCTCCGCGACTTTCCCGTTATCCGCGCACGGTCGTGCGCCGCCCTGCCGCCTTTCCCTTCCGTGGCATCAGTCCAAACCGGTGGAAAGGCGTTGGAAGTCATGCCCGATCACGTGCGCACGCTGCGGACCTTGCCGTCGACGGAGACGGTGTCGTGGGTGTGTCGGAGTCTCGGTGGGGCGCGAATTCTGGCCAGCGAGTTCCTCCCGGGCGGGAACTCGCACGCCAACCATGCCCTCCTGGTCGACGGGCCGGTGCCCTACCAGGTGGTGTTACGGCGTTGGGTGCGCCCGGGCTGGTGGGTGGCGGACCCGGACTTCACCGTGGAGCGGGAGGTGGCGGCGCTGGCCCTGCTGGAGCGGGCCGATGTGCCGGCACCGCGGGTCATTGCCGCGGACCCGACCGGCGAGCACGGGGACGCGCCGGCGTTGCTGATGACGCGCCTACCGGGGTCATCCCCTGACGGCAGGACGGCGTGCTCGCCGGAGTTCCTCCCGCGGCTGGCCCTCGCCGCGGCCGCGATCCATCGGATCACCCGGCCCTGGCCGGGGATTCCGGACTACCGCCCGTACAATGATCTGCACCACCCCTGCCCGCCGGCCCGCAGCAGTCGGGCCTGGCTGTGGGAGCGGGCCTTCACCGCCCTGGCCGGTACGGCACCGGCGGGGCAGGAGGCGTTCGTGCACCGGGACTTCCACCCGGACAACACGTTGTGGCAGGGCGCACGGTTGACCGGCGTGGTCGACTGGACGACCGCCTCCCGCGGCGTGGCCGGGGTCGACCTCGGCCACATGCGGTGGAACCTCGTGTTGGACCGCGGGGAGCGGCACGCCGACCAGTTCCTGACGCACTACGCGCGGGTGTCGGAGGTCGACCTGGGCTGCCAGGCGTACTGGGATGTGCGCACCGTGGTGGATCTGCTGCCCGACGACGGGCTGACCGTCGCGGAGCTGGCCTTGCTCGAGCCCTACCTGGCCCGGTGTCTGGCCGAGTTGTGAGTCCCACGACGGCAGTCGGGGTGCCGTGTGGCTGACCGTCGAACGGGGGGTGCTGTTACGGGGTGGTCGTGCTGCGGGACCGGGTGGTCCGGCAGGCCCATCGCCCCACGGCCCGCAGGGTCAAGGCCAGGACCACGAACAGCCCGATCAGCACGAGGGCTGTGACCATGTCACTCATCGACGGAACTGCTTCCTGGGAGGCTCATCGGTACTTCGCCGGCGACGCCGGATACCCCAGCATCGGCACGAGGAGCCCGGTTGCACAGGGTGGGCCACGGAAGGTTGACACCGAAGCACCTGGTTGTTGACGCGGTCTTGACGTCTGCGTGCATCTTCCGGCTTCGTACAACAGGAGCAAGGGTGATCCGAGTCACGAAAGCGTAGCAGTCGAGTGGTGGCCGACATACCGATTTCGTGCGAACTGGGCGGCCGGGAAGGAAAGGAGCGAAACGAACCGCCGAACGACCCGCGTCGCACAGCCCATGCCATGAGTAAGACCAAGACGCAGTGTGACCGGGTGACAGGTCCGCCAAAACCAGGGTTGTAACGCTCGGGCGAATGCGGACCCGATGCCGGGGTACCGGTTCGGTGCGCAGGAAACGCCCTACCCGAGCGAGAAGTCGCCGTGCCGGCCGGCGCCCCCGGCGAACCGGGCGGCGCCGGGAAGCGCGTCGGTCGCCAGGGACGTCAGGCCGTGTCGCAGCTCGTTGGCCAGTGCCGCCGGCTCGGTCATTCCCTCCTGCTCCAGCAGGGAGAGCCGGTCGTGCCGCAGGCACGTCTGCGGGAACGCCGCGATCCGGGTGGCCAGTTCCTCGGCCTCGGCCCGTGCCCGGCCGGTGGGGACGACGCGGTTGACCAACCCCATCTCCAATGCCTCCGACGCCGGGACTCCGCGCCCGGTCAGCACCAGGTCCATCGCCCGGCTCGAGCCGATCAACCGCGGCAGCCGCACGGTCCCGCCGTCGATCAGCGGGACCCCCCAACGCCGGCAGAACACACCCAGCACGGCGTCTTCCTCGGCTACCCGCAGGTCGCACCACAACGCCAGTTCCAGCCCGCCGGCCACGGCGTAGCCGGAAATGGCGGCGATGACCGGCTTGCCCAGCCGCAGCCGGGTCGGGCCCATCGGCCCGTCGCCGTCCTCGGCGACCCGGTTGCCCCGTTCGGTCCCGATCGCCTTGAGGTCCGCGCCCGAGCAGAACGTGCCGCCCTCACCCCACAGCACCGCCACCGCGGCGTCGGGGTCGGCGTCGAAGGCACGGAGGGCCTCGGCCAACTGCTCGGCGGTCGGCCCGTCCACCGCGTTGCGGGTCTCGGGCCGGGACAACACCACCGTGGTGACCGGGCCGTTGCGTTCGCTGCGTACCGCCATGGCTCTCGCCTCCCGGACCGGGCGGATCGGCACGCGGGCGCCCGGTGTGACGACGAGTAACACGTTCGTGGGGTGCACGGCAAGAACTCCCGGCTCCACCGTCCGGCCCAGCGGCGACCTCTTGCCACAAGTGGTGAACCGTGGTTCATTGCTTGCGTGCCCTATCGCCGCACCCCCGCCGTGCAGGCCCGGCTCGACGCGCTCCGTGCCGGGATCCTCGCCGCAGCCACCGCCCAGATCGCCGAGCACGGCTACGCCGGCTGCATCGTCGCCGCAGTCGCCCGCCGCGCCGGGGTCGCCACCGGCACCGTCTACCGCCACTTCCCCGCCAAGGCCGACCTGCTGGCCGAGGTCTTCCGCAGCGTCGTCACGCGCGAGGTCGCCGCCGTGGCCGAGGCCGCCCGCCGCCCCACCGGCACCCTCACCGAACGCATCACCGCCGTGGTCGAGACCTTCGCCGGCCGCGCGCTGAAGGCCCCCCGCCTCGCCTACGCCCTGCTCGCCGAGCCGGTCGACCCGGCGGTGGACACCGAGCGCCTCGCCTTCCGTGAGGCATTCCGCGACGTCATCGCCACCGCCGTGGCCGAGGGCGTCCGTACTGGCCACCTGCCCCCACAGAACGCCCGACTCACCGCCGCCGCGCTGGTGGGCGCCATCGGCGAGGCCCTCGTCGGCCCGCTGGCCGCCGGCACCCCCGACGTCGACACCCTCCCCGCTCTGGTCACCTTCTCGCTCCGCGCCCTGGGAGTTCCCGATGCCCACCCATGAGGTCACCAACCAGGTTCCCCCGCTCACCGGTCACGACGTCGCCGCCGACCCCGCGCTCGGAGAGTCGCTGCACCGCGAGGGCGCCGGCTGGGCCTCCGAGGAGCTGCACACCCTCGGCCGCCTCGCCGGCACCGAGCAGGTCCAGGACCTCGGGCGCCTGGCCAACGCCTACCCGCCCGTCCTGCGCACCCACGACCGCTACGGCCACCGCATCGACGAGGTCGAGTTCCACCACGCCTGGCACGAGCTGATGACCACCGCCGTCGCCCACGGGCTGCACGCCGCGCCCTGGCGCGACACCCGGGCCGGTGCGCACGTGGCCCGCGCCGCCAAGGTTCTGGTCTGGAGCCAGGTCGAGCCCGGCCACATCTGCCCGATCTCCATGACCTACGCCGCGGTGCCCGCACTCCGGCACACCCCTGACCTCGCCGCTCGGCTCGAACCGCTGCTCGCCGCCCCCCATTACGACTTCGGCCTGCGCGAACCCACCACCAAGCGCGGCCTCATCGCAGGCATGTCCATGACCGAGAAGCAGGGCGGCTCCGACGTTCGTGCCAACACCACCACCGCCACCCCCACCGATGACGGCGCCCACCTGCTCACCGGGCACAAGTGGTTCACCTCAGCGCCGATGTCCGACGTCTTCCTCACGCTGGCCCAGGGCCCCGAAGGGCTCACCTGCTTCCTGCTCCCCCGCGTCCTGCCCGACGGCACGCGCAACCGCATCCACCTGCAACGCCTCAAGGACAAGCTGGGCAACCGCTCCAACGCCTCCGCCGAGATCGAGTACGACCAGGCACTCGGCTGGCTCGTCGGAGAGCCGGGCCGCGGCGTGCGCACCATCATCGACATGGTCAACATGACCCGCCTGGACTGCATCCTCGGCGCCGCCGCCGGCATGCGTTGGGGCCTCGTTCAGGCCGTCCACCACGCCACCCACCGCCGGGCCTTCGGCCGCCACCTGATCGACCAGCCCCTGATGGCCAACGTCCTCACCGACCTCGCCGTCGAGTCGGAGGCCGCCACCGTGCTGGCCCTGCGCCTGGCTGGCGCCACCGACCGCGCGGCCCGCGGCGAGGAGGCCGAGGAGACCTTCCGCCGGCTCGCCCTGGCGGTCGGCAAGTACTGGGTGTGCAAGCGCGCACCGGCGCACGCCGCCGAAGCCCTGGAATGCCTGGGCGGCAACGGTTACGTCGAGGAGTCCGGCATGCCCCGGCTGTACCGGGAGGCGCCGCTGGTCTCCATCTGGGAGGGCTCCGGCAACGTCGCCGCCCTCGACGTCCTGCGCGCCATGGCCACCCGCCCGGACACCGCCGAGGCGTTCCTGGCCGAGATCGACTTGGCCGCCGGCGCCGACCACCGGCTCGACGCGGCCATCGGCCGGCTCCGCGCCGAGCTCACCGATCTCGAGCACGTCGAAAGCCGCACCCGCCGCCTGGTCGAGCTCATGGCCCTGGTGCTGCAGGGCGCCCTGTTGGCTCGGCACGGCCACCCGGCTGTCGCGGACGCCTTCTGTGCCTCCCGCCTCACCGGCGACCACGGACTGGCCTTCGGCACCCTCCCACCCACCGCGGACACCAAGTCCATTGTGGACCGTGCTCGACCGGAGCCGGCCTGACGGAAGGAACCCGGCGATGTCCGTTCCCCTGCGCTCCGAAACCGAGGCGGGCGTCCGCTCGATCATCCTCTGCCGCCCCGAGCACTACAACACCATCACGCTCGAGCTCCGGGACGCGCTGGGCACCGCCATCGACGAGGCCGACGCCGACCCGGAGGTCCGCGTCATCCTGCTCCGCGCCGAGGGTCCGGCCTTCTGCGCCGGATACGGGCTGGACTGGTCCACCGAGTTGCAGGCCACGGAGTCCACAATGGACCGCGTCTGGGACTCCGAACTCGACATGCAGGTCATGTCGACCTTCGTGAACACCTATCTGAAGCTCTGGTACGCCGCCAAGCCCACCATTGCGGCCGTGCACGGCTGGTGCATCGCCGGTGGAACCGACATGGTGCTGTGCTCGGACATCATCGTCGCCGGGGAGAGTGCCGTCTTCGGCTATCCGCCGGCCCGGGTCTGGGGCACACCCACCACCGCGATGTGGGTCTACCGCCTCGGTTTCGAGAAAGCCAAGCGCTACCTGCTCACCGGCGATGAGATCCCGGCCCGTACTGCCGCCGACATCGGGCTCGTCGCCGAGTGCGTCCCCGACGAGAACCTCCTCGACCACGCCACCGGGTTGGCCCGTCGGATGGCGATGTTGCCGGGGAACCAGCTACGCATGCTCAAGCTGTTGTGCAACCAGACCGCGGAGAACATGGGACTGTCCTCCAGCCGGGTCCTGGGCACGTTCCTCGACGGCGTCGCCCGCCACACCCAGGAAGGGCGTGACTTCGTCGCCAGGGCGACCGCGGTCGGTTTCCGGCAGGCCGTCCGGGAGCGCGACGATCCCTTCGACGACTATGGATCGCGTCGCCGCTGACCCCGCGCGAGGCGGTTCGCCCCCGCTGCGGGCTACGCGGCGGCCTCGGCCATGGAGGGGTAGACCAGGAACAGCCCGTCCAGTCCGCTGGCCACCAACGCCCGGGCCACCGCACGGCCGTTGTAGACCAGGCACAGTTGACAACCCAGCCGCTCCGCGTCGGACTGCCCGGCCACCAGCACGGCGAGCCCGGCGGAACCGAGGAACTGCACCCCGTCCAGGTCGAGCACCAGCCGCTCGCACCCGTGGCTGAGCTGCTCGGCCATCACCGCGCGCAACAGCGGTGCGGTCAGGAGGTCGATCTCGCCGTCGACCACGACGGCCCGCACCCCCGGGCGGGGACACTCGATGCAGAACTCGATCAGCTCACCCGCTTCGTAGCTCCGCCGTGGTTGGCTCTCGACACCCACCACCCCACACACCTCACGGTCCCGCTGTGGGCGGGCGCGGGTCTCCCCGACTCCGGCAGCCCCCTCCGACCGGCCACGGTAGGCCGGCTGCCCGCAGCTCGGCAACGCGGCACTCACCTCTTCGGGGCATCGCACGTGCCTGACCTGGACGGGGCACACCGGGTTTGGTGGTCCTCGGGCACGGGCAGACCCCAAGCACCGTGGTGGGAGGAGCGATGGCCCACAGACACCTGGAGAGACGCCCGCTGGGCCTGGTCAGCAGCATGGTGACCGCCCTGCGGACCGGGGACGCCGACGGCCTGGCCGACGGGCTCGTCGCGCTGGCCCGCGCCGACCGAACCGCACCGGGACGCTCGCTGCGCGCCTGCTCCGCCATGGTGCTGCGGGGGTGCGGGATCATGCTCCTGACCCTGGCGGCGGCAAACCGCGGGGACGCCGTCCACGTCCGGGTGCGCGCGCCGGACGGCACGGCGATCCGGCCGCGGCAGGCCCCGCCGATGCTGCGTCACCTCTTCCGCGCCCTGGTGGCCGAGTCCGAGGGCAACCGCGAGGCGGCCGACAACGCGCTGGACGCGGCGTTCCTCGCAGCGCCGCCGCAGGAACGCACCGCGGTACTGCTCACCCTGCTCGAGTGGGCCGTCGAGCTCGTCGAGTCCTGCGAACGGCACGGCCTGCCCCGGCCGCGCTGGCTCGTCGACTCGCCGACCGGGCGGCACCACAAGCCGGACGGCCTGGTCCCCGTCTGACCTGCGGTGGTCTTTGCCGGAGCGCTCCTTTGCCGAGGACGGCGGCGCGGGCCGTCCAGATCGCCGCCGTCCCCACGGGCCGGTATCCGCAACGACCCGCCTTCCCCGCTGACGCAGGAACCCGAACGTTCCGTGTGTAGCTCGCCGATCAGGGCCGTCGCGTTTCCGGGCGCGCTCCAGCCGCGGATCGAGGTCATCGTCGTACAGGGGGAGAACCGCTCGCCGAACCTGCTCGATCCCGTTCCAGGGCACCCACTTCCGGATCAGCTCACCGGTGGTGGTCCCAGTCGCCCGCCGAGGAACCCCAACAGCCCGACGGCCGCGCCGACACCGATCATCCCGAACAGGACGGCCGCGCCGTTGGACACCATGATCCCCAGGAAGAAGGACAACACCGCCATCACCAGAAACGTCCAGGACAGCCGTCGGCCCAGCCGCCAGCCGAACCCGGGCAGACCCTCCCGCAGGTCCCGGGCCAGCTCGGGGTCGTCCTCCTGGAGCCACCGCTCGATCTGCTCCAGCTGGTGCTTCTCGTAACGGCTCAGCATCCCGAACCTCGCCACGTCCGACCGCCCCGGCCGACGCCCGCGCCGCTCCGCCGACGTTGCCGCGCCCCGGCCGGGGTTGTTCTCTCAGGACACGGCGATGCTGCCGCTGACTACCTCACGCGGTGACCTTGCGGCCCGCCGTACGGGTCGCGAGCAGCCCGAGCAGGACCATGCCGACACCGAGCACCAGGTGCAGCCAGTTGTCCGCGTCGTTGACGGGGACGAAGTTGGCCGCGGCGTGTCGGTCGACGATCAGGCCGTACACCCACAGCACCAGGTAGATGACACCGCCGCCGATCAGGAATGTCCGTGCTGCGGTGGCAGTACGGGCCATCGCCAGGCCGGCCACCCCGAAAGCCAGGTGCACAATGTTGTGCAGCACCGACACGGCGAAGACACCCAGCAACAGGGCGTTGGACTCGTGCCCGGCGAACGTCATCTGGTCGTAGTTGGTCGTCACGCCGGGGATGAACCCCAGGATGCCGACGACAAGGAATACCGCGCCGACAATCGCCGCCGAGCCACGGGCGAGTCGGTTCACGTCGGTCGTGGTCGCTCGCGGTGTCGTCATCGCTGTTCTCCCACGTTGTGGCGAGCGGTTCGGACACCCTTGGTTACCCAGCCGCGGGAACCGGGAAAACGGACATTTAAGTCAACCGACTTGGCCGAGCTCACTCTTTTGAGTGAGTGTGCTGTTGGGCCACCGGCCTCCCCAGATCCGCGACGGTGGTGTCGCCTGGCGTTCCCGCAGCGCACGGCCGGCACCGTGAACAACTGGCCGACGCCCAGCACCCGCGACCGCGGCGAGAACACCCTGCGGGCAGGTGCGAGCACGGGGAGCACACGGCCTGGTACGCATCGTCGCCGAAAGTTGCGGCGCGCATGGGGTTGGCCACCCCCGCGTGAAGGCGCCGGGCCCGGCCAGGCACGATCGAGGGTGCCATGACGCTCACCGACCATCTGCCGGACACCCCCGACCCCGACTCCCTCTTCGACGCCTTCGCCACCTGGGCCGCCAGCCACGACCTCGAGCTGTACCCGCACCAGCAGGAAGCGCTGATCGAGGTGGTGTCGGGCTCGAACGTCATCCTCAGCACCCCCACCGGGTCCGGCAAGAGCCTGGTGGCCACCGGCGCCCACTTCACCGCGCTCGCCGAGGGACGGCGCACCTTCTACACCGCCCCCATCAAGGCGCTGGTGTCGGAGAAGTTCTTCGACCTGTGCGCGGTGTTCGGCCCGTCCAACGTCGGCATGATGACCGGTGACTCGAGCGTCAACCCCGGTGCCCCGATCATCTGCTGCACCGCCGAGATCCTGGCCAACATCGCGTTGCGCGACGGTGCCGACGCCGACGTGGGCCAGGTCGTGATGGACGAGTTCCACTTCTACTCCGAGCCCGACCGCGGCTGGGCCTGGCAGGTGCCGCTGCTGGAGCTGCCGCGTGCCCAGTTCCTGCTCATGTCGGCCACCCTCGGCGATGTCACCCGCTTCGAGGAGGACCTGACCCGGCGCACCGGTCGTGCCAGCGCGGTGGTGCGGTCGGCCGAGCGGCCGGTGCCGCTGCACTTCCGTTACGTCACCACGCCGATCCACGAGACGATCGAGGACCTGCTCTACACCCGTCAGGCGCCGGTCTACGTCGTGCACTTCACCCAGGCCGCGGCGCTGGAGCGTGCCCAGGCGTTGATGAGCGTCAACGTGTGCAGCCGCGCGGAGAAGAACGAGATCGCCGAGATGATCGGCGGGTTCCGGTTCTCCGCCGGGTTCGGCAGGACGTTGTCCCGGCTGGTACGGCACGGCATCGGCGTCCACCACGCCGGCATGCTGCCGAAGTACCGGCGGCTGGTGGAACGGCTGGCCCAAGCCGGGCTGCTGAAGATTGTCTGCGGCACCGACACCCTGGGTGTGGGCATCAACGTGCCGATCCGCACCGTGCTGTTCACCGCGCTGAGCAAGTTCGACGGGACAAGGGTCCGGCATCTCAAGGCGCGTGAGTTCCACCAGATCGCGGGTCGTGCGGGTCGCGCCGGCTACGACACGGTCGGCAACGTGGTGGTGCAGGCACCCGAGCACGTCGTCGAGAACGAGCGGGCGTTGGCCAAGGCCGGTGACGATCCGAAGAAGCGGCGCAAGGTGGTGCGCAAGAAGCCGCCGGAGGGCTTCGTCTCCTGGAGCGACAAGACGTTCGAGCGGCTGATCGCCGCCGAGCCGGAGGCACTGACCTCCAGCTTCGCCGTCAGCCACTCGATGCTGCTCAACGTCGTCAACCGGCCCGGGGACGCGTTCACCGCGATGCGGAAGCTGCTGACCGACAACCACGAGGAGCGGGCGGCGCAGCGGCGGCACATCCGGCGTGCCATCGCCATCTACCGGGCCCTGCTGGCCGCGGGCGTGGTGGAGCGGCTGGACTCCCCGGACGAGGAGGGCCGGACCGTCCGGGTCACGGTGGACCTGCAGCTCGACTTCGCGCTGAACCAGCCGTTGTCGCCGTTCGCGCTGGCGGCGATCGAGCTGCTCGACCCCGTCTCCCCCGGCTATGCGCTGGACGTGCTCTCGGTGATCGAGGCAACGCTGGACGACCCGCGCCAGGTGCTGTCCGCGCAGGAGTTCAAGGCCAAGGGCGAGGCCGTGGCGCAGATGAAGGCCGACGGGATCGACTACGACGAGCGTATGGAGCTGCTGGAGTCGGTCACTCACCCCCGCCCGCTGGCGGACCTGCTTCAGGCCGCGTTCGAGACCTACCGGCGCGGGCACCCGTGGGTCGCCGACCACCAGCTGGCGCCCAAGTCGGTGGCGCGGGACATGTACGAGCGGGCGATGACCTTCACCGAGTACGTGGGGTACTACGGCCTGGCCCGCTCCGAGGGCCTGGTGCTGCGGTACCTGGCCGACGCCTACAAGGCGCTGCGGCAGACCGTGCCGGAGGATGCCCGCACCGAGGAGCTGGCCGATCTCACCGAGTGGCTGGGCGAGGTCGTGCGGCAGGTCGACTCCAGCTTGCTCGACGAGTGGGAGCGGCTGCGCAACCCCACCGACGAGCCGGAGACCGCTGCAGTCGACCAGACCCCGCCGGCGGTGACCGCGAACAAGCGGGCGTTCCGTGTGCTGGTGCGCAACGCGCTGTTCCGCCGTGTCGAACTGGCTGCGCTGCGCCGCTACGAGGAGCTCGGTGTACTGGATGGTGACTGCGGCTGGGACGCCGACCGGTGGGAGGAGGCGCTGAACGCCTACTTCGAGGTGCACCCCGACATCGGAACCGGACCCGACGCGCGCGGGCCCGCCCTGCTGATCATCGACGAGCAGCCGGGTAAGTGGCTGGTCCGGCAGATCTTCGACGACCCGGCCGGCGACCGGGACTGGGGCATCAGCGCGGAGGTCGACCTCGCAGCCTCGGACGAGACGGGCACCGCGGTGCTCACCATCACCGCGGTCGACCAGCTCTGACGCCCCGCGATCTGTCGGCCCCCACGCACCACGCCGGGCGAGGGCCGGACACGCCGGACTACTTCCCGGGGTTCCTCACGGTGGGAGTCGATGATCGGCGGGGCCGGCAGCGGCCGGTGCGCCGGCGGAGAATGACGCCGGCGGAAGTGGACCAAGGAAGCGGAACAGGAACGTGGCAACGTCTCTCTACCAGCGGATCGCCGACGAGCTCGGTGTGCGTGAGCGGCAGGTGAAGGCGGCCGTCGAGCTGCTCGACGGCGGGGCGACCGTGCCCTTCATCGCCCGCTACCGGAAGGAAGCGACCGGAATGCTCGACGACGCGCAGCTGCGCGCGCTCGAGGACCGGTTGCGTTACCTGCGGGAACTCGAGGAGCGGCGCACCGCGATCCTGGAGTCGATCCGCGGCCAGGGCAAGCTCGACGACGAACTCGAGGCACGAATCATGGCCGCGGACTCCAAGGCGCGGCTGGAGGACATCTACCTCCCATACAAGCCCAAGCGGCGCACCAAGGCGCAGGTGGCCCGGGAGGCCGGGCTCGAGCCGTTGGCCGACGGCCTGCTCGGCGATCCCACGCGGGAACCGCGGGAGGCCGCGGCCGACTTCGTCGACGCCGACAAGGGGGTTCCCGACGCCGCCGCGGCGCTGGAGGGGGCGCGGGCGATCCTCGTGGAGCGCTTCGCCGAGGACGCCGACCTCATCGGCACGCTGCGGGAGCAGGTGTGGGCCCGCGGCCGCCTGGTGTCGCGAGTGCGGGAGGGCAAGGCGGACAGCGGCGGCAAGTTCGCCGACTACTTCGACTTCGCCGAACTGTTCACCACGCTGCCCTCGCACCGGGTGCTGGCGTTGTTCCGCGGGGAGAAGGAGGAGGTCCTCGACCTCACCTTCGAGCCGGAGGAGACCCCAGCGGACCCGACGACCACCGGGCGGAGCGACTTCGAGCTGCAGATCGCGCAGCGCTTCGGCATCGCCGACCAGGGGCGGCCCGCCGACCGCTGGTTGCTGGACACGGTGCGCTGGGCATGGCGCACGCGCCTGCTGGTGCACCTGCGCATCGACCTGCGCATGCGGCTGTGGCAGGCCGCCGAGGACGAGGCGGTGCGCGTGTTCGCCGCCAACCTCCGCGACCTCCTGCTGGCCGCGCCCGCCGGCACCCGCGCCACGATCGGGCTGGACCCGGGCTACCGCACGGGCGTGAAGGTGGCGGTGGTCGACGGCACCGGCAAGGTGGTGGCGACCGAGACGATCCACCCGCACGCGCCGCAGCAGCGGTGGGACGAGGCGATCGCGGTGCTGGCGAGGCTCGCCCGCGAGCACCGCGTCGAGCTGGTGGCCATCGGCAACGGCACCGCGTCCCGGGAGACGGACAAGCTCGTCGTTGACCTGGTCAAGCGGCACCCGGAGCTGAAACTGACGAAGGTCATGGTGTCGGAGGCGGGCGCATCCGTTTACTCGGCCTCCTCCTACGCCTCCCAGGAACTGCCGGGCCTCGACGTGTCGCTGCGCGGCGCGGTGTCGATCGCGCGGCGGCTGCAGGACCCGCTGGCCGAGCTGGTCAAGATCGAACCGAAGTCGATCGGCGTCGGCCAGTACCAGCACGACGTCTCGGAGACGAAGCTGTCCCGCTCGCTGGACGCGGTCGTGGAGGACTGCGTCAACGCGGTTGGAGTGGACGTCAACACGGCCTCGGCTCCGCTGCTGACCCGGGTGTCCGGCATCACCGAGAGCCTGGCACACAACATCGTCAAGCATCGCGACACCAACGGGCCGTTCCGGACGCGACAGACCCTGCGGGACGTCTCTCGGCTTGGCCCCAAAGCGTTCGAGCAGTGCGCCGGCTTCCTGCGGATTCCCGGTGGTGATGACCCGCTGGACGCCTCCAGCGTGCACCCGGAGGCATATCCGGTGGTGCGGCGGATCCTGTCCGCGACCGGCACCGACATCACCGCCCTGATCGGGGACACCAAGGCGCTTCGCGCGCTTGATCCCGCGCGGTTCGTCGACGACACCTTCGGCCTGCCGACAGTCACCGACATCCTCGGGGAGTTGGAGAAGCCGGGGCGGGACCCGCGGCCGGCATTCCAGACGGCAACCTTCGCCGAGGGCGTGAACACGATCCAGGACCTCGAGCCCGGCATGGTCCTGGAAGGTGTGGTCACCAACGTCGCCGCGTTCGGTGCCTTCGTGGATGTCGGCGTGCACCAGGACGGGTTGGTCCACATCTCGGCCATGTCGCGGTCGTTCGTCAAGGACCCGCGCGACGTGGTGAAGCCGGGCGATGTGGTGCGGGTGAAGGTGCTCGACGTCGACGTCCCCCGCAAGCGCATCGGCCTGACGCTACGGCTGGACGACGACTCCAACCGCCAGCCCGAGAAGCGCGTGGCCGGCAACGGCTCCCGGCGGGACCGCAACAGTGGTGGCCGTCGTGGGGACCAGCAACGATCGAACCGCGGTGCGCCCTCCGGTGGTGCGCTCGCCGACGCGCTTCGCCGCGCCGGGATCGACAAGAAGATCGGGCGCGGCTGACTGTTCCTGCTCGAATCCTTGGCTGAACTCGCCGGGAGGAAGCGCTGCGCAGTGCGGCACTTCCTCCCGGCCTCGCCACCCGAGCCCAGCTCGATGTGGGTGAGCACAATGGAGATCATCAGTCCCAATCGACACCCCCGTCGACCTCGCGCTACCCGCGATGATGCGCGTCGCGGCTTCGATGTCCGTGGTGTCTCACTGTCGTGCTGGACGAGCGGTGACGCTGAGGATTTCTGTTACTGGAAGCTCAAGCCGAAAGGCGTGGGCTACGTCTGCGTTGCCGTCCTGGCGGCCTTCTCGATGGCCCGGATGGTGGCCGCCACCGCCGGAACGCGGAGATTGTCCGGCCAGGTGACCATCTCGATCTTCCGATGGGTGGCAGGTTGCAGTGGCCGCACCACCAGATCGTCCCGGCGAACGCTGCTGAGCAGCAGCCGGGGTACCACCGCGACCCCCAGACCGGCGGCCACCAGACTCTGCACGGCAAGACTGTCGTCAGTGGCGAACACGATGTCCGGGGTGAATCCGGCGGCACCGCACACCTGGACCAGGTGCTCGCGGCAGCGTGGACAACCGGCGACCCAGGAGTCCCCCGACAGCTCGGCCAGCCCGACCGCGGCGCGTTCGGCTAGGGCGTGGTCGGCCGGGAGCATCGCGGCGAACGGGTCGGACAGCAGCGGGATCCGTTCCAGCTCGTCGAGATCGTCGCTGTCCTCGGGGTAGGCGAAGGTCAACGCCAGGTCGCACTCGCCGTGCCGGACCAGCTGGACGGACTCGGGTGGCTCGGCCTCGGTCAGCGACAGCCGGACCCCGGGATGCCGGCGGTGCAGGTGGGCCGCGGCGGCGGGCACCAGCGTGGCGCTGACACTGGGAAACACCACCAGCCTGACGTGGCCGGCCTGCAGGTTCGCCACCGCGGTCACGGCGGCCTCGGCCTCGGCCACGTCGCGCAGGATGTCCTGGGCGTGCCGGACCAGCTCAGCACCGGCCTCGGTGAACCGGATCCCCCGCCCCGCGCGGACCACCAGCGGGGTGCCGTACCGCCGCTCCAGCGCCTTCATTTGCTGGCTGATGGCGGGCTGGGTGTAACCGAGATTGCGCGCGGCCGACGAGTAGGAGCCGGTGCGCGCGATCTCGCGTAAGACCCGCAGGTGGCGAAGTTCCAGCACGTTCTGATGATTACCACGGTTGGTAGGCCATCCGGCAGCCGTCAGCCGGAGCAATGCGTTCGCTGCCGGGAGCGAAACATAAGCGGTTCTTGGGGAAACGGTTCCTGATCGTCATTGGACGGCCGATCCCGCGGGTTTCATGCTCGGAGTCGGCCGATCTTCGCCTAGCCCAGGGATTCGGGATGTTGACTGAACCGATGCGGAACTTCGTCCGGGAACTCGACCGGCTCCACCGCGAAGCCGCGGACCCGCAGGCGCGTGCCGAGCGGGTGTCGGAACGGCTCCGTTCCCTGCTCGCGGCCGATGACGTGTTGGATCCCCGACACACCGAGCCCGATCCCCGTGCGTACCGGCAGCACTTGGTGCACGTCGATGCGCAGGGACGTTTCTCGGTGGTCGCGTTGGTGTGGCTGCCGGGGCAGGAAACGCCGATCCACAGTCACGTGTGTTGGTGTGTGGTGGGAGTACTGACCGGCCTCGAGGCGGAAACCCGCTACCAACTCGATCCGGTGACCGGAGAGCTGGCCGAGACGGAACGGGCGATCAACATGCCCGGAGACGTGTGTTGGCTCGTCCCACCCGACGAGGACATTCACAAGGTGCGCAACGACGGACAGTCGATCGCTGTTTCGCTGCATGTCTACGGTACTGATATCGGTCGTCTGGGTTCGAGTATCAACCGGACTTACCGGGAGCCGATTCCGGTCGCTTCCTCGAAGGCGTGAGGAGTTGGCGCCGGGTCCACCGGGCGTCGGGCTGCGGCGCCCGTCATACTCACGGGCATGCGGAGCCGCGAACCGTCGCCCACGCTTCGGGAGATGCTCGGGGTCGCGCTGGCCGAGGCGCGCGCGGGCCACCAGGAGGGCGGGATCCCGATAGGGGCGGCGTTGTTCGGTCCAGGTGGCGAGCTCCTCGGCCGCGGACGAAACCGGCGGGTACAGGATGGTGATCCGTCGCTGCACGCCGAGACCGCGGCGTTCCGGGCGGCGGGGCGACGCCCGCACTACCGGGACACCACGATGGTCACCACATTGTCGCCGTGCTGGTATTGCGCAGGGTTGGTGCGGCAGTTCGGTATTCCCAGGCTGGTCGTGGGTGAGGCGGACACGTTTCCGGGACAGCACGAGTGGCTCGCCCGGCACGGGGTCGCGGTGACGGTGCTCGATGACGAGACATGCCGCGACCTGATGGCTACCTTCGTGCGCGAACAGCCGCAACTCTGGAACGAGGACATCGGAGCCCTGGCCGACAGTTGACTCGAGTCCGAGTGTTCGCCCGGTATGTGGGTGGTCCGCCTTGCGCGCGGGATGGTGAGGCCAACCGGGATGGCCATACGCAGGGAGGGGCCGCCCCGAGAAAGCCGTCGTTGGTTGCCGCCCAGCCATGCCGCAGAATTTCCCTCCGCTGTTGAGGCCGAAGGGCTGGGGCTCGGACAACGCCGAGTGCGCCTCGTCACCGTGCGGCTCGTAACAGAGACAAGCATCGAGCGATTACGGTGGGGCTGCGAGGCCCCGGGAAGGAGAGGAGGGTGCGGTGCGACCGTTCAACGGCTTCGGCACGATGCTCGTCGTCGCCGTCCCCGGCCTCTACACCGGCGCGGTGGAGGCCCTCGGCAACCCGGCCAACCTGGTGGCCCTGGCGTCGTTCCTGGTCGCCGGGCTGGTCGTACTGGCCGTCTGCCAGGGCTGGGTCGTCCGGCTCGGGGCGAGCCCGGTCCCGGCCCGGGTACGGGCCGCGGCGATGCGGGCGCGGTCCCGCCGCGCCGCCTTCCTCCGCCAGCGCGACCCCGGTGCTCCGGGCCGCTCCCGGCCCGCGCTCCCTCGGTGAGCACCCAGGCCGCGTGAGTACACCAGAGCTGCCCTCGGTGGGCGTCTGGTCTTCCCTCCGTTCTGGCATCAGCCTGTCTGCTCGCTGACCGCTCGTCGGCTCCTCGCCGGTGCGACACAGTCGCTAGTGCTTCACGCGGCCACCAGTCCTGCCCGATTTCTCTTTCCCAGGCCGGAGTGTGCTCGTGTTCACCCTTCTCGAAACGCCGGTCGTCGGCGCCTACCACCTGGTCACCGCGCTCGTTCATCTCACCCAGCCGCTTCTCGGGCCGGCCGGCGCCGGGGCGGCCATCGTCCTGTTCACCGCCGCCGTGCGGCTCCTGCTCCTGCCATTGGGCAGGGCCGCCATCCGGGGCAGCGACGCCAAGGCCGCACGGATGCCGGAAGTCCGCGAGCTGCAGGAACGACACAAGAAAGATCCGCACCGTCTCCGCGAAGAGGTGACGGCGCTCTACCAGCGGTCCGGCACCAGCATGTACGCCGGGTGCCTCCCCATGTTGCTCCCAGTCCCGGTCTTCACGCTGATGTACCAGCTGTTTTCCGCACCGACGATCAGCGGTGCGCCGAACACCCTGCTCGGGCAGGAGCTGTTCGGCGTACCGCTGAGCCAACACTGGTTCGAGCTGTTGCGCGACGGCGCCGTGGGCGGCGGCGGAGTCTTCCTCCTGCTGTTCGCCCTGCTCGCCGTGACGGCTTGGCTGTCGTCGCGGCGGCAGGCCCGACTGATGCAACACTCGGGCACCCAGGTTCCGGGGTTGGCACTCCTTCGCTGGTTGCCCTACGGCACCGTCCTTGCCGCGGGGGTGATCCCGCTGGCCGCCGGGGTCTACCTGCTCACCACGACAACCTGGACCCTCGTGGAGCGGATGCTGTTCAGCCCGGCTCCAGCACCGGAAGATCGACAGCGCGACGCCTCCCGGTCCACGTGAACATCCGAATGTCCTGGCCCTTCAGGATTGTGTCGTCGGGGCGTGGAGGTCAGCGAGTGCGGATTGCACCTCGGGGAAATATGGGCCGTAGAAGCCGAGTTCGGTCGCCCTTGCGAAGTTGGGGTGATCGACAAAACGATGCATCTCCCCGAGCTGGGCCATCCCGTAGTAGCCGCTGGTCGACTGGTTCAAGGTCCTCGGGGCGACCGTGCCCGTGGCAACGGCGTCCAGATTCTCCTCGAAGAGGCGCTGGCAGGCCCGAAGCCCTTGGGACATCACCTCGTAGTAGGTCGCCGCCGAGGAAATCGGGTACGTCGTCGTAGCGACTACTTGGCCCGTGTCGATCCCGGCGTCCACCTCGTGCAGTGTTGCGCCGTACCCGGTCTCCCCGTTCAGGATGGCGAAGATCATCGCAATCGATGGAAGCCCTCGGTAGGCGGGTAGGGGTCCGTTGTGGACGTTGTAGACCCGCAACCCCGATTCCAGCACCGGTGCCCGGAAGATCATCGGGTTGTTGATGGACCACACCAGGCCGTCGCTGCTTCGGTCGACCATCGTCCCCGCCGCATCGTTCACGTTGCCGGTCACCGCCACTGAGTAGCCGGCTCCGTCGCGTTCCACCTGCCGGTCATTGCTCACCACGAGATCAACCGGATACCCCCTGCTGTCGGCAAACCGCACGGCGCGCCACAGCAACGCACCCTGCCCGACGAAGATCACGCGGGCCGTCCCTTCGTTGTCGATATGGCGCGCCGAGCGGCATGGCATACCTGGCCGAGGGTGGGGTTGCGGATCACGTGCTGCAGATCCGACATGAACGCCGCCTCCCCGGCGGGGCCGACCACCGTGCGTGCCACGGCGGCGAACATCTCCACCAACGCAAGGGAGTCCCCACCCAATCGATGGAAGTCGCTGTTGTCGTCGAGCCCCGTGTCCTCGACCGACAGCAGATCGGCCCAGATGTGGGAGACCGCCCCGGTCACCTCGTCCCGCTCCACGGCATCGGCGGCAGCCTGCTCCTGGTCCGGAGCCGCCTCCGGCAGTGCCGCAACGTCCACCTTGCCGTTGATCGTGGTCGGAAACTCCGGAACCAGGCAGATCGCCGACGGCACCATGTAGTCCGGGAGCCGTTCCACCAGGTACTCGCGAGCCTGCCGCACCGAGAACTCCGGCTCGGCGACGACATAGGCCCACAGGGCCTTCTCCCGACCGTGCCCACGTGCCACCACCAGCGCACCCCGCACCCCGGGGTGCTCGGCCAGTACGGACTCCACCTCGGCGGGCTCGATCCGGTGCCCCCGGATCTTCACCTGGTCGTCGACCCGGCCCACGAACTCCAGCACACCGGTGGGCAACAGCGTGGCCAGGTCTCCGGTGCGGTAGACGCGGGTCCCGTCGGCGAGCCGCACGAAACATGTCCGGTCGAGGTCGGTCCGCCCCAGGTAACCCCGGGCGAGCTGTGCTCCGGCCAGGTGGATCTCCCCCACCTCACCCTCGGCAACGTGCCGGTGGTCGGGGTCGAGGAGGAAGACCCTCATGTTGTCGACGGGGACTCCGATGGGTACCACCGCCGACGTGGCGTCCCGCTCCGGGTCGAAAACATGTGCTGTGCAAACGATTGTGGCCTCGGTGGGGCCGTAGACGTTGACGATGCGGCAGTCCGGGCCGAACGCCTCTTGTGCACGGGCGGCGATCGTTCCCCGGAGTTGCTCGCCTCCGACGGCCACGATGCGAACACCGCGCGATGTGAAACCGAGCCGCAGGATCAGATCGAGGTGCGTCACGGTCACCAGAAGCGCGTTCGCTTCCGAGCGGTCAAGAAGGTCGCGCAGTTTCACGTGGTTGAGGTGCCCCGGTGCCAGGGCCACGCTGCCGCCCGAGACCAGCGGGACGAAAACCGAGTGCCATGTCCCGTCGAAGGCGAACGACCCGATGACACCGAACCTCATCGTGGTGTCCACGCCGAAAAATCGGCGCGCCCACAGCACGTAGTTGACCAGGTTCCGGTGTTCGATCTGCACTCCCTTAGGCTTGCCGGTAGAGCCCGAGGTGTAGATGACGTAGGCGAGATCCGTCGGAGTCACGGTGTCGTCGGGTATGGGGGCGGAGGCTGGCAGGTCCTCCAGCACAATCGGCGTGCAGCCCTGTCCGGACGGAACACGTCCCCGATATTGCTGTGTCACCAGGCAGAACACGACCTTGGCGTCGTCGAGGACGTCGGTGATCCTGCGGTCGGGATGGTTCGGGTCGACCGGAACGAAGGCCGCACCCGCTTTGAGCACGCCCCAGATTCCGACGATGGCCGCGGTGGTCCGCTCCGCGAGGAGCCCGACGACGTGTCCCGCGCCTACTCCCCTGCTGATCAGCTCGTGCGCGACCGCGTCGGAGCTCCGGTCCAGCTCGGCATAGGTCAATGTCCGGTCGGGATCAGTGAGCGCCACCGCATCCGGTGTGCGTGCGACCTGTTCACGGAACAGGCCGGTGACGGTCAGCCCGGTAGGAAGCGCGGTCGTCGTGTCGTTCCCGCTCCACGTCCGCGCCGTGTTCCGGTGCAGGCTCTCCTCGAGATGATCCAGGAACCCCTCGGCTCGTCGGGCCACCTGCATGTCGCCGCGACAGGCGAGGATCAACTCCGTCCGGTCACCACACTCCACCGCGGCGAGCGACACCGGCGTGACCGGGTCGTGCACTGGAAGGGCGTAGACGGTTGTCGGCCGGAACGAGTCGGTACGGAACTCGGTGCGGTCAACCTTTCCGAGGTGGGAGACGATCGCCGACATTGCGTAGCGGCCACGCAACGTCGAGCACGCGCCGAGTGCACCCACCATCGCGCGTACGGCGACGAGGGGCAACGCGGGGACGAGCCGCTCGGCCCCGCCCCAGGTGACCTCCTGATGCTCCGCGAGTGCCGCGAGTAGCCGCTCGTGGATCTGCTCCCATGTCTCTCCCCGGCGCGCGTCGAGGAAGATCGGTAGGGTGAGGTTCGCGGTGGAGGCCAGGCCGGGGTCGTGCCGGCGCAGGTCCACCGGCACCATGACCCGGCACGCCGGCCCGGGCGCCAGCTCGGCGACCGCGGAGGCCAGCCGGGCGACCAGCCCGGGATGGTGCCCGTCGACGGGACGCCGCCGCCACATCATCCCGGGGGCGCGGGTTCCGTTGCCGCCCAGTGGTGATGGCCAGCGGAAGCGGAGCCGGGGTCGCCGGCCTGGGGCCGCCAGGCGCGAGACCATGGTCTGATCGGTCGTCGGTGACATCGCACCCACGGGTTGCGCACCGCGCAGGACGCGGAACACGTCCGACATCCACGTGAGCACTCCCCTTCCGTCCATCACGCCGTGGAACGCGCGGAACACCACGGTGTGTGGGTCTCCGTCCAGCAGCAGTACCTCGCAGGTGGGTCCGGCGAGGGGGTCCAACCGTCGCCCCAGGGCCGGCACCCCGACCAGGCTCGTACGGTCGAGCAGCGCACCGTCCACCACCCGGACCGGCGGCGGAGAACCACTGTCCACCCACAGTCGGCCTCGCCGGACGAGTCGGGTGCCGGGGCACGCCTCCGCGGTGCGGGCCACGGCGTGGGTCAACGCCTCGGGGTCGAGCCTGCCCTCCCCCTCGATGACGACCTGTAGGGCGAACGGTGGGGTGAGTGCCTCGCCGGCCAGGTAGAGCCGCTCGGTCGGGGAGATCGGCCGCCGGAAGGCCGCGGACGTCTGGTTCTCGTTGGTCGTCTGGCTCATCGCGTCACCTCACGTACTGGGTGAACCGGTCGACGCCGCCGATGTCGGCCACCCACCGCACCAGCTCCCGCAGCCCGGCTTCCTGTGAGACCACCGGGCGGTAACCGAAGTCCCGTTCCGCGGCCGAGGTGTCGTAGGTGGTCGAGCGCGTCAGGAGAGCGAGCGAATAGCGGGACAGCGGCGGCGAGTACCGGTGGGCGATGTAGGGCACCCGCCACACCAGCTCGACAAGTTCAACGAAGGTGTTGACAAGCAGGGGTGGGACGCGCCGGTTCGGCGGCGTGCAACAAAACATCCGGGCCACCTCAGCCAGCAGTGCCCACACGTCGGTCCGCTCGCGGTCGGCAACGAAGTAGGCCCTGCCACCCACCTGTTCCGACTCGGCGGCCTGGACACAGCCCAGTGCGGCGTTGCGGCAGTGGCACAACGACGTCAGGACCTTTCGTCCACCCGAGAGGTCGGGGAGCCGTCCGGCCCGCATCTTGGCGACGAGCCGCGGCATGAAGCCGTGCCAGTCGCGCGGTCCCCAGACGCCGCGAGGCCGAATGGCACAGGTCCTGAACCCGGTGTCGTTGGCCTGGAGCACGATGCGCTCGGCCGCAGCCTTGGTCTCGGAGTACAGGTTGAGGTGCCGCTGCGGATACGGCTGGTCCTCGGTGATGTCCAACTGATCTCCGCCGGTCATGACGGCGCTGGGCGTACTGACGAAGACGAACGTGCGCACCCCGTTGTCGCGAGCGGCGTTCAACAACAGGCGGGTTCCCAGAACGTTGGTGTCCCAGAACTGTCTTCTGCTTCCGTAGTCCGTGACCCGGGCCGCACTGTGATGGACGACGGAGACACCTCGGGTTGCCTCACGTACGGCGACCGGATCGGTGAGGTCGCCGTAATGGAGTTCGACATCGCGCAGGGTGCTGAGATAGCTACGGTCACTGGAACGCTTCACCAGGGCCCGCACCTGGTGACCGGCCTGCAGGCACTCGTCGACGATGTGGCTACCGAGGAAGCCGGAGGCACCTGTCACCAGCACCCTCATCCGTGTTCCCCCTTCCGCCCGGAGTCGGCGCGCGGTGGGAGGCTCCTCCACCACGTTGCTCCGTACAGCAGCGTCCGCCACACCACGGATGTCCTGGTGAATCCGGCCTTTCTCGCACGACGCAACGCCAGTGGAATCTGTGCTGAATGAACGATCACACTCAGGAACGCATCAACCCAGAACAGCTTCCGCAGCAACGGCGCCCGGTACGGGCGAACCACGCCGTAGAGCAGGAACAGCCAGCCGGCGACAGGCACGGCACAGAGAACCCGGTCCCGCCTGGTGGATCGCCCTGCCGGCGAGATCTGGCGCTCCGCCCACGAAGCCAGCGCACGTCGGTTGATCTTCGCATTGTGCCGGATGTCGACCGGGAACTTCGGCGGGAACAGGAAGTGGTCGATCCCACTCGTCATGGCATGGCGTTGCGCGATCGCACGCAGCTCACGCCGGACCCGGCGCTGTTCGTCGTCCGACAGCTCCGGGCGAAGCTCCACACAGATCACCGGGGTTTGGCGTTGTCGCTCACCAATCCCGACGAGCGCGGTCCGGTGCACATCGGGGTGCGCATTGAGGATGCCTTCACAGCGAGCCGTATCCAGTGGCCCAGAAACGGTATATACTCGTTCGCTTTTCCGCCCGCAGAACCAGATGCGGTTGTCTTCGTCGATCCAACCGAGGTCGCCGGTGCGATGCCAGACCCGGTCTCCCTGTCGGATCTTGGCGAAGGCGTTCGCATGCAGCGGAGCGTGGTACCGGCGGCTCACCGAGGAACCGGAGAGGGTGATCTCCCCCACCTCTCCGCGGTCGACGACCAAGCCGTCCGACCACTCGGGTAGCGGATCCTCGGTGACCCGGACAACCGTGGCCTCCACGCCCGTGACGGGTCGACCAACACACGTCCCACTGCCCTCGTGTGTTTTCACCCGCGTCCCGGCCACGATCTCCGCGGCGTCGATGGCTGCGATCGGCAATGCCTCAGTTGCCCCGTAGGTGGCGAAGAACCTGTTGTTGACGGGTGGTCCCAACGTCTCGAGCATCGAGGCCACGATCGCGTCGTCCACCGGTGCTCCACCGGACACCACGCAACGCAGGTTGGAGAGCTGAAGCCCGTTGTCACGCGTGTGACTGCTGAGTCGGGCGAGCAGCGCGGGCGAGGCGAACATCGTGCTGACCCCGAAGCGGTTGATCGCCTCCACGAGCACCTGCGGGTCCGCCTTGGCGACCTTGGTGGGGTTCACCGGGGGAAGGACCGCGGTGGCGCCGAGGAGCAGATCGAAGATCCCGAACAGCGGGAGTGTCACCAGCGAGACGTGATCGCTTCCGTGTCCGTGTGTATCGATGATCTGCCGAAGCATCGCGTCGAGCATGCCGTGGGTGTATTCCACCCCCTTCGGCGCACCGGTGGAGCCGGTGGTGAAGTTGATCGCGAGTAGGTCATCCGGAACCATCGCGGTGTAGGGCGGTGTGCACCGTCGGGCCGCCAGGTCGCGAAGGCTCGGACCGTTCCAGAACCACCGCGATCCCGCGGTCACGTTCACCTTGACCGAGGAGAACGTGGTCCGGTTGAGGACGCGGACCGCGTGTGCCTCGGGAATCCCGATGAATGCTTCGGCCCCGACGGTCCGGTAGCAGTGCAGCATCCGACGGACACCCATGCCCGGATCAACCATCACCGGGACGGCACCGATCTTCAGTAGCCCGAAAACAACCGCGAACAGTTCGGGGGCCGGGCGAAGCATGAGGATGGTCTTCGTGCCCTGACCTATGCCGAGGTCGGAAAACCCCGCGGCGTAGGCGTCCGACTCATGGTCGATCTCGCGATAGGTGCGGTGGCTGTACACCACACGTCCTCCGCGCTCCCCGTCGGCGTAGATGAGGGCTTTCTTGTCAGGTAGTTCCCGTGCGTGACGTCGCAGCCGTTCCGGAATGGCTAACTCGCTGCTCGAGTCTTGTGTGGCCTCGGTCATCAGCTCTGCGGCTCCGGACGGTAGAGGGCACACGCCGTGGTCATCCCGGCCCCGGCGGCGACGAACAACAGTTGTTCGTGCGCACGCACTTGTCCGCTGGCAACCGCCTCCTCGTAGGCGAAGGTCAGTGCCGAGGAGTGCGGGTCGCCCTCGACCCCCGTCGCGGTGAGGGCGGACTCCTCGGGTACGCCGAGACGTTGCGCCAGTTGGATGGCGAAGTCCGGGGTGGGCCTTGAGGTGACGAGCAAGGTGCCGGTGAGGTCGACGTTCTCCACCTGGACGTACTCGCGGACGGCCTCGGCGGCCAGCGCCACCAGTTGGTCCACGTAGTCGTCATCCTGCTGCACGGTGATGCGGCGGCGTCCCTCTGTGCCCATCGTCGAGACGGGGAGGTAGCCCTCGACACCCCGTCGTGCACCGGCACTGACCCTGACCCGTACCCGTCCGAATCCAGCTTCGGTGTCCAGACCTCGCTGGAGCAGCATGGCGGCACCGGAGGCGGCGTAGGGGAACTGGTGCGTGTCCTTGTCCCGGGCGGAGCCGTTACCGGGGTGTGCGTCGCCGGACACCACGAGCGCGTACTCGGCGTTCCCGGATCGCAGGTAGGCATCGGCGACTTGGACCGCGTTGAGCATGCCGCAGGCACCGTTCATCAGGTCGAAGGAGAACCCGGGCGTCGGAGTGGGGTGTTCGATGTAGTCGAGGTTGATCCCCACCTCCTTCTGGATCAGCGCGGCCATGGCGGGCTCTGCCATGTTCCGGTCGCGGTACACGCCCGCGTTGATGAGCAGGTCGACCTGGTCGGTGCTGATCCCGGCGCGCTCGAGGCACCGGGTCGCGGCGGTGGACGCGTGCCGGATGGAGCTGTTGAGGGCCGGGTCCGCGCTCACCGCGGTGGCCTTGATGGTGGTTCCCACATCACACCTCGAGAGACGACACGGTGGCGGACAGGCAGCCGGTGACCACACCGGAGGCGGCCGGGACGAGCAGGAACTTGGCGCCGGGCCGCACCCGGCCCGCCTTCAGGTACTCGTGCAGCACCACGAAGTGGGACGTCGACGAGGTGTTCCCGGTGTCGGAGACCACCGCGGGAGACTCCGGCATGGGGCTACCGAACGCAGCCTCGCCGAACCGGTTGATCTTCGCGATGAAGCGGGTACCGACCTGGTGGTGGATGACGTAGTCGAACTGCTCGTCAGCGAAGGTGCGGCCCATCTTGGCCAGCAGGTCGCCCTGGAAGCTCGGCCACAGCCGCAGCCGGTCCTCCTTGTGCATCTGCTGGTTGTCGGTGTAGAGGGCGATACCCTGGTTGGCGTCGCTGGGCATCCCGATGCACAGGTGGGAGTACTCCGCGCAGGTCATCAGCTCCACGTAGTGGATGCGGTCGTTCTCGTCGGTGGACTCGTCGAGAATGGCCGCCGCTGCCGAGTCCCCCACGGTCAGCGAGGCGAACTGCGGGTCGTAGGGATCGGTGATCTCCCGCACGGCCGTCTCGGCAATCGCGGTGATCTGCTCACCACTGACCACCATGCCGTTGCGCACCACGCCGGCCTTGATCAGGCGGTCCAGTATCTGGACCCCGGTGATCATGCCGGCGCAGGCGTTGGAAACGTCGAAGTGGATGGCCGAGCGCGCACCGAGTTCGTCGGCCAGCATGAGTGCGAACGAGGGTTCGAAGTAGAACCGGTCCGGCCCGCGGAACCGGGTGATCGACGTGGAGATGATCACATCGAGATCCGCTGCCGCGTACCGGGATCGACCCAGGCACTCGCCCGCGGCGCGCAGGGCCATCGTGAAGGAGTCCTCATAGGACTCCGATGTCGTGTCGTGGACGTGTCTTCTGCGGATCCCGGTGACTGTTTCCAGGTCGAACGGCGGGGTGTGTTTCATCCGTGCCACGAGATCCCGGGTTGGTACCACCGTGGATGGCAGGTAAGCCCCGATCGACTCGAAACGGGTGTGCGTCATCGCCTCCTCCTTCGGACCGCCGGTCGTCGGCCAGCCGTGACCCACCCCGGGCATGCCCGGCAGCGGGCATGACGGGTCCGGTACTTGCCACAGCGGCGGACGACACTGACCGCACTCGGTCGTGACTTCGGTCTTCAGGGGACTCAGCGGAACGACTGTGTCCCGGTAGGTCGACCTCCGGCCCGGGGAGGTGCCTCACGCTGAGTAGGTAGACCGACATTCATAGTTATAACTAGGGTGATCATGTCCGTCAACTCGCTGTGATCAAGGAGGGTCTCGTGCCCAGGCCGCGGTCGGACTCCAAGGACCGGATCCTCGCCAGTGCCCGTACGTTGTTCCGTCGGCACGGCTACCAGGGCACCGGCCTGGCGCAGGTCATCGAGCACAGCGGGGCACCGCGCGGATCGGTCTACTTCCTCTTCCCCGGTGGGAAGGAGGAGATGGCGGTGGCGACGGTCACCGAATGGGCCCGCGAGCTCCGCCAGTTCATCAGGCACCACCGCCGGGAGTGCGCCACGGCGCGGGAGTGGATCAGCACAATGGCCAACCACTTCGCCGAGGAGCTGCGTGCCTCGGGATTCCTCGAGGGACTTCCCCTCACCACGATCGCGCTCGACTCCGTGCCGCGGTCCACGGCGCTCACCGTTGCCTGCCGCGCGGCGTACGACGGCTGGGTGGCGGAACTGGGGGATGGCCTGCGGGCACACGGGACCCCCGCGACGCAGGCACGAAGCCTGGCCGAGTTGATGCTCGCGACCCTGGAAGGCGCCGTGCTGCTGTGCCGGGTCGCCCAGTCCACCGAACCGATCGACCGCATCCTGCCGCACATACTGGCCGCGGTCGAGAACGCCTGATTCATTGTGATCAATACCAACCCGCGTGGGGACGCGGCCAAGCCGCTGCCACTACGAGGAAACACCACGAGTTGAAGCTGGCCGAACGTGGCCGGTCGGTGCGTACCTCGCTGGCCGCGCGGTCACTTCGGTCGGGACACCGCCGAGAAACAGTGGGGCGCGCAGACCGCCTACAACACTATGAGCAGCGCGAGGACAACCACCCGACGCGGTCGGTGTTGCCCGCAAACTCCGCATCCCCTTCAGGGCATGCCGTCTTCAGGGCATGCCGCGAAGACCGATCGTGGCGCTCGCCCGGCGCACGGTGGCGCAGCCGTGCCGGGGAAGCAACTCGTCGAGGAACGCATAACGCTTCAGGCTCTCCCCTTCTCGCCGGCCCATGTGCCGCCACCATGCGGCGATGTCGCACCAGCCCGGTGCGGACAGCGAGCCGCCGAAGTGCTGCACCGACAACGCCGCGCATAGGTTGGCGAAGTGCACCCGGTCGGCCAGTGGCCAGCCCGCCAGCGTCCCCAACACGAAGCCGGCGCCGAAGACATCCCCCGCACCGGTGGGGTCGAGGGCGTTGACGTTGAGGCCGGGCACGTCGACCTCCTCGCCGGTCCGGGAGTCGAGGGCGTACGCGCCGGCGCTGCCCCGAGTCACCACCACCACGGGCACGATCTCGGCAAGCACGGCCGCCGCGCTCCGCACATCCTCCTTGCGCGTGTAGCGGGTGGCCTCGACGGCGTTGGGAAGGAAGACGTCGTAGCCCCGCAGCTCACGGAGGCGGCTGGGTTCCCACTGCTCGGTGGGGTCCCAGCCCACGTCGGCGAACAGCAGTGCCCCCTGCTCCTTGGATCGCCAGACCCACTTGTCGTTGTGTAGGTCCACGTGCACGAAACAGGCCCGGGTGAGCGGTGGTGGTCGGAGTAGGTCGTCCGCACCGACCGGCGCGGGATGCCCGTGGGTGACCATGCTGCGGTCACGGTCCAGGGACAGCGACACCGTGACCGGGGAGTGCCAGCCGTAGAACCGGCGCGAGTGGCTGAGGTCCACCCCTTCCTGGTGCGCGAGGACCTCCCAGCAGAAGTCTCCGTAGACGTCCTCGCCGAACGCCGCGGCAAGGCCGGTGCGCAGTCGCAGCCGGCTGAGCGCCACCGCGAGGTTGGCCACCCCACCGGGGCTGGAGCCCAACCCGCTGGCCCACACCTCGGTCCCGGCCGTCGGGGGCCGGGACAACCCGGTGAAGATGATGTCCAGGAAGACGGTGCCGGACAGCAGAACGTCGAGGTGGGGCTGCCGCCCCGCGGGACCGTTGCGGCCGGCCTCGGCCACGCCCGGTAGGCCGGTGACCGACTCCGCCATGGCACTCGCCTCCCGCGGTCACGGACGGTGCTGGTTGGTGGAGTCTCCCCCCGTCATGTCGGGCGCGACAACTTCGTGGGCGAGGATGCGCCGGACGGGCTAACCCGATGCCACGGGCCCGGGCCGCGGGCCGCGATGTCGTTCGCGACTGTTAGGGTCCGCCCGACCTTTCTCCTTACGGGAGGCCGGACTTGAGGCTCGTCATCCTGGGTGGCGGGGGCTTCCGGGTGCCCGTGGTGCACGGTCGCCTGCTCGACGACCCGCAACGGCTGGTGGCAGAGCTGGTGCTGCACGATGTGGACCGATCCCGGCTCGAGGCGATTCGTGCCGTGTTGGACCAGCAGGCCCGGGACCGGCCGTGGCGGCCGCGGCTGTGCGTGACCACCGACCTCGACCAAGCTCTCGACGGCGCCGACGTCGTCTTTTCCGCGGTGCGGGTGGGCGGCCTGCAGGGGCGGGCGCTGGACGAGCGGATCGCGTTGCGGCACGGCCTGCTCGGGCAGGAGACGGTGGGCGTGGGCGGGATCAGCTTCGCGCTACGCACCGTCCCGGTGGTCCTGACGGTGGCGCGGCGGCTCGCGGCCGTGGCTCCCGCTGCCTGGCTGATCAATTTCACCAATCCCGCGGGTGTGGTGACCGAGGCGATGTCGGCGGTACTGGGTGACCGGGTGGTGGGGATCTGTGACTCCCCCGTCGCGTTGTTCCGCCGGGTGGCCGCCGCGCTCGGGGTGGGGATGGACCGTGCCTGGTTCGACTACGTGGGGCTGAACCACCTCGGTTGGCTGCGCCGGGTTCTGGTCGCGGGTCGGGACGAGCTGCCCCGGCTGCTCGACGATCCCGAGGCGCTGGCCGGTGTCGAGGAGGGGCGGCTGTTCGGCGCGTCCTGGCTGCGCACCTTGGGTGCCATCCCCAACGAGTACCTGCACTACTACTACTTCGCCCGCGAGGTGCGGGAGCAGGTGCTGGCGCAGGAGATCACCCGGGGAGAGTTCCTGCGGGACCAGCAGGACCGGTTCTACGAGCAGGTCCGCGGGGCCACCGACCGGGCCCTGCAGCTGTGGACCGAGGTTCGGCAGGAGCGGGAACGCACCTATTTCGCCGAGGGGCGGGCCGTCGCCGGGTCTGGTAAGCGGGCCACGGAGGATCTGACCGGTGGCGGGTACGAGGAGGTGGCGTTGCGGCTCCTGCGTGCGGTCGTCACCGGGCACCGGGACACTTTGGTGCTGAACGTGCGCAACCGGGGCGTGGTCGCCGGCCTCGATCCGGACGCCGTGGTGGAGGTGCCGTGCCAGGTGGACGGCAACGGCCCAAGGCCGGTGGCGCTGGGGCCCGTGGAGCCGCACTTCCTCGGACTGATGCAGCAGGTGAAGGCCGCCGACCGGGCGACGATCGCGGCGGCCGTGCACCGGTCGCGCCGGGATGCGTTGCTGGCCATGGCGGCACATCCGCTGGTCGACTCGGTGCGGGCGGCCGAGCGCGTCCTTGACGACTACGTTGCCGCCCTACCGGGGCTGGCCGACCTCGCGTGACGGACGCGCGACCGATCTCGCGGGGAGGACCACGGACCGGGTTGAACCGGTGGCCGGGTTGGGAACCGGGGCGTGACCAGGTGGCCGACGACGGTTCGGAGTGGGCCGACGCACAAGCGCGTCGCTCGTGTCGCGGTCACCACCAGCCGTGCGAGGAGCGTCGGGCGCGGGTTCGCCCCAGATGGCCGATGGCGTCGAGCAGGGCCATGCAGCGCGCCCGGGTGTCCGGCACGGTGTGACCGCCGTCGGCCAGCTCCTCGCGGGACAGCACGACTCGCTCGGGGTCCACCGCCGGGTCGAGGTCGGCCATGTTCACCAGCTCCTCGAGGTTGCCGACAACCGTCGAGGCGGTGTCGTGCTCCCGGATCCAGCGCCGGTACTCGTGCGGGAACCGGAGCAGGCACTGGCCGAGGAAGAACGGTTCCAGCCGGGACCCGGGTTCGGGTGTCCAACCGTCGCCGGCGAGCACGGTGTCCCGGAACCACCGCAGGGCGACCGCGACCGTGATGCCGGCCAGCTCGTCGGCGGCGTCGGGATCGTCGAGCGCCGGGTGCCTGGTCAGCTCGACCGACGTCGCGTCCCGGACCCGCTGGAAGATCGTGCCGGTCGCGATCCAGTCCGCCAGCACCGCGTTGGCGTGCCGGGCCAGTTCGGACAGTCGGGCGGGCCAACAGACCTCGTCGGTGGAGCGGGCCCGCTGCCGCGGGACGGTGACGCCGCCGCGCAGGACCGGGGCGGGACGGAGGGTGGTGTCCTCGTGCGACGGAGCGACCATGGCTACTCCCAACAACATCACGTTGCGCTTCCGAATCAGTCACAAACTGTGACAGGCAGGGTCCGGTCGAGGACAGGTGCGGCGGCCGAGGTCATCACCTCGGGGCGGGGAATGACGCGATGAGAGCACCCGAGGTGTCCCTGGGTGGCCGGGGTGGGGCGGGAAATCCACCCGGCCAGCCGTGTGCGCGAAATAAATCGAGTGAACTCGCCGGGCTGCCGTGCCCGCGGACGTGAACATCTCCCGCCCTTCGCCGAGGGCGGCCGCACAGGGAAGACCCGCGAACTCGCGGGTAGGCTCGCCGGGAACGATGTCCGGCGAGCGCGCTGTTGGTAGGTCATGTCACAACCTGGACCGACGATCCACACGATCAGGCGTGCCGGCGAGCACGAGATCGAGATCAGGAAGTCGCGGTTCGTCTGTGCCCTCGCCCGGGTGCATGACGAGGCGGAGGCCCGTGCCTTCATCCAGGCGCGCCGCAAGCTCCACTTCGACGCTCGGCACAACTGCTCGGCCTACGTCCTCGGGGAGGACGGCGGTACGCAGCGGTCCAGCGATGACGGGGAACCTGCTGGGACCGCGGGGGTGCCCATGCTGGAGGTGCTGCGGCGGCGGGGGCTGACCGACACGGTCGCGGTGGTGACGCGCTACTTCGGTGGGGTACTCCTCGGCGCGGGTGGACTGATCCGTGCCTACAGCAGCGCCACGGCCGAGGCGATCGACCGGGTGGGGGTGGCCGAGCGTCGTCCGGTGCGCGTGGTGTCCACCGTGGTCGACCACGCCAGTGCCGGCCGGTTCGAGAATGATCTACGCGGGGCCGGCTATCTGGTCCGGGACGTGCACTACGGGGACCAGGTTCGTTTCGAGCTGGCCGTCGCCGAACCCGAGATCGCCTCCTTCGAGTCGTGGCTTGCGGAAACGACCAGCGGCCGCGCCTCGGTGATACTCGGCGAGCCGACCTTCGTCGAAGTCGACGTCTGACCGAGCGCTCAGGATCGTGGCTGGCAGCCTCGGGTAGATACCCCTACGCCGGTGCCGCGTGCACCCGAGAGTCACGGCCACCGTCGACGAGGAACGCCGTCCTCGGCATGGTCGTGCACCACGACGAGAACGGCGTACCAAACAGTCTTGTTGTCAGCTGGCGAGCCGAAGCTCCCGCCCCGGCAGTCTGGAGCCTGCCGTGCCAGCCAGGGTCCAGGCACCGTGCGCTGCGGCGTTGGTGCTGGTTGCCACCACGTTCGCACCGACGTTGTTGATCGTGTCGCAGCGCGCGTGGTAGCAGGGGTCGTTCCCGCTGGCGATGCCACTCACCGGTACCCCGATATTCTTGAACGAGGCGTGGTCGGAGCGGCCACCGATATTCATCGGACGGGTCTGGACTCCCTTGCTGCGGAAGTGGTTCTCGAACATCCGGCGCAGGTTCGGGTCGTCGTTGTAGACGCCCCACGTCCTGGTGTTCTTCGCCCCCACCATGTCGAAGTTCAGGTATGCCTTGATCTTCGACCGCTCGGCGGCCGGCAGGTTACCGGTGTAGTAGCGGGAGCCGATGAGGCCCAGTTCCTCCGCGCCCCACCAACCGAACCGCAACCGCTTCTGGGTCTTGAGGTTGGTGCGGGCGACCGTCAGCGCGGTCTCCAGCACTGCGGCCGATCCGGAGGCGTTGTCGTTGATGCCGGGCCCGGCTGGCACGCCGTCCAGGTGTGCGCCGAGGAACACGACCTGGTTGGGGTCCCCGCTGGGCCAGTCGGCGATCAGGTTCCATCCGGTGGCGCCGCGGTAGGAGAACGGCTGCAGGCTGGTGCGGAAGCCGGCCGCGTCCAGCTGGGACTTGACGTAGTCGACCGAGGCCCGGTAGCCGGGTCGGCCGTGGGCGCGGTTACCACCGTTGCGGTCGGCGATCGCCTGGAACTGGCGCAGATGCCGCATGATGTTCTCGGCGGGGATCTGCGGTGGCGCGGAGAGTTCGGCCCGGGCCGGTGCCGCGCCGAACGCCGGTGCCGGGCCGAGTAGCGCCCCGGCCACGCCCACCAGCAGGGCGAGCACGACGCCCAGCAATGCCTTGACGGACTTCATGTGGATCCTCCGGATCGCAGGGGTGTGGCGGCGGCACGACTGAGGCGCCGGTGCGGCCGGCGGGAGCGCGCCGTGCGCCGACCGCACCGGCAGCACGGGGATCTACGACCGCGCGTTCGCGTCGTAGAGGCGCTTGGCGGTGGCGCCGAACACCGAGCCGCGGGCGTAGCTGACGCCGTCGCCCGCGGTGTGGTTGGCCCAGAGCTGGCCCAGCCCGGTCGGGGAGCTCGCCCCGGTCACGTAGCCACCCCCGCTGCTGCCCGGCTGGGTGGCGCAGGAGGTGGTCGCGGAGCCGCCGTTGACCCGGACCGGCTGGTGGCAGTAGGTCAGGTCGCGCCCGGTCCAGCCGCGTTGGCCGGGGTAGCCCCAGATCGTGGTGCGCCCGTCGACCGGCCCGTTGAAACGGATCCCGCTGGCGCCCACCACGTCCTGCAGGAACCGGCCGTTCAGCCGGTTGACAACGACCACCGCGTGGTCATTGCCACTGGTCGCCACCCTGCGGGCGGACCATCGTCCGTAGGGTGCGTCGCCCTTGCCGGCGGAGTTGTAGGCGGGGACGAAGGTGACGTTGCCGGCACCGGCGACACAGTGTGCCGCCGTCCAGACCAGGCTCTTGTTCGGCGCGGTCGCCACAGCGGCGGAGCACCAGCTGTTGCGGCCGTTCTTGGTGTAGAAGACCTTGCCGTGGACCCGCTTGTCGGGGTCGGTGTACGGGCGTGCGACGGCGGTCAGCCTGGCCACTTCGGTGGGCTCGACGCTCGCGTCGACCGGGGGATCGGAGACGTGTTCGGTGTGGGGTGGCGCGGGTTCGGGAACGGCCCCGGCCATCCGTTCGGTGGTCCAGTACCGCGTGGCGTCGTCGGTGGGGTCGCCGGCCGCGCCCGCCGCGGGCGCGCCCAGCAGGAACGCAGCCACGGCCGCCAGTGACGCGGCCGCCCGCCAGCCGCCGCTCGTACCGCCCATGGAATGCCTCCTCGTCGCGGACATCCGTGCAGGGGTGCGGCGGCTGGGCTTCGACGCTGGACTGTAGAGCCGATCCCGCTCGGACGGTCGTCGCTGGCGGATTGCCGCCTGACCGGCTCCCGTCGAACGGCCCTACTGCGGCGGAACCGATCACTGGTAGGACTGTGCTGGACGACGGATTCGCCGCTGCGGCAAGGAGTTCGCCACGTGTGGGAGGCCCTCGGACTGAGTGCGGACGAGGAGCGGGTCCACGAGCTCGTCCTCGCCCGACCCGGGCTGACGACGGCCGAGCTGGCCGCGGTGGCTCGCCGTGATCGCGCGGCTACAGAGGAGGTGCTGCGGTCGTTGGACGCCCGTAGCCTGGTGACCCGTGACCCCCGCCGACCCGACCGGTGGGTGCCGGTACCGCCGGAGGCGGCCGTGGAGGCATGCCTCGGCCCGTTGCAGGAGGGGTTGGCCCGAGCCCGCGCGTTGTTGCCCGGGCTCATCGCGTCCTACTCGCGGGGGCGGGAGGGTCCGGCCCCCGTGCAATTGATCCGTGGCCTGCCCGCGATCGCCGACTGCTGGGCGCACCTGCAGCGCTGCGCCCGTTACGAGGTCTGGCAGTTCGACAAGCCGCCCTACGTGGGCACGCCCGCCAACCAGGCCGCCCGGGCGACGCCCAGCGGGGGCGTGGTGTACCGGACGGTGCACGAGGAGTCCGGCGTCTGTGACGAGACCATGCCGGAGCTGGCCAACCGCAGCCGCCGGGGCGAGTTGATCCGGGTCCTGCCCGACATCCCCACCAAGCTCGCGTTGGTGGACCGGCAGTGGGCGTTGCTGCCGGCGACCACCAAGGGTGATCCGCCGGATGCGTTGCTGGTGCGGGTGCCCACTCTCGTCTCGTTGCTGGCCAACCTGTTCGAGGCGTGCTGGCGGCAGGCCACGCCGCTGGTGAGCCTGCCCGACCGGGGCGGTGCCGATCCGAGCCTGAGACGCCGGGTGCTGGCCTTGCTCGCGACGGGGATGACCGACCGCAACATCGCGTCGCAGTTGGGGATCGGGCTACGGACGACGCAACGGCACGTGCGTGCGTTGATGGACGTGCTGGGGGCCCGCAGCCGGTTCCAGGCCGGGGTGCTTGCCGCGCAGCTCGGCCTGCTCGAGCCCGGGGAGGCCGTGGCCCGCCGGCGTAACGGGGCCCGGCTCACCCCCGCCCAGAAGGACACCCAGGTCCGGGACGTCAACGCTCAGGTCAACTGAGCGACACCGGCGTCGGCTGTCCCGAGACCTCCCTGGTTTCGGGACAGCCGACGTTTCCCTGTCACATCGGCATCCGGCGAAGCCGGAACGGTTGCTCGGCCTGCCCGACCGGACCTCGGCGTGCTGGGCTCAGGCGGCGCGCAGCCGGCCGGAGAGACCGACGATGGCCACCGCGCAGGCGAGCACGACAACGAGGCCCACGCGCAGGTTGAGCGCGTGGGAGACGTAGCCGATCAACGCCGGTCCGAGCAGGAAACCCAGGTAGCCCACGCTGGACACGGCGGAGATCGCTGCGGCCGGCGCGTGGAACCGGCGGGCGACCGAGGCCATCACCTGGGGGAACACCACCGAGGCTCCCGCGCCGAGCAGCCCGAACCCCACGATCCCCACCGCCGCGGTCGGCGCGAGCAGCGTGACCAGGACGCCGGCGGAGGCGACCACGCCGGCCACCCGCACCACCGGGGACTGGCCGAACCGCCCGGCCAGCCAGTCACCGGCGAACCGGCCCCCGGCCATGGTCAGCGCGAAGCTGGCATAGGCCAGGCCGGCGGTCCCGGGGCTGGCGTGGAGGACGTCGCGGAGGTAGACCGCACTCCAGTCGGTCGCGGCTCCCTCCCCCAGCAGCACGGCGAAAGCGAGGACGCCGAACGCGACCAGAGTGCGGTTGGGTCGGGCGAAGGGCCGGGCACCGGGTGCGGGCGGGTTGCGCACGAAGTGCGGGGCGAACCCGACGGTCAGGGCGAGGAGGACAACCGCGACGCCGACCAGGTGCCAGTGCACCGGGAGACCGGCATTGGCGATCGTGCTGCCGGTGAGGGAGCCAGCGAAGGCGCCCAGGCTGAACACCGCGTGGCAGGTGGACAGCACCGGCCGGCCCAGGACACGCTCCAGCAGGGCGGCCTGTCCGTTGAGCACGACGCCCAACGCGCCGTTGGCCGCGCCCAGCAGGAACAGGGCCAACCCGAGCGAACCGGCGCCATCGGCCCACGGCGGGATGGCGATGCTGACGGCGAACAGGCCGAGGCAGCCGATGGCGAGCACGGCGGCGTCGAGCCGGGCCGCCAGCGCGCCGGCCAGCGACATGCCGGGCAGCGAGCCGACGGCCAGCATCAGCAGCAGGGTGCCCAGCTCCGCGTGGTCGAGCCCGAGCCGGTGGGCGACGTCGGGGACGCGGACGGCCCAGTTGCCGAAACCCACTCCCAGGGCGAGGAAACCACCCGCCACCGCGAGGAAGGCGAGCCGGCGCCGCCGGGCGGTCGCGGTGGGGGCGGGGCGCGGGACCGGGCCGGAGGTGGCGGCGGTCCCGGGACGGCGGTCAGCAGGCATGGCTGTCCCTTCACAGCGCGCGACACGTCGGAGGAAGTTTTCGAAATATGTCGAAGAGGGGAGGACCGTGTGACAGCTGGCGACGCTGTCCAGCCGAGTCCAACGATACGAGCGACCTGGATCGTTTCCCAACCCGGATCTACGGTGAGAGACCTATTTCACCGTGAATTTTTCGGCAATCCGCGGGCAATGAGGACGCAATGATCACCTGGCCGGACCCGGAGGTGGCGACGCCACAGGTCTGCTGCGGAAACGCCTGGGACCATGATCGGCGCCCGGATATGGCGGCCTGCCAGCGAGGTGGACGAGGCTGGTTGCCCTCCCCGGCCTGGCACTGAGCCCAAAACTCGCGGCAGGCACAGGCATGCGGTGGGTTTCTCGCCCTCGTCACAAGGTTCGATGGACGGTGACAAAGGCTCGGTGGGCAAGACCCGAAGCCCTCTTCGGGTCCATGCCGTGTGTCCGATCACGACATCGTCCGGAATTCCTGGGGGCGACGGCTCGCCGCTGCCACACAGTCGGACGACACCGAACCGGTCTGGCGGACGTGCTGGTCCCAACGGAGACGGACGATCGACATTCTTCCGGCAGCGGGCAGGATGGCGGATCCGGGTTACCACCAACCAGCGCAGCGCGCGGCAAAGTCGGCCACGAGGGAGCGGGGCACGGTACACAGGTCGGCCGCTCCACCCCAGCAGCGCTCGTCCAGCTCGTCCCGGGCCGGCGACCGGTCGGCCAGGGACAGCATCTGCGCGAATCGGGTCGCCACGGCGTGGTGTCGTGGGGAGCCGGTTGTCCACTTGGTGTGGGGCCGCCGGGCGTAGAGTCCCACGACGTGCGGCCCGCTGCCGTCGGCTCGAGCGGTCAGCCCGGCGAGCTGGGTCAGCCCGTGGTCCGTACCGATGACCAGCTCAGCAGCCGCGAACAGGTCCACGCATTCCGCCGGGTCGGGGGCGTGCACCAGGGTCACGGGCAGCTCGTCGAAGCCGGGGACGGACCGGTAGGTGCGGGGCAGGACCACCGTGAAGCGCCACGGGGCACTGCGGGTGCGCATCAGCTCGCTGGCGACCGCGGCGAAATCCGCGGGGCGGTAGTCGCGGTAGGCCGGGTCGGCCTGCGAGATCACGAACACTACGTGCCAGGGGATCGTGGTCACACCCGAGGGGAACAGCGGGGCGGGCGTGTGGTCCCGGGACAGCCGGGCACCCAAGGACTGTTCCATGGCGAGGTAATGCCGCATCGGCAACGCCGAGTGCACCTCGACCACCCCGGGTGCCACGTGGTCGAGCCAGGCGGGTGGTTCCTCGGCGTTGATCCGGAACCGGACCGGTGACCGGCTCTCGGTCCGCACGATGTGCGGGCCCCACGCCTCGGTTGCGGTCACCGGGAGCGCGCATCTGCCCATCAGTCGCGCCCGGCGTCCGCTGTAGTGCAGCCGGAGGTTCGGAGTGATCTCGTGCAGGGCGGCCACGGCCGCCAACCCGAGTAACAGCTCCGCCAGCCCGCCCTGGCCGAGATCGGCGAGCCAACCGCGGGCCCGCACCAACGGCAGGCATCCCGGAGGCGGTGACTGGCCGGCGCTGCGCCGGTAACGCAGCGCCCGGCCCAGGGGTGCGTGTTCCACCGGCAACCGCTGCGGTCCGCCCCGACGGCAGCGGATGTCCCGTACCTGCCATTCGACCTCGTTCGTCGGTGCCATTTCGCGCGTTCGCACCGTGCCCACCTCCCCGGTCCGGCAAAGCCCTTGGCGGCGGGCCGGACGCGTCTAGAACTGTGGGACCGGCACCGGCGACAGCGCGTCGACGATCACGGACATCTGCCGGACATCGTCCGGACATCCTCCGTTAGCACGCTGGTAAAGATCTGGTCGATTCGTACTGTTGGCGCGAACCCGACTCCGCGAGCGTCCCGACGAGGGGGTGCAGCCGTGGCCGGCCCCAGTCCCGTTCCCCGCACCAGAGTCGAGCAGCTGGTCCGCCAACGCCGGTTGACCACACAGGAGTTCTGTGCCGAGTTCCGGGCGGCCTCGCAACAGATCGGCCGCACCATGGCGGTCTCGGAGCGACACGCGAGCCGGTGGCTGGCCGGCCGGCTCGGCGGGTTGCCGCACCCGGCGACGTGCCGGGTGCTGGAGCACATGTTCGCCGAGCCGGCCGAGGAGCTGTTCGGCCCGCCGCGGCTCGACCCGGTCGTCGGTGCCCGGGAGCCGGTCGTCGGCCACCAGGACGGTCCGCCGGAGGAGGCGACAGCGAGGTCGTTGGAGAGGGAGATCGCGATGGCAGCCACCGAGTCCGCCCGGTTCGGGCAGTTCGCCGAGCAGACCAACGTGGGCCCGCACACCCTGGAGCAGTTCCGCGCCGATGCGGCGCGCATCGTGGCGACCTATCCCAACCGCCCGGTGTATCCGGTTTTTCTGGAGTTGCGGGAGTTGCGCGACCGGGTGTTCGAGTTGTTGGAGGGGCGGCAGCATCCGAACCAGACCCGGGAGCTGTACCTGGTGGCGGGCGTGTTGTGCGGTGTGCTGGCGAACGCCTCGTTCGACCTGGGTTGGCTGGCTGCGGCCGAGACCCAGGCGCGTACCGCGTTCCTGTGTGCCGAACTGGCCGGCAGCAACACGTTGCGGGCGTGGGTCCGCGGCACGCAGGCGCTGATCACGTACTGGGACGACCGGCCGCGGACCGCGGTGGACCTTGCCGCGGACGGGTGGCGTTACGTGCCCGAGGCCGGCACGGCGCGGGTGCGGCTCGCGGCGATTGAGGCCAGGGCGCAGGGCCGGCTGCGGGACCGGCGGGCCACCGAGGGCGCGTTGCGTCGGGCCGAGCAGGCCCGTAACGAGGTGGCCGGCGAGGACGACCCGGGTGGCATGCTCGCCTTCCCGGTGGCGAAGCAGATCTTCTACGCCGCAACCGCCCGGCTGTGGCTGGGCGGGGCGCCCGATCTGGTGTCGGCTGAGCGGCACGCGCTCGAGGCGGTTGAGCTCTACCACGCCGAGCCGCCGGAGCGGCGGCGGCTCGGTGAGTTGTGCCTGGCTCGGCTGGACCTGGCCGCGGCCCGGCTGGGCCGGCAGGACCTGGAGGGTGCCGCCGACGAGGTGCACGAGGTGTTGCAGGTGTCGGCCCGGCGCCGCACCGACAGCGTGCATCGCCGGCTGCGGCAGGTGGCCAACGCGCTGCGCCGACCGCACTACCAGACCTCCGCGCTGGCAATGGACCTGTGGGACGAGATCATGAGTTTCTGTGGCGCACCAACCGTTCCCGCCCTTCCCGGCGTCGCCGGATGAACGCCGTGGTGGTGCTACGGCCCGGGCGTACCGTGCCGTGCTGGCCTGCGGGTGAGGCCGGCCGGCGCGCGGTGCTGGCGGCCGGGTTTCCCGTCGTGGACCTGCCCACCGCGTTGTGCCGCGTGGGGATCGCGGTGTCACTGGGTCCGCCGGCGGGCGTCGAGACGGTGGCGCGTCGGATCGCCACGCACGGGTTCGCGGGCATCTGCGTCGACGCCGGCCCGCCCAGCCCGGGGCGGGCGCGGCTGCTCGCGGCCATGCTGTCCGCGGCCGGTGCCACGGTGGTGGACGCCGCGGTCATCGGTCTTCTTGCCGAAGGGTTGGGTACCGCTCGGCTCTTTCTGTCCGGCCCTCGGCTTGCGGTGCGGTCGGTGGCGCGGCTGGTTGACGGGAGCCGCGTCGAGCGGGCGCGGTTGGGTGAACAGCTCGGGTGGGCGGGCGTGTTGCTGATGGCGTTCGCCTCCTACGAGACCGCGAGCCGTGCGTTGGCGGCGGCGGTGCAGGCCCTGGCCGACCGCCACGGTGTCACCGAAGCCCTACTCACCGAGGCGCTGCGCCTGCCGAGCTCGCTGGCCGACCCGGACTGTCGGCCGACGCTGGCCAAACGTGCCTGGCAGTCGGCGCCGGAGATGTATGAGGTGGCGCGCACTTTGGACGCTCCAGCGCTGCCCACCGTGTTGGCACCCGCGACCGCCGGAGTCCTTGCCGTCTGGGACACCGGCCCGGCCTGGCATACCGGTGACGCGCGGGTGGCTGGCCCACGGAGGGACGACACAGTCCTGCGGCCGGCTCCCCCTCTCGAAGGCGGGTAGATCGCCATGCCACGGACGGTGCCCCCGCTCCCCTGCAAGCAGGGGCGCCGTCCGCGCGGGCAGCGGGAGCGCGCCGGTATCGGGCGCCGGGCCGCTGCGGGGAGGAGCTTCCCCGGGAGCACGAGGCGGGTCCGCGGCGCTTCGCGGTCGACAGACCGGCGGGCCGGTTTCACGCCAACGGGGCCGTTCATCTCGTTCCCGGGCTCCCGTGTTCTGTACGCGCCAGCCCTCCCGGACCTCGCTCAGTTCGTCGCATCAATGTTGTATTACGCCGGAAGGGGGTGGGTTGCTCTCTCGTCCCCGCGGGCGCTGGTGGCAGCACATGGTTGGCCATCGCGGCTGTTCGCCGGTTGCTTCGTACTGGTCAGCACCATCTTGGGAGTCACGGGATGGTCGCCGTGGCCTGTTGCTGCCCGGCCACGACCGTCGACGTCGCGGGCCTCGGGTCACCGGTTCGTCGTATGCGGCGATGGTCCGGTATGGGGTCGCACGGGACCTCGTTGCCCCTGCCCTAGGTCCGTGCATCTCGGGACCAAATTCCCTGGCGCGGCCGCCGGCCGCGACCAGGATGGTAGTGGTAGCCGATGGGTGGACAGCGGCGTTTCGTCGCCACAGGTGCGGGCTGGCCGCAGGACCGATGTGGGGTGTGCCCCGCGGGTGCGTCGGGTGTGGGCCGCGGAATGGGGGCTGGGTGCAAGCCGTGCTGGTGACCGTCCAGACCGGGTTACCGTTCGTCTGGCTGGGCTTGGTGTTGGGCATTTCCTTCGTGGAGGCCCCGCTCAAGTTTCGTGCTCCGGGGGTGACCCGGGCTCTCGGGCTGGGCATCGGGCGGATTGTCTTCCGTGCGCTCAACCGGGTGGAGATGGGCTGTGCGATGCTGCTGTGGGTGGTGCCTGCGGTCGCCGTGCTGCTGGAGCCGGTGGCTACGGTTGGCCCATCCCCTCTGGTTTCCGCGCGGGTCATGATCTTCCAGGTGCTGGTGTCCGTGGTGTTGCTGGCCCAGGTTGCATGGCTGCGGCCCGCGCTCGACGCGCGTGCGCAGCGTTGGCAGGCCGAAGACCCGCCGCCGCCTTCGCGGCTGCATCTTTGGTACGTGTTGCTGGAAACGCTCAAGGTGATGCTGCTGGTGGCTCTCGGCGCAGTTCTCGTGATCGGTGGCAGGGGTGCTTGATCCCTCACCACAGCCGGGACTCACCGTTGCCGCGACTATGTCGAACCGCTGTCGGATCCGATGCCGCGGAGAAGCGATCACCAGGGGATAGCAACCCCGATGGACGTAGCGGACTCGGTAGGGCCGGGCCCGAGACGGCAGCGTTTGGCACGGAAGGCACCAGTATTCTCTGGTTCGCTCTCCGGTGGGCGTCCGTTCGGCTTCACTTGTGCCACCGTTCGGCTCTTCCGCCCGCTTCCGGTTGCCATGCGAGGACAATCCTCGGCAGGGTGACGGAAAGTGATCGCAACATGCTCCGGCGGCCGCCGGCCATGCGTGTGATCCTCTCCTGATCGGGGCGGGCGAGGCGGCCGGATGTCCGGCCCCGCGGGGACGGGCGGTGAAGGACAACCGGCCACCCCCACCCGGCTTGCCTGCTTAATCGACCAGATGGGTGAAGATCGACAGATTTTCTCCGCGACGCTAACCATACCCGGCTGGAGCAGCGATAGTCGGGACGGGGGAATTCGCACGGAGTAACCCGGGAAACTACTTACGAAACATTCTCACATCAGCTCGAGATGAAGTCACGAAGGGGGTGAATCGCAGGAGGAGCAGGCGAACCCGCGTGCAATGCCCCAGCGGGCCGGGGCGGTGAACAATTTTCCACTAGGGAGCGTGGGAATGGCAGTCACGCACGAGTACAGCGGCGCGACGCGGCTGCAGAACCGGGAGCAGGCGACGCCCCGAAACTTCGGGGTGACCGTTGCCGTGGTCGACGAGAGACCGGTCATCCGGCGGGGAATCCCCTCGATGTTTGCCACCACCCCCGACGTCCGACTGGTCCGGTGCTTTTCCGACGTCCCCGATCTGGAGGAGCTGACCAAGTACGACGTGCTGGTGCTGGGCATCCACTCCCGGCACGGCGTCGGTCTGCTCCGCCTCACGCACGATCTCGCCGGGCACTGCCGCCTGGTACTGCTGTCCAGCTCGCTGACCCTGGCGGCCACGTTGGTGCTGCTGGACGCCGGGGCGGACGGCTATCTCACCACCGACGCCAGCGAGCAGGTGTTCCGGGAGGCCATCCTGCAGGTCGCCCGGGGTCACCTCTACCTGCACGGGCCGGTGGCCGAGGTGATCCGGCGCAGTGTGCGCGCCCCCGCCCCGCGGCTGGCGCCGCGGGAGGCCGAGCTGCTGGGTCACCTGGCCACCGGGCTCACCCACGCGCAGGCCGCGCGGCGGATGGGAGTGGCGGTGGGAACGGTGGAGACCTACGTGCGGAGAATACGAGCAAAATTCGCGATAAGCGGTCCGGTACAACTGGCTCGGCTCGCCCGTCAGGCGCGGCTGCAGCGAATGCTGTCCTGACCCGCCTGCGCCAGTCCACAAATCTGGGGACTGGGCGACCGGCCCTCCGACGGCGCATCGTTTCAGTCGACCCGGCGAGGAACCAGCAAACTGGGACCTGGGAAAGCGGGGAGCTATTGATGGAAATGGCCGCGCGCTACCTAACGCACTGCCTGGCCGACCCGCATTTCTACGACTCCCCGCACCGCTGGGACGACTCCGCGAGCACGTTCGGTTTGGCCACCCGCGAGCCGCCCGCCGGATGGCGCCGGACCGAGCACGGGCTCTGGATTCGGCTGTCTCCCATCGATCGCACCCTTCCCGATCAGGGCTGGAAAGTGCACGTGGCCGCGGACACCGGCAATGCGGAGCACATCCTGACGACGGTATGGCGCTACTGCCTTCGGATGCGTCTTCCGGTCAGGTTCCTGCGCAGCAGGGCGGCGCTGCGGCTCACCAACTCCCGGGAGGCCGACCGCACCGCGGCCGGCCGGTTCTGCGTGATCTACCCGACGACCTGTGCGGAGCTGCACCATACCCTCACCGCCCTGGGAAACGCGTTGTCCGGGCAGACCGGCCCCACCGTGCTCGGCGACCTGCCGTGGCGGCCGGGGCCGCTTTCGGTGCGGTACGGCGCCTTCCGGCACCGGCATCGTTTGGACGACGACGGTGAGCTGGCGCCCGCGCTGGTCGACCCCACCGGTCGGCTCGTCCCGGACCCCACCACGACGACGTTCCGGGTGCCGCCGTGGGTGGAGGTGCCGCCGTTTCTCGCCGAACGGATGCCGGCCGCGGGGTCCGGGGAGGACTGCCTGCCTTACCGGGTGCAGCGGCCGGTCCGGTTGGTGAACGGCGGGGGGGTGTATCTGGCCCGGCACCGGCGCACCCGGCGGCAGGTCGTGCTCAAGGAAGCGTGGCCGATGGCGGGCTTGGACGCCGACGAGGTGGATGCGGTGGCCCGCCTGGACAACGAGCGTGCGATGGCGGCCCGCCTCACCGATCTCGACGTGGTGCCCCGGGTGCTCGGGTCGTTCACCCACGACACCCGGCACTTTCTGGTCCAGGAGCACGTGGAGGGTGAGCCGTTGACCCAGTTGGCCGCTCAACGGCACCCGCTGGGCCGGCCGGCGCCCACCCCGCGGGAGGTCGCCGTCTTCACCGCGTGGGTGGTCGATGTGGTCGGCCGCCTGCGGTCGGCGCTGGCCGCCATCCACGAGCGCGGTGTGGTGGTCGGGGACGTCCGTCCGTCCAATGTGGTCGTTCGTCCGGATGGTGGTGTGGTGTTGGTCGACCTGGAGCTGGCCACGCCGCTCGTGGCAGCAGACCGGGTCCCGGCCGCGACCCCGGGGTTTGCCGCGCCGGCCGGGCATACCGGCGCCGCGATCGACCGCTACGGCCTGGCGTGCACCGCGCTGTGGTTGTTCCTGCCGTTCGCGCCGTTGCTGTGTGCGCGTGACCCCGGCAAGACCGAGATGTTCCTGCGGGTGTTGGGTGAGCGGTTCGGTGTGCCGGAGACCTTCGTCGCGCGGATGCGTCGTGACCTGCGGGCTGGCCGCGGCAACGAGAGCGGCTCCCACCGGCCGGGCCGGGACGTGTTGGCCGCGCCGGAGCCGGAGGACTGGCCCCGGCTGCGCCGTTCCCTGAGCGAGGGCATCCGCGCTACCGCGACCCCGGACCGCTGCGACCGCCTGTTCCCCGGTGATGTGGCGCAGTTCCGGTCCGGTGGGCTCAACCTCGCGCACGGTGCCGCCGGCGTGCTGCTCGCCCTGGCCACGGCGGGGACCCCGGTCGACTCCAGGCACGTCGACTGGCTGCAGCGAGCTGCCCGGCGCGCTGACACCCATCCCGTCGGCTTCTACAACGGCTTGCACGGCATCGCCTACGCCCTGGACCAGTTGGGGCGGCGGGCGGCTGCGCTGTCCACGCTGGATCGTGCGATCGAGATGATGAGCTCGGGCCTGCTAGCCCGCAGCCTTTACGGCGGTCTCGCTGGCGTGGGGCTGAACCTGCTCTACTTCGCGCACGCCACGGGGGACAACGGGATTTTTCGCAGCGCGATGGCGATCGCGGACCGACTGGCCGATCCGATCCGTTCGGACCGACCGGGCCCTTCCAGGGCTGCCGGTCTGCTGCACGGCGCGACCGGGATCGGGTTGTTTTTTCTTCGCTGCCATCGGGAGACAGCCGACAGTGCGTTCCTCGATCTCGCGGCGGCCGCGCTGCGTCACGATCTCGATCTGTGCGAGGTCGGCCCGCGCGACACGCTGCAGGTCGCCGCCCGGCGCCGGCTCGTGCCATTTCTCGGCACGGGTACGGCCGGCATGAGCCTGGTGCTGCGGGAGTTCCTCCGCCACCGCCAGGACGAGCGGCTCGCCCTGGCCTACGGTCGGATCCGCCGCACCTGCCGCAGCGAGTCGGCCACCTTTCCGGGGCTGTTCACCGGCCAGGCCGGGTTGCTGGCCTGCCTGGCGGCCACCAGCGACCGGCCCTGCCTGGCCGACCCCGACATCCGGACGCACCTGCGCCGCCTGTCCTGGCACGCGGAGTTCCACCGCGGCCGGCTGGCCTTTCCCGGCGACCAACTGCTCCGGCTGTCCACCGACCTCGCGACCGGGGCGGCGGGCGTGCTGCTCGCCCTCACCACGGTCTTCGAAAGCCGACGGGACTTCCTTCCCTTCCTGCCGGCCGACCTGGTCTGCCGCCGTCCGGCGGCCTGTGGCGCCGCTCCGCGCTGACCACCGCCCAGCGCGGGGCGGCGCCACCCCCACCCGGTCCTTCCCCGGCACCACATCCGGTGTCCGGGGGCACGGCGTCCCCGAACCCACCGGCAGGAGGTCATGTATCTACTCATCCCACGTCAGCACCCGTCTCCGCCCGACTCGGCACCGACGCCCTGCACATCAGCCCCGTCCTCCCTCGGTCCCCCTCCCCCCACCCCCTCCCGCCCCTTCCCTCCAAGCCCGCCCACACCCCGCGCGTCCCCTGTGGAAGGCCAACCCATGAGCCCGCAACCACTCCCCGAACCCGAGACTTCCTCCCCTCGGCCCCGCACCTCCGCACCTCCCAGCACCTTCCGTCGGCCCGCTCATGCGCCGGGCACCGCGACGTCGTCCCGTGAGCCCAGCCCCACCAGCGGCCGGGCTGGTGGCATCACCGACCAGCACGCCAGCCTGCCCCTTCCGAACTACCTCGGGCGTGGCCCTCGTGTGTTCGGCCATCCCGTTCCGCCGGACCGGATTACCCGGTTCCGTATCAGCGTCACCACCTTCTTCCGTCCACATCGGACCTAACCAGATCCGTCCACCATCCTGATTCCTCGGAGGTCGCGATGCCCGCTCTGCTCCGCTACCCGGTCACACCACGCCGCCCGGAGCCCAACCGCATCGGCGGCCTCGAGTTCGAGGACGACTACCAGTGGCTGGAGCGCGCCACCCCGGAGGTGTTCGCCTGGCAGGCCGCCCAGGACAGGTTCGCCGCCCGCCGGCTGCGTGCCACGCCCGTCTGGTCCACGGCGATCGACGCGGTGCGTCGGTTCACCGCGCTCCGGCCGGACCATCCACCGGAGCGGTACGGACGTCGCTGGTTCCGGGAGCGGGTTCCCACCGGGGCGCGCCACCCGGTCCTGGAGGTGTCGGACATCCCGACCGGACCCGGCCGCGTCCTGGTGGACCCGAACCTGCTGGGTCCCACCGCAACGGTGGCCCTGGACTGGCAGCCCTCTCCCGACGGATGGCGGCTGGCCTACAGCCTGACCAGCCCGGACCGGCTTCCACTCTTTCGCGTGCTCAATGTCAACTCAGGGGAGACCGTGGTCGACGGGCTGCCCGAACTGGGCACCTACCGGGTGACCTGGCTTCCGGACAGCCGTCGGTTCTTCTGCGTCGTCCTCGACCGGCAGCAGCCCCGCCGAGCCAAGGGGGTCTTCCTCGCCCGTCTTGCCCAGGCGGGCGCGTTGCTCGACCTGGAGCGGCAGGCGCTCCCGCCCGCCTTTCCGGTCCGTCGGATCAGTGTCTCCCCGGACGGCCGCTGGGCCCTGGCCTACGGACCGGGCCGGCCGTTCTACCTCCGTGACCTGTCCGCCTGCGTGTGCTGGCGGCCGTTTCTCCGCGGCCTGCGCGGTACCTTCCGCGGTGTCATCGTCGGTGACGAGCTGATCGCGGTCACCGACGATGGCGCGCCCCGGGGACGGGTCGTCGCCATTCCCCTGGCGGGCCGCTCCGAGGACCGGTCCGCCTGGCGGGAGCTCGTCCCGTCGAGCAACGCCGTGCTCGTCTCCATCACCACGGTCGGCACGGATCTGGTGCTCTCCGAGTACGTCGACGGCGCCACCCGGCTACGCCGCATCTCGCCCGGTGGGGAGCCGCGCGGCGAGATCACCCTGCCGGAGCCGGGCATGGTCCGCCCTGCATCGACCCGCGCCGCCAGTCCGATCAGCCCCGCCGGGAACGGCTGCACGTTCGCCTACTCCTCGATCACGCGCGCACCGGCCACCTACCGGTATGACTTGACCACCTCCTCCCTGGAAGAACTCACCCGACCGCAAGCTGCGGTACCCAATGTCGTCGTGCACAACGAAACCGCGCGCGGCGCGGACGACACACCCATTCCCTACAAGATCGTTACGCGCTCGGATATCCGGGACGTTGTCCCTCGGCCCCTGCTCATCGGCGCCCACGGTGCGCGCAACCTCGCCTGGCTACCGGCCTACCGCTCCGCGATCCCCGCGGCATGGGTACACCTCGGCGGGATCTACGTCCATGCCCACCTGCGTGGGGGCGGCGAGTATGGCAGCGAGTGGTGGCGTGCCGCCCGCCGCCGTACCAAACACGTCACCTTCGAGGACCTGCACGCGATCGCGAGCGACCTCATCCGTCAGGGATGCACAACGTCGGACAGAATCGGAGTGCTGGGTACGGCGCTCGGTGCCCTTCCCGCCGCAGTCGCGGTGACCCGGTGGCCGGAGCTGTTCCGCGCCTGCGTGCTCGACGCACCGGTGCTCGACCTGCTGCGGTGTAAGCACGATCCCGCCACCATGGCCATGGTCGGTGTCGAGCTCGGTGACCCGGACGACCCGGGCGACGCCGCCACCCTCCACGACTACTCGCCCTACCACCGGATCCGCGACGGCGTCCGATACCCGGCGGTGCTCGTCGACTGTGGCGCCGCCGACCGGACCTGCCCCGCCTGGCACGGTCGCAAGGTGGCGGCCCGGTTGCAGAGCGCCACCACCGCGGAGTATCCGGTTCTGCTGCGGGTGCGTCAGCACCATGCGGAGACCGAACCAGCGGACGTGGTTCTCCGCGAGACCGAACAGCTCGCGTTCCTGATGGCCGAACTGGGGTTACGGGCCACGGCGAGCCGTGGTGGGCGCGAGAGTGCCGCGCTTCCCCTGCCTCGGAGGTCTTCCTAACGTTTCGCATGGGACCAGGCTGCCAGCAGGATCTCTCGATGTCGAGCAATCTTCCCCCGGAGCATGGCTTCAAGGCACAAAACACCCGGTCAGAAGGCTGGCAGCCAGCACAAGATCACCCAGTCAGGGAACCGCGACTGCCTGGGTCCAGCCCTGGAGGACGTTGCGGGAAAGCGGCCGGAGAGTGCTACACCAGCCGCAAACGAACGGCTCGGGGTACGGTAAATACCGCATACTTAGGCGATCACACAGGCTACGAGCGCCCACGTTTCCGCACCTCACCGCCCGACTGGTTGATCTCGGCTCGATCCCGAGCCAGCGGCGTTGCGGGAGTGGAGCGAGGGGCCACGATTGACCGGTCACCGTGCCCCGCCGAGACTTTCCCAACGCGCTCAAAGAAACTCGGGGTCCCGGTCTGACCGGGACCCCGACCAACGGGCGGACAGGGCCTCAGCGCACCCCGACGGCACGCAGCCGCTCCGCCCGCAACGCCTCGACCTCGGGGATCGACAACGACGCCAGCTCGGTCCCGGTAACCCAGGTCAGCAGCTTGTCGGCGAACCGCGGGTTGCGTGCCAGGCAGGGACCGTGCAGATAGGTACCAACCACCCTGCCCTGGACCGCACCGTCCACGCCGTTGACACCGTTGCCCACGCCGGAAACCACCGCCCCCAGCGGGCTCGCGTCCGGGCCGAGGTAGGTGCAGCCGCCGTGGTTCTCGAACCCGGTCAGCAGCTCGTCACCGAACAACGAGGTGGGCCGCACGACCAGCTCACCTATAGCGCGCTTGGGCATCGGCCGGGTGCTCACGTCGAGCAGCCCCAACCCGCCGTGCACGACACCCTCCGTGCCGACGAAGGACGTGCCGATGATCTGCATGCCCGCGCACACCGCGAGCACGACCGCACCCCGCTCCACCGCCGCCGCGAGCGTGCCCTGCCGGCGAAGGTGACGAACCGCCACGAGCTGTGCCACGTCCTCGCCGCCGCCGACCATGTAGATGTCGCAGTCGGCGGGCACGAAGTCACCCACGTTGCATTCGATGACCTCGCTGTCGACTCCGCGCAGCCGCAGCCGCTCGGCAAGCACCGCAACGTTCCCGCGGTCCCCGTAGGTCCCCAACAGGTCGGGGAAGACCAGTGCGATCCGGACCGACGACGTCCCACCCATCAGGCCTCACCCTTCAACCGGAGCATGCGGAAGGCGGTGTAGTTGGCGACCACGTCCAGCTCGCCCGGCGGGGCCAGCCGCACCGCCGCCACCGGATCGGACTCCATAACAACCTCGACGCGCGCGTAACGCAGCCGCACCGCCATGTCGGCCGCCCGCTCCCCCGCGACCACGATCGTCATCCCGGCCAGGTGCTCGAACGGCACGTCCCACAGCCAGGACAGGTCGAACCCGTCGGCCTCCCGGGCGTTGACCACGAACATGGCCGGCCGGCCGCTCGTGCGCACCAGCTCCATCATCTCGTGCCAACCCGCGGGGTTCTTGGCCAGCAGCAGCCGCACCTTCCGGCCGCTCAGGGTGAGGTCGCCGTAGCGGCCGGCGACCTGCGTCACCTCCCGGATCCTGGGCAGCGCGGCCTCCGGTACCACCCCGAGCTGGGCCGCCGCCGCCATCGCCAGCGCGGCGTTTCCGTCGTTGACCGAGCCCGGCAACTTCAGGTCGAGCGCCAGCTCCCGACCGCCGTCGGTCCGCACCGCGTGGTCACGGACGCTCCAGGTCGGGTCCGGCCGACGCAGCCCGCACGAGCACGCCCACCCGTCCCCGGCCAGGTCGAGCCGCTCACCGCACTGCGGGCAGCTCATCGCGTCGCCGGTCCACCGCCCGCCACCGACCGACACCCACACCGCGCGCTGCGCCGGGGACGCGGCGAACACGATCATCGGGTCGTCGGCGTTGGCCACCACGACGGCCTGCGGGTTGGCCAGGACCACCTCCCGCAGCCGCGCCGCCACCGTCCGCACCTCGCCGACCCGGTCGATCTGGTCCCGGCTGAGATTGAGCAGCACGATCACGGCGGGCCTGGTCTGCGCGGCGGCGATGTCGAGGTGCATCTCGTCGACCTCGAGCACGGCGTACCGGGCCTGCGGGTCGGCCATCAGCGCGGCCACGTGGCCGTCCGGCATGTTCGCACCGGTGGCGTTGGTGGCTACCGGGCCGGCGACGGACAGTGCCCGGGAGACCATGGAGGTCGTCGTGGTCTTGCCATTGGTGCCGGTGACCAACACCACGGTGCGGCCGCGGGCGAGCCCGGCCAGCACCTCGCGGTCCAGGGCCATCGCGACCCGGCCACCGATGATCGCGCCTTCGCCGAGGCCGGCCGTCCGCGACAGCCAGGCCGCGCCCCGGCCCAGCTTGGTCGCCGCGATCGTCCGCCGTCGCCTGCCACCCGGGTCGCGCGAACCCACCAGGCCCACCACCATCTGCCGTCCCATCCGTCAGCCGCTGGGCACCGCGTCGCGTTGCGACCACGTCCCGTCGGGGAGGACGCGCGTCGACGCGCGGGGTTGCCAGCTCCGTCGTGTGCTGCCGTCCAATTGTTGCCGATCGTGCCATCCGCTCCCCGGGTGCAGGGACCGTGGCGGCGTGTCCCCCGTTCGGGGGCCGTACCGTGGGCGCGTGGCTCCACGAGCGCATCCCCGGCACGACCGCGACGCGGGCGGTCCACCCGAGCTGCTCGCGGCCAAGGCGGACCTGCGCGAGCAGGTCTGGGCCGCCCTCACCGACGCCCGGGTCACCCGGTTCCCCGGCGCCCGCGGGCGCATCCCCAACTTCACCGGTGCCGAGGCCGCGGCCGGGCGGCTCCGGGACACCGCGGTGTGGCGTGGGGCACGCACGGTCAAGGCGAACCCCGACTCCCCGCAGTGGCCGGTCCGGCAACGTGCGCTCGAAGACGGCAAGACGGTATACATGGCGGTACCGCGGCTGGCCGATCCGGCGCCGTTCTTCCTGCTCGATCCCGCACATCTGGCGGATCCGCCACGCAAGGCGTCCTCGATCAAGAGCGCTTCCCGGTCAGCGCGGCGGGTTGGGGTGGCGGAGCTGGAGTCGGTGGATGTGGTGGTCACCGGATGCGTGGCGGCTGCTCCCGACGGCGCCCGGCTGGGCAAGGGTGGGGGTTTCAGCGACCTGGAGTTCGCCATCGCGACCGAGGCCGGGCTCATCGGTCCGGACACGGTGGTGGTCACCACCGTGCACGAGCTGCAGGTGTTGCCGGAGGGAGCAATCCCGACCGTGGAGCACGACGCGCGCGTGGACTACATCGTCACGCCGGAGCGGGTGATCAACTGCCAGCACGACGGGCGGCGCGCACCGGCGCGGGTCCGGTGGCCGGAGCTGACCGAGGAGAAGATCGCCTCGATCCCGTTCCTCGCCGAACTCCGCGCGAGGCGGTGACTCTAGCGGTTCCGCGGTCGCGTCACCGCGAACTCCGGCTCATGCGCAGGCACCGGACCAGCCGGGTGGCCGGCCGACCGTCCCCACACGTGGTGATCTCGATCTCGCAGAGCGGTGTGGCCGACTGGCCGTCGTCCAGCCGCGAGACGCGGATGGCCCACCGCTCCCCGGCGGGTCTGCCCTCCCGCTCGAACCACTCGTCCGCGACGGCTTTGGTGTACTCGGCCACGGGATCGTGGTTACGTCGCCGCCACAGGTAGAAGCCGTGGTCGTTGATGCGCTGCGTGTACCAGAGAAGACGCCGCCCCCGTAGGACGCGGAAGAACTCCACCCGGTGCCAGTCGTCCCAGTTCGGCATATGGGACCACCCCGACCTTTGTTGTCGCCCTCATTGTGCGAGCAAACGTCGGAGCCTGGGCGGCGGCACGCCGACACTGTGTCGATCGCTGTCCACGTTGATGGCTCTGATTACCGTGCCAAGTCAGGGAATCACGCAGCGTGATCTAGTACGTGAAACTCACGACGAGCAGTCTCATGTTTGACGGTCTGGGCGTGGCCAGGGAGCGGTTGCGCGTCCCTGCCGCTGCTCGACAGTTCCGAATGTCAGCTGTGGTGCTGGTCGGGCGGACCCGGTCATGCAGTGGGCCGTCAGAACTTACGTATGGTCGCGGCGTTGTCCGATGTGGGGCTGCCGAACCGGCTGTACACACAGCCGTAGTCCCGGTGTCGGCTCACGATGGCCCAACCCTGGGGGGCGGACCAGGCTCCGCAGACGGCTCGGATGCTTCCGGAGGGAAGCCCGTTCAGGTTCACCAGCATCTGTTGGGTGTTGTTGTTGCTGCTGCCAAACCTGCTGATCTCGCAGCTGGAGACGTAGCGGTAGCGGGTGACCGCCCATCCGGCGGGACGCGGGCTGGATGTGCAAGCGGCGACCGTTCCGCCCGGAGAGACGCTCGTGACCTTCCGAATCGTCTTGGCATTGTGCGTGCTTCCGGGACGGCCACACCTATAATTGGTGCTGTATTTCACTTCAACCCATCCCGACGGGGTGGGGCTACCCATGCAGACCGTCATGGTGTCGGACGCGGTGGCCGGTAGCGGTAACCCAACGACGAGACCGGCGACAGCAGCAGCACAAGCGGCAAGGCGGAGCGGGACGCGGGAAGGCATCGAGACCTCCAGGACCGGACGACTGCGTCGATGGAACACTCACCGAGCCGATCCATTGGAACACCGAGGAAAACCTGCACCTACCGCCTCATGATCTAACGTTCGGCTGCGCCGAGTTCGCTGGCGGAGCAACGCTTTCGATCCTCTGGACCCGCGAGCGTGTCGCCGGCCTCCTCAACGCACCGAACCCGGGACGGGCCTGAGCCCGCGAGCGCGCCGGGACGGCCTTGACCAAGTTCAGCCTGACACGTCGCAGACCCAACCGACCGCGGGTGTCGTCACCGGAACAACCAACGCCCGGATGCTTGGTGCCGTCGAAGCCCGGGGCCGTAACCATGATTCTGGGACGCTGCAACCGGAAAGCCCACCGCTCCACGCCCGAGGCCCGTACGGCGGTTACTCCTCAGCCCTGCTGATGGGGTGGCGCCGAAGTACCTTCGGCCCCTCACGTCCCACCAGCACCACATACCTTGTCCAGCTCGAGGAGCAGGCCGTCCCTCGACGACCCGACGGAGTCAGTGCGCTGCGAGGCCGAGGCCGTACGCCTCGGCAACGGCTTCCCGGCACCAGCGCATCCGGGTGACCGTGATCTCCGGGTACTCGCCGTATGCCTGGGCGAGCTCGCAAGCGCACAGGCCGGGGTCGTTGCTGTGCGCGAGCAGGCTGGCGCGCACCGCAGCGCGCACCTGGTCGGGGCTGGGGTGGTCCGCAGGCCGCAGCGGACTGCAGAACAGGGCCTCGGCGAGCTCGGCGAGGTTCTCCTCGCGGCCACCGGGGGGCGCGTCGTTGCGCATCGTCATCACGGTGCTCTCCCTCCCCATCGGGTGGGATAGGTGTCTGCCGTCGTAGGGACGGAGCAACACCCGTCGGGTGACGGACTCGCGGCAAGTATCCTCGCAACGCCACCGGTTTGGGGACGACACGCACAAAATTCTCCCGACTGATCGCCTACCCGCCGTTCGAGTGGCCTTGGTCGAACCGGGAGGCTTGCGGCGAGCCGGACGTCGAGGCCACCTGCCCCTTCCGGGCGGTGATCTTCACTCGTTCCGCCGCAGGTCAGCGCCCCGGGGCCCAAGCCCAGGTATGGAGAAGGCGACCACCGGGCGCAACGACGCGTGTCCCCAAAGCCCCCAACCGGTAGACCCACCGAGTCCTGGTATTCCTCACACCGCGTGCGCGGGGACCGCCTTTCGGACCAGCGGGACCAGCGTTGTCCGGCGCCTCGGCCGGTGCCGGGAAGCCACTCGCCACGGCGATGGGGTCGCCGCGCAGGGACCCGGTGACCACAGGTCACCGTTGCCGGCCTCCCGACGTAGCCAGCCGGTCGTGAGTGTTCGCGGGCGAGGGTGTCTTCGCCGAGATCTCGGGATACGCACCGACGACGGTGTGAACAGCGTTTGCACCGCGTGTCCCTCCTCCGCACCCAACCAGCGTCGTGCAGGCCGTCTCACTCGGCGACGTTGTCAGGGGCGGTGCCGCCACGGGAGCCGACGTTGCTCCGCGCGGCGGTCATCGTGGGGCGAATTTTGGCCGCGCAACTGTCACCGGGCCCATCCGTGTCCGACACAGCGCAGAGCTGATGACCAGCGGTGGTCCCCCAGAAAGTCGCCGCAACAGCAGGGCCGACCACCGGGACCGGCGACGGGACCCCGGGCCGGTCGTGTTTCTGGGCCCACGCGCGTCTCCGCTGGCTCAGCAGGTTTCCCCGCGTGCGGACCTGACCTTCTGTCAAACCTCTTGCCCCGACACCTTGACCACTCGGGCTACCGGGACGAACCTCGCGCGTTGCTACGGTTGCGCTGTGTGTGCTGGGGGCTCTGCCGGAAAGAAGCGCGTGCTCGCGAAGGAACGACTGACCGAGTTGGTCGAGCAACACGGTCCCGGGGAGGTCCTTCCGCCCGAGCGGGTCCTCGCCGAGCAGTTCGGTGTCTCGCGGCCGACCCTGCGCACGGCCCTGGCGGAGCTGGCCCGGGCTGGCCTAGTGGTGCGCCAGCGTGGCCGCGGAACCTTCACCACCGCACGGAGCACCGCGCCGGAGTTCGTCCCCGCCGTGCACGACTCGATTCTCTCGCCCGCGGCCGAGGGTGAGTGGACCAGCCGGGTCCTCCGGTTCGAGAGTGTTCCGGCCGGCGCCCGGCTCGGCCAGCGGCTGCAGGTATCGCCCGCGACCGAGGTGCTGCGGGTGACCCGGCTGCAGCTGGTTGGCACCGAGCCGATGGCGCTGGAACGGCTCCGACTACCGCTCCTCCTCGTGCCCGACCTGACCGCCCGGGACCTGGAGGTCGGATCGTTCTATCGGTTGCTGCGCATGCGGTACGGGATCACGGTCGCCGATGCCGTACAGACGATCGAGTCCACGGTGGTGGATCCGGTCGAGGCGGAGTCGCTCACGGTGCCACCCTACTCCCCCGCCCTGCTGTGCGAGCGGGTCACCAGGGACGGCGAGGGCCGGGTGGTCGAGTTGGCGAGGTCGGTGCACCGTGGCGACCGTTACCGGATCACCTCTCGGTTAACCTTTGGCCAGCAGGGCTGAACCAAGGTCCGACTCAGCGGTTCCTTTTTCGCACCAGGAGACCAACCGGACCGGACCATCCCGAATAGCGGTGACGGTAAACCGATAACGCGGGCGTCTATTATACACCCCCTTCCCGGCAACCGCCGAACGGCGACACATGTCCGTTTCGGGCTTTCCGGGAACGCGAAAACCTCACCCGGACTTCACCCGCGGATACCCACGGGTTTCGAGACTCGTCCAATTCACCGCCGACTGCCCCGTTCCGCGCTCAACAGATACGGCCGATCGGCGGTACAGCATACCCCATAAACATGCCTACACCCCCGCTCGAGCACGGAAAAGCCGGTTCGTGGACCGTTCGCCGCGACCGGGTAACGGGTGCCGGCCAGGCGGGCATCCTGGCCCTGTCGACCCGCTAATAGAGCCGGCGCTGGAACCCGATAGTCGCTTCCTAAAAAAGCTCCGCGTACCCCACCGAGAGCATTAGGCCGACCCGGTGATCCCGCTTGCCTCAGTCAAGCGATCAAGCTTAAATCGGCTCGGGTCGCTCAATTGAGGCCGACGGTTCGACGCCGGACACAAGCGAGCGACCCGTACTGGGGATACTGGGGAGACTCGACGGAACCGATCGAGACGGTCGCGTCCGGCGAGTCGGAACTTGGTTGGGGAGACCAAGATGCTCACGACTGTGGACAGGGACGAGGTGCAGCTGGTGCGCTGGCCGGCCGAGGCGGCCCTGCGGGACCACTGCCGGGCGATGGGCGTGCCCCGGCTGCTCGTCGTCGAACGCGGCGCCACCGCTCCGATCTGCTCGGACGTCCGGGAGGACTGGGTCCGGGCACCGATCTGCAAGTCCGACCTGAAGGCCCGGGTGGCCGCGTTGCGGGCCAGGGTTAGCTCGCACCGGATCCCGCAGCTGGATCCCAGCGGCGTGCTCCGGTTCGGCGCTCGGTCGGTCACCATTTCGCCGACCCAGGCCGAGCTGCTCGACCTGCTGGTCACGCACTTCGGCCAGCTCGTTCCGCGCAAGGCGCTGGCCGCGCGGCTGCCCGCGCGGGCCGGCAACGCCAGCCGTAACGCGCTCGACCTGCACATCATGCGGCTGCGCCGGCGGATCACCGCACTCGGCCTGGTGGTGCGCACCGCGTGGGGGCGGGGCTACCTGCTCGAACGGACAAGCGAAGGGAACTGACGGTCCTGGTCACCGGGGACCGCGCTGGGTCGGTAGAGCGTCGGTACCGACCAGCGCGGCGCCCGGGTAGGAACCAGCGCGCCCTTCGGCGTCGGCTCGCCGCCGACGCCCGCAACAGCTCCCGTCCTGGAGTGAGCCGAACATCGTCGAGCTCCCTATCCCTCGGGAACTGACCTGCGTGGAGGAGTCATCGAACTCAGCCCGACCCACACAGGTTCGAGGCGCGAAGCCTTCGGACCGGAACGCAGCCAGCGCTACTCGGGTAGTGCTCGACCCCGCTCGCCGCACCCGGGCGCGCCGCAGCAGGAGAAGGCTGCGCCCGGAGCACCCACGGGAACGAGGTCCAGGCACTTCCGGGCGTCACCTGAGCTGCCTGGCCAACGCGAACTACGTCGGCCGGGGTGCGGCTTCTGCTGACGCCGCGGTGAGTGAGGAGATGAACTCGTTCGTCAGCACGGACCACAGTACGTGGTCTCGCCATCGGCCCCCTACGTGCATGTAGTCCCGCATGACGCCCTCTCGCTTGAACCGGTGCGATGCCGCGAGAACGGCCGCCGCCCGGTTGTTCACCGCGATCGGAGCGACCAGGCGGTGGAGGTCCAACGGGCCGAAGGCATGACTCATGATGAGCTGAAGTGCGTGACTGGCCACCCCGCTGCCATGATGCTCCGCCGCAATCCACATCCCTGCCTCGCCCGACCTTTGTGTCCGATCGATGCGATCGATGACCACCTCACCCGCAAGCCGGCCATCGACCTCGATCACGGCAGGAAGGCTGTACCCACGTCGGGCCGACCACCGGAGCCGGGCCCACCGCTCGTACCACGTCCTGGTCGTGAAGCGGTCCTCCCAGGGCAGGACACTGGTGGGCCACCATGGTTCCAACGCCATCCGCTCCCGACGAACCAGTGCGCTCCACTGCTCCGCGTCGGCGAGTCGCGGTGGCCGCAGTCGGACCGACCGGCCGTCACGGGCAGTTCGCGGTCCCAGCGCTGTCGGCCACCCGGGGTGATCCGGGTACAGCCGCGACTTCAGCGCCTGGTAAAGCTGTCCTTTCGAACCAGCTCGCATCCTGTTCTCCCTCCTCTCCCGCGTGGTCCACACCGACCGTGACCTCGTCCAGTGCGGCGCCTGCCCGCCTCCCGGCGCGAATCCAGGCGCAGCCGACCACGACACCGGTCAGCAATCCACCGACCAGGATGCTGGGCATCGCTTCCGGTAGCAGGGTGCGGATACCGAACAGGACGATCGCGAGCACGACCGCGACCAGCACGGGAGCGACAACCGCCTTCATCATGGTCAACAGCTGCACGCCGGCACGGCCCAGGGCCCACAGATGAACGGGAACCGCAACGAGAAGCACCGCGGCGAGCTGCGCCCATCCGACTCCGGCGACGCCTCCCCATTCCGCACCGACGATGGTGCAGGGCACCAAGGCCAGCAGCCAGGCGATCTGCGGCAACACCGCCGACATGACCTTGCCCATGGCGATGAGCAACGCGAGCATCAGTTCGGTCAGCAGGCCGACAGCGGCGGCCACGGCGATGAGACCCAACACCGGAGCGGCAGCCATCCAGCTCGGGCCGTAGGCGAACCACACGATCCGGTCCGACAGCATGACAAGTCCGGCCGCACCGGGGAGCACCACGGACGCCACGATCCCCAGCACGCGGCCGGCGACCTCACCCAGGTTCGCACTACCGTCCCGTGCTTGGGCGAAGGTCGCTACAGTGATCCGCTCCATGGTGGAGCGCATCATCGAGACGGGCCAGTTCGCCACCGTGTTCGCCAAGTAGAACAGGCCGAGCGTCGTGGCACCGAGCAGTCTTCCCGCGACCGCCTGCGGAACGGTCTGCAACCCGATGAGCATCAGCGACGACATCACGACCGTCGATCCGTACCGAGCCACGCCAAGATACTGCGTGCGGTCGAAGCCGAGCCGCGGGTACTCACCGGACAGCGCGATGAGAAGCACGACCGTCAAGGCGGTGCCCGCAACGTTTCCCACCGCCAACGCCCACGGACCCCATCCATGAAACGCGAGTACAGCGGTCAGCACCAAGCCGAGCACGATGCCCGAGAGGTCGGACACCAGCCGCCGATCCTGTGCCAGCCGCCGCGCGAGCATGGCACCGGGAACACCGGCAAAGCCATCCAGCAGAACATTGGTGGCGATCAGCCGCACCACCCCGGTCGCTTGTGGTGCCCCCAGCGCCGACGCTATGAACGGCGCCGCCAAGAGGCATGCCAAGAACACGAGCGCTCCGCCAATGATCGACATCGTCCAGACTGTCGGAAGCATCGGACGCACGTCGCCCTCGTGCCTGACGACCGCGACGGCAACGCCGAAGTCGTTGAAGGTCAGCAACAGGTTCAGCGTGAGCAGGGCGACCGCATAGACACCGAATTCCTCCGGCGCCAGCAGGCGTGCCAACACCATGCCCAAGAGCACCGAGCCCGACCGCGTAAGCATTGTGTTGAGTAAGCTCAATGACAGGCCGCGCCGGAACCGGCTACCGAGGGTGAGAACGTGGGCCATCAGGTCAGTCCAGCCCGAAGCCAGCTCCAGTCCTGGTAGTAGCTCCCGTCGTGCACCGTATAGTTCACGGTCACCTCGGGTACGTACACGGTGCGCATCCGTTTGGAGAGTCGGTGGACGAACTCCCAGTCCTCCCGGGCATACACGTCGTTGGGACGCCGGGCGGGATCGAACCTCACCTTAGGGCAGCGACGAACGACGATGCTGCTGATGTCGATCCACGGCAGGTGTGCATGCTGGCGGCGATCGAAAGGTCTGCCCAGAATGTCCACTATGGATCCATCACGTCGGCTCCGCTTCACCCCGGTGTAGACCAGGCCGGGACCATCCGGCATTGCGGTGAGCGCTTCCTCCAGGTGGTTGGGGCGCCAGGTGTTGTCGTCGTCGAGGAAGGCGACGAACGGCGAGCGACTCAGCCGAATCCCTACGTTCCGTACCAGGCCGCAGCTTCCATAGTTCCTGCTCAATGACAGGACCGTGATCCGTGGGTCCTCCGGAAGGAGTCCCACCATACCGCCACCATCGTCCACCACGATCACGGCGAGGTCGGTAACCGTCTGTGCAAGCGCGCTGCGCACCGCCTCGCTGAGCTGCTCCGGGCGCCGAAACGTCGGGATCACCACCGCCACCAATGCCGACGGGTATGTCCCCCTTCGGGCGTGGAGCCTTGCCACCTCGTCGTACTCTGCGTTGGTCGCGTTGATACGCGCCTGCAAGGATCGCACCCGCCACAGACGCTCGCTCAGTGCACTACGACCGCCGAGCAGCTGGAGTGCGTTCAGACCCACTTGGCGCACCACCGGGTGCCGTCTCAAGGCACACATCAGGAAAGGCTCCTGTTCGGCTGGCTGAGGAACTCCGTTGGTGCTGCGGGATGCGTGGGTTCACCGCGAAGCAGGAGCTGCCGCCCGGTCCAGAGCGCTGCCAGCGCCTGCCGGTGGATCTGCCTTCCCAAGGGCATCAGCAACAGTTGGCGCAGTGCCAGTGCGGACCAGGTCAAGATTGTTGCGCGACGCCCATCCCACCGTGCCGTGTGCACGACCCGGTTGGTGACCAGCTGCGCCCACAGGGAAGGGGAACGCTTCCGATGCCCACCACGGTGCACCGCGCGAGCATCAGGAACCCTTCGCACCCGCCACCCGGCGTCCGTGACCCGCCGGCAGTAGTCGGTTTCCTCCCAGTAGAGGAAGAGATCATCGCGCCACGGTCCGACGACCCTGCGTACCTGCGCCGGTACCAACAGGATGGCACCCCACGCCCAGTCAGCCCACCTCGCGTCCTCGGGCATCTCGCTGCCCAGGGCGGGTACGTACCTGCCCAGGGCAGGTCCGGTCAACGTGCGGAGCGGAGTGGGGCGACGCTGCAGCGTGGGTTCCGCAGAGCCGTCCGGTCGCCTGATCTCCGGAACCGCGACTCCGATCGAGTCATCGCGTTCGCAAGCGTCCAGCAGCGTACGCACCATCCCGGGCTCCAGGACCACGTCGGTGTTCAGCACCAACAGCGCCTCGTCTGGATCGGCGAGCGCCGCGCAGGCATTGATCCCGGCGGCATAGCCGAGGTTGCCGCCCATATCCACCACGACCGACTCCGGCGCAAGGGAACGCACGACGTCGGCGCTACCGTCAGTGGATCCGTTGTCCGCCACTACGAGACGCCATCGGGAGACACCTTCGAAACCCGCCGGCATGCTGGCTATCAGGTTGGGAAGATGTGCGGCGGATTGATAACTGACTACCGCAGCCATGACCGGTGGTGTCATCCGTCCAACCCTCCTTTCTGGCTCATCACTCGTCGAGCGCGCTGGTCACGCAAGGATCGACCACGAAGACCCACCAGTTCGAGCACACCGTCCGTCACACCACGGGCCAGGTGGTAGCCCACCCGCATCCAGTTGTCGCGCAGCCAAGGGCGTAGGGCGGCGAGTGTGCGAACCCGATCCCGACCACGGACCGGGGAGCGGAGTACGGCCCGGAGGTACCAGTAGCCTTCTTCGGCGCTGGGGGCGACAATGCGCGGGATATTCATCCGCTGTGTCGCGTAGAATTGACGGTGGGTCAGGCTGGCACTCACCCTCCGGTCGTGGAGTCGGTGCCAGAGAAGCTCTTCCGCCACCTCGACGAATGGGCCGTGCAGCGTCAGCTCCGCAACCAGGATCCGGTCGCTGTTCCAGACCGGTGGTTCCAGCATCGTCCGAAGCATGACATTCCTGCGGACCAGCCCGTAGCAGTGATAGTTCTCGTGCACCAAGGCGAGAAGGTCGTACAACCGCACGGCAGGATCGGGATGAGCAGTTCGGCAGGGGTTGTGCCACGAACCGACCTGCGCATCATTCTCGTCGATCTGTCTCGCCCAGGTGAACGCCAGCACCGCCTTGTCGTCGTTCTGCAGGGCGACGTACATCCGCTCGATCCGCTCCGGCGCGTAGGCGTCGTCGGAGGATGCCCAGGTGAAGAACGGGCTGCGTGCGTTCCGGACGAGCCAGTTGTGGTTCTCGATCACACCTACGTTGCGGTCCTGGCGCTCATAGCGGATCCGCGGATCGCTTCGGGCAGCCGTACGACAGATCTCCTCTGTAGCGTCATCCGAGCAGTTGTCGGAGATCAGCAGTTCGAAGTCCTCGTACGTCTGCGAGAGCAGGGAAGCCAATGAGCTTGAGAGATAGTGCTCCCCGTTGTAGACCGGAAGCCCCACCGTGACGGGGGGTGGCGCCGGGCCGATCAGTGCCGGCATGCCGATCGCGTTCTCCGCGCTCGCCATCGCATCTCCCGACGTTCTCTCCACCGGTCCTGTCTTGCTCATGGGAACGTCCTCCAGTCGACGTGATGACGTCGTTGCGGCGAACTGGTTCATCCGGCTTTGGTCGGCGTTGTCGCTCGTGCTCGCTCCGTCCGGCACGGATCCGTACCCCGGATACTGGTGTACTCGCCGTGCCCGTGGGTGATCCTGAGCGGGAGTTGTTCCTTCGCATGAGCCTGCGGCGAACCCGATTCGCATCGGCCTGGCCTCGGGAACAGGGGATCGACGTCGATCGCGGCCGCTCATGACTGCCGTCCCCGGGTCAGCACGACCAACGCTCCCGTCACGCCGATCAGCGTGAAGATGAAGCCCCTCATCTGGGGGAACGACAGGGCATCGAAGGTGCCGAAGCTGACCGCACACACCAGAAGCGCGGTTCCGATGGCCCAGCCTGCGTCGGAGAGGGCGAGGCGCTCGCGCCTGGCAATGGTCTCGGAGTGCGCCCCGATCCGCCAAACCCGGTGTGCCCACCAGAGCGGAACAGCGAGGAACACCATCATGGCCAGGAGACCGGGTATCCCGGACTCGACGGCCGTGAACAGGTACTGGTTGTCCAGGTACGGCTGGGCCGGTTGGGTGTAGGTGCCGAAGCCCTGGCCGCTCAACGGCCGGGCTGTCACCTGCTCCGCCACATAGTCCCAGACGGAGGTTCGGTGCAGCACCGACGTGTCCTTGTTGGCGTCCAGCACGACCTGGCTCCACACGTCGGCGAGCTTGCCCGTCAGTGTCATGGCGAACACGCCGATTCCGCCGAGGGTGGTGACCATGAGGGACCATCGTGCCGATCCCCACCGTGGCAGCAGCGCGAGCATGACCAGCACGAGGCCGAGCAGGCCGGTGCGCGAGACGCTGACGACCGGTCCGGCGACGAGAACTGCGGCGCAGCAAAGCCAGAACATCCGCCACGACGCAAACTTCGCCAGGTGCAGGGCGAGGGGAACGCAGGCTGTCGACACCGCGGCGAGCTCGATGGGGTGGTTTGCGAACCCCAGAGATCGTTTGAGCCCGCCACGTTCGGTGATCACCGGGGTCAGGTCGCGCAACTCCAGCCCCGGGAACACGAGGAGCCCGCGGAGGTCGAAGGACACCGCGTATTGGAGGACGGCGGCGAACGCCGAGAGGGTCGCCGCGATCACCAACGCCCCCATTACGGCCCGTACCGCATTGAGACGATCCAACCCGTCCGCGGCAAGAAGCGCCAACCCGACGTAAACCACGAAGGCCGCCAGTCGGGAGTCACTCTGAGTGATCTTGAGGTCGACAACGCCGCTTGCCAACGCGATGGCATGGGTGACAAGCAGAACCCAGATCATGAGCAATGTCGCCGCACGTACCGGGTTGCTCCCCCGTCGCAGGCCCAGTCCACCCACCAGGCGCGCCACTCCCCACCACAGCAGGCAACCCACGGCCACCACGCGCGCCGGTGTGATGGGAGAGTCGAGACCGGCTACGGCGAGGTCCTGTGGCAGCGCCAGGCACGCACCGAACACCACCAGGGCCGTATGCGGTGCGAACCGTGGGCGGTGGGCCGGGGCGAGGGTGGCAACCGCGGTCACTGCCGCACCCGCCCGTTCGCGCGGGTCTCCCGGTCCGCTCCCGAACGTGTGGTTGCGGTGATGGCTTTCGCCTTCCGTTCCTCCGGACCGGGTTCCGACGTCGGTCCCCCCTCTTGCGGGCCGCTATCGCTGCTCCGGGTGGGTTGGCGTCGACCGGCTGCACGGTCCACGAGCAGCACCGTCAGCACGAGACCAACAAGACCGGCAAATCCGGCAATACCGGCAGACCGAAGCTGACCGGCGCGGGTGACCGTGACCGAGTCCGGCGCGACGACCCCGTCGAGGACGATGCGTTGGTCCGCCGGCACCTTGGCGTCGGCCTGTCGACGTTCCAGCGCCTCACCGGCACGCTTGCGGAAGGCTTGGGCGACCTCGCGGACGTCGTCCGGATTCGTGCCGCTCACGGTGACGGTGAGCAGCCTGCTCGTCGGCTCGAGCGTGCTGATCTCGTTGGAGATCTCCACCTCTCCCACGGCGCGGTCCCTGGTGAGGTCTTGCTCGACCCTGGGGGACTTGAGCAGGGTCACGAGCATCGTGGCCAGCTCCGTGTTGGCCCTGTCGCTGTTCGCGTAGGGGTTGTTCTGATCCGGGCCGGTCCCGGTTCCCTGCTTACGCATCACCATGTCGACCGACGACACCCGGTACGTCGGTGGCGTCGCGGTCATGATCGTGAATACGCCGACAATCAGAGCGACCAGCAGCATGCTTGTGAGGAGCCAACGAGCTCGGAGGATGCGAAAGATATCCAGTGCGTCCACTCAATGCCCCCTGCTAGCTGTGCTCATATCGCGCCTTCGGATACTGGTTGAGACGCCGGCGCGGACGATCTTGGATAGACGTCTTCGCTGGCGTCCTGCTCGATTCCGCACGGATGTGGTGCGAGGGCTCCGCACGCACCATGGGTCATGACTGTCGAGATCAGCCCAACGCAACATCGGGTCGGGCATCGATGTGCTGTAAGCACGCACGATCACGGGGTCGGTGGTGTCCAACCCTGCTTAGGGTATCGCGGTACTAGTTGTTGTCCCCCTGCCCAGTGCAAGCCTCAACCACCCCCGCACACGCCATTTCCACCGGGGCTATCGGTGTCATGACCAGGGGACGACGCCGCGGGTCATCGCCCACGCGAAAAAGCTCGCATCTCCCCTCTGAGGGGGATTTCCGGGTGCCTCGACGTTCAAGATGGGGAACCTATCGGTTCTCGCAATGAGTCGTTCGCCGTGCCACGACCCTGTCCAGATAGCACCGGCGCGGCGGTCCGGGGCTTGCTCTCGCAATGAGAGACCGAGAAGGGGAGGAGGTGCGCTCGGCCGCGGAACCCATTCACCCGCCGAGCCTGGGGCCGCGGGGATGCACCAGAGGTGCGCTGAGAGACACAGGGGAAGACTGCACCGAGTCAGGAGCCAATCGATCACGGCTTCCGCAGAACCACACGTCTGCCGCGGTGGCCCAACCAGACAAAGAATCCGAAAATTTTCGTTTTCACAACAGTTAAGGGGCCATTCGACGCAGAACCGCTCAAGAATCGGGGGCGACGGACGACGCCCCGCAGCCCGTCGTGCCCGGGAACTGACACCGGCGGCTGTAACCACGTGACTGACAGGCGTCTGACCAGCACACACCAGCCGCAGGCGAGACAGGCGTCGTGTGGTGGATGGCCGGGAATCCCACGATCAAACCGGTCACACCGGTCAAGCCAGACCTTTCCTGCTCCTCGGGAACATCCGCCGGCTGGCCGGGGCCGGCTTCGAGTAGTCGGGCAACGGCTCGGGTGATGCAGGTATGGAGCCGCGGTCAACTCGTCGGCCAAGATCGGGTCCAGTGTCCACCCGCGCCGCGACATCCGGCAAACCACGCATACTCCGCATCAGGGACCGGCCCACCGGTAGCAAGACCTCGCCAGACACTGCAACGCCCCACGAACTATCGGCTCCCCACCACGATCCACCAACAACGGCGAGGACCATTGCACCGATCCCCCGGAAAACCCCGCTGCGACGCCAAAGGCGCCTCGCCCGCCCGTCCCACGGAACCGGCTGGCCGTCGAGCGTCGCGGCGTTGGCCGGGCCAACCGCGATCGCAGAAGCGGGCCGGAACCACTGGTCCCGGCCCGTCACGCTCAGCAGCTTCACCGCGACGCCCGCCCGGAGGCCGCCGATGCCTGTCGTTCGGCGAGGAACACCAACCCGGCGCTCACGAGCTGAACCAGTCCCACCATGAGCAACACCGCCGCAAACCCCGTGCCACTCCCCCACGCCACCAGCTGTGGCCCGAGGGTGGCACCCAGCAGCGCCACGAGCACCAGCAGGCTGGTCAGCGGCCCCGTCGCCTGACCCACCATCGAGAGTGCCGCCGACACCAACGCCGAAGGTACGACAGCGGTCGCGGCCACGAGCGTCAACACTGCCAGCACGGCAACCGGGACGGAACGCCCACCCAGCGCGAGGACGACAGTGGCCAGTGCGGCAACCAGGAGCGCGACAACAGCAAGGCGTGTCGGTGGCCAGCGTCGCAACCACACGGTAGCTGCCGCCACGACGACGATCACCGCCGCGGAGCACGCGCTGAGCGTATAAGTCGTGTCGGTGTTCCAGTCGGTCGGAGCTGCCAGCTGCGCAACGGTGAAGACGCTGCCGAGGCTGGCCAGCGTGGCGAGCATGACCAGGCTCAGCAGGAGGACCCGGCCACGGGCGACAAAGTGACCCAGAACCCGGACGGACGTGGTGGGTTCCTCGCCAGCCGGCACATCGGGGAGCATCACCAGCCTGACCAGCATTGCGAGCAGCACGCTGGCCACGGCGCTGGCCCCGAACACTCCTCGCCATCCGACGATCGCCGCCAGGAACTCCGCCGCGGCCTGTCCGGCGGGCAGGGACGCGAACGCGGCGGTGGTGATGGCCGACCACGCGGCCCACCGCCTCCCGGGCACGACCCGCTCACCGAGATAGGTCAACGCCACCCGGGAGAACGCCGCCGCACCGATCCCCTGCGCCACCCGCGACCAGACACCGACCTCCAGCGAGGGAGCGGCCGCCAGCACGGCACTGGCGAACGCGACCACGGCCAGACCGGCGATGACCACCGGTCGACGCCCGAACCGGTCCGCCAACGGACCCGCCACCACCGCTCCCATGACGAAGGCCAGCCCGAACGCGGTGAGCGTCCAGACCATCCGCTGCGGGTTGCCACCCCAGTCCCCGGACATTCCGGTCAACAGGGGAAGAACCACGTACATCTGGCCCGGAACCAGCAGGGCGGCGAGTGTCATCACGAGGACCGTGCGACCGAACGGCGCCAGTTCGGCCCCCGGTCGTATCGGTACCGACCGCATGGGTGTCTCGCGCGGACTCGGCGGGGATGGTGCGGACATCGCGACTCCTTCACCCGTCATACTCACCCGTCCGTCGCCGGGTGCCCCGGTTTCGCCACCCGGCGATTCCCGCGCTCACGCTAGGAACCCGCTCCCAGGAACTGAAGGCTTCCCACGCTCCCGGACCAGCCGGTTGACCGCTTCGGCCGGCACTCGACGGGGTTGGAGGGGACCGCTCGGGTCATGATCGGACCCGACGGAGTGACGTGCTCGACACCGCAATCGCAGTAATGGCACGTGATCCGAACCAGGTACCCAGCACGGCGGTGCGGGGGCCGGGCAACCGCGACGCGGCCTCGTTCTCACCATTCCACCGCGCAACCTCTTAGTGTCCAAAGAGGACCTTTGCAGTGCCCCTCGGTCCCTGTTGCTCGAGGAGCACGGGCGTTCCGGTCCGCCGGGCCGCGGTATCGTCGGCCAGAGGCAGGAGCGATCCCGGTGAGCCTGCACCGGATAATCATCGGAGAACGGGAGCGGACCACACCACGGAATCGGCTCCGGTACCCGATCAGGGACGACGAAGCACGCCGGTGGACCGGACCACACGGGAAACCATTCGTACCTGGGCTCGGTAATCCGACCGTGCATACGGACGTGCGCGGTAACCTTTCGTTAGCAGTCAACGGAAACGGACGTGCTCGACGGCGAAACTCGATGTAAGGTCGACGTGAGTCGAGGTTGAAGCGGGAACAGTCGACGGACGTGCCCAGGAACGCCGACAGTGTGCCGTCACGGGGGGTAGCTCGACCGTGCACCCGTCGTGTGATCCCTTCCGGCCCAAGTAGAAGAATTGGCGAGTAGTAGCCGTTCTCGGTGACCCGCGGTGGGGACGTAACCCTTGGGGGAGGTCACGTCCCCACCGCTCATCCCGCCCGGTACGCGCCGCGCGAACCACAGGGGCAGCAGTTCTTTATCGCCTCCGGGCGGGCGGAACCCGTCCCACTCGTCGTACCCGATCCGGACCGGACCCAATCACGCACAGGAGAAATCTTCCCAACACACATTCCCGTTACAGCGCCGGAATCGCAGGGCAACGAGCCAGATCCGCTGGTGGACGCAACCGAACTGCGGCCGAACCACCGAGGACATGCCGGCCGCGCGGCCGGCACGCGAGCCGGCTGCCCCGCCCACACGAACCGGAGAACATGCTGGTCAAACCGGACGTCCGCAAGCGATACCCGGGCGTTCGACAACGGCCGGGAGTGTCCTCGCGTATCTCGGCCGAGCACCACCCGAATCGCTCAACCACGACAACCTCATCAGCACCACCCCGCGGTTGGTGACAAGCCTTACGGCTACCGCGCCATCCCGCCCAGCGGCCATCGCGAGGCGGGGGGAAGCGGCACGCCACAATGTCGGGTACTACAGTTGGCGTAATGCTGGCTTCGGAGCACGCACAGGTGGACGATCTCCGCGTGATCGGCCTGTTGGCGGTCGCCCTGGCACTCTCGACGCTCGTCGGATTCGAGCGGGAGTTCCGGGCAAAGAACGCCGGCATGCGCACGCACACCCTCGTCGGCCTCGGCGCCTGCGCGTTCATGCTCGTCTCCAAGTACGGGTTCGGGGATCTGCTCGGGGTGCAGAGCGTGGCGCTGGACCCCTCCCGGGTCGCCGCACAGATCGTCTCCGGTATCGGTTTCATCGGGGGCGGGCTGATCTTCGTCCGGCGTGACGCCGTGCGCGGCCTGACCACCGCGGCCACCGTGTGGGTCACCGCGGCCATCGGCATGGCCTGCGGTGGCGGCCTGTTGTGGCTCGCCCTCGCCATCACCGGGACGCACTTCCTCGTGGTGCTCGGGTATCCGTGGTTGCTCCGTGGCGCCATGCGGACCCGGCACCAACTGCACGAGGTACGGCTCACCTATCTCGACGGCCACGGGGTGCTCCGACGGGCACTGGCGACCTGCACGCACAGCGGCTGGGTGGTGGTGGATCTGGAGGTCGAGCGGGAGCAGCGGGAGATCCCCGCCGTCGAGGAGCGGGTTGCCGCGGTGTCGCTGCGGCTGCGCGGGCGACAGTCCATCACCCAGCTGGTCGAGCGCCTGCGGGGGCTGGACGGGGTGCTGCACGCCTCGACCGGGATCGCCGAGGACGCCATCTTCTGATACCAGAGCCCGGCGACACGCGCACATGTTGGGGTTGCTTGCCGGGCCAACCCCAGGATGTAGTCTCTCCGGCGCTGGTGGTTCGCTCCACCCGTCGGCCGGGCGGAGCGAGGCAAGAGGGAACCCGGTGTGACTCCGGGACTGCCCCGCAGCGGTGAGCGGGAACGACCGCCGTCACCCTTCCGGAGTATCGGGAGGGTCGAGCACTGGACGCGCAGGCGCCCGGGAAGCGACGGCCAGTAGGTCCGCCGGGTCGAGGTCGGCCCGGCCCGCCCGCGAGTCCGAAGACCTGCCACCGGTGCGCGCACCGCCGGTGCGCGCTGGTCCGGGGTCTCGCGGGTGGGCCCGAGCGGACGCCAGACCGGCACGCCGCGCAAGCCGGCGGTGCCGGCCCGGTTCCGCGTACCCACCTTCTGCCCCGGACGACGGCTGTCGAGCTCGCGAGGAGAGAGCGTGACCGTTGTCGCCGCCGGGGTGACGGTTCCCCCGGCACCGGAACGAGACCATTTCGCCGCGGTGCGGGTCGAGGTAAGCGACTGCGCCCGGGACCTGCCCGACACCGACCCCGAGCGCGTGCTCTCCGCGGTCCGCAGCGGCGGACGCGCCGGGGCGGACCGGGTGGAGCTGCGCGACCTGGCCGTCCGCGCGGCCGCGGCGTTGATTGGCGAGGACCCGCAGTACTCCCGGCTGGCCGCCCGGCTGCTGGCCCGGCAGATCCGGGACGAGGTCGCCGAGCACGGGATCGTGGACTTCCCGTCGGCGATCGCCGTGGCCCGGACAGAGGGGCTGCTGTCGGTGCGCACCGCCGAGTTCGTGGCCGCGCACGCCGGAGAGCTGGCCGCGCTCGTCGATCACGCCGCCGACGACCGGTTCGAGTACTTCGGGCTGCGCACCGTCTACGACCGGTACCTGCTGCGGCATCCGCGTACCGACCGGGTCCTGGAGACCCCGCAGTTCTTCCTGCTGCGGGTGGCGTGCGGGCTGGCCGAGTCGGTGGCCGAGGCGGCCGAGCTGTACGCGTTGACCAGCCGGCTGGCCTACCTGCCCAGCTCGCCCACGCTGTTCAACTCCGGCACCAGGCATCCCCAGCTCTCCTCGTGCTTCCTGCTGGACTCCCCGCGCGACGAGCTGGAGTCGATCTACCAGCGTTACGGCGAGGTGGCCCGGCTGTCCAAGTACGCCGGTGGGATCGGCATCTCGTGGACCCGGGTTCGTTCCCGGGGTTCGCGGATCCGTGGGACCAACGGGCGTTCCAACGGCATCGTGCCGTGGTTGCGTACGCTGGACGCCTCGGTCGCCGCGGTGAACCAGGGCGGCCGCCGCAAGGGAGCGGCGTGCGTGTACCTGGAGCCGTGGCACGCCGACGTCGAGGAATTCCTGGAGCTGCGGGACAACACCGGGGATGAGGCGCGGCGCACGCACAACCTCAACCTGGCGATGTGGGTGCCCGACGAGTTCATGCGCCGGGTCGAGACCGACCAGGAGTGGTCACTGTTCGATCCGGCGGACGTGCCGCAGCTGACGGACCTGTGGGGTGAGCGGTTCGACGCCGCCTACCGGGAGGCCGAGGCGGCGGGCAAGGCGGCGCGCACGGTGCCGGCGCGCCAGCTGTACGGGCGGATGATGCGCACGCTGGCGCAGACCGGCAACGGCTGGATGACGTTCAAGGACGCGGCGAATCGGGCCTGCAACCAGACGGCGCGTCCGGACAATGTCGTGCACCTGTCCAACCTGTGCACCGAGATCCTCGAAATCACCAGCGATGACGCCACGGCGGTCTGCAACCTGGGCTCGGTGAACCTCGCCGCGCACCTGGACCGGGACGAGCTGGACTGGGTGGGGCTGGCGGACACGGTGCGCACCGCCGTGCGTTTCCTGGACCGCACCATCGACCTGACCTACTACCCCACCGAGGCGGCCGCGCGCAGCAACCGGCGCTGGCGTCCGGTCGGGCTGGGCGTGATGGGCCTGGCCGACGTGTTCTTCCGGCTGCGGCTGCCCTTCGACTCCCCGCAGGCGCTGGCGCTGTCGACCCGGATCGCCGAGGAGATCGCGCTGGCCGCCTACGAAACGTCGGTGGGGCTGGCCGAGCGGCACGGCCCGCATCCAGCGTTCCCGGATACGCGCGCCGCGCGCGGCGTGTTGCATCCGGACCACTTCCCGCAGGCCGACCCCGTGCATCCGCAGCGGTGGGCGGCTCTTCGGGAACGGGTGCGGCGTTCAGGACTACGCAACTCGCTGCTAGCCGCGATCGCACCGACGGCCACCATCGCCTCGATTGCCGGCTGTTCGGAGTGCATCGAGCCCCTGGTGTCCAACTCGTTCAAACGCGAGACGCTGTCAGGTGAGTTCCTCCAGGCGAATCCGTATCTGGTGGCGGACCTGAAGAAGCTGGGCCGGTGGGACCGGGCGACCCGGAACGCCCTCAAGCAGTCCGACGGCTCGGTGCAGGGGCTTGACCTGCCCGAGGAACTGCGCCGGCTCTATCGCACCGCCTGGGAACTGCCGCAAAAGGCATTGATCGACCTCGCCGCAGCGCGCATGCCCTACATCGACCAGAGCCAGTCACTGAACCTGTTCATGGCCGCGCCCACCATCGGCAAGCTCTCCTCGATGTACGCCTACGCGTGGCGGGCCGGTCTGAAAACCACCTACTACCTGCGATCCCGGCCGGCAACCCGGATCGCGCTGGCCACCGTGGCCGGCGCCGCGCCCGCGGGGGCATCCCCCGCCGACGACGTGACCTGTTCCTTGGAAAATCCCGATATCTGCGAGGCGTGCCAGTGACCACCCCGACCACCGAGACGACCCCGGCCCGTACGCTGCTGCTCGACCCGGGCATGGACCTGACGCTGCGGCCCATGCGGTACCCGGCCTTCTACGAGCAGTACCGGGCCGCCATCCGCAACACGTGGACGGTCGAGGAGGTCGACCTCGCCACCGACGTCAGCGATCTGGGCAAGCTCAGTACTGGTGAGCACCACCTGGTGAAGCGGCTGGTCGCGTTCTTCGCGACCGGCGACTCGATCGTCGCCAACAACCTGGTCCTCAATCTGTACAAGCACATCAACGCGCCCGAAGCGCGGTTGTACCTGTCGCGGCAGCTGTTCGAGGAGGCCGTGCACGTCCAGTTCTACCTGACATTGCTCGACACCTACCTTCCCGACCACGAGGAGCGCGCCCAGGCGTTCGCGGCGATCGAGCACATTCCCTCGATCCGGCAGAAGGGCGAGTTCTGTTTCCGCTGGATCGACTCCATCGACGCGCTGGACGAGCTGCGGACGGTGGAGGACCGGCGGAAGTTCCTGCTGAACCTGATCTGCTTCGCCGCCTGTATCGAGGGCCTGTTCTTCTACGGTGCCTTCGCCTACGTCTACTGGCTGCGGTCCCGTGGCCTGCTCGACGGGCTGGCGACCGGGACGAACTGGGTCTTCCGGGACGAGTCGATGCACATGAACTTCGCGTTCAGCGTGGTCGACACGGTGCGCTCCGAGGAGCCAGAGCTGTTCGACGAGGAGCTGGGACGCCAGGTGACGCAGATGCTGCGGGAGGCGGTGGAGTGCGAGCTGCAGTTCGCCCGTGACGTCTGCGGCGACGGCCTGCCCGGAATGAACGCCGAGGACATGCACCGGTACCTGCGTTACGTCGCCGACCAGCGGCTGACCAGGCTGGGATTGCCCGCGGTGTTCGGCGATACCAACCCGTTCCCGTTCATGGAGCTGCAGGACGCCCAGGAGCTGACGAACTTCTTCGAACGCCGGGTTTCCGCTTACCAGGTGGCGGTGAGTGGCTCGGTATCACTGGACGAGGAGTTCTGACACCGCCGGCGGTGGGGGCTCCCACTCCGCGCCGTGGGGCCTCCACCGCCGTGGCATCGTGGTCTGCCGTGCCCTTCGACCACAACGATCACTACCACCGGCTGCTGTTGCGTCAGGTGCCCAGCAGGGCGCGTCGCGCTCTCGATGTGGGTTGCGGTGTCGGGCTGTTCGCCCGAAAGCTCGCCGCACGGGGGCTCGAGGTGGACGCGATCGACAGTTCAGCGGAAGTGATCCAGGCTGGGAAGCGTCTCTCAGCCCACTGTGTGTCCGTGCGGTTCCGGTGTGCGGAGGTCACCACGGTCGCCTTGCCCAAGGCCGGCTACGACTACATCTCCTGCCTGGCCAGCATCCACCACGTCCCCTTCGACACCGTGACCCGGCTGCGGGACGCACTCGCACCTGGCGGGGTACTCGTCATCCTTGGCTGCTATCGGGAGAGCACGCCCGTGGACCACCTGATCAGCCTTCCCGCGGCGGCGATCAACCTCGTCGCCCGCGGTGTGGTCGCGTTGCGCGAGGAGCTATCGCGCCAGGACGCCGCAGTGATGCAGGCACCGGTCTGTCGCCCGACAATGGCGTTGCCCGAGATCAAGCAGCAAGCTGCGAATCTTCTTCCGAGCTGCACCATCACTCGGCTCCTCTTTTGGCGTTACTTCCTGACCTACCGGCAGGCTATGTGAGCGGCGTGTAGCATCCAGCGATCACACGTCAGCGAGGCCGGAACCTGATGGGCAGATGCTTGATCCCGTTCTGGAAGTTCGAGCGAAGCCGCACCACCTCACCGGCAAGCTCGACCTTTGACCACAGGTCCGACACGGCGGCGAACAGGGCACGCATCTGCACGCGAGCAAGGTGTGCGCCAAGACAGAAGTGGGGCCCGTAACCGAACGTAAGGTGATCGTTCGGGCGGCGGGCGGGGTCGAACCGGTCGGGCTCGTCGAACACGCGTTCGTCGCGGTTGGCCGAGGAGAACCAGACCACGACCTTCTGCCCGGCTCGGATGGTCGCGCCACCCAGCTCGACGTCACGGCTGGCCGTGCGTCGGAAATGCATCACCGGCGTCCACCAACGCAGCATCTCCTCCACCGCGGTGGACAGCAGCGCCTGTTCCGTCCGCAGGCGGGCGAATGCCTCGGGGTGTCGGAGCAATGCCAGCAGGCCACCAGGAAGCCCGTTGCGCAGTGTTTCGTTACCGGCGACGGAGAACAGCCAGAAGAGGTTCTCGAACTCCTCGAGGCTCACCCGCCCGCCGTCGGCATCAACCTGCCCCATCAGCACGCTCATCACGTCGGCACCGGGATGGCGTCGCTTGTACTCACCGAGTTCGTGTGCGTACGCGTAGAGGTCCGGCATGCCGGATCGGGTACGTGGGTTGGGCATACGTCCCCGTGCATCGGGGCGTGGGCGTAGGGCGAGAGCTCGACGAGCCATCGGAGTCGCTCCCGCCCCGCCGTCGAACACCGCGCTCACCGCGTACTCCGGGTCCTGGTACCCGATGACACGGTTGCTCCAGTCGTACATCAGCCACCGGTCGGACTCGGGGACACCGAACATTTCGGCGAGGGTGAGCAGGGGCAGGTCCGCGGCGACCTCGGTGGCGAAGTCACACTCGCCGCGCTCGGTGACGGCACGCACGAGCTCGTAGGCGCGATGCCGGATCCGCTCCTCCAACCGTGCAACCGCCCGCGGAGTGAACGCGGCCGTCAGCAGACCCCGGAGCCGGGTGTGTTCGGGAGGGTCCAGATTGAGCATCATCCTGCGCACATAAGCCAGTTGGGCCGGGGTGGCTGGGTCACGGATCTGGGTTGCGCCCAGTTGCGACGAGAAGGTCCGGGACGCGCGCAGCACGGTGCGGACCTCGGCATGACGCAGCACCGCCCAGAACCCTGGACCGGCCGGCCAGGAGTCCACCGCGGGCTCCTCGCACCACACCACCGGTACCCGATAACGCAACGCTGCCAACGCAGCGTGAGGCACTCCGTGGACGTACGTGTCGGGATCAACGATCTGGCGCGTCAGCCTCATCGTCCTGCCGCCCCAGGAACTCCTCGATGCTGCTCAGCAACGCGATCGGGGTCTCCTCCATCGGGTAGTGACCGGCACCGGCCAGCACCTCCAGCTCGGCACGCGGGTAGTGGGTCAGCCAGGTGGCGCGCATGAACTCGGCGGGCAACGCCGGGTCGCGCTCCCCCACGAGCACCTTGACCGGCAGGCGACTACCACTGATCGCGGAGGCGAAGTCCGCGTGTGCCCACTGCGGAAGATAGGCGGCTACAACATCCGGGTGTGCGGCCTCCAGCGAAGCTTGCACCATCCGGTCCAGCCAGCGGCCGGAAAGCTGTCCCCCGGTGGTGAGGTCGATGATCGCGCGGCGCCGGTCCGGATCGTTGGGTGCTGCCGCAAACAACGCCCAGCCCTGCTCGTCGAAGGGAACTCCGTTGGCCGGCACGGGAGTGACACCCACCAGCCGGCGGACGCGCTCGGGTACGTCGGCGATCACCCGCTGCGCCGCGACCCCACCCATCGAGTGACCGACTAGGCTGAACCGTTCCCAACCGAGGTGGTTGGCCAGGGTGAGCACATCCGTGGCGATCTCCTCCAGCGTGTGCTCCCCCGCCAGGTCACGGCTTCCGCCGTATCCGCGGTAGTCCAGGAAGGCCCACGTGAACCGTTCCTGGTCCAGGTCTGTCCATAGTGGAGCAAAGCTACGGTGATCGCCGAACCAGCCGTGCAGCGCGATGACGCCGTGGGGTCCCTCGCCGAGCAGCCGATAGCTGTTGACCATGCCCGGCAAGTTAGCGCGTTCGGCCTCGTCAATCGACGAGCGAATGGGTGGCACCGGCCGCAGCACAGTCCACGCTCCATTCTGACGTTCGGGGTCGGTTTCACGCGAACGGGACCGGCTACGGGAGTCCATCCAGGATGGCTCCCCCACCACCGTCAGACAGACTCATCGCTCGGTGCGGCGCGACCGGCTACCGCGGCGCGCCCTGCCGCGAGCCGCGCAACCGGTACCCGGAACGGGGAGCAGGAAACGTAGTCCAGGCCGGCCCCGGCGAAGAACCCGACCGAAGCCGGATCCCCACCGTGCTCCCCGCAGACGCCGATCTCCAGGTCCGGCCGGGCGGAGCGGCCACCGCGCACCGCCGCCCGTACCAGCTCGCCCACGCCCGTGCGGTCCAGCGTCTCGAACGGCGAGTCGGCGAAGACGTCCAGTTCCAGGTAGCGGGCGAAGAACTCGGCCTCCACGTCGTCCCGGGAGAACCCCCACACCAGCTGCGTCAGGTCGTTCGTACCGAGGCTGAAGAAGTCGGCGTGCCGGGCGATCCGGTCGGCGGTGACCGCCGCGCGCGGCACCTCGATCATGGTGCCGATCGGGATGTGCAGGTCGCGTCCGGTCCGCCCGGCGACCTCCGCCAGCACGCCCGCGATCTCCCGCCGGGTGAGGGCCAACTCCGTGGCATCGGCCACCAGCGGCACCATGATCTGCGGCCGCGGGTCAGCGCCGGCCGCGATCCGGTCGGCGGTGGCCTCGGCGATCGCTCGCGCCTGCATCGTGTAGAGCCCGGGCAACACCAACCCGAGCCGGACCCCACGCAGCCCCAGCATCGGGTTGTGCTCGTGCAGCCGGCGGACCGCCCGCAACACCCGCTCATCCTCGGTCGCGTCCTCACCGCGGGTGCGGGCGACGGCGACCCGGGCGGTCAGGTCGGCAAGATCGGGCAGGAACTCGTGCAGCGGCGGGTCAAGCAGCCGGATGGTGACCGGCAGCCCATCCATCTCGCGGAGGATCGCGACGAAGTCCTCGCGCTGCTGCGGCAGGAGCTCCGCCAGTGCGGATTCCCGCTCGGTGTCGTTGTCGGCCAGGACGAGCCGCTCGACGTGCTTGCGCCGCGGGCCCAGGAACATGTGCTCGGTCCGGCACAGGCCGATGCCCTCCGCACCCATGCGCCGGGCGCGCGCGGCGTCGGCGGGGGTGTCGGCGTTGGCGCGCACACCCAGCCCACGAACCCGGTCGGCGTGCCGGACCAGGATGTCGACCGCGCACACCAACTCGTCGCCGTCGCCCTCGGGCCGGCCGCCCCGCTCGAAGTACTCGGCCACCGCGGAGGGCACCACGGGCACCTCGCCGAGGTAGACGGCGCCGGTGGAGCCGTCCACCGAGATCACGTCGCCCTCGGGCACCACCACGTCGCCGGCCGCGACGGCCCGGCGGGCGGCCGCGTCGACCTCCAACGCGTCGGCACCGCACACGCACGGCTTGCCCATCCCGCGCGCCACCACGGCGGCGTGCGAGGTCTTGCCGCCACGGCTGGTCAGCACGCCCTGGGCGGCGACCATGCCGGGCAGGTCGTCGGGGTTGGTCTCGCGGCGGACCAGCACGACGCGCTCGCCGGCGCTGGCCAGCTCGGCGGCGCGGGCGGAGTCGAAGACCGCGCGGCCGACCGCCGCGCCAGGGCTCGCGTTGATCCCGGTGGCCAGTCGTCGCCGGTCCGGGCCGGGGTCGAAGCGGGGGAACATCAGCTGTCCGAGCTGGGCTCCGCTGACCCGGGTCAATGCCTCGTCCCGGTCGATCACGCCTTCCTCGGCGAGCTGCGCGGCGACGACGAACGCGGCCGCCGCGGTGCGCTTGCCCACCCGGGTCTGCAGGATCCACAGCTCGCAGCGTTCGATCGTGAACTCGATGTCGCACAGGTCCCGGTAATGCCGTTCCAGTGTGGTCATCGCGTCCAGCAACTGCCGGTACGAGCGTGGGTCGCGGTCGGCGAGCTCGTGGAGCGGCACCGGGGTCCGTACACCGGCCACCACGTCCTCGCCCTGGGCGTTGGGGAGGTAGTCGCCGTAGACGCCGCGGGCCCCGGTGGCGGGGTCCCGGGTGAAGGCGACACCGGTCCCGGAGTCGGGGCCTGCGTTGCCGAACACCATGGCCACCACGCTCACGGCGGTGCCCTGGTCATCGGGGATGCGCTCCTGGCGGCGGTAGAGCACGGCCCGCGGGGCCCGCCAGCTGTCGAACACGGCCCGCACGGCCAACTGGAGCTGTTCCCACGGGTCCTGCGGGAAGTCCCGGCCGGAGTGCCGGCGGACCAGGTCCTGGTAGGTGCGCACCAATCCGCGCAGGGTGGTGACGTCCGACTCCCCCGCGCCGGTCGCATCCAGCGCGGCGGCGAACGGCTCGTTGGGGACGCCGAGGACGGTCGTGCCGAACATGTGGACCAGCCGCCGGTAGCAGTCCCAGGCCAGGCGCTCGCCGTAACGATGCGCAAGTCCCTGTACGGAAGCGTCGTTGACGCCGATGTTGAGGACGGTCTCCATCATGCCGGGCATGGAGAAACGCGCCCCGGAACGCACCGACACCAGCAGCGGGTCGGTGGCGGCACCGAGACGCCGGCCCATCCGCTGCTCCAGCCCGGCCAGGTGCTCCCGAAGCTGGGGCCACAGCTGCTCGGGTGGATACCCGGTGCTCAGGTACGCACGGCAGGCCTCGGTGGTGATGATGAAGCCCGGCGGGACCGGCAGGCCGAGCCGGCTCATCTCGGCGAGGTTGGCGCCCTTGCCGCCGAGCAGGTCCGCGAGGTCCTTGTGGCCCTCGGCGAAGTCGTAGACCCACGTGGTCGCCATGGCGGGCCTCCCGTCGGGCCGTGCCGTCGACCAGACGACCATTGTCCCGTTACTCGAAGTATCGGCAAACCTCAGTCCATCGAGCGTCGAGCAGCCGGCGCCTTGCGGCACCGGCACTGGCCCGCGCGGGGGTGGGTCTTCCCGTGGCAGTACCACCGCCAGCCAAGCTGGTCTTACACGGATTCCAGCGGGTCTGTTTGACTCCCGACGCAACTAACCGTGGACGCCGCCCGAAGGCGGAACACCAGGCAACGTACCTGGTCGGCGTGTTCCACCTGCCGCCGCAGGGTGTCGCTGGCTTGGCTCTCACCGAGAGAAAGGTGATCTTAGTGCACCCCGACGGGCACCGACAAGGCGCCCAACAGCTGGGAACCCTGCGCCCGCGCCCGCGGCGCAGGGACTGACCTCCGTGGCGGGCGACACGCTCGACAGAGGGATGGCAGCCGCGTCGCTGGCCCTTATGGTCGAAGGCATGTTGATCAGAGCGTGCCGGGTGGGGGCCCGGCCCTAGCCCGGCAGCGGCTCGGCGCACGACTCCCACCATCGCCGCCACCCGGCGGCCCGGGCCGGGGTGCCGACCGGCACCGCGGCGCCCACCCACTCCACGACGGGGCGGATGCCATGCAGCGCGTTGGCCACCCAGACCTCCCGCCCGGCCAGCTCGGCGAGCCGGCACCGGCGGGGCCGGACGTCGATGCCGCGCCGCACCGCCTCCTCCTGCAGCAGGGTCGTGGTGACACCCGGGAGTACGGGCAGTTCGGGGTCGGGCACGCACAACACGTCGCCCTCCCACCACAGCAGGCTCGCGTTCGCCGCCTCCAGGACCAGCCCGTCGGGGCAGGTCAGCAGCGCCTCCTGGGCGTCCAGCTCGGCCGCTGCGGCGCGCAGGGCGGCCAACGCCTCCAGGTCCGGGCCCTTGCGCCGGGGTGCGTGCCGGGGATCGGGTGGGGCGGTCGCCCAGACGCGGGCCCGGTCGGTGCGCCGGGGTGCGGGGCGCAGCCGCAGCCGGGGGTACGGGCTGCCCGCGACGAGCTCGACGCGGGGGAACCATGCGCCGTGGCGGGGCAGCTGGGCCAGCGTGGCCGGCCAGAACTCGGCGACCTCGTCCACGTCGGCCCCGGCGGCAGCACACCCGGCCAGGAAGCGGTCGCGGTGCCGGCCCAGGCCCCGGGCCGTCCCGTCGCACACCAGCCAGGAGTCCGCGGCCAGCAAGCGCGGCGGCTCGGGGTCGGTGTCGGGCGCCAGGCCGGTGCGTGGATGCCAGGCCAGCAGCTGCTCGGTCACGGCTCCGATCCTCCCCCGCGGGCCCGCACCCGTCGTAGTGGCCACGCCACTCGCGCGGGACCGCTACCGCTGGTAGCCCACTCGATCAGGCGGTGCACAACCGGACCAAAGGTGACGTACGGTGCGAAATGTACGCGTCTCCTCTCCCGAGAACGCGTGCTGCTCCCTCCAATGAACGGGGACTGATCAATGTCCGGAAACGGTACGAACATCACTGCTCACCGCGATGAGGGTTCGGTTCCGCTCGGACGGGTGCCCTTGCCCAGACGGGGAGCACTGCGTGTCTACTGCCTTGCCGAGCAGCTCGGGATCTCTCTCCCCGAGCTGCTCGAAGAGCTTCACGACCTGGGCATCCGCGGCTGTACCCCATCCTCGTTGGTGGATGAGTGGATCGCGGCGGAGGTGTGCGAGCGGCTGGGTCGACAGCCCGTTCGCTAACCCCGTCGGGGTCGCCCGCCCCGGTGAGGGGCGCAACGTTCTCCTCGGCCGCTGCCGGGGAGAACGTTTGATGTCGGATCCCGCTCCGCTGCGGTACCGCCACCGGCGCCGGTCGGTGTCCGAGCGGCCAGCACCGCCCACCGCCGAACGCAGGCGGCCACGGCCACGGGCGACGCCGGACCACCCGCCGCGGAAGGCGTGCGCGAGCGCGCCGCGAGGCCGTCCCGTAGGGACCGCTTACCGGAGTTCGCGGGGTCGGACTGCCTGGTCGCCCCCGCCGATCGCCCACACGGCCCGGCCATGGACACGGGCGTCCCACATGTACATCACTCTCTGCAGCGCCTGCGTGGTGATCCGGACGCGGCGTGGATCACGAGCTTCCCGCCGGTAGGAACAGGGCAACCTTCGTTATTTTGTACGGCGGGTCTTCGGTCCGCGGTCCCGGGCCGCGTGGTTCACCTGCCGCCGTCCTGCCGTCCCGACCGGATACCGACCAGGCCCGGGCCGGGAAAAGCGGTTCGCACCGGACGGTCCGTTTCCTATCCTTGCCAACCGTAATGGGGACGCTGCCTGTGACACCCTCGCCTGCCGACCTGCGGGGACGCCTGCCCGAGCTGACGTTGCGCGACGAGCGCCGGCTGCGGCGCCGGCTCGACGGCGTGCGCCAGGTGCGGGACGCCGAGGCCAGGCGGGCGGTGTTGGACGAGATCGCCGCCGACCTGGACGCGGCCGAGCTGCGGTTGCAGCGGCGGCGGGCGGCCGTGCCCGAGATCACCTACCCCCAGGCGTTGCCGGTCAGCCGGCGCAAGGACGACATCCTGGCGGCGATCCGCGACCACCAGGTGGTCGTGGTGGCCGGGGAGACCGGTTCCGGCAAGACCACGCAGATCCCGAAGATCTGCCTGGAACTGGGCCGTGGGGTGCGCGGCATGATCGGGCACACCCAGCCCCGCCGGCTGGCCGCCCGCACCGTGGCCGACCGGGTGGCCGAGGAACTGGGGACCCCGCTGGGCGATGCCGTCGGCTACAAGGTGCGCTTCACCGACCAGGTCGGCGCCGACACCCTGGTCAAGCTGATGACCGACGGCATCCTACTGGCCGAGGTCCAGCAGGACCGCCAGCTCGCCCAGTACGACACACTGATCATCGACGAGGCGCACGAACGCAGCCTCAACATCGACTTCCTGCTCGGCTACCTCAGGCGGCTGCTGCCCCGACGACCCGACCTCAAGGTGGTCATCACCTCGGCGACGATCGACCCGGAACGGTTCTCCCGTCACTTCGGTGACGCCCCGATCATCGAGGTGTCCGGTCGGACCTATCCGGTCGAGGTGCGGTACCGCCCGATCATCGACGACGAGGCGGAGCAGGTCGACCGCGATCGGGACCAGACGCAGGCGATCTGCGACGCCGTTGACGAACTTCGCGTCGAGGGGTCCGGCGACATCCTGGTCTTCCTCAGCGGCGAGCGGGAGATCCGTGACACCGCTGACGCGTTGCGGAAGATGCAGCTACCCAACACCGAGATCCTGCCCCTGTATGCGCGGTTGTCCTCGGCCGAGCAGCACCGGGTCTTCCGGCCCCACACCGGACGTCGGATCGTTCTCGCCACGAACGTTGCCGAGACCTCGCTGACGGTTCCCGGGATCAAGTACGTGATCGATCCCGGCACGGCGCGTATCTCCCGCTACAGCCACCGGCTGAAAGTGCAGCGGCTGCCGATCGAACCGGTCTCACAGGCGTCGGCGAACCAGCGCAAGGGTCGATGCGGCCGGGTGTCGGAGGGTGTGTGCATCCGCCTGTACTCGGAGAAGGACTTCGAGAGCAGGCCGGAGTTCACCGACGCGGAAATCCTGCGCACGAACCTCGCCTCGGTCATCCTGCAGATGACCGCGCTGGGACTGGGCGACATCGCGGAGTTCCCGTTCGTGGACCCGCCCGAACGCCGCAATATCTCCGACGGCGTCGCACTGCTGCACGAGCTGGGAGCGCTGGACCCGAGCCAGTCCGATCCGCGGAAGCGGCTGACATCACTGGGACGCAAGCTCGCGCAGCTCCCGCTGGACCCGCGGTTGGCCCGGATGGTTGTGGAGGCCGACCGCCACGGCTGCGTGCGCGAGGTGATGGTCATCGCGGCCGCACTGTCCATTCAGGACCCAAGAGAGCGGCCTGTGGACAAGCAGCAGGCTGCCGAGCAGCAGCATGCCCGGTTCCGGGACAAGGACTCGGACTTCCTGTCCTACCTGAACCTGTGGGAGTACCTACGGGAGCAGCAGAAGACGTTGTCCTCCAGCCAGTTCCGCAAGCTGTGCAGGACCGAGTTCCTCAACTACCTGCGGGTGCGGGAGTGGCAGGACATCTACAGCCAGCTTCGCCAGGTCGTGCGGTCGCTGGGAATCGCGGTCAACTCCGCCCCGGCGGACCCGCGGCAGGTCCACCAGTCGCTGCTGGCGGGCCTGTTGTCGCACCTGGGGTTGAAGGATCCGCAGAAGCAGGAGTACCTGGGCGCGCGCAACGCCCGGTTCGCCATCTTCCCCGGCTCGACGTTGTTCAAGAAGCAGCCGCGCTGGGTGATGGCCGCGGAGCTGGTGGAGACCTCCCGGCTCTGGGGGCGCGTGGCGGCGCGCATCGAGCCGGAGTGGGCCGAGGACCTGGCACAGCACCTGGTCAAGCGCACGTACAGCGAGCCGCACTGGGAGAAGAAGCAGGGTGCGGTGATGGCCTACGTGAAGGTGACTTTGTACGGGTTGCCGATCGTGGTGTCGCGCAAGGTGAACTACGGCCGGGTGGACCCGGAGCTGGCGCGTGAGCTGTTCATCCGGCATGCCCTGGTGGAGGGCGACTGGGACACCCGGCACGCCTTCTTCCACCGCAACCGCGAGCTGTTGCGGGAGGTCGAGGAGCTCGAGCACCGCGCACGGCGCCGGGACATCGTCGTCGACGACGAGACCCTGTTCGAGTTCTACGACGAGCGCGTCGGCGCCGAGGTGGTGTCGGCGCGTCACTTCGACACGTGGTGGAAGAAGGTTCGCCCCAAGCAGCCGGATCTGTTGACCTTCGACAAGTCCATGCTGGTCAACGACAGTGTGGCCGACGTTGCCGAGCAGGACTATCCCGACTACTGGTCCAGTGGGGACCGGCAGCTGCGGTTGTCCTACCAGTTCGAGCCGGGCAAGCGTGCCGACGGCGTCACGGTGCGCCTGCCGCTGGCCGTGCTCAACCAGGTCGACGGCGACCATTTCAGCTGGCAGGTTCCGGGCTTGCGGGAGGAACTGGTGTCGGCGTTGTTGCGCTCACTCCCCAAGGCGCTGCGCCGCAACTTCGTCCCGGTCCCGGAGTACACCAAGGCTGTGCTGTTCCGGATGGGGCCGGATGCCGGTTCGCTGCTGGACGCATTGGAACGTGCGCTGCGGGAGCTGACCGGGGTGGCGGTGCCGCGCGAGGCGTGGCAGCTCGACCGGATCCCGGAGCATCTGAAGATGACCTTCGAGGTGGTGGACGAGAAGAACCGGGTTGTGGCCGAGGACAAGGACCTCGACACGTTGAAGCAGCGGCTGCGGAGCGAGGTGCGGGCCACGCTTTCCGCCGCCGGCAACGATGTCGAGCAACGTGGGCTAAGTTCCTGGAGCTTCGGCACGCTTCCGCGCACGTTCGAGCAGCGGCGTGAGGGTTTCGTGGTGACCGCCTATCCGGCGCTGGTGGACGAGGGCGACAGCGTCGCCATCCGCGTGCTCGACACCGAGGCCGAACAGCGTCGGTCGATGTGGGAGGGAACGCGACGGCTGTTGCTGCTGAACGTGCCGTCGCCGGTCAAGGGCCTGGTGGCCCGGTTGGACAACAAGGCGAGGCTGACCCTGGGCCACAACCCGCACCAGGGCGTGCCCGAGCTGCTCAACGACTGCATCGCCTGTGCCGCGGACAGGTTGATGGCCGATGCGGGCGGGCCGGCCTGGGACGAGAACGGCTTCACGGTCTTGCTGGAGAAGGTCCGCTCCGGGCTTGCGGAAACGGCGTTCCAGGTGATCACCCACGTCCGACAGGTGCTCGCCGCCTGGCACGACGTGGAGAACCGGCTGCAGGCCGTGCGCGGGCCGAACCTGGACGAGTCGCTGGCCGACGTCCGCGAGCAGGTGTCCGGCCTGGTGTACCGCGGATTCGTGACGGCCACCGGCGCGGTCCAGCTCCCGCACCTGGTCCGCTACCTGCGGGGTGTCGAGCGGCGGTTGGAGCGACTGCCGGAGAATTCCGTCCGGGACCGGGAGTGGATGTACCAGGTTCAGCAGGTCCAGGACGCGTTCGCAGAGCTCAAGGCGAAGGTGCCCGCCGGGTCGCCGGCGGCCGAGGGGGTTCGGCGGATCCGCTGGATGATCGAGGAGCTGCGGATCAGCTACTTCGCACAGATGCTCAAGACCGCCTACCCCGTGTCGGACAAGCGGATCTACCGCGCGATGGAGCAGTTGGGCCGCTGACAGGGCGGTCACGTCCGTCATTCTCCGATGCGGTGGGCATCGCCTCCTCGGCGCCTCCGATGGGCGGACGGGTGTGCCGCCGCCACAGAGCTCAGCCTCCTTCACGGCGGCCGGCCGTCAGCCCAGGAAAGCGGCTCAGCAGGAAGCACGTTGAGGTACACCGCTTCGGGTTGTTGTTGCTGACGAGTCACGACAGTGTGAATCCGTCCAAATGCCTGCCGAGATCAGAATCACTGCGGGCCGCCGGCCTCAATGTCGACGGCTGATGGGTTGGACGAGCCCGCCGTGCTGACTGATGAAGTCCAGCGTGACGTTCGTGTGTTCACCGGTGAGTCCAATCCGGAACCGCGCCACCGGGGTCTCACCGAGCCGGGTGAGTCCGCCCCCCAACAGGGCGAGGTTGACACGGAATCGACTGGTTGCTTCCGGCAGCAAAGCGCCGACTGCCGCAAATCCTACGAGGATCAGGTCCACAACTCTGTCGTACGACCCGGATGCTTCCCCGCTGCCTACCCCGGGTTCGGTGACGGCGCTGACCTCGGGCAACAGCATGGCCGCGACGCGGCTCTCGGTCTGGGTCACCAAGTCGAGCACGCTGCCGTGTTCGATGATCCGTCCGTGTTCCAGCACGGCGGCCCGGTCACAGACACGCCTGAGGACCTCCATGTCATGTGTGACGATCAGAACCGTCACACCCAGCTCGGCACGGACACGATCGAGCACGCCGAGCACCATCGCGGTGGTTTGTTTGTCGAGTGCCGATGTCGGATCGTCAGCCACCAGGACCGACGGCCGAGCCACCAAGGCGCGGGCGATCGCCACCCGTTGCCGCTCGCCGCGCGAGAGCTGGTCCGGGTAGGCGGCGGCCTTGTCCGCCAAACCAACCAGGTCAAGCAGATCCAGGACGCGCGCACGGCGCTCGAGGCGTGCTGTGCGAGCTACCTCCAGCGGGAGCGCGACATTACCGGCGACCGTACGCACCTCGAACAGGATGTCCTCTTGCTCGACGAGCGCGATCTGCCGGCGTGCGGAACGTAGGTCGGCGCCGTTGAGCCGGACGAGATCGGTGCCGTCGACCCGGATGGCGCCGGAGTCGGGCTTCTCCAACAGGGCGATGCAGCGTGCCAGGGTCGACTTGCCCGCACCGCTCTGCCCGACGACGCCGCACACGGTGCCCTGCGGCACCTCCAGCGACACGCCGTCCAATGCCACGACGTTCCCGCTCCGGCTGGGGAAGGTCTTCACCAGGTTCTCGACACTGATCATGTCATCTCCCCAGCAATGCGAGGATCGTGCTATGCGTCAGCGAAGCGCACCTCCCCTCGCACGGACACCATGGCCATAGCCAAGAAGGAAGGGGCACCCGCCGCAATGAACACGGTGTCTCGACTATAGGTTAGAAATGGGATGAGACGGGAGGACTAGCTTGTGCCAGCATCGCCGTTGCCAGATCGCGACTTCGGCAACGTGCCGTGGATCAGAACCCGGCACCTCGCTCACGGTGTTGCGTTTTCGGGCACGTCATGATCTTGCTCCCGAGGGACCGTGTCCAGTTCCGGGCCTCTGCCTTTGCTCGGCGCGAGCGCAGCATGATTTGTCACCCTGAGACGGCATGGGCACGGTGGAAACGTCTCAGGGTGGAGGGGCTTGGATCGCCTGGGATTCGGGCGGCGCCGGGTTGACCAAGATGAAGCGGAGCCGCCAAAAGCAAGGCGGCAGCAACCACCCTTTCTGCGCACGCACCGACCGCCGAGCGGGTGGTGATGCGGGTCAACGGCCGGCGCCCGCGACGAAGCTCGCCACGGGCGCCGTAGTTGGGCGAGCAGTCGTGCGTTGAGCGCTGTTGGTCGTGATCGCTGGTGACCCCCGCGGCCAGGCGCGGGGGTCGTCTACTCGGTTTCAGCGGGCTCTGCTATCTGGCCTCGGCTACGGCATGGGCCGGCTCCGCCGATCGGGCAGGGGTGTCAACGTCCTCGTCGTGCTC
>NZ_BMMK01000014.1 GCF_014645795.1 Longimycelium tulufanense | reverse complement strand
GAGCACCAACAGCAAGGCACCGGCCGTGTCCCAGGCAGACGCAGCTTCACCCATGACGTGTTCCCCCTGCCCGTCAGGCACCACGTGGAATCGGCGCAGTTCATCGGCGTGGACGCAGATGGCCACTGATTCGGTGTTTTCACCGCAAGCTCCCATCCAGCACGGAACATCGCGAGTTCCCTCATGTGAGGACTTGCAGGCAAGGGGCAGAGCGGGCTGCTCCCGCACACGATCACGCCGCGGGGCTAGGATCCGTTGTCCGGCGCCACGGCGAGACGACGGCGTGCGGTGTTCCTCTCGGGAGTCACCGGCACCGGCGAGGTCGCCGCGGCTAGGCCGAAGGTGAGCATGTTGACGTAGACCGCCTCTGCCTTGCCCGGCCCCACCACGTAGGTCTCGTGCCAGATGCCCACGGAGCCGTCGTCCCCGATCCTGCGGTTGAACGCGCGCCAGGCCGGGGCGTGGGGCGCGTCCTGGTTCCCGGCGAACGCGATCAGCTGCTCGGCGCTGCGCCAGTAGGTCAGCACGAGGACCGTCCGGCCGAACCACACGTGCCAGCCGAGCAGCCCGGACTCCGGCGTCTGTTCCAGGTGCCGCAGCATCGGCGGCATCGCGTTGAAGGTCGGCAGCCACCGCCAGACCCGCCACAGCTGGTTGAACCGCATGCCGATGAGGAAGACGACCATCTCGTCGCTGCCGATGTCGGCCGTCCAACGCCCCTTGGCCACGCGCATCGTGCCCTCCCCAGATCATTTTCGAACGCTGTTATGAAACAGTGTTGCGATACGCTCGTCAAGTGCCACGACCGCGAACCCACGACGACGCGCTCCGGATCCGCCTGCTCGACCGCGCGGGCGAGCTGCTCTCCACCGGGGGCCCGGACGCGCTCAGCCTGCGCCGGCTGGCGGCCGAGGTGGGCACCTCGACCAGCGCGGTCTACTCGCTGTTCGGTGGCAAGCCGGGCCTGGTGGCCGCGCTGCACCGGGAGGCGTTCCGCCGGTTCGGTGCCCGGCTCGCCGCGGTCACGCCGTCCGACGACCCGGCCGACGACATCGTCCGGCTCGGTCGCGCCTACCGGACGAGCGCGCTGGCGGACCCGCATCTGTACCAGGTGATGTTCGGCCGACCCATCCCCGACTTCACCCCGGACGAACAGGCCTGCCGCGAGGCGGACGCGACCTTCGAGCCCCTGCTGGACGCGGCCCGGCGCGGGGTGCGCGACGGCAGCCTCGTCGACGAGCCACCCGAGCAGATCGCACTGGCCTGCTGGGGGGTCGTGCACGGTCTCGTGATGCTGGAGCTGAACGGCAACGTGCCCGACGACGTTGACTTCGCGACCACCTACCACCGCGCGCTGCAGGCCGGTGTCGACGGCTGGCGGCGGCGCTGACACGACGACGAAACATCAGTGGCCCCGGGCGTAGCCGGGGCCACTGCGTAACCTTAACTGTCCTATCGGGACAGTCCGTTGTGGATCGCGCTCATGAGCTCACCGTTCGCGGTGTCTCCGTCGAGCGACCAGATCATCGCGCCGCCCAGTCCCTTGCTCTTGATGTAGCTGGTCTTGCGAGTCAGCTCTGTCGGGTCGTCGAAGGTCCAGAAGGTCGAGCCGTCGAAGAGCCACGCGTGCCCGGCGATCGTGTCCCGGTACACGGTGTAGCCCCGCCCGACCAGGTTCTTCAACCGCTTGTAGTCCTCGTACCCGTCCTCCCAACGGCCGGGCGCCGGCCCGGACGCGGGCTGGAACAGGCCGTCGTTGACGTTCGGAACACCGGTCCAGCCCCGACCGTAGAAGGGCACACCCAGCACCAGCTCGTCCTTGGGCGCACCCTTGTCGACATACGTGCTGATCGCCTTGTCCACGCTGAACCGCCGCTCCGGCTCCGACGGGTCGCCCTCGGGGACGTAGAGCGCGGACTGGTGGTTGGTGATCTTCTCCCACGCGCCGTGCAGGTCGTAGCCCTGCACCGTGGCGAAGTCGAGGTAGGAGAAGATCTTCGGCACCTCGAACCCGGCCTCGATCTTGGCGGGGTCGGCCGGCAGGAACGCGGTCAACTCGTACTTCCTGCCGACCTCCGCGCCGTAGGCGTCGAGCTGACGTCGGAACTCCGCCAGCAGGAGGGTGAAGTTCTGCCTGTCCTCGGGGCGGACGATGTTGCCGGCGTTGCCCTCCGAGCCCGGCCACTCCCAGTCGATGTCGATCCCGTCGAACACGCCGGCCGCCGAACCCGGACCGCCCTGCGGCTCGCCGCCGATGCGGGGCAGGTTTCCCTTGATGAACAGGTCGATGCAGCTGGCCACGAACGCCTTGCGCGAGGCGTCGGTCAACGCCGCATTGGAGAAGTACTTCGACCACGTCCACCCGCCGAGGGAGAAGTTGACCTTCAGGTGCGGGTGCTTGGCCTTCAGCTTCTTGAGCTGGTTGAAGTTCCCGGCCAGTGGCTGGTCGTACCGGTCGGCGACACCGTCGACCGTCTGCCCGGCGCTGAACCGGCGCTGGTAGTCAGCCCATGCATCGCCGACGCCCTGCTGGTTCGCCTCGAAACACCTGCCGTCGGCGGAAACGTTGCCGAACGCGTAGTTGATGTGGGTCAGCTTCGCCGCGGTGCCCGAGGTGTCGATGTTCTTCACGAAGTAGCCGCGGTCGTAGATCCCCCATTGCGTGAAGTAGCCGACTTTGCGCTGCCCACCTGGTCCGGGACCCGGGTCACCGTTGCCCTCGGTGGTGCTGGCGGTAACGGGACTGCTTGCCGGCGAGGTGTTTCCTGCCGCGTCGCGGGCCTTGACCGTGAAGGTGTAGGAGGTTCCGGCCGCCAGGCCGGTGACGGTGAACGAGGTCTGGGAAGTCGTGCCCGCCTTGGTGTCGCCGCGGAGGACGTCGTAGGCGGTGACACCGATGTTGTCGCTTGCCGCGTCCCAGGCCAGTGTGATGCTGTTCGACGTCGCACCGGTGTTGCGTAGGTTGGCCGGCGCGGTCGGGGATTCGGTGTCCGGCGTGCCGGAGGAACCGTCGCATGGCCGGCCGTTGACGGTGCAGTCGCCGGGGTCGGCGTAGGTGCCCGAGTAGGCGACCCCGAATCCGAAGCTGACCTGGGCGCCGCTGGCCACGGCACCGTTCCAGGAAGCGTTCCGGACGGTCACCTGCTGACCGGAGACGGTGTAGGTGGCGTCCCAGAGCGAGGAGATCCGGTGGCCGCTAGGCAGGGTGAACTCGACGGTCCAGCCGTCGATCGCGGTGGGTGAGCCGTTCTTGATGGTGTAGCGGGCCTCGTAGCCCGTCCCCCAGTCACTGGTCTTGGTAAAGGTGGCGGTGAGACCGTCGCCGGCGTGTGCCGGGGCGGTCAGGCCCAGCGCGACGAGCAGCGTCGCGAGCGCGACGGGTAACTGCCATCGACAACGAGGCATGGGTTCTCCTTCGGTGCAGGGGATGCCGGGAGCCCGATCCCGGCGTGAGAGGGAATCTGTGCCGCAGGCCACAGCCCCGTCAAGGTCTAGACCATTTGGTCACCCGGCCCGCCCACACCGATAGTCGGGCCCGGGCGCGAAGCTGCCCGGGGCCGGACAGGCTGGGATTCCGCCGCGCTTCGGGGGAGTGTCCCGTAGGGCAAACGGAAGTTCGGTGCGAAGGCGGCGCATTGAGCGGCAGCGCCGAGCTGTGCCGGCTCGTGCGCCTCCGCATGGGCCGGATCCCGGCGTGGATTGCGCACTCGAACGCCCCGCCACTGTGATGCGAGCAGCCCGGCACCAAGGGGCCACGCCCGGCCACGGAAACAGTGGGGCAGCAAGGGAAAGGAAGAGCCTCGGGAAGACCCGCCGCCGCCGTGTGCCTTCCCGAGGCTCTTCGCAGCGTGTTCCGAACCGGGACCAAGGTCAAGGTCTAGACCAGCGAACGCACCCGTTCGGCCGCATTCCACCTGGCCATAGCCGTCACGGCCGATAAGCGGGCGACTCCGCTCGGTCACGTGGCGGTCACGGGAGGGCCACGTAGACGCGCCTCCGCGGACGGGACTCGACCGTGCGAGGGCAAGACCTCACCTGTGCCGGGTTCCCGTTGCGGCGACGGCGACGATCTTCCTGGGCGGCCCGGCACTCGGTGCGATCTGCTGGACCAGAGCAGATCACCAGACAGGGCGTTCTTGGCGATCCATTCCAGCCGGCAGTCGGGTCCGGCTACTTACCCGGCTCGCCATACTGCCGGTCGCCCGCGTCGCCAAGGCCCGGCACGATGAACCCGGAGTCGTTGAGTCGCTCGTCGACACTGGCCGTGACCACCCGCACCGGCAGCCCGGACTCCTCCAGCCGCCGCAGGCCCTCCGGCGCGGCCAGCGCCACGACCGCCGTCACGTCGGTGGCACCCCGCTCCACCAGCAGGTTGATCGTGTACGCCAGGGAGCCGCCGGTGGCCAGCATCGGGTCCAGCACCAATACCGGCCGGCCCGACAGGTCGTTCGGCAACGCCGCCAGGTACGGGGTCGGCTGCAGCGTTTCCTCGTTCCGCGCGAGTCCCACGAAGCCCATCTGCGCGTCCGGGATCAGCTTGTGCGCCTGGTCGGCCATGCCCAGCCCGGCCCGCAGCACCGGCACCAGCAGCGGCGGGTTGGCCAGTCGGTAGCCGTCGGTGCGGGCCACCGGGGTGTGGACGCGCTCGACCGCGACCGGTGCCTCCCGCGTGGCCTCGTAGATGAGCATCATCGTCAGCTCCTGCAGCGCGGCGCGGAACGCCGCCGAGTCGGTGCGGGCGTCCCGCATGGTCGTCAGCCGCGCGCGGGCCAGCGGGTGGTCAACGAGGAGCACGTCCATGGCCGAAGACGGTAACCGCCACCGTGCCCCGGTGGTGCCGGCCCCTGGTCACTCCGCGTCGTCGGCGCAGCTGGGACGTACCCCTGCCGGGGGCGGATACGGGCAGGCAGACGGCATAGACTCACCGTTATGGGTGTCCCGTCTACAACGGTGTCGACGGTGGCGGACGGCGCGGGTCCCGCGCTGCCCGCCTCCCTGGCCGACACCATCCGAGATGACGCCGCGTTGCGACGCTTCCTGCACGGCCTACCCGGCGTCGACCAGGTGGGGCTGGAGCAGCGGGTCGCCGGCCTCGCGACGCGCAGCATCAAGAAGGCCGCCAAGCTGTGGGCGATCGACACGGCGATCCGCATGGTCGACCTGACCACCCTGGAGGGTGCGGACACCCCGGGCAAGGTGCGCTCGCTGTGTGCGAAGGCGCGCCGGCCAGACCCGGAGCGGCCGGAGGTGCCGCAGGTCGCGGCGGTGTGCGTCTACCCGGACCTGGTCGAGGTGGCCGTCGCCGAGCTGGCCGGCACCAACATCGGCATCGCCAGCGTGGCCACCGCCTTCCCGTCCGGCCGGGCCTCCCGCGGGGTGAAGCTCGCCGACACCCGGTACGCGGTGGCGGCCGGCGCGACCGAGGTCGACATGGTGATCGACCGGGGCGCGTTCCTGTCCGGCCGCTACGGCGAGGTGTTCGACGAGATCGTCGCGGTCAGGCAGGCGTGTGGTGAAGCGCACCTGAAGGTCATCCTGGAAACCGGTGAGCTGGCCACCTACGACAACGTGCGGCGCGCCTCGTGGCTGGCGTTGCTGGCCGGCGCGGACTTCATCAAGACTTCCACCGGCAAGGTGTCGCCGGCCGCGACGCTGCCGGTCACGCACCTGATGCTGCAGGCGGTCCGCGACTGGCGGGAGCAGACCGGCCAGGTCCGCGGGGTCAAGCCGGCCGGCGGTATCCGCACCACCAAGGACGCGATCCGCTACCTGGTCGCGGTGCACGAGGTGGCCGGCCCGGCGTGGCTGCACCCGGACCGGTTCCGGTTCGGCGCCTCAAGCCTGCTCAACGACCTGCTCATGCAGCGACGCACCCAGCTCGAGGGCCACTACAGCGGCCCGGACTACGTGACGGTGGACTGACGTGGGAACCAGTGGAACCAGCGAGGGAACCGGCGGCCGGACCGGCGCCACCACGCAGCAGTCCCCCACAGCGCCCGTTTCGGAGGCGGAATCGATGACCGACAACGTCTGGGAGTACGCCCCGGCGCCGGAGTCGCGCGAGATCGCGAACCTCAAGCCGAACTACCGCATGTTCGTCGGCGGCGAGTTCGTCGACGGCACCGGCGAGCCGTTGAAGTCGGTGAACCCGGCGACCGAGGAGGTGCTTGCCGAGGTCGCCACCGCGGCTCCGTCCGATGTGGATCGTGCGGTCGCGGCGGCGCGCAAGGCATACGACGAGTTGTGGGGCCGGATGCCGGGCGCCGAGCGGGCCAAGTACCTGTTCCGGATCGCGCGGCTGATCCAGGAGCGCAGCCGTGAGCTGGCGGTGCTGGAGTCGCTGGACAACGGCAAGCCCATCAAGGAGTCCCGCGACGTCGACATTCCCACCGCCGCGGCGCACTTCTTCCACCACGCGGGCTGGGCGGACAAGCTGGCCTACGCCGGCTACGGGCCGGAGCCGCGACCGGTGGGCGTCGCGGGCCAGGTGATCCCCTGGAACTTCCCGTTGCTGATGGCGGCGTGGAAGATCGCGCCGGCACTGGCGTGCGGTAACACCCTGGTGCTCAAGCCGGCCGAGACCACGCCGCTGACCGCCCTGGTGCTGGCCGAGATCCTCCAGCAGGCCGAGTTGCCACCGGGCGTGGTCAACATCCTGCCCGGTGCCGGGGATGTCGGCGCCCAGCTGGTGCAGCACTCCGGCATCGACAAGGTCGCGTTCACCGGTTCCACCGAGGTGGGCAAGGAGATCCAGCGCTCGCTGGCCGGCACCGGCAAGCGGTTGACGCTGGAGCTGGGTGGCAAGGCCGCGAACGTGGTGTTCGACGATGCTCCGCTGGACCAGGCGGTCGAGGGCATCGTCAACGGCATCTTCTTCAACCAGGGGCACGTCTGCTGCGCCGGTTCGCGGCTGCTGGTGCAGGAGTCGGTTGCCGACGAGTTGCTGGAGAAGCTCCGGTACCGGGTGTCCACGCTGCGGCTGGGCGACCCGCTGGACAAGAACACCGACGTCGGCGCCATCAACTCCAAGGCGCAGCTGGAGAAGATCCGCGAGCTGACCGCCTCCGGAGACGCCGAGGGTGCCGAGCGGTGGACCAGCCCGTGTCCGGTGCCGGAGAAGGGTTTCTTCTTCGCCCCAACCGTGTTCTCCAACGTGCACCAGGCGATGCGTATCGCCCGTGAGGAGATTTTCGGCCCGGTGCTGTCGGTGCTGACGTTCCGCACGCCGACCGAGGCGGTGACCAAGGCCAACAACACGCCGTACGGGCTGTCCGCCGGGGTCTGGACGGAGAAGGGCTCCCGGATCTTCTGGCTGGCCGAGCGCATGCGGGCCGGCGTGGTGTGGGCCAACACGTTCAACCGTTTCGACCCCAGCGCGCCGTTCGGCGGCTACCAGGAGTCGGGCTTCGGCCGCGAGGGTGGCCGCGCCGGTCTGGAGGCTTACCTCGATGTCTGACACTCGTCTTGCCGTCGCCAAGACCTACAAGCTCTTCGTCGGCGGGGCGTTTCCGCGCTCGGAGTCCGGCCGCTCGTATCCGGTGACCGACAGGAAGGGACGCTTCTTGGCCAACGCCGCACAGGCCTCCCGCAAGGATGTCCGGGAGGCGGTGGCCGCCGCCCGCAAGGCGTTCGCCCCGTGGTCCGGTGCCACCGCCCACAACCGGGGACAGGTGCTGTACCGGGTGGCGGAGATGCTGGAGGCGCGGCGCGAGGAGTTCGTCGCGGAAGTGACCGCGGCCGAGGGGATTCCGGCCAAACGGGCGCAGGTCGCGGTCGACGCCGCCATTGACCGTTGGGTCTGGTACGCGGGGTGGACCGACAAGGTGGCGACCGTCCTCGGTGCCGCGAACCCCGTCTCCGGGCCGTACTTCTGCTTCAGCGTCCCGGAGCCGACGGGGGTGGTGGGCGTGCTCGCGCCGCAGTCGTCGGCGTTGCTCGGCCTGGTCAGCGTGGTCGCGCCGGTGATCGCCACCGGCAACACCTGCGTGGTGCTGGCCAGCGAGGAGCGGCCGCTGCCGGCGATCACGCTGGCCGAGGTGCTGGCCACCTCGGACGTGCCGGGCGGTGTCGTCAACGTGCTCACCGGGCGGACCGCCGAGCTGGCACCGTGGCTGGCGTCGCACTCCGACGTCAACGCGCTCGACCTCGCCGGCGCGCCCGGGGAACTGCGCGCGGATCTGGAGCGTTCCGCCGCGGACACGGTCAAGCGCGTCCTGCGCGCGCCCGTCACCGAGCCGGACTGGGCGCGCCAGCCCGACATCTCCCGGCTGCGCGCCTTCCTGGAGACCAAGACCGTCTGGCACCCGACGGGTATCTGAATCGCACTCCGCCCGCGAACCGCCCGGGCCGACTCATCGGCCCGGGCGGTTCGCTTCCGCGGATCGTTCGCGGGCGGATTTCCTTGACAGGGAAAGCTTCTTACGCTCTATCGAGCGCTCTTCAGTGGATGCGCCAGTCGAGGCGGCCGTCCCACGTGACGTGGGGGTCGCAGTGCCCGACCCGGGTACCGGAGGCCAACGCCTCGCCCACCTCGTCGAGCATCGCCGCCAGGCTCGACCACTCCGGCTTGAGCACCTGGCACACCTCGTTGTCCCACTCCAGGACACAACCACGGGCCATCCCCGGACGCAGGTCCACCACCAGGTCGTCCCCGCAGCCGTCGAAGGCGATCGGCACCCACGAGGGGTGGTAGCTGAAACCGGGGGCACCGGCCTCCGGCTCGCAGTCCGGCTCCTCCCACCTGCCGTGCCACGCCTTGCGCCTGCCGCGCCAGGAGTCCAGTGCGCCCAGGGCGGAGTAAGGGGTGTAGAACGGCGGGAACAGCTCGGCGAAAACACCGTCCTCGGTGCCGTCGCACGCCTGCCACCACTCGCGCACGTCGCCCGGCAGCCGCTCCCCGAGCTCCCGCTCCAACGCGTCGATGTCGCCGTCGGCCGCTCCCGGCCGGATCACCTCGTACGTCGCCGGTGCGTGCTCGGCGAGCCACCCGAGCAGGTGGGCCCAGCCCTCGGTCACGCCCATGGGATCATGATTCCAGCTCCACAGGTGTCCGCGCTGCCGCCAAGACGGCGGTGGCGTGCGCGCCATCCGGGGGAAGTCGGCCACGCCGGACGGTGGTGTCGGGCAGGCTGGGGACGGCGACGGGTTCCAGGGCACACTGCGCACACTCGTGGAGGTGGAGATGGGGGGACACGGCTTCCGCGTCGAGGAGGAAGCACTCCGGTCCTATGCCGGGTCGGTACCCGGGATCGCGGACGATCTCGGCAAGATCGGGTCTACTTTGGACACTCCGGCCACGCTCGGCGACGACTGCTTCTCCCGGCTGGGCCACGAGGTCGGGCTGGCCGAGGCGTTCCGGCGCGCCGCACGGGCCAGCCGGGACGGCGTGACCGCGGCGGCCCGTGGCCTGGGTGGCCTGGCCGGTGCGGTCGGCGACGCGCTCGCCGGCTACCAGCGCCAGGACCAGGAAACGGCCGCCGCACTGCGGCGGGCCGGCCGCTGAGCGGGCGAGCGCGAGGGGGCAGCGAATGGGCTTCGACATCACCGGTCTGGTCGAGGGGCTGGTGGGACCGATGCGGGACCACCTGGCCAAACTAGACGGCGACACCGGAAGTGCCGGTGCAGCGGGTGAGGCGTTGGGTCGCGCCGCAACCGCCTTACGGGATCTCAGGGGGCAACACACGGGCAGCGCCAATGCCGCTCTCAATGGCTGGTACGGCGAGAAGGCCACCGAGTTCCACGACCGGATCGGGACGTTCGACGGTGTGATGGACAGGCTGGCGAGCAACTGCGCCACGATGCAGACGGTCGCCGGCACCGCCCTGGATGCGGTCTCCGGTGGCCGCAGTTCCATCCAGAAACTGATTGACGAGTACGTCGGCTGGGTGTCGGCGTTCCTGCAGGCGGCCGTGGCGAGCAGTGGCGCCAACGACCCGGGCGCGGTATTGCGCGCTTGCGGCGTGGCGAAGATCGTTGCCGACGAGTACGCGAGCCGCACCGCGGGGGAACTGCAGAAGGTGCGCGACCAGCTCATCCCCTTGGTGGCGCGGCTCAACGCCTTGCAGCCGAGGGAACCCGTGGCGCTGGACGGGTTGGGCGGCGCGATTGGTGCGAATCCCGAGGGAAACAACGCACACGGCGGTACCTCCTCGGCGACTTCGCCCGGTGGCCACCCGACGTCCGGGGGCGAGCAGACCGGTGGTGGAGCCACGGGGGTCCGACCCGACCTGCCGATGGCGGTTCCGCCGCAGCCCGGCAGCGGCGTCGAGATCAGCCTCCCCGGCGGGGTGGTCGTGGAGGCGCCGAACGAGGTTGCCGCGGCCGCCGTCCGCAATGCGTTATCCGCGTTGGGAACCCCGTACGTCTGGGGCGGTTCCAACCCGCCGCAGGGAACCGACTGCAGCGGCCTCACCAAGTGGGCGTACGGCAACGCGGGCCTGGAGCTTCCCCGGCTGGCACAGGAACAGACGGTGGGCGCCCGGGTGCCCTCGGCCGACCAGCTGCTGCCGGGCGACCTCCTCGTGTGGAGCGGGCACGTGGCCATGTACGTCGGCAACGGCCAGTTGATCGAGGCCGGAGACCCGGTCCAGATCGGACCGGTCCGGACGACCAACGCCGGTCAGGCGTTGCTCGGATTCTTCCGCCCGACCGGATGAAGGCGAGGAACCAGCGGTGAGCGAGGAGTGGGACCGCCAGACCCCACCCGCCGTCGACCCGGCGGTGCGGCGGGCCGGGAACACCAGCACGGACCCCGGAACGGGGCGGGTCGCGGATCAGGTGGCACGAACCCAGTACCGGGTCGCCGAACAACTGGCGCGGACCGGCCCGGTGACCGGGCACGCGTCCTCCGCGGACGGCGCGGTGAGCGTGGTGGTCTCCCCCGGCGGGATGCTGCGCAGTGTCAGGCTCACCCCGGCCGCGCTGCACATGGGGCCGGACGCGCTGGCCAAGGAGGTCGTCGAGCTGGCCGGCCGCGCGACCCGCAACGCCGCCGCCCGGCTGCACGCCGCCCTGCGCGGCGTGCTCGACCAGGCCAGCGTACGCAACCTGGAGGAACTGGGGATCCGCCCGTACTCCGAGCCCGACTCCGATTCCGACGGCTACGACCCGTTCTCCCGGAGGGGGTTTTGACGCCCCACCCCGCGGGACATTCCTGGCCCGTGTGGCGGCCGGGTGGGCGCGCCGTTCCTGCGGCGCGCACCCGCCGGGTCGCCGAGGTCGGGGATCCGTGGGTTCGCCGACCTCGGAGGCGTACTCGACAATTCCGGCCGGAGCGCCTCGTCGTGGCGGCCTCCGCGCCGGAATCGGCCCCTTCCCGGCCCGCCGGTCGGGGCATCCGATGGGAGTTGGAGTGAACGAGGCCGGACCGAGTAGTGATGACCTGATCGCCGCCGCCGAGGAGCGACGGCGGGCCAGCGAGCGGCTGACGCAGACCTTGGACAAGATCACCGGCACCGCCAAGAGCCCGGACGGCAGCGTGGTGGCCACCGCCACGGCCCGGGGTGAGCTGTGCGGGTTGCACCTGGAGCCGGCCGCGTTGCGGCTCGGACCGCAACGGCTCGGCGAGCTGGTCGCGCAGACCGCGCAGCAGGCCGCCCGGGACGCGCTGCAGCGCTGCTACAACGCGCTCGCCCCGGTGCTCGGCGACCACATGACGTTACTGGTCGAGCAGCTCGCCGGGCCGGCGCCGGCTCGGGTGGACGGCTGGGACGTCGCCTCGACGATGCGGCCGCCGCTGGTGGCCGGTCGGGGCCGCCCACGCCCGGCGCAAGAAGAGACCGGGCCCCACGCCGTGGCGGAGGAGACCGGCGTGTTCAACCCCGCCACGCTGCCCTCGGACCGCTGACCCCGCCTCCGACAGGTCACACGCCCGGGCCCGGCGCCGCGCCGCACCCCGGATGGGTAGGCTGCCCGAGCAGGTGATCTGGCCAGGAGGTGCGGCAAGTGGCGCAGGACATCGTCCCGATCGAGCTCGGCCTGACCGAGGGCGACCTGGTCACGCTGTGGGCGCCGCGGTGGCGCGAGGAAGGCGAGGAATGGGAGGCGTTCCTCGGGGATTCCGAGTCCCTGTTCGCGTTTCCGGACGAGGCGCACCTGGCCGCGTTCGTGCGCACCGTGCCCGAGCATGACCTGGCCGACCACCCGGCCTGGCACGTGGTGCCGCAGCTGTCGGTCGAGGAGCTGATCCCGGCCGAGGACCACCGCTTCGACCTGGTCGGGGTGATGGAGCTGGTGGCCGAGGAGCCCGACACCTGGACGCTGGCCGAGCTGGCCGGCACGGTGGCGATGGTCCGGTCGCTGGCCGATGTCTGCGATCTTGCGGTCGTGCCCGAGGTGCTGGCCTCCTCGGCCGCGTTCGAGCTGCTCGACCGGGGCACGCTGCCGTTCTCCGGTCGCGACGGGCAGAAGCTGTGGAACGAGCTGGCCAAGGTCGTCGCCGAGCGGTGGGACGAGGTCCTCGACGCGATCGAGGGCGTGATCCGGACCCCCGAGGTGGACGCCCCGGCCCTGGCCACCGCCCAGGAGGAGCTGGCCGAGCTGGAGGAGGCGGTCGAGGACACCGAGCCGGCCACCGAGGAACCCGCCGAGCCCGAGGAGGTCGAGGAGGAGCCGACCGGCTTCTGGGCCGAGGTGGGCATCGACCCGATCCGGATCATCACCAGCCAGGGCGAGTTCTACACGCTGCGCTGTTACCTCGACGAGGAGCCGCTGTTCCTGGGGCGCAACGGCCGGATCGACGTGTTCGGCTCGGCCCGCGCGCTGGCCCGCCACCTCGCGGAGCCGGCCGCCGAGCACGACCTGCGGGAGGTGGCCACCTGGGACGACGTGCTCGCCAGGGCGACCGCCGGCGAGCTGGACGTCGAGGTGGACCAGGACAACACCTACGTGCTGACGGGCCTGGCCGACGACCTCGCCGAGGGGCCGGACGCCATCGACCCGACCCAGCTGGACCTGGCCGTGGAGCTGCTCACCGACGCCGGCCGGTGGGCCGGGGACGACACGGTGGAGCAGGCGCTGGTGCCCTCGGAGCGGCTGGGCTGGCTGATCTCGTTCGTGGTGCGCCCGGACCCGACCCGGCTCGCGCCCAGCGCCCCCTTCGACGAGGAGGTCGCCTCGTGGCGGGAGCTGGTGACCGCGTTCGAGGAGCGGCTCACCCTGCACTGACCCGCCCGTCCGCCCCCGTCTTCCTCCGGCCGGCCATGCATCGCCCGGTCGGGCCGGTGTCCCGACTCGCCCCGGTCCGGCAAGATCCGAGTGCGAAGGGGATTCGCATAGGGGGCGATCATGCGCAGCACGGCGAGAGCGCGACCCCACGGCCACCCCCGCGGGACGGGGGGTCGACGTCGGGAGGTTGACCGGTGGTCCACCGGGGGGCGACGGGGTGACCGAGCCACGAGCGGGCGCCGGTGACCGCGGTACCGGGCGGGGACGAGCTGGGGCGCCGGCTCGCCGCCGTACGGGGCCGCGCGCGGAATGTCGACGGGTCCGTGCAGGTCGCGGCCACCGTGCACGGCGCGATCGCGGAGCTGCGCCTGGACGAGCGGGCGCTGGCGATGGGTGCGGAGCGGCTGGGTGCGGAAATCGTGCGGTTGGCCGCGCAGGCGTCGGTGTCGGCGATGCGTGAGGAGCTGGCCGAGCTCGCGCACGAGCTCGGCGCGGACCGCGCGGCCGAGTTGATCGACGCGTTGGACCCCGAGGACGACCGCCGCGGGTGACGGAAGTGCGCCGGGACCGGTGCGGCAACGCGCAGGCGGGTTCTGGCAAGGACGCACCACCAGCGGGACGCCCCACCACGTCGACGATCACGGGGCCCGTCACGACCCTCGCGGGCGGCGGGATGACATGGTGGCGGTGCCGGACAGCGTGGGACATGGGTCGCGCGCGGCCGAGCCGGTGATGACACTCGCCGAAGGCGAGGACTCGGATCTGATGGGTGTTGCCGATCCTGTCCTTCCCGACCACCGACCTCCCGCCACGAGGAACTGTGGTCCATGGCCTGCGGCCGCAGAACCTGCGCGTGGCGACGTCAGCCCCGTCCGCACGGACACCCGCGGCCGCCGGAGCCATCGCCGGTCGGCTGCGGGTGCCCGTTGGCGAGCGGTCAGGACTCAGTCGGCCTTCAGCTTCGCGTAGGCCGGCCTGATCACGTCGTCGATGATCTGGCGACGCTGGTCGTAGTCCACGAACGCCGCCTCCATCGCGTCGACGGTGAAGCGCTCCAGATCCGTCCAGTCGTAACCGAAGGTCTCCGCCAGCGTGGCCGTCTCGGTGCTGGGCATGCAGTGGCTCATCAGCCGGTTGTCCGTGTTCACGGTGACCCGGAAGCCAAGCTTGGCCAGGGGTCCGAACGGGTGGTCGGCAACCGTCTTCGCGATGCCGGTCTGCAGGTTCGAGGCGGGGCAGAGCTCCAGCGGGATTCGACGGTCGCGGACGTAGGCGGCCAGCCGCCCGAGCTCCGCCGTGCCGTCCTCGGCAAAGGTGATGTCCTCGATGATGCGGGCGCCGTGGCCGAGGCGCTCGGCCCCGCACCGCTGCACGGCCTCCCAGATGGACGCCGGCCCGAACGCCTCGCCCGCGTGGATGGTGAAGTGCACGTTGTTGTCGCGGAGGTACTGGAAGGCGTCCAGCATCCGGGTGGGTGGGAACCCGTCCTCCGGTCCGGCGATGTCGAAGCCGACCACACCGGTGTCCCGGTGCCGGACCACCAGCTCGGCGATCTCCCGGCCGCGGTCGTTCTGCCGCATCGCGCACAGCAGCGTGCCGACCCGGATCCGGTACCCGGCCGCGGCGGCGCGCTTCTCTCCCAGCCGGAAGCCCTCCTGCACGGCGGTGACGATCTCGTCGAGCCCGAGACCGCGCTCGGTGAACAGCTCGGGCGCGTACTTCACCTCGGCGTAGACCACGCCGTCGGCGGCGAGGTCCTCGGCGGCCTCGGCGGCCACCCGGACGATGGCGTCGCGGGTCTGCAGGACCCCGACGGTGTGGCCGAACGTCTCCAGGTATCGCACCAGTGAGCCGGAGTCGGCGGCGTCGGCGAACCAGGTGCCGAGGTCGTCGGCGTCGTGTGTGGGGAGGTCGCGATAGCCGCACTCGCGCGCCAGCTCGATCACGGTTTGCGGGCGCAGGCCGCCGTCAAGGTGGTCGTGCAACAACACCTTGGGCGCGCGGCGAATGTTCTCCAGGGTCACCGGGGTCGACATGGCGTCACGCTATCGCGGGGCTTCGGCGTGTTCGGCCTGGGTTGACCGGGACCACAGTGGATAAGATGATCAACTTGATCGACGCGTTACACGGGGAGGGAAAACCACCCCGACGGGCGGAGAGCCGGTCCGTCGTGCCGGTTTTCCGCTACGGGGTGCAATGACATAACCGAAGATTTTGTCACCTGATTGGAGATGCAGCCGGGTACTGAGTCACCGCATCAAGATCAATATTCCGCGTCGGCCGCCCGGAGCGCCACCCAAATAGCGCAATGGGGGCCAGATGTCGCCCCGACGCGCCGGGGGCCATGGGATCCACCCCGGATCAGTGGTTAGGCTCCCGGAGGTCTCCCCTCCCCTCGGAAGGTCTTACCCGCCGTGAACGAGAACAACCACGCAGCGTTGTCGTTCGACCGGATGCGCAGCATGCTGACTCGGGCCGCGGAGATCCGCGAGAGCGAGCAGCAGCAGATCTTCGACGCGCTGGACGAGATCCACGCCCGCCTGTCCCCGCTGGAGTCGCTCGGCTCGGTGCGCAAGCGCCTGTCGGAGCTGCCCGACCGCACCGAGGTGAGCGTGCTCGCCGAGCGGCTGGACGAGGCACTTGCCAAGTTGGAGGCCCAGGACGGTGCCATCACCGCGCTCGGTCGCGCGGTGGACGGCCTGGTGGACAAGCTCGCCAAGCCCTTCGCCCAGCTGGATGGCCGGCTGGACGGGGTCGCCGGCCGGTTCGACGGAGTCGCCGGCCGGATGGACGGTCTGGAGGACCGGCTGGCTCACATCCACAAGCGACTGGACGACATCAACGGACGCTTCGACAAGACCGACGTCCGGCTCGACGGGCTGCCCGGCGCCGTGCACGGCCCGGTGCGGGACCGCCTGGAAGCGTTGGAGACGACGCTGCGGGGCCGGGTCGACGAGGTCGACGAGGGCGTGCACGAGCACCTGGACGGCACGCGGGAGGCCGTGCAGCGCTCGCTCACCGAGGCAGCCGAGGCGCTGCAGCGGCACACCAGCGAGGCGGCGGAGCTGTTGCGCCGGCACGTCGGCGAGTCCACCGACGGGGTGCAGCGTTCCCTCAGCGAGTCGGTGGAGGCCGTGCAGCGCACCGTCGACCAGGCATCGGACACCCTGCACACCTCGCTCGCCGAGACCCGCGAGTCGGTGTACGGCAAGCTCGACGACCTCGACGCCAACCGGCTGGACTCGCTGGCGCAGCGGCTGGCGCAGCTCACCGACCGGCTCCACCAGGTGGCGGCGCGGCTGGACGCGGTCGAGGACGGGGTCGGCTCCCAGATCGGCGAGCTGGCCGGCACCGTGCAGCAGGGTCTGACCAGGATCGACGGCTCGCTGTCGGACCGCCCGGACGAGGCGTCGCTGGTGTCGTTGGTGCGCAAGGCCAACGAGGAGTCCGAGCGGCGGCAGGCCGGGCAGCTCGACGAGGCCATGGCCACGTTCGCCGAGCTGATCCTGGGCGGTGGGGCACCCGCGGCCCCGCCGGTGCCGGCTTCCCTCCCCCGCCCGCAACGCCGTGCCAGCCGCGGCAAGTCCGCGAAGCGAGACACCGACAAGAACATCGACGACGTGCCCGATATCAACGCAGAAAGTGCCTGATCCGGCCGGGAGACACGGGTGGGGCGGTCCCTTCGGGGGCCGCCCCGTTCGTTTCGTTCGGGGCGTAACGGGTTTTTGCGTGCGCCCCGCCGTGTCGCGACGCCGGGCACACGGCCGCCCCCATATCGCGCCTCAGCAGCGGCTTTACCGACGCCTAGGCGATTTCTAACCCCTCCCGCACAGGATGCAAAGCGTGGGTCGGACCGAACGGACATTCCGGTCGGTCGGCGGCGGGCCCGAAGCGGGCCGTAGCGAGGACCCACGGTTTGCGTCCTGTGGAGGAGAGAACCCCATGTCCATCGGCACGATCGCGCGTCGCGCGGCCATCTTCGTCGGCGCCACCGCCCTCGCCCTCGGCGGCACCCTGGCGCTGGCAGCCCCGGCCAGCGCCGAGACGAACCCGTACTGCTCCAGCGTCACCAAGATCGGGTCGACCGCCTACGTGACGCACAACGGCCAGAAGATCGCCTCGGTGAAGCAGTTCAAGGGCTGCGGCAAGAACTGGGCCTACGTCTACGTCTGGGAGAGCTACCGCAAGACCCACAAGAGCTGGGAGACCTGCGCGTCGATCGCCGTCGGCAAGACGCTGCAGGACCTGCGGTGCATCAGCAACAAGGCCGAGAACTGGTCCGCCGGCGCCAACACGCTGAACAAGTGCACGGTCGCGCTCGGGTCGGTGCCGAGCCAGTCCGGCCAGAAGTACGGCAAGACCAGCGAGCGCTGCTGACGGCTCGCTCCAGACAGGAATTGAGCCATGTCCAGCAGGACATTCCTCCGTCGGCTGAGCTCGGTGGCGGGGGGCGTCGCGGTCGCCTCGGCACTGGGGGTGGCGGTCGCGACGCCCGCCAGCGCCGCCGAGACCAACCCGCGTTGCGCGAGCTCCGTCCAGATCGGAGACACCGGCTACCTCAAGGGCCCCGGTGGCACGACGGTCGCCTCAGTCAAGCAGTTCAAGGGCTGCGGCAAGAACTACGCCTACATCTACCTGTGGAAGGCGTACCAGGGCAAGGGCCTGCGTCCCTGTGCCGCGGTCGGGATCGGTCGGGACAAGGCGAAGGCCCGGACCGCCGGGAACTACTGCGCGCCGGCCGGTGCCCGGGAGGTGTGGTCGTACGGCACGAACACGCTCTCCCAGTGCACGTTCGCGATCGGCTGGGTTCGTGGTGAGCCCGTCGAGGGTCATTCGGAGGTCCGATGCTGAAGCGCAACAACCCCACCGTCGTGCGTCGTGTGGTCGCCGGCCTGGCCGCACTGGCCTGTGTGGGCACGGGCTTGGCGGCCGGGGCCGCGACGGCGAGCGCAGCGACGAAGTCGTTCCCGGTAACGACCACTTTGGACGGCCGGACCGTCAAGGACCCCAAGGTCCCGGTCGGGAAGCAGCGGATCGCGGACATGTATCAGACCGGCGGCAAGGTCACGCTCGTCTGCCAGGAGCGGGGGCCGAGCTACGGCGGCAGCGACATCTGGGACCTGACCACCGACGGCATGTGGATTCCGGACGGCTACGTCAGGACCGGTTCCACGGGCATGGTGATGCCCGAGTGCTCGATCCCCAAGTCCTTCCCGGCGAAGACCGACCTCAACGGGCGCAGGAACAAGGGTGATGCCGCCAACGCCCCGGGCTCGGTGGTCGACAAGTACAGGGCCGGCAAGCCGGTGAAGGTGGTCTGCCAGGCGCTCGCCGGCGGCGCGATCTGGGACCGCACCACCGACAAGCTGTGGGTTCCCGACAAGTACGTCAAGACCGGGGTCGACGGCTTCGTCCAGGGATTGCCGCGCTGCGACACCGACGGTGCACACGCCGGCGACGGGACCCGGGACCACGGCCGCAACAACGGTCCGGCGGGCCCGACGACCGGAACCCGGCAGCAGAAGATCGACCGGGTCATCGCGGCGGCGAGGTCGCAGATGGGTCGCGGCCTGACCTACGCGTGGGGTGGGGGTGGCAAGGGTGGGCCGTCCTACGGCATCCACCATTACCCGGACGGTGACCCGTCCAAGGGCGATGACTACAACCGGTACGGCTTCGACTGCTCCGGGCTGACGCTCTACGCGTTCTGGAAGGGCGCCGGGATCGACATCGGCGCCAACACCACCCAGCAGTACAAGAAGAAGTATTTCGTTCCGCTCAGCGACCTGCAGCGCGGTGACCTGATCTTCTGGGGCAAGGGCGACAACCCGAACACCACCACGCACGTCGCGATCTACCTGGGCGGCGACAAGATCCTCGAGGCCGCTCCGCCGCGGGACTCCAACAGCGTGCACATCCGGTCCTTCTACGAGAAGGACAAGTGGACGGCGCACGCGGTCCGCTACATCCGCTGAGACGTCGGGCGGGGGGACCCGCCCGCCAGTGCTGTGCATCTGCGGGACACCCGCGCCCGGTCGGCCCCCGCGAACTCCAGCGCCGTTCAAACCTCGGTGATCGTTCGCGGAAGCCTCCAAAAAGTTGGTCCCGGTACTCCACCGGTGACCGTGAGGGGAGAAATGAGATGAAGCTGAAGGGGCTCGTTGCCGCAGGCATCGGCCTGCTGGTGAGTGTCGGCGGCATGACGGCCGGGGCGGGTGAGGCCCAGGCGGCGCCGACCTTCCAGATGCCGTTCCCGTGCGGGCAGACCTGGGAGGGGCAGACCCGGACCAACCACAGCCCGGCGAACTCCGTCGACTTCAACCGCGCCAACGACAACGGCGACCCGGTCGTCGCGTCGGCGGCCGGCAAGGTCAGCCGGGTGGCGAACACCGGCAGCACCAGCTACGGCCGGTGGATCGAGATCGACCACGGTGGCGGCTGGACGACCCGCTACGCGCACCTGTCGTCGCAGAAGGTGTCGGTGGGCCAGCGCGTGTCGCAGGGGCAGGCCATCGGCAACGTCGGCAGCACGGGTGGTTCGACCGGCCCGCACCTGCACTTCGAGGAGCGGTACAACGGCTCCGCCGTGAAGATCAAGTTCAACGGCAGCCAGATCAGGTACTGGGGCACCGCCAACTACACCAGCAAGAACTGCGGTGGCGGTGACAGCAAGAACCCCTACACCGCCGAGCAGGCGTGTGGTGACGGCTACAAGGTCGTCGACTCCCAGGGTCTGGGTAGCGAGGGCCGTGTCTACCTGCTGTACAACAAGGGCAACGGCTACAACTGCGTTGTGTCGATGAAGCACACCGCGATCGGCAAGAAGACCGCGGCCTCGGCCTTCCTCGAGGTCAAGGGTGAGAAGCGGGTGACCGACTCCGGTTCGTTCAGCTACTATGCCGGCCCGGTGAAGAAGAAGGCCCCCGGCAAGTGCGTGAAGTGGGGCGGCTCGGTGGGCTCCAAGTCCTACACGAGCCCGTTCGAGCACTGCGGTTCCTGAGTCCCTCCCCCCTTGACTCGGTCCGCAGTAGGGTTGGCCCCGGCCGTGAACGGCCGGGGCCGATCCGTTTTTCGGGTGCGTGACGTGGTTCGGTTGTGCCAGCTCGATCGTGTCAGCGTGCTCGGGCGTCCTGGCCGCTGTTCGGCCCGCCGACGCCGGATGCTAACGCTGGCACGCCGCGCAGACGACGGTCTGATACGGCGTCAGGGTGAGCCGGGCGGGTTCGAGGTTGGCGGGGAGCTTGCGCGGGAGCCGCATCGGCCACTGCTTCGTGGCGGTGATGGTCGCCAGGGTGTTGGCGGGTGCCGACGGGAGGTCGCCGGTGAGGATTGCGGTGTGCAGCTCCCGCAGTTCCAGGCCCGGGTCGAGGCCCAGTTCGTCGGCGAGTTGCCGCTTGCCCTCGGCGAAGACGGCGAGGGCGTCGGCTTGGCGGCCGGAGTGGTGCAGGGCGAGCATGAGCTGGCCGCGCAGGCGTTCCCGCAGTGGTTGCTCGGCGACCAGGGCCATCAGTTCGGGGACCAGGTCGCGGTGGCGCCCCGCGCGCAGGTCAGCGTCGATGCGGTGTTCCAGGGCCGTCAACCGCTCCTCCTCGAGCGCGGCGCAGAGCCGCTGGCCGCGACAGGTGTTGCCGAGGTCCGGGGCGGGGGTGCCGCGCCAGAGGTCGAGGGCCTGGCGCAGCAGGTCCGCGGTGACCGCGGGGTCGGTGGGCCGGATCGTGGCCGTCGTGGCCCGGCGGACGAGGTCGCGGAACTCGTACAGGTCGAGCGAGCCGGGCGGGATCTGGAGCCGGTAGCCCTGCCGGGAGCCGGTGATCGTGACCCCGGGGGCGTCGGCGAGCAGGTGGCGCAGCTGGGAGACATAGACCTGGACGGCCTTGCGTCCGGTGGCCGGGGGCTCGTCCTCCCACAGGGCGGACAGCAGGGCCGGAACCCCGACGAGCTGGCCGGCGTTGAGCAGCAGGGTGGTCAGGACGCGCCGTTGCTGCGGGGCTGAGATCGGGCGCACCTCGGTGGGGGTGCGCAGCTCCAACGGACCGAGCACACCAAACCGCCAGTTCATGGTCCCCCTTGGACGTCGTGCCGATGGCGACGTGAGGGGACGCTAAGCGGGCCGCGACGGGCCGCGTGGGCGATGGCCGGCCGGCTGTTTGTGCGCCAATGTCTTCGCAGGTCAGCGATTTGTCCACCGACGGAGAACAGCCATTTGCACACCGGGACCGGAGGCCCGGCGACACGCGGCCCCGCCTGAACAGGCCCGGTGAAGGGCAACGACGTTCTGGGCGATCGGTTACTCGCTGCGTTCCGCGGCAGGGCGCCTGGGGGAACGAAGGGCGCTCGCGAGCACGCCTTTCCCGAACACAATCGCAAACCGCAAGCGCGGTTGGTCAACGCGGCAGCCGCCGGCAGTGCCCCGCCGCAGCGCCAGTCCCGCCGCAGTGAACTGCACTTGCCGTCCGCACCCGACGTGACCGGGCTGGTCGACGGCGTCCTCGGTGCAAACCACGTTTGCCATCCGCAGCTCGCGCGGCTCACCGCCCGCCGGACCCGCGCACACACCGATCACACCCGCGAACCGCACTTGAGGTCGGAAGTCCCAGCCCACCGACCGTCCTTCGGCCCTGGCTCGGGTGGCAGTGGTGCCCCCGCCCGTCTCCCCGTTGCGAACCGCACCTTCGGTCGGCACGAGCGCGAGGCCGGCCCGTGGGCGCGGTGCGTCGCGCACGGGCCGGCCTCGGTCAGGTACTGCCGGCCTCAGCGGACCTTGCCGCGGAGGACGTCCATGACCAACGGTGTGCGGGCGGGAGCCTCGTCAGCGATCTCCATCTGCCGGGCCAGGGCCGCGAGCGCGGCCGGGACCGCATCCGGCGTGTCGGTGTGCAGCTCCAGCAGCGGTTGCCCGGCGGCCACGCGCTCCCCGGGCTTCGCCAGGCACAGCACCCCGGCCGCGTGCTGGACCGCCTCTTCCTTCCGCGTCCGGCCGGCACCGAGCCGCCAGGCCGCGACACCCACCGCGTACGCGTCCAGCGTGGTGAGCACCCCGTCCCGCTCCGCCTCGACCACGTGCACGTGCCGGGCGCGCGGCAGCGGCGCCTCCGGGTCCCCGCCCTGCGCCCGAATCATCCGGCACCAGGTCTCGTAGGCCGCGCCCGAGCCCAGCACCTCACCCGGGTCCACATCGGGCAGTCCGGCGAGCGCCAGCATCTCGCGGGCGAGCGCGACGGTCAGCTCCACCACGTCGGCCGGACCGTCACCGCGCAGCACCTGCACGGCCTCGGCCACCTCGACCGCGTTGCCGACCGCATGCCCCAACGGCACCGACATGTCCGTGAGCAGCGCGGTCACCTTGAGCTCGTGCTCGTCACCGATCCCCACCAGGGCCTCGGCCAGCCGCCGAGCCTCGTTCACCGTCTTCATGAAGGCGCCCGACCCGGCCTTCACGTCCAGCACCAACGCGTCCGCGCCCTCGGCGATCTTCTTACTCATGATCGAGCTGGCGATCAGTGGCACCGACTCGACAGTGCTCGTCACGTCACGCAGCGCGTAGAGCTTGCGGTCGGCCGGGGCGAGCCCCTCGGTCGCCGCGCAAACCACCGCGCCAACGTCCCGCAGCTGGCGGGAAATCTCCTCGACCGACAGGTGTGCTCGCCAACCCGGGATCGACTCCAGCTTGTCCAGCGTCCCGCCGGTGTGGCCGAGCCCCCGCCCGGACAGCTGCGGCACCGCCGCCCCGCACGTGGCGACCAGCGGTGCGAGCGGCAACGTGATCTTGTCACCAACACCGCCCGTCGAGTGCTTGTCGACGGTTGGCCGGTCCACACCGCCCAGTTCCAAGTGCACGCCGGACTCCACCATCGCCCGCGTCCAGCGCGCTATCTCGGCCCGGTTCATCCCGTTGAGGTAGATCGCCATCGCCAACGCGGACATCTGCTCGTCCGCGACAGCGCCACGCGTGTAGGCGTCGATGACCCAGTCGATCTGTGCCGGCGTCAGGACCTGCCCGTCCCGCTTCGCGCGGATGACGTCCACGGCAGTGATGGCACGGCCCACGGGGGGAGCCGCCTCGCTGCTCATCGTTGAGCACTCCTCGGCGTTGTCGGATGTATCAGTCCGAAATGTATTACGCGCTGGGAAACCGGACGCGACCGGTTCAGGGCAGATCGTCGGGGCCGAACGCGTCCGGCAGTACCTCGCGCATCGACCTGGGGCCGCCGGGGGTGTCCACCAGGCAGTCCGGGCCACCCAGCTCGAAGAGGATCTGGCGACAACGTCCACACGGCATGAGCAGCTCGCCGTCCCCGCCGCGGACCGCCACCGCGACCAGCCGGCCGCCACCGGTCATTCGCAGCTGCCCCACCATCGTGCACTCGGCGCACAGCGCCATCCCGTAGGAGGCGTTCTCGATGTTGCAGCCGGCGACCAGCCGCCCGTCGTCGGCGAGACCGGCGGCTCCCACGCGCAGTCCGGAGTACGGCGAGTAGGCGTGGTCGGCTGCCTCGGCGGCGGCCGACCGCAACGCCTCCCAGTCCACTGTGGACGACATTGGGCTAGCCCCCTTCACCCTTCCGGTAGGTCGCACCGATCGCGGCCGGTGGTCGGAGCCGTTGTGCCGCCACCGCCAGCACGATCAGGGTCAGGAAGTGCGGTGCGTACGGGGTGAGCTGCTCCGGCAGCTCGTCGGTGTACCAGTACAGCGCATACAGCAGTCCAGCGGACGCCCCGGCGATCACCATCGGAAGCCACCGACGCCGAATCAGCTGGAAGATCGCCAACGCCACGAGGAACAACACCGCACCGTAGAGCAACGCGTGCACCGTTTCCTCGCCACGCCGCAGCTGCAGGCCGTCGGTGTAGCCGAACAACGCGGCACCACCGAGCAACCCGCCCGGTCGCCAGTTGCCGAAGATCATCGCGGCCAGGCCGATGAAGCCACGCCCGCCGGTCTGTCCCTCCAGGTAACCGGGCTGGCCGTGCTGCAGCACCAGCGCGGCACCACCCAGCCCGGCCAGCGCACCGGAGGCGGTCACCGCGAGGTACTTGTAGCGGTACACGTTGACGCCCAGCGACTCCGCGGCGACCGGGTTCTCGCCGCAGGACCGCAGCCGCAGGCCGAACGGGCTGCGCCACAACACGAAGAAGCTCACCGGAACCAGCAGGATCGCGATCAGGGTCAACGGCGACACGTTGATAAGCAGTCCACGCAGGATTCCGGCGACGTCGGAGATCCCCACCCGTTGCAGGTCCTCGAGACTACGCAACCAGTCGGTGAGCGGCTGCACCGAGAACGTGTCGAACTTGGGCACCGCCGGCGACTCGCGCGGGTTCTGCGAGATCGGCGCGAAGATGAGCGTCGACAGGTACTTGGTGACGCCCGCGCCGAGCAGGTTGATGGCGACGCCGGACACGATGTGGTTGACGTTGAAGGTGATCGTCGCGACGGCGTGCACCAGCCCGCCCAGCGCGCCGAACACCGCCGCCGCGAGCATCCCGGCCCACGGACCCCACTGGTAACCGCCCCAGGCGGCACCCCAGGTGCCCATGATCATCATGCCCTCGAGGCCGATGTTGATCACGCCGGCGCGTTCGGCCCACAGGCCGCCGAGGCCGGCGAGCATGATCGGCAGTGCCAGCCGCAGCGCGGTCTGCACCGTGCCAGACGAGGTGAGCTCCGGCAGTCCGGTGAAGTACGAGGTGGTGGACACCACCGTGATCGCGATCGCCACCCACAGCATGGCCGACAGCCAGCCGGGAACGCGCCTCCGCGGCGCGGGGGCCGGTTCGGTCATCGGGCCGGCCGACGGGTTGGGCTCGGCGGAGGAGGTGGTCACCAGGTTCACGAGGCACCTCCGGCGGTGGCGGCGGCCGGCTCGGCGCCGCCGAGCTTCTGGCCGACCCGGCGTTGCTCGGCGCGCAGCTCGAAGCGGCGGACCACCGCGTAGGCGACCACCACGGACAGCACGATCGAGCCCTGCATGATCGTCACGATCTCCTTCGGCACGCCCACGTTGTCCAGCGCCACCGCGGACTTGTCCAGGAACGCCCACAGCAGGGCGCCGAACGCGATCCCCGCCGGGTGGTTGCGGCCGAGCAGCGCGATGGCGATGCCGGTGAAGCCGTATCCGGCCGGCGAGGTCATCAGGTAGGTGTGGTCGCGGCCCAGCAGTTCGGGCATGGCGACCAGGCCGGCGACACCGCCGGAGAGCAGCATCGAGACCAGGATCATCCGCTTGGCGTTGACGCCACCGGCGGTGGCCGCGGTGGGCGACTCGCCGGCGGCGCGCAGCTCGAACCCGAACCGGGTGCGGTTCATCAACACCCAGTAGCCGATGCCGACGGCCACGGCCAGGAACGCCAGGCCGAAGAGGGTCCCGTAACCACCCAGGGGAACGCCCGGCACCCACCCGCTGGACGCGATCTCGGCGGTCGAGATGTTGTTACCGCGCAACACGCCGAACATGTCGTCGCGGATCATGAAGGCGATGATGCCGGCCGCGATCGCGTTCAACATGATCGTGGAGATCACCTCGTGCACGTTCCGGGTGACCTTCAGGATCGCGGGGATGGCGGCATAAGCAGCGCCGACGAGGGCCGCAACCACGATGATGAAGGCGGCGTGCACCCCGGTGGGCAACGCGACCGCGCCACCGACCACGGCGGCAACCACCGCGGCGAGCCGGTACTGCCCCTCGACGCCGATGTTGAACAGGTTCATCTGGAACCCGATCGCCACCGCCAGTGCCGCCAGGTAGTAGACCGACGCCGAGTTGACGATGTCGACCGCGGTCGTGCCCTCACCGACCTGGCCCACCATCGCGGCGAGCGCACTGCCCGGGTTGGCCCCGGAGATCAGCAGCGTGATCGTGCACAGCAATGCGGCGAACGCGATCGCCAACACCGGCGGCAGCAGCTGGCCGCGCAACGACCCCATCACCGATCACCCCCCTCGCCGGGCTCCTGATGGTCGGCGGCGCCGTCCTTCTTGGCGTCCCTGTCGCCGGCGGCGCCGGTCATGGCGGCACCCAGCTCCTCGGGCGTGACCGTCTTCGGGTCGGCCTCGGCCACCAGCCGGCCGCGCAACATCACCTTGATCGTGTCGGACAGGCCGAGCAGCTCGTCCAGGTCGGCCGAGATCAGCAGCACCGCCAGGCCGGCCGCCCGCGCGTCCTTGATCTGCTCCCAGATCAGCGCCTGCGCGCCCACGTCCACGCCGCGCGTGGGGTGCGAGGCGATGAGCAGCACCGGGTCGCCGGACAGCTCGCGACCGACGATCAGCTTCTGCTGGTTACCGCCGGACAGCGCGGCGGCCGCAACCTCGATGCCGGGCGTGCGTACGTCGAAGTCGCGCACGATCCGCTCGGTGTCCTGACGCGCACCGGCCCGGTCCAGCCATCCGCGCCTGGCGGTCGGCCGACGGGTCTGGTAACCGAGGATGCGGTTCCACCACAGCGGCTGGGTGAGCAGCAGGCCGTACCGGTGCCGGTCCTCGGGCACGTAGCCGATGCCGGCCTCCCGCCGCGCGAGCGTGCCGACCCGGGTGATGTCCTTGCCGGACAATAGGATCCGGCCGGCGCTGGCCCGACGGATACCCATGATCGTCTCGACCAGCTCGGTCTGGCCGTTGCCCTCGACACCGGCGATGCCCAGGATCTCGCCGGCCCGCACCGTGAGGTCGAGGTCGTGCAGCAGCTCCCGGCCGTCGCCTTCGGCGCGCAGCGTCAGGCCGCGCAGCTCCAGCACCGCACGGTCGGTGACGACGGACTCGCGGGTCTGCGGACTGGGCAGCTCGGTGCCGACCATCATCTCGGCGAGCTGGCGGTTGGTCACCGTGGCCGGGTCCGCGGTACCGACCGTGGTGCCGCGACGGATCACCGTGATGGAGTCGGCGATCGCGCGCACCTCGTCGAGCTTGTGCGAGATGAACAGGAACGTGTAGCCCTGTTCCCGCATGGCACGCACGCTGGCGAACAGGTCCTCGACCTCCTGCGGCACCAGCACGGCGGTGGGTTCGTCGAGGATGACGATGCGGGCCCCGCGGTAGAGGACCTTGAGGATCTCCACACGCTGCCGGTCGGCGACGCCGAGCCGCTCGACGAGCAGATCCGGGGCCAGGTCGAAGCCGGTCTGCCGGGCCAGCTCGGCCACGCGGCGGCGGGCCCGCCCACCGATGCCGTGCGCCGACTCCGCGCCGAGCACCACGTTCTCCAACACGGTGAGGTTGTCGGCGAGCATGAAGTGCTGGTGCACCATGCCGATGCCGGCGGCGATGGCGTCCGCCGGCGAGCGGAAGTGCACCTGCTCGCCGTTGATCTCGATGGTGCCCTCATCCGGCTGCTGCATGCCGTAGAGGGTCTTCATCAGGGTCGACTTGCCCGCGCCGTTCTCACCGCAGAGCGCGTGCACCTCGCCGCGGCGCACCGTCAGGCACACGTTGTCGTTGGCCACGACGCCCGGGAACCGCTTGGTGATGCCGCTGAGCACGACGGCGGTGGCACCGCCGCCCGGATCCGCCCCGGCGTCGGTGCCGGTGGGTGTTGGGGTGGTCATCTGCTCACTCCTCAAGGGCCGGGGCCCGAGGAGGCGGTCCTCGGGCCCCGAAGTCACGCGCTCAGGCGCCCGGCCTGTCCCTCACCTCGATGTTGCCGGCGATGATCTGGCTCTTGTACGCCTCGAGCACGTCCTCGATGTCGTCGAGCTTCCCGCCGGAGGTGGCGTAGTCGACGCCGTTCTCCTTGAGGTTGAGGACGTCGGGCATGGCGCTCAGGTCGTTCTTGGCCACCGCGCGCAGGAAGTCGACGACGCCGACGTCGACCCGCTTCAGCATGGACGTGATGATCACGTCCCGGTAGGCGGCGAGGTTCTTCTGCTTGTACTGGTCGGAGTCGACGCCGATCGCCATGGCGCCGTCGGCGTCGTCGACCGCGGCGAAGACGCCCTTACCGGACCCGCCCGCAGCCTGGTAGATCACGTCGGCGCCCCGGTCGAGCAGGCCGCGGGTGGAGTGGGTGGCCTTCTCCGGGTCGTTGAAGCCGGAGAAGTCGCCGGCCGAGGTGAGGTACTTGACGTCGACCCGAATGTCCGGGGCGGCGGCCTTGGCGCCCTGCAGGAAACCGGCCTCGAACTTCTGGATCAGCGGGGTCTCCACGCCGCCGACGAACCCGACGTGGCAGTTCCTGCTCTTGTAGGCGGCGGCAACACCGACCAGGAACGAGCCCTGCTCCTCGGAGAAGAGAAGCGGGGTGACATTGGGAGCACCCTCGACGGTGGCGTCGACCAGGGCGAAACGAACGTTCGGAAACTCGGGCGCGACCGCCTCGAGCGAGTCGGCGTAGGAGAAGCCCACGGCGATGATCGGGTTGAAACCGTCCTGGGCGAGCTGGCGGAGACGGGACTGCTTGACGTCCTCGGACTCCTGGTGGGAGGCGGTGACCTCCCGGACGTCGGTGATGCCCAGCTCTTCCTTGGCCCGGTCGATGCCGGCCGCGGCGGCGTCGTTGAACGACTCGTCGCCCCGGCCGCCGACGTCGAAGGCCAGGCCGACCCGCAGGTGGCTGCCGTCGATCCGCTCGCCGGTCGCCGTGGTGGTGGCAATGAGGCCGGGGATCAGCTCGGGCTTGTCCGCGAGCTTGCAGGCCGCGGCCTGACCGCCGACGGAGCCACGCCGCCCAGCGTCCTTGGCGCAGGCCACGAGGGACATCGCGCCGGTGAGGGCGATGACCGCGAGGACGACGCCGCGCATTCGACGCACTGCTCGTTCTCCTCCCGCTTTCACGAGCACGACACCACCGCCGTTGGTGGGTCGGGCAGGGACGGTACCTCGTCCTCGCAGGTGGGGCGGCACGGTGGTCTGGCCACGTGACCGAATCGTTGGCGGTGTTCAGCGCAGCGATTCCGGTTGATGACGCTCCGCAACGAGAATGCCTACGCTCCGCACCGACAGCCGCCGATACCCGCCCACTCAGTAGCCACTCGGGGCCCAAGTTGTTCTTGCTGCGCGGGATTCGGACACACCGGGCAGCACGGAAGTAGCGCGAGGGCACGACCGCCCCACCCGCCACAGATGGCACTGCAGAACCGATCCGGACGCCGAGAGGGTTCCGCCGCCCCACAACCTCTCGGTACAGAGCCCGATCGGCCGCCCGACGCCCGCTTGCTGCCGGGCCATCCCCTCCGCTCCTCGGCCCGCAACCGGGTGTCTCCCGCCTCACGGCACAAGGCTTCAGCCTGCGCCACCATCACATCCGGGCGCGAAACGACGACGGCGCAACCCGATTCCCCGTTCAGACAACAAAAAGAATGGAATGGTGGAGACGGTTCACCCGGTCGCCCGACGTTCTCCGGAATCGGTACGGAATGCGCGATGCCGCCTAGAACAAGCGTTCGACACCGCGTCTGGCACCCATTCGATGCGCACCCGGAGTGACCGCCGCCGTGAGCCGCAAGGCTCGCTCACCCGACCGGGTCACACGCACCCACACGCCCACTGAACTGCGGTTCTGCCGACACTCCCGCCGGAGCGGGGCCGGGGCAGGACGATCACGGCGTTTACCACACGTTGTCTCATCGATCACACCGAGACGTCCGCCATTGGGCCGGGTGGATGACGCAGGACTAGCATCCGGAAGGTCAAGGCTCCGTATACCCGAACGCGGAGCCGCAGTCCACCAGCGATGTTGGAGGCCGTCCACCATGGCCAGCACCACCGCCTCCGAGTTGGGCACGGGGGGCGCCCCGGCGCGGGAGGGCGGCTCCCGCGGCGGCGGGGGCACCTTGTACCGCGGAGACCTGGGCATGTGGACGTGGGTAGCCCACCGGATCACCGGCGTACTCACGTTCTTCTTCCTGCTCGTGCACGTTCTGGACACCGCGCTGGTGCGGGTCTCGCCGAACGCGTACGACAAGACCATCGAGCTCTACAAGAACCCGCTGGTCAACCTGATGGAGGTCGGCCTCGTCGGCGCCGTGCTCTACCACGCGCTGAACGGCATCCGGGTGATGCTGGTCGACTTCTGGTCCAAGGGACCGAAGGTGCAGCGGGCGATGTTCTGGGTCATCGCGGGCATCTGGCTGCTGGTGATGGTCCCCGGTGCCTACTTCATGCTCGCCCGCACCATCTCCGAGCTGTTCGGGGGTCACTGATCATGGCTGCCACCCTGGACTCCACGCCGGCCCTCGACGCCCCGCGCACCCCGCGCCGCGCGCCCGTGCGGCGCAGCAACTTCGAGCTGTACAGCTGGCTGTTCATGCGGCTGTCGGGCCTGGCGCTGGTGGTGCTCGTCCTGGGCCACCTGTTCATCATGAACATCCTCGACGGCGGCGTGCACCGCATCAACTTCGCCTTCGTGGCCGGCCGCTGGGCGTCGCCGTTCTGGCAGTTCTGGGACCTGTCCATGCTGTGGCTGGCCATGCTGCACGGCGCCAACGGCCTGCGGACCGTCATCAACGACTACGCCCGCAGGGACGCCTCCCGGTTCTGGCTGAAGATTCTGCTCTACACGGCGACCGTGCTGACCATCGCGCTCGGCTCGTTCGTGATCTTCACCTTCGACCCGAACATCGGGAACTGACGCGGCCGGCGAGGAGAACCAACGATGCAGTTCCACAAGTACGACGTGGTCATCGTCGGTGCCGGCGGCGCCGGCATGCGCGCGGCCATCGAGGCCGGGCAGCGCTGCCGCACCGCGGTGCTGACCAAGCTCTACCCCACCCGGTCGCACACCGGCGCGGCGCAGGGCGGCATGTGTGCGGCCCTGGCCAACGTCGAGGAGGACAACTGGGAGTGGCACACCTTCGACACCGTCAAGGGCGGTGACTACCTGGTCGACCAGGACGCGGCCGAGATCATGGCCAAGGAGGCCATCGACGCCGTGCTCGACCTGGAGAAGATGGGCCTGCCGTTCAACCGTACGCCCGAGGGCCGGATCGACCAGCGGCGGTTCGGCGGCCACACCCGCAACCACGGCGAAGCCGCCGTTCGTCGTGCCTGCTACGCGGCCGACCGCACCGGTCACATGATCCTGCAGACGCTGTACCAGAACTGCGTCAAGCAGGGCATCGAGTTCTTCAACGAGTTCTACGTCCTGGACATCTGCCTCACCGACACCGACAACGGTCCGGTGTGCACCGGCGCGGTCGCCTACGAGCTGGCCACCGGCGAGATCCATGTGTTCCAGGCCAAGGCGGTCGTGTTCGCCACCGGCGGGTTCGGCAAGGTCTTCAAGACCACCTCGAACGCACACACGCTGACCGGCGACGGCATGGGCATCGTGTTCCGCAAGGGGTTGCCGCTGGAGGACATGGAGTTCTACCAGTTCCACCCGACGGGCCTCGCCGGGCTGGGCATCCTGCTCACCGAGGGCGCGCGGGGCGAGGGCGGCATCCTGCGCAACGCCGACGGCGAGCGGTTCATGGAGCGCTACGCGCCCACCATCAAGGACCTGGCACCGCGCGACATGGTGGCCCGCGCCATGGCCACCGAGGTGCGCGAGGGTCGCGGCTGCGGCCCGAACAAGGACTACGTGCTGCTGGACCTGACCCACCTCGGTGCCGAGGTGCTGGACGCCAAGCTGCCGGACATCACCGAGTTCTCCCGCACCTACCTGGGCATCGACCCGGTGACCGAGCCGGTGCCGGTGTACCCGACGGCGCACTACGCGATGGGTGGTATCCCCACCAACATTGAGGGCGAGGCGTTGCGGGACAACGACAACGTAGTTCCCGGACTGTACGCGGCGGGCGAGTGCGCGTGCGTGTCGGTGCACGGCGCGAACCGGTTGGGTACCAACTCCCTGCTGGACATCAACGTGTTCGGCCGGCGAGCCGGCATCGCCGCCGCGGAGTACGCGGCCGTCCACGAGCACGTCGAGCTGCCGGAGCAGCCGGCGCGGTTCGTCGAGGCACTGGTGGACGGGGTGCGCGGCGGCACCGGCAACGAGCGGGTCGCGGACATCCGCACCGAACTGCAGGCCACGATGGACATGAACGCCTCGGTGTACCGCACCGAGGACACCCTCAAGCAGGCGCTGACCGACGTGCAGGCGCTCAAGGAGCGGTACGCCCGGGTATCCATCCAGGACAAGGGCCGGCGGTTCAACACCGACCTGCTGGAGGCCGTGGAGCTGGGCTTCCTGCTCGACCTGGCCGAGGCGCTGGTGCAGGGCGCGATCAACCGCAAGGAGTCGCGCGGCGGGCACGCCCGCGAGGACTACCAGGCCCGCGACGACGTCAACTTCCTGCGCCACACCATGGCCTACAAGCAGGGCATCGAGCCGGGCCACGCGCACCACAAGTCCCTGCAGGAGGTCCTCACCGCGGACATCCGGCTGGACTACAAGCCCGTCACCATCACCCGCTACCAGCCGATGGAGCGCAAGTACTGATGACAGCGACCGTTGAGAAGGCGCCAACGGCGGGTAGCCGCGGCTCGCAGCCGCCGGTGCCGGAGGGCGCCACCACCATCACCGTGAAGATCCGCCGGTTCAACCCGGAGACGGACACCGAGCCGTGTTGGGAGTCCTTCGACGTCCCGGCGTTGCCGACCGACCGGGTGCTGAACCTGCTGCACTACGTCAAGTGGTACCTGGACGGCACGCTGACGTTCCGCCGGTCCTGCGCGCACGGCATCTGCGGCTCGGACGCGATGCGCATCAACGGCGTGAACCGGTTGGCGTGCAAGGTGCTGGTGAAGGACCTGCTGGCGGGTGCGGGCAAGCACACCACCATCACGGTGGAGCCCATCAAGGGCCTGCCGGTCCACAAGGACCTGCTGGTCGACATGGAGCCGTTCTTCGAGGCGTACCGTGCGGTCAAGCCGTTCCTCATCACCAGCGGCAACGAGCCGACCCGGGAGCGGATCCAGTCGGCGGCCGACCGGGAGCGCTTCGACGACACCACGAAGTGCATCCTGTGCGCGGCCTGCACCACCTCGTGCCCGGTGTTCTGGTCCGAGCAGCGGTACTTCGGCCCGGCGGCGATCGTCAACGCGCACCGGTTCATCTTCGACAGCCGGGACGAGGGCGCCGAGGAGCGGCTGGACATCCTCAACGACGTGGACGGTGTCTGGCGCTGCCGTACGACGTTCAACTGCACGGACGCCTGCCCGCGTGGCATCCAGGTCACGAAGGCGATCCAGGAGGTCAAGCGCGCCCTGCTGTTCCGTCGGGTCTGACGCGGGACGCGGAGCGCACGCGTGCCGAACGTGACGAAAGTGCCCCCTGGTCCGGTAACGGCCAGGGGGCACTTCCGTGTTGTCGATCGGGTCGTGGTTAGCTGTCCGTGGCGAGGCCGTGCGACGGCGCCGGCGGGCCGTCAGCTCCAGAACACGGCCACACCGGTGTTCAGCACGACCAGCGCCGCCAGGGTGGGTGTCAGCCAATTGGCGATGCGCTCCCTGTTCTGGAAGCCAACGGCCAGGCCGGCGATGACGACGACCACCACCAGCTTCACGCCGATCTTGACGTGGTTGAGGTCGCGGTCCATGACCTCGGCCACACCCACCAGCCCCATGCCGGTGAGCAGTTGCAGCACCGATCCATGCAGCCAACCCTTGTTCAGCGGCCCCTCCGGGTTGTTCAGCGGCCCCTCCGGGGCCGTCCTGCGCTGCAGGAAGAACATGGCGACCAGGATCGCCATCCCCAGCAGGTGCAGGAACAACAGCAGGTTGCGCACGAACTCCACGGGGTGTCCTTCCTCGGTGTGGTGGGAGGTCAGTCGGTCACTTCGGTCCGTCGTGGTCGTTGGCCCGGGTGGGGTTCGCCCCGGTCGCCCGACCAGCGCGGTAACCCCGCCAGCCGATGACACCGATAACAGTGCCGAAGAGCAGCGAGGCCAGCACGAGCAGCAGGTGCACCGTGAAGAACGAGGTCGGGCCACCCTCCGCGGCCCACGAGCGGGGATCCTTCCAGATGTTGCGCAGGAAGTTCGGCCAGATGAGCCATGTCCACACCGCGAAGGCGAGCAGGAAGAGCGAGGCGCGGCGGGAGAGTCTCACCCACCCAGTATCGGTGGTGTCCGATGCGCCCACCGCGGCAGGGGTAGCTAGCCTGGACCCGATGCCTACGAAGCAGTTTCGCCGTTCGGCCGTGGCGGTGCTCGCCGCGGCCGGTGCTCTGTTCGCGGCCGTGTCGCCCGCGGCCACGGCGGCGCCGAAGGCGGCGGACCACGTGCGGCACAAGCCGCTGGCGGCGGCGTGCGAGAACCGGACGGCGCCGCCCCCACCGGTGGACACCTCCGAGCAGCCCGCACCGGGCAAGTCGTCCCCGCCCCCACCGCCGATCCCGGACCACCCGGTCGGCGGCGAGAAGCTGGGCGGCTGCGGCGACGTGCTCCCGGCGGGGGCGCCGAAGCCGCCCAAGGACGTGTCCGCGGCGTCGTGGCTGGTCGCCGACCTGGACACCGGCAACGTGCTGGCCGCTCACAACCCGCACGCCCGGCAGCGTCCCGCCTCCACGATCAAGGTCCTCACCGCGTTGACCGTGCTCAGTTCGGGTGACGTGAAGCTGGACGACAAGGTCACCGTGAGCAAGGAGGACGCCGAGCAGGAGGAGACACGGGTCGGGCTGGTCCCGGGCCAGCAGTACACGGTCCGGCAGCTGATGACGGCGATGCTCATCCGTTCGGGTAACGACGTGGCGCACGCGCTGGCGCGCCAGCTCGGCGGGCTGGACAAGGCCGTGGCCAAGATGAACACGCTGGCCAGGGAACTGGGCGCGCTGGACACCCAGGCCGCCACCCCGTCCGGGTTGGACGGCCCGGGCCAGATGACCTCGGCCTACGACCTGGCGTTGGTCTTCCGCAAGGCCATGCAGAATCCGGACTTCCGGAAGGCGGAGGCCACCCGGTTCATCGACCTGAAGGGCCTGAGCAAGGGGCCGCGGGTCGTCAACGACAACCAGCTGCTCACCCAGTACCCGGGTGGCATGGCCGGCAAGACCGGGTTCACCGACGACGCCCGGCACACCTACATCGGGGCGGCCGAGCGGAACGGCCGCAAGCTCGTCGCGGTGGTGTTGCGCACCGAGCAGCAGCCGGTGCCGGCCTGGAAGCAGGGTGCCAAGCTGCTGGACTACGGCTTCGCCCTGAACCGGCACGCCAGGGTGGGCGAGCTGGTCAGCGGGCCACCCCAGGCGGTGCTGGCCACCACGACCGGCCCGGCACCGCAACCAGCCGCGGATCCGGACCGTGAGCTGGCGGCGCCGAAGAGCCCGAACGGCGATGACAGCGCGTTCGGCACGGTGGGTATGCCGCTGACGATCGCGGCCGGTGTGGCGTTCCTGATCGTGATGGCGATGTATGTGCGGCGGAAGCGGGCGGTGGCGCGTCGCAGGGCGATGAGTAGCTGAGTCGACATCCCGGCGAGGTGGTGCGGTAGGGGCGGGCCGCCCGACGCCGACGCACCTAACCTGCTCTGACGGCGCCGCATCCGGGGGACGCCCGTCCAGCGACACATCGGCTGGGTGCGGCCGACCGGCGCCGCGCCCGCCCGGCGTCAGCCCCACTCCGGTGCGGAAACCCCGTTTGCGGGCCGCGCGGGCCATCGCACCTCCGCGGAGCGCACCTGAAGTCCGTACCCGCGTTCTTCGGGCTGGTGGCGCACCCAACTCGGCAGCGACATGGATGGGGCCCGGAGTTCGCGACCTCCGGGCCCCATCCGCGTTGTGGAGAGCGGGCCGGTGGGCGGCCCGCGGGGTGCTCAGATCCGTCGCACTGTCACCGGAGCGACGCCCTGACTCAGTGGCGCGATGGCGGCGAACGCCTGCTTGCTCAGGTCGACGCAGCGGCCGCGGACGAAGGGGCCGCGGTCCGTGATCGTCACGACGACCGACTTGCCGTTCCTGCGGTTGGTCACCCGGGCTTTCGTTCCCATCGGCAGCGTGCGATGGGCTGCCGTGTAGCCGCCCGACCGGGTGCTGTACCAGGATGCCTGGCAGCTCTCCCGCGGTTGGAGGGGGGACGGCCCGGGATCGGCGGTCGCCGCCGGCGCGAGGGCCAGGACCCCGCCGAACGCGGCGAACGTCGCCACGGCGGCGGTCCTCTTCCGATGCGTGGTGGACACCACTGATCTCCTTCGTTCGGTGGTCCGCGGGCACCGGGCCCGCCTGGCCACCCACCCGCCCCACGCCGCGCCACGGCAGGGTGGGCGTACCGGTCGCTACCCGCCGCAGCCCTAGGCGGTCACTACCGGCGACGGAGGAGACTACGCAGCGCGATTCCGGCCAGCGCGCCGGCCCCCAGCAACCCGGCCGCGGTGCGTGTGTCCGGCCGGGCGCCGACGGCCACCGTGGGCCGGATCACCGCTGGTGGTGGCGGCTGGATCGGTTCGGGGCGCAGGTTCTCCCGGGCGGTGGCGGTCCACGCGGTGACGTAGAGCAGGAACCGGGCGACGAGGAAGGCGAACACCAAGAGGCCGAGCAAGGAGCCGAAGGCGGCGCCGGACGGGGTGGCAGTGACCCGCGCCAGGTACACCGCGCCGACGATCTTGAGGGCCTCGAACCCGACCGCGGCCACCAGAGCGCCCCGCATGGCGCTGCGCAACGCCACCGGCTCCCGGGGCAGCCGGGCCAGCACCCACAGGAAGACCACCCAGTTGGCGAACACGGCCAAGGCGATGGACAGGACCTGGAACGACACCGCGGCCCAGGTCTGGCCGCGGAGCCCGAGCAGTTCGAGTAGGTGGTCGGCGAAGCCGGTGGCGGCCGCGGTGAGGCCGAACGACACGGCCATGGCCAGGCCCAGGCCGACCAGTGCCAGCAGGTCGGCAAGCTGCTTGCGCAGGAACGGCGGGCTGGGCCGTTCCGGGGTGCCCCACTGGGCGGTGAGCGCGTCCCGCAGGTTGGACATCCAACCGAGGCCGGCGTAGAGCGCGAAGGCCAGGCCGATGATGCCGACCGAGTAGCGCTGGCTGACGGCCTGGTCCACGGCGCGGCGCAGGGTGTCGCGCAGGCTGGCGTCGGGCACCGCGTCGACGATCTCCTGCCGGGCGCGGTCCAGCAGTTCGGGCTGGCCGGCGAGGACGAACCCACCGACCGCGAAGGCGATCATCAGTAGCGGGACGAGGGAGAGCACGCTGAAGAAGGTGATCGCCGCGGCGTAGTGGTTGCCGTAGCGCTCGTTGTAGCGGTCCTTGGTCCGGAACAGGTGGTCCAGCCACTCGCGCTGCTCGCGGAGCCGGTCCAGCCGGGACCGCTCGGTCTTGTCCGTCCGCTCGTCGACCACGCGGGGACGCTATCCCGGATCGGCCTCCTCAACGCGCCGGCGACAGGAAGCCCACCCGGTCGTAGGCCCTGGCCAGGGTTCGGCTGGCCACCTCGCGGGCGCGCTCGGCGCCGTGGGCGAGGACCTTGTCCAGCTCGGCGGGGTCGTCGAGGTAGGAGCGGACGCGCTGCTGGAGGGGGGTGACGAAGTCGGTGAGGACCTCGGCGAGGTCCTTCTTCAGGTCGCCGTAGCCCTTGCCGGCGTAGTCGCGTTCCAGGTCGGCGACGGGCCGGTCCGCCAGCGCCGAGTAGATGACCAGCAGGTTGCTGACGCCCGGCTTGGTCTCGGGGTGGTAGCTGATCTCGCGGCCGGTGTCGGTGACCGCCGAGCGGATCTTCTTGGCCGACACCCTGGGGTCGTCGAGCAGGTCGACCAAGCCGGCCGGGGTGGCGGCCGACTTGCTCATCTTGGCGTTCGGGTCCTGCAGGTCGTAGACCTTGGCGGTCTCCTTCGGGATGTACGCCTCGGGCAGGACGAAGGTCTTGCCGAAGCGGCTGTTGAAGCGTTGGGCGAGGTCGCGGGTGAGCTCGAGGTGCTGGCGCTGGTCCTCGCCCACCGGGACCGCGTCGGCGCGGTAGAGCAGGATGTCGGCGGCCTGCAGCACGGGGTAGGTGAACAGGCCGACGGTAACCCGCTCGGCGCCCTGGCGGGCGGACTTGTCCTTGAACTGGGTCATGCGGCCGGCCTCGCCGAAGCCGGTGAGGCACTCCAGGACCCAGCAGAGCTGGGCGTGCTCGGGCACGTGGCTCTGCACGAAGAGGATGGAGCGCTCGGGGTCGATGCCGAGGGCGAGCAGCTGGGCCGCGGCGGCGCGGGTGCGCCGGCGCAGGGCCTTGGGGTCGTGCTCGATGGTGATGGCGTGCAGGTCGACGATGCAGTAGAAGGCGTCGTGCGTCTCCTGCATCGCCACCCACTGACGGAGGGCGCCCAGGTAGTTGCCGAGGTGGAAGGAGTCCGCGGTGGGCTGGATGCCGGACAGCACGCGCGGGCGCTTCGGGGTGGGCGTCTCGGTCATGAGTGAATTCTTCCAGGCCGCCGGGTCGGAAGGAGGGGGCCCTGCCCGGAACCTACCCCGGCCCGGCGCCACCCAGGCAGCTACCCGCGCACGCCAGCAAGTTCCCCGCGCTGGACGACCGCCCGTCGGGCGGTCGGCGCCCGGCAAGGGTCGCAGCTGTCCCGACGAAAACGCGCCCTCGCACGCCCGGCACAGCGCACAACCTCGCGGTGACCGCCCCCAGGCCCCCAACCGAGCGGCAACGGCCCAGACGGAGTTAGTCCCCACGCTCCGGACCGTCCAGGTCACGCACCCCGCCCACCGGCCAAGGCATGTGACGAGGCGGTCGGCGGCTTCGTTCCGGGGACGGTGTGCCGGTGGCCACCGGCACTCGCACCATTGGCTCGCAAACGCGCCTTTCCGACCGCAGTCGCAAACCACAAATGCGGTTGGCAACGCGGCAGGCAGCCGAAGCACGCAACCCCAGCGCCAGAGCCGACACAGCGAGCCGCATTCCCGGTGGTTGGTTTCTCGGCGCCTTCCAGCGGCCGCCTCGCGCACCACCAGGGCTTATGCGGATTCGGGTCACTCGGTGCCTGGCTCGCCTCCCCGACCCCGGCAACCACCGGCCCGCCCCGGACACGGCCCTGACGCACCCCGCAAAGCTCGATGGCCCTGCGGCGACCACCTCGAGCCCTCCGCCGAGTGGGGGCCGTGTCGATGCGACGCATCTCGTTCCGTCACACACCCGGCCCCTGCCAGCCTGGCGTGCGTCACTGCCGCGGCAGGAGAGGGGAACACGTTCCACGCCAACGAAGACCACCCATCTGCGGCCGGGGCAGCCGCCGCAACCGGCCACCAGCCCCGACGCCGCCGGTGATCTGAATCACTTGACGGGTCCTTCCCGTGCGTCAGCCACGGCATCGGGCGCGGATGGCGACCGCAGGCAGGGTTCTCGTCGGCGGGACCAGGCCGGTAGGCCACAACCTGAACCTCACCACCTGACCCGTTCAGCAATCCCCTGCGCTCGCCGGGAGCGTCAGTCCTCGCGCTCGTTGGCGGGGTCCGCGACGGCGGCGCCCTTCCGGCGCCGCACCGCACCGGCCACCATGCCGCCCAGCCCGAGCACGACCGCCGTGACACCGACGGTCCCGCCCAGCGCCGTGGTCAGGGCGACGGAACGGGTCTCCACGGCGAGCACATGGCCATCGTCCGCCGCGGCGCTACCGGCGGACGCCAGCCCCATCAGGGCAACGAAGGCGAACGCCGCGGCAAGAGCCACCGCACGGCGTGACACGGCGCGAGCTCGGCTGCGCACGAGACTGCCTCCCAGGGGGATTACCCCTCGTTCAGATGAGGGACGTGCCGTCCCCGCCGGGGCGATCGAAGCGCCCCACGCGGTTCACGAGGTTACCGCCGAGAAGTTACCCAACCCGTCAACCCGCAAGGGCTCGTTCGGGGAACTCTTCGGATTCTTGCGGCGACGCACGGTAACAGCACGCCTCGGAGCAAGATCATCCGGTCCCGTGCCCGGAGGCCCGCGCCGCGCTGTGGGAGCCTCTCGGGCTCGACCCCGAGGCGCTGTTCCGCCCGAGCCACGCCCCTCACCGGGCCGTGGGAGCCACCTCCACCGGGCCGTAGGTGGTCGTGCGCTGGCGTGCGGGCCGTCCGATCCCGGCGGCGACCGCCTCGAGCTGCGCGACCGTGCGCGACGAGCCGTGCTCGGAGCCGGCCATCCGGCTGATCGTCTCCTCCATCAGCGTGCCGCCGAGGTCGTTCGCGCCACCACGGAGCACCTGCGCGGTGCCCTCGTCCCCCAACTTCACCCACGAGCACTGGATGTTGTGGATGCGGCCGTGCAACAGCAGCCGAGCCATAGCGTGAATGGCGCGGTTGTCCCGCTGCGTAGGGCCGGGCCGCGCGATGCCGGCCAGGTAGATGGGCGCGTTGCGGTGGACGAAGGGCAACGCCACGAACTCGGTGAGCCCACCGCTGCCGTCCTGCACCCGCGCCAGGGTGCGCAGGTGCCCCAGCCAGTGGCCGGGATGGTCGACGTGGCCGTACATCATCGTGCTGCTGGACGGGATGCCGAGCCGATGCGCCGTGCTGACCACCTCGATCCAGGTGGCGGCGGGCAGTTTGCCCTTGGTGAGGACCCACCGGACGTCGTCGTCGAGGATCTCGGCCGCGGTGCCGGGGATGGTGTCCAGGCCGGCGTCGCGCAGCTCGGTCAGCCACTCCTCGACGCTCACGCCCGCCTTCGCCGCGGCGGAGACGATCTCCATCGGGCTGAACGCGTGCACGTGCATGCCGGGAACGCGCGCCTTGATGGCGCGGACCATGTCGGCGTAGCCGGTGACCGGCAGCTTCGGGTCGATACCTCCCTGCAGGCAGACCTCGGTGGCGCCGGCCCGCCATGCCTCCTCGGCGCGGTCGGCGACGTCGTCGACGGAAAGCCGGTAGGCGTCGGCGTCCCGCTCGCGTTGTGCGAAGGCGCAGAACCGGCAGCCGACGTAACAGACGTTGGAGAAATTGATGTTTCGGTTGACGACGTAAGTGACGTCGTCACCGACGACGTCGGCACGAAGCTGGTCAGCGATGCGCGTCAGCTCTTCCAGAGCGGGCCCGTCGGCGGTGAGAAGGGCGAGCGCGGCGTCGGTGTGCCGCTCGTCGAGGAGCGCCGCGGGGTCCTCAGCTGCGAGCCTCAACCCCGCAATGACGTCGGAGTTCAACCGCTCCGGCGCGCCCTGACCCGGGCCCGGTCGCGACGTGTCCGTCGATTGGTCAACCTCGGATGCGGTTGCGTGAAGCGTGCCCGCAGATTCCAGGAGCGTGCCCGCGGATTGGTGGTCTGTTCCCGCGGGATTCGGGAGTTCGCTGGCAGATGCGAGGCCGCTGCCCGCATTTTCGGGGCAATCGCCCGCTTCTGCCGCGGACAGCAGCGCATCCTGGGCGGCTTCGGCCATCCGCTCGTGGGAGTCAGCCTGTCGCTGGCGTGCCACGACGCTGCGTCGAAGCTCTTCCCAGTCGCCGTAGACCGTGTCGAAGTCGGCCCGGCGGTCGCCGGTGCGGCCCGTGGTGTCGATGCTGGCGTGCAGGTCCGTGCGACCGGTGGAATCGAAACCGCCGTCCGGCTCCTGCCACGTGCGGCCTACCGGCATCGCGGTTTCGTCGGCCATGCCGTCCGGGCGGGCGAGTGCCGAGACGTGTCCGATCAACCTGGCATCGATCCAGGGTGCACTCTGCCCCTCGCCGAGCACCGACTGGACGTAATGCGGGTACGCCGTCAGACGCTCGCGCAACGCGAAGCCGGCGGCAGCCGTGCGCCGCTCCAGTTCCTCGATCCGCGGCCAGGGCAGCTCGGGGTTGACGTGGTCGGGCGTCACCGGCGAGACGCCACCCCAGTCGTCGATGCCGGCACGCAGCAGCAGGTCGTGCTCCTCGCCGATGAGGTTGGGCGGGGCCTGCACGCTGGTGCCGGATCCGAGGAGCAACCGGGCGACAGCCGTGGTGGCGGCGAGGTCCGCGATGTCGGCGTCCGGGTGGTTGCGCATGGCGGTGTCCGGCTTGGCGCGGAAGTTCTGCACGATGACTTCCTGGATGTGCCGGTACTGCCGGGCGAGCTTGCGGATCGCGTGCAGCGACTCGGCGCGCTCGGTGAGCGTCTCGCCGATGCCGATGAGGATGCCGGTGGTGAATGGGACGCCGACACGGCCGGCGTCGGTGAGTACCCGCAGCCGGACGGCAGGCTCCTTGTCGGGCGAGCCGTAGTGCGGGCCGCCGGGCTCGGACCACAGCCGCTCGGCGGTGGTCTCCAGCATCATGCCCATGCTGACCGCAACCGGCTTGAGCCGCTGCAGCTCGGTCCAGCTCATCACGCCGGGGTTGAGGTGCGGCAGCAGGCCGGTCTCCTCCAGCACCGCGATGGCGCACGCGCGCACGTAGTCGAGGGTGGAGGCGTAGCCGCGGGCGTCGAGCCACTCGCGTGCCGCCGGCCAGCGGTCCTCGGGGCGGTCACCGAGGGTGAAGAGGGCCTCCTTGCACCCGGCCGCGGCGGCGCGCCGCGCGATCTCCAGGACCTCGTCGCGCTCCAGGAAGGGCGCCGGCAGGCGGTGCGGCACCGTGGCGAAGGTGCAGTAGCGGCAGCGGTCGCGGCAGAGCCGGGTCAGCGGGATGAACGCGTTCCGGCTGTAGGAGATGACGCCCGCCCGGTTCTCGGCGGCCAGGTGGGCGTCGCGGACCCGGCTGGCCGTGGCGAGCAGCTCCTCCAGGTGTTCGCCGCGAGCCGCCATGAGCACGGCGGCCTCGGTGACGTCCAACGCCGCCCCGTCCCGTGCCCGACGGAGGGCTCGACGCAGTGCGCTGTCGCTGACTTGTTCACCCACTTGGTCATCGTATGGGTGCGCGAGGGGTTTCCGCCGACCGACAACCCGGCTGGCGCAAGGCCGTTGACCAGTACATTTCCGTCGCCATGACGGGCATCACAGCGGCAGATACGCGCTTCGTCCGTCAAGGGCCGATATGCGGTTCCGTCGCTCGCGAGCCCAAACTTCGTTCGTGACCGGATTCTGTCAGCCCGCATCGTCTCTTCGGGGCAGGCCGCTCCCCCGGTCAGTCGGACGGCGACGGCGGGAGGGTGTGATGTCTGGTCCTCGCTCGGTGGCAACGGCGTTCTTGATCACGGTCTTACTCGCGGGAGCCGGTGTAGACGGAGCCCAGGCACGTGCGGCGACTCCCGAACCTGGCGCCACCACGGGGACCGGTTTGACCCGGCCAACAGCGCATGCGGCCGCCGCCAGACCCGCTGGCGAAACCACCACGACCGATTCGATGTTCGACCCGACCACATCCCAGTAGCTGTCGAGCCCGCCAACATCACCGCTGATGCCGGTCCGATGTCGGCCAGGACGGCCTACGCACTGGACCAGGTCTCATGGCGCCGCTCGACCCCGCGGTGCGTGAGCGCTACTCCAGGCAGCTCGCAGCTCGCGGAACGGCTGGGAATCGGCTGGGACGCCTGTGACCCCGCGCTGGGCCTCACCGCGAACGAACCGACCCTGAAGCGTATTTATACCTACTACGGCGAGATGCTTCTTCGTGAGACGGAGATGGAGTGGGCCCGCCTGTCGAATCTGGCCTGCAAGGTCGTGCTCGCCGGACTCCAAGATCTGCGGGCAGTGCGCAAGTTCCTCGCGCTCGGCGGGACGCCCGAGTCACTCGCGCCGCGGGTCGACCTTTCGCCGGACGTGCTGCGTTCCCTCGCCCAGATCGCCGATGCCGAGCTGCGCTACTTCGAGGCCAAGCTGGTCTCGATGGCCAAGGACCTCTTCGCCGATCTCATGTGGCAGCACGACGCTTACGCCAACGGTGGTATCGAGGCGATGCGCCGGCTGAACGCGGCGGGCGAGGTACCCGCGGGCCTGCTCCGGGTGTGGGCGGACATCGCCTCCCGTGCCCCGGAACTGGTCGAACTCGCCAACGAGCGGATACTCCACCGCGAGCAGCTGATGGTCCTGCAGCCGTCCTACGACGAGATGCTCGCGCAGTCGCCGATTCCCGGCGGCGCGCCCTTCGCCGTCGTGGCCGGGCCGACCGCCAACATCACGACGTTCGAGGCCCGCTGGCGCTGGATCACCACCGACGCGTTGCCACGATTCCGGTACCTGCTGGCCAACGACCCCGCGACGATCCTGGGGTGCCATCGCGCGCCCGGTCGACGAGGCTGTGGAGGAGTTCCGCCTCATCCCGTTCTCCTGTGAATCACCGGCCAGACATCCCGGCCGAACCAACACTCGGGTATCCGCCTGTCGGGCCGACAACATAAGCGGATGCCGGTGGGCTGACGTGGGCGTATCCGCGGAGTCGACCGGCAACACCGGCACCGATCTCGCCCAAACGACCGGCCCCTGCCCTCGGCAAGGCTCCCGCTGGCCGACACCGCGTACACACCTGCCCGCGCCAACACCCGCTCCCGTTCACGTCACCTACGCCCCTGCCACCGCGCAGGTTCCCGTTATCCGGCGGTCCGGTCATCGCGTCCAGGTGATGACCGCCCACCATGACCACACATCTGGGACATTCCGGGCGTCTCGAGTTGCGGGCGGCTCCGGCATCTCCGGCAATGGGAGCCACCTTCCCCGCCACGCAGCCGCACCCTTGCTTAAGCAAGCAAAGGTGTTCCGTCCGGAAATCGTGTCAGCAACTTACCGAAGGAGAAAATCTCTTTCGGTGCCCACCTTTAACCGGACGAAAGGTGGCAAGAATCGTCCGGTCATCCGCCGACAAGACACGAACTTCTTTTTCAGTGGATCGGTCCGGTGGCCGCCGCACGGCCCGGTTCCAGGAAAAACACCCACTCGGACCAGTTACCCCTCCCCATCGGCGGCTCCCCTCACGTAGGCTCAGCTTTCCCGCCCTGCCACTCGGCTTCTCGGTTCACCCACGCGCCGGAGCCACCCCGCCGGCAACACACGTACGGCCGCTCCGCGGAGCCGGTGTGGCGGGCGGAGCGGCAGGGAAACGGAGGAGGAGCCATGACTCGTGGAGCCTTCGGACGGGCCGGCGGCACGTTTCGGCGAACCGAACCACTGCGACGCGGGACGACGCCGCGGGGCGTCCTTCCGGAAGCAGGGGCGGTCTGACCCGGTAACGAACGTAGGTGGTGCCAGGTAACGCGGACAGTGCCGCGTAACGATTGCCGTGACAGTAACAACGCAAGGGTTCCCCGAACATCCTTGCTACCCCGCCATTGGAGTGGCTAAATGGTCGCCACGGTCACGCTTTACGTCACCGCTGCGTCAACCACCGACTGGAACGCGCTCGACCTGCTCGTCAACTTGGCATGGGCATTCGCGGTGTCATTCATCCTGAATGCGACAGCGCTCGTGGCGCGCTGCCACGGTGAGAGCAGGGGTCGCCTCCTCCAGACGTGGAAGAGCCGGCGCAAGACGTTCACGTTGCTCGGCTGCGAGACGTCTTTCCACACCCTCTTCGGAATCGTGCTCCCCCTGTTGACGCCGATCCTGCCGCCCGTCGTCTGGTCCGCCGGTGCCTCGGCGATGGCCAATGCGGTGGGCAGCGCCGGCGGTGCGGAGGGCGAGGCAGCGGCCGGTCGCGGCCGCAACGTCCTGAGCCAGGCCAAGCAACTCCTCTATCTCAAGCTCACCATGTTGCGGGAGCGGCTCAACGGGCAGCTCGAGAACGACACCATGGACTGGATCAATGGGCAGATGCCCAGGCCCGAGGATGATGACAGCGCCCTGCGCTTCGCCACGCAACAACTGGCGTGCGAACTGACGAGCAGGGTCGGCGAGGGAACGGAGAAGGGAAAGAAGGTCCAGGTCCACCTGCGGGAGATCGAGAAGGGCCTGTCGCAGTACCAGCCGGAGGACGGCTCCACACTGGAGTTGGCAAAGGACCACTTCATCCGACTACTGAAGAAGGCGTATCTCTGGGGACACCTGGACGCTGTCGAGTCCTATCAGGACCCCGGACGGATCGCCGCCGTGCGTCTCACCATGGCGTCGCTCAGGCGGCCCTCCCGCCAGTGAACCCGGTGCTCGGTCAGGCTGAGCGGGAGTGGAGACGCACCCACCGCGCGGGTGTCGTGATGGTGCGGCAGGAGAAAGCGCCGAAGCTGGCGTAATTTTCCGTGTGCGGTCAATGGAATCCCCGGGACATCGAACCTAGCTGGGCCCCGCTGCCCGCCTGGAACATCGGGCCGTCCGACGTTGACCAGACCGCCGACGCGCCCTGTTCAACGGTCGAGGCGGTGCGTTCCGGATGCGGCGCGAGGGTCACCTCGAAACGCGCGTCGAGCGCGGCGGCGACGGAGGCCAGGGTTCGAAGGGTGAGATTCGCGTCGCCGGACAGGATCTGACTCACGCGACCGGGGGTGACGCCGAGCATGGCGGCGAGGGTCGCCTGGTCGATCTTGTGGCGCGACATGAAGGTACGGATCGCGGCGGTGAAAGCGGCTGGTAAGAGCTCCAGCTCCTCGGGGAGCCGCTCCGTGTAGGTCTCCTTCGACAACCGTGGGTCAGCCATGTCTCAGCCTCCCCTCGAGGAAGCAGGTTCCTACGTGGTCCGGACAACTGTGGGTGACGACCTTGGTTTAGTCAAGGCTAAACTAAGAAATCACCCACATCGGCGTAGCTGAAGCCTTGACGGTGTCCCCCGTACTGGGACAAGGGCCAGTCGACTCGAGCTGGATACGAGTAAACGCTCGCGCGCTGTGGGATGTTTCGGGCACGCCGCCACCGGTAGCGCCGGAGCTACTGGCACCGGTCGCCGGGTGGGCGCCACAGGGGGCCACGGCATCGAGTAAGGACGCGGGTACAACTCACCCAACGGGACGCGTCCGAACGAGGGACGCAGTCGCCACCGCCCGGGAGCGAGCCGGAACTGTCCACGGGGCGGCCAGGAGACCTCGGTAACCAAGCGGTGAAGGCGGTCGGGCCACCCGGTCCGAAGGAGCCCCAGCCACCGTGAGGAGGGACGGATCGGCGAGTGGAGGAACCCCGGCGCACAGGCTGCGCTCCGGCAGCCCGCGAGTTCACCGAAGGGTTCGATCACCTCTCCCCTGCCCCGCCACGACGACGGAGCGCGACCGCTCGCCCTGGGGCCGGGATTTCGGCCCGACGGGGTCGCACGAAGGGCTGATCACCTTCTACCTAGCCCGAATGAATGCCGACACCAAGGGCAAAAACTGGTTGCTACCGCAATTCTGCGCGCGTTATCAACCGCGGAATTTTTCACCCGCCCGGCCCGCGACCGATCAGGGATTGTCGGAAAAATCCGATCCGGTCACTCGGTCAGCGGATGGCCATTCTGGCCCGTGCTACTAACGTCGGGCACCGGCCACGGACGGCAACACGAAAACGTCCGGGCCGGCGCCCGAAACGCTCGGAGCGCCCATTCCGCACCACCGGCAATACCCGAAAGGACGATCATGCGCGCACGTTCGATTGGTATGGCGATCGCCGCCGTGGCGGCCGCGTTCGCCCTGCTCCCCACCTCCGGTGCCAGCGCGGCGTCGCCGGAGCCGATGGTGGCGAAGCGGTACGTCCAGAACGTCGAGTACCGCCAGGTCATGGACGTCGAGGCCGGACGCACCACCAAGGGCACGCCGATCTACGGCTGGAACCTGCACTTCGGCCAGAACCAGCAGTTCAAGCTGCTGAGCTACCCCGATGGCAGCACCGTTTTCAAGGGTGTGCAGAGCAACCTGTGCGTCGACGTCAAGGGCGGCGAGCAGGCGCGGATGGGCGCCCCACTGGTGTTGCAGGATTGTGACCGGGACGCGACGCAACACTGGCGCCAGCAGGCCGGCCTCATTCCCGGTTCCGTGGTTTTCCGTAACGAGCACTTCCACAACGCGTGTCTGACCCAGCCGGCCCGGTCCTCGCGGCTCGTTATCGAGGACTGCAGCTTCGGCGACCAGACCCAGGAATGGTACGTCCGATAATTGATGGCCATCCCTGAACAGACGTCGGCCGGTTCGACGCGCTGGACCCGTGTCGAACCGGCCGACCTCCATGCTAGCGACGTCACCCCGAGATCCGGATAACGAAAAGCGCACGGTGCGGCCGGATCTCACGCGGAGATCTCGCGCCTGACCCCGAGAGCCGACTCGGTAGCAGTCACCTGCTCAGCGAATAGCGGCGCGGAAAGCCGCCACTACCGTGGCCCATCTTCAGCACGTCGGTCAGTTCGGTGTCGATCTGTTCCACCCGGGTGCGGTCCGGGCCGATGATGGTGTAGCGCCAGGTGTTGTCGTCGGCGGGTGCTCCGGTGTGGAGCACGACCCCCTCCACGCGGTACGGGTCGTACGCGAGGTGTGCCCGTTGAAGGAGTCGTAGGGCCTGGGCGAAGTCGTGACGCACAGTGGCGGGGCGACAGCCGACCAGCCAGGTGGGGGTACCGGGGTAGCTGGGTGGGAGAAGCCGGTGGACCAGGGCCGCGGGTGTCGAGGTGGCGGTGTGTCGGACGTTGCTCTCGGTGGCGTACAGCGTTCCGTCGGCGGTGAGGCCGGCGTCGATGTCGAAGGGGCCGAGGTAGCCCCGTTCGGCCAGGTAGGCGCCGAACGCGAGACCGCCCTGCTCCAACTCACGCCGTGTCTGGCGCGGGACGTCATGCAGGGGTGCCCGGTAACCGCAGAAAGAGCCGTCCGTGGTCCGCATTTCACCGCTGAATAGCACCCGAAGCCCGCCGCCCTCGACCTCCAGTTGCACGCTCACGTCCCGGATGAAGTCGACATGCTCCTCCACCACCCAACCCTCCGGCGCCATCCCCGCAGCAGCCGCACACGCGGTGAGGCTGGCGTCCAGGTCGGGCAGGTCCGTCCGGGAAAGCACCCGAAACCCCTCGCCCCCGGCCGAGCGGTTCGGCTTGACCGCCACGCGCGGATGGTCGCCGAGCAGCTCACGCACCACGTCCGCGAGCTCGGTCCCGCCGGTGCAGAACCGGCCGTCGGGAACGCGGACCCCGAGTTTCCGGGCGAGCTCACGGAAACCGGCCTTGGTGTTGAGCCGACGGGCCACCTCCAAAGCGCTGTCCGGGACACCGGCGGGTCCGTACGGGTGGACCAGCACCCCGAGTTCGGCGGCCAGTCCCACCGCCGCACGGTCGAGGGTGGTGGGAAGCAACGCGACACCGGGCCGGTCCGCGATGAGGTCCCGCAGCGGGTCGACCAGCCCCGCACGGTGGACCGCCTCGGACAGCGTCGTGGCCGGGTCCGTCGGCACCGTCACGACGTCGAGCATGGCAGGGTCGAAGCCCAGCAGCTCGCAGGCATAGGACCGGAATGCGTCACTGACCGGGACCGGGGTCACCACCACGTCGCCCGGTCGAGTGAGCCAGATCTTGCGCGGGGCCTGCACCATCCCCCGCAGCATCACCTCGCGTGCCTGCAGGCTTGCCGTCACCTCGGAGACGAAGTTGGCGAGGATGATCAGGGGCGTATCCCGCACCAGCAGACTCGTTGCGCCCGGCGGAGTCGTCATCGTCACTGATCCTGACGTCTGGCGGCCCCACGGCCGCACCGGCTGCTACCCCGACAATGTCCCAGTTCCGACCAGGCAGCGCAGGGAAAGTCGCTCCAAAGTAGGAGTACGCCGCCACGCGAATCCATGATTCCCCGAAACCGGCTGTGTCGAGCCAACGTAGGCCGCGCCCTGTGCTTTTCGTGAAGCGATACGGCCGTCGTTCCGGTACGCTCCCCGCGCGGAAAACCCTGATCACATCATGGTTGAAAATGAAACGAACGCACCCGGGCGCCGCGGGCACGTCCGTTCCGATCAACACGAACCGCCGTGAGTCAGCACCGATCGATCCGGCTCAGGGTCGGTCGGGTGCCATAGGACTTGTGCGAGCGGGTCTGTCGCGGTGCAATGCGGAAACACCGGCTGTCCCTACCGCGGCTCATGATCAGCTTGATCTTGTAGTGCCGCTTGCACCGGTTCGTGACATACACCGTTGTGGAGGTGATGCCCTTCTTTTGCCTGGCCTGGATGCAATTGGGTGCGGTGCCCCCGACGAGGAACTCCGCCCCGAGGCTCGTGCCCGACGTAGCCGCGGAGTCGAGCCCCGGGCTCGCCGCGGTCGCGGCCGGGGCGAGCCCCAGCGCCATGGCACCGGAAAGGGCGATACCGACCGCGATGGTGGAAATTCGACCGCCTCGCTTGGCAGACATACTCATCTCCCCTGCGTCGCGAAGTGACAGTGGCGTGGATTTGGTCCCCACCAGCTGCTTGCGATCTTCACCCTGCCGTAACGGGAAGCCGTGCCAACAGCTCCACCCGGCCGAAAAAATCATGCTCTCGTTGTGAGACCCATGGCGCACCGGATACATCCACCGGATGCCGCACCCGGTACGACTTCCCCAGGATCATCGAGTCATGCGAATTGCCCTGACCGCCACCGGCGGGAAGGGATTCCTGCGCAGAACATCCCTTTTCGCACCAAATGTGACGCGCATCTCGGACATGTCCGGCAGCGTGCGGTCGGCCAATTGGTGCAGTACCGCCCGGTGCAGCCGCCCCGGAACCAAATCAGAAACTTTGATATGTCGCGAAGCTCGATGTACCGCAACAGGGCGACAGTCGCCGCCGAATCACCCATTCGTGAGCACCGCGGTCAGCTCCGGCACGAGCACCGAACCCGCCGGGACGACGACCGGCCCGCCCTGTCAAACAGTTCGAGCAGGCGCGTCACCTCCGGCACCGCCGTCTGTTCCACAACGGGGCCACGCGCCGGAACGCGTGATCAGGTACACCGGACCCAGTCGAACGTGATGGTCAACGGCGCGTGGTCCGGCCACCGGGCGTCATAACTCTCGGCCCGCTCGGCCGCGCACGACACCGCCTTCTCCGCGATGCCCGCCGTCGCCGCGACGTAGTCGATCCGCCAGCTGATCCCCTGCACGATCGCGGAACCGCCCGCGGCCTACGCGACCCCGCTGGTGCGCTCGCACCCATCTCCCACGTTTCTTCGGCGATACGGGACACTGGTGGCGCGCAGGAACACTCCGTCTGCAATCCCTTCCGCGCCACCAGTCTCGCCGCAGCCCGCCTGAGACCGGGTGTCAACCACAGGAACGGTCCGGTGCCCGGCAACCCGCTCCGGCTTAACGGAGGATCCTGTTCCGCTGCCAGTCCACCTGAATTAGGTGTTCGGGTTGTCCAGATACCGCGAGTGGTAGCAGGTGTCGCGACCGGGGTCATCCACACACCCCCGCACGCGCACACCCTTGATGTAGTCGTTGGTGCTGAAGGAGCGCCCGTGCCAGGCCTTGTATCCGCCGCGGCAGCCCTTGCTGTTCCGCCGCTTGGTTGTGTATACCTTGCCCGTGTTTTTATAGACCAGCAACTGAATGTAGACGTCGTGACTGTCGCACTTACTGTCCTTCACGGACAGGCTGACGTTGGTCAGCTGGTATATCCCGGTGAAGTTGAAAGTCGCGCTGCCACACACGCCCCCACGACAGACATCACCGCGCACGCGCGCCAGTTCGGCGGCCTGGGTGGGAACGCTGAGCCCGACGAACAGTCCCAGAGCGGTGGTCAGCAGCAGTGGTAATCGAATCAGTCGTCTCACTAGTCCATCCTTTTCTGGCAAACGTGTGCACCAAGTATTGGGAGGCTGATTCCACGACACGACATTTCCTCCCGTCTTCGTCGTACACCCGGGGTCGAACCACAATCAAGAGCTTCTCGCCTGGGCCGTAGTTTTTACGCAAGATGGAGGAGTTCACTACTCCAGCAATGACTAGGTTGACAGTATTTGCGGGATTCGTTTCACCCGGGCTGGCGATGTCGGGGGCACAATGCAGCCGCCACTCGGTGCCCCAGTTGATCTTCCCTCGCGCGGCGTAGCTGACGGCGGCACTCGGCGCACCGTGGGATGCCGGTGGACCTCAGTGCGGTCTCGGCGCAGAGTCTGGCGCACTGCTCGCGTTCGGCTCGGGGACCAGGCCTAGCAAGGAGCCGGGCACGAGACCCCGGCAGGCTGCCGACGGACGTCAGCCCGACTCTGGCCAGTCGAACGTGACCGTCAACGGCGCGTGGTCAGACCATCGCTCCTGGTAGGAGGCTGGGCGCTCCACCACGCCGGACACCGCTCGGCGTGCAATACCCTCTGTTGTACAAACCAGGTCGATCCGCCAACCCGCGTCGTCGACCCAACCCGGACCAGCATGTCTGTTGGTCAACTCGGGCAATCCGATTCCTCGCATCGCGGCCTTGTCCACCAGCCACGCAACCAGGCGGGAACTCTTGGGCTGGGTGGCGTGCTCGTGTCCAGCGGAAGGTTTCGTGGGGCTGGCCCAGGCCAGCCCCACCACACGTACGGAGATCACACACCATCGATAAGTCAGCGACTCCTATGCGAATTTTCCAAGAAGCCCAACCTCATTCTTCGCAATTGTCATAGTCAACACTCCCCGGACGATGATCCTCACGACCAATACCCAACTTCTTGAGCTCCTGATAGAAGAAATCATTCCAATGCTGGTTGATAAACTTATCCAAAGCCGCATTGATCTTCTTGCACAGGTTGGGGCTATGGTTCGGCAACCCGATTCCATACTTCTCCACCCCAGCCAGACCCGGCTTGATCTCGAGCAGGTCCAGATCTGAATATTTACTTGGCTCACTCCCTCTGTACGCATCCAAAATGACGTGATCCGTCATTACTCCTATAACGGGATCCTTTCGATTGAAGAGCCTCTGCATGCACTTGTCCAAGTTTGGATCATTACTCTCACTTTCAAGTTCCGCCAGCATCAATATATCCGAGAGATCTATCGCGGTAGTTCCCCTGGTCATGCATATGACTTTTCGCTCACCCAGCCGAGATTGAGCCTTGTTCCACGAAACTAATAAGCCGGCCCTGTCATAGAAATATGGCCCAGAAAAATCCACAATTTCTTTACGCTTGTCCGTTATGGAATAGTTAGAAATGACAAGTTTGACGGTTCCCTGCCGCCCCGTCTTCCTATCAGGCAGGGCCTCATCGCGTTGCCCAGGATCCATGGTAACAAAGTGTGGTTCAAAGCCAAGTTCCGTCCCCAGAAACTTACCGAGTTCTACATCAAATCCGCTGAACGACGACTTGCCATCTTGCATGCTCCAGCCAGGGATCTTACCGTTTATCCCGATGGCGACGCGGCCCTTCAGGTACTCCGACGGGTCTGGCTCGCCATCTCCCAGCTGAGGAATGACCCAGAAGGACGCAATCAGGACGGCCGGAACAACAATACCTGCAGCAGTCCATGGAACCCACAGCCGCCAACGACGCGACCCCGGTTGCGCATCGGGATCACCGGAAAGGCTCAAACGAATCGGTAGAATTGCTACGATCAAGCCTACGGCAGCTATTGCCACGCCGAAGATCGCCGCAAGTTCCGAAGCGCCATCAGGCAGCAGGATAAGGAAGGCCGTCACAATCGCAGTTGCCAGCAGCGCCGGCCCAACCCAGATAAGTTCCCGCCGGAATTGGCCGCGGCTTGGTGAAACTTTGGACTCGGGGGGAGTGAGGTCATCTCTGCCGACGTTCATGCAAACTTGATCGTCCAAGCCAACACTAATTTTACATCGACGTGGATCACGTAATCATATTGACATTACTTCGTTACAAAAAGTATATCTTTTTGTGAAACATATTCAAATTGCCCTCAAGATACTATTGCTCCCGCAAGCAAGCACTTGGAGATGGGTCGTGTTATTGCTAGTGAGAGCCCAATGGGGCACGGGCCTGACCGGCTTTGATCATCTTGTGTCATGAGACGAAGGACGATCACCTTTCCCGACCGCAGCGGTCTGTGGGCGAGCCGGCTCCGCGAAGGCAAGGTCAGGTGTTCAGAAAGCAGGCCAGTCGAACGTGATGGTCAACGGCGCGTGGTCCGACCACCGGGTGTCATAGGATGGCGCGCGCTCGACCACCGCCGTGGTCGCACGCTCGGCCAAGCCAGGAGTAGCGGCCTGGTAGTCGATCCGCCAACCCGCGTCGTTGTCGAACGCCCGCCCCCGGTAGGACCACCACGTGTACGGCCCCGGTCCCTCGGGGTTCAACCGCCGCAGCACGTCCACGTACCCGGCCTCCCCGAACACCCGGTCCATCCAGGCCCGCTCCTCCGGCAGGAACCCGGAGTTCTTCCGGTTGGCCTTCCACGCCTTCAGGTCGATCTCCCGGTGCGCGATGTTCCAGTCCCCGCAGACGAGCACCTCGCGTCCCTCGGCCGCGCCCTTCTCCCGCCGCTCCACCAGGTAGGGCAGGAACGCGGCCATGAACCGCTCCTTCTCCTCCTGCCGCGCGGTGCCCACGTCCCCGCTGGGCAGGTACAGGCTGCCGACCGTCAACCCGGGCAGGTCGACCTCCACGTACCGCCCGCTGTGGTCGAACTCGGTCTCACCGAACCCGATCCGCACCGCCTCCGGCGCCTGCCGGGTCAGGATCGCCACCCCGTTGCGCCCCTTGATCTCCGACCGCGCATGCACCGCGTGCCACCCCTCGGGGTCACGCAGCTCCGCGGCCAGCTCGTCCGGTTCGCACCTGGTCTCCTGCAGGCACACCACGCCGGCCGCGGTGCCGGCCAGCCACTCGAGGTACCCCTTCTTGGCGGCAGCCCGGAGGCCGTTGACGTTCACGGTCGACACGGTCAGCACGCCCGAACGTAATCACAAGTGGTGACAAGGTCGCCAATCCCGCGCACCGGTGCGCCGCGGTCTGAGACGGTGCCCACGATGACCGTCGTCTGGAATCGCTACGTTGCCGTGCTCGTCTACGAAGCCACCTCCGACGCGCCCCGCCGCCGACCGCTGTACGAGGAGACGTTCGTGCTGGTCCGCGCCGCCTCAGCCGAACAGGCCGGGCGCAAGGCCACCCGCTACGGCCGTGCGCAGGAGACCAGCTACCGCAACGAGACGGGCGAGACCATCCGCCTCGTCCTGCGCCACGTCGTCGACGTCAGCCCGGTGCTCGACGACAGCGTCCGCGGCGGCCACCCCGGCGAGGACGTGGTCGAGGTCTACGCCCGCCACTTCCGCAACTACGACGCCTACCGCCGCTTCGAGCCGCTGTTGTCCGACCACCGCGCCCGATGAGCAACGCCCATCAGCCGGCCAGCGAGCACACGATCAACGACAGGCGTTCCCGGGGGCCGCCCGCAGGAACTTCTCGGAGGCCCACCGCCCCTCGGAGAGCTTGCGGAAGCCCCGCTCCGTCTGGTCGGTGGCCGCGACCAGCATGTTGTTCCGCAGCGTGTCGACCACCCGCTCGCCCGTGCCCGGCCCGGAGCGGACGTTGAGGAGGTCGGCGGTGACGCGGAACTCGCACTGGTTGCGTTCCGAAGCCGGACTGACCGGGTTCGGCTCGTTCTGCTTCCCGTCTCGGGGACTGGCCACCAGCGCCAGAGCAACCGCACCGAGCGCGACAGCGACGATCACGGGTCGAATCGGCACCGCCATCTCCAGCCACCTCCCGCAGATCACCCACGCCAACCAACTTCACGAGGTGCCAGCCCCCCATCCGGTATAGCCCGGAAAGCGGGTGGTGGGCTTCCCGTATCGGGTAACACCACCCGAGCTCCCGCATAACGTCCACTCACAAGCAGGACAGGCCAGGGTGACGCCGCTACCCGAGGTAGTCATGGTGGGCCAGACGCGCCGGAGCCCGGTTGCCCCCGCGAGGGCAACCGGGCTCCGAGTCGGGCAGCGGGCGTCAGCCGGCCATCTTCTTCTGCAGGTTCTCGTCCAGTGCGCCGAGGAACTCCTGCGTGGTCAGGTACGGGGTGTCCCCGCCGACCAGCAAGGCCAGGTCCTTGGTCATCCTGCCGCTCTCGACGGTCTCGATGCAGACCTGCTCGAGGGTGTGGGCGAAGTCGGTGACCGCCGGGGTGTTGTCCAACTTGCCCCGGTGCGCCAGCCCGCGCGTCCAGGCGAAGATGGACGCGATCGGGTTGGTCGAGGTCGGCTTGCCCTGCTGGTGCTGCCGGTAGTGCCGGGTGACGGTGCCGTGCGCGGCCTCGGCCTCCACGGTCCGGCCGTCCGGGGTCATCAGCACCGAGGTCATCAGGCCCAGCGAGCCGAAGCCCTGCGCCACGATGTCGGACTGCACGTCGCCGTCGTAGTTCTTACAGGCCCAGACGTAGCCGCCCTCCCACTTGAGCGCGGCCGCGACCATGTCGTCGATCAGCCGGTGCTCGTAGGTCAGGCCCTTGGCCTCGAACTCGGCCTTGAACTCCGACTCGAAGATCTCCTGGAACACGTCCTTGAACATGCCGTCGTAGGCCTTGAGGATCGTGTTCTTGGTCGACATGTAGACCGGGTAGTTGCGTGCCAGGCCATAGGCGAAGGACGCCCGCGCGAAGTCTTCGATCGACTTGCGGTAGTTGTACATGCCCAGCGCGACGCCGCCGCCCTCCGGGAACTGGGCGACCTCGAACTCCATCGGCTGGCTGCCGTCGGCCGGGGTGTAGGTGATGGTCAGCGTGCCAGGGCCGGGCACCTTGAAGTCGGTGGCCTTGTACTGGTCGCCGTGCGCGTGACGGCCGACGATGATCGGCTTCGTCCAGCCCGGCACCAGCCGCGGGATGTTGGAGATGATGATCGGCTCGCGGAAGATCACGCCGCCGAGGATGTTGCGGATCGTGCCGTTCGGGCTCCGCCACATCTTCTTCAGGCCGAACTCCTCGACGCGTGCCTCGTCCGGCGTGATGGTGGCGCACTTCACACCGACGCCGTGCTTCTTGATGGCGTTCGCGGCGTCCACGGTCACCTGGTCGTCGGTGGCGTCCCGGTGCTCGATGCCCAGGTCGTAGTACTCGAGGTTGACGTCCAGGTACGGGTGGATCAGCTTGTCCTTGATGAACTGCCAGATAATGCGGGTCATCTCGTCGCCGTCGAGCTCGACGACGGTCCCCTCAACCTTGATCTTGGCCATGGGCCGGGCCTCTCCTCTCGCGTCTCCTGCCGCGATACGCGCAAGCATGACAAGCGTACTGGTAGCGTCGCGTGCTCGTCGGCGGGCCGTGGCCAGCGCCACCCGGGCGCACTGACCTGCAGGGATTCAGTTCGCAACGTAGGTGCTGGCCAGGTGGGTCAGCCGGTCGGCGAGGAGCCGCTGGTCGACGGGGGTGGCCACGGTCCACGCCCGCCCGTCGTTGCCGCGGAGCTGCTGGGTGAGGTAGCAGCCCTCCTCGGTCTCGATGACGTTGACCGGGAACTCGCAGCGCTGCCGCGCCCCGTCCCGCCCCCGGCCGGCGACGTAGAACTGGGCGGCGGCGCGCCTGGGCCGGGCGAGCAGCCGGCGCACCCGGTCCACCTCGGCGTCCGGCCCGCTGCGCCCGACCGCCTGGAGCAGCCCGGCGTCCGCGGTCCCGTGCGCCGGGCCGTCGCCGGTCAGCAGCTCGGTGGGGAGGTTGTGGTGCTGGCCGGGGAGTGGTCTCAGCTCCGGCACCACCGAGGCGACCGCCGGGCACAGCCACTCCGGCGCGAGCGGCCGCAGCCGGAACTGCCCGTTGCCGAGCTCGGCGAGCACGCCCTCCCGACCAGCGACGGCGCCGACCACGGAGCGTGTGGGTTGCCCGGCGGCGCTGTACCAGCCGTAGACCTCGAGCTGGGGCCGCGCCAGCAGGCGCAACGCCCCGACCAGGTCGGGGTCGGCCTGGCTGCCCCGGACCAGGTCGAGCCGCGCCAGCTCGACCCCCACCTGGGCTACCAGGTGTTCCCGCTCGGTCCAGGTCGCGCCCGGAGAGGAGCAGTGCAGGGCCGGGTGCTTCTCGGCGTGCAGCACGGCGCCGACCTCGACCTCCCACAGCACGTCGTAGGCCAGCTCGGACACCACCACCTCGCGGCGCAGCACGGCGCGACTCCCCTCCCCGCTCAGCTGTCAACCGGGCTCGCCCGGTTGGGGCGACCCCTTACTTCTGTGTGCAATGACCTGTTGGAACGACCAGGACGAACCGGCCGAACGACCGGCCCGGCCGCACGAGCCGACTGGCAACGACCGACCGACTGGCGACGACCTGCGCCTACTGCTGGCGCGGCGGCTCACCGCCGATGACCGGCGGGGCGACCATCTCTCCGGAGCTGAAGATGTCGTCGGTCTCCACCAGGTAGCCCGGCCGCTGGTGCTCCTGGTCCTCGCCGCCCTGGCCACGGCCGGCACCGGCCATGCCCATGCCGCCCATCCCGGCACCGCCCGGACGACCGCCGGCACCGCCCGTCGCACCTGCGGGCCCGAAACCGCCGGCACCAGCGCTACCTCCGGGGCCGCGACCCGTCGCGTTACCAGCTCCCAGGCCGCCACCGGAACCACCGGCGCCGCTTGATGAGCCCGCGCCGCCAGCACCCGAGCCGCCAGGACCGAAGCCACCGACGCCACGGCCAGCAGCACCGCTCAGGGAACCGGCGCTACCCCGGCCCCCGCCGCCACCCGGCCCACCCGACGAGCCCAAGCCACCGGAGCGCGGCGGCACGGCCGGTCGCATGATCCCGCCGCCCTGACCGGTGTTGTTGCCGCCGTAACCGCCCGGGTAGTAACCGCCGCCGGGGTGGTAGTTACCGCCACCGCCGCCGGGCGTGCCGGTACCGGACCCACCACCGGAGCCGGGACCGTTCCAACCCGGCGTCCCCGGGTTGCCCGGCAACGGGTCGACCCTGCTCGGATCAACCTGCGCCGGAGGCGGCGACGAACCCGCCGGTTGCCACGTCTGGCCCCCACCGGACGAATCCGGAATGGAGTACGAAGGCCGCCAAACCTGGCCCCCACCGGACGGATCGGGGGAGGACCCTGCCGGGCGCCAAACCTGACCTCCACCGCCTCTGCCGGGCGGCTGCCGGGTGTCGCCGACGCCGTCACCACGACCGGGGTCGGTGACATCCACGTTCGCGTGGTGCGTGTCGGCGGTGAACGTCGGCACCGCGCTGATGTTGGAACTCGTGGTGCTGCCATAGCTCTGCAGGGCGTGCTGGTTCGCGAGCGTCTTCTCGCGGTAGGCAGCGGCTTGCTTGTCAACGTCCGTGGTGAACGGATTGATGTAGTCGACGAAATCGCGCTCCGGCGGATTCTTCGGCACCGGCTGCACGGTGTGCTTTGCGGTGTTGAACCCGCCGCTCTGCTGGGTGAGCACACCAGAGACCTTGTTCGCGGTGTCACCCGCCTGCGACGCCGACGTCGCCAATGGCGACATCCCAGCCTGGGCCGACTCCGATGCCTGACCCTGCCATGCGACGCCGGCCTTCTTCATCGCAGCCTCGACGTCACCACTGGCGTCGTGCTGAGCCTTCGCGACCTCACGCCATTTGCCCGACGCAGTGTCCAGGCCGGCGGATGTACCCGGCCCCTTGTGGAACATGTCGTAGATCTCGGCCCCTGGCACACCCTGGGGTCTGGTCTCTCCCAGGAGACGGGACCCTACCTTCACCCCGTAATTGACGGCCCAGTCCGGTACTCCAATGATGCCCACCGGTCACGTGCCCCCCTTCAACGTCTTCAAAATCTCACCGGCGACTAGCTTGGTTTGTCCACACGGGTCGTTGTAGGACGGAGACTCGTCATCGAGCTGCATGTCCACATCGAAAACAAGCTTGTCGGTAACCCCGACGCTGATGACACAAACACCCTCTGACCGCTGATCACGCACAGCCATGACGACGGCAGCGGGATAACCATCGACTTCAAGTGGCTCGAAAATCTTGTATGTGTCTCGGCGGGAATAAAGACCCGCAAGCCCGTCACCCTTGACCACAAGCCTTGCCGAGAAGCTCATCTTCGATGGCCCAGATGTATCCCGCCATTCACAACCCGGGCCGAGATCACTATCAAACCTATTGGGCTCTTTACCAATCTTCAAAAACTGCCGCTGGCTTGGCGTCAGGACGCTACACGGGACCTGTTGGAACTTGGAGGTATCCAGCGGCTTCGGCACGCGTGGCACGTCAGGGTTGGCAGCGGAAGAACCCGTCGTGGTTCCGGTATTGGTGGCCGGCTGCGCACTTCCATTGGTCGAGCCAGAGCTACAGGCAGCAAGCATGAAAACAGCGAATGCTGTAGCAACCGCCAAGATCGACTTACGCATGTGGATTAGCCCCGCTTCTGGAAGGACGATCGGGCCGACTCATCGGCATTGTCGTAGGACTTCATCGCTGCCTCTAGACTCTGGATCATGTTCTTAATGTCCTGCTGCTGCCGCTTGTTCGCCGCAAGGTAGTTGTCGACAAGCTGCGGACCCATCCGCTCGGCAGCTTTTGGGCTGTAGGGATCGGTTCCTGGTGCTGGCCATCGTCCCGCTTCACGCGCAACACTGGCTGCCCTCTCCAGCTTGTCCCGGGCCTGCTCCAGTTCCTTGATCAACCCCGGGATCTGGTCGCGGTCGACCGCGAAGTGGGCGCCGGAACCGCCACCGCCGCCCGAGCCACCCGCGTTGGCCGCCGCCTGGGCAGCGGCGGCGCCGAGCATGGCCGCGCCGGCTGCGGGACCGGCGACCGCGCTGGCCGCGACGGCGCTGGCGGCCCAGTAGCCACTGACCATCTCACCCATACGTCACTCTCCCCCGGACGTGCACCTCGACGGGCATCCTGCCGTATGACGCTGGCTACGGCGGGTGGTTCCCGAGGAATCTACGCAATCGTCGGTTCGGAGCACCGGACCCCGCGAGCCACGAGACCGGCGATCAGCCCCGTCGCCCACCCCTCTCCTGCGGGGCCGGCTCAGGATGTGGAACCCCACGACCATCACGTTGACCCCCTCGCGAGGGCCGCCTAGCTTCGCCCGTATGGCGCAACACGATGACTTCCGCGTGCGGCAGCACGTCGACTTCTGTCGTGTCGCCAGCGCGATCTGTCGCCGCTGAGCGAGCCTTATCTCGCCTTCCCGCAGTCCGTTTTGTGACTGTTCGCCGTTTCTTGCGGCCTTCTCCGCATCTCCGCCGTGCCTTCTCCGTGTCCTCTCCGTGTCTCTCCCGCGTCCAGCGAGGTCCGTCATGGCACATGTCATCACCAGCGACGACGAAGCAATCGAGACCGCCCGCTCCCTGGCCAACCAGTTCGCGAAGCGCGCCGCCCACCGCGACGCCGAGCGGGTTCTCCCGGTCACGGAGCTCGACGAGCTGTCCACCAGCGGCCTCCTTGCCATCACCGTGCCCAGGGAGCACGGCGGGGCGGAGGTCTCGGCACGCGCCCTGGGCGAGGTGATCAGACTGCTGTCGGCCGCCGACCCGAACATCGGCCAGATCCCGCAGAACCACTTCTTCTTCGTCGAGGTGCTCCGGGAGAACGGCGCACCGGAGCAACAGGCGTTCTTCTACAAAGAGGTCCTGGCCGGTAAGCGGTTCGGCAATGCCCTGGCCGAAGCCGGCGCCCGGCACGCCAACGAGTTCCGGACGAAGCTGACCCCGGACTCCGCGGGCGGCTACCGGCTCAACGGCACCAAGAACTACTCGACGGGCGCGCTGTTCGCGCACTGGATCCCGGTGTTCGTCACCGACTCGGAGAACCGGGTGTTCGTCGCCTACGTCCAGTCGGACACCGCGGGTGTGGCCGTCATCGACGACTGGAACGGTATCGGTCAGCGCACCACGGCGAGCGGAACCGTCCTCCTGGACAACGTGCACGTGCCGGACGAGCACGTGGTGCCGCACTACCGAACCTTCCAACGCTCCGAGATCTTCGGCGCGTTCGGCCAGTACATCCACGCCGCCATCGACGTGGGCATCGCGGGCGGAGCGCTCACCGAGGGCGGGGAGTTCATCCGTACGTCGTCGCGCCCGTGGTGGGAGTCGGGTGTCCAGCGTGCCGCCGAGGAACCCCTGGTGATCCAGCGGTTCGGCGAGCTGGCGCTGCTCGTCCGCGCCGCCGAAGCACTCCTGGAACGGGCCGGCCGGGCGCTGGACGAAGCCAGAGCCGCGTTCCGGTCAGGTGTTACCGGCGACCGCCTGGCCGAGCTGGCCGCCGAGGCGTCGGTCGCCGTGGCGGCAGCCCGCGCCCAAGGTGACACCGCCGCCATCACGGTCTCCACCGACGTGTTCGCGCTGGCAGGCACCAGGTCCGCGCTGCGCGACCACAACCTCGACCGGCACTGGCGCAACGCCCGGACCCACACGCTGCACGACCCGCGGCGCTGGAAGGTCCAGCACATCGGCAACCACGCGCTGAACGGCGTCGCGCCCCCGCCGAACGGCATCGTCTGACCCCACTTCTCAGCCCCCACAGCCCCTTTTCACCACCCTGGAGCGTTCCCATGCCCGACCTGCTCGTGGACGACGACTGGATCAAGGCGGCCCGGCGGGTCGCCGAGGACCTCAAGATCGACTCGGTGGAGCGGGACCGCGCGAACGAGGCACCGTTCGGCGAGGCCCGGAAACTGCGGGACGCCGGCCTGCTCAACCTGCTCATTCCCACCGAACGCGGTGGTGGCGGCGCCCGATGGCGCACCGCCTACCAGGTGATCCGCGAGATCGCGATCGCCGACGGTTCGATCGGCCAGCTCATCGGCTACCACTACCTGTTGTCCTGGAACCCCCGTTTCTTCGGCTCGGCGGAGGCCCAGGAGCGGCTCGAACGCCAGTCCGCGGCCGGAAACTGGCTCTGGGGCGGGGCGTTCAACCCTCGTGACGACGACCCCACGCTCACCCCGCGCGGCGACCACTTCATCCTCAACGGCCGCAAGAGCTTCACCACCGGCGCCCGGGTGGGCGATCGGATCGTCGTCGGTGCGCTCCGGCCCGACACCGACGAGCACGTCGCGCTCATCGTCGATCCGGCGCAGAAGGGCGTGAATCGCCCCGACGACTGGGACAACATCGGTCAACGGCTGTCCGCCAGCGGCAGCACCGAGTTCATCAACGTCGTCGTCAGCCCTGACGACGTGCTTGGCTCGTACGACAACCTATCGCCCTTCGCCTCCCTGGTGACTCCCACGATCCAGCTCGTCTTCGTGCAGTTCTACCTGGGCATTGCCGAGGGTGCGCTGGCCACCGCGCGGGAGTACACCGTGTCCAGGAGCCGGCCATGGCTGCTCAGCGGCGTCGACTCGGCGACCAGGGACCCTTATGTGCTCGGCACCTACGGCGAGCTGGTCACGGCGACCAAGGCCGCGCGAGCCCTGGCCGACCAGGCCATCAACGCCATCGATCCCGCACTGCACGACCGGCGCGAGGCCCTGACGGGCGAGGAACGCGGCGAGATCGCGACCCTCATCGCCGCCGCCAAAGTCGCCGCCACAAGAACGGCGCTCGATGTCACCTCGCGAGTCTTCGAGGTCACCGGCGCCCGCTCCACCGCGTCGAAATACGGACTGGATCGGTTCTGGCGGAACGTACGCACGCACACGCTGCACGACCCGGTCGCCTACAAGCTCCGGGAGGTTGGCGACCACTTCCTGACCGGCGCCCATCCGCCGTACACGCTCTACACCTGATCTTGCAAGGAGAAACCGCTGTGTCCACGCGACGGATCCGACTCAACGCATTCGACATGAGCTGCGCCGGGCACCTGTCCCCCGGGCTGTGGCGTCACCCTGACGACCAATCCCACCGGTACGCCGACCTCGACTACTGGACCGAGCTGGCCCAACTACTCGAACGAGGAAAGTTCGACTCGCTGTTCCTGGCCGACGTGCTCGGCGTCTACGACGTGTTCGAGGACAGCAGGGACGCGGCCGTACAGCAGGCTGTGCAAGTGCCTGTCCAGGATCCGCTGCTCACGGTATCGGCGATGTCCGCGGTGACCGAGCACCTGGGTTTCGGCGTCACGGTCTCGCTCACCTATGAGCAGCCCTACGCTCTCGCCCGCAAGCTGACCACCCTGGACCACCTCACCAAGGGTCGGGTCGCGTGGAACATCGTGACGTCCTACTTGGAGAGTGCGGCCCGCAACCTGGGCCTGACCAACCAGATCTCGCACGACGAGCGGTACGACATCGCCGATGAGTTCCTGGAGGTCTGCTACAAGCTGTGGGAGTCGTCGTGGGCCGAGGACGCGGTCGTCCACGACCGGGAGCGCGGCATCTACGTGGATCCCACGAAGGTCCGCGACATCGATCACGACGGGAAGTACTTCCGCGTCCCCGGGAACTTCCTGTGCGCACCGTCGCCGCAGCGGACGCCGGTGCTGTACCAGGCGGGGGCGTCCAAGCGCGGTCAGGAGTTCGCCGCGCGGCACGCCGAAGCCATCTTCATCATGGGCACCCGTACGGAGGTGCTACGTCCCATCATCGACAACATCCGCCGGCAGGTTGCGGAGCAGGGCCGCGACCCGTACGACGTGAAGATCTTCGCGTTGGCCACGGTCGTCACCGGTGACACGGACGCGGACGCCCGAGCCAAGCTGAAGTCGTACCAGGAACACATCAGCTTCGAGGGTGCGCTGGCGCTCTACGGCGGCTGGAGCGGGATCGACTTCTCGGCGTATGCCCCTGACCAGCCGTTGAAGTTGCTGCACACCGATGCCATCCAGTCGGCCGTCGAGGCGTTTTCCAAGGCCGACCCGTGGCGGGAGTGGACGCCCCAGGCGATCGCCGAGTGGGTGGGTATCGGTGGGCTCGGCCCGGTGATCGTGGGCTCGCCGACCACCGTCGCCGACGAGCTGGAGCGCTGGGTCGACGAGGCGGACGTGGACGGCTTCAACCTGGCCTACGCCGTGACGCCGGGCACGTTCGTCGACCTCGTCGAGCTGGTGGTGCCCGAGTTGCAGCGACGTGGCCGGGTGTGGACCGAGTACGAGGGCAGCACACTGCGCGAGACGATCTACGGCCCGGGTGTCCGGCGGCTTCCGGACAACCACCCCGGCGCCAAGTACCGGACGGAGTGACGGGCAACACAACACCTCGAACCGCACTGCCGGGACCACCCGGCACCAAGCACCCTGTGCACGGCACCGAGCCGAGCCACTGGGCACGCGAACCCGACCATTTCCCCCTCGCTGATCATGATCGGTACCCTCCCCGAATCGGATGATCACGATCGGGGGAACGATGTCGACGGGTCCGACTCATGCCATCAGCGGGCTGGCTTGCTGGGCGGGGGTGACCGCCATCGCCAGCAACCACGCGATCGGCCAGCTCACGCCGCAGGCGTGGGTGCTCGGGGCGACGTTGGCGTCGGGAGCGGCCTTGTTGCCGGACATCGACCACCCACAGTCGACGGTGGCGCGCACGTTCGGCGCGTTCAGCCTGGCATTCTCCAAGATTGCCAACACGGTGAGTTCATGGACCTACCGGGCCACCAAGACGAGTAAGGACACAGATCGCGACGGCGGGCACCGAGGACTCACACATACGGTGGTGTTCGCTGTCCTTGCCGGCTTGGTGACGACGGCGATCGTACAGGCGGGTAACCGTTTCGCGTTGCCGGTGTTGATGTTCGTGTTCTGTGGCCTCGCGGTGCGTGGACTGCTGAACAACTGGTGCCCGAAACGAGATGCGCTTGCCATCATCGTCACCTCGGGTGCGCTCACGTTGCTGTGCATGAAGTGGGTCGTGGCAGCGCCGGAGAACGCCGCGGCGGCGGGTATCGCGGTCATGATTGGGTGTTTCGCGCACTACCTCGGCGATGCCATCACCGAGCAGGGTTGCCCCATGCTGTGGCCAATTCCGATTGGTGGCCGCACCTGGTATCCGGTGGCACCGCCCAAGGTGATGCGGATGCGGACCGGTGGCGCGGTCGAGCTTTCCCTTGTGTTGCCTGGATTGACGTTGCTGGCGGTCTGGCTGTCCGCTGCGGCACTGCAGCACGCGGGTGCCTTGCCCTGGCTGGGCTTCGACCTGCTGACGTTCGCCTGAGAATCACGTCGGTGAACTTGGATCGAGGAACGCACTGCGAGGGATAAGGGCTTAGGCGGGGAACGAGCACTTGGCGTACTCGTCCTCGTCGACGAGCCGGGATATGCGGAGGATACGTTCCCCGACTGCGTAGCCTTCACGGACGCAGCAGAGGCAGTTCCAGTCGCAGCGACCAACGAGCCATGACTCGCAGTTGCGGCGTGCTTGCTGGAGTTCGTAGCGGCTGGCAGGGATAGCTTCGTAGGCGCAGCCCCTGGGTGGGCGCAAACTCATGACTCGCTCGCAATCACGACTCGAAGGTCCTCGGGTCGCACACGCGCGACGCGGGCGACAGCGTTTCAGTGCACGAGAACGCACGTGACACCGAAACCGGCGACGCGACCCAACCGGCCACCAGCGTCCGGCCGCCACGCCCACACCACATCGCCCGATCGAATGACCTTCGAGCCAACACGAAGCGGCCTCAGTTTTGGACTGCTCAGCGGCCAAGATCAGCAGGATTGAGCATGGCTACTACGCCATCAAGAAGGCCGAGCTAACAAGCTCCTTGACTTCTACGACGCCCCGCCGGACGCCCGCAGGATCGCCGAGGAGCTACGCAGGAACACCAACCGGCGTGGCTGGTGGTCCACCTACGGCATTCCGGAGTGGTTCCGGATGTACATCTCTCTCGAGTCGGACGCCTGCTCCGTCCGCAGCTTCCAGCCGGAGTTGATACCCGGGCTGCTGCAGACCGAGCGATACGCGACCTCGATTCACTTCAGTGCCCGCCACCTGGCACCGGTCAGCGGAGTGGATAAGCAGGTCGCCGCACGGATGCAGCGCCAGGACCGACTCACCGCGGCACCGCCGCTCGAGTACTGGGCGGTCATCGGTGAAGCCGCGGTCCGCCGACTGGTGAGCGGACCGATCGCGATGAGGGACCAGCTCCAGCACATCCTGAAACTCATGGAGTTGCCCAATGTGAAGGTGCAGATCCTTCCCTACGAGGCCGGAGCACACCCAGCGATGTCGGGTCCCATCACACTGCTCAGCTTCCCCGACGGGATCACTCACGACGTCGCCTATCTGGAGGGCGGACACGTGCTGGAAGATGTGGCTGCTGTGTACCAGCTCGGGATGGTCTACGACGATCTTCGAGCTGCTGCGCTGAGCCCACGGGACTCTGCACGCTTCCTGGAGTCCGTGATAGACGACCTAGAGAGGCTGAGCCGTGAGTGATCTTCCCGGCTTATGGCGGAAGAGCAGCCACAGCCAGAGCGGCGGCGAGTGCGTCGAGGTAGCCAACTTGTGCCCGGCCACCGCCGTCCGGGACAGTAAGGAGTCAACCGGTCCAGTACTCCTGTTATCCCGGTCCGCGTGGTCCTCCTTCGTCTCCTCCCTCAAGTCCGGTCGGCTGGACCGACATCACCCCACCGGATGACCAACTCGTTCCGCCATCGGATGTTGCTCTGAGCCGACCAGACCCGCTCACACCTGGTTGACCCTTCAGCCAGTAAGGTGCTTTCCCTGTGGCGACAAGGGTGTCAGTTCCGGCTGCCGGAACCAGGAAGCGGTCCTCGCGCCGGTTCAGCTGGGACCTGGTGCGGGTCGTTGCGGTGTTCGCCGTTCTCGTACACCACCTCACGTTCGTCGGGCCGAACGAGCCGCTCGGTATCGCGGCACCGCCGTTCGAGAGCACCTACCAGTTCGGCGCGTCCACCCTGCTGGTGATCTCCGCCTACTTCGCGGGCATGACGCTGAGCCGGTACACCAGCCTCCAGTGGTGGTTGCGCCGGATGGCCCGCCTGCTGCCAGCCTACGTCGCGGCCGTGTTCCTGGTGTTCACCTTCGTGCGGGTGTTCGCCCCGGCGGACTGGCCGATCCGGCCGTCCGTGGTCGACCTGGTCGGCAACATCCTGCTGATCCAGCCCTGGTCCGAGCACATCCGCTACGTCGACGGCTCCTTCTGGACGTTGCCCGTCCAGGTCGCCGGGTTCACCGCGCTCGCCGTGCTCTGGCACCTGCGTTCCCGGGGCCGGCTCCCCTCCCTCCCCATCCTGTACGCCGTGATCCTGGTCCCGCTCTTCCTGCGGGTGACCTACCTCGCCCACGAAGAGCCGTCGAGCTGGCTGGTGGCGCTCGTGGAGCACACCGGCCTGCACCGCGCGCACCTGTTCGTGGCCGGGATCGCGATCTGGCGGTGGTCCAACCGCGAGTTGCGCTTCGCCCATCTCTTCGCGCTCCTCGGCCTGACGCTGATCGCCCTGCACGAGCAGCCGCCCGCGGGCGACTCCGTGGGCGCGTTCGCGATCATGCTCGGGCTGATCTGCCTGGCCGCGCGCGGGCCCGACTGGCGTTTCCTTCCCGAGGTGCTCGTCCGTGCCGTCAAGTGGATCGCCGGCATCTCCTACGGCATCTACCTGGTGCACCAACACATCGGTTACGTCATCGCCCGCCGGCTGACCGACCTCGGTTTCCCCTCCTGGGTCTGGGTGGTGGCAACGGTCTGCTCGGCGATCGTCCTCGGCTGGGCGCTGACCAGGTTCGTGGAGCAGCCGGCCTACCGCTGGATCTCCCGCACCTTCCGCACCCTCATGGCCCGCAAGGCAGCAACGGCCACCACGTAGCCCCCGAAAGATCCTCATAATCCGGCTGAATCCCCTTCTTGCCGGCGAAACCTGCTGCACCACCGCGTAACGTGGAACGACGTGCGCGCCGATCCCTGGGGGCTGATCAACCGCGCCCACTGTTATCCACGTCTGGTCCTCGCCGGCTTCCGCCGCTACTCCGCCTACCGGGCCGCGATGCTCGCCGGGCTGAGCACGAACGTCGTGTTCGGTCTGATGAGGGTCGGCCTGCTCCTGGCGGTGATCGGCGAGCGGCCCCGGGTCGCGGGCTACGACGCGGCGGCGGCCGTCACCTACGTCTGGCTGGGGCAGGGCATGATCGCGACCGTCTCGATGTGGAGCGGATTTCATGTCGCCGAGCGGGTGCGGTCGGGCGACATCGCCATCGATCTGGGGCGGCCGTGGGATTTCCAGCTCGCCGAGCTGGCCGGTGACCTGGGCCGGTTCGGCTACCACCTCGTCACCCGTATGGTGCCGCCGGTAGCCTTCGGGGTGCTGTTCTTCCCGTTCCGTTGGCCGCAACGGCTCAGCACCTGGGGCTGGTTCGCGGTGAGCCTGCTGCTGGCCGTGATGGTCAGCTTCGGTATTCGCTACCTGTTGAACCTCAGTGCGTTCTGGCTCGTGGAGTCGCGCGGGTTGATCAGCATCTACGGGGTCGCCTCCGGCCTGCTCGCCGGCCTGGTCATCCCGCTGCACTTCTTCCCCGAAGGCATCCGAACCATCCTCTGGTGGACGCCGTTCCCCGCGCTCATGCAGGACTCCCTCGACGTGTTCGTGGAGCGTGGTTCGCCCCTCCCGGCTGTCGGGCACCAGCTGCTGTGGGCAGTGCTGCTCCTTCTCGCGGGTCGTCTCGTACAGCGCTCCGCCGAGCGGAAGCTGGTGGTGCAGGGTGGCTAGTACCGTCCGCGCCTATCGCCGGGTCATCGGTTCCCGACTCCGCGCACAAGCGACGTACCGGCTTTCGTTCACCGTAGAACTCTGCGCCCAGGTGATCGCGGGCGGCCTCGAGTTGGTGACGATCCTCGCTGTATTTCACAACACCACGAGTCTCGGCGGGTTCGGCCGGAACGACGTGTTGCTAATGTACGGGTTGGCCACTTTCGGCTTCGGGTTGGCGGACCTGGCGGTGTCCCAGCTCAACCACCTGGGCGAGCTGATCCGCACCGGGAAGTTCGACGTGCTGCTCGTGCGTCCACTGGGCACGCTCGGCCAGGTCCTCACGCTCGATGTGCAGCTACGGCGGTTGGGGCGTGCCGCGATCGGATTCGCGACGCTGCTTTTCGCGTTGTCCGTGGCCGATATCTCCTGGAGCATGGCCAAACTTGCGCTCCTCGTGGTCGCCCCGCTGGCCGGCGCGGTCATCTTCTCCTCGGTGTGGGTGGCGGCCTGCAGTATCTGCTTCTGGCTGGTGGACGGCCGGGAGTTCGCCAACTCGGTGACCTACGGCAGCAGCATGTTCAACTCCTACCCCATCAACATCTTCTCCGCTTGGCTGCGGCGCCTGATGGCGTTCGTGGTGCCCGGCGCGTTCGTCGCCTACTACCCGGCACTGGTGCTGCTGGAGCGGACGGACCCGCTCGGGTTGCCCGGGTGGCTGGGCTGGACGAGCCCGCTGGTGGCCGTGGCGGCGACGGCGGTGGCCGGTGGGGTGTGGCGGTTCGCGGTTCGGCACTATCGGGGGACGGGGTCATGAGCTTGATCGAAGCCCGCGATTTGCGGCGAACTTTCACGTTGCGCCGCAAGGTGGGGCGCTTCCGGCGGCAGCGGCACGAGGTGGTCGCGGTCGAGGACGTGTCCTTCGCCATCGAGGCGGGCGAGACCGTCGGGTACGTGGGTCCCAACGGGGCGGGCAAGTCGACCACGATCAAGATGCTGACCGGGATCCTCGTGCCGACCGGTGGCTTCGTGCGGGTGTGCGGGCTGGAACCGGCGGCGCGGCGGCGCGAGCTGGCCGGCCGGATCGGCGTGGTCTTCGGGCAGCGCAGCCAACTGTGGTGGGACCTGCCGCTGCTGGAGAGCTTCGACCTGCTGCGGGACATCTTCCGGGTGCCGCGGGCTGCGCACGCGGACCGGCTGGACGAGTGCGTGGAGCTGCTCGAGATGGGGCCGTTCCTGCACACGCCGGTACGGCAGCTCTCGCTCGGGCAGCGGATGCGGGGTGAGGTGACCGCGGCGTTGCTGCACGGGCCGCGGCTGCTGGTGCTCGACGAGCCCACGATCGGCCTGGACCTGGAGTCCAAGGTCCGGCTGCGCCGGTTCCTGGCCCGGCTGAACGCCGAGCGGGGGACCACCCTGCTGCTCACCACCCATGACCTGGACGACATCGAGACGTTGTGCCGGCGGCTCGTGGTCATCGACCACGGCCGGGTGCTGGCGGACGGGCCGCTGGCCGGGCTGCGGGCCGAGGTCGCCCGGGAGCGCACGCTGGTGGTGGACCTGGAACGGCCGGTGCCGCCGCTGGAGCTGCCCGGAGCGCGGGTCGCGCACGTGGAGAACGACGGTTCCCGCCAGCACCTGGTGTTCGACCGGGAGCGGCTGACCGCGGCGGCCCTCATCACGGCGGTGGCCGAGCGGGCGCCGGTGCACGACGTGAGCGTGCTGGAGCCGGAGATCGCCGATGTCATCCGTCGGTTGTACGAACTCCGCGAATCCCGTGCTCTTCCGGTGGTTGATCGGTAGTGTCACGCCATGCGGATCGCCGGACCTCGCGTCGCCCTCGCCCTCGCCGCCCCGCTGCTGGTACTCGCGCTGGGCGGCTGCGACAGCCTCAACCAGGTCTCCGAGGGACTGGACAAGGCCGAGGCGTGCACCAAGGCACTCAGCGCGGCCGGGTACTCGCCGGACCCGAGCAAGGGGCAGCAGGCCGTGGACGAGGCCCAGCGCAAGGCCGACGAGCTGCGCAAGCTGGCCGAGCAGGTGTCCGACGCCAACCTGCAGCAGCAGCTGCGGGAGACCGCCGACCAGATGGGCCAGCTCCAGCTCAGCGACCTGGACCCGAGCAAGCTCATGAGCTGGACGAACGAGCGGCTGCAGCGGGTCGACCGGCTGACGAGGGCCTGTTCCTGATCAACCCATCGGGTGGGCTGTGACGTCGGCCATCCTTGCCTAGGCTTGGGGGCGCGGAGGTGGTCACTCATGCACGCAACCGTTGGCGACCGAGTGCGGATCAAGGGCCGTATCGTCGGTATGAAGGAGCACGTCGGCGAGATCGTCGAGGTTCGGGGCTCCCAGGGCGAGCCGCCGTACCGCGTACGGTTCGACGACGGCCACGAGGCCCTCATCTTTCCGGGACCGGACTGCCTCATCGAGCAGCGCGGCCCGCAGGACTGACCCCACGAGCCCGAATCGGCCCGGCGGTCACCGCCGGGCCGGTTCGTCGTCCGCTACTCATGACGATTGCCGCGACGTCGGCCCGGAACCAGATCCGAACTAGACCGGGAAGCGGCGGATGCTGATCGCGATCGCGATGATCGCAATGGCGAACCCGACGTAGAGCGCCAGGTCGACGTTGCGGCGTCGCAGGACCAGCAGTCCCAGGCGTTCCTCCGGCAGGAAGAACCGGAACCCGGCGGCGAGCAGCAACGCGCATCCGATCAGGAACGAGCCGCGTCGCCAGTGGGCCATCGAGATGAGCACCAGGCCCATCAGGACGACGGCCATCACCGCCGCGAACGGCAGGTGACGCCGGACGCGTTCGGACTCCCAGAACCTCCTCACGCCGTCCCGGCGGCGCGCTCCGCCGCCTCCACGACGTTGGTGAGCAACATCGCGCGGGTCATCGGGCCGATGCCACCGGGGTTGGGCGACAGGAAACCGGCCACCTCGAGCACGTCCGGGTGCACGTCGCCGGCCAGGCCATCCTCGGTGCGGGTGACGCCCACGTCGAGCACGACCGCACCGGGCTTGACCATGTCCGCGGTGACCAGGTGGGCCTTGCCGGCCGCGGCCACCACGATGTCCGCGCGCCCGATCTCGGCGGCGAGGTCCTTGGTGCCGGTGTGGCACAGGGTCACGGTCGCGTTCTCGCTGCGCCGGGTGAGCAGCAGGCCCAGCGGGCGGCCCACCGTGACGCCACGGCCGACCACGGTGACGTTCGCGCCGGCCAGCGGGATGTCGTAGCGGCGCAGCAGCTCCACGATGCCGCGCGGGGTGCAGGGCAGCGGGCCCGGCTCGCCGAGCACCAGGCGGCCCAGGTTGATCGGGTGCAGGCCGTCGGCGTCCTTGGCCGGGTCGACCAGCTCCAGCAGGCGCCCGGCGTCCAGGTGGTCGGGCACGGGTAGCTGCACGATGTAGCCGGTGCACGCCGGGTCGGCGTTCAGCTCGGCCAGGACCGCCTCCACCTCGGCCTGCGAGGTGTCCGCCGGGAGGTCGCGGCGGATCGAGGTGATGCCCACCTTGGCGCAGTCGTTGTGCTTGCCCCGGACGTAGGCGTGCGAGCCGGGGTCGTCGCCGACCAGCACGGTGGCCAACCCGGGTGTCCGGCCGCGCTCGGCCAGCGCGGCGACCCGCGCGCGCAGGTCCTCGTAGATCGCGTTCTTGGTGGCCTTGCCGTCAAGGATGGTGGCGGTCACGGCTTCTCATCGTGCCAGAAGGCCGGGCACAGCACGGGCTTGGTGTGCTGATCGGCGCCACGAGCACGTTGATCACTGGCCTTGCCGAAGAGGAGGCTCGCCCGGACTCCCAGCAGGGGCCAGGACATGCGGGCGGGCGTTCCGGTGCGCTCAGCCCCGGCCGTTCCGGAGCAGGTCGAGGATCTCGTCCAGCTTGGCGGCCTGCTCACGCTGGGTTTCGGCGAGGCGCCATTCGGCCTGTTCCAACCGATCCAGCCGGCCCACGGCTAGGTCGAGAGCGTGCTGGATCTCCTCCAGCCTGGTGTCGTGCCGCCGCTGCCTCGCCGCAACAGCGGTGATGGTCTGGTTGGTGGCGTCCAGCAGCTCGTACACGTCGCCGAATTCCTACCGGTGCCGGTGGTTCTGTGCTGAGCGATCGCTCGGAGTCGTCACTCGGTGGACCGTAGGGCCAAGCCGTCCCGGAACAGCGCCAGATGCGTGGAGGTCGCTCGATGGCGCGATCTTCGCCTCGAGTATTGCTGGGATCACTCCACGCGCAGGCCGCGTGCCGCGGCGTACGCAATCGCCATCGGCACGTCGATGACTGCTCCTTCCCAATCCGCCTGCACGAAGGCGTCCGGCTCAACGCGCGCCTCCCGCAGATCAGCCCCGCGCAACCTGGTGCGCAACATCCGGGCACCACTGAGGTCCGCCCGGCGCAGGTCCGCGCCACGTAGGTCGGCCTCGTTGAGGTTCGCCTCCCGCAACCGCAGCCCGGAAAGGTCCAGGTTCCGCAGGTCGGCCCGGGTCAGCCCGACCAGGGTGAGATCGGTCTCGTGCAACCGCGCCGCCCGCCACCGGCAGTCGTTGAACATCGAGCCCAGCAGGGTGCAGCCGGCGAACTCCGCCTCGACCAAATGGGCCCGATCGAAGCCGCAGCCCCGAAAGGCTGAAGACAGATGCCGGGAACGACCAAGGTCCACCGCGGTGAAATCACAGTCGGTGAAAGAGCAACGCACGGTGCGCAGCGTCGCCAGGTCCGCTCCGGTGAAGTCACAACCCTCGAAGGAGCGATCTTCGAGCTTTTCGCCTACCAGAACAGCATCCGTGAAGTCCGCCCCGGTTGTCGTTCCCGAGCTCATGGGTGCCACTCTGCCAGTGAGGTCCGACACCGACCCGGGTAAACATCCGCCGGGTCACGGCCCGACAACCACCCGATCGCACTAACGTCGCACCCCGACTCCCGCCGCGACGCCGGCGGCGGAAGACCGACCCGGGAGCCCGAGAACCATGCACGAACCGCAGCACCCCGACCTCGACACCGACGACGCCCCGACCACGGGTGAGGACGACCGGAGCGAGGAGCTGCTCCAGGTCATCGGCAGCGGTCTGCTCGGCATCGCCCCCGCCGGCTGGCGACGCATCGACCTCAAGGCGACGATGGCCAGCTCCGTGCACGACCTGGCACTCACCGTGGTGATGGAGGACGGCACCACCGCGGGCTTCGCCACCCCGCCCCAGGTCACCTCGGCGGCGGTGGAGCTTCGCCAGCTGATGTACCAGCCCGGCCTGGGAACCTGGTTCTCCATGCGGTACACGATGGATCCGCCCAGCCGGTTCCACGTCAGCTTCAACTTCGACCACGACCCGCTGTGGAACCCCCCGGTCCCCGCCACGGTGCTGGCGCAGGATCTGGAAGCATTCCCGCGCGACGACGAGCACGTCCCGGGTTGGCTGCGGGCCAGGCTGGCCGGCCAACGCGACGCGTCCGCGCCGGTCTGAGGCCTGCGGCCAAGCAGGAGGAAGCGAACCTATGACGGGCCCCCGAACGCTCAACCCCACCGACCAGGACCACCTGCTGCAGCAGACCACGGTCCAGCTCGTGCACACCCTTCCCCCCGGCTGGGAGGAGGTGCTCATCGACTACCGGGCGGCCGGGAAGTACGTGGAGATGCCGGTTCTGGTCCGCTTCGTCAACGGCGGCAGCCAGAGCTGGACCCCGCCGCCGGAGGTCGCCCAGCGGTTCGCCGAGCTGCGTGCCGGCATGCACCGCGCGGGCCGTGGTACCTGGTTCAGCGCGCAGTACCAGCTGCAGCACCCGGACCGTTACTCGGTGCAGTACAACCGCACCGACGAGCCGGACTGGCAGCGGCAGCCGCCGCCCCCAGCGTTCGTCGACGAGCTGCGTTTCTTCCCCCGTGAGGAGGAGTACCTGCCGGACTGGCTGCGGCAGCGGGCGCAGCTCTCCCGACCGGCCCAGCCGGCACCGCCCGCCGCGACCGGCCCGACAGCGCCGGCCGCTTCGGCCACGCCAGCGACGCCGCCCGTGCCTGCGGCCGCCGCCCCGGCCGCCCCGCCGGTGCCACCGCCCGGTCCGCAGCCGAACCTGGAGGAGCGGCGCCGGGTGGCCGAGGAGGCCGCCTTCCGCCGGCTCCGGCAGCGGCTCGAGGAGCTGGGCATCCCATCCACCGACTACCGGCTGGGCGGGGTGGCCGAGCAGGCGTGGTGCGTGGTCCGGGAGCCGGCGGGCTGGCTGGTGTTCTGGTCGGAGCAGGGACAGCAGCACCACCCCGTCGGGTTCGAGGACGTGGAGCAGGCCGCCGCGCAGCTCCTCGGCACGTTGCTGCTGCCGCCGGTGGACGCCGCCTCCGAGGAACCGCCGCAGGGGATGCCACCCGCGGCGGCCCCGACTCCCCAGTCTCCTGCCGCGCCGCAGGCTTCGGCTCCGCACCCGCCGGCGGCTCCGGTGCCATCCACCCCACCGCAGGCTCCCCCGCCACCGGCCGCGCCGCCGGCGCAACGCCCGGCGCCCCCGCAGGCAGCCCCACCTCCGGCCGGCGTGGCGGTCGAGCCGGAGAAGCCCGAGGAGCAGACAGTCGTCGCCGCGCCGGAGGAGCCGGTCGAGGAGATCGTCCCGCTGCCCGGTGAACCGCCGTTGACCCTGTTCCGTAATACCGAGCAGGTGCGGTTGCCGGCTGGCACGGACGTGGACCGGTTCGGCCCGGGCGAGGGCAACGTCACCTACACCGCGGGCACGCCCTTCCCGCAGCGGTCACTACCGCCGGACTGGGCGAAGCGGGAGTACCACGTCTACCGGCTGCAACGGCCGCTGCCGGCGCTGACCGGCACGGCGATCCCGTGGTTCGGCCAGCCGGGCGGGGGAACCGCCTACCTGCTGCCGCGGTCCGTCCATGAGCTGCTGGAGGACGGCAGCCTGGTGGAGATCCCCGCGCCGCAGGAGGAGGAACAGGGTTGACCCCCGAGCGGCTCACCGAGGAGGAGCAGCTCGCCTTGGAGCAGCAGTGCTGCCGCGTGCTGGCCCGGCTCGCGCCGCGGGACTGGCAGGAGATCCACTTCGAGGTGTGCGCGGTGCACGGGACCGTGGCACACGGCCTGGAGGCGGTGCTCACCGACAGCACGGTGGTGCCCGGGCTCATGCCCGAGGAGGTGCTGGCGCTCCTCGGTGAGCTGCGGGAACGCATGTACCAGCCGGGGCGGGGCACGTGGTTCGCCGTGGTGGGACACCTGGCCACCCCGAACCAGGCCCGGTTCCGCTACGAGCTGGACGAGGAGCCGCGGTGGGACTCCGAGGAGCCCACCGCGGCCGACTACGCGGCGGACCTGGCCCGGTTCCCGCGGGATCCGGCGGCCACGCCGGAGTGGCTGCGCCGCAAGGTGGATGGCACCGGCGGACCAGGTGAGCCGCCGGCCGCTCCCGACACGCCCGGTGCGCCGGAGCTCCTTGCATCCGGGAACGCGCCGGCCTTGCCCGCGGCACCTTCTTCGCGGAGCACGTCCGCCCCGCCCGAGGTCGCCGCCTCCCGTGATGTGTCCGTACCGGGCAAGGCCGTACCGGCTGGTGAGGCTGCGCCGGCTGCGGGTGGGGCGACGGTCGCGATCCCCGAAACCGGCCCGTTGAACGAACCCCAACAGCGCGCCCTGCTCGGCCGGATCGCCGGGGAACTGCGGAAGCTGGCGCCGCCGGGGTGGCACCGGCTGCGGGCGATCGCCCAGGTCGTGGGGTACCACACCGAGTTCGGGCTGGACGCGGTCGACGAGGCGGGCGCGGCCCGGCCGCTGGAGATGCCGCGGCCGGTCGCCCTCGCCCTTCTGCGGATGCGCTCGGGGATGTACGAGCCGGGCAGGGGGACGTGGTTTCGGGCGCGCCTGCGGATCACCGCCGACGGTGGTGTCAGCGTCGGGTTCGACCACGAGGAGGAGCCGCGCTGGGGCCGCCCTCCCACGGTCCGGGACGTGGCCGAGGAGCTGCGGCTTTTTCCCCTTCCCGAGCACCGGCTGCCGGCCTGGCTGGCCGGGCTGCGCCGGCCGGACAGCGCCGCTGGCGTCCAGAACGCCCTTCCCGAACGCGCCGGACGGTTCGACCCACCGGCGGAGCCGTCCGCGGTGCGGCAGAGTGCTGCCGGTGGGGCTGAGTCCACCGGGCAGTTCGACCCGGTAGCCGAGCGCCCGGCAACGCAGGACATTGCTCCGGCCGGCGGGACCGACGCCGCCGAACGATTCCAGCCGGCGGCCGAGCGTTCCGCGGCGCACGAGAGCACTCGAGCCCACCGCGCCGACCCAGACGGAAGGTTCGACCCGCGGACGGACCGTCCCGCGATGCCCGAGCCCGCTCCCACCGGGGGGTCCCAGCCCGTTGGGCGATTCGAGGCAGCGGCAGGCCTTCCAGCATTGCAGGAACGCTCTCAAACCGGAGGGTCGCAGGCCACCGGACAGTTCGACTCCGTGGCCGAGCATTCCCTGGAGCAGCAACCCACTCCGGCCAGCGGGGCCGGGGATCGCGACCAACTCCACCCCGCGGAGCGGCCCGACATTTCACGTGGGCCCGCCGCCGATTCCGCGGACGGCCGTTCGGGCACGGCGGCGGTCACCCCCTCTTTCACGCCTGCCTTCCCCGAATCCGGCTCGGAGTTGACCACCCCTTTCGAGCGGCTGACCGAGAAAACACCGGCGGACCCGGGAATCCGCATGCCCGCGGAGAGCACTTCGGCGGCTCCTTCCGCAGGGCAACCTTCAACACCCGAGGTTTTCACGGATCCGGCGCACGCCGGGGGTTCCGGATCGCGCGATGCGGCGGACGAGAGCATTTCGGCCACGGAACCGGACGAGCGGCCTACGCATCGTGCAGCGGCCTTCTCCGAGGACCTGGCCCGGGAGAGTCCCGCATCCGATCCCGAGCGGCTGTCGTCCAGACACGCGGAGCTGTTCGACCCGCCGACGCCACGCTTCCCATCAGGGACAGGGGCAACCGGGACGTCCGACCGGCCTTGCGACCCGGATGCGGCACACGATGATCATCCGGAGCTCCCGTCCAGCGATGCGCGTGGCGTTTCTTCTGCCGTACCAGGCGATCCCGAGACGTCGCTCTCCCTGTCGGCGGAGCGTCCCGGTGGCCGGGAGACCGCCTCGGTTCCGCATGCTGGTTCCTTCCCCGGCCAGCCCGGTGAAACGTCCCCTGCCGCCGCGGACGAAAACAGCGCCGGTCGGCACGCGTGGCCACCCGTGGATCGGGCGCCGGATTCCCTCGGCATCACCGGCTCGGGCGAGGTAGCGGACGCACCACCATCCGGTTCGCCAGGACCATCATCCAGTGTTCCGGAGGGAGAACAGGCATTCACTTCGCCCGTCGGTTTCACCGAACCGGGGGCTGATTCCACCCCGAACGAGGTCCCGGCACCGGACCGGGCGGTATCTTCTGCGGAACGGAACTCCCGTCGGCAAGGGGACCTCGAAGTGGAACCGTCCCTGGAGAATTCGGAAGTACCGCCGGAAAAGCACCGCTTCATCCCGGAGACCGATCCGTTGCCGGGCAGGCGTTCCGGTCCTTCCCACGGCGCGAAGGAACCGGATTCCCCGGTGGAGCGTGAGGAAACGCTGCTCCGGTCGGAGCCCATCTTTCCGCCGGGCGTTCCGGCGGAGCCACCCGTTGCGGGGGCGAGACCGCGTCGACGGCGCGCGGCATCGGACCCTGCGGACGAACGGCCGCCGGCGTCCGGTGTCCCGCGGGCTCCCGCAGGGACCGGGGGTCGACGGCGCGCCAGGAACACCGAACCCACTACCGCAGAGGAGGTGTGGCCCGTCCTGCCGTTGCCGGGCGAGCCGCCGCTGGCCCTGTACCGGGACAAGCGGATTGCCACGCTCCCGCCGGACACCGAGGTGGACCGGTTCGGGACCGCGACGGGCAACGTCGTCTACGCCGCCGCCACCCCGTACCGGGAGCGTTCGCTGCCCGGGCACTGGGCGCGCCGGCGGTACCGGGTGTACCGGCTGCGGCAGTTCGTCGAGGTGGTCACCGGAACGGCCGTGCCGTGGCTCGGCCAGCCCGGTGGCGGGACCGCCTACGTCCTCCCCAAGCCCGTGGGCGAGTTGCTCGCCGAGGGCGTGCTGGTGGAGATCGACGCCGCGACCACGCGGCCACCGGCACCCCGGTGAGCCCGCTTCCCCACGACCTTCGAGGATCTCGGCATGCCGCCATCTACCCAGCAGGTGGTCGAACAACAGGGCCTGCTCGACCAGATCGCCCAGACACTGCTGCGTGCCGCGCCCGGGCAGTGGCGGTACGTGGTGGCCGAGTTCCGGATCATGGGCCGGCATGTCGAGTTGTCGACGTCCGTCGTGCTGGCCGACGGTGCCGCGCTCCCGTTGCCGCCACCGGTCCAGGTGGTGGAAATGTGTGTCGTGCTGCGGCGGAACATGCACGCCCCGGACACGGGCGCGTGGTTCACGGCGCGCTTCCAGGTCCAGGCGGATGGCCGGATGGGCTCGGAGTTCGACTACGACAACGAGCCCTACTGGCAGAACCCGCCGCCGGCGACCGCGTTCGGTGAGGACCTGCGGGCCTTCCCGCGGCTGCCGGACCGTACTCCCCGGTGGTTGCGGGAGCGGGCCGCCAGGGAGGCTTCCGAGGCGCAGCCCGCGGGGTCGGGTGCCAACACGGCAGATCAACTGGGGGGATCTGGCATGGGCACGGCGGAGCCTTTTGCCGGATCTGGCATGGGCCCGACAGATCCGCTGGCCACGTCGGTCGTCGGCGCGACGGATCCGTTCGGCGCGTCGGGTGCTGGTCCGACAGATCCGTTGACGGGAACGACGATCACCAACGTGGACCCGCGATCCCGGTCGGGCATGAACGGTGCTGATCCTTTTGGCGGGCCGGGTTTTCATCCCGCGAACCCGCCCGGAGCGCCAGGCAGCACCATGGCGAATCCTCTTACCGGACAGCACGTCGATGCGGGAGGGCCGCTCGACGGGTCGAGCGCCACCACCGTGTATCCGCCTGCCGGCTCGGGCAATGGGCCGGAGACGGCCGTGGCGCGGATCGAACTCAACGCATCGGACACACTGGCGACGTTGAGTACGAACATGCCGGATGCGCTCGCGGAGTCGAACACGGCGTCGATGGATCCCTTCGGGGGGCCGACCGGTGACAACGAGGTTCCCTCCTCGGGGGCCGGGGTCACTGGGCGGCCGTCCGGGCCGCTGCCGGAGGCCAGGCCGGCGAACGCGGTGGCATCGCGTAACGGCGAGCCCACTGGGGTGGACCCGGAACCTCCGAGGGAGGACGTGCGACCCCAACAGGTGGCATCGCGGATGGGGGTGGGTGCACCGGTACCACCGGTACGGTTCCGCAACGCGCGCACCTTCGACCGCCAGGGGCCGGACGGGCGTCCCGTCGTCCGGCGTCGGCCGGTTCCGCCCGACATGGTGCCCGGGCTGCTGGCCTACCTGGAAGGCGCGCCGGTTGTCCGGTCGTCCGATGTCTTCGAGATCGACCTGTTGGACCAGCGACCGAACGCGGTTCCGCTGGCCCTGCACACCGACGGCGTCTGGGTCTGGCCCGCCGCGGTGGCCTATTACCTGCGGCAGCACGGGGTTCCGCCCGATCCGGCGCTGATCGAGCACATCGTGCAGCAGCGGTTCGAGCCGCCCGCCGTCGACGAGGCGACATTGGCGGCAGCGCACGCGCACCTCGACCGGCGGCCGCGGCAGCCCGCTGCCGGGACCGGTGAACGGCCTTGGGCACCGGCGGAGAACCGGAACGCGGAACCGTCCTCGATGATCCCGCCTACCACGGTTCTGGCGCCTTCGGCGGTCGAGAGGGGAAGGGTCGAGCCCGGGTCGGTGCCGCCCGACCAGCCGTCGGCCGCAGCCGGCGAAGCGGCGACGACCTGGTTCGGGCCAGGGATTCGGGAGCAGCGGTCCGCGGAGTCGGCTGCTGCTCCTTCCGACTCTGCCGCCCGCCGCGCCGAGACGCCGACGCAGCTGGTCGATTCCTCGCCGCAGAGCGTGGATGCGTCGGACACGGCGAGCCGGTGGATCGAGCCGGAGGAGGCGGCCAAGCCCACCCGGGCGTTCGACCGGCGTTCTGCTCCCCCGCCCAGCACCGGTTCCCCGGTGTTGCGTGAGTTGCAACGGCTACTCGTCGTGTGGGACGCCGATCCGCAGCGGTACCGGATCCGCGAGGTCGCCGACGGTGCCTGGTGCCTGCTGGCCGAAGACCAGGAGTGGGTGGTCTTCTGTGCCCGGGAGGGCGAGCAGCACGGACGGGCCGCGTTCACCGACTGCGAGGCCGCGGGCCGGTATCTCCTCGGGGCGGTACTCGCCGACGGCGACGGTCCCGGTGCCATGGCTGGCGACGACGGTGCGGCGAGGGCCGACGTGAGGTGGCCGGAGGTGGATCCGGACGACGGCCGCTGACGCGTCGTTGACCGCCAACGGCCTACGGTCGGGCCCGTTCGAGGCGTCGGGTCGCCTTGGCGGGCGGAGGTGGCGGGCATGGCCGATGACGAGCGGGAGCCGGCCGGTTGGGGCGGGCCCGTGGACGAGCTCGGCGAGCGGGGATGGGGCCTGCTGCGCCGTCTCGTCGAGGTGGCCGGCCAGGAGGCTCCGCCGGAATGGGAGGAGCTGGACCTGGTTTCGCGCCGGGTGGGCAGGCTGGGCAGCGACCTGGTGACGGCCACCCGGCGGGGCGGGGTTCCCGTGCAGTTCCGGCCGTCCCCCGCGTGTGGGGAGTTGTTGGACCGGCTGCGGGAGATCACGTATCGCCCCGATGTCGGCGCGTGGTTCACGGCGCGGGTCGCGGTGAGCCGGGGCGCGGATCCGAAGGTCGAGCTGGATCGCGACCACGAGCCCGACTGGCAGTCACCGGTCGGGCCGGACGCGTATCGGGAGGACTTCCGCAGGTTCCCGCGTGCGCCGGAGCACGTTCCCGCGTGGCTGGTCCGGAAAGTTGGCTTGCTACGAAGAATCGAGGGGCCGGCGGCGAGTTCGCCGTTCCGGATCGCGCAGCCGTTCGACGGGACTGACGCGACCGGGCGGCCGGTCGTTGACCGGCCCGCCGTGCCCCCGGGTGACCGGATGCCGCTCCTGGACTATCTCTCCGGCGCGCCGGTTGTTCGGGCCGGGGCTGGTCCGGAGGTGGATCCGCTCTCTCCCGGCGGGCCCGCTGTCGTGCCCCGTGCGTTCCACACCGACGGGACCTGGATCTGGCCCGCGAGCGTTGCTTACTACCTGCGGCAGCACGGTGTTCCGCCAGAGCCTGAGCTGGTCGCCCACGCTCGGAAGAACGATTTCGTTGTGCCTGCGGTGGATCAGCCGGCCCTGCATGCCGTGGGAGTCGTGTTGGGTTGGCTGGGTGAACCGGAGTCGGACGGGGACAGGTTCGAGACGGGAGTCGACGAGGAGTCGGTGTTCCAGGCGCTGCGGAACCGGTTGGTGCAGCTGGGCGTGCCGCCCGAGGCGTACCGGATTGGCGAGACCGCCGAGGGCGTGTGGTTCCTCGTGCGTCGCGGTGCCGAGTGGGTGGTGAGCCGATCGGAAGGGCAGGAGCCGGCGCGGCTACTCCGGTTCCGCGATGTGGCCGATGCTGCCGCCTTTCTGCTTGGTGTCGTGCTGTTTGGTTCGGTGCCGGCTCGGGTGCGTGCGCGAGCGGCGCGGGGCGGTGGGCAGCATGGTGCGACCGGGCAGGTGATCCAGCCGTTGTCCGGCGAACCGCCGCTTGATCTTTACCGCGACCGGCGGCGGATCGTGCTGCCGACAGGAGCGGAGATCGACCGGTTCGGGATGGACGACGGGAATGTTGTCTACGCCGCTGGCACACCTTTCGCGATGCGGTCGTTACCGCCGGACTGGTTCGGGTTGCCGTATCACGCCTATCGGCTACTAAGGCCGGTGGAAGTCTTGTCGGGGACGGCGATCCCGTGGTTCGGCCAGCCCGGGGGTGGGACCGCCTACGTGTTACCGGTGGCATTGAACGAGCTGGTCATGGATGGTTGCCTGATGCTTCTTCCCGGCTATCCGCGCCCCTACTGATGCCGGCCCGTTGCCTCGGACCAGAACATCATTTCCATGGGACGTCGGCTCGCTACACCGAAGGACCGGAGCGGTCCGCTGCTTGATCTCGACCTACAATGCCGCCGCCTGCCGAGCCGCTTTTACCCCGGTATCCGGCCCCCATCCGCACCCGATCTCTCGAGGAATCCCCGGCGCCGCACCACACGCCAGCGCACGTTCATCCGTGTCCTGCAACAAGCTGCGGAAACCAGGTCCTGAGCATTTCCACGCGGGGGGCACCGAAGCGAGAGTCCTTGTCCGCACCCGCCTGTCCGAACCATGAACAGGCCGTGAAATTGAGCCTACGGCTCCTTTCCCCGCTTCTTCTTCCAGCAGAACCGTTCTCGCGGGCCGAGGTGACCACCTCGTGCTCAGGGCACCACGACGACGGGGCGGACGGCCTCGGTGACCAGGGTCTTCGGGACCGAGCCGAGGAAGCGGCCACTGTGCCGGGAGCGTCCGACCACGATGCAGTCGGCGCGGCGTTCGTCGGCAACCTTCTCCAGCATCCTCGCCGGGTCGCCGCGAAGGTGCAGCAGTTCCCACGCGACGTCGGAGTTGGACAGGGACCGCTCCAGCTCGGCACGCAGCTCGTCCACCAGCTCGGTGGCGGTCTCGGCGGCGACCGCCACCCCGGAGGGCGCCCAGTACGCGGCGCCACCGACCGGTTCGACGTACGCCAGCACGAGCTGTGCGCGTTCCCGGCTGGCCAGGCCCGCGGCCCAGGCCGCGGCGTTGCCGCTCGACGGGGTGCCGTCGATCCCGACGACGATGGCGCCCACGCCGACCTTGCCGATCTCGAACCCGAGCGAGGAGGGTGGCACGCCCCGATGGTAGGCGCGCCGTCCGGACCCGGCCGGGAGCAACCTCCTCCTGGAGGGGGATGGCCATCGCAACTGGGACACCATCCGGTGGAGGCGTCGGCAACGCCACCGTCGCCGGCTCCGCACAGTACGGCCGCCGTGCGAACGGTCAGGGCCGAACGCCCCGGGGCCGCGCGGCCACTACCAGCCGGTTCACTCGTGGCCACTCGCGGTCCGGTGGGTTCGGGCCCGTTCTTCCTCGTCCGGAGTCAGCGGAAGTCGCGGGACTTGGAGGGGACGCGGAGGTCGAGGTGTTGCAGGCGATCCGCCCGGATGTTGGTCACCCCCTCGGCGCGCTCCAGGACACCACGCACCAGCAGGGCGGAGCTGGTCTGGGCCACCCTGCGGTAGCGGGCCCACAGCCCGGGTGTGCACACCACGTTCACCATGCCGGTCTCGTCCTCCAGGTTGAGGAAGGTGACCCCGCCGGCCGTCGCTGGGCGCTGCCGGTGCGTCACCGCTCCGCCGACCAGGACCCGGCTCCCGTTCGGGACTTCGGACAGCCGCGTCACCGGGACCGCGCCCAGGGCGTTCAGGCGGTCCCGCAGGAACTGCGTGGGGAAGCTCGTCGGCGACACCCCGGTGGCCCACACGTCGGCCGCGGCCAGTTCGATCTCGTCCATGCCCGGCAGGGGCGGGGCCGCCACGCCCACCGCCGTACCCGGCAGCCGATCCGGCCGCTCCGCCGCCACCGCGCCCGCGGCCCACAACGCCGCCCGCCGGGACACCCCGAAGCAGCCGAACGCCCCTGCCGTGGCCAACGCCTCCACCTGGGCCGTCGTCAACCGCACCCGGCGCGCCATGTCCACCATGTCCCGGTACGGCCCGTTCTGCCGGCGTTCGGCCACGATCCGCTTCGCCAGGTCCTCCCCAATTCCCCGCACGGTGCCCAGCCCCAACCGGATCGCCCGCGGCTCCCGTTGTTCCCGGGGCACAGCGATGACCTTCCTCCCGTCGCCGGTGCGTAGCGCGGTGCCGTCGGCGGCGGCCCGGCGGCGTGCGGCCACCTCCGCCACCAGGGGATCCGGTCCCGTCGCCTCGACCGGTTCCAGGGTCGCGTAGTCGAGGCTGGCGTTGACGTCCGGGCCACGCACCTCGACCCCGTGCCGGCGGGCGTCCGCGATCAACGACTGCGGTGAGTAGAACCCCATCGGCTGGGCGCGGAGCAACGCGGAACAGAACGCCTCGGGGTAGTAGAGCTTGAACCACGAGCTGGCGTAGACCAGCAACGCGAAGCTCAACGCGTGGCTTTCCGGGAAGCCGAAGTTCGCGAAGGCCAGCAGCTTGGTGTAGATGCGCTCGGCGAGCTCTCCGGTGATGCCGTTGGCCGCCATGCCCTCGAACAGTCGGCCCCGCAGGCGGGACATGCGTTCGGTCGAGCGTTTGGCGCCCATCGCCCGGCGCAGCTCGTCGGCCTCGGCCGGGGAGAAACCAGCCACGTCCACGGCCATCTGCATGAGCTGTTCCTGGAACAGCGGTACGCCCAGGGTCTTGCGCAGCGAACGTTCCAGCAGGGGGTGGTCGATCTTGGGCTCCTCCTGGCCGTTGCGGCGACGAATGTAGGGGTGCACCGAGCCACCCTGGATCGGCCCCGGCCGGATCAACGCCACCTCCACCACCAGGTCGTAGAACTCCCGCGGTCGCAGTCTCGGCAGGGTGGCCATCTGGGCGCGGCTCTCCACCTGGAACACGCCCACCGTGTCCGCCTGGCAGAGCATGTCGTAGACAGCCGGGTCGGTCAGGTCGAGCCGGCCGAGGTCGACCCGCACGCCGTGCTGCTCGTTGACCAGGTCGACGGCGTAGTGCAGGGCGGAGAGCATGCCCAGGCCCAGCAGGTCGAACTTGACCAGGCCCACGGCGGCGCAGTCGTCCTTGTCCCACTGCAGGACCGTGCGCCCGGGCATGCGGGCCCACTCCACCGGGCACACCTCGCCCACCGGCCGGTCGCAGATCACCATGCCGCCGGAGTGGATGCCCAGGTGCCGGGGGAAGCCTTCCAGCTGGTCGGCGAGCGCGACCACGTGTTCCGGGATGTCGGTGTCCTCCGTGGACCTTTGTATCGGCCCCCATCGGTCGATCTGTTTGCTCCAGGCGTCCTGCTGGCCCGGCGAGTAACCGAGCGCCTTGGCCATGTCGCGGATCGCCGAGCGGGCGCGGTAGGTGATCACGTTCGCTACTTGGGCGGCCCGGTCACGCCTGTAGCGTCGGTAGACGTACTGGATGACCTCTTCGCGACGGTCGGACTCGATGTCGATGTCAATGTCGGGTGGGCCGTCCCGTTCCGGTGCGAGGAAACGTTCGAACAGCAGCTCGTAGCGCACCGCGTCGACGTGGGTGATGCCCAGGGCGTAGCAGACGGCGGAGTTGGCTGCCGAACCACGGCCCTGGCAGAAGATGTTGTTGTTGCGGCAGAACTGCACGATGTCGTGAACCACGAGGAAGTAGCCGGGAAAGCCCAGTCGCTCGATCGTCGCCAGTTCATGCTCGATCTGCTGATAGGCACGGGGATTCTCTTCTGGGGCGCCGAACCGCTCGGCCGCACCGCGCATGGTCAACTCCCGTAGCCAGCTGTCCTCGTTGTAGCCGGGTGGGACCCGGAACGGGGGAAGTTGGGGAGCGACCAAGCGCAGGTCGAAGGCGCACTCCCGGCCCAGCTCGGCGGCCCTGGCCACGGCGCCGGGGTAGCGCGCGAACCGGGCGGCCATCTCCGCGGCGGACCGCAGGTGGGCCGTGCTGGACGGGGGCAACCAGCCGTCCATCTCGTCGAGGCTGCGGCGGGCGCGCACCGAGGCGAGCGCGGTTGCCAGCGGATGGCGTGCGGGAGAGGCGTAATGCGCGGCCGTCGTGGCCACTGTGGACAGACCGGCGGTGGTGGCGAGGGCGGCCAGCAGGTCGTTGCGCTCGTCGTCGGTGGGCTGTCCGTGGTGGGTCAGCTCCACCACCACGTTGTCCTTGCCAAAGGACTCGATCAGCCGGTCCAGCTCGCGTGCGGCGCCGGCGGGGCCCTCGGCCGCCAGCGCGGATCGCACCGCTGCCTTGCGGCAGCCGGTGAGCACGAGCCAGTGCCCGCCGGCCTGGCTGACCAGGTCATCCCAGTGGTAGACCGGGCGGCCCTTCTCCTCCCCCCTGAACTGGGCGGCGGTGATGGCGCGACACAGCCGTGCGTAGCCCTCCGGGTCTCTGGCCAGCACCAGCAGGTGGTTACCCTCCGGGTCCGGCACACCGTTCTGCGGCGTGGACAGTCCCAGGCTCAGCTCGGCGCCGAACACCGTGCGCACGCCCAGCGCGGCTGCGGCTTCGGCAAAGCGGACGACGCCATAGACACCGTCGTGGTCGGTCAGCGCGATGGCTTCCAGCTCCAGCCGGGCGGCTTCTTCGACCAGTTCCTCGGGATGGCTGGTGCCGTCGAGGAAGCTGAAGTTGGAGTGACAGTGCAGCTCGGCGTAACCAAGACTGGGAGTGGAGAGTGTTGCGCTCCTCCTGGAAAGGAGATTCGCCGCGCTCTTGCTCGCTGCCGGGAAAGGTGTTGCTGTGTGCGGTCCTGTTGCCTCGGTTCCGGGCAGCGCATGCAGGACTGTGGCGTCGGCATTCGGCCTTGTGGGCGACTTCGTGGCGGTGTTCGCTCCCGCGTGCGGGGTTACGGTGGCTTCTGATGTTGCAGGCTGATGTGCAGTGTCAGCACCCGGTTCAAACGGATCGCCCGCACCCACTCCCGCAGGCGAATCCGGGGTACCGGATCGCACACATGATCCCGCAGCGCCAACGCTGGGCCTTCCGCGCGAATCAGCGACTGCTCTGGCTTGTCGATCTCCCGTGCCCTCATCCGACCCCGCACCCGGATCTGCAGGGTTATCGCACGTCTCAGCTGTACTCGCTGCCGCGCGCGAATCCGTGGGAACGCCCGCCGCGGCACCCTGACCCGCAATGTCCACACACTCTTGGGACAGCTCCCCGACACCCGCTCGGGAACCCGGATCTCTCGCGCCTTGATTCTCCCCTGCACGCGGACACTCGGAGCCGCCGTTCGAGCCCCCTTGCGGCTCTTCGGTTCTCGGCGCTGGCCTTGGGTTCGCCGTCTTACCCTTCTCCTCCGCCTGCTGCCCTTCAACGCTGTCGTGAGCAACGTCGTTCGAGCCGGCCTGCTGGTCGCCGGGAACTGCCGACCGGGTACGTGGACGCGCCGAAGTAGCCGGCGGGACATAACGCGCACGACGCCGGGTCCACGCCGGGCTGTCCCCGCCGTCCCCGGGGTACCGCTCATCCCGCGGCACACTCCGACCAGACAGTGCCCGCTCGAACTCCGACCAGCTCACGGGCGGGTTGTTCCACCCCATTCGCCGTCTCTCTCCTGGCTCGCGACCCGGTTCTCTCTCCCTCCCCTCCCCCCACCCGCCCCCGCTCCACCTCCATTCCCCCGCATACCTCGTCCCCTAGCCGCTCTTCCCTAGTCGTGTCCCCTTTCCCTCAGTCGTTCCCTTTCCCCGACATGCCTTCCTTTCCCTGCCGTTCTCCCTTCCGCTAGTCGTAAAGCCCTTCGACCCACCACTGGCCGCCCTCGCGGACGAGCAGCAGCGCGGTCTCCCCTGTGCCGGCGCCGAACCCCCCGAGTCCGACTCCGCCATCGCCCGCCCCCGCAGGCGGGTCTGCGGGACCCGCGCCCCGGTACGGCGGCCGTGCCGGGACATCGGCGTCCGTCCCCGCAGGCAGGGTGGCGCTGCCCCGGGGGCCCCGGGTGCTGGCACCCGGGGCGATGGGCGAGGCCGGGGTGCCGGTGGCACCCGGACCGGTGCGGTGGCCGTCGAACTCCCTGTCGATGCTCGACCCGGCAAACAGGTCTTCGGTGTCCTCGGTGGCCAGCACGACCTGCAGCCGGGCGGCCCGGCGTGCGCCCACCGTGGCCCCCGCCCTGCCCGCCGCCCCCGGGGCAGTCCGGGTCCCGTCAGTGCCCGGCCCGGCGGGTCGGGCCGCAGGGTCCACGGTCCGACCCGGGGTCGCCGTACCGGTGCCCGTTCCTGCTTGCAGTTCCTCGGTCACCCACCACCTCTCGTGCACCGTCCATGGCCCGCCCCAGGCCACGACCTGGCGTGGGGCCGCGCCGGCCACCCGGACCCACACCGGGGGCGCGGTCATCTCGTGCCGTCCGCTCACCCCGACCTGGTTGCCCTCCGCGTCGAGCACCTCGGCCGGCGTCGGGCGTTCCGGCAGCACGGTCGGCGTCGGTGGCGGCAACCGTCCCGGCCACGGCGCGTCCGGGTCCAGCGCCGGCCGCCGCTCGTCCCCCCACTGCACCAACCGCACCCGCTCTGCCGGCCCACGCCCGCCACCCAGCACGGGTGTCAACACCCCCTCCGGACCGAGCAGGCCCTGCACGTGCACCAGGGCCCGCGCGGCCCGTTCCGCGCCCGGGGTGTCGCCCGCCCCCCGGAACAGGTCGAGCTGCAAGCTGGCGGCCTCGACCACCTCCACCGGCTCCAGGCGGAGCACTCCCACGCCGGCGGTGGGCCGAGCCCCGCTCCGCCCCGTCAGCCAGCCGTCGAGCTGCCACCGCACCCGGTCGGCCGTGCCGTGCGCGGTGAGCGGATCGGCACACCGCCACACCCGGGCCAGTTCCTCGCCGTGCTCGGTCCTGGCCCGGATCCGCAGCCGGGTACAGGCCAGCCCGGCCCGGGCCAGCCACTCGTGCAGCCGCTCGGCGAGGGCCCGGGCGGCGAACGCCGCCGCGTCCACCCGGTCCACCGGCGGGTCGAGTTCCTGGGTGACGGCCAGGTCCGGTGGCGGACGGCGCCGCACCGGCGGACGCTCCTCCAGCCCCCGTGCCAGCCGGTGCGCGGCCATCGCGGCGGCCCCGAACCGGGAGGCGACGTCGGCGGGTGGAACCGCCGCGAACGCCCCGAGCGTCCGCAACCCCAGCCGCCACAGCAGCTCCACCAGCTCGGCACGAGCCTGACCATCTACTGTGGACGACCGATCGACGTCGTCGACGAGCAGCTCCGCCACCGGGAGCCGGGCGAGGAACTCCCGGCTCCCGCCCGCCGGGACGAGCACGCCCCGCCGGGCGGCCAGGGTCGCGGCGAACAGCCCATCCGCGATCCCGACCTGGCACTCCACCCCGGTGCCCACCGCCACGTGGTCGATCAGCCGCTCGGCGACAACCTCTTCCGCGGCAAGGGATTGCGCGCCGGGAGGCGCATCAACAACGTGCGTAGCGGTTCGAGTGTCGTTGCCGGGGACCTGCGCACAGGGTTGAGGGTCAACACCGAACTGCTCACAGGATCCAGCAGCAACACCGCAGACCTGACCGGATGGTCGAGAACCATCGACCGGTTTGGGGCTTCGGGCGTGGATACCAATGCCTCGCTTGCACGGCTGGGCGTCGGCACCGGGCTGCTCGGCGGACCGAGCGTCAGCGTCCAGGCCCTGCTCACGGGCATCGGCATCACATATCCCCCTGCGGGCTCGGGCATCGGCGCCCGTGGCGGGCTCGCCGTTCCGGGCACCGGTGGCGCGGGGTTGCTCGCCGGGGGGAGCGTCCGCACAATCGACCTGCTCGCGTTGTTGAGCACCGCCGTCTTGTCCGGTGGGTCGGATGCCGATAGCCGACTCGCCGGCTCCGGTGACCGCCCCGGGAGCGCCGTCACCGGCGTGGTCCCGAGCGATGCGGCCGAAGTAGCCGACCGGTCCCTGGACGGGAACCGCCACCACTCCCGGACGCACCACCTCGACCCCGGGGGCCAGCTCCTCGACGGCCGCCGCCACCGGCTCGAACCACCGGGCGTCCCGCTCCGGATCGTCGTCAAAGACGACCAGCTCGGGACAGCGGGACTGGGCTTCCCGCTTGCGTGCACCCCGATGGACACCCTCGGCCCTGGCCGTCGCCGAGCACGCCACCACCCGGTTGGCCGCGAGCACGGCCGCGGGGACGTGCGGCGGGGTACCGCTCGCCGCACAGGCCGCGACCACCGGCCAGTCCGGGCACCACACCACGAGCATCCGCACCGGCGTGGACACCACTCGGCCCGAATCGGGCTCCTGCCGCCCACTTTCCTTGCCAGGCAACACCTCCTCGGATCGTTTTCCGACCGGCTGCGGGAAATCCTTGTCAGCGCTCATCACGCCTCACCCCGCCGCCGAAAAGCACGACACAGCAACATCAATCGTCGAAACAACCAGTCACATCGCACGCCGGGGAAGCCGACCCGACGCGACGAGCACACCGCCCGTAACAACACTCCGGTCACCCCGATGCCCGACCCGGGGGCGAGTTCCCCCGGAGGCACCGGCTCCTCCGCTCTCCTCGTCCGCTCGGGCACGGCGGATCACCCGGCCTCCGCGGATCCCTCATCCGCCCAACCCGGCCCGGCGCGGCCGGAATCGGGCGGTAGGAGCTCCTCGGCGCGCAGAGCCGAGCGGCCCGGCGCAACCGTGCCCGCGCTCCGCGTTCCGACGTCTCCGGGTACGCCGTCGGTGGGCTCGGCACGACCATCGGGCCGTGCCCTGCCCCGACTGGCCCAGGCACGATCCCCGGCCGATCCGCGTTCCGTCCGAACGGGCAGCTCCGCCACCGGGGTGGCGGCACCCCGAACCTCGATGATGGGAACTCCGGTGATGGCCGGGCCCGGCGCACGGGTTTCCCGGTTCCGCCTCGCTCTCTCCGCGACACCCCCGCCGGCTGCCGGGAGCGCCAACCATGCCTCGCGGGGCCGCGCCGCCGCGCCCCGTCCTCGCGCCCGCACCAGGAGCTGACGCTCCCGTAGGTACCCGTGTCCCGCACCGAGCCCGTGCCATTGCCCGGCCACACAACTCAACTCAACATCCGCCGCCGGCCAGGAGCCGAACGGCACCAGCACGGCCCCGCGCTGCCGCGCCCGTACCGCCAGCTTCCGGGCACCGACCCGGCCGATCCGGTCGGTGCCGGCCACCGCCACCAGGTCGACCCCGTCCAGCAGGGCGGCCACCACCGCCGCCGGCTCGTCTCCTGGTCGTGGCACCAGGGCGAGCCGCTCCACCGCCACGCCCGCTTCCGCGGCGGCGAGCACACCCAGCCCCGGCAGCCCCACCACGGCCGCCCACGAGCCGGCGGCGGTGGCCTCGGCGAGCAGCGCGAGCAGCAACGCGGTGGACCCGCGCACCGCCACCGTGCCGCCGCGGCGCAGTCCGGACCACGGCAGCACGGCGGACAGTTCCGCCCGCACCGGCAGCACCCGCCCCGCTGCCAGGTCGCTGGAAGACACGGCGACCCCGGAAGCCGTGCCCACCCCGTCCAACGACCTCAGCGATGCGACCACCGCACCGGACACCGGCCTGGCTCCCTTCGACGCGACGTGCACGCACCCGTTCAGCACGCCACCGCCGTGGGGAAGCCAGCGGTGCTACGAAGCGGCCGATCCCATCCTCCGACCACCTCGACCGATCGAACATCTGTTCGAATCGGTGGGTCCAGTAAACCGGCCCGCACCCACACCGTCAAGCCCGGCGGACACCCCCGATCCGGTGATCCACAGCCCGCCCCGGGTGGGCCCATGGCACCGGCGCCGGACCGCTGACCAGCACTGACGCCGATCAGGTCGACGCGCGCCCCGCAGGTCCTCCGTCCAAAGAAAACGGGCCCCCTCCACTCGGAGAGAGCCCCGCTTCCGTACGAGTACGTCAGTGCGCGAAGTGGCGCGTGCCGGTCAGGTACAGCGGCACGCCAGCGGCCTCGGCCACCGCGATGACCTCGGCGTCCCGCACCGAGCCACCCGGCTGCACCACCGCACGCACGCCCGCTTCCAGCAGGACCTGCAAGCCATCCGGGAACGGGAAGAAGGCGTCCGACGCAGCCACCGCGCCCTTGGCCCGGTCGCCGGCGCGGGTCACCGCCAGCCGCGCGGCATCCACCCGGTTGACCTGGCCCATACCGACGCCGACGGTTGCCCCGCCAAGCGCCAGCAGGATCGCGTTCGACTTCGTGGCACGGCAGGCCCGCCACGCGAACACCAGGTCCCGCAACGTCTCGGAGTCCACCGGCTCGCCGCAGGCCAGCGTCCACTTGGCCGGGTCGTCACCGGGCGCGTCGATGGCGTCGGCCGACTGCACGAGCAGGCCACCGGACACCGCCCGCGTCTCCAGCCCACCACGGACCGGAGCCTCGGCGAGGAGGATGCGCACGTTCTTCTTGCGGGACAACACCTCGACGGCGCCGTCCGCGTAGGAGGGGGCGACGATCACCTCGGTGAAGATGTCCACAACCTGCTCGGCCATCTCCACGGTGACCTCGCGGTTGGCCGCGATGACACCACCGTAGGCGCTCACCGGGTCGCAGGCGTGCGCCTTGCGGTGCGCGTCGGCGATCGCACCAGATCCATCCACAGTGGACACCGCGATGCCGCAGGGGTTGGCGTGCTTGATAATTGCGACGCATGCGACCTCGTGGTCGTGCGCGGCCCGCCACGCGGCGTCGGCGTCCACGTAGTTGTTGTACGACATTTCCTTGCCGTGCAACTGCTTCGCGTTCGCCAGCCCGCCCTGGCCGGAGTCGGACACGTAGAGCGCGGCCCGCTGGTGCGGGTTCTCGCCGTACCGCAGTACCGTCTTGCGCTGGTAGGTCGTCCCGACCCAGCCCGGGAAGCCGGAGCACTCGTCATCCGGTGCCAGCGTGGCGCCGATCCACGAAGCCACCGCCACGTCGTAGGACGCGGTGTGCCGGAAGGCGTCGGCGGCCAGCGCCTGCCGGTCCGCCAGAGTGAAACCACCGGCCCGCACCTGCTGCAGCGCCCAGTCGTAACGCGACGGGTCCACGACGACCGCGACGTTGGCGTGGTTCTTGGCCGCGCCCCGCACCATTGCCGGACCGCCGATGTCGATCTGCTCAACGCACTCGTCCGGCCCCGCGCCCGAAGCCACCGTCCGCGCGAACGGGTACAGGTTCACCACGAGCAGGTCGAACGGAGCGATGTCCAGGTGCCGCAGCTGCGCCACGTGCTCCTCGCGCCGCACATCGGCGAGCAACCCGGCGTGCACCCGCGGGTGCAGCGTCTTCACCCGGCCGTCCAGGCACTCCGGGAAGCCGGTCAGCTCCTCGACCGGGGTCACCGGCACACCGGCGTCGGCCAGCGCGCGCGCCGTCCCCCCGGTGGACACGATCTCCACACCGGCGGCGTGCAACCCGGTGGCCAGCTCGAGCAGGCCCGTCTTGTCCGACACGCCGACCAGTGCGCGCCGCACGGGCCGCCGACCATCCACAGTGGACTGCGTTGCGGTCACGGGATGTTCACCTCTCGTCCGGTCACGGTGCAGCCCTGCAGGGCCAGTCGGGCGACGACATCGACCAGCAGGCGCCGCTCCACGCTCTTGATGCGCTCGTGCAGGGTGTCCTCGGTGTCGCCCGGCAGCACCGGGACAGCCTCCTGCGTCACGATCGGCCCGGTGTCCACGCCGGCGTCCACCAGGTGCACGGTGCAGCCGGTGACCCGGACCCCGTAAGCCAGCGCGTCCCGCACGGCGTGTGCCCCCGGGAATGCGGGCAGCAACGCGGGATGGGTGTTCAGTACACGGCCGCCGAAGCGGGCGAGGAACTGTGGGCCGAGAATCTTCATAAAGCCGGCGGAGACCACCAGGTCCGGCGCGAAACCCGTGACGGTGTCGGTCAGCGCGGCATCCCACGCCGAGCGGTCGGCGTGGTCGCGCAGCCGGACCGCGACGGTCGGCAGGCCGCGCCGCTCGGCCCTGGCCAGGCCCTCGATTCCGGCGCGATCCGCGATCACCGCGGCCACTCGCGCCGGGTAGTCGGGGTCATCGGTGGCGTCGAGCAACGACTGGAGGAGGGTGCCCGAGCCGGAGACCAGGGCGACCACGCGGGCCGGCACCGGCAACCGCAGCTGGAACGTGCCGCCCGGTACCCGCTCCGCTCTCTCGGGGCGAGCGGTGTTCCGCGGAGCCCCGGACGTGCCCGCGGGGCCGCTGCTCGCCCCCGCGGCCAGGTCTCGGCCGCTCATGCTCGGTCCCGCGAACGGGAACTCGGTCGACGGACTCAGCTCGGGCTCCTGACTGCACGCCACGGACTCGTTGTCGCCCCGAAGCCTAAGCGGTCGGTGGAGGCCGGCGACGAGCAGGTGGTGGGACGGCGGCCGGGCTCAGCGCTCCCGGTGCTGGTCAGTGCCCTCGCCGGCGGATTCCGAGGGTGGTTGGTCGCCCGCACCGGGCTGGCCCGGGTCCGTCCCGGCGACCTCGACGGCCGTCGGCTCATCCCGGCCCGACTCTTCGGTGACCATCGATTCACCGCGATCCGTGTCCCCGGCCACCGCCGGCTCGTCCTGATCAGCGACGTCACTCACCTCGTCCCGCGGCGACGCCGAAGACCTGTCTGCGGCGTCGAGCGTCGACACCGCCTCCTCGGCGTCCTCGAGCTCGTCCAGTAGCCCTGCCATCTCGGCGTCGTCGGCGTCCACCTCTTCGAGGCTGGCTTCCTCCTCTGCGGCAACAGCTTCCGCCTCGGCTCCGGCATCGCCGTCCGCCTTCTCGGTGTCCCCCTCGCCAGTGGCTTCGCCAGCAGCCGTCTCCGCGTCGGCCGCATCCCCGGCTTCACCCGTCTCGTCGCCCTCGGCCGCTTCGCCGTCGGGAGGCTTGTCAGCACGGGAAGGTCGAGGCCCGAAGAACCAGGCAATGCTGATCGCCGGCACCGACACCCAGACGAACGCGGCGACCGCCACCAGCCCGCTCCGCAGGCCAACCGGATCGAACTGGCCGGACCCCAGCCGGCCGCCGGTCAACATCGCGAGCAGGAAGCAGCTCGCGGCCACCACGCCAGCGCCGATCGCGACGACCTGAACGCGGATCATCGGGTCCTCGTCGCACTGCCGGTAGGCCCATCCCAGGAAGGCCCCGACCGCCAGCGGGAGCATGAGGATCAGCAGCCACCACCGCGCTGACTCCTGCGTGGGCAACGCGGCGAGCAGCGGAACCGCGGGCACCGGTCCGGGCAGGGTCGCCAGCGGGGAGATCGTGACCTTGCCGATCCCGAAGCCCGGTCCCACCAGGAACGCCAGCGCGGCGACGATCCCGTTGGGCAGGTAGCTCATCGAGAGCATCCAGAGCCCGAAGGCACTCCCGGCGTCCGGCGCCATCTCGGCGAAGATCGTCCGTGCGGTGCCGAAGGAGAACAGCAGCCCAACCGCCACCGCCGCCGTCGACACGGTAAGGAGGGCGGCGAGCCCGAGCGCACCCGCGCGCAGGCCGCGCAGCACCGTGGAATCGAGCCGCTCCGCGAGGATCTTCAGCAGGCCCGCCCGTCTGCTCAACCCGATCGCGGCGGCAACGGTGGCCAGCAGGCCGCAGCCGAAGAACGCCTCCGGCGCCTCCGCGGTCACCGGCTCGGTGGAGATCCCGGCGAGCACCGCCCCGAACACGGCGTGCGCACCGCCGATCGTGCCGACAACGAGCGCAGCCTGCTCCCAGGTGTGGGGGCGCACGCGATCGGTAGCCACCATGGCGGCCCGCATCACCAGGAACAGCACCAGCACCGTCGGCAGTAGCGGTAACACCCCCAACGGCGCACCCCGGACGAGGAGCGGAATCTGGTGCGCGGCAAGCCAAATCGGGCCTGCCCCACGCAGCACCGCGCCCGACGAGGCGTCCGCACCGGGGGCGGTCGACACGATCACCGCGACGACCGTCGCGGCCGCGGTGTAGCCGGCGAACAGCGGTCCCAGCGCCGCGGCCGCCAGGGCGCGTGCCCACGCGGCCCGGGAGACGCCGGCGGGTTCGGCGACCCCGTGCGGCAGTGGCTCCAGCGCGGTCACGGCCCTCACCTTGGCATCGCCGTTGCGCCATCCGGGTGAGCCACGCCGAGGTCTGCCCTTCCGGGGGACGGCGACCACACGAGCCGGGCCCGCCCCCTCACCTGGGGGCGGGCCCGCTGCTGGCGTCGTGGATCAGCTCTGCCCGGGGGCGCTGAAGCCGCCCGGGGGCGTCGTCGGGTTGAACTGCTGCGTCGGCTGGGGGCCACCGCCGTACTGGCCACCCTGGCCCGGCTGCTGGCCGGGCTGCCCGTACTGCGGCTGCTGGCCCGGCTGACCGAACTGGCCGGGCTGCTGCGGTTGCTGCGGCTGCTGGGGTTGTTGCGCCGGCTGGCCGTACTGCCCGGGTTGGCCGTACTGGCCCTGTCCGTACTGGCCCTGCTGCGGGAAGCCACCGGTCTGCGGGCTCCAGCCACCGGGCGGGGCGTAGGCGGGCTTCGGCTGGATCTTGATGATCTCGGCCTGGAACAGCAACGCCGCGATGGCCGCCACCATCTGCAGCAACGCCACAATCAGGATCACGATGACGATGGACGGGGTCTCCCGGGTGAACGAACCCGCGACCTGGAGGCCACGCACGACGCCCGCCAGCAGGCCCAGGGCGCCCACCGTGCTCAGCACGGCACCGGCGGGGAGCGTGTTGGCCTCGATCTTGGGCACCGCGGCCAGGCCGGAGAGCAACCCGCCCGCAAGGAGGACCCAGATCAGGAACTCGGTCCCCACGGCATCCTTGGCGAACCCGCAGAAGTAGGCGACCAGGGCGAGGCCGGCGGCCGACAGGGCGAGGATCATCCCGAGGTTCAGGTTGCCCGCCGACGGTGCCGGGGCACCGGGCTGCTGCGGCTGCGCCGGCTGGGGCGCGCCGTAAGGCACGGACATTGTGGCTTCCTCCTCCGCGGGGCGGGTCATGCGTGGGTGGCGAGCCGAACGCTAGCCGATCGCCACCCGTTCGACGGAGGGTGGCTCGCCGAGGTTCCCCCGCCCGGAAGAGGAGAATCCCCTGCATGCTGAGGCGGGCCGGAACGCCGTGGCGTCCCGGCCCGCAACAGCGGTCCGGAAGGGTGTCAGCCCAGCGACCTGATGACCTCGCGCATCAGCTCCGCGGTCTCGCTCGGCGTCTTGCCGACCTTGACCCCGGCGGCCTCCAGGGCCTCCTTCTTGGCCTGCGCGGTGCCGGCGGAGCCGGACACGATCGCACCGGCGTGCCCCATCGTCTTGCCCTCGGGTGCGGTGAAACCGGCCACGTAGCCCACCACCGGCTTGGTGATGTGCTCGGAGATGTAGGCCGCGGCCCGCTCCTCGGCGTCGCCACCGATCTCGCCGATCATGACGATGCCCGCGGTCTCCGGGTCGTCCTGGAACGCCTGCAGGGCGTCGATGTGGGTGGTGCCGATGATCGGGTCACCGCCGATGCCCACGCAGGTGGAGAAGCCGATGTCCCGCAGCTCGTACATCATCTGGTACGTCAGCGTGCCGGACTTCGACACCAGGCCGATCTTGCCCGGGCCGGTGATGTCGGCCGGGATGATGCCCGCGTTGGACTTGTCCGGCGAGATGACACCCGGGCAGTTCGGGCCGATGATGCGGGTCTTGTTGCCGGCGGCGCAGGCGTGCGCCCAGAAGGCGGCGGCGTCGTGCACCGGGATGCCCTCGGTGATCACCACGGCCAGGCCGATGCCGGCATCGATCGCCTCGAAGACCGCGTCCTTGGCGAACTTCGGCGGCACGAAGATGACGGTGACGTCGGCACCGGTCTTCTCCATCGCCTCGCCCACCGAGGCGAACACCGGCAGCTCGGTGCCGTCGAAGTCGACGGTGGTGCCGGCCTTGCGCGGGTTGACGCCGCCCACGATGTTGGTGCCGGCCTTGAGCATGCGGCGGGTGTGCTTGCTGCCCTCGGAGCCGGTCATCCCCTGGACGATGACCTTGCTGTTCTCGGTAAGGAAGATAGCCACAGCCGATCGCTCCTCAGTTCGCCGCGGCGAGCTCGGCGGCCTTGCGGGCCGCGCCGTCCATCGTGTCCACCATGGTGACCAGCGGGTGGTTGGCCTCGGCCAGGATCCGCCGGCCCTCGTCGACGTTGTTGCCGTCCAGCCGCACGACCAGCGGCTTGGTGGCCTCGTCCCCCAGGATCCGCAGCGCCTGCACGATGCCCGTGGCGACCTGGTCGCAGGCGGTGATGCCGCCGAAGACGTTGACGAACACGGACCTGACGTCCTCATCACCCAGGATGACGTGCAGGCCGTTGGCCATCACCTCGGCCGAGGCGCCACCGCCGATGTCGAGGAAGTTGGCCGGCTTCACGCCGCCGAACTCCTCGCCCGCGTAGGCGACCACGTCCAAGGTGGACATGACCAGGCCGGCGCCGTTGCCGATGATGCCGACCTGGCCGTCCAGCTTGACGTAGTTGAGGCCCTTGGCCTTGGCCGCGGCCTCGAGCGGGTTCTCCGCGTCGATGTCGACCAGCTCGGCGTGGTCGGCGTGCCGGAAGTCGGCGTTGTCGTCCAGCGTGACCTTGCCGTCCAGCGCGAGCACCCGGTCCTCCGGGTCGCGCACCAGCGGGTTGATCTCGACCAGGGTGGCGTCCTCGCGGACGAAGGTCTCCCACAGCTTGACGATGGTCTCGGCGATCTGGTCGGCGACCTCGGCCGGGAACCTGGCGGCGGCCACGATCTCGCGCGCCTTGGCCAGGTCGACGCCGGCCAGCGGGTCGATGGCGATCTTGGCCAGCGCCTCCGGCTTGGTGGCGGCGACCTCCTCGATCTCCATGCCGCCCTCGACGGAGGCCATCGCCAGGAAGTTGCGGTTGGCGCGGTCGAGCAGGAAGGAGAAGTAGTACTCCTCGGCGATGTCGGACGCCGGCGTCACCAGCACCTTGCGCACGGTGTGACCCTTGATGTCCAAGCCCAGGATGTCGGAGGCCCTGGCGCGGGTCTCGTCCGGGGTCTTGGCCAGCTTGACACCGCCGGCCTTGCCGCGGCCGCCGGTCTTCACCTGGGCCTTCACCACGACCGTCCCGCCGAGCTGCTCGGCGGCGGCACTGGCGTCCTCGGGGGTGGTGACCACGGTGCCCGGCAGCACCGGGACGCCATGGCGGGCGAAGAGATCCTTCGCCTGGTACTCGTACAGGTCCACTCGAGTCTCCTGCGACGTCGGTGTCGGACTCGGCCGGTCCAGTGGTGGGCTTGCTCGGCTTCCCCTGGACGCACCCTGGCGGAGCCCGCCGGACGCGGCCTGCGCCAGACCCTATCGACCAGCGACGACGGTGTGGAATTCGTGCTCGGTGAGGTCCGTCACCGTGAGCGACGACACCTCGACGGAACGCGGTTGGCCGCTCGCGGTAAGTGCGCCTCCAGCATGCGACCTGCACGTCTGGTTCGCAGCTCCAGCCTCCGTATGGGGCTACCGCACAGGCGTGGCCGCGGTGGGTGATGCACGACTCGGCCGCGCGGTGGCTCCTGGTGTGCCCGGGTGTGGAGTTCGGAGGCCGCCGGGGGGGAGCGTGGGGTGCACGCGCGTGGTCGGCGATTGTTCGACGGATGGCGTCGGGTGCCGGGAAGCGCGCGCCATGGACGGACTTGTCCGCGACGGGGCAATTCTTGTGGCACAACGGTGGCCGGGAAGGGCGCACTGGGGTTGATGGTGCGGGCATCAGGTGTCGGCGGTTGGGGAACGAGGTGGTGTCTCTCAGGCCGGGATCGGTGACACCACCGAAGAAAGAGATGCCACCCGGGCTTGTTGTTGCGGCGAGATTCCGGGGTGAGCGGGGTTTCCGCCAGCAAGGGTTCGCGGTCCCTGCGGGGGCCCGGCAAATCGGGGCGAGGTAAGGGTTTCCGTCGTCCGTAGATGCTGTCGGTGTCGTGCGAGTTCAGCGCGCCGAAGCAGGTGCCGCCGAACATCCGTCAGGCCGGTGCTGACAGACACCGACCACAGGGCATCAAGCGCCCGTGGGTTGACCGACGTGCGTGCGCACCCAGTCCACGATCTCCTGGGTCGGCGCGCCCGGGGTGAAAACCTTGGCCACACCGATTTCCGCCAGCAGCGGGATGTCCTCCTCCGGAATGATGCCGCCGCCGAACACCACGACGTCCTCGGCGCCCTTCTCCCGCAACAGGTCGAGCACCTTCGCGAAGAGGGTCATGTGCGCGCCGGACAGCACCGACAGCCCGACCGCGTCGGCGTCCTCCTGCAGGGCGGTCTCCACCACCTGCTCCGGCGTCTGGTGCAGCCCGGTGTAGATGACCTCCATGCCGGCGTCCCGCAACGCCCGGGCGACCACCTTCGCCCCCCGGTCGTGGCCGTCCAGCCCCGGCTTGGCCACGACGACACGGATCCGACCGCTCATGGCTTCCCTCCTGTGCTCCCGCGGGCCGTCCGCACCCGGTCACCTCCGCCGGGCCGAAAAGCCCCACCCACGGCGGGTCCTCACCGTGGTTCCACCCCGGCGGAGTCGTGCACCGCCCGCGTGGCGTCCCCGCCGCCGCGGTCGACGATGCGAACGATCGCTAACCACAGCCGCCAGCCGGAGAGTAACGCGTCACACGCCCGGGCGGGGAGACCGAGCGCCAGAGATCGCGGCGGCAGCCAGCAGCGCAACCAGGCAGGCGATTCCGAACCACACCCCGCCCGCCGGGCCGGCCCCGGCCACCCGTCCCGCCGTCAACGGCAGCTCCAGCAGACGGACACCGACCAGTGCGGCCGCCCCGAGCAGCAGTGCGGCGCCCCGGACCGGCCGGCTGCGAGCCGCCACGACGCACGCGGCGGCCACCGCGACCAGCCCGGCAAGCAACCCCCACGACGAGGTTCGGAACTGCGTCACCAGGCCGGCGGAGACGTAGTCGGGGCCGGCAACGGCCGGGAGCCCGAACGCACCGGCGGCCAGCACCACCGCCACCCCGGCGGTCCAGGCGACCTTCGGATCCACGGACAGCGCGGTGATGTCGACGTCGTCCCGCTCCACGCCGCCGGCCAGCGCGGCACACACCCCGGCCGTCACCGCGAGCACGACGGCCAGTCCCGCCGCCCACGGGCCGGGTCCCACCGACACGTCGACCACGTCGACGTCCACCGCCGTCAGGGCGTTCTCCAGGGCGCCGGCCGCGGCCAGCGGCACGGCAACCCAGGCGACCGCAAGCGCGGGCCGCACCGTGGCCGCCCAGGCCCGGATCAGCAGGGCGACACCCAGTGCCGCGACGAGCAGGCCCGCCGGGACCAGCGGTCGGGCCGCGTAGTTCGCGGGCGCCTCAAGGCCCCCCATTACGGTCAACTGCGGCAGGAACGCCCCGGCCACAGCGGCGCCACCAGCAGCCAGGGCGAGCGCACCGGCGAGCAGATGCAGCCGGGAGGCGGCCGGCAGCGCCATCTCCCCCGCATCCCCCGCATCCCCCGCATCCCCCGGTGCCTCCGCGGTCTCCCGGCCGGCCGCGAGCGCCAGCGCAGCAAGCGCCGCAGCCGCGAGCAGCGCCAGGATCGGCCCGCCCGTCGGGTGGATGTCGGGCAGCAGCAGGGTCGCGACCAGCGGTGGACCGGCCACGGCCGTCGTCGCGAGCGCGGTGCCGAACAGTCCGCCCCTCGCCGCGTCCACGTCAGGCGCGCCCGTCATCAAAGCCGCCGACACCGGCACGGCAAGCGCCAGCAACAACACCCCAACCGCGGGCCAAAGAGGCAGATCGGCCACGAAGCGCGGCAGCAGGTACGGGTCGTCGGAGTCGAACGGTGGCAATGCCAGGCCGGTGGCGGCAACCACGCTGGCGGTCAGGGCAAGTGCGAGGAGGCCCTGCCGGGCAGTACCGGTGGTGCGAGGCAGGACCCGCGTCGCGAGCACGCCGGCCACTGCCATCGCCACGTGTCCGGCAACCAGCACGGGCATCCCGGCGGCCACCGGCACCGGCTCGAGGCTGGTGGGCAGAAGCAGGTCAGGACGGGCCCCGTTGATCGGGTCGAGACCGGCCTGCAGGTCGGTCAGCACGCGGCCAGGGGCGAACAACGCCAGCGCCGCGAGCACCCCGGCGGCCATCGCGGTCCGTCCGGTCGCGGCGAGCCACCCGGCGAGCACCACGGGCGCGGCAGCCAGCAGCCCGAGCAACGGCCACGACAGGAACGCGGGCTCGTAGCCGTTGACCACACCGAGCAGTGGCCCAGCGGTTTGCAGCAGCGCGGCGAGCACGGCGACACCGAGCGCCGGGCGTAACGCCGACACGGGCTCCGCGGGCGGATCGACCTGCACCCTTGTCTGTGCGGCCGGGCCTGGGGACGACGACGTCCGTCGCGCATCCCGCTGCCGGCGGGTCATCGGCCTGGCTCCACCGGCACCACCCGGCCGCCGGGAGGCCGGGTCGCCCTGGTTCGTGCGCCGCGTGGTCATCGGTGGCGACGCTAGCAACCACGACCGCACCCGAGAGAGGTACTCATCGATGGCTCACCCGGGTGCGGACCATATTTCGGTTTCGGGTCGGTTCCGCCCCGGAACCGGTATATCGGCTGCCGAAGCGAACTCGATCATTTACCGTCACTCGGGTGGGGGATTTCGACCTGTCCGATTCCGCGGCGCGGCGGGAGGACGCGCTGCGGGGCCGCACGGCGGCCTCGTCCCTGGTTGACACGGTGACGCGCACCGCCCAGCTCGTCGCACGGTCGATGACCCGTCCTCGCGCGTTGCGCGCTCTGGCGGTGGAAGCCGCCTCGCTGGCCGCCCACGCGGTGCTCTATCCGTGGGGCGCGCGATCCGCGCCCGTGGAGCGATCCGGCACGTACCGGCACTACCGGACCGACGAGTTGTCTCCCACCCAGCGCGGCCTGGTGGTCTCCGCGCTGGCCGCGGCGAGCACCCCGATCGTGCTGGTGCACGGGATCATCGACAACCGCTCGGCGTTCGCGATGCTCGGGCGGGCACTGCGGCAGCGGGGCTTCGGGCTGGTGTACGCGGTGAACTACAGCGTCCTCACCGCGGTGCGGGGTGACGTGCGGCAGGCAGCTCGCCGGCTCGCCGTCGAGGTGGAGCGGGTACGCGAGCTGACCGGCAGCGATCACGTGCACGTTGTCGGCCATTCGCTCGGTGGCCTGATCGCCCGTTACTACGTGCAGCGCCTCGGCGGGGACCGATCGGTACGCACCCTGGTCACCCTGGGCACCCCGCACCGCGGCACCGTCACCGCGCACCTGCTGCCGACCCGGCTCGCCCGCCAGTTGCGGCCCGGATCGCGGTTGCTCATCGAGCTGGCCGGGGCGGCGAGCGGCTGCCGGACCCGGTTCGTGGCGGTGTGGAGCGAGCTGGACGAGGTCGTGCTGCCGCCACGGAACGCTCGCCTGGATCACCCGGATCTCACGGTCGAGATGCACCGGCTGCGTGATGTCGGGCATCTCTCGCTGCCCTTCGACACCGAGGTGATCAAACTCGTTGTCACCACCCTCACTCACGAGACGGAAGAGCGAGTGGGCGACACGGGGCAGAGACGCGGATCACACCGCGATCTCGCGACTACTTTGCGTAATAGCTGATCGTAGAAGCGGTCGACACGCACCCCGATCGGCAGATGCTCCACTCGGGGGTTTGCCCTCGGGGCTTTCCCTTGGTTACTGTCCTGCGGTCCGTTGTCACGGTCCGGTCACAACGAGGACATCGAGTCGGTTACCCCCATCGACTCACCGGGATCCCCCGCCCGGCGTCCGACCGGACTCCCCGAAGACGGAAGGGCAGCCTTGGCTCGACACCGCTCCCCCGGCGGCGAAGGTCAGACCCCGGTACTCGACGAGGCGCTGCGGAAGACGCCGTCCCGAAGCCGGGGCGCGCATCGGCTCCCCCCGCCTCCGCACGCCCTGCGTGGCCGGATCATGGTGGCCGCGGTGGCCGCCGGCGCGCTGGCCGCGGCCGGCCAGACCCTGGACACCACCCCCAGTTCGGGCAACGGCACCACCGAAGGCGTCACCCCGCTGGCCAACGGCCGGGACGCGGCCGCGGCGATGGGTGTGGGCGGCGCGCCGCCCGCGCCCGAGGTGCTGCCGGTCGCCGCCCCGGCCGGCGACCCCACCGTGGAGGTACAGAAGCTCGCCAAGACCGGCCGGATCCAGGCCGAGCGGGCGGCCCGGGAGGCCGAGGCGCGCAAGCCGCTGTTCGTGCGGCCCGCCGAGGGCATCTTCACCTCCGGCTACGGCGGCCGGTGGGGCACCTTCCACTACGGCATCGACATCGCCAACCGCATCGGGACCCCGATCTACTCGGTGGCCGAGGGAATCGTGCTGGACTCCGGTCCGGCCAGCGGCTTCGGTCTCTGGGTGCGCGTGCAGCACAAGGACGGCACGATCACCGTCTACGGGCACGTGGACCGCACCCTGGTGCGGGTCGGGCAGAAGGTGGCCGCCGGGCAGCAGATCGCCACCATGGGCAACCGCGGTTTCTCCACCGGACCACACCTGCACTTCGAGGTCTGGAACGCCGGCAACAAGAAGATCAACCCGGTGCCCTGGCTCGCGGAGCGCGGTATCCAGGTCTGATCGCACGGTTCGGCCGATCGCGGCGAGGAAGACGCGCGGGTCTGCTGCTGACCCCACCTCGACGTGCCGATCACGCGGCCGGATGGTCGGTGTGACGCCGTCTGTCCAGCGTTGCGGACGCTTCCTCAACTGCCTCCGGTGCGGACTGGATGCCCTTCGGATCACCCTTGCGCGGCAACGCATCGCGTCGGCCAGTGGTGCCGCTCCTCGTGCCATCCGGTGATCTCCTCGTCGGTGCCCGTGCCGGGTGCCGGACGCACCCCCAAGCGGCGTCCGGCATCCCGGCTCACGACCCAGCAAACAAGACACCACCGACAGAATCGGAGCCCAGTAATCGAACCCCTGTTCGAACCACCCGAACGGCGCAGCGCACCCGCGTCGACGCCCGACCCGAGGACACTCGCCGGTCCGCCTGATCGCGGCGTACAGGAGCATGTCCACCCGCTTGCCACCGATCTCCCGATGACCTCGAAGGAACCACGAGGAGTAGCTGGCCGTCGTCGGTCCGACGGTCAACCGATATCCCTCCTTGCGACCGAGCCCGGGACCGGATATCAGTGGTCGCCAAACATGATCGGCACGAACGGGAACTTGCGTTCCACACGGAGATCGCGGGCCGGATCATAGATAAAGAAGATGACACCGGAGCTCTCGACAACACCGATTCCTTCGAATTCCTGATTATTGTCCCGAAACCTGCCCTGACCGGCACGGGGTGACGTCGGCTACGACACTGCCAGCCCCTGAGGTTCCGGGCCATATCCCTGCGGCGGCAGGAAAAATCCGCTCCGCGCCGCACTACCCGGCACATCCGGCCGGCTACCGTGCGCCACCCCGGAGTCTACTCTGCGGGATTCATATGTTTCCGTGTCGCGACACGTCCATCCTGCGCGACTACTGATGAATGGCGTGGGACTGCGCACGTATTCCGCTCTGGCCCGGCCACCTCGACCGACCTAAGCTATTCCGGGCGAATTTCACGCCCGCCCCTGCACAATCGCCGTCCTCGGCCGAAGTCGGCCGGGGCAGGGAGGCACGTACAAGAATGATCAATCGGACCAAACTCTGGGCAGTCCCGGTTGCGGCACTGCTGGCGCTGACCGCCCAGGCGACCTTTCTCGGCGCCGCCCAGGCCCAGACGCCCACGCCGTCCCAGCTGCGCGACTGCACACCGGTGAACGACCAGCCGCAGTGCGTCTACCGGGTGGACACCCGCTCCCCCGACGACATCTTCGGTCAGGGGTTCGAGGTACCTGGCTCGGGCGCCAACGACAACCTGCTCGACCACGTCTCGGGCCGCAGCGTTCGGCAGGCGGACGGCACGACCAACTTCGTTTCCACGTCCACCGACGTCAACTACGTCATGGGATACGCGGGCCGACTGTGGAGCCCTGCCGGCGGCGGCCGGCCCGAACGCACGCCCTGGGTGTACATCATCCGCCCGGACCGCAACTTCTACGACGTCCGGGCCAGCCTCGAAGCCGCCAACCGCAATGGCTCACCAGCTGTCCGTCAGGCGACGAGCGACGCGTTGCGGCTCTACGGCAACCAGGCGGAGTGGGCCTCCCGCGGGTCGATCGCCCCGGAACTCATCCAGTACGCGGTGCCGGTCCGGATCGTGCGGGGCCTGCCGACGCCGATCTGGGACCAGGCGGTCTCCAGCGCCCGGTACCGGCAGGGGCAGCCGGACGCCAATCGCGGCCCCTACCCGATCGCGCGCGCGTCGAACTACCACGACGGCGCCGAGAACCAGAACTTCGGAGTGGAGCTGAACCGGGGAACCTTCTCGCTCGGGATGCTCTGCGGCCTGGGATCGACCTCGGCCCGGCAGAAACGGGACGCCTCGGGCAACACGCCGGCGGCGTGTACCGAGCCGAAGGTGTTGTCCAAGCCCGCTCCTCCCAAGCTGATCGTTGACTCCGTCCGGATCGGGGACGCCGACGGCGAGAACCCCGCTGACATCTACGGCGAAATCACCCTCATCAGCGGATCGCAGAAGGTGAGCGCCTTCAAGGCGGTCGACCGCAAGGGATCGGCGGTGGAGGCCGGTCCGGGTGACGCGCTTCCGGTCAAGCACACCGCGATCGAGGTGCCGGGCAAGGCAGCGATCAAGGTCAACCTGATCGACTGGGACGAGACCGTGCTCGATCCCGACGACGAGGTCGCCAACGGAACGATCACCTGGGACCCGGCAAAGGACTCGCTCGGCACACACACCCGGCGGGTCACCGGTAAGAACGGCAAGGTCGACGTGACCTACCGGGTCGCCCCGGACTGGTACCGGCTCACCGTCAACGAGGTCAAGATCCTCAACGCGGACGGGGAGAACCCTGCCGACATCTACGGTTCGGTGTCCCTCGACAACGGCAGCGTGCAGACCTTCGCGTTCCAGCGCAACGACAGCAACGTCGTCGAGGTGGGGCCCGGCGGTACGCTGCCACTGGATGACCGGTCGGTGACCGGTGGCGGCTCGTTGTACGTCAACGTCAACCTGACCGACTACGACGCGAGCATCCTCGAAAAGGACGACGAGGTCGCCAAGGGCAGGGCGACCTGGAGCACGCCGCAACACAGGCCCGGCCGCTTCGTCCAGAAGATCAAGGGCCAGTTCGGCGAGGTCGAGGTGACCTACACGGTCTCCGCCGAGCCGCTCAAGAGCTGAGCCTGCTGCCCACGAGATCGCTGGTGCGGCGCGGGTTCCTCGCCGGCCCGTGCCGCACCAGTGGCGGCGTGTTCCGCGCCGGGGCTCCGAACATCATGATCTCGGAAGCCGGTGGCGTCGCTCGATAGCGAGTAGGACGTCGGGCCACCGCCCCAAACCCCCGCCGAGGTTGTCAGAGCTTCTGCATCGGCACGCCGCCGATCAGCATCAGCCGGATCGTGCCGGCCGAGCCGAAGTCAATCGTGGCGGTAGCCCGCGGCCCGCTGCCCTCTGTCGCCACGACCGTGCCCAAGCCGTACTTGTCGTGGTTGACCCGATCCCCGACCTCGAGGTTGAGCGCCGGCGTCTCCTGCCACCCCTTGAACGGCGTGGAGCGCATGCCGCCGGCGGCCACCCCCGCCTGCGCGGAGTCACCCCCACCCACCTCGGCCCGCCGCCCCCACCGGGTGGCGGCCGTGGGCGCGGACCGCTCCGGCTCCACCCGCCGCCAGTCGATCAGGTCGGCCGGGAGCTCGTCCAGGAACCGCGACGCCGGGTTGGTCATCGGCTGCCCCCACGCCGAGCGCACCATTGCCCGCGACAGGTAGAGCCGCTGCCGTGCCCGGGTGATCCCCACGTACGCCAGTCGCCGCTCCTCGGCCAGCTCCGCCGGCTCACCCAACGCGCGCAGGTGCGGGAAGACCCCGTCCTCCCAGCCGGTGCAGAACACGACCGGGAACTCCAGGCCCTTGGCGGTGTGCAGCGTCATCAACGTGACCACACCGTCCTCGGAGTCCGGCACCGAGTCGGAGTCGGCCACCAGTGCCACCCGCTCCAGGAACGTCGCCAGCGAGCCCGGCTCGGGCAACCCGTCCTCGGCGGGCGGTGCGGCAGCCACGTCTTCGGTGAACTCGCGTGCAACGTTCACCAGTTCGTTGAGGTTGTCCAGCCGCGTCCCGTCCTGCGGATCGTCGCTGGCGTCCAGCTCGGCCCGGTAGCCGGTGCGGTCGAGCACCGCCTCCAGCACCTCGGCCACGTCCTGCCCGGAGGTCACCAACTCGCGCAGCTCGTCGAACAGATCCACGAACGCCGCGATCGCCTTCTGCGACCGCGGGTTCAGCAACGCCACCTTGCCCGCCGCACCCTCGCGTAGTGCGGCGGCGAAGGAGATCCGCTCCCGTTCGGCGTGTGCGGCCACGCACGCCTCGGCCCGGTCGCCGATGCCGCGCTTGGGCACGTTGAGGATCCGGCGCAGGCTGACCGTGTCCTCCGGGTTGTCCAGCACCCTCAGGTATGCCAGGGCATCGCGCACCTCGCGCCGCTCGTAGAAGCGCACCCCACCGACCACGCGGTAGGGCAGGCCGAGCCGGATGAACACCTCCTCGAACACCCGGGACTGGTTGTTGGTGCGGTAAAAGACGGCGATGTCGGCGGCGCGGGCCTCGCTGGAGTCGACCAGCCGGTCGATCTCGGCGGCCACGAAGGCGGCCTCGTCGTGTTCGTTGTCCGCGACGTAGCCGACGATCCTGTCGCCGTCGCCGGCCTCGGTCCACAGCCGCTTGTCCCGGCGGTTGGGGTTGCGGGCGATCACCGCGTTCGCGGCGCTGAGAATCGTCTGTGTGGAGCGGTAGTTCTGCTCGAGCAGGATGGTGCGGGCGTTCGGGAAGTCGCGCTCGAACTCCACGATGTTGCGGATCGTGGCGCCACGGAAGGCGTAGATCGACTGGTCGGCGTCGCCGACGACGCACAGCTCGGCCGGTGGGACGGTGCTGTCGCCCTCTCCCGGTTCCGTGCCGACCAGTTCCCGCACCAGGACGTACTGGGCGTGGTTGGTGTCCTGGTACTCGTCGACCAGCACGTGCCGGAACCGGCGCCGGTAGTGCCCGGCGACCTGGGGGAACGCCTGCAGCAACCCGACCGTGCGCATGATCAGGTCGTCGAAGTCGAGGGCGTTGGCCAGGGTCAGCCGGCGCTGGTAGGAGGCATAGACCTCGGCGACCCGGCGCTCCAGGTCGTTGCCCGCGCGGGCGGCCGCGTCCTCCGGGTCGAGCAGCTCGTTCTTCAGGTTGGAGATGTGGGCGGCGAGCGCGCGTGCCGGATACCGCTTGGGGTCCAGGTCCAGCTCGCGCGAGACTAGGGTAACCAGGCGGCGGGAGTCGTCGGCGTCGTAGATCGAGAAGTTCGACGACAGGCCCAGGTGCTTCGCCTCACGCCGCAGCACGCGCACGCACATGGAGTGGAACGTCGAGACCCACATCGCGTTCGCGCGGGACCCGACCAGGGAGACAACCCGCTCCTTCATCTCGGCCGCGGCCTTGTTGGTGAAGGTGATCGCCATGATCTGGCCGGGGTGCACGCCGCGGGCGGCCAGCAGGTAGGCGATGCGGTGGGCGAGCACCCGGGTCTTGCCCGAGCCAGCGCCGGCCACGACCAACAGCGGGGAGCCGGCGTGCAGGACGGCGTCGCGTTGCTGGGGGTTGAGCCCGTCCAGCAGTGCGTCCGGGTCCGGTTTGGCCGGCGGTGCGGCGCTGGCGGAAGAGTGGTCCGGGGCACCGGGCGGGAGTGCGAGACCCGCTCGCGGGGTCGAGCCATCGGGTTCGAAGAGGGCGCTCATCGTCTGTCCACGGTACTCGTCGCGCCCCCGCTCGACGCGGCGTGCCGCTCCCTGTTGCCCAGCGCGGAACGGCCGGGCAGGGGCAACCAGGACGCCGTGTTCCCCGTCCCACCTTGCGGGCGGTTCCCGCCCACAACGCGGGAGATGTGGCAAACTGACGACGTGCCGCAGCGCGTGTTCGAGTTTTACTACGGGTGCCGGACTCCGGTGCCCGTGGTCGCGTAGGCACGACACAGACCACGACGTCACCCCCGGAGTCCGCGGACCCGGGGGTGTCGTGCTTCCGGGACAGCAGGCTCCAGGACTGGCAGAGCCGGAGGAGACCCATGGACGCCAAGCTCGACAACGGCGCCCCCGAAGACGCGGGGGACGACGCCCCGAGCATGTCCGACATCGCCGAGCTGCGGACCGAGATCGACACGCTCGACGCCGAGATCCTGCGCCTGGTGAAGCGCCGCAGCGAGGTGTCCCGACTGATCGGCGCCGCGCGCATGGCGGCCGGCGGGACCCGCATCGTCTACAACCGCGAGATGGACGTGCTAGCCCGCTACCGGGAGCTGGGCCCCGAGGGCCGGGAACTGGCGTTGTTGCTGCTGCGGCTCGGCCGGGGTCGGCTCGGGCGCTGAGGGCAGCTGGCCCGGCCCGGCAAGCCGCCCGGGTGGGCCACCAACACGACGGCGGGCCGGCCCGAAGGCGGCCGGCCGCGTCTGCGGGTTGACCGGCCGGCCATGCCACCGCACGACACCCTGCTCGTCCGCGGCTGAGCTGGTGTTGGCTGCTACCGGGTTGGTCGAGCCCATCGTCATCAGGGCCCGGCCGCGCTCCACGATGCGGCCATTGCGGCCATTGCGGCCATCCAAGCGCTGTCCAGGCGCGCAGTTACCGCGTGGCAGTCGGGGGCAACAGGTCGAGCAGCCGGCAGGCCAGTTCGACCTGCAGCAGCCGGTCCGGCTGCTGCCAGTCCGGCCCGAGCAGGCCGGTGATCCGCTCCAGCCGCTGCACCACCGTGTTGACGTGCACGTTCAGCACGTCCTTGGCCCGTCCGGGGCTGCGACCGCTGGCGAAGTACGCGCGCAGCGTGCGCACCAGCTCGGTGCCGCGGCTGGCGTCGTAGTCCAGGACCGCGCCCAGCGTGGCGCGGACGAAGGTGGCCGGGTCGGCGCGGTCGGCCAGCAGCAGCCCCACGAAGCCGAGCTCGTGGGCCGAGGCCGCCTCCCCCACCCGGCCCAGCGCCACCAGCCCGCGCAGGCACCGCTCGGCCTCCCCGTGCGCCGCCGGGATCCCGGACGGCCCGCGCACCGGCCCCGCCGCCCCCGCGGTGACCCGGCGCTGCAGCGTGGTGGCCAACGCCTTGGCGGAGCGGCGCGCCAGCGTTCCCGCGTCCCGTCCGGGCAGGAGCAGCACCGCGCGGCCGTGGTGCTGTACTCCCAGCCCACCCAGCAGCCGCGCGTGGTGCGCGGCGGCCTGTCCCAGCCGCTGCCGCGGCACGTCGGTCTCCAGCACCACCACGCAATGCGCGTTGTCGAGGATGACCCCGAGCCGCCGGGCCCGGTCCTGCACCGCGAGCAGGTCGCGTTCCGGGTCGGCGAGCAGGTCGGTCAACAGCTCGCCCCGGACCCGCTCCTCGGCAACGGCCGTCGTGCGCCGCAGGAGCAACAGCAGCGCGGTGGCCACTGCGGCGCGCTCCAGGATGTGCAGGTCCGTCCCTGCCAGCTCGGCCCGGCCGGCGAGCAGCAGGTCGCCGAGCACCTCGTCCCCGGCGGTCGCCGGGGCCCGCCAGGCGCGGCCGAGCCGCTCCGTGCGCGCGGCCGGGTCCGTGGCGACCGCCGGGAGCTCGTCCAGCCCGACCAGGTCGCCGACCACGGCCAGCGGCACGCCGTCGGAGTCGCGCACCAGCAGTGCCCCGCCGAGCACGTCGACGACCGCCTGGGCCAGCTCGGTCAACCCCGCGCCGTCGAGCACGAGACCGGCGAACCGGTCGTGCGCGGCGGCGGCCCGTTCGACCGCGGCGAGCCTGGCCCGCAAGATCACGTTCAGACCGGTGAGCCCGTGCAGCCAGGACTGCACGCGCTCCGCGTCGCGCACCGCCGCGGCCAGCCCACCCAGCTCGCCAGCCGGCAGCTCGCCGGCCCGCGGGTCCTGCAGGGGCGCGGACAGCTCGCGGTGATCGGTACCGGGCGCGTGATCAGGCGAGCAGATCTCGCAGAGCGCGGCGATCACCCTGCGGTAGAGCTCGCCAGTGATCTCGGTCACTGCTGCATTCTGTCGAGCGGAACGGGCGTGGTCAGCCCCTCGAGGTCACGAGACGGCCGCACCCGCATTACGGACGACCGACGGCGCCACACGATCACTCGGATGCCGCCGGCGACAGTGTTCGGCTCGGCACCCGAGGGCACACACCCGCCCCGGCCGCGGTACCGCCGTTCGCGCCGCTAGCCGCCCGGGGGCGTCAGTTCGCCGTCCAGCCGCCGTCCATCGTGAAGGAGGCACCGGTGATCGTGTGGGCGTGCGGCCCGCACAGCCACGCCACGAGGTCGGCCACCTCCTCCGGCTCGACCAGCCGTTTCACCGGGCAGCGGGCCAGCAGCACGTCGTCGAGAACCTGTTCGCGCGGGATGCGATGCGCCTCCGCGTAGTGCGCGATCTGCTGCTCCACCTGCGAAGTACGCACGAAGCCGGGGCAGATGCAGTTCGACGTGACCCCGTGCAGCGCCGCCTCGACCGCCACCGCCTTCGACAACCCCTCCAGACCGTGTTTCGCCGCGATGTAGCCAACCTTGTAGGCGCTGGCGCGCAGCCCGTGCACCGAGGAGATGTTCACGATCCGGCCCCAGCCGCGCTGGTACATGCCGGGAAGCGCGGACCGGATGATCCGGAACGGTGACTCCAGCATCACCCGGACCAGCTCGGCGAAGATCTCCGGCGGGAAGCTGTGCACCGGGGCGCTGTACTGCGACCCGGCGTTGTTCACGACGATGTCCGCGCCCACGCCCAGCGGGGTGGCCGCATCCGGGTCGGACAGGTCGACGTGCACCGCCGCCCCGCCGATCTCGCCGGCCACCCGATCGGCCCGCAGCAGGTCTCGGTCGGCCACGATCACATCGGCCCCCGCGGCGGCCAGCCGGCGGGCGATGGCGGCGCCGATTCCGGTCGCCCCACCGGTGACGAGCGCCCGCCGGCCGGCAAGGGTTGCGGAATGCGGTTCCATGACTACCGAAAGTAGGCGTGACCCAGGTCTCAGCCCATGGTTTCCGTCGCTACACCACGCGATCGGCGGCTGGTGTTAGGCACCAGGGAGCAGCTCGAACGCGACGATTCGGACAGCTTCACCAGCCGAGCCCGGGCCAGTACGAGGCCACCGCCTTGCGCACGAGGGCAAGATCGGCATCGGTCCGCTCCGGCCGCGACGCCGAGTCGTCCGGGACATAGGCCAGCGGGTCCTCGGCGGCCGGCTCGGCCACGCCGACCAAGCCCTCGGCCAGGGCGTGCAGGCAGAACGCGGAGTAACCGCGCAGGTAGCCGCCCTCCTGGGTGAGCACGACGCGGCCGCCGGTCAGCTCCTCGGCCAGGTCGGCCACCCGGCGGCCGATCTCCCGGTAGCCGTCGGCGGTGACGTTGTGCCGGCCGTTCGGGTCGAAGGCCGAGCCGTCGAACCCGGAGGCGCACACCAGCAGGTCGGGGCCGAACTCCCGGAGCACCGGGGCGGCGATCTCGTCCAACGCGCGCAGGTAGGCGGCGTCGCCGGCACCCAGTGACAGCTCGATGTTGACGTTGCGGCCCGTTGCGTCGCCGCTGCCCAGCTCCTCCGGTGCGCCGGTCTGCTGGTGATTGGGACCCCACGCCCCGTGCCGCATGTGGATCGAGATGGCCAGCACGTCGGGGTCGGCGTAGAAGAGCTCCTGCGTGCCGTTGCCGTGGTGGACGTCCCAGTCCAGGACGGCCACCCGCAGCCCGGCGGCCCGAGCGCGCGCCGCGGCCAGCCCAGGGTTGTTGACCAGGCAGTACCCGTCCGCCGCAGCGGACTGGGCGTGGTGGCCGGGCGGGCGGACCAGCGCGTAGGCCATCGGTGCGGTCCCATCGAGCGCGGCCTCGGTCGCGGCCAGGGTGGTACCGGCGGCCGCCAGCACGGCGGGCCACGAGCCCGGCCCGACGACGGTGTTCTGTTCCACCGCCACCTGGCCGGGGCCGGCGCACGCCCGCTCCACGGCGGAGAGGTAGTCCGGGTCGTGCACCGCGGCCAGCTCGTCCGGGCTGGCCATCCGGCCGTCGTGCCAACGCACGGCACCGGCGACCGGACCACGTCGCAGGACCGCACGGAAGGTGCGCAGCCGGGCCGCGTTCTCCGGATGCGGCTCCGGCTCGTCCAGCCAGGGCCACTGGCCGGGCAGCTCCCACAGGCCCGTCCCGGGGTCGTGGGCGAGGCAGGCGTCGTGCCAGAACACGTGCAGAACGCGGGTCACGACGCCCCAGGATATGTGCGACCAGGCGCTGGTTTCATCGTGTTTTGTCGCCGGTAGATCGGCCGTAGCGAGCCTCGGCCGTCGGGGTGTTGTGGCGCGGTCGGCGCGGGCCTGCGACGGGCGCCGATCCAGGCTCGTGATCGGTTGTGGATCGGACCGCTGGCGCGTGGCTCAGCGGTCCACACGGTCCAGGACGCGTCCGGGGGTGGTGCCGAAAATCAGGGATGTTTCCGGGTTGACCCGGCCCTGCCCGGCCGCCGGCACGGGCAGACTGGAGCCATGCTGGACTTCCTGGCGACGGTGATCGCGGTGCTCGCGCTCCTGGCTGCGCTCGCACATGACGGCTACCTGGCGATGCTCGGCTCGGCGGCGAAGCGCCGGGCCGGCGGCGAACCCGTGGCGCAGTACGTGCGCAGCCGGGTTCCGGTGGCGGCGGTGACAACCGGCGCCGCACTTCTCGCACTGGCCCTGAGCACCGGTGGCGCGTTCGCCGACGTGCTCGCGATCATCGCCGGAGCCGGCGGCGGGGTCGGTGCGATGAAGGCGTTGGAGGGCACCCGGAGCCGGTACCGCACCGGCGGCTGATGCGCTGCTCGCGGTCGTGTGCGGCATGACGGCCGCTGTTTACCGGTCTGCTCACCGGTGGGGGGCACGGCGGTGGTGTGATCTCGCCGAGCCAGCCGATCACGTCGCCGCGATCAACCCGCGTAACCGTGCACGCGCGGCGTGGGTATTCGTCAACATGCCCCAACCGACGCTGCCCAGCGTCTGGCGATGCGACCCGGACCGTGGCAGCCAGCGGCGGCCGAGGAGCGTCAGGGGAGCCCCTACGGACCGACCCCGTTCAGGCTCGGTCCTTCAGGCCGAGCAGTTGACCGGGTCTGGTTTCGGTGGGGCGCGGGCCGGTGAACCACCCCTGCTTGCGCGGGCGATGACGTGCCGAAGGTTGGATACCGCCGCCGTGACCTCGATGGCCAGGGTTCGATGTCGCGATGACACGGAGCGGCCAGGCTGACCGCGCTCTCCGTGGCGGTTCCCCTGTCTCGAACCGGCGACCGCTGCGCCGAGGGAACGGGAGGCGTCCGGGTTCGCCGTCGCGGGACGCAAGCCGAGTGCGAGGCACACCCAAGGGGATTCCGGCGCCACTCACGGTCGCGGTGGGGTCAGCCAACCCGTTGGCATTTGCCAGCCGGCAAGGGAAAATCGGTGCAGCGGGCGATAACACGTCGTCCATTGGCGTGATGCTCCTGCCCGGTCGGGGGAACGTTGCCCGATCACCCCCGTCACACCTACCTCACGCCTACCCTATGGCCGCGATGACCGAGCCATCGGAGGTTCCCGCCGCACAACGCGCACTGGTCGTCACCGCACATCCCGACGACGTGGACTTCGGCGCGTCCGGCACCGTCGCGACCTGGACGTCGACCGGGCTGCGCGTCGCCTACTGCGTCTGTACGTCCGGCGAGGCCACCGGGGATCCGGACCTGCCCCGCGACGCCGTCGCCCAGCAACGTGAGCGGGAACAGATCGCCGCGGCCGCGGAGCTGGGCGTCTCCGACACCGTGTTCCTGCGCCACCCGGACGGTCGGCTGGTGCCCTCGCTGGAGCTGCGGCGGGACATCACCCGGATCATCCGCCAGCTGCGACCGCACCGGGTCCTCACCTGGTCCCCGGAGATCAACTGGGAGCAGCTGGTCACCTCGCACCCGGACCACCGTGCGGCCGGTGAGGCCACGCTGGCCGCGGTCTACCCGGACGCGCGCAACCCGCACTCCCACCCCGAGCTCCTCCGGGACGAGGGGCTCGTGCCGTGGACGGTCGAGGAGCTGTGGGTGGCCGACGGACCGATGGAGCGACGCAACGAAGTGGTCGACGTGACCGAGGTCTTCCCGATCACGCTCGCGGCGTTGTGGGCGCACCGGTCGCAGACCGAACACATCGACGACCTGGCGGAACGCAGACGCGCCTGGCTGTCCGGCACGGCCCGACGTTTCGGGCTGCCCGACGGCCGGCTCGCGGAGGCGTTCCAGGTGGTGCAGACCGGGTAGCGGGCGCACCCGGTGCCGAGAAAGGGCGACATGAACCGCGGACAGGAGTGGACCGGACCGCGCCGGACCGGGCCCGGGCGAGCCCGGTACCGCCAGACGTACCTGGACCGGAAGCCGGCTCGGGTCGGTCCCGCGGAGGACCGGCCCGGCGAGGGTGAGTCGGCCGGGCTTCGCAGTTTCGACCTGGGCACGGTGCCGGCCTCGGTGACACCGCCGCGGAGTTGGCGGCGTGCCGCGTGGTTCAGCGTGAGCGCGTCGTGTGCGGTGTTGGCGGCGTTGACCGCGATCGGGTCGACGGTGGTGCCGACGCGTTCGCACCAGCGGTTGGAGGGGATGCCCGGTTATCCGAGTGCGTTCCCGTTCCCGTCGCATCCCGACTTCGCACCAGTCCCGGCCGACCGCCACCGCCGGCTGCCACCACCGGCGCGCACGCCCGCCCCGGCACCGGGGATGCCCTTGCCGGCCAGCAGCGCGGACACGGAGACAGACACCAGCGAGCAGGGCATCACCCCGGAATTCAGCGGTCCCGACACCTATTCCCCGATCGAGTCGGCTCCCGGACTGACCGAATCCGGCTCGAGCCGACCCGGCTCGCCGCACCACTCCACGCTCTCGAGCCCCCCGCCCTCGGGGCCGACCAACACCACGAACCCGTCGACCAGTTCGATCATCCCGGAGCTGGACCGGGCGACCACCAACTTCTACGGTTCGGTGGCGCACGGCGTCGAGGACGTCTACGGCCTGCTCGGCGACAAGATCAGCGGGGGCAACCCAACCCGGCGACCGGAACCGGCCAACCTGGCCACCTCCAACCGGCGGGAAACGGACCGGGGATCCTGGTTCGTCGAGCCCGATCACGTGGCGGCGAGCCGCGAGCGCGCGGCGGTCGCGTCGGGTTGGGCGCTGATCAACGGCTATCGCTCGGTCACGCTCCGCGTCCATCGGTAGCATGCTGACAGCGGAGCGTGATCGTTGCGCCGCGCGTGTGACCGTGGCCGGCCGCTTGCCGCCTCAAACTGGTGAACCACCGCCGCGGAGTGGCGTCGCTGTGGGTTGTCACGGTACGAGTTCAGCCGACGACAGCACGTACGGAGGCATGCGGAGGCCGCCCCGTGGACCCTTCGACGACCGGTCGGCGACACCCCCGGTCGGGCTCGGTCAGCGTCGCCGAGCTGATCCGCAACCATCCCCACCTGCGCACCCGCGAGGCCATCGAGAGCGAGCGGTTCGTCGAGGAGCTGCTGGGCCCGGACCGGCCGTCGGCGCCGGAGGGGCCGGGCAAGGCGGTGCAGTTACTGCGGTTCGTGCTGGTGAGTGTGGGTGTGCTGGTGGTGTGCGGTGCGGTGGGGGCGGCCTCGGTGATCGTCAGCGCCCGGCCGCACATCCCCACGGCCGCCGCCGCGCCCACGCCGACCGAGATCACCGGGCCCACGGTGCTGCGACCGGATCTGCTGCACGGCACCCTCACCACCCCGGCCCACCCCGCGGTGGCCCGCACCCTCCGGGCCGCCCCACCCACCACGCCGCCCGCCGGGTTCGAGCCGTTCATCCGCGGGGCCGAGACCCGCCCGATCACCACCGACCCGTCCGCCAGTGGGCTGGGCTCGGGGGTGGAGGTGGTGCGCGAGTTCTACCGACTGCTCAGCAGCGAGCCCGCCGCCGCGTTCGCGCTACTGGACCAGCAGATGGTCGGCAACGACCCGCTCGGCTTCGTGTCCTCGTGGCGCACGGTGCGTGCGGTCCGGCTGGCCCGGGTGGAGCCGGGACGCGACGGTTCGGTGCGGGTCTCGGTGAGCATGCAGCGACCGGAGGGTGACTGGCTGCACACCGAGCAACTTCTCACCGTGAGTCGTACCAGTCCACCCCGGATCGTCGGTGCACAACTACTTTCGGCGCAGCATGGTTGACGCAGCGCGCACGTGATCTACACCGTTGGTCGCAACCGCCTGCGCCACAAGGACTCCCACTGCGTGGGCCGAAACCATTAGTGTACGCGGAGTGCGTCAGGCCACGGTGGCGCGCGCTAACGTCCGGCACGCCATTGCGGACTAAATCCAACAGGAACCACCCTCCCGGCCGCTCCCGAGCAGCGGGTGGTGGTACGAGGGCGGAGAGCAGCGCCGTATCGTAGATGCGGAGGTGCTGACCGTCACCGGTGATCGGAAAGTGCGTCGTGGGTCGCTCACCAGCGGCCCCGGGCCCCACCCGGTCGCCGCAGCGCAGCCCAGTCCGATTCCACGGGCGTCCTGGCTGGCCTTCCCTCCCATGGTGGGGCTGGGGCTAGCCTGGTCGCTGTGACCATCACGGGGAGCCGCCGGTGAGCGACGGAGGTCGCCTGGTCGCCGGACGCTATCGACTGCTCGAGCGCATCGGCAGCGGTGCCATGGGCATCGTGTGGCAGGCGCACGACGAGCGCCTGCATCGCACGGTCGCGGTGAAGCAGTTGTTGTTGCAGCCCGGCCTGAGCCGGGACGAGTCCGAGGAGGCCAGGCAGCGCGCGATGCGCGAGGCCCGGATCGCGGCGCGCCTGCAGCACCCGAACGCGATCGGGGTGTTCGACGTCGTCGAGGAGGACGGCGCGCCCTGCCTCGTGATGGAGTACCTGCCCTCGCGCAGCCTGGCGGCGGTGATGGCCGAGCAGGGCCAGCTGTCGCCGCAGGAGGCCGCGCGTATCGGCGCGCACATCGCCAACGCACTCACCGCCGCGCACGCCGCCGGCATCATTCACCGCGACATCAAACCGGGCAACATCCTCCTCGGTGAGGACGGTGCGGTGAAGATCACGGACTTCGGGATCTCCCGCGCGACCGGCGACGTCACCGTGACCAAGACCGGCATGCTCGCGGGCACCCCCGCCTACCTCGCTCCGGAGGTGGCACGCGGCCGGGACATCGGTCCGCCCTCCGACGTCTTCTCGCTCGGCTCGACGATCTACGCGACGATCGAGGGTGAGCCGCCGTTCGGGCTGAACGAGAACACGCTCGCGTTGCTGCACGCGGTGGCCGCGGGCAAGGTCAACCCGCCCAAGCAGGCGGGGCCGCTGACCGCGTTGCTCATGCGGTTACTGCGCGCCGAGCCGGAGGACCGGCCGACGATGGCGCAGGCGCGGGACGCGTTGCAGGCGGTTGCGGACGGCAAGCCGGTGCCGGCGGGTGCGTTGGAGCCGACGACCGTCGTGCCGCCGTGGCGCCCGACCGCGGCCACCCAGGCGGTGCCCACCACCGCCATGCCGGGTCCGGTCGCGCCGCCGGGACGCCCGCCGCACACGCCGACCGCGGGGATGCCGGTGCCGCCGGTGCAGTCCCAGACGCGGATGGACCCGCGCGCGACCAACCGGCCGAACCCGACTCGGGTGGCCGAAGTGCCGCCCGTGCGGCCGACGGCGGGGCGTCCCGCTGCCGCACCCCGCCGTGACCCGCACCCGTCGTTGCCGAGCCGCCCGGCGGCTGCCCCGAAGCGCTCGCCCAAGCGACCGGTGCCGCGCCGGTCCGGCTGGTTGTACCTGGCCGCGTTGGTGGTCGCCGCCGTGGTCGGGGTGCTGATCGCCTCCTCGATGCTCGACAACCCGAGCGGCGGTGCCGGTGGTTCGAGTTCCACCAACAACGGCGCCGAGGTCAGCAACGCCGACCAGGCCAGGGAGAAGAGCATCAAGCCGGGCCCGGCGAACAGCCCGGAGGAAGCGGTCAGCGAGTTCTACCAAGCCATGCCCGATGTAGACCTCGCCTGGACCAAGCTCGACCTCAACGGCAGGTTGGCGATGGAACAGACCAGGGGCTGGTGGACCAACTCGAAGAAGGTCGAGATACTCAAGGGCCCGTCGAGGACGTCGAATGGTCAGGTCACCGTCCTCATCCGGATCCACCGCACGGACGGTGGGACGGAGGACAAGCGGATGTACCACAAGTACGCCAACGAGGACGGTGGGTGGCTGATCAACAACTTCAAGTGGGAGGGCACCACCTGACCGCCGATCTGATCCCAAGAGCGGGCTCCCTGGTGGGGGCCCGCTTTTTGTTGTGTCAGGCGGCTTCTGCGACGTCGTCGAGTGCGTCGAGGAGTACCTGGAGCGCCGGGCTGGCACCGTTTTCCCTGACCGCAACGTAGATGTGCCGGATCGGCTCGGGGTTGCGCAGGGGCCGGACCACGACACCGGGGTGCGGGGCGGTGAGGCCGAGCTGCGGGATCAACGCCATGCCGAGGCCGGCGGCGACAAAGCCCTGCGCGGTGGTGAAGTCGTCGGACTCGCCGACCTGGTGCGGTGCGAAACCTGCCGCGGCGCAGGCGTCGAGCACGATGTGACGGCATGCCCTGGGGCTGTTGGCCAGCGCGTCGACCCATTGCTCTCCGGCCAGGTTTCCGAGATCGATCGGGCTGGCTTCGCCGGCCAGGTGGTGACCGCGCGGCAGCACCACCCGGTACGGGTCGGCGAGCAGGTGGTGGAACCTGATACCGGGCAGGGTGGCGGGGGTGTCGGCGACGACGGTCACCGCGATGTCCGCATTGCCCGCCACCACTTCGTCGACGGGATCGTCCGGGTCGCGCAGGATCAGCTCGAGCTGGATGTCGGGTCGCTCCCGGCGGAACCGGGCGATGGCCGGGGGCACCAGCGACGTGCCGGCGGTGGCGAAGAACGCGATGCGCAGCCGCCCGGTGCGTCCCTCCCGCAGGTCGGTCAGCTCGGCCTCGGCGGTGGCGAGCTGAGCTGTCAGCACGGCCGCGTGCTCGGCGAGCAGCAGGCCGGCGGCGGTGGGGCGCACCCCGCGGCCGGCCTTCTCCAGCAACGGCGTCCGGGTTTCCTTCTCCAGGACGGCCAGCTGTTGGCTGATGGCGGAGGGGGTGTAGCCGAGGTTGGTCGCGGCGGCGGTCACGGATCCGCTCGTCACGACCGCGCGGAGGATCTGCAGGCGGCGCACGTCCAGCACGCACCCCACTCTACAGATTTACTCAATGGTCCATGCACAATTATTCACTTGATCTGACGCGTTTCCGGACGCAGGCTGTCGGCGCAACGCACCGCTCAGCCGGGAGGACGACGTGACCAGGCCGGGAAGCTTGCTCCGCTTCGCCACCTTGGCCCTACTCTGGGGCTCCAGCTTCCTGTGGATCAAGCTCGCGCTCGCGGCGTTCTCGCCGGTGCAGATCACGCTCGGGCGGGTGGCGTTGGGCGCGCTGGTGCTCGTGGCGATGTGCGCCAGGAAGGGCCAGCGACCGGGGTGGGGCCGGGACGTGTGGCTGCACCTGGCCGTCGTCGCGCTCGTTGCCAACACCGTGCCGTTCGTGCTGTTCGGCTACGGCGAGCAGACGGTCGACTCCGGGCTCGCCGGGGTTCTGAACGCCACGACTCCACTGTGGACACTGCTGTTCGCCTTGCTGGCGAAGCAGGAACGGCGGATGACCTTGATGCGGCTGGCCGGCCTGCTGCTCGGTTTCGCCGGTATCATGGTGATCTTCGCGCCGTGGCACGCCGAAGGTCTGCTGAGCTGGGGAGCGCTGGCCTGTCTCGCCGCCTCCGCGAGTTACGGCGTCGGGTTCGTCTACCTGTCGCGGCACCTGTCCGGCCGCGGGCTACCGCCCACGGCGACGGCTGCCGGCCAGATGATCGGCGCGACGGTGTTGACGACGATGGCGGTGCCCGTGGCCGGGTTGCAGCCGGTTCACCTGGACTGGCTGGCGATCGCCTCGGTCGTGGTCCTCGGAACCCTGGGCACCGGTTTCGCCTTCGCCCTCAACCACCAGCTCATCGCCGACGAGGGCCCGACCAACGCGGCGACGGTGACCTACGTGATGCCGATCGTCTCGGTCCTGCTGGGCACCGTGGTCCTCGGCGAGGTGCTGAGCCAGCGCGTGCTGGCCGGGATGGCCGTCGTGCTCGTCGGAGTCGCGCTCACCCGCCGCACGCCCCGAAACCAGCCCGTGCCGGTGCCTCCCGAGCCGGCACGGGCTACCCAACCCGCCGCCTGCGCCGGCGACTGACCGCGCCGGCCGGGGACCCGTACGGCAGACCCGGGGGTCCCCGGCGGGCTCGTGCAAATCGCCGAGGGCTACGGCTCAGCCGTGCACCGTGTCCAGCTGGTCCGGGATCACGCTGCCGTCGGCGCGCAGCACGGGTCCGTGCGTGCCGTCCGGGTGGACATTGGCCGTCGTCGAACAGGGGTAGCTGTTGGGGTTACCCGGCAGTGGTTCGACGAACATCGGGTTGGTCACCCAGCGGCCGTCGGCGTTGTCGTAGGCGCGGCACATCAGCTCGGGCTTGTTGCGGTTGATCGCCAGGTGCGCGCCGGTGGCGTCGCTTACGAACGTCACATCGGTATCGGCGTCGCCCGCACCGAGAGCGATGCGACGCGCGGGATCCTGCTGCTCCCAGGCAGCCGCACCCTTGATCTTGAAGATCTCCTGGTTGATCCAGCAGCGCTTGCCGTCCCGATACGGCAGCACCTCGCCCTGCCCGTCCGGCACGTCGCCGCAGCCGCGGATGCCCGTGGTCAGCTTCCCGTGCCGGATCGCGCTGCGGATGCCGATGGTGTGCTCGCGGTCGATACCCACACCTCCGGACCACGCCTCGGCGATCACCTCGGAGGAGGCGGAGACGATGTAGACGTCGAAACCGGCCGCCTTCAGCGTGCGGATCAGGTCCTTCTGCTGTTCGTAGTAGCGGACGTATCCGGCGATGGTGTGCGTGCCGATGGTCTGCGTCGAGCCCACCGGCGCCCCGAGGGCCTCGGCGCGTGCCTTCTTGGCGAAGGACCTCAGGGCCCCGGGGGTGTGTCCGGCGAACAACTGGGGGATCCAGGCGTAGGCCGGGACCGTGCGCCGGTGGTTCCAGTCACCGGCAAAGGCTTCCTCGCCCGCCACGGTCCGCGACTTCCCGCGGATCTCCATGATCTCGTCGGCGCAGGCAGTGTTGCGCGAGGTGGGCAGCGGCTTACCGGCCGGGACGGACGTGCCGCACGCCGTGGTCAGGGCACGGTCGGCGGCCGGGGTCAGCCACTTGCTGGTGTCCTTCCAGCTCCTGGGCTGCAGGATCTTGTCGTGCCGGAGTGCCCAGGCGAGGGTGGCGTCGGTGATGTCGTTCTTGACGACGGTGTTGTCCCAGTCGAATGCGGCGACGGGACGCGGGCCGGGCTTACCCGAGCAGGTGCCGCGCTCGTCGATCATCTTCTGGAGCTTGGCCCGGTTGTCGCCGTGCCAGTCGAGGTTCGTGCTCAGCTGGGGGCAGTTGGCCCGCTGCGTGGCGTCCACCGGGGCGGGTGTCACGGCGTTGGCGGGTGCCGCGGCGGCGAGCGCCGCGGCGACCGCGAGGCCCATGACGAAGGCGGGTTTCTTACGCATACGTCCTCAAGGGAATCGGTCTTTTGGGACACGCACGGGGGCCGGGTCCGGTGGCAGCCGAATCCGATCCCCTGTCGATGGGGACCCTACCGTCGGATTACCGAATTTGGCCTGGTCGAAGGCGCTCTCGGAACGGAGTTGGCTTTTGCCCTGCGGAATCCCGATAGTCGGCCACGACGTGGTGGGCACGGACCTTCAGCGGCCTGCAGCGGCGGCTGACCACGCCCGGCGGCCCTGGTGCCGCCCAGCCTTGACACACCACCCGCCCTCCCTGGGGGGCGAGCCCCTGGCCAGCCTACCGATCTTGGCGGCCGGACCAAAACCGGTTTCCCCAGGCTGGCGCGGTTATCCACAGGTCGGTGAAGTCCGCTTGCGGCACAAATGAAAGTCCGATAAAGCCGGCAGATCACACCAGGCGGCGGTCGGAGGCCCAGCGGGAGAGTTCGTAGCGGTTCGAGAGCTGGGTCTTGCGCAGCACGCTCGAAACGTGGGTCTCCACCGTCTTCACCGAAATGAACAGCTCGGAGGCAATCTCCTTGTACGCGTAGCCCCGCGCGAGAAGCCGGAGTACGTCGCGCTCGCGCGGGGTGAGCAGGTCCAACTCCGGGTCGCGGATGGGCGCCGCTCCCGGCCTGTCGGCAAAGGCATCCAGTACGAATCCCGCCAGCCGTGGGGAGAACACCGCGTCGCCCTCGCGCACCCGCCGGATCGAGTCGGCCAGTTCCCGACCGGAGATCGTCTTGGTGACGTAACCCCGGGCACCGGCCCGGATCACGGCGATGACGTCCTCGGCCGCGTCCGACACCGACAGCGCCAGGAACACGACGTCCGGCTGGTTCGGCCGAACTCGGCGCAACACCTCGGCACCGCCCCCGTCCGGCATGTGCACGTCGAGCAGCACGACGTCCGGCCGGTAGTGCGCGATCCCGGCGACCGCCTCGGCCACCGAGCCGGCCTCCCCCACGACCTGCACCTCGTTTGCGGCATCCTGCAGCTCGGCCTTCACCCCGGTACGGAACAACGCGTGGTCGTCGACCAGGAAGACACGCACCGGCCCCTGCTCGGTGCCAGCCCCCGACGCCGTCGTGCCATCCTCGCCCTGCGCGCTCACCCTCGTGCCTCCTTGCCGTTCCGCCGGCCGCCGTGCCGCGGCATCGTCAGCTGCACCTCGGTCCCGTCCCCCGGCGCGGTGCGCAACCGGACCGTACCGCCGTGCCGTTCCATCCTTCCCCGGATCGAGTCGGCCAGCCCGTGCCGGTCCGCGGGCACGTCCTCGGGGTCGAAGCCCTTGCCCCGGTCCCGCACGAAGACCGTGACGATGTCCGGCTCGACCTCGGCGTACACGCTGACCTCGCCAACGCCGGCGTGCTTGGCCGCGTTCACCACGGCCTCCCGCATCGCGTGCACCGCCGCGACCGTGCGCTCGTCCAGCTCGCAGTCCCCCACAACGACCTGCTGCACATTGACCGCAAACGCGTCCTCGACTTCACCGCACGCGGCGGCAACAGCCTCGCCGAGCGTGTGACCCGACACCCCCGGCGCGGTCGACACCGAGGCCCCGTCCTCGGCGCCTTCGGTCGCCCCGCGCCGGCCGTAGCCGGACGGCCCGTACAACCAGCTTCGGAGCTGACGCTCCTGCCCGCGCGCCAGCCGGCGCACCTCGCGCGGCGCCTCGGCCTGGCGCTGGATCAACGCCAACGTCTGGAGCACCGAGTCGTGCAGGTGCGCCGCGATCTCGGCGCGCTCCTCGGTGCGGATCCTGACCCGCCGCTCCTCGTTGAGGTCCCGCACCAGGCGCAACCACCAGGGAACGGTCAGGACGGCGACCCCGGCCAGCGTGGCCAGCACGGCCAGCAGCGCGGCCTGGACCGTGGCGAGGTCGACCTGCTCGAACAGGAACACGGCAATCCCCGTGACGACGAGGGAGGCGCCCCCGACCACCCGGATGACCGCGGCCGTGCCCCCGCCGCCGAGCAGCACCCCGAGGGCGCCGGAGCGGGCGCTGCCCAGCCAGCGGCGGCGTTGCGCCTCGTCGGCCTCCCGCCACACCAGGACGGCGCCGACCAAGGCGATCCCCAGCGGCCCGGTGACCCAGCCGGTGGTCGGGTTGCCGAGGATGCCGGCCAGCACCGCCAGCCCGACCGCCAGCGCGAGCAGGCCGACGGCCTGTTGTCGCTCCCGCGTCGACGCCGTGCGTTCGGCGCTGACCGGTTCCTGCGGAACGAACGCCCACAGCAGCCCGTAGCCGACCACGCCGGCGCCGCTGAGCCCGGCCAGCACGGCGAACACGACCCGCACCCACAGCACGGGCACGCCGAGGTGGTCGGCGACCCCGCCGGCCACGCCCGCGACGACCCGCCCGCTCCGGCGGCGCCGCAGCGGTGGACGCTCCCCCACCGCCTGCTCGGGTGGTTGGGCCCGCCCAGCCCGCCGGGCCCGGTCCCCCGGGTCCGCCGCCCGCTGGCCGCCGCGCGGGACCGCGGCCGGATCCTCGGGCCGCTCCGCCGCGTCCGTCACGGCTGCCTCCTGCACATCGCCTCCCCTGCCACCGGGCCCTGCCTGCTCCCGGCCATGGTCACACGCGCCCGCGCGCGGGACATCGGGGAACGACCCGGACCCGGTGGCGCGCCACTTCCGGGCCGGCTCAGGGGCGTCCCCGATGCGACCGCCCGACCGGTGGACGAGGCTTGTCCATCGTGAGCGGGATGCAGGCAAAACAGGGCGGTGGCCTGGACGACACGCTACGTGACTTCTGGGCCACCCGGCCGCGACGACCGAAGGCCGGCCGGAAGGTCGCGGGCGTCGCGACCGGCATCGGCCAGCGGTACGGCATCGACCCGGTGTTGGTGCGGATCGCGTTCGTGGTGGCGACCATCGCCGGCGGGGTCGGGGTGTTGCTCTACCTCGTGGGCTGGCTGTTGCTGCCGGAGGAGGGCGACGAGGTGTCGGCGCTGGAGGGGCTGGCCAAGCGGGGCCGCTCGTCGGTGTCCGCCGTCACGACGATCCTGCTGCTGATCGCGCTGCTGCCGGCGAGTGGAGCGGTGTTCGGGCCCGGGGGTCCCAGCGGGTGGCTCGTGATCGCGCTGGCCGCCGCCGGCCTGTATCTGCTGCACCAGAACCGCGGGGCGGAGAACCGGGAGCGGTACCTGGCGACCGCTGCCTCGGCGCCGCCCGCCGAGGCAGCCCCACCGGCCACCGGGCCCACGCCGCCCGCGTACCCGACCGGCGAGTTTCGCGGGGCCTACCAGGCAGGTGCACCTGCCGGGGCCCGCTCCCCGGCGCACGAGCCGGAGGCGCCCCCCACCTGGGACCCCCTGGGCGTGGCGCCCTTCGCATGGGACTTGCCGGAACCCGCGCCGGTCGGGCCGACGGAGCCGCCCCGGCGCCAGTCCCGGGTCACCCTCGTGACGCTCGGCCTCGCGCTGGTGGCGGGTGGCATCGCCATCGCGGTGGCCTCCCAGGTTCCCGCGATGACGGTGTCGCACGTGATCGGTGTCGTGCTCGGCGTGCTCGGCCTGGGCATGGTGTTCGGGTCGTTCCTACAGGGCGGCCGGGGGTTGATCCCGCTGGCGATTCCGGTGGGTGCCGCCGCGGTCATCACCAGCGTGCTGCCGCTCGGCGCGTGGCCGGGGGCGTGGCACGGCATCGGGGACGAACGCTTCACGCCGCGCACTGTCGCGGAGGCCAAGGCGGGCGACTACCGGCTCTCGGTCGGCGACCTGCGCGTGGACCTGTCGGAGCTGCCGCTCGGCGCGGGTGAGGAGCTGCGCAAGGAGATCAACGTGGGACTCGGCAACGTCCGGGTGTTGGTACCGGCCAATGCGGAGGTGGCGGCCACCTGCTCGGCCAAGATCGGCGACATCACCTGCCTGGACCAGCGGAACTCGGGGTTGCGGAAGAGCACGCGGACGCACCAGGAGGGTTCCGGCGGCGGCAAGGTCGTGCTGGACGTGCGGGCCGGAACCGGAAACGTGGAGGTGGGCCGTGGTTGACCCGGGCCGGGAGCGAAAGACCGAAGACCTGCTCGCAGGGTCGAGCGGTGACACCGACAACCTGCGCGCCGAGTCGGGGGAGGGTGCCGAGGACTCGCGAGCAACAGCAAGCCACGGCACGGAAAGCCCTGTCACCGAGTCTGGCCGCGTAGCGGACTCACCCACAGGATCTGCGACCTCGCGCGCGGAGTCGATCAACAGCTCGCTGAGCACCCCCTCTGGGCCAACCCTCAACCCACCGGGCGCGACGTTCGGCACCAGCTCGTCCTACCCGTACGTGCCGCCGAGCTTCGGTTCCGAGGCTTTCCCGAGCGTGCCGAGCGATACAGGGAATGTGGCGAACTCGGGCGACAGCACGACACCGGCCAGGCGCGGGCCGGACCCGCTCACCCTGGTCGCCGGGCTCCTGGCCCTGTTGGTGTCGGCCTACGCCCTCACCAACGGTGCGTTCTGGCTGCCGGACGTGGATCTGCGCTGGATCGTGGCGGGCGGTGCGGTGGGCATCGGGATCCTGATGCTGGCCGTGTCCCTGCGCCCGCGGCGGAAATAAGAAACAAGGGGGTATGGCGGTGGGCCGGGACGTTGTCCCGGCCCACCGTTGTTCGCGGCGCCGGTCAGGTCGCTCGCGGCCGCGGACCTCGTCGAGCCTGCGCGTGGCTGATCAGCGGCCCGAGCCCCGCAGGGTCACTCCCACTCGATGGTGCCCGGCGGCTTGCTCGTGACGTCGAGGACCACCCGGTTGACCTCGGGCACCTCGTTGGTGATGCGGGTGGAGATCCGCTCCAGGACGTCGTAGGGCAGCCGCGACCAGTCGGCGGTCATGGCGTCCTCGCTGGAGACCGGGCGCAGCACCACCGGATGGCCGTAGGTCCGGTAGTCGCCCTGGACGCCGACCGAGCGGACGTCCGCGAGCAGCACCACCGGGCACTGCCAGATGTCGCGGTCCAGCCCGGCGGCGGTCAGCTCCTCGCGGGCGATCGCGTCCGCCGCGCGCAGCACCTCCAGCCGCTCGGCGGTCACCTCGCCGACGATGCGGATGCCCAGCCCGGGGCCGGGGAAGGGCTGCCGGTGCACGATCGTCTCCGGCAGGCCCAGCTCCAGGCCGACCCGGCGCACCTCGTCCTTGAACAGCAGCCGCAGTGGCTCGACCAGCTTGAACCGCAGGTCGTCGGGCAGGCCACCGACGTTGTGGTGGCTCTTGATGTTGGCCGCGCCGGTGCCGCCGCCGGACTCCACCACGTCCGGGTAGAGCGTGCCCTGCACCAGGAAGTCGATGTGCTCGCCGTGCTCGCCGGCCTCCGCCTGCAGGTCCCGCTGGGCCTGCTCGAAGACGCGGATGAACTCCCGGCCGATGATCTTGCGCTTCTCCTCGGGGTCGCCGACCCCGGCCAACGCGTCCAGGAAGCGCTGTCGGGCGTCCACCGTCACCAGGCGCACCCCGGTGGCGGCGACGAAGTCGCGCTCCACCTGGGCGCGCTCGCCCGCGCGCAGCAGGCCGTGGTCGACGAACACGCAGGTCAGACGGTCGCCGATGGCGCGGTGCACGAGCGCGGCCGCCACCGCGGAGTCCACGCCGCCGGACAGCCCGCACAGGGCCCGACCGTCGCCGACCTGCTCGCGGATCATCTGGACGGACTCCTCGACGATCGAGGCCGTCGTCCACTGCGGCCGGATGTGCGCGATCTCGTGCAGGAAGCGGCGCAGCACCTCCTGCCCGTGCGGGGAGTGCGCGACCTCGGGGTGGTACTGCACCCCGGCCAGCCGCCGCTCGACGTCCTCGAAGGCCGCGACCGGCGCGCCGGCGCTGCTCGCGGTGACCGTGAAGCCCGCGGGGGCCCTGGTGACGCAGTCGCCGTGGCTCATCCACACCGGGTGGTTGCCGGGCAGGGCGTGGTGGAGCTGGCCCCCGCCGTCGGCGACGGCCAGCTCGGTGCGGCCGAACTCGCGGGTGCCGGTGTGCTCGACGGTGCCACCCATGGCCTGGGCCATCGCCTGGAAGCCGTAGCAGATGCCGAACACCGGCACGCTGGCGTCGAACAGCTCGGGGTCGACCCAGGGCGCGCCCTCGGCGTAGACGCTCGACGGGCCGCCGGAGAGCACCACCGCGGCCGGGTCACGAGCCACGATCTCCTCGACCGGGGTCGTGTGCGGCACAACCTCGGAGTACACCTGGGCCTCCCGCACGCGACGGGCGATGAGCTGGGCGTACTGGGCCCCGAAGTCGACGACGAGAACCGGGCGCTGGCCGCTGCTGGCGCTCAAGGGGCGAACCTCCGCATGGGTGAGAACTAGTCCCATTCTCCCAGGTAGGTCCGCTGTTTGCGGCAGCCACCCCCGGCGCCCTGGCGGCCTGCCGTGATGCGTCCGGCCAATGGCTCCACCTGATCGTCCGTATCCGGCCCGCGGGCGAACGTGACGATGACCATGCGTGACGTCATCACTACGGCGGTATGACAGTTGGGCTTTTCTTCGCTGTGATGCACGTCTATCGTGTGACAGTCGACACCCCGGATGGAGGTGTGGAGTTGACGACATCTCTGTTGAGTTCTGCATTGGCGGCGGTAATGGCCGTGGCCACGCTGGCGGTGCTCGTCGTGATCACGCTCGCCTACGGTGCCTTCCTCGCCGTGGCCGCGGGCGCGGCCGGGCTCTTCGGTTACGCCTGGCAGCGAGTACGCCGCTGACCTGGTCTTTTCTCTTCCGGCGGCACTGGGGGCCGCCGGCAAGCTCGACGGGCATACGGTGGGCACATGAGCGGTCCCAGCGCTGAGCCGAACGCCGTAGAAGCCAAGCCGCGCCCCTGCTGGATCGCGGGTCGCCCGGAGCAGGGTGCGCGTGAGCTGGTCGTACGTCATCCCTTCGACGGGACGGAGGTGGCCGCGGTCGCCGTGCCCGGGCCGGACCAGGTCGAGCGGGCGGTGGCGGCGGCCGCAGCAGTGGCCGGTGAGTTCCGGCGCTCCCCCGCGTACCTGCGGGCGGCCGCGCTGGAGCACGTGTCGCGGCGCCTGGACGAGCTGTCCGAGGAGGTCGCCGAGACGATCACCGCGGAGAACGGCAAGCCGCTGCGGTGGGCGACGGTCGAGGTGCGGCGGGCGGTGTCGACGTTCCGGTTCGCGGCCGAGGAGGCCCGCCGGTTCAGCGGTGACCTCCAGCGGCTGGACACGGACCCGACCGCGGAGGGCCGGATGGCCGTGGTGCGGCGCGTGTCGCGCGGGCCGGTGCTGGGGATCTCGCCGTTCAACTTCCCGCTGAACCTGGTGGCGCACAAGGTGGCGCCGGCAATCGCGGTGGGCGCCCCGATCCTGGTCAAGCCGGCGCCGCGAACCCCGCTGTCGGCGTTGTTGCTGGGTGAGCTGCTGGCCGAGACCGACCTGCCGGACGGGACGTTCTCGGTGCTGCCGGTGGGCAACGAGGAGACGATGGCGCTGGTCGAGGACGAGCGGTTGCCGGTCGTGTCGTTCACCGGCTCGGTGCCGGTGGGGTGGTCGATCGCCGACGCGGTGCCCCGCAAGCACGTCGTGCTGGAGCTGGGTGGCAACGGCGCGGCGGTGGTGTGCGCGGACTGGAGCAGCGACGCCGACCTCAACTTCGCGGCCGAGCGCATCGCGACGTTCTCCAACTACCAGGCGGGCCAGTCGTGCATCGCGGTGCAGCGCGTGATCGTCGACCGTGCGGTGGCCGACGAGTTCGTGCCGCGGCTGGTGGAGGCCGTGCGGGGGCTGCGGAGCGGGGATCCGCACGACCCGGACGTGGTGGTCGGGCCGATGGTGGACGAGGACGCGGCGAAGCGGGTCGAGACGTGGATCGGGGAGGCCACCGAGCGCGGCGCCAAGGTGCTGGTCGGTGGTGGGCGGTCCGGGGCGACCCTGGAGCCGACCGTGCTGACCGACGTGCCGGCCGATGTGAAGGTGTGGTCCGAGGAGGTCTTCGGCCCGGTCCTCTCGGTGTCTACAGTGGACGGTTTCGACGAGGCGGTGGCGCAGGTCAACGACTCGGCCTTCGGGTTGCAGACCGGGGTGTTCACGCACGACCTGCGGGTGGCGTTCCGGGCGTCGAGTGAGCTGGAGGTGGGCGGCGTGATCGTCGGCGACGTGCCGTCCTACCGGGCCGACCAGATGCCCTACGGCGGGGTGAAGGGCTCCGGCGTGGGTCGTGAGGGCGTGCGCTCGGCCATGTCGGACCTGACCGAGGAACGCGTCATGGTCCTCACCGGCCTGACGCTCTGACCGAGGTCACCAGCCGTTGGCGCGTTTCAGCGCGTCGGTGAGGGCTGAGGTTGGGCCGATCGCGGCAAGGTGGCCGTCGGGGCGTACCAGGCCACATGTCCCCGCGCACAGCCCCAGTTCCGCCGCAAGACCGTCAGCAGGCAACCGCACAACCCGGACCGGCGGGTGGTCCGGGACCGGCAACTCGGGTTCGTCGTCGCGGACCAGGACGGTGAAGTGCGGGCCGAAGGTCTGCCGGAGCCGCCATCCTCCGGGCAGTGTCGCGTCCGGGCACAGCACGCCGGGCAACGGTGGCCGGGTGGCGCCGGGTTCCCGAGGGAAGGCCGCGCACTGGTCGGCAGGTGCTGGTGTGGTGAGTGGTGAGTCCAGGTACCAGAACGGCTCGGCGAGCTTGCCGGAGTCGATCTCCGGCCGCACCGCCGGATCCTCGACGGAGCGCGTGAGCACATCGTGCCGGTGCGTGCGGTCGGAGTCGGTCTGTGGCACCAGAAACCGCATCGTCTGCCCGGTGACCCGCAGGTTCTCGTCGGCCGCGGCACCACGCTCGGCGTCGTAGGAAGCAAGCAGGGCAGGGCCGGCCCACCCGGCGCGGTCGTAGGCGATCTTCCAGGCCGCGTTCTCGGCGTCCTGGATGCCGGAGTTGAGCCCGCGCGCGCCGAACGGGCTCATGACGTGTGCCGCGTCCCCGGCCAGCAGTACCCTGCCGACCCGGAACGACGGGACACGGCGCTGGTGGAACCGGTACACCGACACCCACACCAGGTCGTAGTCGCGGTCGCCGACGATCGCCCGCACCCGGCGGTCCAGGGTGCCGTCGGCCTGCGCCCGGTCCAGGTCGAAGTCGGCCGGCACCTGCCAGTCGATCCGCCACACCCCGCCCGGCTGCGGGTGCACCAGCACCTGCCGGCCCGGGTTCCACACCGGATCGAAGAAGAACCGGCGTTCCGCGGCGAACCCCAGGTCGGCCCTGATGTCGGCGATGAGGAACTGGTCCGGGTAGGACTCGCCGGTGAACGGCAGGCCCAGCAGGTGCCGAACCGTCGAGTGCGGACCATCCGCCGCAACACAATGGCTACCGCGAAACTCCCGCTCACCGTCCACTGTGGATACTCGAACGGTGACACCCGTGTCGTCCTGCTCGGTTCCGACAACACGGTGCCCGTAACGCACGTCGACAACGTCCTCGGCCGCCGCCTGCTCGTCGAGCAACAGCTCCACGTCCGTCTGCGGGATGTTCGTGAACGGTGGGAACGCGCTGTGGCTGCTCTCCGGGAACGAGATGGTGAGGACCTCGTGCTCCCGGAAGAACGTGCGACCGCGGTACCAGGTGACGCCGTGGTCGACGATCCGGCGCCCGAGCCCGACCCGTTCCAGCACGTCGAGCACGTCCCGCTGGACACAGATCGAGCGGCTTCCGATGGCCAGCCGCCGCGGCTCGGCCTCCAGCACCAGGTTCGGCACTCCGGCGCGGGCCAGCAGCAGGCCCGTGGTCAGCCCGACCGGCCCGCCCCCCACGACGAGCACCGGGACGTCGTCGTCCATGCCCCGAATCCTGCCGGAGGAGCGGTCGGCCCACTATGCGACGAATGGGCGTCCCGGTTCCGACGCTTCCCCGCGGGGAGAGGTCCACGTTCGACCGAGCAGGTACACCGGTGGACCCGGGGCAGCGCGGCGCCCCACCCGATCGGGGCGGAATTGTCGATCTTGGTGCCCGCGTTGCCGACACTGGGCGGGAAGGCCCGACCAAGGAGAACGGCACGCATGTTCGGACCCGACCTGCCCGAACCCCACGAGCCGATCGACATCGACGTCTACTGGCACCGCTGGCCGACCGCCATCGAGCAGACCGAGCTGGTCAACGGCACCATCGTCTTCACCGGACTGTTCGACGAGCGCGACGTGGCGATCGCCGCCCGCGCCTATCCCGGCCGGCGCGTCCACCTGGGAGAGGACGGCCGGATCGAGGTCCATCCCGCCCGGCCGGAGGACCTCCTCGCCGGCTAGCGCGCCACCGGTGGCTGGTGGCGCTCGGTGCGCCCGGTGGCCAGCGGCAGGCGCAGCGCGGCCGGTGCGGCCGGCGGTACCGCCGGCCGCACCGGCGGCACCGGGCCCACCCGCCGGTATCCCGCTCCCTGGGCGGGCCGCGGGTCCTTCTCCCCCGCGTTGGGCCACATCGCGAACGCCCGCTCGGCCTGTGCCGTGATGGTGAGCGACGGGTTCACGCCGAGGTTGGCCGTGATCGCCGAACCGTCCACAATGGACAGTGTTGGGTAGTTGTGGACGCGGTGGTAGGGATCGATCACCCCGTGCTCGGCATCCTCGCCGATCACGCACCCACCGATGAAGTGTGCGGTGAGCGGGATGTTGAACAGCTCACCCCAGGTGCTGCCCGCGATGCCGTCGATGTGCTCGGCCACGAGCTGGTTGGCCTGGTAGCCGGCCGGGATGAAGGCGGGGTTCGGCTCGCCGTGCCCCTGCCTGGAGCTGAGCTTGCGGCGGCCGAGCAGGCCACGTTTGGTGTAGGTGGTGATGGAGTTGTCGAGGCTCTGCATCACCAGCAGGATCACGACGCGCTCGCTCCACCGGCGCACCGAGAGCATCCGGAGCTTGCCGGGGTGGCGCAGGATCTCCTTGAGGAACTGGATCACGCGCGGTGTGCTCGCCGCACCGTCAGTGGCCAGGGTCTGGATCAGCCCCATGGCGTTGCTGCCCTTGCCGTAGCGCACGGGCTCGATGTGCGTGTTCTCGTCCGGGTGGAACGACGAGGTGATCGCCACGCCCCGGGAGAAGTCCCGCTCGGGGTCAACCTTCAACCGGCCGGAGCCGACGAGTGCCTCGGAGTTGGTGCGGGTCAGCTCACCGAGCCGCGGGGACAGGTCGGGCAGGAAGCCCTGGTCCCGCATCCGGTGCAGCAGGTTCTGCGTGCCCCAGGTACCGGCGGCGAGCACCACCTGACCCGCGGTGATGGCCCGCCGCCCCGTGCGCAACCTGGCACCGGTCCGCGCGGTGTGCACCTCCCACAAGCCGTCCGGGCGAGGCTTCAGCGCCGTCACGGTGGTCAGCGGCAGCACCTCGGCGCCGTTCTGTTCGGCCAGGTAGAGGTAGTTCTTGACCAGGGTGTTCTTGGCACCGACCCGGCAGCCGGTCATGCACGCACCGCACTCGGTGCAGCCGGTGCGGCGGGGGCCCGCGCCACCGAAGTACGGGTCGTCGACCTCCTTGCCCGGCTCGCCGAAGTACACCCCGACCGGGGTCGGATGGTAGGTGCCGGACACCCCCATGTCGTCCGCGACCTTCCGCATCACCACGTCGGACGGGGTGGTCGTGGGGTTGGTGACGACGCCCAACATGCGGCTGGCCTGGTCGTAGTACGGGGAGAGCTCGGACTCCCAGTCGGTGATGTGCGCCCACTGCCGGTCGGCGAAGAACGGCTTGAGCGGGCGGTACAGCGTGTTCGCGTACACCAGCGAACCGCCGCCGACGCCGGAGCCGGCCAGGATCATGACGTTGCGCAGCATGTGGATGCGCTGGATGCCGTAGCACCCGAGCCGGGGTGCCCAGAGGTATCGCCGCAGGTTCCACGAGGTCTTGGCGAATTCGTCGTCGGCGAAGCGACGCCCGGCCTCGACCACGGCGACGCGGTAGCCCTTCTCGGTCAGCCGCAGCGCCGCGACGCTGCCGCCGAAGCCCGACCCGACGACCACGACGTCGTAGTCGGGACACCCGTTGCTACTTGTGAGTAGCGCCATAGCGCGAGGTTAGACAGAACTGGCGGGTTCCGCTAGACCCTGTTACCCTGAGTAACCCCTTTGCCGTGACTCCCGTCGCCCCGACCTCGGCCACGCTACGGAGAGGCATGGCACGCCCACGAGGCGGGTTCGCCTCGAGCCCGTACGGTTCACGCACAGCGCGCCCGGGCCAGGAGCGGACAGACAGCCTCCACTGCTTCGTCGAACTGACATACATGTAAGGGCGCCTTCCCCGGCAGTGTGGGAAAGGCGCTTTCGGTTGTCTCGTCCGGTCACCGTGTCGGCCGACTCAGCGTCGACAAACACGCGTGGCTCAGCGGCGGACCGTCAGGCCGACCTTCTGGAACTCCTTCACATCGGAGTACCCGGTCTTGGCCATCGCCCGCCGCAGCGCGCCGAACAGGTTCACCGCACCACTCGGGTCCGAGGACGGCCCGAACAACAACGTCTCCAGGTCGTGGCCCGCACCGGAGAAGCCGATCACCTCGCTGCGCGGCAGGTTCGGGTGCGCCGCCGCGGTCGTCCAGTACAGCCCCCGGCCCGGTGCCTCGGCCGCGTCCGCCAACGCCTCACCCAGCATCACGGCGTCCGCGCCACAGGCGATCGCCTTGGCGATGTCGCCGGAGTGGGTCAGCCCACCGTCGGCGATCACGTGCACGTACCGGCCACCGGTCTCGTCCAGGTAGTCACGACGCGCGGCGGCGGCGTCCGCGATCGCGGTCGCCATCGGCACCCCGATCCCCAGCACCTGGTCGGTGGTGGTCGCCCGGGACTCGCCGTAGCCCACGATCACCCCGGCCGCGCCGGTCCGCATCAGGTGCATCGCGGTGCGGTAGTCGCCCACCCCACCGGCGATCACCGGCACGTCCAGGTCACCGATGAACCGCTTGAGGTTGAGCGGCTCGCCGTTGCGCGCCACGTGCTCGGCCGAGATGATCGTGCCCTGCACGACCAGCAGCTCGATGCCAGCGGCCAGCAGGTCGGGCGTCAGCTCCTCGGCGTGCTGCGGGCTCACCCGCACCGCCACCGTGACCCCGGATTCCCGGATCTGCTTGATCGCCTGGCTGATCAGGTCCAGCCGCAGCGGCGCGGCGTGCAGCTCCTGCAGCACCCGCACCGGGGCGTCCGGGTCCTCGTCCTCCTCGGCCGCCCGCACCACGCGGAACAACGCGTCCTCGACGTCGGCGTGCCGCGCCCACAGGCCCTCGGCGTTGAGCACGCCCAGCCCGCCCAGCTCCCCGATCCGGATCGCCGTGGCCGGCGAGACCACCGCATCCGTCGGATGGGTGATCAGCGGGATCCCGAACCGGTACGCGTCGATCTGCCAGCCCAGGGAGACGTCCTTCGACGACCGGGTGCGCCGGGACGGCACGATCTCCACGTCGTCCAGGTCGTAGGCCAGCATCGCGGTACGGCCCATCCCGATCTCGACCTGATCGCGCACTGCTCCCCTTTCCCCACCGCCGGCGGCGGCATGCATGGCCGGGCCCGGGCCGGGGCGTCGGGCCCGGGCGGGTGAACTCGCCGGCAGGCAGGCTACGCCCTGCTCAACGCGTGGTGTAGTTCGGTGCCTCGGCGGTCATCGTGATGTCGTGCGGATGGCTCTCCTTGAGCCCGGCCGCGGTGATGCGGACCAGCTGGGCCCCCTGGAGATCGGCGATCGTGGCCGACCCGGTGTAGCCCATGCCCGCACGCAGTCCCCCGACCAGCTGGTGCACCACCTGGCTCAGCGGCCCGCGGAACGGGATCCGACCCTCGATGCCCTCCGGCACCAGCTTGTCCTCGGACAGCACGTCGTCCTGGAAGTAGCGGTCCTTGGAGTAGGACCTGGCCTGCCCGCGGGTCTGCATCGCGCCCAGCGAGCCCATGCCCCGGTAGGTCTTGAACTGCTTGCCGTTGATCAGGATCAGGTCGCCGGGGGACTCCGCGGTGCCGGCGAGCAGGCTGCCCAGCATCACGCTGCTCGCGCCCGCGGCGATGGCCTTGGCAATGTCGCCGGAGTGCTGGATACCGCCGTCGCCGATCACCGGCACGTCCGCCGGCCGGCACACCTCGGCGGCGTCGTAGATCGCGGTGATCTGCGGAACCCCCACCCCCGCCACGACCCGCGTGGTGCAGATCGAGCCCGGGCCGACACCCACCTTGACGCCGTCCACACCGGCCTCCACCAGGGCCTGTGCCCCGGCGCGGTTCGCCACGTTGCCGCCCACGACGTCGACGGTGTCGCCGAGCTCCTGCTTCAGCTTGGCCACCATGTCCAGCACGTGGCGGTGTTGGCCGTGCGCAACGTCCACGATCAGCACGTCCACCCCGGCGTCGACCAGGGTCATCGCCCGCTGGTAGGACTCCGCACCCACGCCGACCGCGGCCCCGCACAGCAGCCGGCCGTCGGCGTCCTTGGTCGCGTTCGGGTACTGCTCGGTCTTGACGAAGTCCTTGACCGTGATCAGCCCGCGCAGCTTGCCGGCCCCGTCCACGATCGGCAGCTTCTCCACCTTGTGCCGGCGCAGCAGCCCCAGCGCCGCCTCCGCGGTCACCCCCACCTGGGCGGTCACCAGCGGACTGGGCGTCATGACCTCGCGCACCGGCCTGGTGTGGTCCATCTCGAACCGCATGTCGCGGTTGGTGATGATGCCGACCAGGGTGCCGTCGGCGTCGGTCACCGGCACTCCGGAGATACGGAAGCGGGCGCACAGCGCGTCCACCTCGGCCAGCGTGTCGTCCGGCGAGCAGGTGACCGGGTCGGTGACCATGCCCGCCTCGGACCGCTTGACAACCTCGGCCTGCGCCGCCTGGTCGTCGATGGACAGGTTGCGGTGCAACACGCCCATCCCGCCCATGCGGGCCATGGCAATGGCCATCCGGGCCTCGGTCACGGTGTCCATGGCCGAGGACAACAGCGGCACCCTCAGGCTGACGTTGCGCGACACCCGGGTGGTGGTGTCGACCTCGCTGGGCACGACCTCGGAGGCGGCCGGTAGCAACAACACGTCGTCGAAGGTGAGCCCGAGCGTCGCGAACTTGGGGGGCAGGCCGGGAGCGGTGAGCTCGCTGGTCATGGCGGGTTGCTGGCCTTCCTAGGGAGCCGGCCGCCCGGTGCGGCCGGGTCCTCGTACGGGTGGCGTCGGGCAGATTGTCGCCCGGAGCGACCATTGGCGGAACGGGTACCACCATGCTAACGGGCCGGACTGGGTCACCGTTGCGAGCGGTTCGCCCGGTACGGTGCGACCCCGTGCCGCATGATGCGTTGCCCCCAGACCCGTTCGCGGAAGACCCGGACGACCCGGCCCGCGAGCTGGACGGCCACGAGGACGCCGAGCCGGTACAGCCGCTCGGGGACGCCGAGCGCGCCGAGTTGCTGGCCGACCTCACCGACCTGGCCGTCTACCAGGCGTTGCTCGAACCGCGTGGTGTCCGCGGGATCGTCGTGGACTGCGGCGACTGCGGAGAACCGCACTACCACGACTGGGAGTTGTTGCGGGCCAGCCTGCAGCAGCTGCTCACCGACGGTCGGATGCGCCCGCACGAGCCCGCCTTCGACCCGGACCCGGCCGCGTACGTGAGTTGGGAGTACTGCCGCGGGTTCGCCGATGGCGTGACGGCCACCGAGAGCAGCCGCGAAGGCAGCCGGTAGCGGGGTACCGCCCGGCCGCTCGGTCATCCCGGCCTCGCGGCCGCTGATCACGGACGGCGGGGCGCCGCCACCGGCGGGCGGCAGGGCCACCGTGACTCGCCCGGCGCTACTCCCCGCTGGTCACCTGCCGCCGCCGTCGGCGGGGTCCGACTGACCGGACTCGCCGTGGCTGCTGCGCGAGCCGTCGCTGGTGCCGCCGTCCTTGGAGCCACTGCTGCCGGGGGTCGTGGACGGCGTGCTGCCGGTCGGCTTCGACGGGTCGCTGGGCGAGACCGGCGTCGTACTGGTCGCCGGCGGGGGCTGCGGGTTGCGGGAGGTCGACGGCTGCGACGTCGCGGTGTCCCCGCTGCTGGTCGGTGGCTTGGCCTGCTTGCTGGAGTCGGCGGTGCTGCTGTCGGGCGGGAGCAGCTGCCCGGTGTTGATCGCGTGCAGCAGCGTTCCGTGGGTGGCCATCAGGTCGCGCTTGCCGTCCTCGTTGTTGACCTCGCCGATCTGCGTCTCGGCGCGGTCGAGCAGGGCGCGCGCCTCGGCGATCCGGCCGTTGGCCAGCAGGGTCCTGGCCTGCTCCAGGTCGGCCTTGACCGAGGCGGCGGCCTCCACGGAGCGGGCGTGGTCGGAGTAGAGCACCCGGGTCAGGCCCCACAGGGCGTCTCCGGGCTGGGCGTCGCGGGCCACCATGCCGACGCCGGTGAAGGCGATGGCCAGCACGGCCGCGGCGCTGGCCAGCGGGACCAGCAGCCGGTGCCGGCGGCGTGGGGCGCGGGCCGCGGCGACCACGGCCAGCGCGGTGTCGGTGTCGACCAGCTCGTCGATCGGCTCGGCGTCGACGTCCCGCCGCCAGGACAGCAGCAGGGCGCTCAGCTCCTGCTCGGCCAGCCGGCCGGTGAGCGCCGGGTCGGTGCCGCCGAGCATGTCGAGCAACGCGTCGTCGGCCTGCAGGGCGGACAGGTCGGTCGGTGCTCCGGACTCGATCAGGGTGTCGTCGAGGTCCATCGGACCGTCTGCCGGCCGCCCGTCGCCGACGCCGGTTCTTCCGCGGTCGGCCCCGTTCTCACCGTCGTGCCGGGCCACTTCAGACCACCTCCTCCGCGGCCAACGTCCTCCGGAGCCTGGCCAGTGCTCGGTGCTGGGCCACCCGCACCGCACCGGGGGTCGAGCCCACCGCCTCGGCGGTCTCCTCGGCGGACAGCCCGACCACCACCCGCAGCAGCAGGATCTCGCGCTGCTTCGGCGGGAGGACCCGCAACAGGTGTGCCATGCGCTCGGAGAGCTCGCCCTGCATCGCGCGCTGCTCGGGGCCGGCGCCCAGCTCCGGGGCGTCGGGCACCTCCGGGACCGGCTCGGACCGGTTGCGCGCGGCGGAGCGGTGGGCGTCCGCCACCTTGTGCGCGGCGATGCCGTAGACGAACGCCAGGAACGGCCGCCCCTGGTCGCGATAGCTCGGCAACGCCGTGAGCACGGCGAGACACACCTCCTGGGCGACGTCGTCCGCGGAGGCGAACGACCTCTCCTGCCTACCAACTCGGGCACGGCAGTACCGCACCACCAGGGGCCGGATCGTCGCCAGCAGACGCTCGATCGCCTGGCGGTCGCCTTCGACGGCGGCGCCGACGACGGCGTCCAGCCCGTCCCCCGAGTTGGTCATCGCAGACAGCAGCCCTGGTGTTACGTGTAGGCGGACCGACGAACGACCGGCGCGAGGTGGTTGCCCGCCTGTTGCCGGCCGAGCCCTCACCGTACCGGGCAGCGCTGACAGGTCGGATGTCGGGCGCGGATCAGCACCCGGACGCCGGGTGCGATGCCGCTCACATGGATCAATGTGTGACAGCGAGGTGACGGGCGGAGCGAGCATCGCGGCGACAAGGTGCGCAGCGAAGCCCAGAACCGAGCAGTCCGGCCACAGTCGGCACCGGCTCGGCGACCCCGGAGTGGGGTGGACCGAGCCGGTGTGCGATCTGCCACACGGCTAGGTGAATGCCGGTCAACCGACCGGGACGCCGCCGCCGTCCGGATCAACACTGACGGTCGGGCCGACGCCCCACTCGGTACCCGCACGCGATGCCCGCGGTCCACCCCGAAAGGGGTCCCCGTTGTGTGGGGTGAACCCGGACACCACCGAGTGATCGGATGGTGACCTTGTCCGGGCGGTTCATACCGCCCGGGCGGGTCGGGTCAGGAGACCAGGCCGCGTCGGAAGCCGTGTGCGACGGCCTGGGCGCGGTCCCGCACGCCGAGCTTGCGGAACAGCCGGCGGGCGTGGGTCTTCACGGTGTCCTCGGACAGGTACAGCTCGCGGCCGATCTGTCCGTTGCTCTTGCCCTGGCTCATCCCCCGCAGGACCTGCAGCTCCCGCTCGGTGAGCTGCACGCCGGGGTCGGAGGGCTGTCGCGGGGCGGGCACCGAGGTGCTGGCGAGGGTGTGGGCGAGGGCGGCGACCAGCTCCGGGCGAGAGGCGTCCCAGCGGAGGTAGCCACGGGCGCCGCCGGCGATCGCGGCGGCGATGCTGCCGGCGTCGTCCGGTGCGCCGAACACGATCACGTTGGCCTGCGGGTGCGCGGAGACCAGCCGCCTGGTCGCTTCCACCCCCGTCGGCACCGCGCGCTGCGTGCCCACCAGGACGACATCGACCGGCTGCCGGGAGTAGCGCGCCAGCAACTCGTCACCGTGCGCCACGCAGTCGATCCTGCTCACCCCCGGTACGGCCGACATGACACGGGTGAGGCCCTCCCGGACGCTGCGCCGGTCATCGCAGATCAGGACCGTCGTCACGGGGACTCCTTCCTGCAGCCGAGTGACGTTCCAACTCCCCTATCGGACGCCGGAGCCCCGACCTTGACACGATCCGGTACTTAATCCGTCAAGGATCGAATCGCCGCCCGTTCAGGGTGGGTCACCGGAACGGAGCAAACCCGAGGGTAACCAGGGGGAGGCCGCCGCGAACAGCCTTCCGTCCGAATCAGATCTGCGAAGTATCTCGCGCAGGGCAGCGGCGGCGTCGCGACGCAGCGCGGCGGCTTCCCCGGTGTCCGATAAATCCGCTCTGACCAGCGCGGATGGCCACAGCAGCGGGAGGAGACCGAAGCGGGACGCCCACCCGAGCGCGCGGTCGAGAGCGGTAGTCGCCGCGGGTGCGTCGGCGGTGGCGAGCGCGGTGCCCAGGACGAGCGCGGACTTGGCCCGATGCCGGGTCGAGGGGGCTTCCTCGGCCACAGGAATCACTCGTTCGGCGGAGTGGATCGCGGCATCCGGGCGGCCGGAGGCCAGCTCGATCTCGGCGGCGACCCAGCCCACGCGGACCGCGGGGCGCCAGGCCGCGGGATCCGCGGCGCGGGTCGCGGCCTCGTGCAGCCGCCGGGCCTCGGTGAGGCGTCCGAGGCCGATGGCGTCGGCAGCCAAGCCGAGAAGGGCGTCGACCCGGGCACCCGCAGCGTCCACCGAGTCCGGGTCGGTGCTGGCGCGAAGGCGGGATGGTGGGATCTCGGCGATCCGGCTGAGGGCGAGGGCGTCCAGGACGCGTGCCGGGGCGTGCGCGCCGAGTTGGCGGCGGTGGGAGGAGAGCGCCGTCGCCGCAAGCGCGGCGATGACGGGGTCGTGGTGTCTGGACAGGGGGTGGAGGAGGGCGGTGGCGGCGGCGTAGCGGCCCTGGCCGCCGAGGGCGACGGCGGCGAGCCAGCGGCGCCACGGGTCGGGGTCGAAGGTGGCGGCGGAGACGTCGAGGTCAGGCCGATCGCCGAACGCAGCTCGCCGCAGGTCCACCATCCCCGCATTGTCGGTGGCCGGTGCCGCGGCCGGGGATTGACCTGGCCGGCCGACGCCGCTCGCCGCCACCGCCGCGCCGGGTGTGGCCCGGCACCACCGACGGCAACCCGACAGGATTTTCCATGGGCCTGGCCAACGAAATCGCCACTGGCCACGAGTCCGATACCGGCGCTCGCACAGTCGGAATCCTGACGGAACGGTGGGGCGGACCACCCGACCCGCCCCCATCACCTCTACATTTGCAGTTCTCGGTTGCATTGATGGCTATCCAGCCATCCCGCCGGATATTTCCAACCACCATTATCTGAGCCTGCCACCTTTCCTGGAAGACAAGTTGCCCGGGCGGCGAAGCACCCGAGGGGCAAGGCACCCGGAATGACCAGCTGTGGGAAGGCGAGTCGCACCTGAAGAGCGAGTTGCCCGGCGGTCGAGACACCCGGAAGTCAAGCGTCCTGGGAGGCCCAGCACCCGAGAAGGCATGTGCCTGGAAGTCGAAGGACATGGAAGACAAGGGGGACTTTGGCGGGCGTACTCGGCCAGCGCGGCGAGAGCAACGGCCCCGCGGAATGCAATTTAATTCCGCTCTGTTCTCCACCCGAGCTCGACAGGCGGCCGCGAATGGCCACTTCCCGAACTCACTGCTACGGTTCACACTTCGAGTCCGCACTTTCAGTGGGCACGCGTGACCGCGTCGAGATTCAGCACAGATACCCGGGAAATCAGGAGCGCGCGGCGCCGGTGGCGACGCCGCCGACCCCCACCACCGTCTGCTCCAGCCGATCCGCGGCGGAGCCGAGGCCGTAGAGCAGCTCGATCTGGCTCGGCAGCAGGACCGGTTCCCAGCCGGGCCCGCCGGCGAACACGCGCACCCGCTGCCGGGGCCGGGGCAGCGCGGTAAGCAGGTCGGGGTTGGCGTTGCGCGGCAGGTGTGCCCAGAGGACCACCGCCGCCGGCGCGGTCCGACGCACGGCCGCGGCCAGCGCGTCCGGTGGTACGGCCGCACCCAGCGTCAACGTGCCCACTCCACGCAGTGCCAGCTCGGCGCCGAGCGCCTTGATCGGGAGGCTGTGCTGCTCGTCCGGCATGCACGCCAGCAGTACGGGCCTGGGGTTGCGCGGCGGCGGGGCACTCGCGGTCGCCCGGGACAGCGCCGTGACCACACATTCGTCGAGCATGTGACCAACCGCGATCCCGGCACCGGAGTGTTCCCAGCGCTCCCCCACGGCACAGACCACCGGCCGGATCACGCCGTCCCAGGTGGACACCACCCCGTCCTCGGCGATCGCGTCGCTGATCAGGCGCAGCGCCGCCGCCGCGTCCATCGCCAGCGCGGCCCGGCCCAGCCCGCGTGCCCGGCGGCCGGCCCCGGGCAGCCGGAGCACCCGTCCCCCGACCCGGATCCCCGCGCCCTCCTGCTCGTCCTCCTCGCCACCGGCGAGCAGCAGCGGCTCCGCGCTCACGGGCGGTGCGGCGGCCTCCTGCGGCGGCTCCCCGACCAGCGACGTGGCGACCTGCAGCGACGGGAGCGGCGCGGTCAGCGCGTACCGCGCGGCCTCGGCCGGGGAGGCGCCGCGCAGCAACGCGCGTTGCATCAGCTCCAGGCGGGCGACGTCCTGTGGGCCGTAGCGGCGGTGCCGCCCGCTGGTGTGGTCGCTGGGCCCGAGCCCGTACCGGCGGTCCCAGGTGCGCAGGGTCGCGGGCGCGACGCCGAGGCGGCGCGCGACGGCGGCCACGCTGAGCCGGGGCTCACCGGCATGGGCGGCGATCTCCTCCGCGGCCGGTTCCGCGACGTAGTCGGGGGTCCCGTCAGCCGTCACCCCGTGGTGCGTGTCCGGCTGCGTCATCACGGCGGACATGTTCCGGGTGCCCCGGCCGGGTGGCAACCCGGGTGACCGGATACGGCCCCCGTCCGGCGCAGCGACTGGGCCGATCGATTGAACAACGACTGCCCCGCTTCCTCTTGAACAAGTTTTGGCGCGGTTCTACGGTGAGGTCTCGTTGGCGCGGCAACCAGCGACAGGTGGGGCACCGATCAGGCGGTGAGGAGGTGGTCGCGGTGGCTGACACTCGGCGGCTCCCCGGACCCAATGCGGACCTCTGGGACTGGCAGCTTCGCGGTTCCTGCCGAGGTATGGACAGCGCCTTTTTCTTCCATCCCGACGGCGAGCGGGGGCCAGCGCGCGCTCGTCGGGAGGCACGGGCGAAAGCGATCTGTCAACGCTGTCCGGTACTCGAGCAGTGCCGGAAACACGCATTGGCCGTCCAGGAGCCCTATGGCATCTGGGGCGGTTTGTCCGAATCGGAACGGGACTCGATCATCAAGGCCCGCAAGCGGCAGCTTGCGCTGCGCTGAACCTGTCCGGGGCTCGTCGGGGGGGCAGCCCTGGGCCGGGCAGCGGGCGGGGAGGGGGCGACGTCGGTCTGGCGGCGCCCCCTCCTCGTGTCCAACGTCGGTGACCGCAGAGCCCGAGCAGGTGTGTCGGGTGCAGGTGTGCTTCACCGGGCGGGAGAACGCGGTGATGGGGCGGGCCAACACGGCTCTCTCCACCCAAGCATCCCGTCGGACGAGGCACCGATGCGTCCGGCAACGCAGCACCTGAGCTCCGAAACCCGCACAGGTCCCGGCCAGAGACCTCGCAGGAAGCCATCGGGCTGCGGCTGGTCGGCACGCCCTGGCGCCCAGCATCCGTCAAGTGCTCGACGTGGCACACGAGGACGCCGCGGAGCCGGTACCAAACCCGCCGTCTTGATCTTCGGTGAGCCGATGGGGAAGGAGGCCCCATGTTGAGCTCGAGCACGGCCGCCCCGTTGTGGACGGACCTCGTCCGGAGCGTCGCGGCCGAGCTGGACCAGCGCATCGGCGTGGTCGTCGGGCTGTTCGGCCTCGTCAGCCTGATCGTCTACGTCGTCCTGGTCGTCGTGACGATCGTCAGCGTGTCCCGCTCCCCACTGGGCGGCGGCGAGCAGGCTCTCTGGGTCCTGCTGGCCCTCTTCTTCCAGCCGTTGAGCGTGCTGCTGTGGTTCGCCACCGGCAAGACCGTGGCGTACCTGCAGGCGCGTCCCATCCCCGCGACGCAGGCGTCGATGTCGCAGCCATCGGACCAGCCACCACCGACAGGTCCCCCACAGGGATCTTCCTAGGTCCCACGTTGTACCGGAAGAGTGATTTCCGGCGTGTCGGTAGATCGACAGCACCGACCGAAAAGATCCCGAATTATCAGATGAAATCGATCAAATCGGGCCGGTTCGACACCGTCCGCCCGTGACTCTCCGTTTAGTCGAAACACCCTGTTCTGGTGAATCAGTCGGGTGAACGAACGTCCACACCGGACCGGTGGTCGAGCCTGCCCGCGACAGTGCCAGCCGCCAAGGGGCGGATACCGCCGCGCTGCCGAAAACCGAGGGGGCCGGCCCGCGTGACGCGAGCCGGCCCCCTCGAACGGACCTTGGTGGCCGTGGCCACCGCGGAAGGGTTCCGCGAACGGCCGGGTCAGTGCCGGTGGCCGTGACCGTGGCCGTGCCCGGCGGCTGCCTCCGGCTCCTCCTCCTTCTTTTCCACCACGGCGCTCTCCGTGGTGAGCACCATGCGGGCGATGGAGGCGGCGTTGGAGACCGCGGAGCGGGTGACCTTCACCGGGTCGACGATGCCGGCCTCGACCAGGTCGCGGTAGGTGAGCGTGGCCGCGTCGTAGCCGTGGCCCCACTCCTGCTCGCGCACCTTGGCGACGACGACCGCGCCCTCCTGGCCGGCGTTGGCCGCGATCCACTTCAGCGGAGCCGGCAGCGCGTCGCGCACCACGCGCACGCCGATCGCCTCGTCACCGGTCAGGCCGAGCCCGCCGTCGAGTTGCTTGGCGGCGTGCACCAGGGGGGCGCCGCCACCGGGCACGATGCCCTCCTCGACCGCGGCCTTGGTGGCCGCCACCGCGTCCTCGATGCGGTGCTTGCGCTCCTTCATCTCGGTCTCGGTGGCCGCGCCAACCTTGATCACCGCGACGCCGCCGGCCAGCTTGGCCAGCCGCTCCTGCAGCTTCTCCCGGTCCCAGTCGGAGTCGGTGGTCTCGATCTCCCGCCGGATCTGCTCGGCCCGGGCGTCGACCGCGGACCGGTCGCCCGCGCCGTCGACGATCGTGGTGGTGTCCTTGGTCACCACGATGCGGCGGGCCTTGCCCAGCACACCCATGTCGACCTCGGACAGCTTCAGGCCCACCTCGGCGGCGACGACCTGGGCGCCGGTGACGACCGCGAGGTCATCCAGGAACGCCTTGCGCCGGTCGCCGAAGTAGGGGGCCTTGACCGCGCAGACCTTGATGGTCTTGCGCATGGCGTTGACGACCAGGGTGGACAGCGCCTCACCCTCGAGGTCCTCGGCCACGATGAGCACCGGCTTGCCGGCCTGGGCGATCTTCTCCAGCAGCGGGAGCAGGTCCGGCAGCGCGGAGATCTTCTCCCGGTGCAGCAGGACGAAGGTGTCCTCCAGCACGGCCTCGCCGGACTCGTGGTCGGTCATGAAGTAGGGCGAGATGAAGCCCTTGTCGAACTGGATGCCCTCGGTGATGTCCAGCTCGGTGGTCAGGGTCGAGGCCTCCTCGACCGTGACCACGCCGTCCTCGCCGACCTTCTCGATGGCCTCGCCGAGCAGCGCGCCGATCGTGGCGTCCCGGGAGGAGACGGTGCCGACCTGCGCGATGTTGTCCCGGCCCTTGACCGGGGTGGCCTTGGTCTTGAGCGCCTCGACCACGGCGTCGGCCGCGGCCTGGATGCCCTTGCCGACGGCCGCCGGGTTGGCGCCGGCCGCGACGACCCGCAGGCCCTCGCGCACCATGGCCTGGGCGAGCACGGTGGCGGTGGTGGTGCCGTCGCCGGCAACGTCGTTGGTCTTGGTCGCCACGTTCTTGGCGAGCTGGGCGCCCAGGTTCTCGAACCCGTCCTCTAGCTCGATCTCCCGGGCGATGGTCACGCCGTCGTTGGTGACGGTGGGGCCGCCGAACTTCTTGTCCAGCACCACGTGTCGGCCGCGCGGGCCGAGCGTCACCTTCACGGCGTCGGCGAGCTGGTTGACACCGCGCTCCAGAGCCCGGCGGGCGTTCTCGTCGAAGCTGATCTGCTTGGGCATGTCTGCCTTCCTCTAGCTCCCCACGCACGCAACCGCCCCGGCGGCCCCGGGTCCGGGGCCGCCGGGGCGGTTCACGCTGTCAGCGGGTCGTCACTTCTCGACGACGGCCAGCACATCACGGGCGGACAGGATCAGGTACTCGTCGCCGTTGTACTTGACCTCGGTGCCGCCGTACTTGGAGTAGATGACGGTGTCGCCCACCTTCACGTCCATCGGGACGCGGTTGCCCTTGTCGTCCACGCGACCCGGGCCCACCGCCAGGACCTCGCCCTCCTGGGGCTTCTCCTTGGCCGTGTCCGGGATGACGAGGCCGGACGCCGTCGTGTTCTCAGCCTCGCTGGCCTGGACGAGGAGCTTGTCCTCGAGCGGCTTGATCTTCACGCTCACCGGTGTGACCTCCACCTTCTGGGGTCTTCGAAGCGTTGGCAGGTACCGACGGCTCCTGCCACCCCGCCGTCGCGGGTGCCGGGGCGGGCCGGCGCCGTGCGACTAGCACTCTACCTAGGAGAGTGCCAGGTCCTCAACGGCCCCCACAAGGTGCCGGGTCACACCCGGATACAACCCTGCTGAACTGCCATTTTCAAGCCGGTTCACGATCGGCCGATTGACACATGCCTATATGGGAATATGATTCGGGCCGTGGCACGGGCAGCGACGACGACGGATGCGTTCAACGCGGTGGCCGAACCCCGGCGCCGGCAGATCCTGGACCTCCTCGCCGGCGGGGAGCGGCCGGTGAACGACCTGGCACGCCTGCTCGGGCTGACCCAGCCGCAGGTGTCCAAGCACCTGCGGGTGCTCCGGGCGGTGGGAGCGGTCGACGTGCGCGACGAGGGGCGGCAGCGGCTGTACCGGCTCAACGGCCATGCCCTCAAGCCCATCTACGACTGGGTGACGAAGTACGAGCGGTCGTGGTCGGAGCGGTTCGAGCGGCTGGATGTCGTGTTGGAAGAGCTCAAGGACGAAGAACGCAGGGACGGGGAGAGCTGAGATGGCGGGAACGACGAGCAGTGGGTCGGCGACGGTGACCCTCCCGACGGACGAGCAAATCCTGATCACCCGGGAGTTCGACGCGCCCAAACACCTGGTGTACAAGGCATGGACCACGCCCGAGTTGGTCAGACGGTGGTGGAGCGGGCAGCGGGGGAAGGTGACTTCGGTCGAGATCGACCTGCGGGTCGGTGGCCGGTGGCGGTACGTGATGGTCACCAATGACGGGTTCGAGGTCGCCTTCCACGGCGAGTACCGCGAAATCGTCCCGAACGAGCGGATCGTGTACACCGAGATCTATGAGGGCGCGGAGCTTCCCGACGCGGAAGCGCCGCTGAACACGGTCACCTTCACCGAGGTGGACGGACGCACGACCCTCACGGCCCTGATGCAGACCACGAGCAAGGAGCTACGCGACACGATCCTGAACTCCGGGATGGAGGCCGGCATGCAGGAGTCGCTGGACGCCTTGGAGCAGGTCGCCGTCTCGCTCCGCTGAAGCACATGAAGCCCTGCGATGTGCTGTGGTGGGGCGGCTTTCCGGCCGTGCCACCACAACGCGTGCCAGTGTCGGAACCGGGCCCCGGCGCCAGACGAGGCGCGCCGGGGCCCGACCCTGTCGGGCTCACGGCCGCTGCAACGTGCTCACGTTTCCAGGTCTGGTCAGCCCGGCACCGCGGTGAGGGGATCGCCTGTCAAGAGCTCTTCTTCAGCTTGCAGGCATCGGTGTTGGTCATGACGTCGCGATACATTCGCCAACCACCCAGGCCGATCGTGTTGGGCCCCGCCCAGTCGATCTCACGTTCGGGCAGGTAGCGGTACCAGCGGAGAAGACCGTCGTTGGTCACGGCGTAGAGGACGTCACCACCCGGCGAGAAGAGCTGGTAGTAGACCTCCCAACCACCGAAGCCGACCAGCTTCTCTTTCTGCAACCAACGCTTGTTGGTGTGGTCGTAGTGGTAGCGGAAGAGCTTCCCTTCCGTGTCACGGGCGTACAGCACACCCTCGCCCGCCGCGACAATCAGGTTGTAGCGATCCCCCCACCCCGTGTCGACGAGATCCTTCGTCCACCGCCTGCATTGACAAGTTCCACAAGGCGGTCGCCGACGCGAACATGACCTTGTTCGACTTCCTCAAACGGGAAGGCGCCGAGGTCATCCTCGAGGTGATCGGCTACAACGACGCCGTCAAGTGCTTCACCCAGGGCGACGTCGAGGGCTGCATCTGGACCACCATCAACGCACTCACCCTCGCCAGCCCACTCCTCCTGGTCACCAAGGGCGGCAAGCTCGTCGCCGCCATCGCCAAGATCGCCGGCAAGGTCGGCACCTTCCTCAAACGGACCGCACAAGCAAAGAACGAGGTCAAGGCCGGCCGTACGGCGATGCAACGGGCCATTGAGACCTGCAAGGTGCCAGGCAACAGCTTCGCACCCACAGTACCGGTCCTGATGGCCGACGGCACCACCAAGCCGATCAAGGACATTGCGGTCGGCGATCAGGTCACCGCCACCGACCCGACAACCAGACAGACCGCGGCCCGCGCGGTCACCAGGGTCATCGTCGGACAGGGGGTCAAACAGATGGTCTCGGTCGCCGTGGACGGCCCCAACAGAGGGACCATCGAGGTCACGGCGCGCCACCCGTTCTGGGTCACCGAGCGTGGCCAGTGGATCGATGCCCAGGACATCCGGGCCGGTGAGCACCTCCAGACGGTGACCGGGGACCACGTGGTCGCCACGAGCACCACCCGGCACACCGAGGTCATGAAGGTCTACAACCTCACGGTTGAGGGCATTCACACCTACTATGTGCTGGCCGGCACTACCCCATCCTCGTACACAACGCCGGCTGCGGGCCTGCAGGCGCCAAGGGCGGCTGGGAGCGCGCAGCCGACTTCACCAACCCAAAGACCATGAGCAAGAAGTATGATGAACACGCTGCGGTCTTCGGCGTTACGGGCAACCGCAACAAGCAGAATCTTGCGAGGTTCGAGGCGGCCATGCGTCAGCACATGCTCGACCCCGAGACGAAAATATACCGATTCAACTACCGCCACCAGGGCAGTGCGATCGGGTTCATCAAGCCAGGAATAAAGAAGGCGGACCCCTCCAAGATGGTCATGTTGCGCTCTGACGGGACCTTCTGGTCGGCGTGGAATTTGAAAGAAAAACAATTCCTAAGCATTATCCAAAAGGGGTTCTTGTGGGGGTAGGGCGTACCGTGCCATGCACATGCGGTGAGCTGTCCGCCATCCTGTTCGAGAACGGGACGACCTTCAGTCCGGCTTGGTTAAGCAGTGTGGCTGGGACAGTGGTTCCGCTGACATCACCTGCTTGCATCAACCGCAAGCTCGCTGACGCGTTTTGTGCCGGTGCCGCAGCTGTCGGCGCAAGCACGGCGCTAGCAGGGCGACTCGGCCAAGACCACGTCGACGAGGAGCTGGTCACGGTGTCACTGGTCGATGCGGCGGAGCTGGCCGACGCGACCTGGCAGGACACCGAGTTTGTGGTGGCGCTGCCCGACCTGTCGGGCGCCCTCGTGGTCACCACCAAGGGATACTCACTGCTCGGCGGCTCTCAGGCGTTCGTGGAGCGAGCCGTGGCCGACGGAGTTGACGCTGCCCGAGACCTGTTTCGTCGCCAGGCAAAGAAAGGTGGTGCTGCGCTCCGGCGCATCGCGGCCCAGTACCCGCGCACGCATCGCTCATGGAAAACCGCGCAGGAGGTCGACCCAGGCTCAGCCGTGGCCGACCAACTCGCCCTCATGACCGCACTGGTAGCCGGCGAGATCTCCCCCGCATCCTTTGTGAGAAACTGGCTGGATTCCCGAAGCAGAGAGCTAGCCACCGGCGAGCGGACACACGGCCTACTGTACGACGCCCTAAATAGAATTTTCTATTTTCTCGAAGACTATACCGCTGACCCAAGCCTACGCGAGCCCGGTGATCCGACGGATGATGACCTCCTACGCGCCGTCCGCGAAGTACTAACCTTGCTCGACCTGTAGGACCGGACATCGACAGGGTGGCCGCGGCGTAATGCCGCGGCCATCCCATGGTATGCCCAGCAGGGGCGACCGATTGGGGTACGAGAACGGCATGCCACGAGCGGTAAGGGAAAGAACGCGCGATTCGATCCCAGCAAGGGACAAGATCAGAGTGGAGCCTGGGACGCAAACATACGGTGAGGCACGAGGCTCACGAGAAGTGACTCAAGCAGCTGAGAGTCGGAGGATACCTATGAATCCTCTCAGACACCGTACAACAATGAGCTAAAACCAGCGTACACCTGCTGGCCGCCCATGCTCCCGTCGAGATCGCGCCTGAGCTGGTTCAGGACTGGTTCGACGAGGAACGCGAATTTTGAGCTTTTCGGAATTTGTCGACATCTTCTCAATAATGACTGCCGTAGACTTCCCGGAAATACGTCAAATATGACCAAATCGAGCAGGTTGTCTCGGCGAGCCAGAATCATCTGTTCGCGAACAGCAAGCAGGTATTCTGAGGATCAGGAGCAAACACAGTGAGCCGGATAGCAGGACCGTCACCGAGATACGCGATATACGATCGCGCCGAGGACCTACCCGTAGCGACGGCCACCGAAGTTCACGACTTCTTCGTGGGCGGTGGCGGCCGCGAGCAGGACAGCCGCATCATCTCCAGCGACCACGATCTGGACGAGTGGACGTTCACGCTCACCGGGTTCACCCCGGTGCCACCGTTCCAGTCACCTGGTGGTGAAGGCGGCGCGGCGGGGACGGCACTGGACTCCCTCGAGGTCCAGGTTCTTGGCGGCCACGGCGAGGTGTTGGGCGCCTACAGTGCCTGGAACGCTGAACTGACCCGACTGGATGAGGACCGGCGCCAGATCACCTGTGCCACCGCACTCCTGCCGCACCGCGACGCGCAACCGGTGTGGGAGCTGTGGCGCCAGGGCGGACCGCAACAAAAGAACCTCTGGACCGAGCTTCCATCCGGCCGTCGCGCCGGATGGCTGCAGGTGGTGGCGTTGAGCGCCTTCGCCACCAGCGGTGCAGCCCGACCGAAGACGCCGACCAGCGAGATCGTGCTCAACGGCGAGCACATCGTCGATCTCGACAGCTTCTACCTCGCCATCGGCGAGGCCGTCAACGGCCCCGGCGGCTACTTCGGCTGGAACCTGGACTCCTTGACCGACTGCCTCCACGGGGGCTGGGGAGCACGCGCCGCACCCCGGATTCGCTGGGAGAACTTCACCGACACACAGCGACATCTGACGCAATCGACTTTGGATAGCCTGCTGTCGGTGATCAGCGACCGAACCTCAGAGGTCGAACTTCGATAGTCACACCCCAATCGCGGGGCTGGCCGTCCTCGGCTATAGCGGGGCTCTGACGAAGCCCGTACCCTCCGCACCGGACAGCGGAGGGTGCGGGCTTTCCCATAAACGAGTTAGAAAACCAGGCTGAAGTCTTCACCAGCGGTGAAATCATCGCGTCGGTTCGACCAGGCAGCCTCCAGAAGAACGCATCCGCGTCGGCTCACTTGCCGAGAAGTCACCTCCTGACCAAGGTGGGAAACTGGGAGACAAGCAGTTCGCCAGCAGCATCCACAAGGAGTCCCTCACGTGACAAGCCGAGTCGTACCACGCACCCGCGGCGAACTGTCCGCCATCCTGTTCGAGGGCGGGACGACCTTCAGCCCGGCCTGGTTGAGCAGTATGGCCGGGATCGTCGTGCCGGTGGCATCGCCCGCCCACATCAACCGCACGCTCGCTGATGCACTTTATGCGGGTGCGGCAACAGTCGGCGTGACCACTGGAGTGGCTGGCGGCTCGGTGAGGAGCACGCCGGTGAGGAGCTGGTGTGGGTGTCACTAGTCGATTCGGCGGAGCTGGCCGACGCCACTTGGCGGGACACCGAGTTCGTGGTCGCGCTGCCCGACGTGTCGGCCGCCCTCGTGGTCACCACCCAGGGGTACTCACTGCTCGGTGGTGACCCAGCATTTGTAAATGGTGCCATGACCATGAACGGTGGAGTTGACGCGGCCCGCGCCCTGTTCCGCCGCCAGGCAAAGAAGGTTGGTGACCCGCTCCGAGCCATTGCGGCCCAGTACCCGCCCACACGTCGATCATGGAAGACCGCACAGGAGGTGGAACCAGGCTCGGCCGTGGCCGACCAGTTGACCCTCATGACCGCGCTGGTAACCGGTGAGATCTCCCCCAAGTCCTTTGAGATGGACTGGTATGACGCCTGGAGGCGGGAACGAGACTCCGGCGAGCGGACACATGGCGTGCTGTACGAGGCTCTGAAAGAAATGTTCTTCTTTCTCGAAGACTATACGGCTGACGCGAGCCTGCGCGAGCCCGGTGATCCGACGGATGATGACCTCCTACGCGCCGTCCGCGAAGTACTAACCTTGCTCGACCTGTAGGACCGGACATCGACAGGGTGGCCGCGGCGTAATGCCGCGGCCATCCCATGGTATGCCCAGCAGGGGCGACCGATTGGGGTACGAGAACGGCATGCCACGAGCGGTAAGGGAAAGAACGCGCGATTCGATCCCAGCAAGGGACAAGATCAGAGTGGAGCCCGGGACACGGACTCACGGCGAGGCACGTCTGATGGTCGCGGCCGCTAGCTCGTCGGGGGTTGGTCATGCTGTGAGTGGTCGGGGTGGGTGGCGGTCGTGGCGGCCGATGACAGATGCGGAGAATCTCGTGAACGTTTACGGAACCGTGAGCGGGTGTATCGGCATGTTCAAGAAGTGTCGGTTTGGTAGGTAGGCGTGGACGGACAGGACAAGAAAGCGCGACGATTTTGGGTGTGCTTCCCTCCCACGCTGATGGCGGCGTTGACCATACTCAATATCTATCTACCGCGCGGGCCTTGGACACCCTGGGTTGTGGCCGCGATCCTGCTAGTCCTGGCAGCCGCGGTTCTGGCACGGACGTACTTCCTGTCCGAGTGGCCCTTCAAATCGAGAAGGAAGCCTTCCCCCGGGGCGTGATCCGTAGCGGCGACTCCGCGAGACGGCACGGACGACCGGCGGGCCGCGACGCATCCCAGACGGGCCGTCCTGACCTTGGTCAACCCACGGCGCCGGCCGATCGGCCGACCTCCACCTACGTGTTGTTGGATCCGCTGCGGCTGCTCTTCCGCCACACGAGCCGTTCGGTCATCGGTCACCCCTGGCATAAGCGGCGCAGGAACATGTCGAAGATCTCCGGACTGACCACGAGGGCAGGGCCGGTCGGGTCCTTGCTGTCACGCAGTGCGACCCAACCAGACGACCGGGCGACCTCCACACACATGCTGCTGGAGCCACTGCGGCTACTCTTCCGCCAAGAGACGGCAGACAGACCAGTCATCAACCTAACCCTCCTCGACACGCCTTCAGCTATGAAGCGTATTCACGCATCACCGTGGCGATGAAGTCCACGGACTCTGGCTCTGACAGAGCGATCCGCGAGAGTTCCCCGAACATGCTCATCAAGACCTCGACATCTGCCTGGTCATCGATGATGTGCCCGCCAACGGAGTCGTCGGCGTAGCCGAGCGGAGGGTCAAGCTTGGGGTCTGTGAAGTGGAGTACGGCGAAGTTGCCGCTCAGCGCTGAGTGCGCGCCAACACTGCTGGGCAGTACCTGGATGCGGATGTTCGGTGCGCTGGCCAACTTCACCAGATGCCAAAGCTGCTCGCTCATGACTGCCGATCCACCTACCTCCAGTCGCAGCGCCGCCTCGGCGATCACCGCGTGAAACCGCAAAGGGTCTTCGCCCTCAAGACGGCGCTGCCGCTCTATCCGAAGCTTCACGCGGTCATCCACCTTGTCGGGTGGGGTGGCGTGGGGACCGGCTATGTGAACCACTCGGGAGTATGACTCGGTCTGGAGCAGCCCTGGAACCAAGATCGGCTCGAACGCTTCGATCTTGGCCGCATCCGCCTCGAAGCTCACCAACGGGCGCAACCACTCCGGGAGTTTGAAGACCGACCACCAGTTTTTCTTGCGACCGTCCAGACGCAGCTTCTCCAGCTCGGCCCGAACGTCCTCGGACGCACCCAGCTCCATCAACAACATGTGCAGGTCCGACTTGCCGATGCGGGTCCGGCCATGCTCCCAGTGGACCAGCGACACCTGAGAACGCCCCAGCGTCCTGGCAAGTTGAGCCTGGGTCAGGTTGGCGGCCTCCCGCAGCCGCCGTAGTTCCGCACCGAGCCGGCGAAGTCGTGCCGATCCACTCATCGCGCCACCTCACCCAATCAGGCACTTTCGATCATGAAAATAATCAAAGTATCTTGCCTAAGCCGAACGGCAGAGTAACCGACCAACCACCCATAGCAACCAGCGGGTGGCGACGGGGAGGCGAGATGTTGTACGTCGCGGTGCAGGACGCGGAGCTGAAGGGCGGGGACGGTGTGGTGAGGAGGCGTGCGGAGGCCGTCGAGCGGGGTGGGCTCACCTTCAATACCGACGGCTATGGCGACGAGGTGTTCCTGACGACCGGCCCGAACGCCCAGCTCTACCTGGCCATCAAGCGGGAGGAGCTACCGGTCTGGATCCAGACGCTCACCGAGGCGCAACACGCACTCGACAAGGTCGCGGCGGAGCGTGGGACGGAGACCGACTCCGCCTCGTAATGTCTTGAAGCCCTGACATGTGCTGTGGTGGCACGGCCGAAAAGTCGTGCCACCACAACGCGTGTCAGGACGACCGCCTTCGCGGGCTCAGGGCATCACGATTTCGGAGACGAACAGGCCCGGGTTCGCCGGAATGTCCAGCGAGGACTCCGGAACGTTCGCGGCCAGCAGGTGGGAGCCCAGCGCGGCAACCATCGCGCCGTTGTCCGTGCACAGCTTCGGCCGTGGCACGCGAAGATGGATACCCGCGTCGGCGCAACGTTGTTCGGCCATCGAACGCAGGCGCGAGTTGGCCGCCACACCGCCGCCGATGACGAGCTGGTCGACGCCCTTGTCCCTGGCCGCGCGCACGGTCTTCGCGGTGAGCACATCAGCAACCGCTTCCTGGAACGAGGCGGCGACGTCGGCGACCGGGATGGAACGCCCCACGCGTTCCTCGTTCTCCACCCAGCGCGCGACCGCGGTCTTGAGGCCGGCGAAGGAGAAGTCGTAGGCGGGGTCACGGGGTCCGGTGAGACCGCGCGGGAACGCGATGGCCTCCGGGTCGCCCTCGCGGGCGGCGCGGTCGATGTAGGGCCCGCCGGGGAATGGCAGGCCGAGCACCCGGGCGATCTTGTCGAACGCCTCGCCCGCGGCATCGTCGATCGTGGCGCCAAGCTGGGTGACCGGCCCCGCGAGGTCGTCCACTTCCAGGAGGCTGGAGTGCCCACCGGAAACCAGCAGCGCCAGTGCTGGTCCGGGGAGTGGCCCGTGTTCCAGGGTGTCCACGGCAACGTGCGCGGAGAGGTGGTTGACGCCGTAGAGCGGCACTCCCCACGCCGTCGCATATGCCTTCGCCGCGGCGACACCGACGAGGAGTGCGCCCGCGAGTCCGGGTCCGGCGGTCACCGCAACAGCGTCCACATCGGACTCTTTCACGTTCGCGACCGTCATGGCGCGTTGCACCGTCGGCACCATGGCCTCCAGGTGCGCCCGGCTGGCGACCTCCGGAACAACACCGCCGAAGCGGGCGTGCTCGTCCACACTGGACGCGACCTCGTCGGCCAGCAGCTCGACGTGGCCGTCGGCGCGCATCCGGACGACACCGACGCCCGTCTCGTCGCAGGACGTCTCGATCCCGAGAACGATCGCGGCAGCATTCGCGCTCACGACGCGCTTCTCCCCTTCTCGACCGCCGTGGCCGGCAGACGCCGCATGGTGTACGCGTCCGCGCCGGACGGCTGGTAGTAACGCTTGCGCAGGCCGACGGTCTCGAAGCCGTGCGCCTGGTACAGCTGGATGGCCGCCGCGTTGTCGGTGCGCACCTCGAGGAACGTGGTGGCCTCGAACGAGTCCGCGCGCTTCAACAGCGCGCGGAGCAGCGCTCGACCGATCCCGCGCCCCTGCCAGGCCGGGTCGACGCCGATCGTCTGGATGCTCGCCTCGGCCACCGGCCGGCGACCGACGACGGCCAGGCCGGCGTAACCGACGAGCAGTTCCGGCTCCCCCTCGGCCGGTCGCAGGTAGGCGCCGAGGTAGTAGTGGCCCTGGTCGAGCTCGGAGGCGAAGACCGAGGCCCGCCAGGGGTCGTCGCCCCGGAAAAGCACCTTCTCCAGCTCGGCGCAGCGGGCCAGGTCCGCGTAGCCGAGCCGGTCGAGGCGCACCGCGGGCTCGCTCACGGCTGGGTCACCCGCTTGCGGGCGCCGGGCTCGACGGCGTCGGGGCGGCGCAGGTAGAGCGGGGTGAGCGGGGCCGGTTCGGCGCCCGAGCGCAGCGCGTCGGCGGCGACCCCGACCAGGCCCTCCGGGCTGGGGAACGGCGGGGGGATGAGGTGCAGGCCGAGGACGTCGGCGTACAGCTCCGCGCCGTGGCCGGCGGCGCGCTCGACCTCCAGGCCCCGTGCTGTCACGTCGGCGGGGCGCTCGACGTGCGGGCCGTCGACCCGCGCGCCCGTCTCGTCGTAGCGGGCCCAGTAGATCTCGCGGCGGCGGGCGTCCGTGGCGACCAGGAGCGGTTCGGCGGGGGCAGCGGCGAACACGTCGTGGGCGATGGCGTCGAGGGTGGCCACGGGGTGGACCGGGCAGCCCAGGGCGTGGCCGAGCGCGGCGGCGGTGACCATGCCGACGCGCAGGCCGGTGAACGGTCCCGGTCCCGCGCCGACCACGATGGCGTCGAGCTGGCCCAGCTCGGTGTCGGCCTCGGCCAGCGTGGCCTTGATGTGTGGGGTCAGCAGCTCACCGTGGGCCCGGGGGTCGACAGTGATCTGCTGGGCCAGGGTGCCCGGGGCCCCGTCCGTGTCCAGGTGGACCAGGCCGGTCGTGACCGCGGGCGTGGCGGTGTCGATGGCGAGCACGAGCACCCGTCCAGAGTAGGCGGCCGCGCCCACCCACCTGTTCCTCGCCTCGGCAACCGGGCCGGCTCCGCTAGTCGCTCAGGTCCATGCCGACCACCTTCGCGATGCTGAGCCGCACCACGATCTCTCCCGGGACCGCGTTGCGAGCCCCGAAGGCCGGCGCCAACTTGTCGCCCACGTACCGCCGGGCGACGGCGGTTGCCCACCGCAGCTTCTCGTCTTGGTCGTCGCTGATCGACACCGGCCCCTCCACCGTCACGAAGGCGTACGGTGGCCCGTCGGTATCGACAGCCACCGCCGCGTACCCGGTGCGGCGGAGGTTGCGCCCCTTCACCGAGGTGGCTCCGGTGGTGAACACCAGGGTGTCGCCATCCAGCACGAACCAGACCGGCGCCACGTGTGGTCGGCCGTCCTCGCGGACCGTGGCCAGCTTGGCGGTGCGAGTGTCCGCGGTGAGAAAGGCCCGCCACTCGGCGTCCGTCATGTTCTTCATGGTGGGACGGTACGAGAGAACGAGTGTTCTCGCCGGTCAGCCGGATCGCCGAGCTACGTGCCGCGGGCCGCCTCACCGCGTGGTGGGCCGTGATCCGACGGCTTGGCGGTGACGCTGCTGCAGCAGGGCGAATCGCGACGCTTTGACTGCGCGACAGCGCCCGTATACGAGAAGGTCCGGACATGCCGCCGCACCCATCCGACCTTCAGGACCCCGGCATAGCTGTCCACGGTCAGCTGGTCGAAGCCGCTGCCCGGATCCTCGTGGAAGAAGGCACCTGCGCACTGTCGACCCAACGCCTGGCAGCCGAGACCGGCACCTCCGCCAGGACCGTCGATGCCCATTTCGCTGGGGTACAGGAGGTCGTCGCCGCCGTCACCCGAGAAGGTTTCCACCGGCTCGATGCACACCTGAGCCAGGTGTGCCCGAGCGGCGAGCCGGTCGTCGACCTTGGGAACCTGGCACTGGCCTACCGGGCCAACGCGTTGGCCAACCCGCATCTGTACAAGGTGATGTTCCAGAACGTGTCGCTGAGCAGGTACCGGCAACCGCGAGACGGGGAACTGACCGAAGCGGGCAGGACGTTCGAGGTGCTGGTGGAGGCCGTGCGCCGGGCCATCGAGACCGGCAGCTTCGTCGCTGCCGATCCGGTACTGGTCGCCGCGCAGCTGTGGAGCGCGCTCCATGGTGTCGTCACGCTGGAGCTGGGGGGCTGCTTCGGCCCGGAGGCGGAGGAGGTCATCACCGCCCTGTTGGCCACCCTTTCGGTCGGGCTCGGCGGCGACGCCGACACCGGACGTACCCCCGCCGGCTCCGGAACGGGCCAGGCCGTCGCATCCAGCCCCAACGGTCCCCCGCATGGTCTGGAGGCTTCGGCGGCCCATTGAGAAACCAAAGGTGAACGAAACGCACGCGGATGCGTGCCGGCCTGATCTATGGATACTCGATCCGCGATCGGTGCGTGATCGACTGTGAGCCGGCTGATTGATCACGAGAAACGTGCCGAGCCACGCCCGCGGGAAGTCCGGCGTCAGCCCTTATCCGAGCTGTCCTGGCTCTCACTCGCGCTGACCCTGCTCGGATGTGTCCTTCTGACATGGGATCGGACCGGAGTCCTGGATATCGGGAGCAGGGCGGCGGTCGCGGCCTTCGTCGGGGCGAGCATGGCCATTGCGTCGTCTGTTTCCTGTGCCTCCAGGAGCGCCTCTCGGCGCTGCCAGGGGGCTGCGCCGGGACCGTCCTCACCGCAAACCTGGCGGTGTTCCTCGTCGGGGTGCCCCTGATCCTGGCGTGGCTGTAGACCGGCAACGCGCCGGGCTGGCGCGGCAGGACAGGCGACGTGCCACTCGACCCACAACAGAAGAGAGGCGCCGCCCCCAACCCCGAGGGGGCGGCACCTCTCGTCGGTCGTGCCGGGATGAGCCGTCAGGCCCTGCGACGCCGGCGCGTCAGCACAAGTGCGACCACACCCGCGCCCAGAAGAACGGCAGCGGCACCAAGAGCACCCCACACGGAGGCGCCGGTGTTCGCAAGGTTCTTCTTGTCATCGATCGAGACCGACGGGGGCTGGCTGGTCGTCGCCGGCGGAACCACCTCGGTGGTGGTCGGCGGCGTCGTGGTCGGCGGCGCGGTCGTGGTCGGGGCGGGGGTGGTGGTCGGCGCCGGCTTGGCCGTCCACTGCGCCTTCACCTCGGCCATCGGCTTGGTCGTGGTGGTCTCCGCCGTGATCAGGGTCTGCGTGCGGGCCTTGGGGTCGGAGCCGACGAACAGCCGGCCCTTCTCCACGGTGGCGCCGCTGGTCGCCGTGGCCTTGATCGTGGCGGAACCGGCGTCGGAGTCCGCCGAGGGCAGCACGAAGACCTTGTCCCCGTTCTTCACCTCGGTCACCGGCTTGCCGTTGGCGTCGACGAGCTGCACGGCCTTGCCGGACTTGGTCTCCACCGACACCTGCACCGACTCGGCGGTGGTGTTGACGGTGAACGGGCCGATCCGCTCACCCGCGACGCCCTTGGCCGTCGCGGGCGTCAGCTCCAGCGACACCGGCGGCTGCTGCTTCTGGCCGACGTTCTCCGGGCCGGTCAGGTACTTGTAGAGGGCGGTGACGTCACGCTCGTTCCGGCCCTCGACGAACTTCACGCCGTTGCTGTAGTGCCAGATGGCGGCCTGCGTGCCGGCGATCGCCTCCTGCTTGTCCAGGCCGACGCCGACCTTCTTGCTCAACTCGTCGAGCTGCACCGTCGGGTACGAGTGGCTCAGGATCCACAGCACCTTGTCGGGCTGGGACTTGAACGCCTTGCTCGCGTCCGGGTAAGCCTCCCAGGGCGCCTCCGTCATCGGGGCTCCCTTGCGGGTGTCCACGTCCAGCTCGACACAGTAGGTCCGCAGATCCGTACCGTCGGCAAGGCGCAGGCCGATCAGCGAGGTCCGCCACGAGCCGTAACCCTCGAGCACGACGTTACGGCCGAAGTCCTCGTCGCCGGTCACCACGGCGGTCGCCTCCGCGGAGGCGGGCAGCGAGGTGGCGACCAAGGCCGCAGCCGCACCGAGCAACGCCGCCCCGACGCGCACCGCGCGCATCATGCGTCTCATCCCTCTCCCTTCCCTGGGCCGCAGGCTCCGGAACAGCGCACGCGAAGCCGTAGCCACCAAACAGTGGCATCGGGCCCGCGGTTTCGAAGGATCCGCGTGCGGTTCTTACCCCACGTGGTGTAGTTGGGTCCGCGCGGTGGGAAGCACCGCAGGACCAGGTGATACAAATGCGAATTCCGACCGCCGGAACGGTTTATCGGGAAAATATGAAGAAAGGATCACGGTCGTGTTCCTGCTTCCGGTCAGGAAAGCAGGGAGGCGACGCGGTCGGCCCAGTCCGCGCCGTGCGGCTCCAGGGACAGTTCCCGCACGTCGTCGGGACGCCGGTTGAGCCGCACCACCAGGTGGTCCTCCTCGGACAGTCGCTCGGCGACACCTTCGCCCCACTCGACCACCACGGCGGCGTCCATCAGGTCGGTGTCCAGGTCGAGGTCGTCCAGCTCGTCCAGGCCGCGCAGCCGGTACGCGTCCACGTGCACCAGCGGCACCCCTCGGCCGTCCGGTCGTGGCCGGTGCACACGGGCGATCACGAATGTCGGCGAGTTCACCTGGCCGGCCACGCCGAGCCCCTCGGCGATCCCGCGCACCATCACCGTCTTGCCCGCTCCCAGCGGCCCGGACAACAGCACCAGGTCACCGGCCCGGAGGACGGAGCCCAGCCGGCGGCCGAAGGCGATGGTGTCCGCCTCGTCCGGCAGCTCGAAGCCGTCCCGGCCCCGGCCCTGTGCGGTCCCGTGGACGCCGTCCACCCCGCTGCGCACCGTCACGCTCCCCTTTCCGTGCTCCCGGTGTCGTCGTCCGCCCGCCACTCGCGCGGCTGCCGATTCGCCGCCGCGCATCGCGTCAGGAATGCCGCAAGGTACCCGTCGACCAACTCCGGTCGCTCCATGGCCACCATGTGCCCGGCACCCGGTACCCGAACCAGTTGGGAGTCGGGTAGCTCCGCCGCGATCGCCTCGGAATGCGAGAACGTGGTGATCTGGTCGGCGTCTCCGCCGATCACCAGCACCTCGCACCGCCGTAGGGCGGCGAGCGCGCGGTACCGGTGGTGGGTGGCGAGTGTGGCGAGGAAGTCCGAGATGGCCTGCACGGACGTGCCCTCGATCATCTGGTGCACCAGGTCCACGCGCTCGGGGTCGATCTTGCGGTCGCCGAACGACAGCGCCCGCACCGCTCCCCAGGTGAGGTGGCCGGTCATCCGGTGTGCCCGCTCCACCAGGCCGGGCTGCCAGCCGGTGAGCTTGGCGAGGCCGAGGGTGAACGGGTTGTAGCGGGACAGCACCGGCCGCGGGAGCCCGCGCCGCCCGATCTCGCCGGCCGAGGTGCCCACCAATGCCACCCCGAGCACGGGGGCCGCGCCGATGGTTCGAGGCTGGTTGCGGGCTTGCGCCTCCAAGGAGGTTGCCCGCGCGGGGGCTCGCGGCAGGGTCCCGGCGGTCCCTCGTGACGGGTCGCCGAAAAGCTCGGGCCGATGCTCGGCCAGTGCCATGATCGTCATACCACCCATCGAGTGGCCCACCAGGACCACCGGTTCGTCGGGAGCGACGACCCGCAGCACGGCGTCCAGGTCCCTACCGAGTTGGTCGAGGGTGCTGTGCGCGCGTGTCGAGCGGCCGGAGCGGCCGTGGCCGCGCTGGTCGTACCGCACCAGGCGCACCCGCGGGTCGGCCAGCCGGGGCAACGACTCGCGCTGGAAGATCCAGGATCGGCGGTCGAGCGTGTAGCCGTGCACCAGCACCACGGTGAGATCCGGTGACCCACCGTCCGTCGGGGCGATTTCCTCCACCGACAGCGGCACGCCGTCATCCGCGGAGACGGTGAACTCGCGGGCCGGTGGCTCCTCAGCGATCGGGTGGCGGCGCTGGGCCCGGAGGGAACGTCGCGCGGCGATGCCGACGGCCGTCCCGAGCAGGGTCGCGCCCGCCACGCCAGCGGCCAGGCTGATCGCTCGCCACACCGGCTTCACCGGCGCGCTCCCCGGTTGATGACGGTGCGCGTCACCCGTGGCCGGACCATGCCGCTGACGATCTCGTAGTGGATGGTGCCGAGCGTGTCGGCCCACTCCTGGGCGGTCGGCTCGCCGCGGTCGCCGGTGCCGAACAGGATCACCTCGTCGCCTTCGACGACCGGGTCGTCGCCGCAGTCGACCATGATCTGGTCCATGCAGACCCGGCCGACGACGGGCCGGCGGCGGCCACCCAGCCAGACCTCCATCCGGCCGCTGAGCGCCCGGGGGACGCCGTCGGCGTAGCCGGTGGGCACCAGCGCCAGCGTGGTCTCGCGCGGGGTCGTCCAGGTGCCGCCGTAGGAGACCTCCTCGCCGGCCGGGACGCGCTTGACCAGCGCCACCCGGGCGCGGAAGGTCATCGCCGGGCGGAGACCGAAGTCACCGGCCCACGGGACCGGGTTGAGCCCGTAGCTCGCAATGCCCGGGCGGACCAGGTCGAGGTGCAGGTCCGGGCGGGTCAGCACGGCCGGGGAGTTCGCGAGGTGGCGAATCGGGCGCAGGCCGGCGGCGCGGGCCTGCTCGTAGGCGGTGGCGAAGCGCGCGGCCTGCCGGTCGACCGAGGGGTTGGCCGGCTCGTCGGCGCTGGCCAGGTGGGACCAGACGGCCACGACCTCGGCGTCACCGGTGGCCTCGGCCTTGGCGGCGGCCTCGACCAGCTCGGGCCACTGGGCCGACGGGCACCCGTTGCGGGTGAGCCCGGTATCGGCCTTGAGGTGCAGTCGGACCGGGCGGCCGGCGCGGTGGGCACCGGCGAGCACCGCCTCCAGCGCCCGCGGCGAGGAGACCGACAGGTCGACGTCGGCGGTGATCGCGGGGGCGAAGTCCTCGTCCGGGACGTGCAGCCAGGACAGCAGGCGTGCGGTGACGCCGGCCCGGCGCAGGGAGAGGGCTTCCTCGAGGTGGCAGACGCCGATCCAGGTGGCGCCGGCTTCCAGGGCGGCCCGGGCGACGTCGGTCGCCCCGTGCCCGTACCCGTCGGCCTTCACCACGACCATGGTGGCCGCGCCGGAGTGGGCCGCCCGCTCCGCGAGCAGCCCGACGTTGTGCCGCACGGCGTCGAGGTCGATCACGATCTCGGCGCGCGGAGGGGTCCCGTCCTGCGTCTTCATCTCCCCGCCATCGTGACACAGCGGGCCGGGGGAGCCGGGCGTCGGCGCGGCCGGCAACCGGTTGCGCGGGTCGCGGCCAATTTGGCGGTAGCCGGTGCTAGACGAGTAAGTCCTAACTGGTCAGTGATCGAACGAGATCAGTGACCTGGTGACAGGCTGG